>JACTUA010000001.1 GCA_015660865.1 Methanomicrobiales archaeon | reverse complement strand
CCGACGGTCACCGCGGTCCCCACCGAGAGCATGAGGGGCTCCTTGATCTTCAGGGGCTCGACGTTCACCTCGCTCTCTGACCCGACGACCCGCTCCATGAGGGTCACCTGGAAGTGGAGCCGGTCCCAGACGGGGGGGAGCTTCCCCGGGAGGCCTGCCACCTGCCCGGCGAGGGCATCGCTCTTGGTGAGCGCCGGGTCGAGTTTCGTCCCTACCCCGAGGAGCCCCCCGGGGGTCGCGTCCGTCACCTTCTTCGAACCCGTCTGGATAGAGGTGACCTTTGTCACGACGGGTTCCCACCGTATACGGTTCTCCACCTGCATCGAGAGGCCGGGCCGGATCTCAAAGTCGTCCCCCTCGTGGAGAACCCCCCGGATGAGGGACCCGCCGATGACCCCGCCCTTCAGGTCCTTCCAGCTGGAGCCCGGCTTGTTCACGTCGAAGGACCGGGCGATGAGCATCACCGGCGAGGCCGACGGGTCCCGCTCTGGTTCGGGGATGGTCGAGTCGAGCGCCTGGATGAGGGCCCCGATGTTGATCTTCTTCTGGGCGGAGACCGGGACAATGGGGGCTCCCTCGGCGATGGTCCCCTTGACGAACTGCCGGATCTGCTCGAATTGGGCCATCGACTCCTTCTGGGAGACGACATCGATCTTGTTCTGGACGATGACGATCTTCCGGATCCCTACCATGGAAAGGGCCATGAGGTGCTCCTTGGTCTGGGGCTGGGGGCACGGCTCGTTCGCCGCGATCACGAGCATCGCCCCGTCCATGAGGGCGGAACCGGAGAGCATCGTGGCCATGAGCGTCTCGTGGCCGGGTGCGTCCACGAAGGAGACCGTCCTGAAGGGTACGGCCTTATCGCCGCAGACGGGGGATACGGCGCTTGTTGAGTACGCTTCGGGGTCCTCGCTCCCGTCGCAGCGGTAGAAGGTGGCATCCGCGTAGCCCAGGCGGATGGAGATCCCCCGCTTGATCTCCTCGCTGTGGCGGTCTGTCCAGACCCCGGTGAGGGCGGAGACGAGGGTGGTCTTCCCGTGATCCACATGCCCGACGACCCCGATATTGACACCGGGAATGGTTACATCCCGCAAACGACCTCAGACCTCCCTAACGTATATAGCTCCGGTATACTTATACCTGATCCGAGATGCGCGGACGTACCCGACGCGGAAATCCGTGATCTGCCACGGAGAGGGAAGCAGGGCCCCCCGGTTTCCGTCCTGCGGACGAATGGGGATACGTGAACGAAATCTTCAATGTCCTCGCCCCCCAATCCCCTTTCAGTGGTTGTATGGTGAACGAGACCGAGCTCTCACGGATCGGGATCTCCCTTCCCCAGCTCCTCCTCGAGAAGTTCGACGAGATCATCACGATCCGGGGCTATTCATCCCGTTCTGAAGGGATCCGCGATGCGATCCGCGCATATATCACCCACTACCAGTGGATGTCGGACGTGAAGGGCGAGCGGCAGGGGGTCATCACCATGGTCTATGACCACACGCAGCGGGGTCTCATGCAGACCCTCCTCGATATCCAGCACGACTACGGGTACGTGATCCAGGCGTCTCTCCACTCCCATGTCACCCATGACCGGTGCCTGGAGGTGATCCTCCTCCGTGGCGAGGGGACCGAGCTGAAGCACGTCGCCGAGAGGCTCATGTCCCAGAAGGGGGTGGAGTCGGTGAAGCTCACCACCATCCCGGTCCAGGGCTAGCCGCCGCCGTCGCAGAGCTCGTCGGCGGAGAGCCAGGCCGACTGGATGGAACGGGCTTCCTCCCGCTCCTTGGCCACCTGCTCCAGCTCTCCTCCCCCTTTCTTCTCCTCCTTCTCCGCCTTCGGCTCAAAGGCGATGAGCTGGTCGGTGCGGTAGAGGAGGTGGGTGGTGTCGAGCTCGGCGAAGGTGTCCCTGTCCATCTGCTCGATCCGGACGACCTTCCCGGTGGTGCCCGTCCTGGGGTAGCGGACGTTCATCCCGACCGCGACCTCTCCTGCTTGCATGAGAGTATCATCCCTTCGCCACCTATAAAAAGATAGCCTCCCTTCTGGATCATATCATGCAGCTGGAGATCGCTGACGAGGAGAAGAAATTCTTCCTGGGCACCCACAGGGTGAAGGATCCGGCTGAGACGATCGCGGAGATGGAGCCCCTCATGGGGGAGATCGGGGCCCTGGATCTCGTCGAGTGCACCGAGAAGGACCGGCACGGCATCCCCTGCTTTGCCGTTATCCGGCGGAGATCGGGCATGGGAAACCCCCAGGTCCATATCGGGAAGGGGATCACGCCGGATGAGGCGAAGGCCTCGGCGATGGCAATGGCCATCGAGAGGTTCTCGGCAGAGTACCATGGGGATCCCATGAAGGTCGCCGGGTACGAGGAGATCGGGATCAAGCGGGCGGTGGACCCCGCGGATCTCATCCTCTCCCGCCCCCTTGAGGCGGGAGAGCGGATCCACTGGACAACGGGCTTCGACCTCCTCGAGAAGGGCGAGGTCTGGATCCCCTCCAACGCGGTCTTCCTCCCGTACAATACGATGGGTGAGGCCAGGGGGCTCTTTGCCTCGGACCCGAACGGGCTCGCGGCGGGAAATACCCGGGACGAGGCCATCCTCTACGGGCTTCTCGAGGCCCTGGAGCGGGACGCCCTCTCCCGGGCAGAGCGGAACCATTCCATGGGAAAGAGGATCTCGGTGACGGAGCCAGGGCCGGTCCAGGATCTCCTCGGCCGGTACGAGAAGGCCGGGATCGTCATCACCCTCTGGCTCCTCGATGGCCTCACCAGGATCCCGACGGTTGCGGCCGCGGCCGATGACCCGGTGACAAAGGATCCAGCCTTCCTCGTGATGGGGGCCGGGACCCATCCATCCCCCCAGATAGCGGCCATCCAGGCCCTCACCGAGGTGGCCCAGCGGCGTGCCGTGAGGATCCAGGGCGTGACCGCCTCGGACGAACGGGAGGCCTTCGTCCAGCGGATCGGCTATGACCGGATGAAGCGCCTGAACCGGGAATGGTTCGCCCCGGCTGCCTCGGTTGACCTCCCTTCCCTTCCGGACCTCTCTACCCCCACCATCGGTGGTGATATCCGGCTCGTCCTCGCCGAGTTAGAGGGGAAGGTGGAGCGGGCCTGCGTCTGCGAGCTCGCCCGGACAAAGGTGCCGGTGGTCCGGGTCGTTGTTCCGGGGCTCGAGGTCTCTTCCATAAACAAGGAGCGGGTGAGGCGGAAGCAATCCCGGTGATCCCATCGGCCCTCGGCGGGGTGGGGGGATGGCAGGGTGACCGCCGGGCCCTCGGGCCTTGAATGTGTCCTGGAGAACCGGATACCCGGGATGACCCGGAGGTTCCGCCGGCGATACCCTCACCAGGAGAGAGCAGGGCCAATCCCGGACCCCCGGAACCGCGAGGGTTTCAGGGTTGAAAATGATCCGGGACTAGAGACGCCGTTGCACAGGGTGGAGAGACCCCGGGGATGAGAGGTGATAGCGTGCAGAGAAGTGATCTCACTCGGGCCGGGTCATCCATGTCTGGCAACATATACATGCTCGTCAGCATATATTATAAAACTTTTGATATAATTCTAACGCGATTACGCAAAATAATTCAGAAAATTTTCGCGCAATCTTCAGGGATCCTCAAAAGGGCCCGGTATAGCCCCCTCTGGCCTTAAGGGTCGAATTATGGGGGAGAAAGTGATTTTTCCTGCCAGCCATGGACTTTTTTCAGGATCCTGACCAGATCCTCTGTTGAGCGGCCGGGCGGGGGAGCGGAATACTCACCCGGATCCCTTCCCCCAAGAGCCCGGAAGATAGCAGCAATGGCGCGGCCGAGGGAGGGACCATACCCGCCCTCAAGGGCGAGGGCCAGGGGGAGGTCGGTTGCCTCCATGAGCATACGGGTGAGGATACCATAACCACCGGGGTCAAGCCTCATCACCGCCTTCGGGTCATCGCAAAGGGCATCCTGGCCGGCCGAGACGATGAGCAGGTCCGGCCGGAACCGCTCAAGGGCCGGGCAGAAGACCTCGCCAAAGACAAGCCGGTAATCGGCGATGCCGCAGCCCGGGGCCAGGGGGGCGTTCAGGGTGTATCCCCGGCCTGCTCCCGTCCCCGTCTCACCGGCCCCTCCGCTCCCCGGGAAACCCTCAGCCTGGTGGATGGAGCAGAAGAGGACCCGATCCGAGGCATAGAAGATCTCCTGGGTCCCGTTCCCATGGTGGAGATCCCAGTCCACGATGGCCACCCGGTCCACGGATTCGAGAGCATGGGCCGCTGCAATTGCCACGTTGTTCAGGAGGCAGTATCCCCGGGCCCGCCCGGGCTCGGCATGATGGCCGGGAGGACGGACGAGGGCAAAGCAGTTGCGCCCGTCGAGGGCTTCCTCGGCAGCGAGGATAGATGAACCGGAAGCATAGAGGGCTACCTCGAATGAGTCAGGGCAGATATAGGTGTTGAAGTCGATGTAGCACTCTCCGGTTGAGATCCCCTGGAGCCAGGCGAGATACTCGCGCCGGTGCACCCGCTCCAGATCCACCGGTGCCGCTTTCACCGGGGCCAGCCTCCGGGCGGCCCCCGGGACCCCCGAGAGGGCAAGCCGGAGCCGGTCGCGGTTCTCCGGGTGACCCTCCAGGTGGTGGTGGCAGAACACCTTCCCGGTAACGACCCCGCACGTCATGCTTCCCATGAGGGGGGATCAGACGCTCAGGCCCTGCATCACCGCCTCTTCAGGGACGTCGATGGTGCGGCCGGTTCCCTCGATCCGGTACTTGCCCAGGGCCTGGACTTCGTAGGGGTTCCCCTGAGTCGAGTACGGTACCACGAACTCCCCGTTCACACTCTCCTGCCGGTAGGTGAACCTCCTCCCCGTGTTCGTGACGAGGTCAATGGCGATGATCCCCTGGCCCTGGATCCGCGCCCCCTTCACGTACTCGAAGACCTTCACGTACTTGAGGTCCGGGGTCCCTGCCTGGGTACTGGTGAAGACGCCGGTGGGCGATTCATGGACAAGCCGGTAGTGGCGCAGGGCCGGTACCGTCTCCACCGGGAGGAAGACGGCCTGGGAGACGGCGTTCGCCAGGGTCCCCTGGGGGGGGTTCAGGTTGAACGCTCTCGTCCGGTTGACGGCATCTCCTGCATCGAGGACCTGGGCCTGGGTGATGAGGGGCTCGTCGAGGCCGGTCACCGAAGGGAGCTGGTACTCGACGTAATAGACCTTGGTGGGGGTGGCCATCGAACCGTCGAAGTTATGGAGCCTCGAGACCATGGTCTCGTAGTAGGACTGGTTGTTCAGCTTCACGAGCTGGTACTGTCCCGAGGTCTGCCCCGGGACATAGTACGCCGGGTTGTACGGGGCATCGCTGACGGAGCTGTTAAACCAGGTTGCCATTGCCCAGAACTTGGGGCTGTCCATCTCGATATCGGTGGCCACGTACCGTGTGCCCAGCGTATCGGCGACGAAGTTCGCATACTCCTCAGACTGGGTCATGAAGAAGGAGGCTGCCCCCGTCGGTCCCGCGACTCCGGACTGGAATGGGTTGGCATTCGGGATCCGCTTTGCGATGAAGCTGATCTGGTGGCCGTAGTCCCACCAGGACATCACCCCGTAGGAGCCCGGCGGGTAGGAGAAGGAGCTCTGGTCGAAGATGCCATAATAGTCCACCCCGGGATCGGGCGTGTGGTTCCCCATCCACTCGAGGGACTCCCGCCAGTCGCCATTCATGATCGTCCCCTGGGAGTAGAGGACATCATACTGGAGCGAGGAGTACGTGAAGAGGAGGGCGAGGGCAACCACACCGGCCAGGGCGAGGACCCATGGGCTGGTGGAGACCTTCGCGGCTTTCTTCTCCTTCCCGCCCCGCTTCGCTTTTCTCGCCTGCCTCTCCTCCTTCTGCCGATCCTTCTTCTCAGGCTCCTCCTCAGGAGTAACCCGGCGGAGGGCGAGGGTCTTTACCCCGGGCCACCCGAACTCCAGGGCTGTACCGGCTGCGAATGCCGAGAGGATCGCAACGTTCACCGCGAGGTAGTACTCGTAGCGGACGTGCTGGATGGTGGAGAAGAGGATGATGACCGACCAGATGAGGACATAGATCTGGTCGGGGTGCTCCTCCCGCCAGTTCCGGTAGATGACAGCCGCGATCCCAAGGGTCATGAGGACCAGGCCGTACTGGAACGTCATCCAGGCAAGGGAAGGATCCCATCCCCTGGCCTCCTGGACGGTCAGCGCGGTTGCCGGCTGGCCGAAGAAGGCAAAGAGGCTCGCGATGAGGGTTTCGTAGATGCTCGGGAGGAGGAACGCAAGGAAGATGACGACGAAGAGTCCGATGCCCGCAAGGGAGAGGGGAAACTGGTACCAGGGCCGTCCCTTCATGTACCGTGCATGCCAGGCCAGGAGTCCCGTGCCGATGATGATCATGAGGTAGGCGTAGACGTGGCCTATCGTATAGCGCGAGAGATCGAGCCCCGGGTGCTTCAGCCCGAAGGCGAGGAGGCCCAGGATGGCGACCCCGAAGATAATGGCGTTGGCAAAGAGGAGGTAATCGCTTGGCCTCCGCCTGAAGAAGTCCCACACGTACTGTACCACCGTGAATGCTGCCACGATGAGGGCAAAGAGGATCATGGTGGGCATGGTGAAGAGGCCGAGGAGGTACGCGCCCCCGGTCAGGAGGGAGAGGATGGCAGGGATCCTCAGGCTCTCGAGACGGGTGAAGTCTACCTGGTGCCGCTTGGTATAGACAAGGATGGAGATGTAGCCCAGGCAGAAGAGAGTGGAGAAGAGGACCTCTGCGATGTGGTGGTCGAAGTAGCCGTAGAGGGACCGCTGGAGGTACTGCCCCGGGACGATGGCGGTGAAGAGGGCTGCAATGAGGCCGGTCCTCCAGTCCGCCATCCTCTTCCCGATAAGGTAGACGATGGGGACCACGGCAACGGCCATGACGGGCGGGATGAACTGAGAGATGAAGATGACATCAGGGCGGGTGGTCATCCCCAGGGCCATGCACACCAGGGCCGCGATGGTGGGGAAGAGGGGACCCCAGTAGATGACCTGACCAAAGGGGTACAGGGTCATGGGGTCGAACCAGGGGTATGCCGGGAAGTTGCGGATGATCAGCTCCACCTGCCGGAAGTTGTAGAGGGGGTCGTCGCTTGCAGACAGGTTGAGGGGATCCCCTCCAGCCAGGGTCTGGAGATGGGAGAGGGGGTTTAAACGGATCCAGAGGCAGAGTATCCCGATGAGAATAAGGGCAAGCCCGACGAGATGTCTCTGGTACTTCTTCAGGAGATCGGCCATACTATCCTCTTCTCCCATGTTACACGGATGACCACTAAATCGTTTGTATACCCCTTATCCCCGGATGAGCCCCTCGAGGATCCCCTCGAACTCCCCGGCCCTCCTCCTCCAGCTGAACCTCTCGACGTCCAGGGAGAACGTCTTCGGGTTGTCCATGGCCTCCTTCACCTTCTCCATGAATTCGGTGTCACTCCGGTAGATGGAGAGATGGGGGCCGCCTATGGCCATGACGTCGGGAATGGGGGATGAGAGGATGGGTTTCCCGCAGGCCGAGTACTCGAAGAACTTGTTCGGGAGGGCGATGTTCACCCACCGGGGCGGGGAAAGGGGAATGAGGCAGAGATCCATGGTTGCGATGTACCCGGGCAGGTCGTGATACCGCACCGGCCCCGTGAAGGTGACATGCCCGAGGACGCCGAGATCCTTCGCCTTCTTTTTCAGCTCCTCCATGAAGCCGGTGAAGAGGGAACCTCCCACAACAAGGAGCCTCGTGGAAGGGCGGTGTACCAGGAGCTCCGGGAGGGCCGCGATCACCCTGTCCAGGGCGTACCACTGCTCCACCGCCCCCTCGAACCCGATGACGAACTCGCCGTCGGCGATGCCGAGCCTCTTCCGCATCCCGCTGCCGTCCATGGGTACGAAGCGATCCGTATCGACCCCGTTCGTGATGAGGGTGGAGTCATACCCGAATGTCCGGAGCTTCTCGACGAGGGAGGGCGATACTGTGGTGATCCGGTCGCTCCTGTCCAGGTTGTACCGGGTGACGAACCAGACGCTGTCCCGGATGATCTTCCGGGCGAGCCGGTTCCTGTAGTAGGCAGCCGCCGAGTCAGGGAACCAGTCCTTCAGGTCAAAGACAACCGGGACCCGGTGGCGCCGTGCGGCACGGATGACTGCCATCCCGGCGAGGACATGGGATGCGACCACCACGTCGATCCCGCACTCCCTCACGATCTCCTCGAGGACCCGGAAATGGGTGGGGGCGTTCAGGATGTAGTGGACAAGGGGGCCGCCCCTCGGGTAGCGGGTGGCCTCATGGACCACGAGCCGGGTCTTGCGCTCCTCCCCCTGGCTCACGTGGAAATGGGGGACATGAATCTCGTGCCTCTTTGCGAGCTCCTCGAAGATGTAGTGGTGCCGGGAAGGGATGGGATGGTGGATGTAGTCCTGGGTTGAGACGAGAAGGATCTTCATTCCCGGGTCGCCCCCATCAGGGAAGCGGGTGGCGGTTCTTATCCCCCCGCCCTATCCCCTTGTACACGAATCCCTCGCCAATGTAGGCGTCGGGGTCCACGAGATTTCTTCCGTCGACGATGACCGGCCGCTCCTTCCCGGTCCATGCCTTTACCTCACCGGGGACCAGACCCCTGTAGGGGCTGTGGGCGGTGAGGATGGCGATGGCGTCCGCCCCCGAGATGACCTCCCGGAGATCATGGGAGATGGGAACGCCGGGGGAGCGGCCCACGCAGGGATCATGGACCGGGACGTCTGCCCCGCTTTCGATGAGAAAGTCCCGGTACGGCGCGGATGGCGTGTTCCTCGTATCATCCGAGTTCGGGAGGAAGGCCCAGCCCAGGATCGCAACCCGTGCCCCCGAGATCCGTTTCCCGGCCCGGTCAAGCCCCTCGAGGGTGAGGCGGTGCATGTGCCTGGGCATGAAGTCATTAATCCGGCGGGCCAGGAGGAAGAGGGAGTCCGCGTCAGCCGGATAGTCGAGATCCCTTCCTGCCTCCTTCACCCCCTTCTCCAGGTGGTAGCTATCCTTTGGGAGGCAATGACCTCCCACGCCGGCCCCCGGGAACAGGATGGCCCTCGTGACCCCCTCCTCCTTCAGGCTCGCGATCCCGGCCCGCACGTCGTAGAAGTTCACCCCCATGGCCTCGCAGTAGAGGGCGAGCTGGTTGGCGGCTGCGATCTGGAGATCGCGGAACGCGTTCTCTGCGGTCTTCGTCACCTCGGCTGCCTTGGCCGTCAGGGGGATGATCTTCCCTGTCGAGAGGACGGTCCGGTAGAGCTCGGATGCACGGTCTGTCGATGCGGGGTCGATGCCCCCGACGACCCGGTCATGCTCCCGGATGTTCCGGAGGAGCCTCCCGACCATCACCCGCTCGGGTGCATGGGCGAGGGCGAAGTCACGACCCGCCACGAGGCCGGACTCATCCTCCAGGATCCTCCGCGCTGTCCCGCCGGTCGTCCCCGGGGTCACGGTGGACTCGATGACCACGAGGGTCCCCCGTAAGAGGTGCTTCCCCACCGACGTGAGGCCCTCGCGGAGGGGGGTGAAGTCGGGGATGAGGTCCGCGGGGTTCTTGAAGGGGGTCTGGATGGCGAGGGTGACGGCATCCAGATCCGAGATGAGGGAGAAATCTGACGTGCACCGGAAGGTTCCCCGGGCCACGACCTTCCCAAGCATCTCCCCGAGATCCGGTTCCTCCCCCTTCAGGGGGCTCTCGCCCCGGTTGAGCATCCCGATCTTGTAGCCCGAGCTGGGGGAGTCACGCTGGAAGCCGATGACCTCCCGGAAAGCCCCTGAATCAGCGAAGAGGACCGCGGAAGGTATGCCGACATATCCCATCCCCACAACACCGACCTTCTCAATCGGCCCTTTTGCCTGCAGGATACTCTTAAGCCCCTTCCTCATACGGACCACGGGTTGCCTCTGGTTCCCGGGAGAGTTTGGTCATCTCCTGCCATATACCCTCCCGCTCCCCTTTCAGCAGGGGAGTTGTCGGCGAATCTCCTCGCAGATCTCCAGGTTCTCCACGGCTTCGGAGGGGGTTACGGGGAAGGGCTTTCCCCGGGAAGCACAGTCGAGGAAGGTAGAGAGCTCGACCTTCAGGGGCTCGAGCTTGTTCACCATCACCTTCTCGATGAGGTTCTCCTGCACGTACCGGTCGTCCTCGAAAATGTACTGGCCAGGCTTATGGTGGACATAGATCTCCTGTGCCATGAAGTCCCCCTCGATGGTGAACTCCTCCTCCTCGATGTAGCACATCCGGATCTTCTTCGAGGACTTCCTGCTCGTGGAGAGGTAGACGGGGGTCCCCCCCCAGCTCATCAGGGCGCTCGCAATATCGTCGTTCCCTGCCGAGACGAGGGAGGTGGGCTTCCCGTGGAAGAAGGAATGGAGGGCGATGTCGATGTCATGGATCATGAGATCGTTGACTACCGAGGTTCCCTTCACCCGGGCTGAGGTCGGGTTGTGCCGCTTCATCTCCATATAGAGGGGCTTCCTGATGATCTTCCTGATCTCGGGGACCACCGGGTTAAACCGTTCGATATGGCCGACCCCGATAACGAGGTCATCGGGGATGGCGGGGAGAAGGGATCGCCCCTCGGCAGCCGTCGTGCAGATGGGCTTCTCGATGAGGGCATGGACTCCTGCGGCTATGACCTGCCGTGCGACCTGAAAATGGAACTGGGTGGGGACGCAGAGGGAGACTGCCTCGCACCGGGAAAGGAGATCCCCGATGGATCCGCATACCGTTGCCCCGTGGAGCCTCCCCGTCTCCTCAGCCGACTTCCGGTTCGTGTCGTAGATGAAGAGGGAGTTCACGGTCTTGAGCTCAGAGTAGATCCGTGCATGGTTCCTCCCCATGCTTCCCACACCGATGACACCTGCATCCATGCTAGACCACCTCATTGACAGCCCGGACGATGGCTGTGAGATCGCTTTCCGACAGGAGCGGGTGGACCGGGAGGGAGAGGACCTTGGAGGCAAGCCTGCTCGAGACCGGGCAGGGGTCTTTCCCCTGCTGGCCCCGGTAGAGGGGCTGGTCATGCACAGGCCGGGGGTAGTGGATGGCGGTCCCGACGCCCCTCTCTGCAAGGGCCTGCACGAGTCCGTCCCTCGTGAGGCGGGATCCCTTCTCCACCTTCAGCACATACTGGTGATAGACATGGGTGGAGTCCGGCCTCACGTGGGGCGTGATAAGGCCCGGGCACCGGAAGCTCTGGTCCAGGTATCTCGCATTCGCCGCACGTTTTGCATTCATCCCATCGAGCTTTTTGAGCTGGACGAGACCCATGGCAGCTTCCATGTCGGTCATCCGGTAATTATACCCCAGGGTGGTGTGAAGGTACTTCTCCTTCTGCCCGTGGTTGATGAGGAGCCGGATCCGCCCGGCCAGCTCCGCATCGTCCGTGGTGACCATGCCCCCTTCGCCGGTGGTCATATTCTTCGTCGCATAGAAGGAGAAGCACGCCAGCTCCCCGAAGGATCCCATTTTCCGGCCTTTGAAGGTGCTCCCATGGGCCTGGGCAGCGTCCTCGACAAGGAGAAGGTTATGGTCCTCGCAGATTCTGGCAAGGGCGGGGATATCGAACGGCTGGCCGAAGAGGTGCACGCCGATTACGCCCCGGGTCTTTGGGGTGATGAGGCCCTCGACCGCGGCAGGATCGATAGTGAAGGTCCGGTCATCAACATCGGCAAAGACCGGCCTGGCACCGCACATGGAGACCGAGGTTGCCGTGGCGATGAAGGTGAAGGACGGAACGATCACCTCGTCCCCGGGCCCTATCCCCGCGGAGAGGAGGGCGGCATGGAGGGCAGTGGTGCCGTTGCTCGTCGCAATCGCATGGTTCACCCCGCAGTAGGAGGCAAAGGCCCGTTCGAACTCCGCCACCACCTGCCCCTGGGCGATCATCCCCGATTCCATCACCCGTGCCACGGCCTCGACCTCCTCCTTCCCGAGAACGGGCCGCGAGATCGGGATCATGGCAGTCATCGCTTCATCTCCTTCGGGAGATCCCGTATCTCTGCGGGGACACCGATGGCAAGTTTGCGGGCAGGGACATCATGGGTGACGACCGCACCCGCCGCAACACATGCCCCTTTCCCGACAACGATCCCCGGAAGGACCGTCGCGTTCGCCCCGATGACCGACTGGTCCTTCAGGACAGGGCCCCTGAGCTCGGGTCGGCCAAAAGGCGGGTACCGGTCGTTCGTCAGCACCGCGTGGGGGCCGATGAAGACACCATCCCCAATCACGGTATGGGTGGGGATGAACGCAAACGACTGGATCCGCACATCGCTTCCTATGGTGGTCTCTCCCTCGATAATAGTCGCTGTGCCAACGGCCACCCGGCTGCCGATCCGGGTCTTCTCACGGATCAGCACGTTGTGCCCGCACTGGAAGTCGTCGCCGATCTCCACGTCGCAGTAGATGGTTGTCCCCGATCGGATGAGGGCGTTCCTCCCGATGACCGCCCCCCTGAAGTTCTCGCACCCGATCCGGTCCCTGGACGGGAAGCCGATGGTCACGGGTTCGAAGATCCGTGCGCCGGGTCCGATGGTATTCCTGCCGTACTCGATCATTCAACGGTCACGCTCTTTGCGAGGTTCCTGGGCCGGTCGATATCGGTCTTCAGGCTCCGTGCAGTATGGTAGGCCAGGAGCTGGAGGAGGACCGAGGCCGTGAGGATATGGACCCACGGGTCTTCCCCGGGGATGGTGAGGAAAACGTCCACCACGTCCGCAAGCTCCCCGTCACCGGCGAGGCCGATGCCGATCACCTGTGCACCCCGCGCCTTGATCTCCTTGATATTGGAGATCATGACCCGGTAGGTGGGGCCGGGGAGGCAGATGGCGACAACCGGTGTCTCCGGCGTGAGGAGGGCGAAGGGGCCGTGCTTCAGCTCGCCGGCGGCGTAGCCCTCGGCATGGATGTAGGAGATCTCCTTCATCTTCAGGGCCCCCTCAAGCGCCACGGGGTAGAACGGGCCCCTCCCGACAAAGAAGATGGAGCGGGCTCTCCCGCAGACGGCGACCGCCTCCTCCACGTCCTGCTGGAGGAGATCGCCGATCGAGAGGTGGGCGGTTGCGATGGAGCCCGCGAGGCTTCCTCCACCCAGCCGGTCCGCGAGGGCCATGAAGACCGCGAGCTGGGCGATGAAGGACTTCGTCGCGGCAACGCCCACCTCCGGGCCGGCCCGGGTATAGATCGCGGCATCCGCAAGCCGGGTCACCGAGGAGCCGACCACGTTTGTCAGGGCGACCGTCGGGCAGTTGCGGGATCTTGCAGCCCGGACAGCCCAGAGCGTATCGGCGGTCTCCCCGGACTGGGTCACGGCGAGGACAGGGTTCCTGACCGGTGGGATGGAGTACCTGAACTCCGAGGCATGGTCCACCCTCACAGGGATCCCTGCGCACTCCTCCAGGAGATACCTGGCGATGAGGCCCGCATGGTACGATGTGCCGCAGGCGACGATGGTGAGGGCGGGGGTCACGCGGAGAAGATCCACGAGGGGCGCAGGGTCCGCGGCCCGTGCCGTCTCATAGAAGACCCGGGGCTGCTCGAAGATCTCCTTCAGCATGTAGTGCTCGAAGCCCCCCTTCTTGACATCGTCCACGCACCAGTTCACGAGCTCGACCGGCCTCTCCACCGGCTTGCCCTGGTTGAGGATCTCGGCCCCCTGGGGCGTGATCGAGATGATATCCCCGTCCTCGGGGAAGACGACCCTCTCGGTGTACTCCAGGAGCGGCGTCATGTCCGAGGCAGCAAGGGTCTCCCCGTCCCCGAGCCCGAGGACGAGGGGACTCGCGTTCCTGGCGGCGACGATGCGCCGGTCTCCCTCGGCAATCGCGAGGAGCGCATAGGAACCATCGAGAGACTTTACCGATTCCTGCACCGCTTTGACGAGGTCTCCCGCGTAATTCTCCTCGATGAGATGGGCGATGACCTCGGTGTCGGTCTCGGAACGAAAGCTGTGTCCTCTCCTCTCGAGTTTCTTCCGCAGGGAGGCGTAGTTCTCGATGATCCCGTTGTGGACCACCGCGATCCGGCCGGTACAGTCGGTATGCGGATGCGCATTCACATCGCTCGGGGCTCCGTGGGTAGCCCAGCGGGTGTGCCCAATCCCGAGAGTGCCTTTCATGGAACGGGTATCCGGGATGCTCGCGGGGATCCTTCCGCATCGCTTGTAGACCTCCACGTGGGAGCCGAGGGTGGCGACGCCGAAGGAGTCATACCCCCGGTACTCGAGCCTCCGGAGCCCGTCGATGATGAGGGGGGCTGCCCTCCGCCTGCCCGCATATCCCACGATCCCGCACATCCTACATCACCAGACTGTTGTCAGGGAGGATCTGGGTGATGGTCCTCCCTTCCCGGATCGTCACCCCGTTCCCGACGATGCAGGTCCGGAGCACCGTGAAGGGGGCGGTGGAGACCCGGTCTCCGAGGACCGCCCCGAACTCCGCCTTCTGCACCTTCCCCTCGATGGAGAAGAGGGATGGGCTCTCGGTTGTACTCGCATGGTCCGCGATCCGGCACCCTTCCCCGATCACGGCATTCAGGATCCGGGAATGGGATCCGATTGAGGTGTCGTCCATGATGAGGGAACCGCCGATCACCGTGAAGGGTTCGATGCTGACCCGGGACCCGATGGAGGTGCCGGGAAGGATGCAGGTATTCGGCCCGATCTCGCAGTCCTCGCCGATGACCACCGGGCCGGTGATGGTGGTGTTCGGGCCGATCCCGGTCCCGGTTCCCACATGCACAACCCCGGAGAAGGTGACGTTCCCGGCCATTCTGCCTGCCTTTTCGGGGGTGATATGCCGAAGCAGGCTCTGGTTCATTCTCAGGAGGTCCCAGGGGTAGATGGCATCCTGCCAGTCCTCTGCCGTGATGGCCTTCATCCGCAGCCCCTTCCTGATGAGGGCCATGATGGCGTCGGGGATCTCGTTCTTTGCGAGGGAACCGAGGGCGTCCCGCGGGAGGGAGATGATCCCGGTGCTCACGGTATGGGTGGGCGCCTCCTCGGGCTTCTCGACGATACCCGTGACGAGCCCGTCCCGGATGGCGACCACGCCGAAGTTGGAGGGGCTGGGGTGCTCCTTCACGAGCATTGCGCAGGGCTCTCCCTTGATCTTCGCGATGGATGCGGCATCGATGTAATTGTCCCCCGGGAGGACGAGAAAGTCCTCCCGGATCTCGGGGGCCGCGCACCTGAGGGCATGGGCGGTCCCGAGCTGCTTCTCCTGGACCACCACCGCCACCGGAACCTCCAGGCTGTTCAGGTACCGCTGGACGTACTCCCGCCGGTAGCCGGTCACGACAACGATATCCCGGATGCCGTTTGCAAGAAGGGCATCGATGACATGCTCGATGACCGGGCGGTTCGCCACCGGGATCATCGCCTTGGGTTTGCTGTGGGTGAGGGGGCGAAGCCGCGTCCCCTCACCGGCTGCGAGTATGACTGCCTGCATGGCTCTCTTCACCTCATCTCCGTTCCTTCCATGATACAGCCGTGGACATAGGACTGGGGGGCGAAGCTGCAGCCGCTCCCCACCACGGTCCCTGCATTCACCGAGCAGTTGATCCCGAAGGAGACCCCGTCGCCAACGATGGCCCCGAACTTCACCCTTCCCGTGTTCTTCCCGCAGGCATGCACCGGGGCACGGTCGTTCCGCAGGTTCGCGATCTTGGTCCCCGCGCCCAGGTTGCAGGATGAGCCGATGACGCTGTCCCCGACGTAGTTGAAATGGGGGATCTTCGTCCCCGGGAGGATGACCGAGTTCTTCACCTCGGAGCAATGGCCGATGTGGCAGTCGTTCCCGATGGATGTGGCCCCCCGGATGTAGGCATGGGGGCCGATCCGGCAGTCCCTCCCGATGACGCACGGCCCCTCGATGACCGTCCCGGTCCGGATTGTGGAACCGGGCCCCACGGCCACATCACCATCGAGGACCACTCCCGGCTCGACGGTCCCCTCCCTCTCGAAGGCCCAGGTCTGGAGAAGCTCTCCGTTCGCCTCCAAAAGGTCCCAGGGGTGGCCCACATCGAGCCAGAAGGACATGGGGTAGCCTGTCACCCCCCCTTCCCTGATGAGGACTGAGAGGGCATCGGTGATCTCGAACTCGCCGCGTTCCGAGCGGCCGATGGACTCGAGCCGGCCGAATATCCCCGGGTCGAGGAGGTACGCGCCGGCATTGATCAGGTCGCCCGCAGGGTTCGGGACCTTCTCGGCGAGATCCAGGATCCGGTCACCCTCCATCCTCACGGTCCCGAAGTCCTGCGCATGAGGAGATCGGGAGACGGCAATGACCGGCGGGTGCAGGCCGGCAAGGGCGCGAATATCCCCTGACCGGACCACCATGTCTCCGTTCAGAAGGAGGAAGGTCCCCGAGACCAGCCCTTCGCAGGCCCGCAGGGCATCACCGGTCCCGAGCTGGTGCCGCTGGGGAACGTAGCGTATCCTGACCCCGAGCCGCTCTCCGTTCCCGAAGCAGGAACGGACCTCCCGCTCCCGGTAGCCCACGACAAGGGTGAACTCCGTGATTCCGGCATCCCGGGCAGCGATGATCAGGTGCTCGAGGATGGGCCGGTTGGCGAGGGGGAGCATCACCTTCGGGCGGTGAGCGGTGAGGGGGCGCATGCGCCGGCCTTCCCCGGCCGCGAGCACCACGCATTCCATACCAAGTACTCTCTTCCCACGGGCTTAAGCACTTTCCGCCCGATTCACCATCAGCCGGGCCTTATCCGCGAGCCTCTTTGCTGCTGCGGCGGTCTTCCCCTCTGCGGTGATCCGGATCCTGGGCTCGGTACCGCTCGCCCTGATGAGGAACCACCCGTCCTCTTCGCCGGTGCGAATCCCGTCGGTGGGGGAAGATGCCCCGAGGCGCCTGAGGATCTCCCCTGCATCGCTGCAGGGCCTGGACTCCCGTACGATGGGGTAGCGGGGGATATGGTCCAGCTCTTCTGCGATATCCCATTCGGACGCCATCTCGCAGAAGAGGGCAGCGGCGTAGATCCCGTCGGGGCAGAGGGAGTGGCGGGGGAAGATCCAGGCTCCCGACGGTTCACCGCCGAAGTCCCCCCATTCCCTGAGCCGTGTCGAGACATAGGTATCCCCGACCGGCGTGCGCTGCACCTCGGCCACCTCGTCGATGACCATGGAGGCGTCCACGGTGGTGACGACTTTTCCGGCATCAAGGTAGCGGGCAAAGAGGACCATGAGGCGGTCCCCGTCGATGAACCTCCCCCTGCCGTCAAAGCCCATCATCCGGTCTGCGTCCCCGTCGTGGACCACCCCGCAGTCGGCTGATCCGGCCCTCACCATCTCCCCAACGAAAGCGAGTCCCTCCTCCTGCGGTTCAGAGGGGCGGGCGAAGTGGCCACTGGTATGGCAGTTGAGGGGGATTGTGGCGATCCCCATGGCAGAGAGGAGTTCAGGCGTGATAACCGACCCGGCACCGTTCCCGCAATCGATGACCGCAACAAGGTCCCGGGAGACCTTCCTCCGGTCAAGGATCGCATTCCGGTGGCCGGAGAGCAGGTCGGCCTCTTCCATCTCCCCCTGGCATTCCCAGCCCTTCCACTGGGAAGCCCCCATCTTCTGCTCGAGTGCTTCCTGCTGGGGAGGCATGAAGGATGACCCGTCCGGGTTGAAGAACTTCAGGCCGTTGTACTCCTCGGGGTTGTGGGATGCGGTGATCATGAGCCCTGCATCATGGTTCCGGGCGGCGAAGGCGACGGTGGGTGTGGGTACGATACCCCCGAAGGTGACCCGGGCCCCTCCCGAGAGGAGGCCGGCGATTGCCGCATTCGCGAGGATAGGGCTCGATGTCCTGGTGTCCATCCCCACCACCACATCCGATGCTGTGGCCGCGAGAGCGGAGCCAAGGGAGAGGGCGAGCTCTGCGAGCGGGAGATCGTAGCGGCTCCTGATCCCCGAAGAGCCAAAGAGCATAGATACACTTTCTTCTGAAGAGTTATGAGGCTTTTCTGCGGCCATCGCCCATATAATTCCGCGCCTGCATGGGCCTCAGGGGATTGGTGCCCCGCAAGGGCCCAGATGGATCAGCGGCCGCGAGGCCCAATTGGATTAGCGGCCATACGGGCACCAGTGGGGAAGGGAGAGGAGGGAGGCTACCCCTTCCGTGGAGGGGCCGAGGAGGAGGATCCCATGGTCTCCTGCCTGTTCCCTGATCTCCGAGTTCTCCTCCTTGACCAGGGCTTCGCCGGTGATCACCAGGATCCCGGCATCACCCGGCCTTTCTGTGACGAGGGGCGAAAGGGTCCGGGAGAGGGCCGGGACTTGTATGGGGGTGAAGATCTTCCGTCCCCGGATCTCCGCACGGAGCTCCTCTATACATGGCCCGTGGCAGGCGGGGTCACAGGCATGGAACCTCCGCCCGATGCAGAGGAAGCCTGCCACGACGTTTACGATGGCGAGGGCAGCGGTCCGCAGCTCCGGGGACGGCAGGTCCTGGCCGAAGAGAGAGGAGACCGGTGTCGAGGTCTGAACGGGCGAGTCTGTCACCACCTGTGCGGTCTTCCCCCCGAAGGAGGCCTCGATCATCGCGCCCCGCTCAAACTGGCAGCGGGGGGCATCCGGCTTCCGCTTCAGGGTGGCAACCCCGTCCTCGCACCCGCTCCCGTGGACGGTCTCCTCGAGTCTCTTCGCCGCTTCAAGGAGGAGGGTCATGCCATACCCACCTCGTTCTCCATGAGGATCACCCTGGCAGGGGAGCCATCGAGCCCCTCCAGCCGGAGGGGGAGGGCAACCATGAAATAATCCCCCTCTGCGACACCTGAAAGGTCCAGGAGCTCCAGGATAGAGATCCCGCTCCCCAGGAGTTTGCGGTGCAGGGAGCCATCCCCGCCCGGGGCCTCGATGGAAGGGGAATCGATCCCCACGACGAGGGTACCAGTATCTGCCAGGAACCGGGCCGCATCGATGGTGAGGTGGGGAAATTCCGGGCCAAAGGAACTCGCTTCGGACGCCCTGGTCCTGATGAGAATCCTCGTCCCGCCGTGGAGTTTTCCCGAGAGGGATGCTGCCGTAATAGCGTCACCCGCATCCTCCAAATCAAGGACGCGTACCTTCCCGATGAGATTTTGAAGGGGAATCCGGTCCACGGAAATCCCGCCGGTAATGGAATGGGAGGGGGCGTCCAGGTGGGTTCCGGTATGGGTGGTAAGCCGGAGATTGGTGCAGGTATACCCATCCCGCTCCACCCGCTGGAAGATCGGCCTCGCGTCCCCGGGATAGATGGGAACCCCCTCGCCCAGGGGTCTCGTGAGATCCAGGATCTCCCTACTCCTCATCCTCCCTCCACCCGTGCTCCCCGATGAGGGGGACGAAGACGACACCCCCGTGGGACTCCCTCCGGATCCTCTCTCCTTCTCTCACGATGCGGACCAGCTCCTGGATCCCGTGCGGCCCAACGGGGGCGACAAGCCTGCCACCGTCCGCGAGCTGCCCGATGAGCGGAGGGGGGACGTCCGGTGTCCCTGCCGTGACGAGGATCCCCTGGTAGGGTGCCTTCTGGGGGTACCCCAGGGTCCCGTCCGCCACGATTACGTCCGCGGGTCGGCTGCCTGCCGCCGAGAGGTTCCTCCTCGCCCGAGCGGCCACCGCGGGGATGCGCTCGATGGTGATCACTTCGGAGGCGAGCTCCGCGAGGATGGCCGCTTGGTACCCGCTCCCGGCCCCGATCTCCAGGATCCTGTCCCCGATATGCGGGTCGAGGAGATCGGTCATGAGCGCCACGATGTAAGGCTGGGATATGGTCTGGCCGTCACCGATGGGCAGGGGCCGGTCATCGTACGCCATCCTTCTCGCATCCTCAGGGACGAAGACATGCCTGGGCACCTTCTCCATCGCCGCGAGCACCCGTTCATTGCGGATGCCCCGGGCACGGATCTGCTGCTCCACCATCTGGCGGCGCTGTTCGGTGAAGGGATCGATCGGCATCTCAGAACCCTGACTCCGCCTTGTCGATGGTCGCGTCGATCTGCTTCTGGAGGACCTCGGGGAGGCCGGTGATCTTCACGTCGAGGAATCCCCGGATGATGGTCGCGGTCGCCTCCTCCTCGGAGAGCCCCCTCGCCATGAGGTACTCGATCTCGTCCTGCGCGATCTTCCCGACCGCCGCCTCGTGGGAGAGCTCGGTCCCCACCACCGATCCCTCGATCTCCGGGATGGCGTGGATGATCCCGTTCTTGAGGATGAGCCCCTTGCACTCCAGGTGACCCCGCGTGCCGTCCGTGTTCCCCCTGATCTCCCCCCGCGAGATGATGGTACCGCCCCTTGTGATGGCCCGGGTGATGAGCTCGGCGCTCGCCCCCTTTGCCCCGAGGATGGCACGGGAACCGATGTCGAGGTACGAGGTCGGGGAGGCGATGATGACAGTCGAGAACCGCGCCACCGAGTTCCTTCCATTGAGATTGGCTGTCGGGTACATCTGCACCTTCTTCACCGGCTGCATGCAGATGTAGTTGGAGAGGAAGGTGCCGTTCTCCTCGACGATAGAGGCGGACCGGGGATAGACCTCGATCTCCTCGCCCCAGGTATGGATCATGGTGAAGGAGATCTTCGCGTTCTTCTTCACGTAGAACTCCGAGATCCCGTAGTGGGCCCCCCCCTTCCCGACGTGCTTCCCGCTCGCGCACCCCGAGACGATGTGCAGTTCCGCCCCCTCCTCGGCGATGATGATATTGTGGACGTACTGGATCTGCTCCCGCCCGAGATACAGGCATGCCTGCACGGGGAGGATGTTCTTTGTACCCTTGTGCCCGATGATGACATATCCCCTCGGGTTCTCCTGAGCGGCGACTGCCTTCGTGAACTCGTCCCTGTCCTTCGGGATGACCTTCCAGGAGTACTCCTCCAGCCAGTCGTACCGCTTGAGAGCATCGGCGATGGAGAGGACCTCGATCCCCTCGGCGGAGCAGGTGGCGTGCAGGATATCCTGGTTCGCCTGCATGTAGGAGCCGCACCTGTTGATCATCGAGAGCTCGATCCCTGATTGCTGGAGCCGCTGCCGATCCTCGGGCGAGATGGATGAAGGGACTTTCAGACCTTCTGGCATTCCATACACTCCCGGTAGCCCCGTTCCTTGATCTCCTTGAGCATCTCCCTCGGGTTCCCCCGACACTTGATGACACCGTCGCACATCATGAGGCCGACGTCGGCATCAAGGTAGTCAAGGATGAACCCCGTGTGGGTGATGATGAGCCCGCTCTTCTTCCTATGGACGATATGCAGGTCCTTCTCCAGGAGCTTCCCGATGGCAGCCCCGATGAGGGAGATGTTCTCGAGGTCCACCCCGCTCTCCGGCTCGTCGAGCATCACAAAGTCGGGGTGCTGGACCATGAGCTGGAGGATCTCGCTCCGCTTGATCTCCCCTCCCGAGAACCCCTTGTTCACATCCCTGCCGAGGAAGGTGAGCATATGCACCGCCTTTGCATAGGCATCGATGGCTTCCTTTGGCTCTCCCGAGGTGGCGGTGAGGAGCTTCCCGAGCTTCAGCCCCCCGACCGTGGGCGGGCGCTGGAACATAAGGCCTATCCCTGCTTTCGCCCGCTCGTTCACCGCGAGATGGGTGATCTCCTTCCCGTTGTACATGATCTTCCCCTGGGTGACCTTGTAGCCCGAGAACCCCATGATGGCCATAAGGAGGCTTGTCTTCCCCGAGCCGTTCGGCCCCATGAGGACATGGGTCTCCCCGTCCCCGATCTTCAGGTTGATATCATGGAGGATCTCCTTCTCCCCCACCTCGACATGCAGGTCCGTGATCTCAAGCATATGAACGCAGATGTAATTCTCCCCAGGTATCATTAAAGCCTCGCCTGCGGCGCAGGGTAACAGGAAAACACCCATGCTCTTACTTTCACCTCGCGCACCCTGAAGGGGTTTATGGTCCACCCAACTTCTCTCTCTCATGTACGGAGCAACATTCGATTTCATCGCCGCCAGGGCGGCACGGTACCCGGTCATCATGAGGAGGAGCCAGCTGCACAAGGCCATCCGGATGGCACTCGGGCCACGGGAGACGGGTGATCCGGGCTATCGGTGGCTACTCTTAAACACTCTGGAGACCAACCGGTGTTTGAAAGGAACGGGTTGAGAAGCAACCGGTTATTGAAAGGAACCGGGTGAAGGATCGACCGGTTCCTCAACGGTACCGGTGGCCATGAGACCTGAGAAGGTGCGGGACAAGCCGGGGAAGGAGCGGATCCGGAGGGGCACCAAGGATCGCAGGGACCGGATCCCGACCGACGAACCTGAAGGGATACGGGCCTTCGAGAACCGGATCATCTGCGGGGACGCGGAACCCGTGCTCAGGGCGATCCCATCGGCGAGCGTTGACATGGTCCTCACTTCGCCCCCCTATAACTTCGGCCATGCGTATGCCGGGGATCCCCGGGGCGACACCCGCGAGTGGAACGAATACTTCCAGCGCCTGGCCGGGGTATGGAAGGAGTGCTACCGTGTGGTGAAGCCAGGGGGGAGGGTGGCGGTGAACATCCAGCCCCTCTTCTCGGATTACATCCCCACCCACCACCTGATCTCCCGGCAGCTCATGGATGCCGGGTTTATCTGGAAGGCCGAGGTCCTCTGGGAGAAGAACAACTACAATGCCAAGTACACCGCCTGGGGATCATGGAAATCCCCGTCAATGCCCTACCTGAAGTACACCTGGGAGTTCATCGAGATCTTCGACAAGGAGACCCATAAGAAAGCCGGACGCCGCGAGGACATCGATATCACCGTTGCGGAGTTCAAGGAGTGGGTGATGGCGAAGTGGACCTTCCCTCCCGAGCACCGGATGAAGGAGCACAACCACCCTGCCATGTTCCCCGAGGAGCTCCCCAGGAGGGTAATGAAGCTCTTCTCCTACAAGGGCGACCTCGTCCTCGACCCATTCAACGGAGCAGGGACAACGACCCGGGTTGCCAGAGCGCTCGGCCGCCGGTTTATCGGGATCGACATATCAAGGGAGTACTGCGAGACAGCCTTCAAACGGACTCTCGGACCGGGTGATATGGGGGCAGGGGAGGGCACGGTTCCCGGAATCCTCACCTGGAATGAAGCAACCGGATCGCCGGGCTGATATCACAGGATCAGCGGCAGATCGGCAACGGAATCGATAACGAGGTCGGGGATAACGCCGGAGGAGGCAAGGAGATCCTCCCGGAACTTCCCGGTCCGGACCAGGATCCCCTGCATCCCGCACCGCTGTGCCCCGCCGATGTCGGTCTCGATATCGTCCCCGACCATGGCGACCCCGGATGCGGGGATTCCAAGACCAACGAGTGCGGTGGAGAAGAACCCAAAGGATGGCTTCCCCACGCATACCGCCTCCTTCCCTGTCGCGTACTCGAGGGCCGCGACGAATGGGCCGGCCGAGAGCATGAGCCCGTCCGCACCCATCCAGGTGCGATCCCTCTCGAGGGCAATGAGCTGTGCGCCCGATATGATCATCCTCATGGCAAGGTTGAGGAGCTCGTAGGTGAAGCGGTCGCCTGCATCCCCGATAACCACGACATCGGGGAGATCCTCGGTAATCGTGATGCCTGCATCCTCAAAGTCCCGGTTAGCATCGCCCGTGGTTACGAGAAAGGCGGTCTTCTCATCCCTTGCGAGCATGGATGCCGCTGCAACAGCCGGCGTGAGTATCTCGTGTTCATCGATGGGAAACCCCATCGCCTTGAGCCGGCCGGCTACCGATGAGCGGGATCGCCGTGTCGAGTTGGAGACGAACCGGAGGGGGCAGCCCTGTCCTCGCAGGTCATGGAGAGCATCCACGGCTCCCGGAACGGCCTGGTTGCCTACATAAAGAACCCCGTCGAGATCGAGAAGAAAACCCCGGATCTTCCTCATCGCATCCCCTCCAGGAGGAACCGGTCCACCAGCTCTTCGCAGAAGGCATGGGAGGGGGGGATCTGCCGGGAGGATTCGGCGATGAGACTGTCGATATCCCGGGCTGGGCGCTCTTTCGCCCATTCCCTGATCAGAGGGAGCGTAATCTCGGGGTGGAACTGGACACCCGCTGCGCTCCCGAGGAGGAACATCTGGTTCTTTACTTCATGCCCCTTCCAGATGAGGACCGCGCCCAAGGGGAGATCGAAGGTATCGCCGTGGAATTGGAAGACCTCCATCCGGTCGGGGAAACCAGTGAAATATTCCCGGCTCTCCCTCTCGATCCCGCACCAGCCGAACTCCTTCGTGCCGGGATATACCTGCGATCCCATGGCATCCGCGATCAGCTGCGCCCCGAGGCATATGCCGACCACCGGCCTCCCCTCCCGGATGGAGCCCCGGATGATCTCCTTCTCCCCTGCGAGGAAGGGAAACTCCTTCTCATCGTGGACCGACATGCCTCCCCCCATGATGATGAGGGGGGACGAGATCCCGGCGGGGGTCTCGCCGGTATCGCACAGCCTGTGGATCTCGCAGGAGATCCCCCTCGATCCCAGGATCTCCGGGAAGAAGCCCGGACCTTCGGTCTCCATGTGCTGGAAGACGGCAACCTTCATCCTCCCGGGTTCCATGGGCCTTACCGGTTCAGGATGGGGGACGAATCGGCTAAAACCTTACCTTTATCCGCGGGTCGGTGAGGATGCGCATCGGGCAGCGTTGAACCGCCCTATCCTCCCGACGTCGGAGATCAATCATCCTGTGACGTTCTCGCATCATAAACCTTTAATCCCATCATCCCGTAACCTATATGATCGAACAATGGCCTGCACAATCATCGTGGGGGGTTTCTTCGGCGACGAGGGGAAGGGAAAGATCGTGGCGCACATCGCCCGGCGGGACCGGCCGGCCATCATCTCGCGGGGCGGTGTCGGCCCGAACGCCGGGCACACGGTCAACATCGGGGAGAAGACCTACGGGGTCAGGATGGTGCCGAGCGGCTTCGTGTACGAGGAGGCCCTCCTCTGCATCGGGACAGGAGTCCTCGTGGACCCGAGAGTCTTCCTCAGCGAGGTGGACCTCCTCGGGGTGAAAGGGCGGGCGTTTGTCGATGAGCGGTGCGGGATCATCGACGAGGCCCATATCCAGCGGGACAAGGGGAGCGACCACCTCTCAAAGACCATCGGGTCCACTGGTACCGGTTGCGGCCCGGCCAATGCCGACCGGGTGATGCGCATAGGCAGGCAGGCAAAGGACGTCCCCGAACTCGCCGAGTACCTGATGGACGTCCCCGCCGAGATCAACGAGTCGCTCGACGACGGGGAGTTCGTTCTCATCGAGGGTACCCAGGGGTTCTATATCTCCCTCTACTTCGGCACCTACCCCTATGTGACCTCCAAGGACACCTCTGCCTCCCAGATCGCTGCAGATAACGGGGTCGGCCCGACCCGGATCGATGACGTGATCGCTGTCTTCAAGGCGTACCCGACCCGGGTGGGGGCAGGCCCCTTCACCACCGAGATGACCCCCGAGGAGGCCCATGAACTCGGGATCGAGGAGTTCGGGACCGTGACCCACCGTCCGAGGAGGATCGGGAACTGGGACGGCGAGAGGGCACGGTACTCGGCCATGATCAACGGGTGCACCCAGGCCGCCATCACCGGCATCGACCGGATAGACCCCGACTCCTACGGGTGCTCGGACTACAACAAGCTCTCGAAGGTGGCGAAGGATTTCATAAAGAAGGCCGAGGATGATATCGGTGCCCCCGTGACCCTCATCTCCACGGGGCCTGACATCTCCCATATCATCGACCTGAGGAAGGAGCTATGAGGAGATCCCTTCTCGATATCCTCTGCTGCCCGGTCTGCAAGGGGGATCTCGCCCTCCGCACCACCGATGAGGAAGGGGAAGAGATACTCGAGGGGGGCCTCTTCTGCGGGACCTGCTCGGTCGAGTACCCGATCACCGACGGGATTCCCGATCTCATCCCGAGAGAACCGAAGGGGGAGTGAGGGGAGATCATGGGCGCATACGAGATCCACCTGAACAGGAAGGCGATCAACTCCATCGAGCTCCCGGCCCAGGTCCAGGCTGAGGCAGGGAAGCCCCTGGTCCTCTCCTTCAACAACCATGGCCACCCCCTCCATGTCAGCCTCGCGGCCATGAACCCGGCCAGGTTCACCCCCTTCACCCACGAGAACCTGTTCGTCCAGGGCCAGACCGAGTACGAGATCCCCATCTTCGAGGATGCGGAGGAGGGGACATTCTCGATCGAGGTGGTTACCGGCTACGGGAGGACGAAGTGTGAGATGAGGGTTTTCGTCCGGAAGCCGCTGCCCGAACACGTGGAGGAGAAGGAGGTGAAGGAACCGGAAGGGCTCAAGGTACCCTGGCCCCGGGTGGCTCCCATCGCGGCAGGGCTCATTCTCTACGGCGCCTCCCTCGTCTCGGGCATCGACACACTCAAGGATCTCGCCTTCTTCATCCTCCTCGCCGGTCTCCTCCTCCCATGGCTGCAGCAGGGCTAGTCCTCGCCGCAGCCCTGGGCGTGGACCGTACCATTGGAGATCCCCCGAGCCGTTACCACCCGGTCGCCCTCCTCGGGCGTCTCATCGGCTGGTGGGGGGAACCGCGACGTTGGAGCCCCCGGACCCAGAAGCTCGCCGGCGTAATCTGCGGCATCGGGACCGCCTGCCTCTTCGCCCTCCCCTTCCTCTTCGTGGACCGGTTCGCGCCGTTCCTGGCTGCCCTTCTCCTGGGCCCCTTCCTCCTGAAGATTACCTTCTCCTGGCGGGCCCTGGAGGAGCATGCCCGTTCGGTGGAAAAAGGAGTGAATGAGAACCTGGAAGAGGGGCGGAAGGCCGCGGGGAGGATGGTGAGCCGGGATACGAACGTCCTGTCCAGTGAGGAAACCCTCTCTGCCGCGTACGAGTCAGTATCAGAGAACCTGGTGGATAGCATCACCGCGCCCCTCATCTTCTTTGCCATCTTCTCGCCTATGGGCCTCGGCCTCGCTGCCGCTGCATTCTACCGGGCATCCAACACCATGGACGCCATGCTCGGCTACCGCGACCACCGCGGGCAGATCGGGTGGTTCCCTGCCCGGATGGACGACCTTCTCACCTGGGTCCCGGCCAGGGTGACCGGTCTCCTCCTCCTTACATACTTCGCGGCGAAGGGAAGGTTCGGACAAGCCCTCTCCTCCCTCAGGAGGGACGCGCAGAAGCGGCCCGGGCTGAACGGGGGGATCCCCATGGCCATCATGGCAGGAGGGGCCGGGGTCCGGTTCGAGAAGCCCGGGGTCTACACCATGGGGACGGGGGAGAAGAGCCTGGAAGAAGGGGGCCGGGAGATCATCCGCGCCGTGCGGGTGACGACCCTCCTCCTCTCGGCCATCCTCGCCTCCGCGCTATTTTTATTGGGTTAACCCGCGTATGTACCATGCTATGAAGCTGGAGGAACTCAGGTTCGGCACCGAACTCCTCAAACGCGGCTTCGCGTCCATGCAGAAGGGAGGGGTCATCATGGACGTGGTGAACGCGGAGCAGGCGGCGGTCGCGGAGGAGGCCGGGGCGGTGGCCGTGATGGCCCTGGAGCGGGTGCCGGCCGATATCAGGAAGGCGGGGGGTGTCGCGCGGATGGCCGACCCTGCCCGGATCACGGAGATCATGGACAGGGTCTCGATCCCTGTCATGGCCAAGGTGAGGATCGGCCACTTCGTGGAGGCCCAGGTCCTCGAGGTCCTCGGGGTGGACATGATCGACGAGAGCGAGGTGCTGACCCCCGCCGACGAGCAGTTCCACATCGACAAGAGCCAGTTCACCGTCCCCTTCGTCTGTGGTGCCCGGGACCTGGGGGAGGCCCTCCGCCGGATCGACGAGGGTGCGGCCATGATCCGGACCAAGGGCGAGGCAGGAACGGGAAACGTCGTCGAGGCGGTGCGGCATATGAGGAACATCATGGGGGAGATCCGCGCCCTACAGGGGAAGTCCACCCAGGAGATGATGGACCGGGCGCGGGAGATCGAGGCTCCTGCAGGCCTCGTCCTCGAGACGGCGAAGCGCGGGCGGCTCCCTACCGTGAACTTCTCGGCAGGCGGGATCGCCACCCCGACCGATGCGGCGATGATGATGCAGCTCGGTGCAGACGGGGTCTTTGTCGGGTCGGGGATCTTCCTCTCCCAGAACCCGCAGCTGATGGCCAAGTCTATCGTCGAGGCCGTGAACCACTACGACGACCCCCGCACCATCGCCGAGGTCTCGCGGAACCTGGGCGAGGCGATGAAGGGCCTCGACATCCACCTCCTCAAACCGGACGAGGTGCTCCAGTACCGTGGGCGTTAGGACAGGCGTCCTCGACCTCCAGGGGGATGTCTCGGAGCATATCGACGCCTTCAGGAGGGCCCTTGCCGGATCGGGCCTCTCTGAAGGTTCCGAGGTTATCACAGTCCGGAGAGCGGACCAGATCCCTTCCTGCGATGCGCTCGTCATCCCCGGAGGCGAGTCCACCACCATATCCCGGCTCATCGACAAGAACGGGATGCGAAGACCCCTGGAGGAGTTCAGGGGCGGGATCTTCGCCACCTGTGCAGGCCTCATCCTCCTGTCGAAAGGGGTTCCCGATCCCCGGGTGAAGCCCCTCGGGCTCCTGGATATCGACGTGGAACGGAACGCCTTCGGTCGGCAGAAGGACTCGTTCGAGGCGGATCTCGCGATCAAGGGCCTTGATGCGCCATTCCATGCCGTCTTCATCCGGGCGCCCGTCATCTCCCGTATAGGGAAGGGGGTAGAAGTGCTCGCCGAGGTCGACGGTGCGCCTGTAGCGGTCAGGCAGGGGAAGCACCTTGGGCTCTGCTTCCACCCGGAGCTATCAGGGGATACAAGGCTGCACCGGATGTTTTTGCATAAGATCACATCCTGAAGGGGATTGCCATGTCCCCTGTTCAGGCGGCTCCCCCCAATCTTTTACCATCCCCTGAAACACGGATGGCATATGTTTCGACGACCCTCCGAAATTTCTATGGCAAGGGGGCCTGAAACAAGCTTCCACTTCACCGGATTTGTGGAAACGGATATCCAAAGTTTTATGCTGTGCTTTGTGGTATCATGAATCTGTTTAAAAGATCAATTCTCGTATCCCTCCCCTGGAGCGAAAGAATGCCCTTCCATCCTTATGACCGAGACGGATATTTCTCTCGGCGTTGGGAGAGAATTCAGGAACATTCCAGGCACATCCATCTGCGGAAGATGTCCAGGGCAGGTCAGAGGATTGAGAGTGGAGGAGATGATCTCCGGAGACTCCCATGGTAGATAGTCTGTGGATCATCCATCCCGCAGCCATGGGGGCCGTCCTCATCTCCCTCGTATGTGCGGCGATGGCACGGGACCTCCTGTACTCTATCATCTGCCTTGCAACAGGAAGCGTCCTTCTCGGGGGAATATTCTTCCTGTATTCTTCTCCCTTTGCCGGAGTTGTTGAGATCAGTGTGGGTGCTGGCCTCGTCACCGCGCTTCTGGCAACCGGCATATCCCTGACGAGGAGGGACGGGGATGAAACCGGATAGGAAGGAGATGGTGGCAATCTTCCTGGTCCTCGCACTGGGCCTCCTCCTCCTGGGCGGAGGGGGAGTTACAGAACCCCCGCATGTGGACAGCATGCTATCCTTCAACGCTGCCTTATGGGAGTATCGTGGCTTTGATATCCTGGGTCAGGTGATGCTTCTCCTTGCGGGAGCCTTCGGTGTCGTGGTGCTGCTTCGGGAGGAATCGCCCCGTGACTGACCTTTTCACCGGATATTTCCTCCTCTCTGTCGTGATTTTTCTTCTGGGACTGTACTGCGTCATCTCCCAGGGAAATCTGATAAAAATCGTTATCGGTCTTGAGATCATGGGGAAAGGGATCATTCTGAACTTCATTGCCGCCGGTTTTTTCCAGAACAACACGGGCGTGGCCCAGGCCCTCGTCATTACCGCGATCCTCGTTGATGCTGTCCTTATCTCGGTGATCCTTGCCCTTATTGTCAATGTGTTCCGGCACACGGGGGGGATCCTTGCCGACCAGATTGCAGGATTGAAGGGATGATGTGATGGTGCCAGATGATACGGGAACCGTGCCGGTTCTTTTAACCCTCATCCCCGGGATTGTTCGCGTCCCTCTCCTGGTCGCGAAGGGGAGATGGACAGCCCCCCAGTCTGCGTTCACCGGCCGGTTCGCCCGAGGGGATGACGGCTGATGGATCTCCCGCAGTGGGCGCTCGCCCTCACAGTCGGCATGCCCTTTCTCGGTGTCCTCTTCATCCTTCTCCTGAGGAACTCCCCGAACGCACGGGAGGCGGCATCCCTCACCACGGCCACCCTGACCTTCCTCCTCACAGCCCTCTCCCTGCCATCAGCATTTGCATCGATACCTGCATCCACACCCGCGGTGGTGATATTTCCCGGGTTCAGTCTTCAGCTCGCTGCGGATGCGCTCGGCCTTCTCTTTGCATGCCTTGCTTCCCTCCTCTGGATCATCACGACCATCTACAATATCGGCTATATGCGCGGGCTCCGAGAGCATGCCCAGACCCGCTACTACGCGTGTTTTGCGATTGTCATCGGCGCAATCATGGGCATTGCCCTCTCCTCCAACCTCTTCTCCCTCTTTGTCTTCTACGAGATCCTCACGGTCGCCACCTACCCCCTCATCATCCATAAGGAGACTCCCGAGGCGTTCGCGGCAGGGCTCAAGTACCTAGTTTATACCTGGAGCGGGGGGGTGGCCATCCTCGCAGGGATGCTGATCCTCCTCTCGATGGGGAACACCCTTGACTTTGTTGCGGGTGGCAATGCCGGTATTGCGACCATCGCACCCGGATTTGCCCGTCTCGCCTTCCTCCTCCTGATGGCAGGTTTCGGGGTCAAGGCAGCCCTCGTACCCATACATGGGTGGCTGCCAAGCGCCATGATCGCACCGACCCCTGTGAGCGGACTCCTCCACGCCGTGGCTGTCGTGAATGCCGGGGTCTTCGGGCTCCTGCGCCTCATGCTGTACCTGTACGGGCCCGGTCTGATGACGGGGCTCGGCCTCCAGAATGTCGTCATCGCCGCCGCAGTCGTCACGATTATCGTCGGGTCCCTTCTTGCCCTCCTCCAGGATGACTTCAAGTTGCGGCTTGCGTACTCCACCGTCAGCCAGCTCTCCTACATGGTCCTGGGAGCTGCCGTTCTCCTGCCCCCGGGGATCTCCGGAGTCACGGACGCGGGCAGGGCAGCGGCAGTGATAGGGGCAACCTACGCATTCATCGCCCATGCCTTTGGCAAGCTGACGATGTTCTTTGTTGCCGGTGCGGTATCGGTGGAGACAGGCAGGACAAGGATCTCCCAGCTTAATGGGATCGGCAGGAAGATGCCCAGGGAGTTCATTGCATTCACCCTTGCAACCCTGTCCATGGCGGGTCTGCCGCCAATGGCGGGATTCGTCGCCAAATGGTATCTCTCGCTCGGTGCATGGAACGCGGGTGACTGGTGGATCCTCCTCGTCCTCGCGGGATCGGGTGTCCTGAACCTTGCGTATTTCCTTCCTATTATCATCCGTGCATTCTTCCGCCCCTCAGAAGGGGAGATCCATGAAGCCCGCTGGTCCCTTGGTGGCCCGGTGCTCGCAACCGCTGCAGGCGCCCTGATCCTTGGCCTCTGGACCGGGATCCCGGGGAGTCCCTTCATGCTCTCTGCCCAGATTGCCGCGCAGGTGACCCGTACCGCGATCCTCCTGCCCGGAACCCTTGTTTTAGGCACCGCGGTGCCTCCTTTCCTGATCTTCCTTATCGGGGCACCTCTCGTGCTCGCGCTGAAGGGGCGGATGCGACAGATCGGACTCGTCGCTCTTGGGGGGATTGCCCTCATCGATGTGCTGCTCCTCCCCGGCGGTTACTTTACCGGCCCGGCAGCTGGTGTACTGCAGTGGCAGCTGCCCTTCATGGGATATACCCTGACTCTTCTCAGAGTGGACAGCCTCTCCTACCTGATGGGAGTGATCTTTGCCATTATCACCTTCCTCGCTATCCTCTACGCTTCGGCCGTTGCATCCCCCCGTCTCCACCTCTTTGCCCTGCTCTACGCAGGCACCTCGCTCGGTGCAGTCTTTGCGGGTGACTGGATCACCCTCCTCATCTTCTGGGAGCTGATGGCCATCACCTCGACCTTCCTGATCTGGCAGAAGGGTGGTGAGGCCATCGGGGCGGGGTACCGCTACCTCCTCTTCCATGGACTCGGCGGGGCCCTTCTCGGCGCAGGGATCGCCATGCTCTATCTCGGGGGTGGCAGCCCGCTCGTCGGGCCCCTGTCCGGGATCCCGAATGCCACGTACCAGATGTGGGCTTCGGTCTTCATCCTGCTCGGTATCGGTGTGAATGTCGGGTTCATCCCCCTCCATACCTGGCTTCCGGATTCCTACCCCCGGGCTAACTTTGTCGCCAGCGTGTTTTTAAGCGTTTACACAACGAAAGCGGCGGTGTATCTCCTCGCCCGGGCGCAGCCGGGGACGGAAATCATTGCTTTTATGGGGGCACTCATGGCCGTGTTCGGCGTCTCCTTCGCGATCTTCCAGAACGACATGCGGCGTCTCCTCTCCTACCACATCATCTCGCAGGTCGGCTACATGGTCGCCGGTGTAGGGCTCTTCGGATGGCTGGGGGCGGCAAACGAGATCGGCCAGCTCGGCCTTTCCGGTGGCATGGCCCATGTCTTCAATCATATCCTCTACAAGGCGCTCCTCTTCATGGTCGTCGGGGTGATTATCTGGAAGACCGGCCACAATACTCTCTCCCGCCTCGGAGGCCTCCAGAGGAAGATGCCCGTCACCGCCATCGCATTCTGGGTTGCCGCCTTCTCCATCTCGGGCATGCCCCTCTTCAATGGCTTTATCTCAAAGGGGATGGTACTCCTGGCGGCGGAACACACAAACCTCTGGCTGTGGGTGCTCCTGGAGATTGCATCCTTCGGGACCTTCCTGTCCTTTCTTAAGCTCGGGTATTTTGCCTTCTTAAGGCCCGGGGACACGGAAGCCTCCGATCCACCACTCCCGATGCAGGCAGCGATGATCGGGACTGCCATATTATGTATCGCAATCGGCGTATATCCGGCCATTCTGTACCCGATCCTTCCCGTTCATATCGCCTTCCAGGCGTATGATCCCCTCCATGTCGCTGAAACCCTCCTAATCCTCGGGGCAGCGGCGGCATTCTTCTTCACCGTCGGAAAGCGGCTCCTTGAACCCCACGACACCCGCCTCAGGGATGCGGATGTCCTCTACAGAGCCGCGGGGAAAGCACTGGTCACCGTCGCAGGGGGACTGCAATCGGCATTCCGGGCCATCTACCATGGCGCCAAGGGCGCCGCAGTCCACGGGCTCGACTCCGCCGGTAGGTTTGCCATGCGGATGGATGAGATGGACGTGAACTGGAACCTTGCCGGCATCGCCCTCGGTGGGCTTGGTCTCCTCATCGCACTCCTTGCAGGGAATATCAGGGTGATCCCATGATCATGGGTGATGCAGTCTGGGTGGTTCTGCCTGAATTTCTGCTCCTCTTCGGGGCACTTACCGCATATACCTTTGGCAGGGTTGGAAAACGGCGGTGGAGCCGTTATACCGGGGGCATCGCCACCCTCTTTGCCATTGCGACCCTGGGGGTGCTCATTACCGCCATCCCGGCGGTACAGGAAGGAAAGATCCCCTTTGTCGCCATGAATCCCGGGGGGATCCGGCTCGCCCTCGATCCCCTGGCACTCTTCCTCGGGATTGCGGGAACCACGCTTCTCATCATCTCCTGCCTTTACTCCATCCGGTCCCTGGAAGAGGATACGGGGACAGAGAAGTACTACGCCCTTCTCCTGCTCATGGCAGCCGGGGTCCTCGGGATCGGGCTTGCCCAGGACCTGTTCAACATGTATGTCTTCTTTGAACTGATGGCAATCGCATCCTTCCCCCTCGTGGCCTATCATACGGGTACCTGGGAGCCTGTGAAGGCGGGAACACGGTATGCCCTCATGAGTGCTGCAGGATCCATCACCGCACTCTTCGGACTCTCCATCCTCTTTGTGTATGCAGGGACCCTCGAGATCGACGGAATCGGGCCGGCCCTCTCCTCCGTTGCACCGGCGACGGTACAGAGTATCGTCCTCATGGCAGGAGGGCTCATGGCGGCAGGCTTTGGCGTCAAGGCAGCTATCGTCCCCCTCCACACATGGCTCCCTGACGCGCACAGCGTTGCGCCAAGCGGAATCAGTGCAATGCTCTCGGGGATTGTCATAGAGGCCGGACTCATTGCGCTCGTCAAGGCACTGATGCCCCTCTCCGGCCTCGCACCCCACCTCACCTTTGGCCTCACCCTTGCACTTTTTGCCGCAGTCACCATGTGCCTGGGAAATCTCATTGCTTTGAAACAGCGCGACCTGAAGAGGATGCTCGCATGTTCGAGCATCGCGCAGATGGGATATATCATGCTGGCCTTCGCCTTCGGAATGGGTCTCTCGGGAAGAGGAACGGAGCTTGGCTTCATCGGGGGACTCTACCATATTCTCGGGCACGTGTTCATGAAGGGCGGAGCATTCCTGTGCGCTGGCGCTTTCCTCTATGCGATCCAGACAAGAAATCTTGATGAGATGAAGGGGATCGGAAAGGCCCTCCCGCTTGTCGGGATATCCTATACGCTCTGTATTCTTGCATTGAACGGCATGCCGCCCATGACAGGATTCATCAGCGAGATCTTTATCTGCCGTGCGGGAATTGAAGCAGGAGGCCTGGCAATCCTCTTCGTCTTCCTCATGCTGGGAAACATCGTCCTCTCCCTTGGATATTACCTCCCCTCCATCAACACTATCATGTTCTCGAAGGAGAAGGGACAGAAGGTGACGGAGATAAAGCCGGTCCCCCCCCTCATGCAGGCGACGATCCTGGTTGCAACCCTCTTTACCCTCATTCTCGGTATCTTTCCCCAGATAGGGCTCGGAATTGTCTCACCAGCTGCAGCCTACCTCTTTCATCAGTTCTTCCCGGTGTGAACCTTTATCTTCCCTCAGTGGTATATAGGGGTTCACACCATCATCCAGTGTCTCATATGGCTCCAGTCGAGATCCTGAATCCCGTGGTGGTTTTTATGGTCTACCTTGGGGTGGGGATACTTCTTTATAAAGCTGGGACAATGCTGGCACCCCCGCTCAGGGACGCCGGCTGGAAACTATCGTCGTATGCGTGCGGGGAGGTTGCACCGGAGAAGAAGGTGAGGCCGAATTATAATTTCTACCACGTTGCGTATCTCTTCACCATCCTTCATGTCGGAGCGCTGGTCACCTGTACGTCCTTCGGAATAACCGCCTACAGCTTGCCATTGATGTACCTGAGTCTCGTCATGTTCGGGATGGCAGTCCTTATCGCGAGGTAGAGATGAGTCTCCTGCAATGGGCTAGGATCAAATCCCCCTGGATATGCCACTTTAATACCGGCGGGTGCAATGCCTGTGATATCGAGCTCGTGGCAGCCCTCACCCCGCGCTTTGATGTGGAACGGTTCGGGATTCTTCTCAAGGGAAGCCCGCGGCATGCCGACATCCTTGTCGTGACCGGCCCTGTAACCCTGCAGACCGAGGCAAGGCTCCGGAGGGTCTACGATCAAATGGCTGAACCGAGGTTTGTCATGGTGGTGGGGGTCTGTGGATGCTCCGGCAGCGTCTACCATGGATGCTATAGTGTGAAGGGCGGCATTGACAGGGTGATTCCGGTCGATGTGTATGTGGGCGGGTGCCCGCCCAGGCCCAGCGAGATCATTGACGGGGTTGTCCAGATCCTCAATAAAATAGCACGCGGGGATCAGGCGGCCGATAGTACAGCGGCATGAGGACCGGGGATAGCAATGAGGAGTGAAGAGGTCAGGGGGCTCATCGAGGGAAGGTTTCCGGGTATTGCCATCAGGGTTCCCAGGGAACGGCGGGTCATGGTGCACATCCCCCTGGAACGCCTGATTGAAGTGCTTGGATTTCTTCGTGATCAGGGCGTAACCCATCTCTCAACCATCTCGGTGGTGGACCGGATCGAGGAGAAGCTCTTCGAGGTCCTGTACCATCTCTACTGGGAGAACAACGAGATCACCGTCAGGGTGGAGATCCCCAGGGAGAACCCGGTCATACCCACCGTGACCCCCGTCCTCCCGGGAGCCCTCACGTATGAACGGGAGATCCAGGGGATGTTCGGGGTGATGGTCAAGGATATTCCGGATCCACGGAGAATTATCCTCCCGGATGACTGGCCTCTCGACGTGTATCCCCTCCGGAAGGACTATATGGTGCAGTGAGATGGGACGGAAGGTGGTTGTATGAAGGAGAGTATTGTCATCCCTATCGGTCCCCAGCACCCCTGCTTCAAGGAGCCGATGAGGCTTGACATTTCCGTTGATGGGGAGAGGGTGGTTGATGCAGACATCATCATCTCGTTTAATCATCGGGGGGTGGAGAAGGCTACGGAAGCCCGGACCTACATCCAGAACCTATACCTCATGGAGCGGGTATGCGGGATCTGCTCCCACAGCCATGCCACCTGCTACTGCCAGGGGGTCGAGGAGATCCTCGGGCTCGAGATTCCGGAACGGGCACGATACATACGGTCCTTCATCGGCGAGCTTGAGAGGATACAGAGCCATCTCTTCTGGATAGGGATTGCAGGGCATGAGATCGGGTGGGACACCCTCCTGATGTACACCTGGAAGGACCGGGAGAGGGTGAACGATATGCTCGAACAGATCTCCGGAAACCGGATTCACTATGCCATGAATACTATCGGCGGGGTGAGGAGGGACATCCGGGAGGAGGATAGGGAGAGCCTGAAGAGGGGACTGGAATTTCTCGAGGAGAGGGCGGCGTACTATGTTCATGTCATCACCGAAGAAGAGACATTTCTCAAGAGAACCAGGGGCATCGCGAACCTTCCCACGGAACTGGCAAAACAGCTCTGTGCTGTTGGTCCTACACTCCGTGGATCGAATGTGAAAATGGATGTCCGTGCTGACGATCCCTATGCTGCGTATGAGGATCTCGATTTCTCCGTCGTGACTACCGATACCTGCGATGTCTGGGGGAGAGGTTTCGTGAAGGCATCGGAGATCCTCCAGAGCATCCGGATGTGCAACCAGGTCCTCGAGGAACTCCCGGGCGGGGATATACGGGTGAAGGCACCGGCCAAGGTCCCTGCCGGAGAGGCGGTGAGCAGGTACGAGGCACCCCGGGGCGAGCTGATCCATTATATCAAGAGCAACGGGAGCAACATGCCTGAAAGGATAAAGATCCGCGCACCGACCCTTGCCAACTGGCTTGTCATGTCCGAGATGCTCAAAGGGGTCTACCTTGCTGATGTGGCCATCGTCACCGATGCCATTGATCCCTGCCTCTGCTGTTCAGCACGGGTCACCATCACAGACCGTTCCAGGGGAGAGAGGAGAGTGACCACCCTTGATGCCTTGCGCAGGAGAAGAGATGGCAGGACCGGGGTTGCATGATGGATCTTTTTTGGGGAGTGCTGTACCTCCTCCTCTTCCCGGGCTTTCTCTTTCTCCTCTTCTTCGGCCTTCTCTTTGAATGGGTGGACCGGAAGGTGTATGCCCGGTTGCAGAACCGGGTGGGACCTCCCATCTTTCAGCCCTTTGCAGATCTCATCAAGCTTCTGGGAAAAGAGGATATCATCCCGGGTAACGTGGACAGGGCCCTCTTCCAGTACACGCCCCTCATCGCCTTTGCAGCGGTCATGACCCCCATCTTCAATATCCCCCTCTGGAGTGCGAGGGCATTGTTCCCCCTGCAGGGGGATCTCCTTCTGGCCCTCTACCTGCTCTCCATTCCCACCCTCGCCCTTTTTGTCATCGGCTGGTCATCGGTGAGCCTCTATCCTCTCGTGGGGGGGTTCCGGGCCGCAACCATGCTCTTTGGCTTTGAGGTGCCCTTCATCCTCACCTGCCTCTCCGGAGGCGTCGTTGCGGGCTCATGGTCCATCAGTGATGTCACAACCTATATGGCACGGCATCCTGCCGTGATGCTCCTCCTCCTGCCGGGATTTGTCATTGCATTGCTTGCCCTTGAGGCCAAACTCGAGCGCTCGCCCTTTGATATACCCCACGCAGAGACGGAGATTGTCGGGGGGACCCTCACGGAGTACTCCGGAAAAAAGCTTGCGGTGATGCGCCTTGTGGATGATATCGGAATGGTTGTGGGGTCGTCCCTCATTGCTGCCATCTTTCTGGGAGGTTTTCTCTTCCTCGATAAAAGCCTCATCTGGTCCGGAACCGATTTCACCCCGTTCATCAATTTCATGCTTTATATCGCAAAATCCCTCTTCATTGTTCTCCTTTTAGCGCTGGTGAGAACCCTCTTTGCCAGGTTGCGCATCGACCAGATGCTGGATTTTTCCTGGAAGTATCTCGCGACGGGCGGGCTTCTCCAGCTCTTCATCGCCGTGGTGTATGCGGGGGCTCTTCATGGGTGAAGCCGTATGAGGAAGCCGGGGGTTCTGCTTCCACTCCTTTTGGAGCACTTCCTGAAGAAACCTTTTACCCTCCTCTATCCCCGGGAAGAGTGGCCCCTGCCCCGGGGCTACCGAGGGATGATCCTCTGGTCCGACGAGGCCTGCACCGGCTGCAGGGTGTGTTTCACGATATGTTCGGCAAAGGCCATTGAGATGATCGAGGATCCCGAAAAGAAGCCGCTCGAAAAGGGCCGGGTGAGAAAACAGATACCGGTCTTTTATCTCGATCGATGCATGCGCTGCTCCCAGTGCGAGGAGTCCTGCCCGTTTGACGCAATTCACCTGCAGGGTGGTGTCGGGCTCGTGGGGTATATCAGGGAGAAGATGCGGGTGCCCACATGATCTGATACCTGGGAGGCAGGGCCTGGGGCCCATTGAGATGAAGATATCGGAGACCTGTATCACCGATCCCCGCCCAGTATCCGTTCCAGGGCTGCCAGCAGACGCCGCAAGCCCTCCTGTTCACCGGGAGTGGGTTCACTCTCACGGGAATGGGTATCGGGCTCTATACCGATGAGGGTGACCCGGGTATGGGCATCCTTCTCCAGGAATTCCATGACGAGGGAGAGCGGCAGGACATGGCTGGAGAAGAGGGTCGCATGGATCCCCTCCGGCTCCACGATGGAGACGGTTCCCGGCGGGGCGCCCATCTCAGCTGCATCGATGAAGAGTACATGCTCCGGTTCAAACCTGCGGATGGGGCCGGTCATGCTCTCCGGCACTGTGCCAGCAAGGAAGACCCTGACCCCCGGCAGGCGGAGGTCCTCGATGGCTTCGGCAGCGAGCATCCCGAGCCTGTCAAAGGGGAGGAGCCGGTCGCCGATACCGACCACGGCAACCCGGTGTGCTCCGCCGAGCCTCTGCCGCAGGTGAAGCTCAAAGTCGTTGTCTTCCCTCTCTGTCACTGCACAAGGACCTCTTTATCGGTTCCGGACTCGGAGAGCTGGCACTTCATGATGATGGCTTCCGAAGGGCAGTACTGTTCGCAGAGGCCGCAGCGGATGCACCTGAAGAATTTCACCACCGGCCTCTTCTTCCGTACGATCTTTTTTCCCTTCACCTCTATCTCGGTCTCGTCAGGGATCATGGTGATGCATTCGGCGGGGCAGACCCTGGCGCACCTGCTGCACCCAATGCACTTTTCATCGACAATTGCGATCTTCCCGCGGAAGCCCACCGGGATCGGGACCTTCTCCTTCGGGTAGAGGATGGTGAAGGGCCTCGAGAAGAGGTTCTCCAGCATCTCACGGAGCACGCTCATATGCCAACCCCCCGGGAGCCCATGAGGAGCACGATGGCGACCTGAAGGATGGTTGCAGAGGCGAGGTACTTCCAGCCGATATCATTCAGCTGGTCGATCCGGATACGCCCCATTGCCACCTTGATGGAAGCAAGGATCAGGAGAATGGCAAGGGTCTTTCCCAGGAACATGGCGAATCCTGCGATCCATGAGAGCCAGGGCGGGGAGATGGTCCAGGGCAAAAGCGGGCCGCCCAGGAAGAGCGCCGCGATGAGCCCGCTGCCCGCAACGAGCGCCACATGCATGGTGAGGTGCATCAGGGCAAGCCGGCGGCCGGTCAGCTCGGTCCAGGGCCCGGCCACGATCTCAGTCTCAGCCTCGGGGATGTCAAAAGGCTGCCTCTCCAGTTTTGCCTGCAGCCCGATGAGCCCGACCACAAATCCGATGGGCTGGAAGAGGGCAAACCAGGTATGCTTCCCCTGCCATGCGGCAATCTCCGAGATGGACCAGCTCCCTGCCATGAGCGCGGGCATGAGGAGTGCGAGGAAGAACGGCACCTCGTAGATGAAGAGCATCGTGACCGCACGGACGCCCCCCACGCTCGAAAAGACATTCCGGCTCAACCAGCCGAGGAGAAAAAGGGCGATGGTGGGCAGGGTCAGGAGGTAGAGGACAAGCACAAGGTCCCCCTGGAAGGCGAAGGGGCTCTCTCCCACGACAGGGATGTAGAGGAATGCCGTCATGGCGGCCGCGAGTGCGACGACCGGGGCGGCATCAAAGGCCATCCGATCCACGCCGGCCGGGTCGATGACCTCTTTCCCGAGCATCTTGATAAAGTCCGCGAAGGGCTGGAGGAGGGGCGGGCCAACCCTCTGCTGCATCCGGGCAGCGATCTTCCGGTCCAGGTACTGGAGGAAGAAGGCATAGGCGAGGAGGAAGAGAAAGCCGGGAAAGATGAGAATATAGACGGCAAGGAGGAGGGGGTCCATCAGCATCGATCCCTCTCCCTGGAGGACTTTCGTCCATATTCACTCAACTGGTCCCAGGTCATCTCGGCTGTTTTTCTTCCCCGCTCGGAAAGGATGGTGATACGCGAGGTGCACGAGAGGCAGGGATCGATGGCTGCCACGATCACGGGGATATCTGCGATGTTCTGGTTGACCAGGCTCACCGTCACAGATGTCCAGTTGGCGAGGGTCGGTGTCCTGATATCGATGCGTTCCACCCGGTCGGTGTTGTTCGTGCGGATGAAATGGACGAGCTCGCCCCGGGGTGCCTCGTAGCGCGAGAGGATCTCGGCCACGGGCGCAACCTTCGGCGCCGGGACGCCTATCTGGCCCTCCGGGAGATGTTCGAGGCAGTACCGGATTATGCCGAGGCTCTCCTGGAGTTCTCCGATTCGCACGAGGGTGCGCCCAAAGACATCCCCGCTGGTATCGGTGACCACCTTCCAGGGAATCTCAGAGTAGGCGATATAGGGGTCGTCCCTGCGGATATCATAGTCCACGCCGCTTGCCCGTGCGGTCGGTCCGACGGTACCATACTTCAGGGCTTCCGCCTTTGAGAGCTTCCCTATCCCGCGGAAGCGGAGCAGCATGGTCTCCTGATTCATTACCATGTCCACATACTTCGCAATCTGCTCCTCGAGCTTCGGCAACCGGGAGAGGGCGGAGGTGATCTGCCCGGGTGTCAGGTCCCTGCGCACCCCCCCCACCTCGTTGATCCCGTAGTTCATCCGGTTCCCGGTCATCTCCTCAAGGAGATCCTGCGTCGTCTCACGGTCCCGCCACGTCCACATGAATAAGGTATTGAAGCCGACCACATGGGCAGCGACACCGAGCCAGAGGATATGGCTGTGCATCCGCTCCAGCTCTGCCACGATAGTCCGGATGTACTGGGCTCTCGGCGGGATCTCGAGCTGCATGACCTCCTCGATGCCCATGACAAAGGCCGTGCCATGGGCATGGGAGCAGATCCCGCAGACCCGCTCAAGGAGGGGTACGACGCGGATGAAGTCCCGCTGCTCAGCCGCCTTCTCGATACCCCGGTGGGTGTAGGAGACGTCCAGCTCAAGCCCGACAATGGTCTCACCGTCGACAATCACCTTGAAGTTCACGGGCTCCTTCAGTGCAGGATGCTGGGGTCCGATGGGAAGGATTACCTGGGGCATCTATTTTACCTCCTCTCCGACGCTTCCGGGTTTTGTCCTCGGTTTCGGTTTCCAGTCCTTTCTCATGGGATACTCGCCTTCGGGCCAGTCCTCGCTCAGGATGATCCTCTTCAGGTTGGGATGGCCCGTGAATACGATGCCGAACAGGTCATAGATCTGCCTCTCATAGATGCCCGCAGGGGGGAGGATATCTGAGGTTGTAGGCATCTCCGGCCTCTCCCGGGGGAGCTCGATGGCAATTGCAAGGACCGTGCGGTGGGGTCCTGTGAGGTGATAGATGAGCTCGAAACTCAGCCCGTTGTCCATGGCGCTTATCTGGATCAGGTGATCACATGCAAGGAGAGCCTGGGCCCGGAACAGTGCCTCACGTACTTTATCAGGGACGGTCTTCACCTTGATACGGTTGGACCGGACCTGTTCCACGGTCCCGAACCTCTCCAGGGCGCTCTTCACCTGCTCCAGTTCGAGAGGCCCGCTCATGCCGGCACCTCAGCGGGCTCCCGCGGCGCTTCCCCGGGCTTCCTGCGCCATTCCTTCCCGCCACGGGCCAGGTCCTCCTTCATCAGCCCCAGGCATGCCACGACGGCGTTGATAATCTCGTCCGGGCGCGGCGGGCACCCCGCGACAAAGACATCCACCGGAATGACACTCTCCACGCCGCCGTCCACGACATGGTAGAGGCCCTGGAAAACCCCACCGGATGCACCGCACGCCCCCATGGCGATGACGTACTTGGGCTCGGGCATCTGCTCCCAGATCCTGCGCAGCCGGCTCTCCTGCTTCCTCGTCACCGGGCCCGTAACGATAAGGATATCCGCGTGGCGTGGTGACCCCTTGGCGAGGATCCCGAAACGCTCCACATCGAAACGGGGCATCAGGCAGGCGATCACCTCGATATCGCACGCATTGCACGATCCGGTGTTAAAGACGCTGATCCACGGAGACCTCACCCTGGCCCAGTTGGCGAGACGCCTGCTCAGGCTGTCGGTGACTTTCAGCATGACCTATATTGATTTTAACCGGGGAATAATAATCGTTCGGATGGGCATTTCTGTGGCAATCTCACGGGAGTACTGGACCATGGAAGACATTAAGGTGTTAGAATCGCAGGTTCCATTCACTTCAGTCCTCATTGCTCCCACCGGAGAACTGCAACGCCAAGGGCCATGAGCGCGAGATACCCGATGGTGGCCCAGAGGGGCGCGCCAGGTGGCGCGGTGGCGAGCACGATGCCGGCGACATGCACGAGGGTGAAGAAGAGGGCCACATAGAAGAACTGGTATGACGGCTGGTATATCTGGGCCTCTGCGGGTTCTCCGCCCACGTAAGGCATGGTCTTGTCAGGTGTAGGAATGAACGGGGGTGCAATGGAACGGGACCACCGGTACAGCAGGTAACCGATCAGAATTGCCACAGCATAGATGGCGAAGGGTGAGGTAAGGGCCTCTGCGAGCATTCACCCCACCCCCCAGACGAAGAGCTGCCCTGCGGCACGGGTGATCCAGTCGAAGAGTACCCCCGAGAAGAGACCGAGATAGATGGTGGTGAGAGCCAGTGCTGCAATACTCACGGAGGTGCCCAGGGCTATTGCGGTGTTTCCTCCACGGGCCTGTTCATTCCCTTCATGGTTCCCCCGGAAGAGGATGGTTGAGAGGACCGGTACATAATAGCCAAGTGAGAGGGCACTGTTCCCCGCGAGGATCAGCGCCAGGATAACGCCGCCCGTCGTAAATGCGGCCATACCGGACTGGAACACGAGCAGTTTGCCGAGGAATCCCCCTGTCGCAGGCACCCCGATCAGGCCAAGGATGAAGATCGTGAAAGCAAACCCCATGACAGGGTAGCGTGCGCCAAGACCCTTCATTCGCTGGATCTCCGGCGATCCTGCGGTAACGGTGAACTGGTCAGCGGCAAGGAAGGCGCCTGCCTTCATCACCCCGTAGGAGATGGCAAAGAAGATCCCGGCCTCGAATCCGATGATCAGGCTGTACGAAAGCCCGATCCCGAAACCAAGCAGGATGTAGCCCATCTGGGCCACACTGGAGTATGCCAGCATCCGGCGCAGATCCCGCTGGTTGAGCGCCAGCAGGTTCCCGACCGTCATCGTGAGCACGGCAAGAAGGCATACCACCATCCCGAGGAACCCGGGCACAATAGCATCCCGTGGCAGTGCAGAGAGGGAGAGGAAGAGGGCAACGAGGGCCCCTGCCTTGGTTGGCCCTATCAGGATCGCGGTGACGCCGGCAGGGGCGAGGACGTAGGTATCGGGAAGCCAGGTATGCAGGGGTACAATCCCGAGCTTGACCCCGTACCCCACGAGAAGCAGGGTGACCGCAAGACCGATGAGGAAGGGGTCCGCAGTCCCGAGAGCTCGCGGCAGTTCGGTGATGGAGAGCGTGTGGCCCGCCAGATAGAGGAGGGATACCCCAAGGAGGGCCGCGAGGGTTCCCGTGACTCCCTGGAAGAGGTACTTCATCGCCGCGGAGAGGGCTCCTGGTTCCTCCCGCCACCGGTATGCCACGAGCGCGTAGGAGGGAATCGACGAGAGCTCCACCATCACGAAGATGGTGAAGAGGTCCCGGGTGAACCCAACCGCCGCAGCACCTGCAAGGGCAAAGAGGAAGAGGGGGTAGTAGAGCTGGATGGGGCCCTCAGGGTCAATCCGCCCGGTGGAGGCGATGGCAGCCACCAGGCCAAGCCCGGTTACCAGGAGGCCGATGACCACACCCAGGTAAGAGCCATTCACGGCCGGGCTACCCAGGGATGCGCCAACATTCTCCTGACTTCCTGCATAGAGGAGGAGGCCAAAGGCATAGAGGAGCCAGAGAGCTGAAAAGGCTCCGGTCCACCTGCGGAATTGATGGGAGAGCAGCTTGGCAAAGAGATAGCTCGCCACGCCTCCGACGGCAATAAAGAGCGGCACCGCTGCCGCGATCTCCGCTGGGTTCATATGCTCACCCCAACAAGCACCAGTGCCAGGACCGCGATAAAGGCGCACCCGAAGGCCACGGTATTCCAGTTCACGTCCCTGTCCTCCATCCACATCGCCATCTTTCCGGCCTGGAAAAAGCCCATGGCTGTGGCCGTGGCACCCTGATAGACGGTCCGGAAGGCTTGCTGCATACCCCCTGCAAAGGAGACAACGCCACGCGCTGCAGCACCATAGACCACATCCATGTCCGCAAGGTGTGGATCGTGGGGTTCAAGGAGCCGCTTCCCGACGGTGAAGAAGAATACCGCTGCAGCGCCGAGCACGATGAGGGCCTCCGCAAGGCGGGCAGGATCATACGCCTGGTAGGCGGTAGGTATGGGAAGGATTGCATACAGAAGGGGCGGGTACACCCCGATGGCAATGCAGAGCAGGGCGATGGTGATCATCCCGGCCTGCATGGGGAGGGGCGGATCCGTGGCTTCGGTGGTGCCCGGCCGGAGGAAGGCGAAGTAGCCGAGCTTCAGGAAGGAGAGGAATGTCCCGAAGGAGGCGATCACGAGCAGGATCCAGATAAGGAAGCTCGTGTGCTCAGCAGCAAGGAGAACCATCCCCTTTGAGACGAACCCGTTGAAGAGCGGCACTCCAGAGATGGAGAAGGCTGCGATCCAGAAGACGAAGGCAGTGACGGGCATCTTCCGGAGGAGCCCCCCGATCCGGGAGAGTGAATTCTCACCTGTCTTCCAGATAATCACCCCGACGACCATGAAGAGCAGGGACTTGTACAGAATATTGTTGAAGAGATGGGCCATCCCGCCATCGAGACCCAGTGCACCGGCCTCGTTCGCCGCACCGAGCCAGCCCATGAGCCCCACACCGGCGACCATGTACCCGACCTGGGAGATGATGTGATAGGAGAGGAGGCGGCGCATGTCATTCTGAAAGACTGCAAAGGTGACACCGAAGACGGCCATGATTGCTCCCATGAAGACGATGTACTCTGTCCCCGGCTGCACCCGGGCGAGGAGGTACACCGCAGTCTTCGTCGTATACACGGACAGGAAGACGCTCGCAGCGAAGTGAGCCCTGGGGTAGGCATCCGGGAGCCAGGTATGGAGCGGGATGAAGCAGACATTGACGCCGATGCCAAGGACGATGAACAGGGAAGCCCAGGATCCTGCTGTTGATCCCGCAAGGCCGGTGAGGGGTCCCACGACCGGGGAGCCACCGGAGAGGATGAGAAGGGCAATCCCGGCTCCCAGGAGGGCACCGCCCAGCGCGTGGAAGAGGAGATACCTGTATCCCGCTCCGATTGCCTCGCCGCCCTCCTGCCAGATGAGGAGCGTGGACGTGATGGCCATCAGCTCCCAGAAGATAAGGAGGGTGATCCAGTCCCCGGCGAACACCGCGCCAAGGGAAGTTCCCGCGTAGAGAAGGGCAAACAGGTGGAGACCAGGCCTCGCGATCACTGCCGCATACAGGACTGCGAGGAAGGTGATGATGGCAAAGATGAGCCCCATCAGGTAGGAAAGGCTGTCCACTCTGAGAAGAGTCAGGGTATATCCCATGAAGGGCAGCTGCCACTGGAAGAGGCCGCCTGCGACGGGGCCTGCGAAATAGCCGCCGGGAAGGAACAGCACATCGAGAAGCGCGATGCCTGCCAGAGTGACAAGGCCGATCTGCCGTGCACGATCCCTGAGAAGGAGTACCAGGGGACCGCCGATAAGGAAGATCAGGAACGGGGGAATGGCGGTTGAGGCGGTTAGTGTTCCTGCACTGGTTACTGCAGTATGGGTGACATCTCCTGCAATCCGTGCTGCCAGGGCGAAGGGCCCGTAGGGGATGGTGGTCCAGACCCCCAGGACCAGGGCCCCTGCCGCTGTCGCGAGGAGCGGTCCCCCCAGTGTCCACCGCGCCCCGGACGCCGGGCCATCAGAGGGATGGAAGAAGGCGCGGATGATGATAGGGAGGAAATAGGCAAGGTTGAGCACGCTCGAGGCAACGAGCACAAGGAGGATCCACCAGTCGCCGGCGTTCCATGCCCCCAGGGAGAGGTACCACTTGGAGACGAAGCCTGCCATAGGGGGGAGGCCCGCCATGGAGAGGGTTGCGAGGGTGAAGGCAGCAAATTCGCGGGGCATTCGCCTTCCCATGCCGTCGAGCTCCGAGATCTTCGTCTTCCCCGTCTCAACAGAGACCGCTCCCGCGACAAAGAACATGGTGAGCTTCCCGAAGGCATGGGCGGCGATGGCGAAGATGGCGCCGATGACTGCGGCGCTGCGCCCTGCGTCAGTCACCCCCGAGACGCCCGGTGGAAGGAGGATGGCAGCCCCCAGGATGATGTAGGAGAGCTGGCTGACCGTCGAGTAGGCGAGACGGAGCTTGAAGTCGTCCTGGACCAGGGCAAGAAGGGAACCAACAAGGATCGTAACCACCGCAGCGAGGATGACAAGGTTCTGAAGACCCAGATCCAACATAAGGGTGGGCCCGTAGAGGAAGAGCATGACACGCAGGATTCCGAAGACCCCTGCCTTCACGACCGCCACGGCATGGAGCAGCCCGCTCACCGGCGTGGGCGCAACCATCGCCGATGGGAGCCAGCCGTGGAACGGGACAAGGGCTGCCTTGACCCCAAACCCCGCGAAGAGGAGGAGGAAGGCAATCCTGGCAAACTCCGGGGCAATGGACGCGACAGCCGCGTTGCCGCCCGCGACGAAATCCAGTGAGTACCCCATTCCCTGGAGGAGCATCATCCCCGTGAGGATCGCGACGCCTCCGCTCAGCGTGTACACGAGGTACTTCCTGCCCGCCGCGAAGGCCTCGGGAGTCTCGGCATGCACGACGAGAGGGTAGGTGGCAACGGTAAGGATCTCGTAGAAGATGAAGAGGGAGAAGAGGTTGGAGGAGAGGGCCACGCCCATGGTTGCACCCATCACCAGAGCAAAGCAAGCGTAGTAGCGGGTCTGGGCATGCTCCTTGAGCCCGCGCATATACCCTACATTATAGACGGTGGTGAAGATCCAGAGGAGCGATGCGAGGCATGCAAACAGGAGCCCGAGGCCATCCGCAGAGAGCTGCACGGAGAGGCCGGGGATTATTGCGAGGGCCGGAGTGACCGGTGGCTTCGCAGTGAAGGCCGAGGGCAGGGAGAGGACCCCGAAGAGGAACGCCAGAATCGCCGCGGTAAGGGATGCTGCTTCCCGGGGGTTGGGCCTCCGTCGGAGGAGGAGGATGGCGCATGCGCCCAGGAACGGCATCGCTACCATGAGGGCAAGGAGCCACTGGTGGAGATCCATCAGGGTTTACCTCCCCGGGTATATCGAGTGATCAAAGCGATGTCAAAGGTCTTCCAGGTATGCCGGGCAAGGATGACGAGGGCAAGGGCGACTGCCGCCACCACCGCCTCGATGGTGATCAGGGTGAACACCACGGCCTGTGAGACGCCTACGTCACCTATGATGTATCCGCCTGTGATGAAGACCAGGCTGACACTGCTCCCCATGAGCTCAAGGCCGATCACCATCTTGATCAGGTTGGCGCGGGTGATGAGAGCGAAGAGTCCAACGGCAAAGAGCACCCCTGTCACAGCAAGGAGGATAAACACCGGCATCGCGATCATGGAGATGCTCTCTTTGATCCTCTCTTTCCAAGGAGCAGGAGGATTGCGATGACCCCGGAGAAGAGGATGAGCCCCTGGTAGAGTACCTCGAGGGTCCGGTCTTCCCACTTCACGATGCCGACATTCCCTATGACAGGGCCCGGGACAGGCCAGGGTATGGTGCCTGGCAGCACCGATATCACGAAGAGGGCGAGAAAAGCTGCCCCGAGGATCACGCCGGAGATCATCTTTGCATTCATGCGGGCACCTCGGTCTCCTCTCCGCCTGCGAGTATGAGGGCCACGATGAACAGGATAGCGATCAGGCCTGCACCTACGGTCAATTCAAGGGCTCCTGCAAAGGGTGAGTCGAGATCGAAGAAGATCGCGGAGAGGAAGGCACTTGCAAGGGAGTACGCGACAACAGATACTATAAGATTCCTCGCCCATACCGCAGCCATCCCCATACTGGCCGTTGCGGCTCCCAGGATTGCGATCAGGATCAAGTCAGGTGCCGCCATGGTCTCCTCCCATCTGAATGCGCAAGCTCACAATGTCACCTTGGATCTCTCTGGGGGTTGAGATGTCCTGAGAGATCCCTACGGCCCGCCTTATGGTATCTCTCATTGATTCGAAAGATGGTGCCCCTTGTACGAAAAATCGGTGAAAATTCCCATGAATATACCGGGGCGGGCTCATCGCAGTTGGATCCGGTTTTATCATCGGTATACGGCCCCTTTGATGTAATGGTCGTCGGAGAGAAGGGAACACCACAATTTCACCGTATCTGATACGCACCTCACCTTCAATAAAATTTCTCAATTGATCACCCTTTCATCAGTCTCGCGGGGTGAGGTTGAACCATCGCATCCGAGAAGAAATCCGGCTCTTGATATCCCCGAGCCATTCCTATTCGGCTGCAAACCGGGTTCTTTTCGGAGAATCTGGCCCCATTTTGTCTTGCCCTCGGGGGAAAAATGGATACTCTTAAACCATCCAAGGAACCACTACACTCCACATCCGGTCAGCGGATACTCTGGAATGCGAGGTGAAGGGACGTGTATATTCACCTGATCATCACGATAGCAGTGAGCCTTATTGCTCTCGCTGTTGCAGCCCTCCTAGCTAGAGAGGTGTTGCAGGCCGATACAGGAACCCCCAAGATGCAGGAGGTAGCCGCGGCCATCCGGGAAGGCGCCGAGGCCTTCATCCGGCGGCAGTATACGACCATCGCCATCCTCGCCCTGGTCGTCGCCCTCCTGATCTTCGGGGTCTACCTGATCGCAGGCAATGTGAACACCGCCTGGCACACTGCGGTTGCCTTCATCTTCGGGGCATTCTGCAGCGGGCTTGCCGGGATCATCGGGATGTGGATCGCGGTCCGCGCCAACCTCCGTTCCGCGGCAGCGGCACGGACGAGCGCGGGCCGGGCCATCGTCATCGCCCTCAGGGGCGGGGCGGTCTCCGGGCTCACCATCGTGGCCCTCTCCCTCCTCGGGGTCTCCCTCATCTTCACGGCCTTCGGGGCGAACCCCCAGGACACCCCGTTCCTCATCGTCGGGTTCGGCTTCGGTGCCTCCTTTATCGCCCTCTTCGCCCAGCTGGGCGGCGGGATCTACACGAAGGCGGCCGACGTCGGTGCCGATCTCGTCGGGAAGGTGGAGGCCGGCATCCCTGAGGACGACCCCAGGAACCCCGCGGTCATCGCCGATCTCGTCGGGGATAACGTCGGGGACTGCGCGGGGCGTGGCGCCGATCTCTTCGAGTCCACCGCGGCCGAGAACATCGGGGCCATGATCATCGGGGTCGCCCTGTATCCCTACTTCGGCGTAAACGGGGTCCTCTTTCCCCTCGTGGCCCGGGCATTCGGGCTCATCGCCACCATCATCGCGATCTTCGCCGTCACCGAGAAGGGAGCCGAGATGGGGAACCCTATGGACTCCCTGAACCGTGGCTACTACATCTGTGCCTCCCTCGCGACCCTGTTCTTCCTGGGCACATCCATCTGGATGTTCGGGTCCTACTGGCCCTGGTTCTTCGCTGCAGGCGTTGTGGGCATCCTTCTGTCCATCGTCTTTGTCTACATCACCCTCTACTACACCGACTACACACACCGCCCGGTCCTCGAGATCGTCAAATCCTCTCTGACCGGCCCCGCCACGAACATCATCTCGGGCTTCGCCGTCGCCCTCGAGACCACGGCGCTTCCGGCCATCGCCATCGGCGTAGCCCTCATTGCCTCCAACAAGCTGGGAGAAATGAGCGGCATTCCTGACGGCGGGCTCTACGGGACCGCCATCGCCACCATGGGGATGCTCGCCACCTGCGCATATGTCCTTGCCATGGACACCTTCGGGCCCATCGTGGACAACGCAGGCGGGATCGTCGAGATGAGCGGGGAGTCGGAGGAGACCCAGAAGAAGATCGCCCGCCTCGACGCTGCGGGGAACACGACAAAAGCCCTCACCAAGGGGTACGCCGTCGGGTCGGCCGCCCTCTCCGCCTTCCTCCTCTTCCGTGCCTACATGGACCAGGTCGGCCGGCTCACCGGAAACCCCTTCACCATCGTGAACCTGGGGAACGTTACGGTCTTTGTCGGAGCGCTCCTGGGGGCCATGCTCGTCTTCCTCTTCTCCGCCTTTGCCATCCGGGCGGTGGGGGAGACGGCCCAGTACGTCATCCTCGACGTGCGCCGGCAGTTCCAGGACAAGGGGATCCTCGAGGGGACGAAGAAGCCCGACTACGCATCCTGCGTGGATATCACGACCCGGGGCGCCCTGAAGAACATGGTGCTCCCGGGCATCATCGCGGTGGCATTCCCGGTCTTCGTCGGTTATGTACTGAAGTTCGAGGCAATGGCCGCCTTCCTCATGGTGGCGACCATCACCGGTGTCCTCATGGCCCTTGTCCTGAACAACGGCGGGGGCGCCTGGGACAATGCCAAGAAGTTCATCGAGACCGGCCAGTACGGTGGCAAGAGATCGGAGGCCCACAAGGCTGCTGTGGTGGGCGACACGGTCGGGGATCCCTTCAAGGACACGGCAGGACCCTCTCTTCATGTCCTTATCAAGCTCCTTGCGACCACGACCCTCGTGCTCGCGGCGTTGTATATCTGAAAATCCCGAATCAATCTTTTTCTATCGGTTTTCGAGGGTCTTGTTGGACGCTCCTGGGGGTTTCGCTCCGCTCACCCCCGCCGCTTTGGCGTCCCCCGCGTGAGGATAGGTCCTGTCAGGTAGCTGTAGGTCCGCAGGTTTTCTGGAACCTCGTTCACGAGTTCCCGTACCTGGAGGGGGATGCCCGCGGCGGGGGGGCGGTAGCCCCCCAAGAGCCCCACCCGTAGTATCATCACTAAAACCATCCACCGTGATCATGATTCAAAAATCGGGAGAAGGACGGCCGTGACACTCATCGGACAAAAGGGAGATGCGTGAAAAGATATCGAGTGTTAGGCGAAGTCCATGACCTTCGGTTCGAGGGTCTGCAGGTCTACGATCACGGCCCTCCCCGGGGTCGGGGTGATGTTCACCTGCTTCTGGAACTTCGTCTGGGATTGCCAGCAGCCGGCGTTCACCCCGAGGACCCCACGATGACGGGTGATCCCGCTCGTGTGGACATGGCCCGTGTGAAGGATCTCGGGGACCGGGTCGATGACGAGCCGGTCCTTCGGCTCAGGTGAGAGGGGGGTCCGCCTGCCATAGACCGGTGCGAGGTGCCTGCGCTCGAGCATCTCGACCATCATCTCCTCGGGCCGGGAGTAGGAGGCACGGGGGATAAGGCCGATCATGTCGTCGATGGAGCGTCCGTGGTACATGAGGACCCGCACCCCCTGGAGGGAGAGGAGGGCCGGGTTCTCCACAAACCGGCAGTTCTCGGGGAATCCTTTCCTGAACTCCAGGGGGATGGCCACCTGGGGTTCGGCCGGCCTCACCACGTCGTGGTTGCCGGGCGAGATAACGACGACGATCTCCTTCGGGATCCCGGCCATGAGTTCCCCAAGTCTCGTGTACTGCTCGTAGATGTTCCGGATGGTGAGCTCCTCCTCTTGGTTCGGGTACACCCCGATCCCGTCAACCAGGTCGCCGCAGATGAGGAGGTAGGCAGCCCCCGATGAGGGGAGCCAGTTGATGAACCGTTCCCAGGCCTCCTCCAGAAAGGTCGATGACCCGGCATGGATATCCGAGATGAGGACCGCCTTCCCGGGCCGGTTGCTCGTGAAGGGGGCATGGGTGAGGGGGACATCGGGGCGAACGAGCTGCTCGGCAAAGAGGAGCCTCCCGTCCTGGGAGAGGCGCCCCCTCGCCCCGATGACCTCGTCAGGGAGGAGCCTCTCGGCATCGGGGAAGCCGGGCCGGTCGCGGTTGAAGAGTGCCGGGATCTGCCCTGTGGGGTCCTCCAGGTCCACGAGCCGGTGTCCGTTCGTCGTGGTGCGCACGTCCAGGACCATGCCGATGACCATGCACTCCTCCTGCCGGTAGCGGGTGCTCCGGGTGAGGGCCTCGATGGGGACCGGGTTGACCCGTGACCGCAGGATCTCGGCGAGCCGGGTATACCTGTCCCTGAAGTAGGGGAAGAAGTCCTCGAACCGGTTCTTCTCGGGCGAATCCCCGGATTTCCCCGAGATAATCTCGAGATCGGGCTCGGGGAGGAACCGCTCACCGTCTTTCTCCGGGGAGAGATCCGGAATGTGCGCGGAGGACACCACAAGGGTACCGTGCGGTACCTGGGAGATGATCCTCTCCAGGAGCGCGGGGTCGTTCTTCTCCCGGACGTAAGAGACCACGTCGGGATGCACCTGGAGCTTCGCCTCCAGGAACCGTCGCACGATCTCCCCGTCCCCGAGCATCCACCGTACCATATGCCCCTTGGGGTTCATCTCACTTCTCTTACGGGGAGGGGGGTGAAATAACCGATATTTGTCCTCATTCTGCCAAAACGGGGCCGCACGATGATTTATTTCAACCTACAAAGTATATGTAGAAACCCCGCGTACCACCTGTACGGCAACCCTATGGCGGGAGAGACGATCATCGGCCGGGTAAAAGGGGCCCTGAAGGGCTTCAGGGAGAGCGATCATCCTGTCATCGCGTTCGGGCGGGAGATCCTCTGGGTCGTGGCAGTGGTGGGAGGGATCGCCCTCCTCCTCTTCCTGGTCTGCGGGACATGGCCCGCGGTGGTGGCCGTGGAATCCGAGAGCATGCTCCCCAACATGCATGTGAACGACCTGGTCTTTGTGGTGCAGCAGGACCGGTTCGGGCAGCTCCAGACCTATGAGACCGGTGGAAACTCGGGGTACATGAAATTCGGGAACTACGGGGATGTCATCATCTACCGGCCGAACGGGGCCTCGAATATCCACCCCATTATCCATCGTGCCATTGCATATCATGATGCCCCCTGGTTCGCGGCGAATTACGGGATAGAATTCTCTCATGGTGGTTACCTGACAAAAGGGGACAACAACCAGGCCCCCGACCAGCAATCCTCCATCAACGGCCTCGGACCCATCCAGCCGGTGAACCCCGAGTGGATCGTAGGGAAGGCGCTCTTCTCGGTCCCGCTTCTCGGCTACCCCACTCTCCACTACCCCGAGTTCGCCGCCGTTGTCATCATTCTCCTCATCATCCATGAGGTCTACGTCTCCCGGAGCGAGGAAGAGGAGAAGAAGGAGAAGAAGGAGAAGAAGGAGAAGAAGAAAGGGAGGAGGTGAGGTTCCTGGCCGGGATCCGGGCCCTCCTCCGGGACGTGGCAGCGGGCCACCGACTCACCGAGGAGGAGGCCGGGCGCCTCATGGGAGCGACCGGCCGTGACGTCCTGGCGGTAGCGGGCTGTGCCGACCAGGTGCGGGAGGAGCGGGTCGGGCATATCGTCACCTATGTCCGGAACCAGAACATCAACGTGACGAACATCTGCGTGAACGCCTGCGGGTTCTGCGGGTTCTCCCGGAAGCGGGGGGATCCCGATGCCTACTTCTTTGATAAGGCTGTCGTCCAGGGGAAGGCCGCCAAGGCACGCGAACGCAGGGTGACCGAGATCTGCACGGTGAGCGGCCTCCACCCGGACTTCACCGCCGATTCCTACGTGGATATTCTCACCTGGATCCGGGAAGCAGCGCCCGGCATCCACCTCCACGCCTCGAATCCCATGGAGGTGGCCTACGGGGCGAGGAAGAGTGGCATCTCTACGGCGGAGATGGCAGGGCGGCTGAAGGATGCGGGGCTCGGGTCCATGTGCGGGACCGCGGCCGAGATCCTGGTGGACCAGGTCAGGTCGGTTATCTGCCCCGGGAAGGTGGACTCGGCCACCTGGGAACGGATCATCCGCGAGGTCCATGGGCTGGGTATCCCAACCACGGCGACCATCATGTACGGCCATTGCGAGAGCATCGCCGACAGGATCCGGCACCTCGCCATCCTGCGCTCCATCCAGGATGATACCAGGGGGTTCACGGAGTTCGTGCCCCTCTCCTTCATCCACATGGAGACACCCCTTTACAGGAAGGGCCTCGCGAGGGACGGGGCGACGGGACGGGAGGACATTCTCATGATCGCGGTCTCGCGACTCTTCCTGGACAACATACTCCACATCCAGTCGTCATGGGTGAAGCTCGGGAGGAAGCTCGCCCAGCTCGGCCTCATCGCAGGGGCCGATGACCTGGGGGGGACTGTGTACGAGGAGTCCATCTCACGGGGGGCCGGGGCGAAGGATACCGAGTACCTGGACCCCAAAGAGATGGAGAGGATGGCAGAAGACCTGGGGAGGAATCTCAGGCAGAGGACGACTCTTTACGATCTGGTCTCTCCCTAATCCTGCGGGCGCATGAGACGCACGATCTTCTGCCCGATCCGGTCGGCGGCCTGAACCGCTGCCCTGTTCTCGAGCACCTCGCCTGCAAGGTATCCCTTCCCGAGGACATGGCCGAGGTACGAGAACTCGTGGGAATTGAAGAATCCCTCCATGGTCTGGAGGGCTCTCTTCCCGCCCTTATCGGCGCAGACAGCCACCCCCACCGCCCTCCTACCCGCAAGCTGCCTGTCGTGGTACAGGGAATAGGTCCTGTCGATGAAGTTCTTTGTCTGCCCGTTGACGTCGTAATAATACGTGGGCGACCCAAGAACCAGGACTTCGCAGGCAAGGACCTTTTTGATGATCCCGTACCAGTCGTCATTCTGGATGGTGCAGGACCGCTCTTCCTTGCAGTTCTCGCACCCGAGGCACGGTTTGATCACCTTGTCGGCGAGTGTAATATATTCAGCTTTGATCCCGGCTGCCTTCACCTGGTCGAGGATACGCCGGACGAGCCGGGCGGTATTCCCCTCCTTGCGCATGGACCCGGAGATTCCCACCACTTGCATACCCCTTCCTCTCCTTACTCATGCTTGATGGTTGTGCTTAAGGGAGTAAGGCCGAGAGAAGCCATGACTTCAATCACCTCTCCCAGTGGGTCGGACGGCCGGTGAAAGAGGTGGCTCCCGCAGGTGCAATCACTCGACCCGAAGGAAGGGATCGCCCCACTCCCCAGCAACCTGGCAAGGGCGCATTCAAGGTCTTCTCCGGTGGACCCGCATACGACATGCCGGAGGATGAAGGGGGGTGAGAGGAGGAGGTGATCCACATGCCAGGTGGCTGGCCGGTCCCTGGAGAGGGCGAGGCGGCGGTGCCGGGCTACCCGGGCGAACCCGCCCGGCCCTCTCGCAGACCCGACATAGATATGCCACCCTCTCCTGAAGCGGATCTCCCCGAGGCTCCCGACCGGGAGGGAGCATGAGCGGTTCCTGAAGAGGAGGGCGTAGACGCCCCTATCCATGGATCTCCCTGATAACCTTCAGCGCGGCGGCGATGTGCCGGTTCCCCCCCTCCCGCACCGGATCCCCGTGGCCCGCATAGACCCCGCGGATGCCATATCCCGAGAGCTTCTGGAGGGAGGCCTTCAGGGCCGAAAGGTTCCCTCCTGGCAGATCGTACCTCCCGAAGGACCCGTGGGTGAAGACGGTGTCTCCCGAGATGAGAACCTCTTCCCCTTCGTGGTACAGGCAGATGGACCCCGGTGTGTGGCCGGGCGTGTGAATTACGATGAGATCCCCCACCCGTTCCCCGTCATCGAGAAGCCGGTCGACTGAGACGGGGGACGCCTTCTCGCCGAAGAGCATGGCTGACGAGAGGAGATCGTTCCCCAGGTTCAGCCCGTCCAGCCGGTGGATGGAGACCCTTCCACCGGTCATGGCCCGGATCTCCGTGATATGGGCGGTGTGATCATAGTGGCAGTGGGTGAGGACGATCTCCTTGATCCTGTCACGGTAGGGGGCGATCTGCATGGGGAGGACACCGCAGTCCACGAGAACGCTGCCAACGAGGTAGGAGTTTGCCCAGAACCCGCTGCCCGGGATCCACGTGACAGGCATGTAAAATAATAAGCTCGTGCGACTAGATGTGTGTTATGCATTCCCTCCCTGCTGCATGCCGGAACGGGGCGCCGGACCTGGTTATCTCGGCAGCCGGAGAGGAGGGTATCCCTGCCGAAGACCTTGCCCGGGTTATAGCGAGGGGATGGGCGGTCATCCCTGCCAATCCCCGGAGGAAGCACCGGATCTCGGCCATCGGTGCATGCTGCCGGGTGAAGGTGAACGTGAACATTGGCACCTCCGGGGTCCGGTGCGACACCGAACTGGAGCTGGAGAAGGCCCGGGCAGCCCTCGCGAACGGTGCTGATACCCTCATGGACCTCTCGACAGCCGGCGACCTGAAGGGTATCAGGGAGAGGATCCTCTCCCTGGACACCCCCGTCGGGACGGTGCCTGTCTACGAGGCTGTCAGAAGGGCGGGGAGCGCCGTGGACCTGGATGCAGACCGCCTCTTCTCGGTCATCCGGGAGCACTGCCGGCAGGGGGTGGACTTCCTTACCCTTCACACGGGGGTGAACCTGGCGGCTCTCGATGCCCTGCGGAAGGACCCGCGGATCATGGGGGTCGTCTCCCGGGGTGGGGTCTTCCACATCGCACGGATGGTCAATACCGGCGAGGAGAACCCTCTCTTCGCCGAGTTTGACTACCTGATGGAGATCCTCCTCGAAGAGGAGGTGGTCGCGAGCTTGGGGGACGGGATGCGCCCCGGCTGCCACCATGATGCCGAAAGGCTCGCCAAGACCACGGAGTATCTCACGCTGGGGATGCAGGCGAAGCGGGCCCTTGAGCTCGGGGTCCAGCGGATGATCGAGGGGCCCGGGCACATCCCCCTCGGCCAGGTGAGCCACAACATCCGGATGATCAAGGAGCTCACCGGGAACGCCCCCCTCTACCTCCTCGGCCCGCTCGTCACTGACATCGCGTCCGGTTACGACCATGTCGCCGCCGCAATCGGCGGGGCGGTGGCATGCATGGACGGGGCGGACTTCCTCTGCATGGTCTCCCCGAGCGAGCACCTGGCTCTCCCCAATGTGGAGGAGATCGTGGAAGGGACCCGCGTCTGCCGGATCGCGGCCCACATCGGCGATACCGTGCGGAAGACCGGTAAAGACCGGTCAGATCGGGAGCTCGCGATGGCAATGGCCCGGAAGGACCTCGACTGGGAAAGGCAGTTCGAGACAGCCCTCTACGGGGACGTGGCGAAACGGATCCACGAGAGGGACGGGGACATGGAGACCTGCTCCATGTGCGGGGACCTGTGTGCCGTGAAGATGGTGAAGGACCTGCTCGCTAAAGAAGATAAGAAAAAATAACATCTATTTTTGCCTTCGGGAATTCCCCAAGGAAGCCCGAGCCCCGATGGTAAATCAGGTGATAGCCCGATGCAGGGAATGTCTCCTCCCGTTAGCAAGGGATCAGGGACGCTTTCTACGGCTGTGATGCCCCGGCTTCTTCCTGCAGCCGGGCGTGCAGCAGCCGGCTGAATAATTCTCCCTCTTCGCAGCCCACTGAAGAAGAGGACGAATCGCCGTAAGGAGCTCATCGCCGCTCTCGGTCAGGGAATATTCAACCCGCGGAGGTATTTCAGCGAAAGCATCCCGGTTGATCAATCCTTCTGCCTGCAGGAGGCGAAGGGTGTCGGTGAGGGTCTTGGGGCTGATACCTTCCAGCTGTAGCATAAGCTCGTTGAATCGGAGACGCCGGTAATTTCCAAGGACGTTTATGATCAGGAGGGCCCATTTCTTGGAGATGGTATCAATTACACCTTCAAGGGGGCACAGGCAGATCTGGCCACTCTCTTCATCCATAGTCACTTCGTTACTATAAACTTAATATTATTAATACTTTCCAAAGTGATGTAATTCTGAAAATAATTTAAAGGAGGTGAACATCAGAATGTGTGCACCGTTTCAGAGCCACCCCTGTGACTGCAGGGCCTCCTGCGGCTGTGGCGAGATCCTTACGGTTGACGAGGAGATCAGGAAGATGGAAGTGATGCGCCAGCACCTGCAGTTTCAGCTGGAGCTGGTTGAACGAAGGATGAGCAGCCTGAAGAACGTGAGGGGATAACACCCTTTCTTGGCCTGGAAAACCCGCGGTATCGGCTGAATAAAAGGGATTCAGGGGAGATCCCGGAGTTTCAGTATCCGGATAGCGAGTAAGGCCGCGTTCTCCCCGCCGTCCACCGCGACACAGGCCACCGGCACGCCCTTCGGCATCTGGGAGATGGAGAGAAGGGCGTCCATCCCGCCGAGCTTCCCGCTCACCGGCACCCCGATCACCGGCTTATCGGTCTTCGAGGCGATGACCCCGGGAAGGGCGGCCGACATCCCGGCAATGGCGATGTAGATCCTGGCCGGATCCTCTTTCAGATACATGTCGAGCATCTCGGGGTTTCGGTGGGCCGAAATGACCTTGTGTTCATACAGGACCTTGTGGTCTTCGAGCACCTTGATAACTTTCTCGACGATGTGGGCATCGGAGGTCGAGCCGGAGATGATGGCGACGTCCACCCGGGGAGGCATCCAGAGCTTACTTATCTCTCTCCATACATATACTATGGCTGATCGCCATGGAGAATGAACCGCTCCTCATGATTCCGGGCCCTGTACCGGTCCCCGAGAAGGTGCGGATGGCCATGCTCCGGCAGGCCATCAACCACCGCGGGCCGGAGTTCGGGTCGATCTATGCAGAGTCCGTCCGGGTGCTGAAGGACCTCTTCCACACCGGAAACGAGCTCTTCATCCTCTCGGGGTCCGGCACCGCCGCCATGGAGGCCGCCATCGGGAACTTCGGGAGGGACCGGAGGATTGTGTCCCTCGTGAACGGGAAGTTCGGGGAGCGGATGGGAAAGATCGGCCAGCGATACGGCGATGTAACGGTCATCCAGTCCGACTGGGGGGCACCCCTCGACCTGGAGGGCTTGGAGCGGGCTCTCGAGGAAGGGGCCGAGCTCGTGACCCTTGTCCACAACGAGACCTCCTCAGGTATCAAGAACCCGGCAGCGGCGGTCGGGAAGCTCACCCGGAAGCATGGTGCCCTCTTTGTCATGGACGGCATCACCTCGATCGGCGGCGACCTGGTGGACGTGGACGCCTGGGGGGTGGATGTCGCCTTCGTGGGCTCCCAGAAGTGCCTTGCGGCTCCCCCGGGCCTCTCCGCCGTCTCGGTCTCGAAGAAGGCCTGGGAGCGGCTCTCGGAGAAGAGGCCCTACTACCTGGACCTCGCGGCCTACCGGAAGAGCGCCGCGAACTCCCCCATGGAGACCCCGTACACGCCGGCGGTCCCCCTCTTCCTCGCTCTCCGTGAGGCACTCGCCATCGTCGAGAGGGAGGGGCTGGAGAAGCGTATCGGGCGCCACCGGCGGCTCGCGGAGGCGGTCCGGGCAGCGGTCGCGGCATGGGGCCTCCCCATGTTCCCGAGGCTCGACCCCCTTCACGAGTACTCGAACACGGTCACCGCCGTTGCCATCCCCGACGGTGTGAACGAGAAGGTCCTCAGAGCGACGGTGAAGGGGTTCGGGATCGAGATAGCCGGCGGGCAGGACCAGCTGAAGGGGAGGATCTTCCGGATCGGTCACATGGGAGCGGTCAGCGCCCCCGAGATCCTCGCCACGATCTCGGCCGTGGAGTTCGCCCTGGGTAAGGCAGGGTGGAAGACCAGGGAGAGCGGTGTCTCCGCCGCGTGCAGGGTGCTCGGATGAAGATCGGTGTGGCAGATACCACCTTTGCCCGGGTGGACATGGGGAAGTTCGCCATCAATGAACTGCGGAAGCATGCGTCCATCTCCATCGAGCGCACCACGGTCCCGGGGATCAAGGACCTGCCGGTGGCATGCAAGAAGCTCATCGAGGAGCGTGGCTGCGACCTGGTCATGGCCCTGGGGATGCCGGGATCTGCGGAGAAGGACCGGGTGTGCGCCCACGAGGCATCGCAGGGGATCATCCTCGCCCAGCTGATGACGAACCGGCACATCATTGAGGTCTTTGTCCACGAAGACGAGGCAGAGGACGGGAGGGAGCTCGCCTGGCTTGCAGAGCAGAGAACCCGGGAGCACGCGGTGAATGCGGTGAAGCTCCTTACAGCCCCGAAGGCTCTCGAACGCGAGGCAGGGACCGGGCAGCGTCAGGGCTTCCCCGACGCCGGCCCGGCCAGGGAATGATAAAAAAGGGTGGATTCATATGGCAACGAAACGAGATCAGATGCGGGATACCATGGCAGTGAAGCTGGGATTCGTCGTGGGAGAGTTCAACCGCGACATCACCTACATGATGGAGGTCGAGGGGAGAGAGCATGCGAAGTTCCTGGGGGCCGAGGTGGCAGAGACCCTCTATGTCCCCGGGACCTTCGACGTCCCCTTCGCCGTGAAGAAGATGCTTGCGGCGGGAAGGGTCGACGCGGTGGTGACCCTCGGGGCGGTCATCGAGGGTGCCACGCAGCATGACGAGGTCGTCATCCAGCATGCCGCCCGGAAGATCATGGACCTCGCCCTCGAGTTCGGGAAGCCGGTCACCCTCGGGATCTCCGGGCCCGGGATGACCCGGCTCGAGGCCCAGGAACGGATCGACTACGCGAAGCGGGCCGTCGAGTCAGCGGTGAAGCTCGTCCAGCGATTGGGATGAAGGCGCTCTCAGAGAAGGTCTCGGGGATCGCCTCGTCGGCCACCCTGGACATCGCCGACCGTGCGAAGGCGATGGTCCGGCAGGGCATCGACGTCATCAGCCTCTCGATCGGGGAACCCGACTTCGACACCCCAACCCACATCCGGGAGGCGTGCTGCGATTCCCTCCGCCGCGGGGACACGCACTATGCCCCGAGCCGGGGCATTCCCGAGCTCCTCCAGGCCATCACAGGTAAGATCCAGGCCGAGAACGGCTTCGCCTGCTCAACAGAACAGGTCATCGCCACGGCAGGGGCAAAGCATGCCATCGCCATGGCCATGGAGGCATGCCTGAACCCGGGCGACGAGGTGATCCTCCTTGACCCGGCCTGGGTCTCGTACGAGCCCTGCGTCCAGCTCGCCGGTGGAAGGGTCGTCCACCACAGGATGAGCGAGAAGACCTTCCTGCCCGACGACAGGCTCCTGGACCGGATCACCGGCAAGACCAAGATGATCGTGGTGAACTCCCCGTCGAACCCGACGGGCGCGGTCTTCGACAGGAAGGCCCTCAAGCTCATCGCCGATATCTGCACCGATTACGAGCTCCTGGCCATGTCGGACGAGATCTACGAGAAGCTCATCTACGGCAAGGAGCATATCTCCATCGCCTCCATCGGTGATATGGCAGGGAAGACCATCACGATCAACGGCTTCTCCAAGGCCTATGCGATGACCGGCTGGCGGCTCGGCTACGCGGTGGCTCCTGTCGAGATCATCCGGCAGATGACCAAGATCCAGCAGCACGGGGTCACCCACCCGACGACCTTTGTCATGTGGGGCGGGGTCGCGGCGATCTCCGGGGACCAGGCCTGCGTGGGGATGATGAAGAAGGAGTTCGAGAGCCGGAGGATGTTCCTCATGGACGAGTTCTCGGAGATGAAGGTCCAGGCTGCCCCTGCTGACGGAGCATTCTATGCCTTCATCAACGCCCGGGGCGACGATGTGGATGTCGCCGAGTTCTGGCTGAACAAGGCCCGGGTCGCGGTGACCCCGGGATCGGCCTTCAATGCCCCTGGATGGATCCGGATCTCCTATGCCACGGCCATGCCCCGGATCAGGGAAGCCATGGCAAGGATCCGGTCGGTCTGGAACGAGGCGCCGGACCGGAAGAGGTGAGGGTCGGGGGGGCTCTAACTCACCTCCCGGTCCCAATCCCATGCTCTTTTTTAACGGATTCTCACTTCAGGTAGACCCGTCTCTCCGGGTATGCCATCCCGGGCCGCTTCCCGATGAAGGAGGCCGGCACCTCCTCGGCCATCTTCCGTGCGATATCCATCGGGATCCCGAGGGCAATCACCTCCCTCGGGAACCAGAGGTTCACTGAGGCGTCCGTGGGACCCAGGAAGACCGCGTTCCTGGGAGCTTTCTCGGCAAGCCCTGCCGGGTACGTGACAAAAGTTGTACAGGCAGCGCCCCACGGGGCGAGCACCGCCCCGAATACGTCGGCGGTCCCGAAGTGGGCGAGGGAGCAGAGGACCCGGGCTGGCTCTGCATGGGCGAAGAGGAGGATCGATCTGGGTTCGTGCGCGTCAGCGGGGTAATTCTCCGCCGGGCGGACAACCAGGTACTCCCAGATCGGCCGGATCTCCCCCACCGCGAGCCGGCTCGCATCCACGAGCTCGGGGTCTGCCTTCAGGTTGAGGGCCATCCCGCCGGCGACTCCCGGCGATCCCGTGGATATGAAGAATCTTGATTCCTTGCTGGACTCGCCGAACCCCGTATAGGCGATCCCGGACGGGCAGCAGCCCTCCAGGGCACCATGGCCGAGATACAGGGGCGGGGTGTCGGGGTTGAACGCGGCGGCGACGATGGCCTTCGCCAGGCAGCGGTCGATGGACGGGGCGGGAACAGCACCACGGGGAATGGTGTCCGAACCCGCGATGCAGAGAGGCCGGCTCGTGAGCCTTCCAGCCTCGGCGAGCCTTGCCCCGATCTGGGGGATGGTGAGTGTCATGGCCAGTCTTCCTCACTCTCTGGATTGCCCTTGGAGAGGATGAGGATTTGGATGGATGCAGGATACGTGAGTGATGGGGAAGGGTGAACTTCCCGTAACCCCTCACAGCAGCTTTGTCTCTTCCGTCGGTTTTGGCACCTTCACGACAAGGACGCGGAATACCGCCCTGCTCTCGTTGATCCACCGGTGCGGAATCCGGGCGGGGCTCTCGACCACCATATCCTTACCGGCCACCTTCCGTTCATCGCCGATCTCCACGACGCCCTCGCCTTCCAAGACATAAAAGAAGACATCCACTGGTGTCATGTGTCTCTTCAGTGATTCACCGGGCTTGAGTGTGATGACGACTGCCATCGCATGGGGCGAGTCGTAGACCTTCCGTGCATCCACATGGTGCGGGTTCGGGCCTGAAACAACCTTTGCTACATCGGTAATCTTCATGATCAGTTCACCTTCTCAAGAGGGATATACGGGATGAGGGACAGCAGCTCGGATCGAAGGGTATCCATCCCGGTGCGTTCCATGAACCGGGCCGTCCGTTCCTTCGGCTTTGCATGATTCCGGTAGAACTCGAGGAGGCGCTCCGCGAGGTCGAGGGCCTCTTCTCCGGATAGGTTTCTTGCGATGATATCGCCGATCCTGGGGCGGGTCCCGCTGTTCCCGCCGAAGATGACCGTCCATCCCCTGGAGGTCCCCATGATCCCGATGTCCCGGGTATGGCTCTCGCCGCAGCAGCGCGGGCAGCCGGAGATCCCCATTTTCAGCTTCGCAGGGTAGATCCGGTCCCTGAACCGTGCCTCGGCGGATCTTGCGAGGCCGAGGGAGTCCTGGTTCCCGTACTTGCAGGTCTCGGTTCCCAGGCATGCCTGGACATAGTGGAGGCATGGCCCCCCTGTCCTGTCTGCGTCCACCCCCAGGTCCCTGAATATCCCGGGCAGATCCCCTTCCGGTATCCCGAAAAGACCGATCCGTTGCCCCGAGGTTATTTTAACGAGAGGAACGCCGTACTTCCGAGCGACACCGGCCACCCGTTCGAGGTGATCCGGGGTGATGATCCCCGCAGCTGTCCTCGTGCTGATCCCATAGGTCTTCCCGTCACGCTGGAGGATTGCACCATGCTCAGGCCCTTTCATAACCCGTCATCCCTTTATTTTCTTTGATCTCCTCGATTCTGCATTTCTCCGAATACTCCGTCCCAGCTCTTCACTCTTGCTGCCGGGTTTTACCTCCCGCGCCCGGGCGATCATCTGGCCGAAGAGCTGGCTCTGGACCGAGGTGATGAACGGGAGCGTGATGATCACAGCCATCCTGTTCCCGTCCAGGGTATAGATGAGCATGGATTCCCTGTCGTCGGCAAGGAGGATGCACTCGAGCCTGAAGACTGCCCCTTCGCGGCTGATTGGCGCCGAGAAGACCTTCTCGAAGATGTTCAGGCCAAAGAAGTTCCGGAGTGTCCCCGCTTCGTAGCATGAAACACCTTCGCCCGGGGTGATCCCTGCGGCCAGCCCCCGGGGGAAGAGGATCTTCACGGTGCGGTCCCGGGCGATCCGGTTGATGGGGCCCAGGAACCCTTTCAGGGTCCCCTTATCGAAGCAGAGGACGACAAGCTCCCGTTCGACCCCCTCGACCACCCTTTCGAGGTACCGCCGGATCGTCCAGTCGGTCCGGACGTACCATATCGGGGAGGAGTCCCGCTGTGCGTCGAGGGAGAGGCTCTCGAGCGACTTCATGCTCTCGTGCGCAGCAGTCTCAAAATCCCTTTTCAGGTGGGAGATCACCATCTCGGGGCTGACCGCGCTGTAGGTGAGCGGGCTTCCCTCCCGGACATCGATGATCCCCCGTGCGGCGAGGCCGTCCAGGACATCGTAGACCCGCGGGCGGGGGACCCCGCTCGCCTCGTGGATCCTGCGGGCGTTCGCATCGCCGAGGCCGACGAGGGCGACGTAGATCTTCGCTTCGTACTCCTTCAACCCCAGCCGGATGAGGTGAGCGGCAGCAGAATCCATCTGTTACTCTATAAGGGACAACAATATTAAATAGATATCCATCGATGGATCCGTATGGTAAAAACATTCTCAAAAGACGCCAACATGCAGGTCGTCCGCCGGTTCTTCGAGGTCGGCCCCTCAAAGGGTGACCTTCAGGCTGCGGATGCGCTCCTCGCCCCGGAGTTCTCGCTTCATACGCCCCTGCCAACCCCGGGCCCGGGCATCGAGGCGATGAACAACGTGATCACCACCTGCCGGGCTGCGTTTCATGGCCTTCAGGTTACTATTGAAGACATGATGGCAGATGGCGACCGTGTCACCTGCCGCTTCACCGCCCGCGGGGTCCATAACGGCGAGTTTATGGGCCTCCCGCCGACAGGGAAAGGGATCGAGATGACCGGTATCGAGATCTTCCGTCTGCGTGACGGCAGGATAGCAGAGCTCTGGGGCGAGGCAAACCTCATGGGCCTCATGCAGCAGCTCGGTATATTACCCGGATCTCCCAAGGAATAACCGATGGCAGGCGATGAGAAGGAGGGCTACTACTGCACGATATGCGGGGGGATCCCTCCGGACCAGATAAAGATCAGGAAGATACCAATCGACGGCAAGGAGACCGGGATCGACCGACTGGACTGGATCCTTCAGGATGTGCTCAGCCTGCACCTTGCAGACGATGAAAAAATAATGGATGAGATCATCAGACGCGTCCGGCAGTTTAATTACATCCCCGGGAGGAAGATGTCCGAGTACCGCGAAGCTCTCCTGCGGGAGTACCGGATGCTTGTTCCCGGAGAAAAACGCCGCCACAGAGAATGAAGGAAGATCCTCTGAGATACTAGGCGATTTATTCGAGGGCCCTTTGTATTTAGTAAAAATGTAATCTATGTTAATTTGAATGAACTAGTTCAGTAAATTCGCTTAAAACTAATTTTACTTCCGGATTAATTTCCTCTGGTTCGAATGAATTAATCAATATTGACTTTGAAATTGTGAATTGATATCTCTCAGCTAGCCAATTATTCATTTTAGCGAAGAAATCTTTTCCAGGAATAATTTTCTCTCGATATTCAAAATCCTTCCAATTCTCATTAAAATCCTTCAAAATCTTTGAAATAATTGTTGAATCGTCGATTGATCTATCGATTTTATTCTTTATTCGATGAGCGATTATCTGGGATGCAACGTGATTTTTAAACTCATCAAAGAGCGACATCATGTCATTTTTAAACTCATTTTTTTGGATAAGAGGTTTTTTGCGGCTATATTTTTGATAAAATTTTTCTGAAAAGATTCGATATAAAACATCAACATTGATCATATAATTCTCAATTTCTTTTTTATTCCACACATGGACTTTAACTCCTTTCCTGTCCAGATCATTTTCCATTTCTTGAATTTCTTGTTCGGAATAATAATCTCTGTCTAAAATTACGTAACATTTTACTCTCTCACCAAATGCGTTTTTAAAAATCCATGAAATATGTAATAATCTATCCCAATTGGAAAAGCCTTCTAATGGAATAACTGAAAAACCATCTTCTTTAATAATGGTTTGATTTTTCAATTTTTTAGCGAACAATTTCAATAAATAAAAATCATTTCCTTCAACAAATAAACATGATTTCCCTTTGATAAAATGAATTAATTTTAAATTTTGATAGGAGCCTAGCTGAGAAATGCAGGTTTGAACTTCATCAACATTTGAAAGTCTGTATGCCTTAGAAGTATTTTTATCGATTGAAATAATATCTTCGGGATCACTTTCTTCAATGATATCAACTGCATGAGTTGCTATAATAACTTGATTGGATTGAGATTTGCATAAGTTTATCAACTTTTTTTGAAGATCAGAATGAAGATAAATATCTGGTTCATCAAGAATTAAAGTGTCCATATGGCCCAGCTTTACTAAAGCCGTCATTAATTGCAGCCATACTTGAAAACCATGTCCCGCCCAATAAATCTCTCTAGTAATGTTATTCTCCCTAAAAAACATTAAAACCTGATTTATTGATAAATCTCTTTCAGGCAATTCAATAGTGTGTCCAGGCCATGTAGTTTCAATGATGGTTTTAAATTCTTCAAAATTTTCGGGGAAGTAATGCCATATATTCCTAAAATGCCTTCCAGTTAGATGAGATACCATAACTTCGCCGGTATATTTTCTATTACCGATTGGTTCAATTTCCTCAAAAGTACTTACTGGAGGGATAATCCCTATAGAATGACCAAAATATTCCTTCATTTGTTGTTTATTTGAAACACTCATGCCATCTTTTACTAAAAAAGCATACGGTCTTCCATCATCGGGAAATACGGCATATATTTCCGAATTATCAGCGAATTTTGAAGAAATTATCGCATCATCATGCGAATAATTAAATCTTACGTTTATCTGAGAAAATGGAATATCCCTGTTCTCTATATAACAAGCATCAACTACACCATAAGGTAAATATTCTGGCAGTTCAATCGAAAAATATTTTCTATATGAAGCATATCGACGAATATTGGATATCAACTTTAATGCATCGATTATAGTTGATTTTCCTGTATTATTTTTTCCAACAATGACGTTGAATTGATCGAATAATATTTCATATTCATTAAAACATCGAAAATTTTTAAGATTTAATTGTGTTATCATATTTTCACTCGTTGGTAATTTTGTGTATATCTTGTATTATTGATTATATCATATATTCGTTGAAAAAAAGATTAAACTAAAGAAGATCGAGTTTTTACCCTTCTTTCTTCACTTCAGCCGGCGGTGGGGTGCCTGCCCCCTTCCTCTTCTGGTGCCAGCGGTAGACCGCGTAAGCGATGAGGCCGAGGATGATCAGGGGGATGACAGAGAAGATGAAGACGATGAGGGCTGAGATCATCCCGAAGAAGCCTGCGATACCGTCGTTGATCGCAGTGACGATGTTATAACCGGTCTCGCCACCCACGGGTTCGGGCTCCTGGAGGGTCACCGTAATGGTGGAGAGGTCGATCTGGCTGGACAGGTACCTGAGCTGCCCTTCGATCTGGTTCAGCGTCATCGTGACACGGTCGATCTCGACCTGGATCTTGATGATATCCTCCACGTTCGTGGCCTTGGCCATGATACGGTTAAAGCCGTCGAGCTGGTTGTGGAGGGAGGCGTTCTGTATCGAGAGGTCAATGTACTGTGCCGTGACATCGCTCCTCTGCTCGGAGCTGGAGAGGACCTTCCCGAGGGGCGAGAGGGCTTGCATGACCGTGTCGAAATTCTCGGCCGGGATCCGGATCATGACATATCCCGTCTTCCGGTCGTTCTGGGAGGTATCGATGCTGGATGTGGAGAGGTACCCCCCGTTTGAGACGGCGATAACACCGATCCGGTCGATGGCTGCGGGAACATCGGGGACCTCGATGGTGATCTGGCCGGTCTTGATGATCTTGGTCTCCACTCCCTGGTCTGCATTGCTGCCCGCCGCTGATTGGTCACTGGCAATCTTCGTTGCCGGGGCAAACGCCGGTGAGGGTACCGCGTACGAGAGGCCCCCCGAGCCCCTCGAGACCGTCTCCGTGGATGACTGCTGGGACTGGCCGAGGCTGAGGCACCCGGCGGCAATTATCGCGGCTGAGACGATGAGGACCGCTGCAATACTCTTCAAACTGAGCATGGAAGAGAGTGAGCCCTTGGGAAATAAAGAATCTCTGTAGATTACGAAATTATTCGTAGCCTTGGCAGGAGGAGGCTGAAATGATCATCCTCCCGGGTTCTGGCCCCACGGCTCGTTCGGAATCCATACCTTTAAACTCTCTCCCCCCGGATTTGGTACTATGCGAAGGATCCCCGTATTCGTGATCCTTGTTGCCATCATCCTCGCTGCGGGGTGCACAACGGAAGCCCCCCAGACGGGATCCCTGGATGTCACCTCGACACCTTCCGGCCTGGAGGTGCAGGTCATCCTTGACGGGAATTTCCAGGGAGTAACCCCGCTCGTTCTGGCCAACCTCTCGGCAGGCTCCCACCTTCTGCAGCTCCGATCCTCGGGTTACGCGGAGCGGGTCGAGCTTGTCACCGTGAATGCAGGCCAGGGGCTGCACGTCTCGGCAGATTACCCCCCTGTTCCGACGCCAACTCCGGTGACGCCGATCCCTCTGCCTACTCCCGAGACGCCGCAGGGCCCGACCGTGAAACCCACCGAACTCCCTGAGACACCGATCCCCCTGGGGGCACTTTATATCACCTCTTTCCCCTCAGGGGCCACCATCTACCTGGCCGGGAAAGGGTACGGGATCACCCCCCAGCTGATACCGAATCTTACCCCGGGATCCTATGAACTCCGACTCTCCCTTGTAGGCTGGAAGGATTACAGGATCGTCGTCTCGGTGAGCCCGGGGCTGACCTCCACGGAAGGCGCGACCCTCCAGTCCTAGGTACAGCTTGCCGTATCCCCTCATCACGAGGGAGATCTCAATGGAGAGGAAGAGAAAGGTCATCTTCATCTGCAGCCGGAACGCGGCACGATCCCAGATGGCAGAGGGATTCCTCCGGGCGCTCAACGGGGATACCTGTGAGGCTGCGAGCGCCGGCCTCCGGTCCTTCAGGGTGAGCCGTACCGCTATCCGTGTGATGAAGGAGGCCGGTATCGATATCTCCGCCCACCGGTCGAAACCCGTGAGCGAGTACGAGGGAACCCATTTTGATCTCGTGGTCAGCCTCTGCGGCGAGGCTGCATGCATCCCCCGATCCCTCCTTCCGCCCGGGGACGAGTATCTCCATACGGAATTCCCTGACCCCGAGAACTTCCGGGGGGATGAGGAAGAGATTCTTGAAGCCTACCGGGATGTCCGTGACAGAATAGCGTCCTGGATCACGGAGCAGTTCGGACCGGGGGGATCACGGGGGAAGACGGACCCCTCGTCTCCCACAGCCACTCCGGATCTCCAAAAGACGTAAAAGGTGAAACGGCCAAATCCTATGTGACCACCCATGGTGAGTTCATTTCTCCTCCTGTGCATCGATCCTGACGGTTTCTTCCGGCGCGACCCGAAGGATTGGAGCGACCTGAAGATACCGGATGCCAGCATGCCGATCATGGGGACCCTCAGCCTCATCACCGGATACCTCGTCAGCCGGGTCCTCTCCGGTACCTTCCCCGAGGGGATGCAGGGTGTCTTCTCATGAAACGCAGGCTCATCCTCCCGGCAGCGGCCCTCCTCTTCCTCCTCCTCGTGGTTCCTGCCCTCGGCGTTGACATCGGCCCGCAGGTCGCGGTCTCCTCCTACCGGGTGGATCCCCCGGTCCTCCTCAAGGGCGACACCGGCATTGTCACGGTGAATGTCCTGAACTCGGGGTCCGACGGTGTGTATATCAACTCCGCACGCCTCTCGGGGGGGGCCGAGGTCTCGGTGATCCAGTCACCGGACCAGACCCAGGGCGGGATCGTCCCCGGGAGCGTCGTCACGTACGTCTACAAGATCAGGGCCGAGGGATCGGACGGCGTCTACTATCTCAGGTTCATCCTCGACTTCAGGGAAGGGGGGAGTTCCTCCTTCAGCATCCCCGTCGAGGTGGAGTCCTCGGCCCTCACGCTCTCCATCCTGGAGGTACCGGATCCCATTATCCAGGGGGTGAAGGGGGACTATAAGGTCATGATCGGGAACCCGAGGCCGGATGCCGTGAACGCGGTGACCGTGACACCGGAAGGGGATGGCTTCCTCGTCACCCCATCCGGGGTCTTCCTGGGGACCCTTGAGCCCGATGGATCGTCGGTCGTGACCTTCAACGTGACCCCGCTGCGGCAGACCTTCATCAGGTTCCGGGCGAACTTCAAGAACGGGATCAACCCCCACACCTCCACGTTAACCATTCCCCTGTCCACGGTTGAGAACAAGCAGCAGGCAGACCCGGTCCTCACGAACATCCACGTGAGCGCGGAGCAGGGGGCGATCCAGGTCTCCGGTGATATCACCAACGTCGGCCTCGAGACCGCCCGATCGGTGACCGTTACGACACAGGGCGAGGTGACGCCTGTCGATCCCTACAAGGTCTATGTCGTCGGGTCCCTGGAACCGGACGATATCGCCTCCTTCCAGGTGACCTTCCGCGCAAAGGCAACGGTCGGGGTGGTCCCGGTGCTCGTGACCTACAAGGACGGTGCCGGAAACATCATTACCACGACCTCGAACGTCGAGATCAGCAGCCAGGCTCTCTCCGACCAGACGAGCGAACCCTCACGGTTCACGAACCTGCTCATCTGGATGTTCGTCATCCTGATCGCGGCCGTCTTCATCTACTTCTGGCGGCGGGGTTGAGACCTGGATTGACCGACACGTATCCCATCATCCGGCTGGACGGGGTGACCAAGGTCTATCCGATGCCGGCGGGGGAAATCCGGGCCCTCGACCGCCTCTCCATGGACGTTCACCTGGGAGAGTTCATCGCCTTTATGGGCCCCTCCGGCTCAGGGAAATCCACCCTCCTCAACCTCATCGGGTGCCTGGATGTCCCGACGGCGGGAGACATTCAGATCAACGGGCTCTCGGTGAAGGCCCTCTCCGATGATGCCCGCACCAATCTGCGGCGGGACCATATCGGGTTCGTCTTCCGGCAAGGGAACCTCCTCCCCCGGCTCAGTGTCCTTGAGAACGTGGAGTTCCCCCTCGCCTTTCAGAGGCGGATACGCCGGACCCGGGAGCGGTGCCTCGAGGTGCTCGTCGCAGCCGGCCTCCCTCCCGACCTCTCCACAAGGAGACCGGGAGACCTCTCGGGGGGAGAGCAGCAGCGTGCCGCCATAGCGAGAGCCCTCGTGAATGACCCCGAGATCCTCCTCTGCGACGAGCCCACGGGGAACCTGGATTCAAAAACGGGCGAAGCCATCATGGGGCTCCTCACGGACCTCAACAGGGAGGGGAGGACCATCCTCCTTGCCACCCATGACCCGCGGATGGCCGCGTTCGCCGGGCGAACCGTCCGGATGACCGACGGGAGGATCGCATGATCCTCCTCGATCTCGCGGGACGGGACCTCCGGCTCCACTGGGTGCGTTCCTCCTTCGCCGTGGTGGGGATCGTCATCGGGGTCACCGCCATCTCCGCGATGGGGATACTCGGGAACAGCCTGGCCCTCTCCATCCCGGACAACCTGACCTCCGTCGGGAACACCATCGTCATCTTCCCCCACATCAGCGACGCCATCGGAATCCCCGCGGGGGGCGGATTGAACCTTAGAATAACGGGACACGAGCTCGAGGGGATCCGCAGCGCCGCGGGATCGAACGCCGTTGTACCCATCCGGACCGGGGTCGATCGCATCATGGGAGGAGGCCAGGCGAAGACCGTGGCACTCTATGCCATGGACCCTGCCGATATTCCGGTTCTCCTGGAGAAGGAGAGCGGAAGTTACCTCCGCTCCAGTCCCGGCGTGATGGTGGGAGAGAGGCTCGCCGTGGAGAATAACCTGGTGGTGGGGGAGTCGCTGGGCATCGGGTCCGGTGAGGAACGGCTGAGGATCACGGGGATCCTGAAGGAACGGGGGGTCGGCATTGATATCAGCCCTGACTATGCCGTCATCGTCTCAGATACATGGTTCACCTCCCGGTACGGGCAGAGGGACTACGATGAGGTCGTCATCAGGGTCACGAATCCGGAGGATATCGACGGGGTGAAGGCAGCGGTCGATGATATGCTCAACCGGAGGGAGCGGGTGGTGGATGTCCTCGATACCCGGAAGGTGCTCAGGACCATCGTCGATACCTTCAACCAGGTCTCTGCCTACATCCTGGCCATCGGAGGCATCTCCCTCGCGGTAGCAGGCATCTCCATCCTGAACGTGATGCTCATGTCGGTGACCGAGCGGACGAAGGAGATCGGGATCATCCGCTCTCTCGGGGTTAAGAGGGGGGAGGTAGTGAGGATCTTCCTCGCCGAGGCCCTCATCCTCGGGCTCCTGGGGAGCGCCATCGGGGGGGTCCTCTCCCTCGCGGGAGGGTACCTGGCCCTCAATGCCATGTTCCAGTCCTCGAAGTACCTCTCTGCAGCGACCACTCTCGTCTCCATCCTGTACGGGGTGGCCTTCGGTATCGGTGTCTCGCTCATATCCGGGATGTACCCCGCCTGGAAGGCCGCGATGATGAACCCCGCCGAGGCACTGAGGTTCGAGTGAGGCCCCCCTCCCTTTTTTGATGTTCTTTTTTATACATTATATGACATGAAGATACCACAATGTATATATTAACCCGGGGCCAACCTGATGAGTATGCAGACCAAGTTCCAGCTTGACGAGGATATGATCCCGAAGCGGTGGTACAACATCCAGGCCGACCTGCCGTCGCCGATGGATCCCTACTACAGCCCGCAGACGAAGAAACCGGCCACCCCGGAGGAACTCCATCAGATTTTCCCGATGGCCCTCATCGGGCAGGAGGTCTCGCAGGAGCGGTACATCGACATCCCGGAGGAGGTCCGGGAGATCTTCCGGCTCTACAGGCCGAGCCCCCTATACAGGGCGCACCGGCTGGAGGCCCACCTGAAGACCCCGGCGAAGATCTACTTCAAGTACGAGGGGGTCTCACCGCCGGGAAGCCACAAACCCAACACCGCGGTGCCCCAGGCGTACTACAACATGAAGGAGGGGATCAAGCGGATCGCCACGGAGACGGGCGCCGGCCAGTGGGGATCGGCCCTCGCCTTCGCCACCTGCCTCTTTGGCATGAAGTGCACGGTGTACATGGTCCGGTCCAGCTTCTACCAGAAGCCCTACCGGAAGTCCATGATGCAAACATGGGGGGCGGAGTGCATCCCCAGCCCGTCGGAACGGACCCAGACTGGGAAGGCGATGCTCGCTCGGGACCCGGAGACCCCGGGGTCCCTGGGCATCGCCATCTCCGAGGCGGTAGAGGACGCGGCGACCCACAAGGATACCAACTACTCCCTCGGCTCGGTGTTGAACCACGTCTGCATGCACCAGACCATCATCGGGCTCGAGGCCATGGAGCAGCTCAAACAGGCAGGGGATGAACCGGATATCCTGATCGGATGCGTTGGCGGCGGGTCCAACTTCGCGGGTCTCTCCTTCCCCTACCTGGGGGAGAAGATCAAGGGAAAGCGGCCGGATATCCGGGCCATTGCCGTGGAGCCCTCGTCATGCCCGACCCTCACGAAAGGGATATATGCCTATGACTACGGGGATACAGCCGGGATCGGCCCCATCGCCAAGATGTACACCCTTGGCCATGACTTTGTCCCGCCCGCTATCCACGCCGGCGGGCTCCGGTATCACGGCGACTCCCCCATCCTCTCCCGGCTTGTTCATGAGAAGGTGATGGAGGCGGTGGCTGTCCACCAGACCGAGGTCTTCCAGGCAGCGGTCACCTTCGCCAGGACCGAGGGCATCATCATGGCCCCGGAGACAGCCCACGCAGTGAAGACGGTCATTGACGAGGCCCTCCGGTGCAGGGAGACCCAGGAGGAGAAGGTCATCCTCTTCAACCTCTCGGGGCACGGGAACCTCGACCTGGGCGCGTACGACGACTACTTCGAGGGGAAGCTCTCGGACTTCGAGTACCCGGACAGCAAGATCAAAGAGTCCCTCAAAACCCTCCCGAAGATTGGGTAAGCCCTTCCTCATTCTTTTTCCCCCAATCCCGGGACAAAGGGTTAATTCATTCCCCCCACCACATTCTTTCAATGCTCCTCCGGTATAAGGGATGCCTCATCGGGGCCGCCATCGGGGACGCCATGGGCATGGCCGGCGAGGGGACCCCCGCAGACCTCTGGAGGGCCGAGTGCTCCTTCCGCCGCGCCTACCGGGGACACCCGAACGAGACCCTCTCCCCCGGGCAGTACACCGACGACACCCAGCTCATGCTCCTCACCGCAGAGCTCCTGGCTGGGGGGTTTTTCTCCCTCGAGAGTTACGCCGAGAAGCTCAAGACCCTCTACCGATCCGGGGTGTTCCGGTTCCCTGACGGATCCGTTGTCACGGCCTGCATCCACCTTCTCGACGGTTCGTCGCCCGAGAAGAGCGGGGTGAACTCGACGACCGCGGGCTGCATCCCGGCAGGGATCCCCTTCGCCCTCGCGTACCAGGACCCCGTGGACATCCGGGAGACGGTGGCCCGGGCATGCAGCGTGACCCACACGAACCCGGCCGCCATCGCAGGATGCACCGGTGTCGCCATGCTCATCCACCACACCCTGGCGGGTGCCCCGGATGACCTCACCCTCGCCTGCATGGAGGTCGGCAGGGAGGACCCTCTCCTGGGCCAGAAGATACGCCACGCCCTGCGTCTGGAGAAGGAGGGGATCGCGCTCGAGCATGCGATCCGGCTCATCGGAAACGATCTCTCGGTCTACCAGACCATCCCCCTCGCCTTCTTCCTGATGGCGAGGTATGCGGGCGCCGCCGACCTCCTCTCCATGGTCGGGCATGTTGGAGGAAACACCGACACCATCGGGCTCATCTGCGGGGCCTACCTGGGGGCGAAGCACGGGATGACCATCCTCCCCGCCCACCTTGTCGAGGGGCTCGAGGACCATGCCCGGATCGAGGCAATCGCGGCACGGCTCCTTGAAGTCTCGACCGATATCCCGACGATAAAGTGATCTATCTTCCCCGGGATCCCGCCCAAGGAATAACCCTTAAATCGTCACCGCCGAATATCTTTTCCCATGAAAATCGCGATTATCGGGGCCTCCGGCTACACCGGTGGCGACCTGATCCGGCTCCTCCTCACCCACTCCTCTGCCGAGGTGGTCATCGCCACCTCCCGGAAGCTCGTGGGGAAGCGGGTCGACTCGGTCCACCCCCACCTGAAGGGCCTCACCGACCTCGTCTTCCAGAACCCCCCGGTGGACCGGATGGATGCCGATGTCGCCCTCCTCGCGGTCCCCCACACGGCAGGAATGACCCACGTGCGGGGGCTCCTCGAGCGGGGGATGAAGGTGGTGGACCTCTCGGCCGACTACCGGCTCCCGAAGGAGGTCTTCGAGGAGACCTACGGGGTTCCCCACACCGATTATTTCCCCGCCCCCTACGGGCTCACCGAGCTCCACAGGGACGAGGTCAGGTCCGCTTCCTTCGTCGCGAACCCGGGCTGCTTCCCGACCGGTGCGGTCCTCGCTGCGGCACCCCTTGCGACAAAGGCGAAGGCCGTGATCTTCGACTCAAAGACGGGGGTCTCGGGGGCGGGGAACTCCCCCTCGGCGGTCACCCATTACCCGACGGTCGCGGACAACATCAACCCCTACAAGTGGACCCGGCACCGCCACCTCGCGGAGATGAAGCAGGAGATCGCACGCCTCGGGTCAAAGGCAGGGGTCTACTTCACCCCCCACCTGGTGCCTGTCAACCGGGGCATCCTCACCACAGCACATATCCTCCTCTCCGAGCCCATGGAACAGAAGGAGGTAGAGGCCCTGTACCGGAAGGCCTATGAGAAGGAGTTCTTCGTCCGGCTCCAGCCACCGATCCTCGCGGCGGTCCGGGGGACGAATTTCTGCGACATCGCGGTGGAGAGCGAAGGAGAGCGTGTCGTGGTCGCCTCTGCCATCGATAACCTGGTGAAGGGAGCGAGCGGCCAGGCGATCCAGAACATGAACCTCATGTGCGGCTTCCCCGAGCAGGAAGGTCTCAGGGGGGCCGGGGTCCTGCCCTGAGGGTGGATTATGAAAGTGAAAGACGTGATGACAGCGGATCCTGTCGTGGTATCTGCCGGTGCGACGGTACGAGAAGTGGCCGGGCTCCTCCGAAGGCACCGGATCGGGGGCCTCCCGGTTATGGACGGGGAGAAGCTCGTGGGAATGATCACCGAGTCGGATATCCTCAAACTCCTGAAGACCCCGGGGATATCCGAGGATCTCTGGCTCCCCTCGCCCCTCGAGATCATCGAGGTCCCCATAAGGGAAGCAATCAACTGGGCACATACCCAGAAGGCCCTGTCGCATATCGGCGACCAGCCCGTGCGGTCGGTGATGTCATCCCCTGCCATCACCATCGGCGAGGATGAAGACATGGATGCGGCAGCCGCCCTCATGGTGGAGAAGAGGATCGGAAGGCTCCCCGTCGTCCGGGGCCGGATGCTCGTGGGCATTGTCGCACGGGCGGATATCGTGAGGGGCCTCGGCGAGTCATACGTATCCGGAGAGGGAGGCGAGGGGGCATCGTGAAGAGCATCTGCGGCGTGGAAGGAGTCACCGCGGCCGGGATGAAAGAGGGAAGGTACGGCCTTGCCCTCGTCGCCGCGAGCGGGACATCAGCCGCGGTCTTCACCTCCAACCGGGTCAAGGCAGCCCCCCTGATCCTCATGAAGGAGCGGATCGCCCTGGGCGAACTCGACGGGATCATCGTGAACAGCGGGTGCGCCAATGCTTATACCGGGGAGAAGGGGATACAGGATGCAGCCCTGATGAGCGGGATCGGGGCAGATGCCTTCAGGACCGATCCAGAGAGGGTCGGAGTCGCGTCGACGGGTATCATAGGGCGCTACCTGGACCTCGACCTCATCGGGAAGCAGGCAAGGCAGGTCGCGCCCCGGGTAAGAAGGGATCCCGCCGCCGAGGTGGAGGCGGCCCGGGCCATCATGACCACGGACCTCGTCGAGAAGCATGCCCTGGTGAGGGGGGACGGCTTCTCGGTCGGGGGGATCTGCAAGGGGAGCGGGATGATCGCCCCGAACATGGGGACCGTGATCGCGCTCCTCTACACCGATGCCGAGGTCACCGCTGGCGGGCTCCAGCGGGCACTCAGGCTGGCAACCCGCCGCTCCTTCAACCGCGTCGTGGTGGACGGGGACATGTCCACGAACGACATCGCCATCTGCACCGCAACGGGTAAGGCAGGGAAGGTCGCGGCGGCGGCATTCAGGGCAGCCCTGGAGGAGTGCGCCCGCTCCCTTGCGATCCAGATTGCACGGGACGGCGAGGGGGCAACGAAGCTCATCGAGATGGTGGTCCGCCGGGCACGGACCGAGAAGGGGGCATCCGAGATCGCCCGGACCGTGGTAGAATCGCCGCTCCTCAAGACTGCGGTCTATGGCGAGGATCCCAACTGGGGACGGGTGCTCGCCGCGGCCGGACGGGCGGGCGTGGAGTTCGACCCTGACCACGTCTCCCTCTTCATCGGGGCAGGAGAGGAACGAACCCCTCTCCTCGAGAAGGGGAAGATCGTCGCCGACCTCGCCAGGGCCAAGGCCGCCATGAAAGGAAAAGAGGTCCGGTTCGAGCTCGACCTGGGACAGGGGAAGGAGGAGGCCACGGCTTGGGGCTGCGACCTCACCGAGAAGTATATCGAGATCAACGGGAGGTATACAACATGAAACGCGAAGAGGTGCTCATGGAGGCACTCCCCTACATCCAGCGCTTCCACGGGAAGACCATCGTCATCAAGCTGGGTGGCCATGCCATGGTGGACCAGGAGATCCTGGAGATGGCGATCCGGGACGCGGTCCTCCTCCAGTACGTGGGCATGAAGGTGGTCATCGTCCACGGCGGGGGACCCGAGATCACCGAGAAGATGCAGGCCATGGGGAAGGAGCCGAAATTCGTCGGGGGCCTCCGGATCACCGATGCCGAGACCCTGGAGATCGCCCAGATGGTCCTCGTGGGGAAGATCAACGACGGGATCGTCTCCCTCATCGCCCGGGGCGGGGCCCGGGGGGTAGGGCTCTCGGGGAACGACGGGAACCTGATGATCGCCCGGAAGCTGGATCCCCAGAGGGTGAAGGAGGGGAACCGGGTCAAGAAAGTGGATCTCGGGTATGTCGGGGAGATCGAGACCGTGGACCCCGCGGTCCTTCACACCCTCCTTGACAACGGCTACATCCCGGTCATCGCCCCCATCGCCATCGACCGGGAGGGAACGAGCCTGAATATCAATGCAGATACCGCGGCCGGTGAGATCGCCGTTGCGCTCAAAGCCTCCAAGCTCATCAACCTTACCGATGTGGACGGGGTGATGGACGCCGAAAGGACCCAGATCTTCCGGAGGCTCACCGCGGCTGAGATGGAGAAACTCATCGAGAACGGGACCGTGAGCGGAGGCATGATCCCGAAGATCACCTCCTCCCTCCAGGCGGTGAAGAACGGTGTGGATCAGGCCCACATCCTCAACGGGAACCAGGCGCATAACCTCCTCCTCGAACTTTTCACCGACGCAGGCGTCGGAACCATGATCTCCCGGTAGGGAGGAATCCCCCTCATTCCCCTCGGCTCAGCTGCTGGTAGCGGGTGGGCCACTTCCCTTTAATAGGGAGAGAGCAAATACTCAAATCGGGTGATTGTTCTGGATATCTTTTCGATCATCATCCTTGTCATCGTCGTCATCGTCATCCTCGCCCTTGTCTTCTGGTTCGTGGGCATCTACAACCAGTTCTACAGGTACAGAAACGCCGCTGACGCCACCCTCGGGCAGATCCGGGTGGCCATGAAGAAGCGCCTCGACATGATCGAGCAGCTCCTGGGAGCCGTGAAGAGCTACGCGAAGTTCGAGAAGGAGACCCTCACGAAGATCACCGAGATGCGGGCCAGCGTGCTGAAGGGGACCCCAAGCGAGCTCTCCACCGTGGAGCGGGAGTCCCGTGCCCTCCTCGGGACTCTGATCGCCACGGCCGAGGCCTACCCTGATCTCAAGACCTCGACAACGGTCACCTCCCTCATGGACTCGGTGAAGGGGATCGAGGAGGAGATCGCCCGGCAGCGATACACCTACAACAACATCGTGCAGCAGTTCAATACCATGCTCGACACCCTCCCGTCACGGATGATCGGGGGGATGATGGGGCTCCTCAAGCTCGACTACCTCCAGTTCGAGGAGGCCATTGCACAGCCCCCGAAGATCGAGTTCTAGGGCAGTGAGAGGCTGGGATATATGACCGAGACCCGGCAGATTGCCACCCTCATGGCGATCACCCTCATCCTCGGGGTGGTCGCCCTTGCCCTTGCCCTCTCCCTCCCCCATGCCCTGGAGGGGAACCTCGCCATCGACAGCTACAATGCAGCCATCTCGGCGGACGGCACCCTGACCGAGCACTACACCTACATCGTGAAGACCCCCGGCACCTACCGGATGCTCTTTCGCACCTGGGAGGTCCCCCTCGCGGGCACCGCTCTCACCCAGCCGTCGGTCGAGGTCATCGGGATGCGTGTCCCGGCAGGGACCATAGGGTATTACCGGGACTACCAGGGGCGGGTGACCGTCTATGGCATGACCACCGACCAGGACAGGGCCACCATACGTTCCCTCGTCCAGAATAACGAGATAGGATTCTACAACTCTGGCTATTTCCCTGCAGGGACCTACAGTGCAGACTATACCTTCCGCATCCATCCGCCCATCGAATACGACACCCAGTACAGCCACCTCAACATCCAGCTGGCCGATCAGCACGTCCCCTACCACTCCCTCCAGATCACCATCCCATCGGCAGGGGTTGCAGGGTTGTATCCTTACCCGCCTTTTCTCTTGGTCGGGACGGCGGGAGGTACGACGACCATCACCGGCAGTTCGTCAGCAAACGAGATCGTCGGGATCGAGGTCGTCGCCACCCGTGATTACACGACGAACTGGGCCGGTTTCCCGAATGCCGTAGGCGATGTGAGCGGGATGGCCCAGTCCGGGTCCTTCTGGTACAGCCTTCCCTATTACTCAGGCGCCCTTCTCCTCGCGATAGCGGGCATCCTCGTCCTCATCATGCCGGTGCTCCTGTACCTGATATACAATCGGTACGGCCGGGAGAAGGACTTCGTCGTCCCCGAGTACCTCTCCTTTGTGCCGGACCGGAACCTGAAGCCCTGGGTCGTGAACCTCGTCTTCAAGGACGAGGCCCTCACCTTCGACGAGAACGGCTTCTATGCCACGGTGCTCGACCTGGCACGGCAGAAGTTCCTCGAGATCAGGCCCAAGGGCGAAGCACCGGACTCGGGGATCACCATCCATGTCCTCCAGGGAACCTCGCCTGACCCCTACGAGCAGCGGGTCCTTAACTTCCTCCGGAACCTGGGGGTGGGAGATGTCGTGGACACGGACGCGTTAAAAGGGCTCACCGAGCATGCACGGGTCGACAGCTCGACCGAGCTCCGGGTGATGAAGATCCAGACCACGCTCCGCGGGATCACGACAGAGGTGGATCCAACGGTGGCGAACCGGTTCGTCATTGACGGCCGTCCCCACCTCGTGCCCGCCCTCCTCGGCTCGGCCATCCTTGCGGGCATCGCCATCCTCATCCTCGTCGTGGGCTCCCAGGCGGCAGGGCTCCTCCTCCCGGCCGCCGCCCTCGGGTCCATCGCGGTCATCCAGGTGGTGATCGCCTGGGCCTTCCCCTCGGTCCTCTTCGGGCAGTGGAAGGGCGATGCCTACAAGGAGAAGCTCGAATGGGATGCCTTCCGGGCCTTCCTCTCCGACCTTGCACGGATCAAGGAGTACGCCCCCCAGGACCTCGCGATGTGGGGGGAGTGGCTCGTCTACGGGACCGCTCTTGGCGTCGGGGATAACGTGGCAAAGGCGATGAAGGAGCTGAATGTCCGGATCCCGGAGATGTATATTGTACCGGCGCTCTACCTGGGCTTCGTCCCCATCATGGGCTTCGCCCCGCCCTCGCGGGGCGGGATGGGCGGGGGAGGGTTCCACGGCGGAGGGGGGTTTGGAGGCGGCGGAGGCTTCGGAGGCGGCGGGGCCGGCGGGAGATAATCCCATTTTTCTCAGGCATTCCCGTCCATCCCTTACGGCAGGTTCCCGTCTCCCATGCACTCCTGCTGCCGATCCTCGCTCATCTGGACGAGGATGTCGAAGACCTTCTGGACCGAGACGGGATCGACCTTGGACTCCACGGCCCGGTCAAAGGCCCGCTCGAGAACCCGCTCCCGCTGCCCCGAATCCCTGATGGGGATCCCCTCCCGGAACTTCAGGTGGGCCATCTCTCCTGCGAGGCGCTGCCTCTCTGCGATGAGCTTGATGAACCGGGCATCGATGTCGTCGATCTTCTCCCTCACGGACGCAAGACTCATACAGGGATCATGGGGCGAGGGAGATATACATCTTTGGAGGGAAGGGCTTCTGCAAGGAAGGCCTTCTTGAGGGAAGGGCTTCCTGAGGGAAGGGAATATCCGTGAGAAGGTCTATCCTATTACGGATGCTGGAACGGATTCCCCCCCGGGAATGGCGCGATCTCGGCGTCGCCTGGTTCGCTATCACCCTGGCCTTCACATTGATTTTTCTTGGGAGTGGAGCCTCCATTGAGAGTTTCATCCTCGTCTTCGCCATATCCTCGGTAACGGTCGGGGTCGGTTTCATCCTCCATGAACTGGCCCACAAGTTCACCGCGATGCACTATGGCTACTGGGCCGAGTTCAAGAAGGACAACATCATGCTCCTCGTGGCAGTGGCGATGGCAGCCCTTGTCGGTTTTGTCTTTGCTGCCCCCGGGGCGACGGTGATCTACGGGTCGAACCTCTCAAAGAGAGAGAACGGGTGGATCTCGGCCTCGGGCGCGATCACGAATCTCCTCCTCGCCATCCCCTTCGTGGCACTTGCCTTCCTTGGCGGAGGCCTCCTCTCAGTGATCGGTGTCATGGGGTGGAAGGTGAATGGCATGCTCGCTTCCTTCAACATGCTCCCCGTTGGCCCCCTCGACGGGAAAAAGGTCCTTGCCTGGAGCCCGGGGGTCTTCCTCCTCCTGATCGGGGTCGCTTTCGGGGTTCTCGTCCTCTCTTATATCGCCCCGCTCCCGCTCTCCTGAGTTCCCTCCTCCTTCCCTTTCAATTCGGATAGGATCCTCACGACCGTTTCGCCCTTCTCCCTTGCCCCGGCGAGGGCTGTCGGGTGGTTCCGAATCCCTTTGTACCGGTCCATATCGTTTGCGATGATGTTGTCATAGTACTCAAAGCCCATGATATCGAAGAACGCGGTCATGATGGGGAAGGCCCCAGAGAAGACGTTCTCCCAGCCCGTGCCTGCGGTTGAGATAAAGACCCCCTTGTGCCGCCGGATATGCTCGCGTGTGAAGTACTGCGTCTTCAGGATGTACTTTCGTGCCCAGAGATACTGGGCACGGTCCAGGAAGCCCTTCATCTCGGCGGTGATCCCCATGGTGTAGATGGGGGACGCGAGGGCAATGGCGTCCATGGAGAGGATCCGGTCAAAGAGGGGGATGAGGGCGTCCTCGATGATGCACACGCCGTCCTTGTGGCAGGCGTTGCAGCCCTGGCACGGTGCGTACTCCATGGTCTTGAGCACCACTTTGTCGACCTCCCCTCCCGCTTCCCGGGCCCCGTCGAGAAATGCATCGAGGAGGGTCTCGGTGTTCCCGTGCCGGCGGGGGCTCCCCGAGATGCCCAGGACCGAAACAACGGGATCCATCTGGTTCACCGGTTCATTTCGCGCAGGCGCCCGACGGCTGCTTTCCCCGTTGCCCGGGCTTCGTCCCTGGCCGTGGGATGGGCCTCCACCTCGCCTGCCCTGTCCACTCCCCGCACGAGAAGGTAGAGGATATCCCTGTCCTTGATCTCGGTGACATGGAAGAAGCACTTGATGGACATCTTCGCGCCGTCGAAGACGATATCCCAGTTCTGCCCAGCTGTCGAGATGAAGATGCCCAGGCGCTTCCCGACCCGTTCGGGGGGGACCACGGGGAGCTTGAGTACATACTTTCGGGAGCGGAAGACCTGCGCCCTATCTACGAGTGCCTTCCCCTCGGCGCAGATCCCCAGGCAGTAGATGGGCGAGGCGAAGATGATGCAGTCGGCCTCGACGATCTTGTCATGGAGGATGTCCATGTCGTCGCGCTGGACGCATTTGTTCAGGATCTCGCAGGCATTGCAGCCCCGGCAGGGGTTGACCGTGACCTCGTCAAGTGCTACCTTCTCGATGGCTACGTCGGGCTCCTCGGCCATGGAGGCGAGGACCCAGTCGAGGAGGGTCTCGGAGTTCCCGTGCCTCCGGGGGCTCGTGGCAAAGGCGAGGACCTTGTAGGGCATGCTTTCATGCTTGGATGTGAGAGAGTAAAAAAGCTCTATCTTGAGATCGGCTGAACCCGGGACGTGGTCCAGGGGGCCTGGATCCGGGGAGGAAGATTGGATCAGGCCCGGGGGGAGGATAGGATCAGGGCCCGGGAGGGATAATTGGATCAGGCCCGGGGGGAAAATTTCACCTGCAGAAGAGGCATATCAGCTTTATCATGGAAGAGGAGAGTTCGCCTCCACCGCCATCCGGCGATGATGCCATTCTCGCCCACTACCTCTCGATGCTTGGGGACGAGGAGCCATCCCGGCGATGGAAGGCGGCCGAGGGGCTTGCCCGTCTGGGGGACCTGCGGGGGCTCGGCGCGCTCATATCGGCACTCCAGGACGAGGACTGGAGGGTGCGGAGGAAGGCGGCCTGGGCGCTGGGGATCCTCGGGGATCCCCAGGCGATCATCCCGCTCCGGAGGGCGATGCTGAACGAGATGGACGCGGTGAAGGAGATGATCGAGGAGGCGATGCAGGAGATCAACCGGAAGAGGGCGGGGTGAGAAGGGGAACAACAGATCTCTCTCACTCGAATACCGAATAGGAAAAAAAGGATTACCGGATTATACCTGCTTGAAGCAGAGGTACCAGTCCTTGCACTCGTAGCCCTCGGTGGGGCGCTTCTCCATCTCCGCTGCCGTCTTCGGCGGCGGGACAACCACCTTGTCGCCCGGCTGCCAGTTGGCAGGGGTGGAGACCTTGAACTTGTCCGTGGTCTGGAGGGCCTTCACGAGCCGGAGGATCTCGGGCATGTACCTCCCGTTCTGGAGCGGGTAGTATATCATCGCCCGCATGATCCCCTTGTCGTCGATGAAGAAGACACAGCGGACGGCCGCCGTCGAGGACTGGCCCGGGTGGATCATGCCGTACCTCTTTGCGACCTTCATCGTGAGATCGGCGATGATGGGGAATGGGATCGTGACCCCCATCTTCTCCTTGATGTCATGCACCCATGCCAGATGTGCCGAGACGCTGTCGACGGAGAGGCCGATGAGCTGGACGTTCAGGGCCTTCAGCTCGTCGTAGATCTTGGTAAACGCGAGGAACTCCGTAGTGCAGACCGGCGTGAAGTCCGCGGGATGGGAGAAGAGCACCACCCACTTTCCCCTGAGGGACGAGAGGGTGATGGGGCCCTGGGTCGTGTCTGCCTCGAAATCAGGCGCGGGTTCCCCTATGACGGGGAAGGAAACGGGTTCCTCGGACATGGGCCCTCAGTCCTTTCCCATGATCTCTTCCATCGCCGCCCGGCCGTAGACATAGGCGGGCATCCCCGAGAGGAGGAAGGTGACCCTGAGCGCCTCCTCGATCTCGTCCTTCCTTACCCCGAGCTTCTTTGCCCCTGCGAGCTGCGCCTTCACGGCGTGCTGGTCACGGAGGGCTGCCGCGATGGAGATCGCGAGGATCTTCTTCGTCTTCCGGGAGAGAGCGCCGTCGTCCCAGATGTGCTGGTCAAAGGCGAGGATCGCCCCGTGCATATCCGGCTGGGTCTTCATCAGTTCCTTGAAGAAGACCGGGACCTTCCCTATCTTCTTCTCGAGCTCCTTCATTCCCTTCGAGTTCTGGGTGTTCTCCGCTTTTCCTGTACCAATCCTTGTCGTTTTCTTCACTGCCATATCATCACTTCCTGAGCACCATGGGCTCACCGCAGCAGACGAGTTCTCCGCCGCCGACTTCCCTGACCTCGACCACGTTCCCGCAGATCATGCACTCGTAGATCTGCCCAACCGCCGAGACATTCACCAAAAGAACGAACCTCCTTCAGGTATCCTTTCCCCACCGATCTGTCTGTCCATCATCTCTTCAGCACCATGGGTTCGCCATGACAGACGAGCTCGCCGCCTCCGGCCTCCCGGACAACGACCACGTTCCCGCAGATCGGGCAGATGTATACCTCTCCCGTTTCCCTGACGTTTACCAAGATGACGAACCTCCTTGAGCGTCCGCTCACCAGTGGAGAGTACGGGCAGGAGGCTATAAAAAGGTGATTACTTCATGTAATCCCGCTTCCTGGGCGGGTTCTTCACATCCTCGGGGGTCTTGATGTCAGGGCGCATTGCGGTCATGGGGAAGCAGTTGAACTCCTCGCAGGCGCACATGGGGCACTTCTTCAGGTCCTTCTCCGACCCCTTCAGCTCGAACTCGTACCCGCAGTCGATGCAGACATATTTGCCCGCCTCTCCCTTTGTTCCGGCCTTCACCGCCTTGATGTTCTCTTTCGCCATAGGCTTACCTTCTCTCTCTTGATGCGTATCTTATTTATCGGTTTCTAAGGGAGACCACGAGGGTACGATGCTCCCAATGAACCTATTTTCGGGTCCTTCTCAGGATGAAAGGAGAGAGTTTAAAGAGTATGGGGGGAATGAATCAGGGTATGGGAAAGAAGGTCATCGGCCTCCTCGGGAGCCCCCTCCCCAAGGGGAACACCGCGGCCCTCCTGGACCAGGCACTGAAGGGGGCGGAGGATGCCGGCTGCACGGTGGAGAAGATCGTGGTCCCCCTCCTGGACTTCGAGCCCTGCATGGAGATCCTCTTCTGCAAGGATCACGAGACCTGCCAGATGGAGGATGATCTCACTCCCCTGTACCCGAAGTTCCGGGAGCTGGATGGCCTCATCATCGCCACCCCCATCATGACCATGGGAATCCCGGGGAAGCTGAAATCCCTGATGGACCGTTTCCAGGTCTTCTTTATGGCCAAGTACATGAGGAGGGAGCCGCTCGTCCCGAAGGAGAAACGGAACTCGCGCCTCGCCCTCTTCATCGCCATCTCCGGGATGAAGATCCCCGGGGTATTCGACGGTGCCAGGGCGACCGTGGCTGCGTTCTGCGATATCATTGACTGCAGGCTCATCGGCGAGCTCCTGGTTCCTGATATGGATACGATCAGGGACATCCATACCAGGCCCGAGCTCCTGGAGCTCGCGTACAGGAAGGGTCTCGAACTCGGGTCGGCTCTCTCAAGGCAGGCTCCCCCTCCTGAAAAATGAGAGGTCTCCTCCCGGATGACTAACACCGGTAGGAGAGGGTGACCTGATTCAGTGAATCGCCGGGGTTGTACGGCTTGTATTCAATATAGAGGTACGAGAAATCGTCATCCAGTGAAACGGTTTCCCTGCACATGGGGTCGTCGAAACAGTTCTGACGGTTGCGGTAATACCTCCCGCTGATCTGCGCTGAGAGATCTTTCTCCTCCTCTACCGTAACATACAATGGCACCGATTGGGCGAAGATTGCGATGTCGCAGCTCCCCTGGGGCAGGGCTACAATGGATGTTCCGCTCTTGATGGCATTGGCCGTATTCCCCATGGTGTCGAAGAGGACGATATTTCCGGTTATCTTCCCCGTTGCCTGCGGGTGGGTGTTCTCGGCGACGAGAGTGACCTGATCGTTTATCGTCCGGAGGAGGGAGACGATGGTCCCCATGTCGGGGTTCGTCGTTGACACCTGGTTTGTCGTCCCTCCGGCGGGGGTCGGAACTGCTCCCCCGGAAGGGGCCGTGGTCGCGCAGCCGGCGATGAATAGGAGGGCCCCGCAAAGGGTTAATATCAGGATTTTCTGGAATCTGGCGTTCATACATGTCTCCTCGTCCCTGGTTGTTTATATTTCTTCTCAACCGAGGGAGGGCCGACAAACAATCCTTATAACAAAAGGGGTCGCTACTACCATGGTATGACGACCCGCGAGAACATGATGGCGGCCTTTGCCGGAGAGTCCCAGGCGAACAGGAAGTACGCCGGCTTCTCGGAGGAGGCCGACGAGAAGGGGTTCAGGAACGTGGCAAAGCTCTTCAGGGCCGCCTCAGAGGCCGAGGCCATCCATGCCCGGAGGCTCCTCCGGACGCTCGGGGCCATCGGGACCACCGACGAGAACCTGAAGAAGGGCATCGAGGGGGAGACCCATGAGTACACCTCGATGTACCCCGGCTTCATAGGCGCCGCGAAGGCCGAGGGTGGGCAGGGCGAGGCGGAGATCGCATTCACCTACGCCATGAAGGCCGAGGAGGTCCATGCAGGCCACTACCAGAAGGCCCTCGAGGCGGTCCAGGGGAAGAGGGATATCACGGCGAACAAGATCTTCCTCTGCCCGGTCTGCGGGAACATCTTCCTCGATGCTGTGCCGGACCAGTGCCCGATCTGCAAGGCATTTAAGAAGAAATTTAAGGAGATCCAGTGAATAACGCCGGCGGTAAGGAGTCTCCGGGAGTGGGTGAAGGCCTTCAAGAAGAAGTTAAAGGAGATTCCGTACACAGGCCTTCGGATGAAGTCGTGCATGCTGCCGAATGGGCCGTGAGTTAAGGCTCCTTTATCAATACGTTCGGTGAACCATCCTCCACGCCTATGGCATTGATATCTTTGATAGGTAAAATTGCTATTTTTCCTGCTCTTGCAGAATGGGCATTCTCTCTAAAGAGGGAGTTCGAATTATTCATGATCTCTCCCACTTTTGCCTTGGCAAGCCTCGTGTAATCCTCTGAAATATCTACGTAAATGAAATCTCGCCCGGTATCTGCACAGACGGCTGCAACAGTTCCACTACCGCCGAAGGGGTCGAGAACCGTGTTTCCAGGATAGGTATAGAATTTCACCAGGCGATATACCAGCTCCCATGGGAAGGGGACTGGGTGTCCATTCTTCTCTTTCTCTGGTAATATCTGCCAGAATCCATCTGAAAACCTGACAAATTCGTCCGCTGTGATGTCGGGTTTCACGGCCTCTGAATCCTTTTCAAGACATTCCCCTTTTTGCATGACGTATACATATTCCCATGATGGGAGGATATACGGCCTACGTGGTGATCTGAAGCTTCCCCATGCCGTTCTTTTCTTTATGTTTTGTTTATACCATAGGATCTCGGTGAGAAAATGATACCCACCTTTCCTTAGATTCGTAATAAGGTCGTGATGGATGGGCTTGAAGTTTTTAATCCCGGTGGGAGCGATATTAATGCAGACTCGCCCACCATCCACCAACTTGTCTTTTAACATCAGGAATACGTCGGATAGCCAATCAATGTATTCTTCATAGGGCTGATTGTCCTCGTGCAGGTCGTAATCGATCCCCACGTTATATGGCGGCGAAGTCACGATAAGATGGATACTATCATCGTCCAGCGGGGCGGTTAGAATATCGTCTGTGATGAACTCCCCGTTGATATACTTCATATGGCAGCAACCCTGCGAACGTCATTGATGAGAGAATCGATATATTTCACACATCCAGAGACCTCTGTTTTAGGATTCGTTGAGTAAACGAAGGCATTCTCGAAGGTTGCAAGTATTCTTGCCTTCCGTGGCTTCTTTTCGGTTCCAAATTCTAGATTCGGGTCATCTGTGACGACAAATAACGGCAGCCGAATACCGTACATCCGTTCATATAATCCCTTATAATAGAGAGATTCGGTCAATCGCTCCCTTATCGATTTTTTACAACTGATGATGATTATCGGTTTCTTGCCTGCCTTGTCGAAGACTACAATATCGGTGTCACCGATAATGGATCCGATGGGTGTATGCAGTTGCAAACAGAAGAACTGGTGAGGCGGCCTTCTTTTGTTAGGGAGTACAGGGTTTAATCTTTTCGGTTGCAGGATTGACACATTATCATGATGAATATTTTCAATGAGCCAATTATAAATATCGTTTTGAAAATCTTTCCCCGTTAAGGCCACCTGAGATTGGTGTTGCGATTGATTTATCGTTGCCATGGCGCTTCAAGAATTTATATATCGACGAATTGTTAAAACCTTTCTGCATATCAGCCGGAATGACAAAATAGTCAGCGACTGCTGCCTGCCCGTCTCTCCGGGATGATCTCCCTTCACCAGTCCACCTCAGGTCACCACCGCTTTCTCGAAGGTCCAGTATGCGACAACAAACATGACGAGGGCAAAGATCACGAGGGCCAGAAGAGCGGATCCCACATCCATGAGAGAATAGATATAGTGGCCGCCCAGCGCGTAGAAATCAGGCCCGATGGCAAAGTACCGGATGCCGGTGACGACGTAGGTAAGGGGGTTTGCGGCTGTCGCCACCCGGAGGAAGGGCGGGAACGCCTCGGCCGGGTAGAGGGCGTTCGAGACAAAGAAGAGCGGCAGGGAGAGGAGCGTGATAACCGCCTGGAGACTCTCCGGGCTCTCCATCCGCATCGAGATGGTGGCAGACATGAAAAGGAAGCCGAGGGAGAAGACCCCGACGAAGAGGAGGATCCCGAGGATGGAGACGGCCAGGTGGAGCAGGGAGGCACCGACAAAGAACCTGACCCCGATGACGATCCCGAAGAGCATGATGATCATCACCTGGATGAAGGACTTGGTCATCCCCGAGAGGCTGATGCCGATCAGGATGTGCGTCCTCGGCATCGGGCTCGCGAGGATCTCCCGCATGAGCCCCCAGAGCTTGTCGAAGAGGAGGCTGATCCCCCCGAAGAGGCTCGTGAAGAGGGTCGTGAGGGCCATGATGCCCGCCGCCATGAAGGTGAGGTAAGGGACATAGAGGGCTCCCGGGGGCGCAGACGCGGGTGCCCCGAGCTGGGAAATAGTCCCCGTGAAGGCCACGCCGAAGAATGCCATCCAGAGGGCGGGCTGGACGAGGGAGGAGAAGAGGAGCGCCCTGAACCGGAAGAACCGGAGCATGTCGCGCCAGTAGACCGTCAGAAATTCCAGTGCCACAGGATCACCTCCCTCATCCCCGGATCTCCCGCCCGGTGAAATGGACAAAGACATCGTCGAGGGTCGGCTTCTTCAGGTTCGCGGACCGGATGGCGATACCGCCCTCCTTCAGCCTGTCGAGGATGACAGGCAGGGTCTTTGTCCCCTCCTTGTTGAGGGTGACCGAAAGGCCCTTGAAGGAGGGCTTCACGTCCTTCACCTCTGGCAGGCTCCGGAGGATCCCCGTTGTCTTTGCATCATCGTCGGTCTCCAGGTAGATCATATCCTCGCCCAGCGCGTTCTTCAGCTCGTCACTCGTCCCCGACGCGATGATCTTTCCATGATCGATAATGTTGATCCGGTCAGAGAGGCTGTCGGCCTCGTCCATGTAATGGGTGGTGAGGAAGATGGTGGTCCCCTCCCTGTTTACCTGCCTGATATAATCCCAGACGCGGAGCCGGCTCTGGGGATCGAGCCCTAGGGTCGGTTCGTCCAGGTACAGGACCTCGGGCCTCGTCATCAGCCCCCGGGCGATCTCCAGCCTCCGCTTCATCCCGCCCGAGAGGTGCTTGATGAGCACGTCCCTCTTCTTCTCGAGCTCGACGAGCCGGATCATCTCGTCGATCCTCGCCCGCCGCTCGTCGCGGGGCATCGAGTAGAGCCGGCCATGGAACTCCAGGATCTCCCAGACCGTCAGGTCCCGGTCGAGCGTCTCCTCCTGGAAGACGATCCCGATGGCCTTCCGTACGAGGGCCGGTTCGGTGGCAACATCATGGCCCGCGATGCGCACCTCGCCCTTCTGGATCGGGAGGAGCGTGGTGAGCACGTTGATGGTCGTGCTCTTCCCTGCACCGTTCGGCCCGAGGAACGAGAAGATCTCTCCTCGCATGACGGTGAATGAGATTGAATCGACTGCCACCACATCCCCGAAGGAGTGGGAGAGGTCCCGCACCTCGATGATCGGCTCGCTCAAGAGAGACTCCATAGAGAGGTGGCCCGTTGTTATATAAAAGCCGGTGCTGGACCCATCCCATCGCACCAGGTCAGAGGGCATCCCCGTCGACTTCGCCGTTCATCACCACGAAGAGCCAGGAGAAGATCGGGACAAATGCCATGGCCAGGAGGAGGAGGAGGGGCAGAGGAGAGGGCCAGGTCACTCCGATGAGGCCACCGGACCCTGTTCCCGCAGGGTTCCAGGAGCTGGAGAAGAAGGCCGGGATGGCCAGGAGGAGGAGGATGTTCATGAGGACGACGGGGAGGATGTTCTCGGAGAGGTAGTAGCAGCAGGAGAAGGCGAAGGAGATCGCAACGGTGAAGAGGAACGCGAGGATCGCGATCGAGAAAGGGTCCCCCGTTCCCTGTGCCTGGAGGATAAGGTAAGACACGGGGGCCATGGCAAGGCCCCAGACGATCCCGACCGAGACGGTAGCGGCAACCCGTCCCTGCCAGTAGGTGAGGGCCGGGAGGAGGTATCCCCTGTACCCGTACTCCTGCCCGAGGGATGCCGGGATTGCGTAGATGAACGCAGATACGGCGAGGATCGCCCCTGCGAGGATCCCCGTCCCGGCGCCGCTGTTCAGATACCCGAGGCCTGTCCCGAGGGCCACGAACGCTGCGAGCCCGATAAGGATGAACGGGTAGACAACCGCGAAGATGGTGGCAGGAATCGTAACAGGGCGCAGGAGGGGCCAGGCATGAACCTCTACGGGATGCCCCTCCAGGGAGAGGAAGAGGAGGGCAAGGATGCCCGGGATGAAGGGGATGATACCGAGGGCGACCGATGGCAGAAAACCGAATGCTGATAGGATCAGGAGCCCCCAGGACAGGGCGAGGAGCGAGAGGATGTAACCGAAGATATATCCAGGCTCCACCACATCCTGCTCGAACATGGACTCACGCAGGCCGTTCCATGCGGTTAAAGAGATGGTGGGTGAAGTAGCAATATAATGGTTTTCTGAATGCAGACCTGCCCGGGAGAAGAAAACACGCCGGGGGGGAGATTTGAACTCCCGAGTTGCCAAGCAACAGCGGCTTTCGAGGCCACCGCCTTACCGAGCTAGACTACCCCGGCAGGAGAGGAGAAGCGTTTCGCCCCAACAGCCATAATTTTATCGGAGTTGAGGAAGCCGTGCTCTCAGGATCACGGGACTCCCACCGAGAAAAAATGAAAAGGGTGAGATTCGGGTGTTTCGTCGAAGCCGCGGGATTAACCCATGGGGGGCATACCGCCCGGTGGCATGCCCATGCCAGGGGGGAGCTCCTTCTTCTGGGTGATCATCATGTCGTCCACCCGGATGAGGAGGCTCGAGGCCTCGGCCGCCGACTTGATGGCCTGGATCTTCACCCGCATCGGCTCGAAGACGTTCTCGTCGAACATGTCCACGATCTTCCCCGTGTATACGTTCAGCCCGGCCCGCTTCTTCCCCTTGGCATGGGCGGTCTTCAGCTCCACGAGCTTGTCGATGGGGTTGAAGCCCGAGTTCTCGGCAAGGGTCCTCGGGATGCTCTCGAAGGCATTGGCAAAGCCCTCGATGGCGAGCTGGATCCTCCCGCCCACGGACGCGGCATACTCCCTGACCCGGAGCATCACCTCGGTCTCCACTGCCCCGCCCCCGACCACATACTTCTGGTCCTCGATGGCGTCCATCACCACGCGGATGCCGTCGTAGACTGCCCGCTCCATCTCGTCGATGAGTACCTGGGTGGAGCCGCGGACGAGGATGGTCACTGCCCTCGGGTTCCTGCAGCCGGAGATCTTCACCAGGTCCACCCCCTCCATCTCCTCTGCGAGCTCGGCCTGCCCGAGCATCTTCGCGGTGAGGTCATGGGGCTTGTTTGCGATGGATCCGTTCAGGGCCCGGGCGGCAAAGAGCATATCCTTCTCGGGGACATCCTCGATGGCCATGATGCCTTCCTTGGCCAGGTAGTACTGGACCGAGTCGGCGATCCCCTTCTGGCAGAGGAGGACGTTCGCGCCGGTCTCGATGACCTTGTCGGCCATCTGGCGGAGTGCCCCCTTCTCCTGGGTATCGAACGCCATGAGCTGGTCGGGGGAGGTGATCTTGATCTTGGACTTCACCTGGGTCTTTGTGATCTCGAGGGGGGTCGCGATGAGGGCGATCTTCGCCTTTTTGACACTCTTCGGCATCTCCTCGGAAACGCGCTTCTTCTCGATGATAATGCCCCGGATGAACTCGGCATCGTCGATGGTCTCGCCGACGTGCTTCTTGATCTTCACGTCATCCTCGTCCACCATGAGCTTCCCGTCGACGGTCTGGACCACGGCCCGGACGGCATCCACGACGATCCCGTCGAGCTTCGCCTTCACCTGCTCGATGGACTTACCGGTCATCGCGGTGTCGGCGATCTTCTTCAGGGTCTCTACGTCATCGGGCTTGACGGTGATGGCCAGGGCATTCACGATCTCGATAGCCTTCTCCATCCCCATCCGGTATCCCTGGGCGATGACGGTCGGGTGGATCTCCTGCTCGAGCATCCGCTCGGCCTCCTCCATGAGGGCCCCTACGAGGATGCATGCGGTGGTGGTCCCGTCCCCCACCTCGTCGTCCTGGGTCTCTGCGACCTCCACGACCATCTTCCCGCCGGGGTGCTGGACTGAGAGCTCGTGGAGGATGGTTGCCCCGTCGTTCGTGATCACGATGTCCCCGGTCGAGTCGATGATCATCTTGTCCATCCCCCGGGGGCCGAGGGTGGTGCGGACCGCGGCGGCAATCGCCTTCGCGGCCATGATATTGGACCGCTGGGCATCGTGGCCCCGCGACCGCTCGACGTTATCCTTCAGAATGATGATAGGCTGTCCTGAAAGCATAAAGTAACCTCACTGTGCGTGAATATTCATGGATTTAAACTTCTATATAAGAAGTTCGGTAAGATCAGTCGAGCCGCGAGACACGGAAGAGGGCCTGGACCGGGACCCCGTCGATCTCCCGCACGCCCCGCTTGTCGAAGATGACCCAGATGGAGGCAGGGTTCGCCCCATGGCCTCTCAGGTACTCCACCGCTTCCCTGAGAGTCTTCCCGGAGGTGATGACATCGTCCACGATGACACAGGCCTCACCGCTCACCGGGGCAAAGTTTTCGGAGAGGGAACCCATCGGCGGGTCCGAGACGGAGTGCCTCGACGGGAAGTAGACCGCGAGCTTCAGGTTCTCCTGGAGGGCGATGAGGGTCGCGAGGGGGACACTCGAGAGGGCGATACCGACCACCGCCGAGACCTCGGGCTGCGCCTCCTCAAGAGGGCATCCCGGGGGACGCGACTGCCCGATCATGAGGGCCGCCAGGTCGTCGAGGAGGTCGGCCCTCCCGCTCACCGAGGTCCAGTCAATGAGCACGTCCTTCGGGACATCCCCCTCCTTCTCCTTCATGAGGAGGTACGTGACCGTCTCCATGGAGAGGTTCAACTCGTCGGAGATCTGGCTCTGGCTGTGCCCCTCGGCATGCAGCAGCCGCGCCCGCCGGATCAGGTCATCGAGAGAGGACATAAGAGGAGATTCACGAAAGCATCCTACTTAAGGCTTCGGGAAAGGAGCGAACCGCAGACCGGGCAGGTGCCGGCCGCGGAATACCTCCGGTTGCAGCCCGGGCACCGGAACTTCCATCTCCTGGGGCGGGCCTTCCCCTGGAGAATTCCCCTCACCCCCAGACCGAGCCTCTGGGCAACGTTCTGGATGGCATAGTCATCAGTCACGGTGACAGCCCCGAGGTCGAGGGAGAGGGCGAGGAGATCGGTATCTGCCGGTGAGAGCCGGATCAGATCGCCCGTCTCTCCGGCTGCCGCAGCGACCCTCCTCACGCTCTCTGCGGAGGGGGTGACTACCGTGAGGCCGGATGCGAGGAATGCCTCCAGCCGGCACCGGGACCGGACATCCACTATCTCCTCAACCACCGAGGGCGGGGTGAAGAGCTCCCCCTCCAGGGTGGCCTCCGAGAAGAAGAATGAGGCATCGATGGCGTACCTCATGCGGAGAACTCCACGACGCCATTGCTCCTGGAGTGTACCTGGTACCCGAACCGCTCAAGGAGCCAGCACATGGTGGCAGCGTGAAGGGAGCAGGCCGGGGCGGTGAACCGGCCCCTGAAGAGGGCGATGAAGATGAGGAGCTGGTCAGCGAGGTGGCTGTCCACCTGTCCCCCCCTTGTGACCTCGTCAAGGAGCGCCCGTGCCGCAATCTCCCCGACCCGGTCCGCGGGGAGGCCTCGCTTCCCCAGGCCGATTGCGCCCTTGGGTCCGGCCCAGACGGTGCAGGAGGAGCCTGTCGATGCCCCTCTCCTCCGGTCCAGCCTGACCTCGCACGGGATCCCCAGCCTGTCGGCGAGGAGTCTCTTTGCGGCAGCTGCCTGCCTCTCGGCCACATGGTCGGGGAGGTTGGAGGAACAGGAGATGATCCCGCAGGACCCGGGCTTCTCATCCTGAAAAGTGATGGGCGAGAGACGGGATGCTTCCACGGAGACCCGGACCTCCCCGCCGCCCTCCGGGTAATATCCCCTCTTCAGGATCTCGGTGCGTATCTTTGCCCCGTGCCGGGCAAGGACCGGGAAGAGGACCTGCTCCAGGTAATCGATGGTTGGGCTCCGGTCTACTTCGGTCCCCCCTGTAATGGTGATGGATCCACCCACCGTCAGGGCGACGGGGAGCCAGGCCTGGAGGACAAGGGCCACTGAGCCCGCGGTACCTACGTCAGCCCTTATATCTCTCGCCACAGGTATCTGTGGCCGGAAGATGATCCGGTCGCTCCCCAGCCGGAGCCCCTCGCAGCTGGCATCACAGGCGGCAGCGACGGCCTTGATGGCCGCGATATGCTGGGGTGCAAGGCCCGACCTGCCCCTCCGTGCACGGATCCGCACCACCTCGACCGGCGTGCGGGAGCGGGCAGAGAGAGCGACAGCACCCCGGAGGATCTGTCCTCCCCCTTCGAGCTGGGAACCGTCAATGGTGATCATCGGGAGAGCGCCTGTACGAGCGGTCCTGCGGCCGAGTAGAGGCTGTTTGGGCCCTCGATGGTATCGCTCGCTGCTATCCGGCTGATTCCGGCGGAATGGAGCAGGCCGAGGGCAGTACCGGCGAAGAGGCCGTGGACACAGACCGCGTGGACCCCTTTTGCCCCCTGGGCGTGGAGCATGCGGGCCGCTGCCGCCAGGGTTCCGCCAGTCGAGATGATGTCATCTACGAGGACCACATCCCCGGTCCATGGGCCGTTCTTCCCGGGTTCAACCCTCACCTCCTCCCCCGAGATTCGCGTCTTCTCCAGGTGGTCGAATTCCCAGCCGCCCCGGGAAGCGACGGCGGTGGCGAAGGGCACGGCACCCCTGTCGGGCGCGAGGATCAGGGGGTTCTCCAGGTTGAGGCCCGCGATGAAGTCCCCGACCTCAGGAGCGAGGTTCACCTGGGATGCGGGCACGGTGAAGTGGGAGAGGACGCTCTCCTTGTGGACGTTCACCGTGACGACCCGGGAGACTCCGTGGGAGAGGGCCCTTGCCATGGCCCGGGCGGAAACGGGCTCGCCCGGCTTGAACTCACGGTCCTGCCGGGCGTAGCCCAGGTAGGGTACGACGAGGAGGACCTCCGAGCGGTGGCAGGCATCGATGAGGAGGAGGAGCTCCACGAGTGTTTCGCTCCCGAGGAGGCTCCCGACCACGACCGTTGTCTCGTCGAGGAGGCCGGTCCGGAGGTAGATCTCGCCGTCCGGGAACCGGGAGAGGTTCGTCTCCACGAGCCGGGTCCCGAGATGCTCGGCAATCCTGGCCCCGAGGGCCCGGGATCGCCCCGTACAGGCAACTTTCATCCGTCAACCACCATCAGCTGAAAGTACTTAAACGATCAGGGACAGAACTATAACTACTTAATTACTTGATCGTGCCGAGAGGGGCACTCCAGGGATGGAGACGACACAGAACGCGAAAAACGACGAGGAACAGGTGCTTGGAGGCCTGGAGCTTGCGGTATCCTCCGAGATCGAGGTACCGCCGAAGCTCATCGACCAGGTCATCGGGCAGGATCATGCCGTCGAGGTGATCCGGAAGGCGGCTATCCAGCGACGCCATGTGATGATGATCGGATCCCCCGGTACGGGAAAGTCCATGCTCGCGAAGGCCATGGCCGAGCTCCTCCCCAAGGAAGAGCTCCAGGACATCCTGGTCTACCCGAACTCCGAGGACTCGAACAACCCCATCATACGCACGGTTGCCGCGGGAAGGGGGAAGCAGATAGTCACCGCCCATAAGGCAGAGGCAAAGCGGAGGAGCCAGACCCGGAACACCCTGATCCTCCTCTTCATCTTCGGGATCGTGGCGTTTGCTTTCATCACCTACCAGTGGCTCATGGGCATCATCGCCGCCGCCTTCGTCTTCATGGCCCTGCGGTATACCACCCCCCGGGAAGACCTCATGGTGCCGAAGCTCTTGGTCTCCAACGACGCCACGGCCACCGCCCCCTTTATCGATGCCACGGGGTCCCATGCCGGGGCGCTCCTCGGCGACGTCAGGCACGACCCATTCCAGAGCGGCGGGCTCGAGACCCCCGCCCACGACAGGGTCGAGGCGGGCGCTATCCACCGCGCCCATGGCGGGGTCCTCTTCATCGACGAGATCAACTCCCTGGAGCCCCAGTCGCAGCAGAACCTCCTGACCTCCCTGCAGGAGGGGATCTTCCCCATCACGGGCCAGTCCGAGCGGTCGAGCGGGGCAATGGTCCGCACCGAGCCCGTTCCCTGCAAATTCATCATGGTGGCCGCAGGTAACGTCGACGCCGTTCAGAACATGAACCCGGCCCTCAGGTCACGTATCCGGGGCTACGGGTACGAGATCTTCTTCCGCGACTCCATGGAGGATACCCCAGAGAACAGGAGGAAGTTCGTCCGGTTCATCGCCCAGGAGGTGCAGAAGGACGGGAAGATCCCCCACTTCGACCGCTCTGCCATCGAGGAGGTAATCCGCGAGGGGAGGCGGCGGTCGAACCGGAAGGGGCACCTCACCCTGAAGCTCCGTGATATCGGGGGGCTGATCCGGGTGGCAGGGGACCTTGCCCGGCAGGAAAATGCGAAGGTCACCACCGCAGCCCACGTACTGAAGGCCAAGGAGACAGCACGGTCCATCGAGGAGCAGTGGTCGGATGAGAATATCCGGCGCAGCAGAGATTACCACCAGACCGTTATTGAGGGTGCTCGCATCGGCCAGGTGAACGGTCTCGCGGTCTATGGAGAGGACAGCGGGCAGGTGCAGCAGATCATGGCCGTAGTGACCCCGGCCCAGGGAGAAAGCGGCCAGATCATCACCACCGGCATATTCGAAAAGAGGAAGGAACCTTGGCTCCGGGGGGAGGATGAGGAGTCTATCGTTCAGCAGTCCATTAAGAATGTCAGTGCCCTGATCAAGAAGTTCACCGGAAAGGACATTAAAAACATGGATGTCCATATCCAGTTCATCGGGACTTATGGGGTGGAGGGGGACTCCGCCTCCATCTCTGTGGCGACCGCGGTCATCTCGGCCATCGAGAAGATACCGGTCCAACAGAATTTGGCCATGACCGGTTCCCTCTCGGTGCTGGGGGACGTCCTCCCGGTGGGAGGGGTCACGTACAAGATCGAGGCGGCGGCAAAAGCAGGAATCAGGAAGGTGCTGATTCCGAAAGCCAACATCGATGATGTGCTCATAGAAGATAGGTACCGGGATATCATTGAAGTGGTACCCGTCAATAACATCATCGAGGTCTTCACCCACGCTTTTGTTCCCGAGCAGCGGGAGGGCTTCCTTACGCGGATCAAGAATATGGCTCTGTCCGCACCGGCGAAGATCCTGGACTCTGCCCTCCCGAACCCTGTAGTCTGATGTCGCTCCCCGGGATCCGGTTCTCCGACGTGCGATGTGTGCGGGCAACCTCCACCCATATCGATATCGACAACGGGGTCGTCGAATCGGCCGGCACCTCCTTCTCTGATACCGCCCTCGTGCGTGTCCTCGGGCCCCGCGGATGGGGCATGATCTCGGTGAATAACCTGGATCCATCCTCGAAGAAGGAGATGGATCGAATACTTGCAGAGGGGCTTGCCCTTGCCGGGATCACCGAGGATCCGGTGAACCTCGCCGAACCCGGCCGGGGAGAACATAAGGTTCCCTCGCCGAAGGAGGACCCCCTCTCCCTCAGCCTCGAGGAGAAGACCCGGGTCCTTTCAGGGATCGAGAAAGCCGCAAAGATCCCCGGGATAGTATCCACCCGTGCCACCTACATCGAGCGGTCCGAGGGGGTCTTCTACACCGACAGCTCGGGATACGAAAACCGGTTCACCATCACCCGCTCCGGCTTCTCGGTTCTTGCCGTTGCACGGAGGAACGGGGACGCCCAGATGGGGAGGGAGAGCCGCCACACCATCCATGGCTTCAACCTCCGGCACCAGGAGCCCATGGGGGTGAAGGCCGGGGAGACCGCCCTCGCCCTCCTCGATGCCGGCGCAGCGAAGGGCGGGAGGATGCGGGCTGTCCTTGACCCGGAGCTCGCGGGGGTCTTTGCCCACGAGGCGGTGGGTCACGCGAGCGAGGGGGACCTCGTGAAGGAGGGGTCCTCGGTCCTCGCGGGGAGGATCGGGGAGCAGATAGGTCCGGGGATCCTCACCATTGTCGACGACCCCAGCCTCCCCGAGTTCGGGTTCGAGCCCGTGGATGCGGAAGGTTGTCGGACCGCGAGAACCGAGGTGGTGAGCCGGGGGAGGGTGAACGCCTACCTCCATACCCGGGAGACGCTCGCTGCCCTCGGGAACGGAGATTCCGGCCACGGGAGGGCCGAGGGGGGAGAGCCGCCACTCGTCCGGATGTCCAACACCTTCATCGAAGAGGGGGACTCCACCCTCGAGGAGATCTTCTCCGAGTGCAGGGATGGCATCCTCCTCGTCGGGTCCCGGGGCGGGCAGGTGGACCCCGGCAGGGGGGTCTTCCAGTTCAACGCCGAGTACGGCTACCTCATCGAGGAGGGGGAGAGGGCCCGGATGGTCCGGGACGTCTCCCTCTCCGGCGAGATCCTCTCAACGCTCCACGGGATCCTCCTATGCGGGAAGGAGCGGGAGATGCACCAGGGCTTCTGCGGCAAGGGCGGCCAGTCGGTCCCCGTCAGCGACGGCTCGCCTCATATACTCCTCTCAGATGCGGTGGTGGGTGGCAGTGGAGCTGATTGAGAGGATCCTCGCGGCGGGAGGGCGTTCAGCACAGGAAGTTGAGGTCTACCTGGTGGAAGGGACGGGTGTCTCCGCCGAGCTGAAGCGCGAGGCGGTGGCCACGGCCACCGGTTCCCGGGAATGGGGGCTCTCCATCCGCATAATCGACAGGGGGCGGATCGGGACCTCGGCGACCTCCTCTCCGGCAAAATGGGAGGAGTGCCTGGCGGCTGCCTTATCCTCCATGAGTCTTACCACCCCCCAGGAGTGGCGGGGCCTCCCCGATCCGGCCGATCTCCGCAGGTCCGCGCCTTCGTATGATGAACGGGTGGTTCCGGAACCTTCGGCTGCACAGGGATTCCTCGGGGGCATGCTTGAAGGTGCCAGGAAGCACCCCGAATCGAAGATCACGAGCGGGTCGGGATCCCTTGCGAGGTCCGAGGTGACCATCGCGAACTCCCACGGGGTCCACTATACTGCCCTCAGGACCGAGGTGAGCTGCAGCCTGGAGACAATCTGCGGCCAGTCCACGGGATCCGAGTTCGCCCACTCCCCGTTCCTCGAGATCGATCCCCTGTGGGTGGGGGAGCGGGCGGCTTTCTTTGCAGAACATTCCTCGAAAGGGCAGCCTATGGAGACCGGGCCTTTCGACATCCTCCTCTCACCCGTCGCCCTTGCCCAGCTCCTGGGGAATATCCTGGTACCGGCCCTCTCAGGCCGGACAGTCCATGCAGGACGCTCGCGCCTGGCACCCCTCCTTGGCCAGAAGTGCATGGACGGGCGGATAGATCTCTGTGACGATCCCTTTGCCAGGGGGATGGGGGCGACAGCGTGGGATGCCGAGGGAGTCCCAGCTTCCCGGCTCGACTTCGTGAAGGCCGGGGTGCTCTCCTCGTTTGCCTATGACCTGAAGACGGCGTACCGCTATGGTGCAAAGCCGACGGGCTCTGCGGTCCGCGGCGGGTTCTCCGGCGGCCCGGCCATCGGGGTCCATAACCTGGTTCTGGACGGGCCCAGAGAGGAGATAGGATCCGAGCGGGCCCTCTATGTCCACGATGTCGTGGGCGCCCACACCGCAAACCCGGTGAGCGGCGACTTCTCGGTCGAGTGCCAGAATCCCATCTGGGTCGAGGGCGGGGGATTCCAGGACCCTGTGAGAAAGGCCATGCTCTCGGGGAACCTCTTCGATGCCCTCCGCGGGATCGGGGGGATAGGCGCAGGTGCCCGGATCGTGGGGAACTCCATCCTCCCCTGTGTAAGGTTCAAGGGGATGCAGGTCATCGGGTGATGGAAATGGTATCCGGGATCCTCGTTATTGTCCTCGCCCTGGCCGGGCAACCCATGTAAAAAGGGTGGTCCTTGAGGATCTCGTGAAGGCCTTCACCCGATTGGATACACTGTTCAGAAGACGTTCGCGCCTGAGTGGACGAGGATCCGGTCCTGGAGGATCTCAAAGGCCTTCACCCAGCAGGAAAAACGATTAGAAGACGTTGGCCCCAGAGTAAACAAGGATCTGGTCCTGTAAGATCTCAAAGGGCTTGATCTCCCGGGAGTGCTTGGACTGGCGCATCTTCACCACCTCAACGGCAAGGTGGACGGGCGTCATCATGTCCGCGGGCCGGTAATAGCGGAGAAGGATGACCGTGTCGACCAGGTACTCGATGAGCCCGTAGCGGCTCATGAGGGGGTTGTTCGACTCGGTCTCGCTCGTCATGAGGAGGGTGCAGGGCTGGTCCCGCATCATCTCGATGAACCGGATGAGCTCGAGCCGGCGGTCCACGGAGCTCGAGAAGGTCCCCTCGAAGAGGGAGATAGGGTCGATGACGACCCGGGTGGCCCCTGTCTTCTCGATCAGCTCGAAGAGCTCCTCCTTGATGCTGTTGATCATGAGGTTGAAGTTCGTCGGGTCGAGCTTGATCACGAAGAGGGACTTGTTCACGTAGGGTGCCACATCCCAGCCCCGCTGCTTCATGATCCCCTGGATCATGTCCACCCGTTCGTCCAGGCTGATGTAGATGCACTTCTCCTTCTTGAGGAGACCCTCGGCGATGAACTGGATGCCCAGGGTGGTCTTCCCCGTCCCGTAGGTCCCGATGAGGGCGCAGATGGAGGGATTGATGAGGCCTCCCTCGAGCATCGCGTCGAGCCCCTCGATCCCCATGGTCACCCGGGAGGTGCTCACACCACCACCCGGATGTTGGAGACCTCAAAGCCGCTCCCCGGGGAGATCCGGACCGCGAACTTGACCAGGTCCCGCTCCTCGAGGTGGGGCATGACCCCCCGGAACTTCTGGAAGAACATGGTCCGCTGTCGCCGCTGGGCAACGGTCTCCTCCCACCCGAAGAGGACGACCGCGTCCACGCAGTCGGCGATCTCCTTCTCCCGGGAGGGTTCGAGGACGCCCTTTGTGAGAAGGAGGTAGATGGTGGAGTTCCAGGTCTTTGTCACCCGCTGGAGCCCCCGGAGGAAGGCGGTGAGCTCCTTCCACCGCTCGGGCTCCGAGTACTGGGTGGCGAGGTCGGTGAGGGAGTCCAGGATGACAAGGCTGGTCCCCTCTCCCTTCTTCCCTTTCTTAGGATTGGCGAGGGAAAGGGTGACATAGAGGAGCTGGAGAAGGGTATTCTTCCGTCCGTGCGACATATGGGTGGAGAGTTCGGCAAGCACCTTCTCAGGGCCTGCATTCCGCTTCTTCTCGCATTCCTCACTGCCGTCGAGGCAATACCAGTCAGACGGGACCACACTCGAGTCGAAGTAGTGGGTGGAGAGGTCCGAGAAATTGAGAGAGCCGTTCAGGTGCTGGGTCAGGTTAGGCGCAAAAGAGAGCCCGATCTCAGAGAGGATATCCTCCTTTATCCGGGTGAATGTTATGTAGCTGATGTTATCCGGGATCCTGGCTCCCGGGCCAGCATCCTGTCTCTGCTTGAGCATCGAGAGGTAGATGAGGGAAGTGTAGACAAACTCCTGGCTCCCGGCCCCGATCTCCCCTTCGAGGAGGACGACCGATCCCGGGGGGATCCCGCCGTCGAGCACCGGATCAAGGGAGCTGATGCCCGTGGGCATCCTCCCGGATATCTGTACTGCCATAGATCAGGAGAGTATTTTCCCGCAAAGCATTAAAAGATTGTGCTAAAATATAATCAAACTCAATGTTGAATGAAGTCTCAAAGAGAAAATATTTATAGCGTATCAACAAAATGTTTATTGGTCTCGGGGGAGATGGGTTCCTTCCCCCCGTTTCAGGATCCGGCATGCAGCTTCCAGAGGTTTTGAGGCGTCTGCGACTTAAAGACGCCTACCGTCTCTTTGGCAAGCGAATCGGGGTATGGCGCGAGAGCGAGAAGGTCTATGACCCTGACCGCCACGGCATCCTGGTGACGCCCGACCTGAAGCCAGGCTTCGAGGTCGTGGACGTCTACTGGATCGAGCGGGGGCTCTCCCTCATCTGCATCGCGCTCAACGAGAAGAACCACCAGAACGAGTACATCCTCTTCGAACCCCCCCTCTCGCCCTTTGAATACGAGCTCCTTGAACGGCTTTACGAAGACCTGCGGGACGTCCTCCTCCTCAACGAGGAGGAGATCCGCGGGGACAAAAAACAGATCCTCCTCTCCCTCGTAGAGGAACTCATCGGTGAGTACGGGGTTGCCATCGATCTCCCGTCCCTCTTCCGGCTCCAGTATTACCTCGTCAGGAACTTCCTGGGATGGTCGCGGATCGAAGCCCTCATGAAGGACCCCCAGATCGAAGATATCTCCTGCGACGGGGTGAATATCCCCCTCTTCCTCTACCACAGGAGGTACCACAACATCAAGACGAATATCGTCTTTGATGAAGATCACCTGGACTCCCTTGCCATCACCCTTGCCCAGCGTTCTGGGAAGCACATCTCTGTCGGGTCTCCCATCCTTGACGCAACCCTCCCGGACGGCTCGCGGCTCCAGCTCACCTTCTCCACCGTGGTGACGAGCCGCGGGACCTCCTTCTCTATCCGGAAGTTCCGTGAGGAGCCCTTCACCCCCATCGAGCTCCTCGAGCGCGGGACCTTCCCGGTGGACGCCATGGCCTACTTCTGGCTTGCCATCGAGAACAACAAGAGCCTCCTCTTCATCGGCGGAACCGCCTCCGGGAAGACCACCTCGTTAAACGCGGTATCACACTTCATCCCGCCCCTTGCCAAGGTAGTCTCCATCGAGGATACCCGGGAGATCACCCTGAACCATGACAACTGGATCGCGTCGGTCACACGGGACGCCGTGATCGACGGAAGCTCCGGAGCCATCAGCATGTTCGACCTCCTGAGGGCTGCCATGCGCCAGCGGCCCGAGTACCTGATCGTGGGCGAGGTGAGGGGCCCCGAGGCCCAGACCCTCTTCCAGGCCATGAACACCGGCCACACCACCTTCTCCACCCTCCACGCTGCCGACGTGGATTCCGCCATTCACCGGCTGGAGAACGAGCCCCTCTCTGTCCCGAGGACCATGCTCCAGGCCCTGGACATCGTCTCCATCCAGGCCCTCATCTACCGGGGGACGGAGCGGGTGAGGAAGTGTCAGGAAATAGTAGAGATCATGGGGCTCGACCAGGCGACCCAGAACATCCAGGTGAACACCGTCTTCTCGTACGACCCGGTCTCTGATACCTTCTCCTTCTCGGGGAGGTCCCAGGTCTACAACGAGATCATGGCGTCAAGGGGCTGGAACACGGAAGACCTGGAGAAGGAGATCCTGAAGCGGGGGAAGATCCTCCTTGCCATGAAGGAGCAGGGCGTGAAGGACTACATCTCCGTCTCCCAGATCTTCCAGTCCTACGCCATCAAGCCCGACGAGGTCATGGAGAACCTGGGTGATCTCCGCAGGCTGATGTGATGACCGCAAAGGCGTTCGTCTCCGACTGGATCAGGGCGCGGCGGGATACGTACGCCTGGCTCCACAACGATCTCGTCTCGGCGCGGTCCGGCGTCACCATCGAGCACTACCTCTTCCAGACCTATGTCATCACCATCCTCTCGGGCATCTTCTGTGCCTTTGCGGGTTTCATCACCGCGGATCTCATCGCAACCCTCGAGGTCTCGTCCCGGATCTACGATGTCTTCGGGGCGAACCGGATCTTCCCGCAGGCCGTCCCCATCCTCCTCTTCAAGGGCGGAGTGACCCTTACCGCCTTTGTCGCCGGGTCGATCCTCGGCTACAAGGTGATGACGGGTTTTCCCGCCCTCCTGAAGAAGCACCGGACCACCAGGATCAACCTCACCCTCCACAGCGCCGTTGCCTACATGTATGCCATGCAGAGGGGGGGCGCAGAGCTCACCAAAATCTTCGCATCCCTTGCGGACAATGCGAGCATCTTCGGGGAGGTGGCCGTGGAGTTCATGCAGTTCGTCCGGGATGTGGACTATTTCGGCTATGACCTGATCACCGCCCTCAAGCACCTGGGCGAGACGACCCCGTCAGAGAAGTTCCGCGACTTCATCCAGGATCTCCTCTCGGTCATCGACAGCGGCGCAGGCATGGGGGAGTTCTTCTCGGGCAGGGTTCGCACGTACCAGGAGGAGGCGCGGTTCGAGCTGAAGCAGTTTATCACGACCCTCGAGTTCGTGGCCGAGACCTACGTGACCCTCTTTGTAGCGGGCCCTCTCTTCCTCATCATCATCATGGTGGTCATGGGGCTCATCGGGGGGATGGGGCTCACCGCCCTCTCGGTGGTCTGCTATGGGGTCATTCCCATAGGCTCCGTCCTCTTCATCGTCTTCCTCTCCATGATATCAGAGAAGATGGAGGGGATCGAGCGCTACGTGAAGTCCAAACTCCTCCACGAGTTCTTCGATGTCCAGGTGCTCAAGAGGGTGGGTGATGAGGCGCAGTTCGCCCAGCTGGCTTTCTACGACCGGATCCGAAGGTTCAGGGACTTCCTGAGAAATCCCTTCAACGCCTTTATCCTCATCCCCGTCCGCACCTTCTATGTCACCATACCCATCGCGATCATCTACTTTGTCCTTGCCCTGTTCGCGGTTCCCTATAACCTGGACCTCCAGATGAAGGTGATGGTCCTGGATGACCACCTTGTCATCGCAGGTCTCATCGTCCTCATCCCCTTTGCTATCTTCTACCAGCTCTGGAAACGCAAGGTGATGGGAATCGAGGCGGCCATCCCCGAGTTCCTCGACCGGATGTCCGGAATTCAGGAGGTGGGGCTCACCATCGCCCAGGGGCTCGGCATCATGGTGAGAACGAACCTCGGGATCCTCTCGTACGAGATCAAGAGGATCAAGAGGGATATGGACTGGGGGGCCAATGTCGAGGAGGCTCTGATGAGGTTCGAGCACCGGATCCGGACCCCCTCCATCGCGAGGACCGTCACCCTCATCACCAAGGCGAGCTACATGAGCGGGGATATCGGGGAGGTCCTCAAGATCGCGGCGAGCGACGCAAGGATGGGTGAGATCCTGAAGCGCGAACGCACAACCTCCATGCTCATCTACCTCGCCATCATCTACCTCGCCTTCGTGGTCTTCGTCTTCGTGGTCGGGGTTATCGTCACCCAGTTCCTTCCCATCCTCCTGAAAGGGGGAGTACAGACAATGAGCTCACGGGGCGGATTGATCGGAACCCAAATGCTGAGTATTGATACGTTCCGCCTTCTCATCTATCACGCAACCCTCATCCAGGGACTCTTCTCAGGCCTCCTCGCAGGTCACATGGGAGAGGGGTCCCTGACGGCAGGGGTAAAGCATGTCTGCATCCTCCTCATCATCGCCCTCGTCGTTTTCAATATGATCATCTGAACCTCTTTTACGGGAGAGTCCTGAATTGATTCCGGGGGTTCCGAAGCGATTTCACCGGGGAAAAGGAGCCGCCCGGCCTGAAGATATTTCATATCCCACCACTACAGTTAAGTCATTCCACAGGCACTTTGTAGTGAGGTGATGAGAGGATGTGCTCGGTCGGCGGGCCCATGGATGTTGACTACAAGGAGCGGGTGAAGGGGAAGGACTACAAGTGCAAGAGCTGCGGGGAGAAGTTCAAGGGGGTCGGGAAGCACCCCATCTGCCCGAGCTGCCAGTCTGACGACGTCGCCGCGGAATGAGGTACCCCCTCGGCGACCGGGTCCTCCTCGTCCAGGGGGATCACTCTTTTCTCCTCGCGGGGAGGGCACTCTCGGATTTCAACCTCTTCATCGAGACCTTTGAGGGCGAATCCTGCGAGAAGGTGCATCCCGATGACCTCGTGGTTGTCTCAGCGCCCGAGGGGGGAGATATCGAGCCGGCGAGGATGCTCCTCGAACTCGTGCGGCGGTACCACCTCCCCCTCCTCGTCCTCCCGAAGGATCATCCGGGGTCGGAGAGGCTCTCGCTGGTCGTGTCCGTAGCCGAATCCCTTCGGCTCTCCTGCAGCATCCGCCGGGGGACCCACCCGGGCCAGCACCTCCTCTGCTCGTCGGGGGAACTCGCAGGGATCACCCTCAGGGGATCTGATGACGGGGTGGAGCTGGAGGGGGTTCCTCCGGGGATTAGGATCGGGTACCTGGATGGGCGCGCGGTCAGGGAGATAACTCATTAGCCGGTACATTTCGCCAAAAATTCATTTTACCACCATCCCGGCTTGGCACAAATTCATCATATAATAGGAAGAAGCATGTTTCCACCTCAGAAAAACCCCAGATTAACGATACTTTTATCGTAATTTAAAACAAGCTAATAACGTCCTAAAGAAGGGATGAGGGCTAGGCATCATGGTGCAGGACCCCCTTATTGAGAAGCTTGTGAAGAGTGCCGTTAACCGCTGCAGGGAGAGGATTATCACAGCGAAAAAGCAGTTCGGCGGGGGTCCCAAGAGATCCGGTGAGACTGAAAACCAGAAAGAACCGCCCGGTTTCACCGATGCATTGAAACGACTTCGCGGCCTGTGAGGGATGATGAAGTGACAACCGAGCGGTCGTTACTCCAGAAGATTCGGGAGAAGGAACTGGAGATCAACGTCCAGGTGGACGAGGCGAGGAGAGAAGCCGAGGAAGCCATAGCCCGTGCACGAAGGGAAGCAGATGGGATCCTGAAGAACGCGGAGATCGGGGCAAAGGCAGCGGCGCAGGATCTCACCCAACGAGAGATGGAAACCGTTACCAGGGAGATCGAGGCGGCGAGATCCGCCGCAGGTGGCGAGGTCAAGACCCTGAAGGAGAAGGGAGAGCGGAATCTGCCCAAAGCAATAGAAAAGATCACCAAAGTTGTTGCCCTGGAGTAGGTATGCTTCAGAAGATGACCAAAGTTCAGGTGGTTGGGCCGAAGACGGACCTGCAGACGGTAGTGGATATCCTGTACCACACCGGCACCGTCCACCTGGAAGACATCTCCAAGACCATCACTCCCGGCGACACGATCCTCAGGCGGCTTGAGATGGTGAAGGGGGGCGAGACAGCCACATTGCTCGCGAAGATCGGCGGCATCATCCTCGCATTGCCGAAGACCAAGGGCGATGCGGGGGAGCAGGTGCGTCTTGGCGAGGATCTCCAGAGAAAGAACCCCGAGGAGCTGACCTCGAGGGCAAACCAGTTGATTGACCAGCTCGAGTCCACGACCCGCGACTTGGCCACGAAGAAGAGCGATCTGGAATTAAACCTCGGATCTCTCTCGCGCTACGAGAAGATCATCGAGAAGATCCAGCCGCTGGAGAGCCAGCTTCCTGTGCTGGAGGGATTTGAGGTCACCGTCCTCCTGGTCCAGAAGGAGTTCCGGGAGGTGCTCGAGTATATCCAGGCCGCATTGAGGGAGATCACGAAAAACCAGTTCGAGCTCATCTCAGCCGACGTGGACGCGACCACCCTCGCCACGGTACTCATCTTCAACAAACGATACTCAGAGCAGGTCCATTCCTTTATCTTCTCCCAGAACGTCAACGAGGTGCGCCTGCCCTCTGAGTACATGGGCAAGCCCTTCCATGAGATCCTGACGCTCATAGGAGAGCGGAGGAAGGAGGCTGGAAAGGAGATTGCTGCCATCGATGAGCACCTGCAGAATCTCGCGACAACCTGGTACCAAGAACTGATTGTATTACAAAGGATTCTAGAGGACAGGAACGCGGAATTAAGCGTCTTTTCAAAATTCGGGCAAACGGAGTATACCTTCGTGATCATGGGATGGGTCCCGAAGAAGTACGTACAAAAGACAAAGAAGGCTCTCGCCGATACCTTCGGGGCGCGGGTCATCGTGAACGAGATCGATGTGCCGGCCGATAAGATGAACGCGGCGCCCACATTCTACGATAACCCCTGGTTCGTTAAACCCTTTGAATCCCTGATCCAGCTAATCAGCCCGCCGAAGTATCGTGAGGTGGACCCGAGCCCGCTCATCGCCCTCTTCTTTCCCATTTTCTTTGGCCTCATGGTGGGCGATATCGCCTACGGCCTGATCATCCTTGCCTTTGCGACCGTCGTGAAGCGGAAGTATAGAATGTATGAGTGGCTCCAGTACTTGATGAATATCCTGGCCATCTCGTCTATTCCGAGCATCTTCTTTGGCTTCCTGTTCGGGGAATTCTTCGGGAATTTCGGGGAGATGATGGGCTGGATCCACCCGATGACCTTCCTGGGGATCACATGGAACCGGATCGACGCAATGATCCCCCTCCTCATCCTCGCCATCGCCATCGGGGTCTTCCACGTCTTCCTCGGCCTCTCCATCGGAGTCCTGAATGCACTGACGAAGGGAGACAGGCACCATGTGTGCGACAAGTGCGGGATGATCATCGCCATAACGGGCCTGCTCGTTACCATCGTTGCGATGACAGGCATCATCCCCGGGATACTGGTGAACCTGGGGATTGTCCTGATCCTCGTGGGGGTCCCCCTCATCGTCTATGGGGGCGGATTCTTCGGGGTATTCGAGATCATGTCAACGGTGGGCAACATCCTTTCATACGCCCGTATCATGGCCATCGGCATGGCCTCCGTGGTCCTCGCGCTCGTCGCAAATACGCTGGGGGGCTCGATGGATGTGCTGATCGTCGGGATCCTCATTGCGGCGATGCTACACATCCTGAACATTATTCTTGCCATGTTCAGTCCCTTTCTCCATTCCTTCCGTCTCCATGCGGTGGAGTTCCACTCCAAGTTCTTCGAGGGTGGCGGCACCCTGTATTCCCCGTTCAAGAAGAGCATGGAAGGAAAAAATGAATAGGTGCACCTCCGGCATACCCACCCGCGATGGCAGGGAGGATAGCAACCAGAGGTCCGGATCGCCCTTTCTCTCTCTCTTAAAGGGGGTCGTGATGGTGATATGACCTTCCTGGGAGGAGGATCGGACAAGATTCATCGAAGCCACGAGGGCGCCTACGAAGAATGAAGCACGTAATAAAACAAGTTGAGCAAGTTTAATATATAGCATTACGATATCCCGGAGTAAAAGTGGGTGATGTGAACTATGGTAGACTGGGGAATACCCATCGGGGCAGGAATCGCCTTCGGCCTTGGTGCGGTCGGAACAGGATTTGCACAATCCAAGATCGGATCAGCAGGAGCCGGAACCATTGCGGAGAGGCCGGAGACGTTCGGCTACATGGTCGTCCTTGTGGCGATCCCTGAAACGCTCGTCATTCTGGGATTTGTGGTTTCAGCCATGATGATCATCATGCTGAAATGAGCGGGCGGGAACATTCGCGTTGCGGGACTCTCACACCTCTCACGTGCCAGAGGGCGTGGAAGCTGGCCGTGGAGGAACGAGCATCGCTGTAACAGATTGGTGGATCCATGCCGTATGAGGACCTAATCTCGGCCGTGAAGGCGGGCGCCCAGGAGAGGATCAAGGAGATCCAGGATCGGGCGCAGGCAGAGGCACAGAAGATCCGGAAGGATGCAGAGGAGAGGGCACAGAGCACCCGCTCGGTATACCTTGAGGAGGCAGCCCGGGGTGTTAAGCTGGAGAGGAGCAAGCTCATCTCCAAGGCCGGGGCCGAGAAGAGGATGGCCCTTGCCAGGGTGAAGGATGACCTCTTCCAGCAGGTTTTTACCCGGGCTGCACAGCAGATGGCGTTGGCGAGGAATAACCCCGGGTACCGGGCATCGTTTAAGAAGATGGTAAGCGAGGCGACGGAAGAGCTCGAGGGGGAAGATGTCAGGCTGCATATCGATCCCCGTGACGAGCAGCTCTGCAGGGAGATCCTCAAAGAGATGCAGCGGAATTGTGAGGTCGTTCCCGATCTCACCACCCTGGGGGGGCTGAATGCCACCACCGCTGATGAACGTCTGTTGGTCTTCAACACCATCGAGTCGAGGCTACAACGGGCAAAGGAACTGATGAAGTCGGAGATTATGTCGGCACTCTATGGCGACTAGCGTAAATTACGGATATGTCAACGCCCGGATCAGGGGGATGAAGAGCCGTCTTCTCGGGCGAGAGCTCCTCGAGAGCCTTATCCTCAAACCCGATACCGACGCCATCATCACCGAGCTTGGGAAGACGCCCTATCGGGAGGAGATCGAGAAGGCAGCTGTCCAGCATGCGGGGCTTGCCTGCATTGAGGTCGCGCTGCGGATGGATATCGCCCGCACGTTCCGCAAGATTTACTCCCTCTTCAAGAAGGAGATGGACGAGAAGTACGCGAGGATCCTCCTGAACCGCTGGGACGTGCACAACATCAAGACGATCCTTCGCGGGAAGAACATCCATGAGCCTTCGTCGGAGATCCTGGGGTGTCTCATCCCTGCAGGGCAACTCGACGAGGCAACCCTCGTGGAGCTCGTCAAACAGCCGGACGTCCGGGGCGTCATCGATCTCCTGGCCACCTGGAGGATCATCTACTCTCTGCCGCTCACCCAGCATTTCAAGGAGTACAGCGAGAAGAGGGATCTCGCCGTGATGGAGTACGCCCTCGACAAGTTCTACTTTGCCATTGCTCTCGACACAATCCGGGGTAATACCGATGATGACCGTATCATGCGGGAGATGGTCGCGACCGAGATCGATGTAACGAATATCCGATCGGTGCTGAAGATGATCCGGGACCGGATTCCCATAGAGGAGGCGCAGGAGTTCCTGATCCCGGGTGGTGCCGTCCTGGACGAGAAGAGACTCGTACTGCTCGTCAAGGCAGGGACGATCAAGGATGCCATGAAACAGCTTGCGGGTTCGCCTTATGAATTCCTCGGACAGGTACCTGAGGAGACCTTCAAGCAGGAGAAGATCTCGGTCTTTGAGAAGGAGCTGGAGAGGTTCCTGATCCGGAAGGGAACCGGCTGGTTCTTCGGAGATCCCCTCTCCATCGCCATAGCCATCGGCTATGTGTGGGCAAAGTTCACCGAAGTAACGAATATCCGGATCATTTCCCGGCTCAAGATGGCGGATGTAGCCGAGAAGATCATCAGGGAGGAGCTCGTCTATGTATAAGTTCCTCGTGGTCACGGATCCCGATACCGCGCCGGGCTTCCGTCTCGCCGGTGTCGAGGTGATCGAGGCCGCGAGCCAGGAAGAGGCGAGAAAAGCCATCAATGCTCTCGTCTTCAAGGACGATACCGGGATCGTTGCCGTGAACGAGGAGTTCATCGCGGCACTGGATCAGAAGCTGGTAGAGACCATCGAAAAGACATACCGGCCCATCATTATTCCCATCCCCTCGCGGGCAAAGAGGATCGACAGAACCAGCTATATCGAACGGATGCTGCAGAGGGCAATCGGGTACAACATTGTAGTGAGGAGGTAGAGCGCATGATAAAGGGAGTCGTCGCACGCATCTCTGGCCCCGTGGTGATGGCGCATGGGATGAGGGGGTCAAAGATGTATGATGTGGTGAAGGTGGGAGACGAGAAGCTGAACGGCGAGATCATCCGTCTCGATGGCGATGAAGCGGTCGTCCAGGTGTATGAGGATACATCAGGCTTGAAGATCGGGGAGACGGTGGCGAACACAGAGAACCCACTCTCCGTGGAGCTCGGGCCCGGCCTTCTCTCCTCCATCTACGATGGCATCCAGAGGCCCCTTGCCGTGCTCGTTGAAAAGAGCGGCAGCTTCATCTCCCGGGGTATCACCGTGCCTGGCCTTGACCGAGGCAAGAAGTGGATATTTGAGCCCGCTGTCAAATCCGGGGACCGGGTTGGTGGAGGGGACGTCATCGGGACGGTCCTCGAGTTCAACATGAAGCACCGGATCATGGTGCCGCCGGGGATCTCAGGAACCGTACAGGAGATCCGGGCAGGATCGTTTTCAGTCGAAGATACTGTCTGCACCCTCGGGGACGGACAGAAGATTCCGCTGATACAGCGGTGGCCGGTGCGGAAGGGAAGGCCGTATCAGAACAAGCTTGACCCGACCCTCCCCCTCATCACCGGGCAGCGGGTCTTTGATACAATATTTCCCGTGAGCAAGGGGGGCACGGCCATGATCCCCGGCGGTTTCGGGACAGGGAAGACGGTGGCAGAGCAGACCCTTGCGAAGTGGGCCGATGCCGATATCATCGTCTATATCGGTTGCGGTGAGCGGGGCAACGAGATGACCGAGGTGCTCTCCGAGTTCCCCGCACTCCTGGACCCGAGGACCGGAAAGCCCCTGATGGAGCGGACCATCCTCATCGCGAACACCTCGAACATGCCAGTTGCTGCCCGCGAGGCCTCGATCTATACCGGCATCACCATTGCCGAGTACTACCGGGATATGGGCTATGATGTAGCCCTGATGGCGGACTCGACCTCGCGGTGGGGTGAGGCGCTCCGGGAGGTATCAGGGCGGCTGGAGGAGATGCCGGGGGAGGAGGGATATCCGGCGTATCTCGCCACGCGGCTTGCGGCCTTCTATGAACGGGCGGGGAGGGTGGTATGCCTGGGAAGTGGGGGGAGGAGCGGCTCCATCACGGTCGTTGGCGCGGTCTCCCCCCCGGGCGGGGACTTCTCCGAGCCTATCACCCAGAACACCCTCCGGATCGCCGGCACCTTCTGGGCGCTGGATACGAGCCTAGCCTACCGCCGTCACTTTCCGTCGGTCAACTGGATCAAGAGCTACTCCCTGTACCTTGACAGTATCAGGGACTGGTACAGTGAGAGCGGCTTTGGGGACTGGAAAGATCTCCGGGACCGCACGATGTACCTGCTTCAGAAGGAGGTCGAACTCCAGGAGATCGTCCAGCTCGTGGGTCCCGATGCACTCCCTGAGAGCGAGAAGGCGATCCTCGAAGTCACCCGGATGATCCGGGAGGATTTCCTGCAGCAGAGTGCCTATGATAAGATCGACTCTTTCTGCCCCATGGAGAAGCAGTACTGGATGCTGCGGGTGATCCTCGCTTTCTATGATCGCATCACCGAGGCGATGGCCAAGGGGATCACCCTCTCCAAGATCCTGAAACTTCCGGTGAAGGCCGAGATCGGGAGAATGAAGGAACTCTCAGAGGTCGAGCGGATCAAGGGCCTGATTCCCGGAATCGAGAAGGCGGTCGCAACTCTCGAGGTGGAGCGATGACCCCAAAGAGCCTTGCCATCAAGGAGAGCAGGACCGTGAGTTACGTCTCCGGTCCCCTTATTTTTGTGCGGTTCGTCAAGGGGGTCTCCTTCGGTGAGATCGCAAAGATCATCCTCCCATCCGGCGAGGTGAGGACCGGGCAGGTCCTGGATGTCTCCCGGGATCTCGCTGTGGTGCAGGTCTTTGAAGGGACGAGCGGGATCGACAACAAACTCACCAGGGTGCGGTTCACCGGAGAAGCAGCCCGGATCGATGTCTCTATCGATATGCTTGGCAGGATCTTCGATGGCAGGGGGAAGCCCCGGGACGGGGGACCGGATATCATCCCGGAGGCTTCCCTGGACATCAATGGAATGCCCATCAATCCGTACGCACGGGACAAGCCCGCGGACTTCATCCAGACCGGCATGTCCGCTATTGATGCCCTGAACACGCTGGTGCGGGGCCAGAAACTCCCCATCTTCTCGGGCGCAGGACTGCCCGCGAGCAAGCTGGCCGCCCAGATCGCGCGGCAGGCCCGGGTGCTGGGCGAGGAGGAGGTCTTTGCCGTGGTCTTCGTTGCGATGGGGATCACCTACAGGGATGCCTCCTTCTTCATGAGGGACTTCGAGCGCACGGGGGCACTCGATCGCGTCGTCTTCTTCATGAACCTTGCCGATGATCCGACCATCGAGCGGCTCGCGACGCCCCGATGCGCGCTCACCGTTGCGGAGTACCTCGCCTTCACCCACAACATGCAGGTGCTTGTCATCCTCACCGACATGATCAACTATTGCGAGGCCCTCCGGGAGATCTCCACTGCCCGGGAGGAGGTGCCGGGCCGCAGGGGCTACCCGGGCTACATGTACACTGACCTTGCCTCCATCTACGAGAGGGCAGGGAGGATCAAGGGAAAGAAAGGCTCCATCACCCAGCTCCCGATCCTGACCATGCCCGATGACGATATCACCCACCCGGTGCCGGACCTCACCGGCTACATCACCGAGGGCCAGATCGTGCTCTCGCGGGAGCTCTACCGAAGAGGGGCCGACCCACCCATCGACGTGCTCCCATGCCTCTCCCGGCTCATGAACCTGGGGATCGGGCCCGGAAAGACCCGCGAGGACCACCGCAACGTTGCCGACCAGCTCTACGCATTGTATGCCTATGGCCGGGACCTCCGCAGGCTTGTGGCCATCGTCGGAGAGGAGGCACTCACCGAGCTGGACAAGAAGTACCTCAAGTTTGCAGACGAGTGCGAGAAGAAGTTCATCACCCAGTCGGACGAGAACCGTTCCATCGAGAACACCTTCTCCATCGCCTGGGACCTCTTCACCATGTTCCCTGAAGAGGAGCTGAAGAAGATCAAGATGGAGTACATCCAGAAGTACCATCCGGCCCACAGGACGGGATGATGCCATGGAACAGGCAAACCCGACGCGGATGGAGCTGATCCGGAAGAGCGCCCAGATAAAGCTGGCCGAGCAGGGCCGGGACCTCCTCCGCGAGAAGATGGACGCGCTGATCCAGGAATTCTTCCGTATCATGCAGAACGTCTCCCGTTCACGGGATGAGCTCGATGCGATGGCGGACGTGGCACAGCAATCTCTCCTCATCGCCCTGGCAACAGATGATCCGGTCACGGTGAAATCGGCGTCCTTTGCGACAAAGAGGGGCCTCTCGCTCGATATCACGGGCAAGAACATCATGGGGGTCCCCGTTCCGGTCATCGAGAAGAAGCGTATCTCAAAGTCCGTCTTTGAACGGGGCTACAGCATCATCAGCGTATCAGGAAGGATTGACGAGGCGGCAGAGAAATTCGAAGGTGAGCTCGATCTCGTTATCGGTCTTGCGGAGACAGAGACCGCGTTAAAAAGGATCGGCGGAGAGATCCAGATGACCCGCCGGAGGGTGAATGCATTGGAGCAGGTTCTCATCCCCCAGCTGAAGAGCCAGGCAAAGTACATCAAGAACACCATCGATGAGCGGGAGCGGGAGGATCTCTTCCGGCTCAAAAAGGTCAAGAAGATCATCGACCGGAAGAAGAAAGCGCCCGGGGATGTGGCCGCCGCACCACCCGTCACGCCATCGTCGATAGTATCCGGCTGACCTCCTCGATACCGCGATCCTCCCTCATCTCTCTTCTCTTCACCTGGTTCCCGATCCGGATGATGGATTCGAGTTCGGATCGTTTCAACCGTGAAAAGGCGCATTTCTCCCAGCTATCCCGGTCCAGCGAGACCCATGTCTCCTCGAGGATGTACTTGAGGATCTCGACGTCGGTGGACGTAAAGACCTTCCAGTCGACGCCCTGGGACTTGCGGATCTTCCCGATGGCATCCTCCGCCGCCTTCTCTTTGTGGATCTGGAAGACCCTCCTTCCCCGTTCATCACTTGTCACTTCGGGCATTGCCCACCCTCACACTCCCTCTCCTATCATGCTTCAAAAGGTTTCCGGTGAAGGGACCGGTCCTCAGGAAGGACGTGAGGGCTCCTCAGAAACCCGCCGGAGGATCGCCCCGACTTCGTCTGCTGCATCCTGCCCGGTCTTCTCCCTCCGCTCCACCGCCCTTCCGATTCTCAGGAGTTCATCCAGATCCCCCCGGGAGAGCCGGGAGAAGGAGTAGCCCTCCCAGGACTTCCGGTCGAGGAAGACCCAGGCCTCCCCAAGGATGAACTTCAGGGTCCTGATCTCTGCGAGGGTGAGGCCCTTCCAGCTCTCACCCAGACTCTTCCGCGCCTTATCCAAGGCTTCCTCGGCGTGCTTCTCCTTCTGGATCTGGAAGACCCTTCTTCCCCGCTCCTGGTCACTGACATCCGGCATGCCGGCTCCACCTCACGCTACCATAATCAAGGGGAACGATATAGGTTTCGGCCAAATCGGGCTCGGGCTGCGGATGAAAAGAGGGGACTGGCCCCTGAATGCAACGAATTTCGGTATGTGACCGGGTAGGGAAGGATGGCCGGAGAACCCCGGATCCCCCTTCAAAACCGGCTGGCACCGGCTGTCGATTTCCTTCGGAAACCGCCCGTATGAGGTGTCGGTTCCCTTCGGAAACCGCCCGGTACAAAATAACAACACATATATCGGAACTTTTCTCAAGTTTGGTGTATTAGCACCGGAAGGAGCGTGGTATGAAGACTGAAGTCTTAAAGGCGATCAAGAAGGCAGAGGAGGAGTACCAGGCAGAGATGGCCGGGGCAAAGGCCGAGAAGGAGCGCAGTCTCTCCGCTGCTACCCTTGAGGCAGACAACCTGGTGATGAAAGCAGGGACCGGATCCGGGGAGTACAAGAAGAAGCGCCTGGATGACGCGAGGAGAGAAGCTGCCCGGAGGCGTGAAGAGATCCTGCGGGAAGGCGAACGGAAGGCCGCTCTCCTGCGGGAGCAGAGCGGGAAGAACCTGGACGGGGCGGTGAGGCTCCTTCTTTCGCGGTTCGAGACGGAGGTGTATGTTAAAGACTAAGGCCATGACCCACCTCCTCATCACGGGTCTCAAGGAGAGGATGGAGGAGACCATCCGCGAACTCTACCTCCAGCACGCCTTCCACATCCGGGAGTACGTGGAAGGAAAGGACGTGGAGTACGAGGGTTTCGTCCTGGGAAAGCCCCTCCCGAGAGCCGGCTCCATCTCCGAGGAACTCGTCCGGCTCCGGGGCGTGCTCTCCCTCCTCGGCATCCATCCCCCGGAGGCTTCCGTGAAGGAGAGGCCAAAGACCGGGGATATCGCCGGCAGGATGGAGCGCGATCTGCCCTCCCTGGAGGAGGAGGTGGAAGGCCTCGTGTCCAGGAAGCGGGATCTCCTGGAACCCCGGGTCAGGCAACTCGAAGAGGAGATCGCCGTCCTCACGCCCTTCGCCGCCGCTCCCTTGGATCTGGACATGTATCGCGGGTATTCCAGCCTCGCGGTCTTTGCAGGAAAAATTAGCCATGATGTGAACATACCGGTCCCCCATGAGAAGTTCTTCACCTCGGCAGTGGAGGGGCACTTCATTGCCGTCTTTGTGAGGACGGGGGACCGGGGAGAGGTGGAAGGGATCCTCCAGGAGGCCCGTTTCCAGCCCCTTACCATCCCTGAGGGTTCCGGATACCCGAAGGAGCGGCTCGGGGCATGCAGGGTGGATCTGGACAGGGTGAAGAAGGAGATGGAGGAGACCGACCACCGTCTCGGCGAGATACGCTCGCAGCACGAGGCTTTCCTCCTCGCATGCGAGGAGATCCTCTCCACCCAGGCAGAGCAGTTCGAGGCACCCCTCCGGTTTGCCACGAGCGAGGGGACCTTCGTAGCCGAGGGCTGGGTCCCCACCGAGCGGGTGAAGGCCCTCAGGGAGGGAGTGGCAAGGACTGCCGGGGGAAAGGTGTACATCGCCGAGATCGAGATGGGCCATGAAACGAGGGATGTCCCGGTGGATTACGAGAATCCCCCCTTCGCCCGGCCCACCGAGCTCATCACCGATCTCCACTCAAGACCCCGGTACTCTGAGGTCGATCCCACCCTCCCGGTGGCCATCATCTTCCCCATCTTCTTCGGCATCATCCTGGGGGACGTGGGGTACGGCGCCGTCCTCCTTGCCGCTGCCCTCGCCCTGCCGAAGATCCTCGCGTCGAAGGAGGCGGCACGGTTATCCGCCGTGCTCCGGAACTGCAGCATCTCAAGCATCATCTTTGGCCTCCTCTTCTCCGAGTTCTTCGGTTTCGAGTTCCCCTGGCACCCCATCCTCTTCTCCCGGCACCTTGTTATCGGTGGTGAGGCCGGGGAAGGGCCGAATATCGTCGGGCTACTCGTCTTTGCAGTCTGGATAGCCATCGCCCAGATCACCCTCGGCAGGGTGCTCAACGCCGTCAACCAGAGCCGTGGCCACCACGGCATGAAGGGGATCCTGGGCCAGGTGGGGTGGATAGTCACCATGTTCGGCATCCTCTCCATGATCTGGTCCCTCTTCCCCATACCCTACATGCCGAACCTTACCGCCCTGCCACCCGTCATCATGGGGCTCTCCCTCTCCGCTCTCGCGGGTGTGGTGATGATCATCGCGGGCATCGTCTTCATCGGCATGGAGTCGTCTCTCGAGCTCATCGAGCTCCCCACCATCATCTCCAACTCCATGTCCTACGCCCGGCTGGCCGCGGTGGGGCTCTCATCGGTGGTCATCGCGATCGTCATCAATTATATCGCGATCTCAAAACTCATCGAACCTAATTTAGAAACTCTTACATTCATGGGGATCGTACTGATCCTGATCGGGATTGCAGTCCTCGTCGTAGGGCACCTGCTCAACACGGCACTCGGGCTCATCGGGGGCGGGCTGCAGTCGCTGAGGTTACAGTATGTTGAGTTCTTCACCAAGTTCTACAAAGGTGGAGGAAAGAAGTACCGTCCATTTGGCATGGAAAAGAGATTTTCGGAGGATTGAAAATGGCACTTCCCATTGAACCAACAGCAGTTCAGACTCTGGCGGCATTGACCCCGGATCTGATCAAGGCATCGCAGGTAGGAACAAAGGCGATTGCGGCATCCATCGCCATCAGCACAACCGCCGCATCCACGGCCCTCGCCGAGTACGCCATCGGGACTGCGGCAGTCGGTGCCACAGCCGAGAAACCAGAGGTCTTCGGTTCGGTCCTCATCCTCACGGTCATCCCGGAGACCATCGTCATCTTCGGCCTCGTCGTGGCGCTCCTCCTCATCATCTGAAGGGAGCGGGCGATGGAGCTCGAAGCGGTCGCTCTCGATATAAAGGATAAGGCGAAGCGGGACGCTCTGGCCATCCAGGAAGAGACCTGGAAGGAGACCGAGAGGATCCTCTCTCTTGCACAGGAGCGTGCGGCGGAGATCAGGCGCGGGGCAGAGGACGACGTGAACCGGCAGGCGGCCCGCATGGCGGAACTGGAGGAATCCTCGGCGAAGCTTGCCGTAAAAAGGATGCTCCTCAACACCCAGAAGGACCTCCTCGACCAGGTGTACCGGGCAACCCTTGATGCCATCGGCCGGCTCCCTGAGAGCTTCCGGAGGGATACCATCAAAAACCTCCTCGCGAGGGCAAAGAAGGAGATCCCGGCGGGTGCGGTCTTCTGCAGCGGCCGGGATGCCCAGGCCTTACAGTCGATCCTCTCCGAAGGTCCCGAGTTCTCGGGGTTCCGGTTCGGGGGAAACGTGGATATCCCGGGCGGGATCATCATCGAGAGCGCGAGCGGGCAGCTGAAGATCGATTACAGCTACCGCATGTTCCTGGACCGGGTCTGGGAAGCGGGGCTAAAGGATGCATCCGATGTCCTGTTCGGGTGAGAGGATCGTAGCATGGCTCTGGTAAGCGCCCCGGGTTCGTACATCTATGTGTGCACCCGGCTGCGGGTCCGCCGATCCTCACTCCTGCCCCGGGAGGAGCTCCTCCGGATGCTCAACATGGAACTCTCGGAGATCATCAGGTTCATCGGGGAGACCGGCTACAAGAAGGAGATCGGGGAACTCTCGACGCTCTGCGCGGGAACGGACCTCGACCTCATCGAGATGGCCCTCTCCTGGAACATGGCGAAGGAGTTCCACAAGATCCTGGAGATCGTCCCGGAAGGCCTCCACGGATTCGCCTCCGCATACCTGCGGCGCTGGGACTTCCAGAACGTCATCAACATCCTCCGGGGCAAGGCCCAGGGGATGAAAGCGGGAAAGATCAAGGAGGTCCTCATCCCGGCAGGGGATCTCGACCGCGAATTCCTGGACCGGCTCCTCACCGAGGATTCGGTGGAGAAGGTCGTGGCCGCCCTCTCGGGGGTGAGGTTCTCCCATATCATCGAGGGGATATTCGCCGCGGGGATCACGGACGCGTCCCTCATGACCCTGGAGAACGAGCTCATCAAGAACTACTACGAGGACCTCGCCATCGTGGCAGGGAGCGGGGTGAAGGGGGGGGAGATCTTCTTAGACTGGCTCAGGATGGAGATCGACTTCAAGAACATTCAGAACCTCTTCAGGCTCAGGGAGTATAAGGAGAAGGGGGATATCCTGTCCCTCATGATCCCCAAGGGCGGGATACCGGTTGCAGACCTCGTCAGGCTGAACGGCATCGAGGCCCGGGGGGAGTTCATCGACGCCCTGAAGAAGAAGGCCGGCTTTGAACCCCTCCAGGCAGCCCTCGAGGATCTCCGGAAGGAGCGGCCGATCCATGAGATCGAGATCGCTCTCACCCGGGTCCTCCTCCACCAGATGAGCTTCATGTCCAAGATGCACCCCTTCTCCATCTATCCCATCCTCTCGTACCTGGAGGAGAAGAAGTACGAGGTCGCCAACCTGCGGACCATTGCCCGGGGGAAGAAGGTGAACATCCCTACCGAGGAGATCAAGCGGTACCTGGTGATCTGAGTGGAGATAGCAGTCATTGGGAGCGGTGAGTTCGTCCTGGGCTTCCGGCTCGCGGGGATCAAGAAGACATACCCCGCCGAGGGTGAGGAGAAACTGAAGGCTGCCATCCAGCGGGCCATGGATGACCCGGAGGTCGGTATCCTCGTCCTCTCCACCGCCGACTTCGAGAGGATACCGGTGCGCCTCCGCACCACCCTGGAGAACTCCATCAGGCCGACGGTGGTGGCCATCGGGAGAGAGGAGGGGGGGATCTCCCTCCGCGAGAAGATCAAGAGATCGGTGGGTGTTGACCTGTGGAAGTGACAAGCGAGGGATATACATGAGGAATCAGGGAATTCTCAAGCGGATCGCAGGTCCTGTCGTCACCGCGGTGGGGATGGATGCCCACATGTACGACGTGGTGAAGGTGGGGAAGGAAGAGCTCATGGGGGAGGTCATCAAGATCCAGGAGGATATGACCATCATCCAGGTCTACGAGGATACCTCGGGCATCCGGCCCGGGGAGCCCGTGGTGAACACCGGGCTTCCCCTGTCGGTGGAGCTCGGGCCGGGCCTCCTCAAGAGCATCTACGACGGGATACAGCGGCCCCTGGCGGTGCTCATCACCAAGCAGGGGAACTTCATCTCCCGGGGCGTCTCGGCGCCCGGCCTTGACCGGACAAAGAAGTGGGAGTTCAAGCCCGTGGTGAAGGCAGGGGACCGGGTGGGCCCGGGCTCGATCCTTGGCGAGGTGCAGGAGACGAACATCGTCCACCGGATCATGGTGCCTCCCAAGGTCAAGGGCAGCGTGGTGAAGAGTATCAAACCGGGATCCTTCACCGTCGAGGAGGTCGTCTGCGTCCTCGAGGACGGGACCCAGATCACCATGATGCAGAAATGGCCGGTCCGGGTCTCAAGGCCCGTGAAGGAGAAGCTCAACCCGGACATCCCGCTCCTCACCGGGCAGCGGATCCTGGACGGCCTCTTCCCCATCGCGAAGGGCGGGACCGCCGCCATCCCCGGGCCCTTCGGGAGCGGGAAGACGGTCACCCAGCAGCAGCTCGCCAAGTGGTCTGACTCGGAGATCGTGGTCTACGTCGGCTGCGGCGAGCGGGGGAACGAGATGACCGAGGTGCTCACCGAGTTCCCGAAGCTCGTGGACCCGAAGTCGGGTAAGCCTCTCATGGAGCGGACGGTCCTCATCGCGAACACCTCGAACATGCCGGTCGCCGCTCGGGAGGCCTCGGTCTACACCGCGATCACCATCGCCGAGTACTTCCGGGACATGGGCTACGACGTCTCCCTCATGGCCGACTCCACCTCGCGGTGGGCCGAGGCCATGCGCGAGATCTCATCCCGGCTCGAGGAGATGCCGGGCGAGGAGGGCTACCCCGCGTACCTCGCGGCACGGCTCTCGGAGTTCTACGAGCGGGCGGGACGGGTGCTCAACCTGAACGGGAAGAACGGATCGGTCTCGGTCATCGGCGCCGTCTCGCCGCCCGGCGGCGACTTCTCGGAGCCGGTCACGCAGAACACGCTCCGTATCGTGAAGGTCTTCTGGGCGCTCGACGCGAAACTCTCCCAGCGGCGGCACTTCCCGGCGATCAACTGGCTCAACTCCTACTCCCTGTACCTCGACGCCCTCCAGGGGTGGTACGACCGCGAGGTCTCACCCGAGTGGAACAAGGTCCGGGCCTGGGCGATGGAGATCCTTGAAAAGGAGGCAGAGCTCCAGGAAATCGTCCAGCTCGTGGGTTCGGATGCCCTCCCCGAGGAGCAGCAGATCACCATCGAGGTGGCGAGGATGGTGCGGGAGATCTTCCTCCAGCAGAACGCTTACGACCCGGTGGATACCTACTGCGATATGACGAAGCAGTTCGCGATGCTCACGGCCATCAGGAAATACTCGGAGTATGCCTACGCGGCCCAGGCGGCAGGGGTCCTCCTCCCCCAGATCATCGCGGTGAAGTCCAAGGGCGAGCTCCCCCAGATCAAGTTCATCAAGGACTACAAGCCGGCCCTTGAGAAGATCATGGCATCCATGGATGCCGAGTTTTCAGCGATGAGGGCGGGATAATGAAGGAGTACAAGACCATCAACCAGATCGCCGGGCCCCTCGTCTTCGTCGAGAAGACCGAGCCCGTCGGCTATGGCGAGCTCGTGAACATCATCCTCTCCGACGGATCCATAAAACGGGGGCAGGTCCTCGACACGAGCGACGAGCTCGTCGTCGTCCAGGTCTTCGAGACCACGGCAGGGATCGGCAGGGACAGCGGCATCCGGTTCACCGGGGAGACGATCAAGATGCCCGTCGGGAAGGGGATGCTCGGCCGGATCCTCTCGGGCGGCGGGAAGCCCATCGACGGCGGCCCGGAGATCGTCCCCGAGAAGCGCCTTGACATCACCGGCGCTGCCATCAACCCCTATGCCCGCCACTCCCCCGAGGAGTTCATCCAGACGGGCATCTCCACCATCGACGGGATGAACACCCTCGTCCGCGGGCAGAAGCTCCCGATCTTCTCGGGCGCAGGCCTCCCCCACAACGACATCGCCCTCCAGATCGCCCGCCAGGCCAAGGTGCTCGGGTCCAAGGAGCCCTTTGCCGTGGTCTTCGCCGCGATGGGGATCACGAAGGAGGAGGCAAACCATTTCATGGCAGATTTCGAGCGGACGGGTGCCCTCGAGCGTGCCGTGGTCTTCCTCAACCTCGCCGACGACCCGGCCGTGGAACGGATCATCACCCCGCGACTCGCCCTCACCACCGCGGAGTACCTTGCCTTCGAACTCTCGATGCACGTTCTCGTCATCCTGACGGACATGACCAACTACTGCGAGGCCCTCCGGCAGATCGGGGCGGCCCGCGAGGAGGTCCCCGGCCGGCGTGGATACCCCGGCTACATGTACACCGACCTTGCATCGATCTACGAGCGGGCAGGGCTCATCCACGGGGTCAAGGGCTCCATCACCCAGTTCCCCATCCTTACCATGCCCGGCGACGATATCACCCACCCCATCCCCGACCTCTCGGGCTACATCACCGAGGGTCAGCTCGTCATCTCCCGTGAACTCCACCGGAAGGGAATCTACCCACCGATCAACGTCCTCCCCTCCCTCTCCCGGCTCATGAACCTGGGGATCGGCGCCGCCCATACGAGGGAGGACCACAAGAAGGTCTCTGACCAGTGCTATGCGGCCTATGCCGAGGGGAACGACCTCCGCGGCCTCGTGGCGATCGTCGGGAAGGAGGCCCTCTCCGAGCGGGACCGGCTCTTCCTCGAGTTCGCCGACCAGTTCGAGGACCGCTTCGTCCGGCAGGGGCCGAACGAGGACCGGTCCATCGTCCAGACCCTGGACCTCTCCTGGGAGCTCCTCTCGATGCTGCCTGTCGAGCAGCTCGTGCGGATAGACCGCCCGCTCATCGAGAAGTACCACCCCAAGTTCCGGGGCGAGAAGAAGGGAGCGCCCGCGCAAGCGGCGCCCCAGGGGTAACCTCCCATGGCCATCCGGGACATCAAGCCCACCCGCTCCGAGCTGATCCAGCTGAAGAGGAAGATCAAGCTCTCCGAGCGGGGCTACAACATCCTCAAGATGAAGCGCGACGGGCTCATCCTGGAGTTCTTCAATGTCCTCGAGAAGGCGAAGACGACACGGGAGGACCTCCAGGAGAAGTACAGGAAGGCCGCGAGGATGAGCGACCTCGCGAACACCGTCGAGGGGTCCATCAGCCTGAAGGCCGCAGCCTTCTCGGTGAAGGAAACACCCTCGATCGTGCTCAAATCAAAGAACATCATGGGGGTAGTGGTCCCCCAGATCGAGGCGTCGAAGGTGCGAAAGGGCCTCTTCGACCGGGGCTACGGCCTTTTAGCCACCTCCTCAGTGATGGACGAGACCGCGACGGCGTACGAGGAGCTCGTCGACTCCATCGTCCGTGCCGCCGAGATCGAGACGACGATGAAGCGGCTCCTCGATGAGATCGAGTCAACGAAGCGGAGGGTGAACGCGCTCGAGTTCAAGGTCATCCCCGAGCTCACCGCTGCTCGGGACTTCATTAAGATGCGCCTTGATGAGATGGAGCGCGAAGAGCTCTTCAGGCTGAAGAAGATCAAGGCGACCCACAAGGACTAGGAGGAGGTGAGGTGATGGCTGGATCCATCGGAACCCTGGACGAGGTGCGGTGGGCCGGACGGACCGTCCTCCTCCGCCTCGACCTGAACTCCCCCATCGATCCCTTCTCGAACCAGATCCTCGACGACAAGCGGTTCAGGGAGCATATCCCCACGATCGAACGCCTCCGGGACGGGAAGGTTGTGATCCTCACCCACCAGTCCCGGCCAGGCAAGAAGGACTTCACCACGCTCGAGGCCCACGCCGAGCGGCTCGGGAGGCTCCTCCGCCGGCCGGTCCGCTACATGGACGACATCGTCGGGTCACGGGCGAAGGAGGCCGTCCGGACCCTCTCCGACGGCGATATCCTGATGCTTGAGAACGTCCGGTTCTCTGCCGAGGAGAACCTGAAACTCCCTGCCGAGCAGGCGGTAAAGACGCTCCTTGTGAGGAAGCTCGCCGTGATGGGCGACCTCTTCGTGAACGATGCATTCGGGACGGCGCACCGCTCCCAGCCCACCGTGGTCGGCCTCCCCCTTGCTATGCGCTCGGTGGCCGGGCTCCTCATGGAGAAGGAGGTCTCGATGCTCTCCCGGGTGCTCGCGGGCACCCAGAAGCCGGTGACCGCCGTGATGGGCGGGACCAAGGTGGACGACTCCATCGCGGTCATGGCCCACATGCTCGACCACGGGATCGCCGACGCCGTCGTCGTGACGGGGGTCGTGGCGAACGTCTTCCTCATCGCACAGGGGTACGACATCGGGGAGCCCTCCACCCAGCTCATCCACAAGCTCGAGTACCTGAAGGAGATCGAGCTCGCCCGGGAACTCCTCGAACGGCATGGCGACGAGATCCATATCCCCACCTGGGTGGCGGTGCGAAAGGACGGGGAGCGGGTGGAGTTCTCCGTGGATGCCATCCCGAGGGATACCCCTGTCATGGACATAGGGGTGGATGCTATCGAGGAGATGGCCGAGTGGATCCGGTCCTCGGGGACCGTTGTCTTCAACGGCCCGGCCGGGGTCTTCGAGGAGGAGGCCTTCGCCCTCGGGACCGTGGAGCTCCTCAACGCCACGGCCCAGGCGCCCTTCTCGGTCATCGGGGGCGGGCATACCGGCGCCATGGTGGAGAAGCTCGGCCTCGGGGGGAAGATCACCCACGTCTCCACGGGCGGAGGGGCGTGCCTCGAGTTCCTCACGGGAAAGAAGCTCCCCGCCGTCGAGGCCCTGGAGATCTCGAAGAAGAAGTTCGGGTGAAAAGAATCACCAATTTTTAGATACTTTATTGAGGAGTCACCGCTATGGGCGATGGAAGAGAAATGAGCATGCCAGAGACTCACTTCACCGTAAAACGGGATGAACTGACGGTCATGATTGATCGCATCTTTGATGCGCCGCGGGAAACAGTGTGGAAAACCATCACTGACCCGAATGCCATACCGCAATGGTGGGGGCCCCGAAACCAGACCACCACTGTTGAGAAGATGGATGTGAATGCAGGCGGCTCATGGCGCTATGTATCCCGCGACGAAGGCGGCAACGAATACGCATTTCACGGGTTGTACAGGCGGATCGACCCGCCGAGGCTCCTCTCGGACACCTTCAACTTCGAAGGCATACCCCCCGGCCATGAACTGGTTGAAACCGTGACGCTGGAAGATCCGGGTGGCAGGACGAAGATGACGAGCATAGCCCGATACGCGAATCTTGAGGATCTCGATGGAATGGTCGCGTCGGGAATGGAATCGGGCGCAGTCGAGTCCTGGGAGCGTCTCGCCGAACTCCTGGAGAAGATGGGAGGCAGGACTAAGGCGACTCACCGCTGGCGAGGGAAGCCGTAGCAGCATCCGGATCCGTATTAGCCGCAAGGCTGGTTACAGCATTCCCTTCACGGTTTCTGACCGGCGAACAGACCTACCCGGAACGGGTGAGTTCCGGGTAGCCGATCCCCGCCTTCACGGCAGGGTTGTTCTCGTAGATCTACTGTGCCTCGTCCGCCGAACCTACCCTGAGGATGATGATGCCGATGGATCCGTCGGTCGCCGCCCCGCCCAGGAGGATCTTTCCCTCATCAAAGAGCCGTCGGTTGTAAGCGAAGTGCTCCCCCATCACCTCTTTCTTCTCGGGGGTCATGGTTACGAGGAAATCCTCCCATTTCGGCATCAGCGTCTCGATGAACTCCAGGGGTGGACTCATACACCGGGATCGCCGCCCGGGGATACGTCCACCGCCTCGTCCATCACGGGGAGGGCAGCTACAGCGACGGGAGGGGAAACCACATCAACGGACCTCGAGGATTCTGGGGGTACCTCAAACGGAAGCTCGCATCAAAAGGAGGAATCACACGTCGAAAATTACCGCTGTACGGAATACGTCTGGCGATACAATCATCGCGCGGATCCGGAACGGTTAAAAATCGGAGGATAATCCACGTACCGGAGAAAAGTTGGGGGCTGGAATGGTACCTTACCCATTTTTATTCATTCACGACGCTGCATGTATACCGTGGCACTTTCACCCTTTCCGTGCCATTCCCCTATTCCCTCTCTCCCCACATCAGTTCCAAAGCGGCTCGTACGTGTGATTCATTCCACAATGTGAAAGTCTGTGCATGGACTTCTGTGTGCGTCTGGAGTGATTCTGGTTGATCGAGTAATATATTTATATAAAGAATGATTAAGAAGACACTGCCAGCGACGACTCACTCCACTCCTGAGCAGGATAGATGTACTATGACAAAAGACTCTCCAGGTTCGGAAATGCCATCTCTGATAGATAACGAAATAGCTGAAATATCTCATAGAATTATGGTGGAACTTGAAACCGCAAGTTCTAAGGATTTATCAGAAGCCAAATATGCAAAAAAGATATTACAATTATCAGATCTTCATTATACAAAAAGCATATTCCACGAGATAGAAAGTGTTCCGTCTGGAGCTGACCGCGTTATCGAAAAAAGAGCGGTGATAAAGGCATTGTTGCTTTCTACGTGGTTGCAGAGACTCTATTTTATTATCAGGGCCGCTCTTATGTCGGTTCTTGCAATGGTCGTTACTTTCTTTTACGTGTCGTTCTTTGGCCAAATAGGTGTTGTTTTGGCGGTTTTCATGGGCGTGCTTATATTTATTGTTGGGTTGATTGTAACAAGATTATTTGATGTACAAACAGTCCAGGTAACAAAATATATCGTCAGACGTCTGGCTGATCATAAAAAGATCAGGGAATTTATCATGAATCACCTCTAGGAAAAATAGGGGAGTATCACATTTTCGTCAGATTCATTATTTGTTCGCCCTGATAGGCTTGCCCTATGAACGAAAACCACAACTCATCAGAGATTGGAGGAGTGCAAGAGTCAAGTAAATAAATTCATCACCGGTATGACCGTATATTTACTGCCGCGGGGGAGATTCACCGTTGTCTCCCTGATTGAACTATCCGGCAGCATCCCGCTCGATATAGTGATCTCTCGGGCCGGTTGCACTCATGGTGAATGGTATTTTACCCGTAAAAATGGTGTATGTTCATGAGTGATTCAGACAGGTCGTGCATCTATCTCGGCTGGAAGCAGCTGGTGGAGAAGCATCTCCGGTACCTGGCGTGAGGTATGTACCGCCATATCGAAGTATGCCCGGTTTTCCAGATCACCTCTGTACTTAAGGTTAATCTGGAAGTCGGTATCCATAAGCGTGATTGCACCGAGTGTAGTGATCACCGCATGCCGTTCTGCGACAACCCTGTCCTCTCCCACCACAAGTTTCTGCCGGTCGCCATCAATATCCGAGATTAACTCGTTCTGGTACGAGAGCACAGTGACATGTGTGTTCCCGATTGTTATTGTCTTGCCTTCGGGGAACGAAACGCCATAGTTGGTAGTAAAGGGTAACGAGATACCTGGTGCTGCATTCGTAACTGATACAGACAGCGTCAGAATGGCTAGCACCACTACAATGATGGCAAGAACGATAAGGGAGATGACGATCTTTGTCCCGGTTCCCAAACCACCCTTTGGCTTTTCCCGTGCACGTTCCTCCTCCCGTCCCTGTTTTCGTCCCTTTTCTGTCGCCAGTTCACGCTCGTGCTGCATGTCCTGTTCCTGTTTTCGTCCCTTTTCTGTCGCCAGTTCCCGGCCTTTTTCATCATCCCGTGAAGTTTTTTCATCCATGCAAACCACCACAGTCTCCCTGAGATATTTTCATCATTCTCGCAATGCAGTTCTTTGTTTCCCAGATCCAGTAATTTCACCTGGTTACATAACCATACCAGAGCAAGTCGGTGTATGACGGGAATAGTATAAAAACCTAATGTCTTGTTCGAAAATTTGCATGGCCACAATTGATTTCGGGATGAATTACCGGTCTCTTAAAAATGCTGATGAGGTGGGAAATTCAAAAACCGGCCTTCCGAGGTTGATTTTATGTCAATTGTGGTAACCGGTTTAAAACAGAATATGGGGATATTGGCTCTTATGGGTATTCAACACCGGAAATTCTGGATTGTTCCAGATTGTGCAATAAAAGGTAAGATTTTTATATACTTCTCTCTCTATACCCATTGCCTCCGATAGAGGAGGAGTTGAATACATAATGACTGATAATCCAAAAGTAAAGGCCAGCAAAGCAGTCGATAATGCCCGCGTGGCTGCACATGCCGTCTATGATGATGCAACGGTCGCCGCACGTAAGATACTCAAAGATGCGGGAGGAGAAGCACAGAAAGTATCAGATGATGTAAAAATCGGTGTCCACAAAGCCGTGTCTGATGCAAAAATCGCGGCACACGAGGCCGGATCAAAATTGAAGAAGAGACAGAAATGAGGTGAACAATGGCTGATTTAATCTATCTTGCGGTAATTTTCCTTGTACTGGCATTGGTATTCTACATATTTGGTGCAAAAGGGATAGCCGGTTTCTCTATGGAAATCGCAAAATGGCTCGTCATAATCTTCGTTGTAATTGCCGTGGTCACGTTCATATTGTAGCGAGGATCCCTGAGGGAATAAAAAACAAAGAGGATCTGGCGATGCCCAGCAAGAAGATTGCACCTCCTGATCCACCCGTTTTTCCCTTAGATCCGATCTAACAACTATCGAGCATAAATGGAAGATCTTCATTATCCATGACGCATGGTCATGCATAATATATTTCCTATTCTGCAGATGCAGGCGCCGGATCTATGGAAAACTCATCGTGACCGCCCGCGATAGGGGGTATGGCTCGTACCACGACAGAACAAGGGAGATGGCGATTCATCTCAGGTCGCAGCGCCCAGCTCCTGTTCCAGGGGGGGCAGAAGGCTCACCGATATGTTCACTTCATGGGCGACATTCTGGGTCAGGATCTGCTGCCGTCTCCGCTCTGCCGTGGTGAGATCCCGAAGATCCCCCTCCCGCTGGATCTCGTAGATATTGTTCCGGTCCCGCTCCGCCGACAGCAGGTGATTATAGAACGTGAACGTGTCCTGTGCGACCTTCCGGTCCAGCTTTGGGATATCCCGCTGGTAGGCGAAGTACAGGCCGTTCTCCGAGTAGAGCGGGGTGCTCTGGACGAAGATATACTTGTCACCGGGGTTCGCGAGGAATTCCTGGTCTGCGGCGACGAGGGAGTCCTCGAGCGACGAGACGTCGAGATAGAGCCCCTCGGCAATGTCGCTCTTTTCCTTGTTCACAGACGCGTTCCAGAGGAAAAGCGAGTTGGCAAGGTACCCGCTCGCACCGATGAGGACTCCAAGCGTAAGAATGAGGATCTGGTCCCTGGTATTTTTATCCATCGCATGCACGCTCCACGTTGTCTGCTCTGTCAACCGGCCACCGTCCGGGCTGGCTGCGGTGCTGTCGGGTTCCAGGATGGAATACCGGTCGCCCGGTTGGGTGAAGGACCGGGCATATCCTGCGTCCACCCGCGAGGCCGGTGACCGGCTCCGGTCTCCCGATCACGAGGTCGCCCTTGGCACGTCTCTCCGGTACCCGCAGATACGGCAGGTGATATACAATCCTGTATACCCTCCGAACTGGGGGATATGTCAACGGGCAGATATAAGTCTTGCGAAGACCCGACCGCACCGGCCCGAACTCCTGGATTATTGCAGGTTTTGTCAACTATATGGACGCGATTTTGAAATATATAAATATACCGGTGTCCAATGCGATAAAGAGATTCAAAACGTTTTTATCTTAATATTCTACGTCTTTATATTAGTATTCTCATTGGATAGTCTCATTGCAATAACTGAAAGAACAGAAAGGTATATATCAAGGACCGGCAATAATGAGCCGGCCTGAGGGACAATTCCGACTATCAAGGAGTGAGGAGTGATAACATGACAGGTACAAGAAAAAGTGCGAGAAAAAGGTTCTCCATTGTTTTGACCGTAGCGTTGATCTGCCTGATGACGGCCGTGATAATTCCCGGCGTCATGGGCGCTTCAGCCGTGAATCTTGGGACGGCCGGTAATTTTGGGGTCCTCGGTGCAACGACAGTTACCAATGTCGGGCCATCACAGATCACCGGAGATCTGGGTGTCAGCCCGGGTACCGCAGTCACCGGCTTCCCGCCGGGGCTCGTAAGCGGGACGATATATACGGGAGATGCTGTCGCAGCTCAGGCTCAGGCTGATGCCCTGACCGCGTACAATGCTCTCTGGGCCCAGGCCCCAACTACTACCTACCCGGATGCTGTTATTCAGCTGAATGGACTCACGCTGACGCCCGGCGTTTATAAGTTTCCATCGGCCGCTAATTTGCAGGTAGATGGTACACTTACTCTTGATTTCCAGGGAGACCCCAATGCGGTGTTTATTTTCCAGATGGGCAGCACGCTGGTAGCGATGGCTAATTCAAAAATCGTCGCCATCGACACCGGCACCGGCAGTCTGTCTTGCGGTTCGAACGTGTACTGGGCTGTTGGTTCCTCCGCGACTATCGATGGCTCTCAGTTCCTGGGAACCGTTATTGCCACCACGTCCATTACCATGACTCCCGCCGCAAACAATCCCCCTATTACAATCGTGTCGGGCAGGATGCTGGCTTTGAATGGTGAAGTGACGATGATTAATGACGCAATCGACACAACCACGACCTGCGGTGGCACGGTAACACCAACACCCACACCAACACCTACACCAACACCCACACCAACACCAACATGCCCACCAACACCAACACCACCATGCACACACAAACCAACACCACCATGCCCACCAACACCCACACCAACACCTACACCCAAGCCTTGCAGTGATTTCGTCACTCTTGGGTCGGCCAGCAATTTCGCGGTGCTGGGTGCGACGACGGTCACCAATGCTGGTGCATCAGTCATCACCGGAGATCTGGGTGTCTACCCGGGTACCGCAATCACCGGCTTCCAACAGCCGCCAGCAAACAGGATCTCGGGTCCAGGGACAGTGACACCGGGGCTGGGGCTAGTGAGCGGGACGATATATGCGGGAGGTCCTGTCGCAGCTGCGGCTCATAATGATGCCGTCACCACGTACAATTATCTCGTAGCCCAGGTGCCCACTACTACCTACTCGGGTGTTACTCAGCTGGATGGAAGGACGTTCACGCCCGGCGTTTATAAGTTCGCGCCGTCTGCGAATTTGCAGGTGGGTGGAACACTTACTCTTGATTTCCAGGGAGACCCCAATGCGGTGTTTATTTTCCAGACGGGCACCACGCTTGTAACGATGGCTGATTCAAAAGTCGTCGCCCTCAACAATCCGAGTCAGACTTGCACTGGTCCGAACGTGTATTGGGCTGTTGGTTCCTCCGCGACTATCGATGGCTCTCAGTTCCTGGGAACCGTTATTGCCTACACGACCATTACCATGACCTCCGCCGCAAACACTCCACCAAGTACAATCGTGTCCGGTAAAATGTTGGCTTTGAATGGTGCAGTGACGATGAGTACAGACACAATCGCGACCTGCGGCGGCACAGTTCCGCCCAAGTCTTGCCCCAGGCCCAAGCCTTGCAGTGATTTCGTTACCGGTGGTGGATGGATCAATGACAAAGCGACCTTCGGCGTTTCCGGCGGCATCAAGAACGGCAAGTTCTGGGGTGACCTCTCATACAATGACCACGGCAAGAATGGTGTGAAGGTCACGAGCACGAGTGTTACGGGTTACACCGTAATCGATGCCGTGACACGTCGGATCGAAGGCATTGCCAAGGTCAACGGTAAAGGATCCTTCACCTACACGGTTGTTGTTGTTGACAACGGCGAGTCCGGCCGCAACAAGGACAGCTTCAGTCTGACACTCTCGAACGGTTACAGCGCTTCGGGCACTCTGAAGGGCGGCAACATCCAGATCCACAAGGAATGTGGAAAGCCGCGCGATAACAATGATAAAGAGAACTATTATGATAAGGATGAAAGTGATGGTCGTAATAACTGCAATAACGATCGTTTGAGTGAGAAGGATCTCTTTGATAGATTCAACGATAAAAACAACGACAAACACTAACAAATTTTTTATGAGGGGGCATCCAGGATACGTCTCGGTTCGCAGTCCGAGGCGGGAAATAGACGTATCGTCTGATGAGGGGGGGTCGCATGAAGATCCCCCCGTTCTTGCGGAAAGGAGGCACACGAGGTCCCGTGGGGGCTCAAGGATGTATCCGGAAAGGAGCGACGAGATGCGCTCCTCGCGCAATTCACGAGAGAGGATGAATTCGTTCACAAACGGAGGAATTCCATGAAAAGCAGTACACAGGACAAGGCAGAAGGCAAGATCCACAAAGTGAAGGGTGAGATCAAGGAAATCGCCGGGAAACTCAGCGAGAATCCCGACCTGGAAGCAGAAGGCAAAGTCGAAAAGATCGCCGGCAAAGTTCAAGAAAAGGTCGGACAGATCAAGAAGGTCTTTGAGAAGTAATAGCTAAACGTAATAAAGAGATTCAAAACATTTTTTCTTGGTACTCTCACTGGATGGTCTCATTGCAATAAATGAAATAAGAAAAGTATATATTTCGGACCGGCATGAGGGATAACCAGCCGGCGTTAGGGATAATTCCGGCTATCAAGGCGTGAGGAATGATATCATGACAGGTACACAAAAAAGTACAAGAAAAAAGTTCTCCATTGTTTTCACCGTCGCGTTGATCTGCCTGATGGCCGCCGCGATAACTCCCGGTGTGATGGGCGCTTCAACCGTGAGTCTTGGGACGGCCGGTAATTATGTGATTCTCGCAAAATCAGGAATCACGACAACCGGAACGACCATGATTACCGGAAATATTGGTGTGAGCCCGATCGCTTCGGGGGCCATAACGGGATTCGGACTCATCAAGGATTCCTCGAATCAATTTTCGACATCGTCCCTGGTGGTGGGAAGAGTCTATGCGGCCGACTATGCGTCTCCTACTCCTGCTATTCTCACAACGGCCGTAAGTAACATGGAAACTGCATACACCGACGCAGCAGGACGAGCAGGTCCCGATGCCACCGAACTGTACGCGGGAAATCTCGGGGGAAGGACCCTTGCCCCCGGCCTGTATAAATGGTCCACCGGCGTGCTCATACCGGCGTCAACGGCTCTCACTCTGGACGCCAAGGGCAATGGGGATGCCGTCTGGATCTTCCAGCTGGCAGGAGACCTCACCATGAATTCCGCTTCGCAGGTTGTACTGATCAACGGCGCAAAAGCGGAGAATGTCTATTGGCAGATCGCCGGTGGCACCGGTGTGACTCTTGAAGCGGGTGTGCATGCTGAAGGTACCATACTCGCGGCAAAGGCGATCACCATGAAGAGTGGGGCGTCACTCCATGGGAGGGCACTGGCACAGACCGCGGTTACCTTGATCGCAAATGCCGTAACCGCACCAACACCCGCCCCGGCTCAAACCACCGCACCAACAACGGCTCAAACCGCTGCAACAACACCGGCATCCGCAGGAACGACCCCCACCACAACGGTGCAGACAGCCGCACCGACAGTATCCACCGGGACGCGAACGCCCGTCGCCACGCAGACAACCGCAACACTGGCACAAACCTCCCAGCCCACGTCGCTACCGACAACGAAATCACCCGTCCCGGTCTGGGTGCCGGTAACTGCGGTGATCGGTGCCCTGCTGGTCATGGCAGTTCTTTCCTGCCGGAGCGGGAAAAATTCCTGACCGGAAATTATCCTCTATTTCATTTTTGAGTATAGTATCCTATTGACTACCAACTCGTAAAGGAAATTACGAGAGAGAAATGGGAGAAATATCATGCCTTTATGTTGTTTCACACTAATAAAAAGTACTAATTATTCCAGAGGAGGACATGTTCAGTATTTATGAAAGGCTCTCTACTCTCCGGGTTTGATCTCCATGATACCCTCGTATCCATGAAAGACGAAATCCCCCGGGCAATACGACTAGTCTTTCGGTACACGCCTGGATGGACGTTAGCAAACATCCTCCTTATGTTCATCCTCGGTCTTCTCCCCCTTGCATCCCTGTACATTATAAAACTCCTCGTGGACACCGTGACTGCCGGTATTGCTGCCGGAGACAAGGCCGCTGTTTCACAGGAACTTTTTCTTTTCATCTTTGCAGCAGTGATCATTGCACTTCTTACCGCCTGCTTTCGAGCCATCTCTGCATATGTGAATGAGGTACAGTCCCTCGAGCTGACCCAGGGGATCACCGACCTTGTCCATACCCAGTCCATGGCACTGGATCTTGCATACTACGAAAACCCTGTCTACCAGGATACCCTGCAACGGGCCCAGACCGGTGGTTCCTCCCGTCCGGGAAATATAGTAAATGATCTCGTGCAGATTGTACAAAATTGCATCTCCATCACTGCGGTCGGTTCTCTCATCCTCTCTTTCTCTGTACTCGCAGGGATCATTCTCATAGGATCTGCTATTCCTGCAATGGTTGTCAGGATTTGGCATTCAAGACAACTCCATGATCTTACTCTCAGGCAGACCGAACTGGACCGGAAAAGTAACTATTATCATATCATGCTTACCCATTCTCATTATGCCAAAGAGAACCGGCTCTTTTCCCTCGGACCCTTCTTCAGGGGATTATACAATAAAACCCAGCAATTAATCCGGTTCTCAAAACTCTCTATTTCCCGGTCAAAAGCGTTCTGGGATATCATCACCCAGGGACTGGTTACCGCTGCGGTGTTTGGATCGTTTACGGTGATTGCGTTTATGACACTCAATGGGAAGATAACCCTTGGTGACATGGTGATGTACTTCATGGGGTTTCAGATGTGTGTCGGGTATATCGGGAGTATCTTTTCAAGCCTCAACTTGCTCTATGACGATCACCTCTTTCTGCGGGACTTTCTCCAGTTTCTTGATTTAAAGCCGGCAATTGCAGCGCCTGAGCATCCAACTCCGCTCCCGAATCATCCGGTAAACGAAATCCGGCTGAGCTCCGTCTCATTCACCTATCCCGGAGCACAAAAACCCGCTCTTCAGGATATTTCAATTACCATCAGGAAGGGAGAAGTAATCGCTTTTGTCGGTGAGAATGGTGCCGGGAAAAGCACCCTCCTCAAACTCCTGTGCAGACTCTACCTCCCTGATGCAGGCACGATCACGGTGGATGATATCGACATGAATCGCATTGATCCGGAGGCATGGAGACGACGATTATCCGTACTTTTCCAGGATTATATCCGGTACCAGCTCACCGTGGAGGAAAATATCCGGGTAGGGGACATCGAACGTGCTGATGAACCGGGAAGCATCGAGAAGTCGGCCCGGAAAGCAGGAGCAGACAGGATGATTCAACGGTTTCCGAACGGGTACAAGACCATGCTTGGTAAAATCTTCAGCGGGGGTCAGGAGCTCAGCACCGGAGAATGGCAAAAAATTGCATTATCACGGGCTTTTTTCAGGGATGCAGAACTGATTCTTCTGGATGAACCGGCAAGTTCACTCGATGCTCTCGCCGAAGCAGAGATCTTCAGGAAGTTCAGGGAGGTTATTCAGAATAGAACTGCGGTAATTATCAGCCACCGGTTCTCTACCGTTCAGATGGCGGATCGGATCTATGTGATTGAACAGGGAAAAATTGTCGAGCATGGCTCACATGCAGATCTTATGGCACTGAACGGACGATACGCCGAAATGTTCAGAGCTCAGGCTGATCTGTATATTTCTAAATCAGGTCAGGAGAATGATCCATCCAGGATGACGGGTGGTAATGACAGAAAAGGAACTGAGGTATGAAGACCATTAAATCCCGCATGTAACATAGTCAGGAATATCCCACGGTGAACTATGGACATGCAGGATACACGTCATCCATAATTCCCATTCCCCCACCGGTTTCAATCTCCCGCGAATAATTTTTAATTACATGCGTCTGGATCAACGCAGGGAACCGCTGCTCTTTGCCATCACCTGCCCGGGCATGTTCATACACAGAACCCGGTACCGCCCTCTACCGTGGTGAATTCATTGGTTTGCGGGAAATGTCCTGAGGGTGAACCGGTTAAGGCCGTTCAACAGTAGGAAGAGCAGTTTCATTGACCAGAAGCCAGAACGGGAACCGGATTGTCCATTTACCCTCTATTGTATTGAATTCCCCGGCGACAGATGCCCCAAAGAACAACCTCATTATCCGGGTATTCCTGGACGAGAAGAGTACGATGCGGGGCTTCCACCGGCCGGGCAGAAGGTGAGAGATTGCCCGGGTGAGAACAAGAGCCGGTTTTGCGAGTCGGATAATCTTAACTATTCTATCAAGAGCGGACTTGCGGATGTGCATCCTCCAGCGGGTGAACCGGCCGAGAGTCCCACAGGCAATTTTCCGATGGTGTTTTTCCCGGGTTGCGCCGATCACCCGGCCGATTATCCGGTCCTCCTGTACAAGGGCTGGATCTGCCGAGGGATTATTATCTCCCTGTGTCTGGATGCCGGAACCGGTAATCCGTATAATTCTGTGGATGACATTCTTTTCATCGCCGGGCGGGGTAAAGCAGATGATGTCGCCGACAGCAGGCTTCTCCCCATGGTAGGGGACGACATCCAGCAGGTCGGGTGCCCGGAGCGTCGGGTTCATGCTGGGCCCGGAATACACAATCGGGATATGCCCGGCGCCGAACATATCAATCGCTGGATGGGGAAGCTCACTCCTATGAAATTTCTTTGCGGTTGGAGAAGTCTTCTCCTTTCTATCGGCAGGAACGGCCCCGGTCCGCTCTTTGAGAACGGTATCGATCTCCTCCCAGAACCTTCCGGTCAGGCTGATGTGCAGGAGGTAGGCAGGTATCACCTTCACCAGTGCACTCACCGCGGCTAGCTCCATCTCGCAGAGTGATTCGGACTCTCCCCGTATACATTCCGTCCGTGCTGGTACGCCCATGAGCTGGTGAACGGATTCCATCAGGTACGCAGCCGCTTCACCGGCATTCAGCGGCTCTGCTTGGTCTTCCGGCGACTGGGTGAGGAAGAAGACCGCAGCAAGCGGTATCCCCCGTTCCACCTCCCAGCTGCCGCCGGGCCCGTTATCGAAGAAACGGCTCCACGTGGGCAAGGGGTGGGCAAAATAGTTCCCGTAACCATCCCGCACCACCAGTGTTGCGTCATCACTGAGCGAATGCCACGGCGGGGGGATCCGGTTGCTGGCCGTAGTCTTACCCGTCCCGCCGGGAGCTGCAAGGATGACGCCGGACCCGTCCCGTTCGGCCAGCGCCCCGTGGATGAGCAGCCCTCCGCAGGGAAGGGTTTCGGAAGCGATCATTGTGGTGAGATCCATCATCTGGATTATCTGCATCGCATCGTCTGTTCCGGGAGGAAGAATGCAGGTGAGCGGGTTCTGGCCCGGAACCCGGGCCCTGCCTTCATCTTTACCCTGCCGGACCGTGACAAATAATTCCGTACCGGATGAAACAGGAGAGAGTCGCATTACGTCTGCCATCCGCCGGATTACCTCAGCAGATCCGGTATCAGTCGGGCGAAAACGCCATTGCTGTCCATTCGTGAGCCGGATACCTGTCAAGGGTGCTGAGGGATCGCTGTCGGCAGGCATTTTGGGTACTTTTTCTGTTGCATGGGATATTAAGTGAACGAAATTCGGCTCTGAGAAAACCTCATCATCTGAAATTTAATTCATTACTTACATGAGAGAGGAGGGGGACAGTGCCTGTTCAAAGATTTCCTGATGGAAATCTACCTGCCCATCACACCTGTCTTTCGACAGGTATGCTGTCCCCGGATCGCCCCTGCGCTTTGCGATGATGAGCGTATTACCTTCTCGGGAAGTTATCGCAATTGGGGGGAATACCGCCATTGCCGCTGGCAGGGGCGGGCTCGAGAAGATGTTTATGCATCTTCGCTGAGCCACAGCGGCGGGGGGGTAAAAGCCCCTGTGAGCGCCCGGATTTTATCCAGGCATTTCTACAGAGCGGAATTCCTCGGGGATTCCTCCCGGATCCTCCATGACGACCCCCCCTTTCCTCACCCGGGGACCATGACCCCCGGATATCGTCAAGGAACTGCCGCAGGGGCAACACTCCGCCGGAATGAGACTACGAGTACCAGTAGCATTGTCAACCGTTCCTGACACACCGTAATCAGGAAATGCCTGTTGAATGAGAATATTGCAACCATGATCATTCACCCCTGTTTGAAAAATACGATCAAAACGGATTACTGGGTTTTTGGCTTTGGGGGATCCCTCCCTGAAAAGATGCTGGCGATCCAGGTTGTGACTCATGCTGTGCCATAAGGTTCCTGTTTCCATATTCAGACGATATGAAGAATTAATCTTTTGAGAGTGATTAGGAAAATATATATAGACAACAGCCGATTTCTACTCCATGTCAGACCTCGGAGATGATTCAATGAAACCCGGTTCCCAATCAGTCTACTCACCGCCTCGCGTGGTCAGGATCGGCGATTTAAGTGACGGGAAAGGAATTTGTACCGCAGGCACGGCTGCAGCAGGAGCTTATTGCAGTGCCGGTACTATCGCTACCGGGGGTGGGAGTTACTGCAGCTCATCCGGGAGTACCGCTGGTGGTTACTGCACTGCCGGTACTACCGCGGGGGATTACTGCACTTCCAGTGGTAATTCCGCTACTTTGGCTGCCTGCACTACCAGTGGCAATAGCGCTCATGCGTCCTGCAGCACTACCGGTGGGACCGTGACTTAAAAAGGTCCACGGTTAATGCAACACTGGCAGATCCACGTGATCGGGGGATCAGAGGATTCACCAATATCCTCTGTATCGATATTTTTCTCTTGAACAGTCATCTCCACTACGGAAGGGAGTTTCCCTGTTCCGATATTTCCTCCCTTTTTTCACCCTGATATCAGGAGCAGAAAACGTGGCAATTGTTTACCGTCTGCAGCTTACAGAATGATATAGTCCCCGATGGATGCACTACTTTTTTATCCGCATCCGGTTCTTGGGGAACACGCCCCGCCGTTCAGCCTCATCACAGAGCCACGGGGGAGAGACCAGTTTTCCGCCGTAGCCATAGTTGTTTGCGACACAGCCGGTCCGGCAGGATTTTGCATGGATGCAGGAGCCGCAGATGCCGGGATATTCGCTGAAGTTCTGGAGATCTCTCCGGAGCCCGAGGATTACGGGATGATTCAGCCAGATCTCCCGGATACCGTCTTTCCCGAGGTGCCCGTACACCAGCTCGGGAATGGTCTGGCCAATCCCGCAGAGGGCAATCTCACCTGAACCAAGGATGCCGAGGATACCTGAAACCCCGCAGTCGCAGCTCTTCCCGTTTGTCCGCCAGAGTTCGGAAAATGGCGTAAGGGCTGGCGGCATCGACAGGAAAACCGTGATCGGTGCCTTCGGGCGGAGTTCCTCGTTCACGTACCGGGAGAATTCCATATATTCAGAAAAGTTCAGTGCCTCGCCGCGTTCGTGCATGCCGATGCCGCGGCCGGTCCGGGTCACCGGGTTGAACTTCACCGACTCCGCCTTGTGTTTGGCGGCAAGGTTTACCAGTGCTTCCATCTGGTGCCGGTTGCCGCGGTGGACTGCCATGATCACCTGGCAGTTGGTGTAGCCTGCTTCAACAAGGAAGTCAAGCCCGCGGATTGCGGCATCAAACGCCCCTTTCACGCCACGGAACGCATCATGCTCCGCAGGCACCGGCGAGTCGATACTCACCGAGATAAATCCTACCTTGGATTTCTCCTTGAGAAAGTGCGCCATCTCCCGCGTCATCAGCGTGCCGTTCGTCTCCATGTTCATCGAGAGCCCTTCGGCCGTGAGCAGCTCGACAACTTCTTTGAACTGCGGGTGCAGCATCGGTTCTCCGCCGGTCAGTTTCGCGCCGGACAGGCCTAAGGTCTTTGCCTCGGTAACGGCATTCCGGAGTGCTGCCGGGTCAATGGTCTTTCCCGGCAGGGGTTTGCCGCCGGAATACACCGGTGTGATCCAGCAGTGACGGCAGCGGAGGTTGCAGCTTGCTGACAGGTAGAGATAGAATGACCGGAGCGGGGGCACACCCTCCGGCAGGTCAATGGTCCGGGCCTGTTGTTCAGTCAGAACGGGTTCTTCAGGGAGATCACAGAGTGTCATGGGGTTCTACCTCCCCTGCATAGGCGCGGAAGCAGGACAGGGAATCGGTGCCGATCAGCCTGCCGGATTTGGCCAACACCGATGCCGGGCAACCCCCGGAACAGAACCCGGTATACCGGCAACCGGCACATTCCGGCAGTGCGGAGAGCGGTATCTCCCGCCGCCTGCGAACAGCATTGATAGCCGGCGATTTGAGCCATGCCTCCTTAAGGGAATGCATCCCGATCACTCCCATGGTCAGCGTCGGGAGCATATTGCACGGCACCATCGTGCCGTCATGGAGCACGGCCATCTTTGCAAAAACACCGCCGCACGAGCAGAGCGTCCCGCGCCCCGGTATCCCGGTCTCCCCGCGGGAAATTTTCTCTTCGATCTCCTTTACCATCTTTGCCCGGGCAAGGGGACCGGCCGTTGCCCCGATTCTGCCCCCGTACTGTTTGTTGAGTTCTGAAAGAGCCTTCATTGCCTGCCGCCGCTCCTCTTCCGAGAGCATTATATTCTGGCCGCTGCACCGGGCAGTCCCCATCGCCTCGGCTTCATTGGTTGAAAAGCCGGAAAGCCCGATATCATCAATGAGAAGGCCGGCGATCTTTTCAAGGTCATTGATATTATGGTGGTTTAAGGTCACCCGCACGGTTACGGGAAATTTCGCTTCAACAAGGAGCCGGAGGCCGCGGACTGCCCGGTCAAAGCTCTTATGCGGGCGTGAAAGGTCATGGATCTCAGCACAGGACCCGTCGATAGAGACCTGGATGGAATCCATCCTGAGCCGGCGCTTCCCTTCTGAAAATGAAGAGATGACCTTTTCTGTAATCAGCGTCCCGTTTGACAGGATACTGTACCGCATCCTGCTCTCAATCACACCATCTATCAGGGTAAAGATATCGGGGCGGACAAAGATCTCGCCGCCCGAAAGGCACACCCTCTGGACCCCGAGCCCCCCGAGTTCAGTAAAAAAATCCAGCCACCGTCCGGCCGGAAGATCCGTCCGGGTGGTCATGCTGTCGGCATAAAAACAGTATTTACACGAGAGGTTGCATCGCCCGGTAAGGGCCAGATCTACGGATATCGGTGCCTGTGCAACCCCTTTTGGCGGAACCGTCAGGTCAGCGTACAGCGGGTGCTCCTGCATTACCCTAAACCTCCGATATAAAGTCCGGGGCAAGATCCGTAACAAACGTTTCAATATCCTTTCTTACCGTGGCGTGATCCGGACTATTGCTGCAAGATCTGGTGATATATTCAACGATCTCTTCGACCGTGCGGGGCTGGTTGATAAAGTTCCATACAATGATGCCCGTGGGGTTGATCAACAGGGTATTGTCGGTATCAGCATTGAAGAGGAGGGCACCGTTATCCCCTTCAATCCTGCACGAAACAACCGGGTTTGCGGTTATCCGCCCGTCCAGGCGAATGCCCGTCTTGTTTGGACCGGTAGTGTTTTTATCAGGTTCCATTCTTGTTTCCCCCTCCGGTTTTTGATGAATTATTCCCCGTAATTATTTGCAAGGCTCTTGACTTCATACCCGATAAAACCATCTTCTGAAAGGGTTATGAGGAGCGCTGCGACATCATCCTTGACCGTATCCGGTGCATTACTAAAACTCCGCCGGACTGCTTCTGCAATTTCTTCGGCATTGCGCCGCCCGTCGATCAGGGCCCATATCAGCGCACCTGTCCTGTTGACGGCAATCGCAGCACCCGTGTCACAGTTTACTATAACCTTCCCCTCGTCCAGTCCGTCCCGGGATAGAACAGCAGGGTTAGCCACGGGAATTTTTGCAAGCCTAATCCCTTCCATGATGACCGTAGTAAATTTAAAAATATAACCATTTATAGTCAACTGTCATAATCACAGAACTACAATTTTCTGGTATTTGTAACCCGGTTACCGCAAATTCCTAAAACGGACAGGATTCCGTCGAAGGAAAGCCGTTCCTGACGAATATCGGTGAAGGGAACTCCCTATCATGGTCACACTGACTAACTCCGGTAACCAGACGGTAACATTGTCCCAGCCTGACATTCTTGAAACTCATGTTTCAGTGTCAAACAAGGCCTCGTATAATACCAATGTCCATCTCGGGCCTGGCTCAACAATGACCTATTCCTTCCTGGTAACCGTTTAAGGTGAGGATGGAACGTATTTCCCGGTATTTACCGTTTCAACAGTGGAAGCAGGAAGCATCAGTTATCCCTTCAGGTTTGAAATCGATTCAAAAGACCGTGATGCAAAAATTGTGGACAGGCCCGCTAATTTTGTAGTGGGAAAGAAAGATAGTGTCAATCTGAGCCTCGTTAATTCCCGGAATGGTGCGATTACTGATATTATTATTACCCCATCAGGAAATGGTATCATGGTCTCCCCGCTTCAGAAATTTATTGGTGCACTGGCAGCAGGCAGTTCACAAATAGCCTCTTTCCAGGTCACTCCCAGCCAGGCATCAGACCTTATATTTCATACCAGTCCCCTATTTTTTACCCGTGATATCCCGAATGGTACCGGTTTACAGATTTATATGCACATTACCGATTTGGAACGATAATGAAAAATATTTCTCAGTCCATTATACATGTTCATCGCTTATTTTTGAATATATTTTTTAAGGAAGTATCGGTATTTCATGTAATGTGGAGCACCGGCCAGTCCATCAAAAACTGCCCTGATTGCAGTTGTTATACCCCCTTTCTCTCTGAAAATAGCATCTTTGATACCAATAGTCCCGACGATGAGATTCTCTGAATCCATTGTATTGCCTTTTCCATCCTGCAGATTTCCTTTCACCTGTGATACAAGTGCCAGAATGACCTCTTTCACAGTATAGTGCTTCACTAATACCCAGATGGCATTTCGCAAAAAATAGTACAACCTGTCATTTCCCTTATGAATACCAAAGGGTTTTTTGTGATAGGTTATCACGTCAGGATAATGAAGAATTTTATACCCTTGAGAGATGAGCGTTAGTGCAAGATCCCGTTCATTGGCATGGATGAAGAATTTTTCATCATAATACCCATTTTCATGAAGAGCTTTTGCCCTGGCCATTGATCCGCATCCTGCAAAGGTGTTAATATACCGTTCCTTACCCAGGTGATTGGATTGCAGGTACCAATCAGGCATATCTGGTTCGATTACTTTTGTGGATATTATGGCGGTGGCTTCGTCCTCTTTTTTAAATCTGTCAATGATACAGCTGACCCAATCATAGGTCAATTCGACGTCATTATCAAGTATGCCAATAAAATCACCGTTAGTATTTGCAAATCCAATATTGAATGCTTCACATGCCCCATAAGAAGAATCAGGCAATTTTATCAGGGTATATTCTGGAAATATCGAGGTCAGCATCTCGGGGGATCCGTCAGATGAATGGTTATCCACGATTATTACTTCAAGAGGGGAATAATCCTGCTTCTTTATTGAATTCAGGCATTCTGATAAATAATCACGCCGGTTCCAGTTTACAATAACCAAGGATACTAACGGATTCATGATGGTTTGTGATTCAGATTATCCGATGTGTTCAATGCACTCCGGATATCCAATGTACGCACACCCTCACCGGATTGAATCGAAAAATTCGTCCAGGGAGCAGTCATGTGAAGGACAGATCGAAAGAGCTCCTCTGCAACAACCATGAAAGGTTGTTGGGTGCAATCCAATATCTTACTTACTGAAATTGACGAAGAGCCAGAATAATCCCGCGTACTTGAAGATTCAGTTCCCCTATGGGGGATATTTCCTGTCCCGATGCACATGTTCAGTCCGGATGTTTTCATGGGGTATGGATACAGGATTTTGACAGGCATGTGATGGGACAGTACCTGGTGATGAGTAGAGAGGAGCATGGGTATCTCTGAATAAATTAAGAGATTGTCATATTTCGAACACGTATGCTTAAGCACCGGGTATCGCCAGTTTTCCATCCAATAATCAATCCAGTAATATCAGATACATCAGATAGACGGGTGCATCCGGCCGGAACATCAAACTGAAGAAAGGTATACCCGGCTTTCAGATGGATTGGCGATGTTATGGAGGTATAGTTTTTAGGGTATAATCTAAATACCTGATAATATCCATCCCCACGGAGCGTGAGATCACGAGGATAACCAAAACTCGATCCATCAAATTGTATCGTTTTATTCTGCTCATAATCAGAATAAACCACCAGAGTTGATTGGTCGGTCATCCATCGCCAGGACTGGTTATTGTCTTTCTCTTCCTCAAACCACCCATAAGAATACCAATACAGTATCCCATGCTTTTCTGATTCATTTTTTGAAGGCAATGGTTCAATTAATGACATGTTTCGAACATTTAAACTCAAACATCGAGTGTCACCAGTATTCAGTCCTGAATTATCACTGGGAGAAATACATCCTTCCGGTACATTATATTGAACGATAGTATACCCAGCATGAAGATGGAGCGGTGAAGTAATGGTAGAATAATTTTCTGGATTTATATCATATATATAATTATTTCCATCAACCTGCAGATTGAGATGATTCGGACGGGAGAAGCTTATTGCATCAAATTGTATTGATTTATTCTGCTCATAATCAGAATAAACCACCAGAGTTGATTGATCGGTCATCCATCGAAAGGATTGGTTATTGTTTTTCTCTTCATCATACCACCCGCCAGAATACAGTATCACTTGATTTTCTGTTTCATCACTTACTACCGTCATTATTATTTCACTTGTTGTACGAACAGATATTTCATTCAATGGGGGATTGCCGTAATATTCTGGTTGTTGAAGTGGGATGGTAATTTTAACAGGATTTGTAAAATTTATCTCCATAGTCTTGGTATAATTACCGGATATAACCAATACATTGCTAGCTTCTTTTCTGGCATCTCTAAATATCATGGTTACATGATCGATGGTGCCGTATTTTTGAACAATCCAATGCGAGGTCCCGGAAATGGAGTAGGTATTTGATCCAAGGTATCTTGGTATCCCACCTTCCGAATCTTTATACAAGAAGGAGATATCTTGCAGAGCTGGTGGTTGTGGGGACCATAAAGGTAAATTGCGTACCTGATTATATTCAAAGGGGAATAACGGATAGGGCGGTATGAATGTATGACGCTGTGGGCTTTGCGAATTGCTCACCGGATCTGAAATAATCGGTACTACGGTGACGAGTGCAATCAGGATGAATGGGATGATCAGCTTCAGATTTACTCTCCTTATGAGAAATAAAAAGGCTGGATACACCCAGAAATATCTGTTCCCTACAGCATGCTGACCCCCGAAATAATTATTTCCATTAAGAAAAATAAAAAATAGAATGTTTAAAATGATTCCAACAAATACCAAATAATGTGTAGGATTTTCCATCACTTCTAAAAAAGGGTTATCATTTTTTCTTCTCCTCATTTTACTGATTATCCCCACAATCAGAAATGAGGTAAGAGCGAAGGCTGCCAGGGGATAGTACCAGATAAGACCGGTGAACCTGCCAAAGAAAAAATAAAACCCATTATACAACCCATTCAAATAATTTATTGATTGTAAATGCCCCATAATTAATGAATTATTGACTTCGCCACTACTGGAACTTATGAACGGATAATTACTGGAATAACCTGACTGATCTCCGTCATGTATAATTAATGAATTATTGACTTCGCCACTACTGGAACTCATGAACGGATAATTACTGGAATAACCTGACTGATTTCCTCCATAAAACGAAGCGACGCCGGAAACACTAAAAAAATAACCGTAAAACAAAAGAAGGGGTATCAGAAACAGTATGAAGAGGGATAGTGCTCTTTTAAACCTTCGGGAATAGAACTCATAGAAAAGAAAAGGCAGGAATAGTAATCCATTGGGAATTCTGGAAACAGTTGCCAGCCCAAATATGAACGCGGAGCAGAGTAAAAATTTTTCACTCCCGGGTTTTTCTATAGAGTGTATCCATAAAAAAAGAGCCAGAGTCAACAAGAACATGTTATATATCTCAGGGTGTACCCAGAAAATATATACAAAGGCGGTCGATACGGTAAAAAAGATAAAAGAGGTTCCAAATGCAACGATGTCTGAATTTCCTTTTTCCCTCAAATACCAAAATCCCATCAGGATCATTGACCAGAACATCAGAGCATTGAATACAAGAATGCCCTGAATGCCCAACAATGCAAAAAAGGGGGCTGTAAATAGGGCATATGAAAATTCTTTTCCATAAAAGTATGTTCCAGTTGCTGTTCTGATTAAAATAAGCCCTGCTGGTAAATCATCAAATTTGGTCTGTAATGCACGTTGAAGATCAATCGGCTGATATTGAATATCATGGTCATTTACGATACTTGATATCTGCATATAATAGGTTGAAGCATCTCCCCAGCGATGAACGGGGGATACAATCGAGAAAAAGAGCAGAATACTTAATAGTACAATGAATACGGTGAAAATTATTAATGATCTATTTATCTTTTCCGTCATCCCGTTACTCCATATTCAAATGCCAGCCGTATCGGCCGGATAATATAATATAATGGAGAAAGGATCCCGGGGAGTGAAATATATGCCCAATCGTCATCATTTGGTTCGAATACCAATAATGAAATAACCCGGAGCTTATCCCATAAGCATTCGCGAACCGAAACCCAATAAAGTACCTCCTGAATAGCCCCTCCATGATTCTGCTCTTCTGTGAATATAGTATCAATACTGGATGATACCAGGTGCTGTACGACGCGATCACGCCTGATTACTTCGGATACAAAGAGGGGAAGATCGGTTTTCATCAACTCCTCCATCAGTCGCAACCCGAGAGAAATTATCCGTTCAATTCTTTTTTCTCTGGCAATTTTTAGTATCAATTCCCAGTCGATATCTTTCTCAGATGCAATGATCCCTGCAATATCACATATCTGTCTGAGTTCCTTCCATTGATGCTTTGCTCCATGGATACACAGAGCAATAATCAGCATTTCTGTAGAAAGAGCAAAGATATCCTGACCCTCAAGGGATAACACCTTCAATCCTGACCAGATGTCGGTTTCGTCAAAGGGGGCTAAGTAGTACCATGGAATAAACTGCCAGTGAATATCAATGGTAGTCCGACGAGGGTGATATAAATCATACTCGCATCGCACCCGAATGAATTTTTTATCCTGTTCAGGAGTCAAAGATATCTGGGGAATATATCCTTGTGAAATGAGGAGAGCCTTGGCCCGGATCACATCCTGCTGGCGAACAATAATATCAATATCAGAAGATATCCGAAGGCCGATATCCCCGTATATCTGTTGTGACAGGGGTGCTCCTTTATAAGGTATGACGGGTATTTCATGGTCCTTTCCGAGCTGAATGACCTGAAGCAGTTCTCTGGTCTGAATCATCGATCGTTTCATGCTGGGGAGATAGATCTCATTCATTCGCTGAAGGATATCTTCCGGCACCAGTTCAGGAGCGGTGTTCTTCAGGTTATAATAAAGAAGAGGGATAAGCCCGTGTCTCTCTGCCTGCCGGTATATATAATCCCAGTTTAATTCTTTTTTAAGAAGATTTGCGATAGTTTCCCTGTTATCTTTGGTTATTGACCCTTTGGAACAAGTCAGGATCAGCTCGATCTCATCACGTGTCTCATACGGCACGAGTTGCTCCAGGTCTGGCTTTTTGACATCCGTCATCGGGTTCTTTCCGGTTGTTCATAGATGGATCGGGCCAGCTGAGACATCTGAATCGCCTTCATGATCTTATCCACTCCCGGGGAGAGGCAGCACACAATGGCCCCGTCTCCTTTGGGATGCTCTCCTGAACGTAGTTTTCGGTTACGCAGACGAAGATCTCACGCCCATCGGTACCCGGTGAGAGGTGCATCACGTCTGTTATCAAGGCAACTATTTCTGCTGTCAGGGGATCAGTTGGGCGCAGGAGAAATTTTTGCCCGTCTGCTAAGGTCGGGCATGAAAACGGGGGGGTGTTAAACGTGCTCTTTTTCATGGATCTTCCGCATTTCAAGTGGGCAGGTTTAAAGGCAAATTACCACAATTTAGAAGTATCATAGCAATAAAATTATCGAGAACAATTTCTCTTAACCATGAGAAAGGAGGTATTCTTTTTTCGACCTGCATTTTGGGTATGATATTTTCCCCATTTCTCTCTCGTAATTTCCTTTACGAGTCGGTAGTTAACATGATAGTATACTTCAAAAATAAAATAGAGAAAAATTTCCGGTCAGGAATTTTTCCCGCTCCGGCCGGAAAGAACTGCCATGATCAGCAGTGCACCGATCACCGCAGTTACCGGCACCCAGACCGGGACGGGTGATTTTGTTGTCGGTAACGACGTGGGCTGCGACGTGGGCTGGGCGGTTTGTGCCACGGTAGATACGATGGTCTGCACTGTCGTGGCAGCTGATGTATACTGTCCGGTGATCGCAAATCGCCCGAATCCGGAGCTTACTGCGGTGAAGTACACCTGTCCACCCACCGTTTGCACGAGTGTAGTCGGCAATGAATCCCACATGGTGCCGTCGAGATGCTGAAGTACGACATTTTGGGGGGCGATATTATGGTCGTCGAGCCACGAGACCGGCACGGTGAATGAGATCACTGCCTGATCTATGGTGGTGTAATGTGCCGGTGCGAGATCGAGATACTGATATACGGTGCCGGAAGGCTGTGGGATACCCTGCCCGGGGCCGGATGCTGTGGTGCCGGTGACGGTGAGCCCGGTATTCCCGGTGCCAGTGACCTTAGCCTGGTAAACCCCGGAGTTTCCACCGACATTCACCGTTTTCGTTGTGCTGGCTGCTCCTGTGGGTGCCGTTGTTGTTGTTGGTGCAGCGGTTTGTGCCGTTGTTGTTGCAGCGGTTTGTGCCGGTGTTGTTGCAACGGTTTGTACCGTTGTTGGTACAGCGGTTTGTGCCGGGGCGGGTGTTGGTGCCGTTATGGTATTTGCGATCAAGGTAACCGCGGTCTGTGCCAGTGCCCTCCCATGGAGTGACGCCCCACTCTTCATGGTGATCGCCTTTGCCGCGAGGATGGTACCTTCAGCATGCGCACCCGCTTCAAGAGTCACACCCGTGCCGCCACCGATCTGCCAATAGATATTCTCCGCTTTTGCGCCGTTGATCAATACAACCTGCGAAGCGGAACTCATGGTGAGGTCTCCTGATACCTGGAAGATCCAGACAGCATCCCCATTGCCCTTCGCGTCCAGAGTGAGAGCCGTTGACGCCGGTATGAGCACGCCGGTGGACCATTTATAAAGGCCGGGGGCAAGGGTCCTTCCACCGAGATTTCCCGCGTACAGTTCGGTGGCATCGGGACCTGCTCGTCCTGCTGCGTCGGTGTATGCAGTTTCCATGTCACTTACGGCCGTTGTGAGAACAGCAGGAGTAGGAGACGCATAGTCGGCCGCATATACCCTTCCTACCACCAGGGACGATGTCGAAAATTGATTCGAGGAATCCTTGATGAGTCCAAATCCAGTTATGGCCCCCGCAGCGATGGGGCTCACTCCAATATTTCCGGTAATCATTGTAGTTCCTGTGGTCGTGATTCCTGATTTTGCGAGAATCACATAATTACCGGCCGTCCCAAGACTCACGGTTGAAGCGCCCATCACGCAGGGAGTTATCGCGGCTGCCATCAGGCAGATCAACGCCACGGTGAAAACAAGGGAGAACTTTTTTCTTGCATTTTTTTGTGTACCTGTCATGTTATCACTCCTCACGCCTGGCCGGAATTATCCCTAACGCCGGCTAAGTTATCCCTAACGTCGATCCGGAATATATATTTTTCTAGTCATTTCATTTATTGAACATTGCGATTACCTTGACTTAATTCTCCATTCCTCTCCGAACGGTCGAAACATGAGAAGTCCATCACATCTTTTCATGTATACTCGTTCAATTTTCTGGATTTTTCAGATAGCCTCTGCGAGAATATACCTTGTTTCCTCGGTGGAGACCGTTGATATGGTCGAATCTGAATGCAGCGAACAGCATCTTCACATGGATCCTGATGACAGGAGTGATCCGAGTATGAGCTGAATGGTCTTGTGATAAAACACCGGAAACTCTGGATTGATTCAGATTTCGCAACAAAAGGTAAGATTTTTATATACATTTCAGCTATATAAATGGTTGCTCTGATATGATGAAAAACCTGCCCTCTTTCAGGATGATTCCTCCTGAACATCATGAAGAACGTCATATCAGGGAACGAACGGAGATGGAAAAAATGTACGAACATATCAAGGACGCACCAGAGGAAGGTGCATAACCATGTCGAATGAGACAGCAGACCGTATGGTGGATACGGGAGTTGCCAGCGCTGAACATCTGAAGCTCCAGACAGCCGAAGCGCTCGAGGAGGCTGCCCGCAAGCTGCGGAGTGCTGACGTATCCGCAAAAGGCGAGGACGTCAAGCATATCCTCCATGATGTCGAGGGCCGGGTACACCGGTTCAAGGCCGCAGTTGGTGCGGGGTATGAGAAAATTGATGCAGATTACCATAAAAGGGTGGAGCCTGTCGAGACCATCATTGCCCAGCACCCCGTTCCCTCGGTCCTGATCGCTGTCGGCGTGGGTGTCCTCATCGGCATGTTGATCTTCAAAGCCCGCGACTAACAGAGGGATCGTATGGATAAGGCTGCCAGTAATGAAGAACCATCGATAGAATCGGAGTTTGCGAGGACAATTAAGTACATCGATCTCTACCTGCGGCAGAAGACAGATCTGTTTCTGCAGCACTATGTATTCGAACCCTTTGACTTTCTGATCAGGCAGATCCTGTACCTGTCGGTAATTGTGACATTACTGGCAGCCGGCACACTGGCCCTGGTGATAGGCGTAATCCTCTTCATCGCAACGATGGTACCGCTCTGGGCCGCCCTGCTGATAACCGCAGCCATCATCTGGGCGATCGGCGTTATTTTCGCGTACGTGCTCGTATCGAACAAAATCGTTTTAAGGACCCCGATAACCAGGGAGATGATAAAAAGTGGAAAATCGTAGGCGTGTTACTGAAGAAGACCTCCTCATCACCGAAGCCTTGATCGCCGAATCCTATGGACGGCTGAAACAGTCTGTTGTCCAGGCACCATCCCGGGCTTACAGGTCAATAGGTCAGACGGTACGCGAGCACCCGTTTGCAACAGCTGCTACTGCAGTTGTTGCGGGGGCAGTTGTGTACGGGATTATCAAACTGATAACATCACGCGCTTCTGTTCAAGATGCACAGGAAAGATCACGAGTCACCATGCAGAAGGACACGAGCCGCCCGGATTTCATGCATGAAATGCTGTTGATGATTATACCGCTGGTGACTCCGTATATCACGGGCTATATTCAGAAATACATTGGAAGGATCCAATCCGGAGAGCGCGATTAACGCGTTCCGCAGGACAGGTATTTCTCCCCTGTGTCAATGAAACAGGCATTCGGGCATGGGAGTTGTGCGAGCCGCTCAGGCTCATGGAGGATATGAGGCCAAGAGGTGGCCGCCATGGATCCATCTCGGTAAATTTTAATAGAAGATCTGCTTAGCCTTCTCCCGGTGCGTACATGATAAACTGTGCCAAGGTCAACGTAGCCGCCGCCTGGGCGCTCATCGTGGGCATAGCGATCACCTATTTCTCCGGTTTCCTTGCCCCGCTCTTCCCGGACAAGACCGTGGATGTCCTCCAGTGGGGATCGCCCTTCCCCTACCTCCACCGGGTCGTGACGTTTCAAGCTCCGCCCGTCGTGGACTGGCCCATCGCAGTCATCGATTGCCTGATCTGGACGATCATCGCCTTCGTGATCCTGCACTTCATCTGGCCGAAGGGAGCCCTGGCAGCGAAGTGTGAACCGAAGAAGTAACGGTGGATGATTCAACCGCTCGGAACCATCCCTCTTTTTCAGGCCTGCTCCATCGGCCGAACCTCGACCCGGTAGCTCCGGTCGCACTCGCCGTCGAGGGATACTTCGAAGGACCGGGAATCTCCCTTGGCAAGGTCCCCGAGGGCGATGGTCTTGCTGTCCCTGATATTCCCTGTCGAGGTATCGATGAGCTGGACGAAGGTGACCACGTTCGTGGCTTCGGTATCTCCGGAGTTGAACACGGTCCCCGAGGGCTTCCAGTAGCAGCCGAGGCCGAAGTTCCAGTGGTCCTCCACCTTCGAGACCGAGGCCGAGAGGCCGCCCGAGGGGACGACCGAGGCCGGGGCATGCTCGGCGCAGCCGGCGACGAGGATAAGGGCGATGGCGAGGAAGATGATGGGAATGGTTCGAAGCATACCACACGATGGGCGGGGGAGGATAAATGCTTTTTCGGGCTGGTCGTGTCACGGTCCCTTCCGAGAGGCTGCCGGGGTTCATGATGCTTCCGTCGGCCGGGGATGATGAGGAAGCTGAAACCTCCCAACCTTCATCTCTATTCATGACCAACGGGAGAGTATGTTTGAAAGCATCGGCCGTAGCTGGGAGCTTGTGAAGATGAGCTGGAGGATCCTCTCCCAGGACAGGAAGCTCCTGATCTTCCCCGTCCTCTCAGGGATCTTCACCCTCCTCGTCGTCATCTCCTTCATCATCCCGCTCTTCCTCTCAGGAGCGGTCTTCGGGCAGGCGGCGGCGGGACCGGCCCCCTGGTACGTCCTCCTCTTCCTCTTCTACGTCGTGACGTACTTCGTGGCCATCTTCTTCAACACGGCCCTCATCACCTGCGTCCATGCCCTCCTTCAGGGCCGGGAGACGAGCATCAGCGAAGGGTTATCCAACGCGGTCCGGCACATCGTGCCCATCCTCGCGTGGGCCCTCATCGCCGCAACCGTTGGGATGATCCTCCGCACAATCCAGAACCGTGTCGGGTTCATCGGGAAGATTGCCGTTGCCCTTGTCGGCGGGATATGGAGCCTGGTCACCATCTTCGTGGTCCCTGTCCTTGTCCTCGAGAACAAAGGGGTAATCGATGCAACAAAGGAGTCGGTTGCCCTCTTCAGGAAGACCTGGGGGGAGAGCGTCGTGGGGTCGATCTCCATCGGGGTCATCTTCGGCGCTATCATGATTGTCGGGCTCCTCGGCGTCTTTGCAGCGCTCGTCACCGGGAGCGCCGCGGCGATCATTCTTGCCATCGCCCTCGTCGTCATCCTCCTTGCCGTCGTGAGCGTGGTGGCATCCGCCATGCAGGGGATCTTCGTGACCGCCCTCTACACCTACGCGAAAACAGGAAATGTCCCGACGGGATTCAGGAAAGGGGTCCTCGAGAACGCGTTCGTGCCGAAGCAGCCGGCCTTCGGATCGGGGAATATCTGAATTACTTTTTTCCTTCTCGTTTCCGGTCTGGGGGGACCCGAACACCCCCGGAGATACCTTAAAGTAACTGGATATCCAGAATGCGTCTGATCAGCAATCATGGATCGGACCTGAGAGCTTATGCCACCCCACTGCGATACAAGGGACGGCCCTGTCGTCACCGCGGCGAAGAGGGCCCTTGATGCGGGAAACGTGAACCTCATCCTCATCTGGGTGCCCGAGGAAGCGGAGGGAGAGGTGAAGATGGCCTTTAACCGGGCGATCCGGGTGAGAAAGGTCGGGAAGGAGGCACAGGATCTTGCAGACGACTGGTTCTTCGAGACTGTTGTGCGCCTCCACCGGGCAGGCGAAGGGGCGCCGTACACCGGGCTCAAGCCCGCGGGCCTCGACGAAGGTCCTGTTGTCCCCCGGGCCGAGAAAGCCATCGCCAAGGGGAATCCAGAAGAGGTAATCAGCTTCATGCTTCATGTCGTGGAGGAAGACCTGCAGCAGCGGTTCAAGACTGTCATGGAGAGGACACGCTATGATGTGAACAACGTCGCCGCAGGGCGGGCATACGTGCAGGCATTCATAGGGTTCGTGGTGTATGCCCACCACCTGTACGCAGGCATCGCCGGCAGGGGAGGCCATGGGGAGGGAAAGGGCGGTCACCACCACTGAATGATCGGTGATGGGGAGGCTGAGGATCGGATGCACGAAGCTATTTCAGGTTCCTCGTCAGGGAACTCCTTGACGACGGCCTCCCGGCCCTGAAGTCCCGTGAATCGGTGACGTGTGGGCTCCCATAAATTTAAATCCGAATATCCGATGTTAGTATGGTCCATGGAGGTGGAAAAATGGCAAACTCAAGGGACGGAAGGCTTGACCTGCTGACCGACAAGAACAGTGTCCTGGTCCTGGTCGACTATCAGCCCACGATGTTCAAGAGCGTCGCTTCCAGCGATAAGGTGAGGATCAAGATCGCTACAATCTGCGCTGCAAAGGCTGCGAGCATCCTGGGAGTTCCCGTTGTCCTTTCATCCATCAATCCTGCGAACAACGGGGAGTTTATCCCGGAGATTACCCGGTTATTCCCGAAGCAGGAGGTATATGCCCGGAAGGTGCCGGGCTTCGATGCCTTCGAGGACGAGGGAACCTGGAACGCCGCGAAGAAAGCAGGGAGAAAGAAAATGGTGATCTCCGGGCTGTGGACGAGCATGTGCTTTGCGTACACCGCCCTCCATGCCCTGAAGGAGGGATACGAGGTGTACGGCCTGATGGATGCCGCCGGCGATTCCACGCCCGAGGCGCACTACTATGGCATCAAGAGGATGCTGCAGCTCGGCGTGGTTCCCATGACCGTCGAGACCCTGGTATCGGAATGGATGCATGACTGGACAAATCCGAAGGTCGGCGAACTCGTCAGGGAAGTGTATTCGAAGTACGGTGCGATGATCGGGATGTAACGCCGGTTGAAACGGTGAGGTGTCAACCCGATACCTAATTCTTTTCAAGGAATCGGAGATCTTGACGGATCTTTTACCGCGGCGAGGAATGATTTTTTTGGGTTACTGCAGGAAAAAATGGGATTTTTTACCTTTGTCACTTCTTGTGAGATTGTCCCGCTTACAACTTGAACCCTGGTATCTTATCGAACACCGACTGGTAGAGCCGGGTGAAGAGCTCGATATACTCGTTTGCCCGCGGTGTCGATGTATAGCCGGTCCTCTCCCCTTCCTTCACCGCCGTGAGGTACCCTTTACCGGTGAGGAAGTCCAGGTACTCCTGGCCGGTCTTCGAGTTGAGGTCGCAGCGGTTAATGATGCTCGTGAAGGCGCGAGGCGTCCTGCAGAAGATCAGGATCTCCCAGTAGATCTCGTAGGGGGTCCTCCTCTCGGCCATGGTCATCCCTGCTCCATCGCGTGCTTCAGGGCCTCCTCCGTATGGGAGGCCTCGATCAGCCGGCGGTCCCAGGCCCGGGCATACCGGCGGAACCAGGAGGAGAAGCGGAGGCTCACTACTCCGATGGTCAGGTTGATCGCGGCCGCAAAGAAGGAGATGAGCAGGGTTCGTCCAATCCCGGAGGTCAGCCCTTCCTGGACGATGAAGACGTATGCCGGCCCCGACCCGGCAAGCACCGCCGATATGCCCTCAAAGAGGTTCAGCACGCCAAGGATGAAGAAGATGCAGCCGCCCAGGGTGGAGATCAGGTTCATCCTCCAGATGGCCTTCCAGTTCTCCCGGTAGTGGGCCATCATCCTGACGATCAGCCGGGTGAGGGCTTCGGCGGGTACCGGTTCTTCCATCGCCCGGTACTCCCTCCGGATCTTCGTCACGCCTTTCAGGATCTTCGCGCTGGAGAGGATCCACCGGAACCCGACCACCGCGGCGGCCCACCCGAGAAGGACCTGGAATACGGGGAACCACTGGAAGGTCCCTGCCTCCGCCATTACCAGCACCGCGGTGACGATAAACTGCATCCCGAAGGCCATGGCAAGCGACCCGAACACCAGGTTCATCAGGCACAGGGCAAAGAAGCTCTGGAGCTCGGAGGCGAAGTTTTGCGACGTGATGTTCACATTTTGCAGGTTTTCTGCCGTTGCAGGTGACATTGGTTGTGTCGTTTCTGGTGTCATTGCTGTAAATCACCGGGCTACACATCTATTGGCTGCTTATAAATTAAAGCATGAAACTGAGATACGTATCATGGGGACGAGGGTTGCAGGAAAAAATAAAAAGATGTTCCATACCGCAATCTGGTCAATGCTTGAGGATACAATTCGTTATTGCCCGAACCATTTTACATGAGGAATCCTCTCCGTAACAAGGAAGGAATAATCCCAGATATTCCCTGATCTATCTCCCATGAAGATAATTATATATAGAGGAATAATATATCATTGAATTGTAGGGGTCTTGTATGGCTGCCAAAGAAAGAATCCACAATCCGAAGACGCACAGTGACTCAAGAATCCGTCAAAGAACAACGAAAAAAGGAAAAAAAGGACAAATAATGGGCAAATATAAGGAATAACATCAAAGTTTTCATCAGGCAAAAAGAAAGAATCGTGCATTTCTTGTCTCTTCACTATTGCTTTTATCTCATCCGCTCTCGATTTTGATTTCAGTTTATCACGCCCTCGTCTCCATCCCTCTTATGATAACCTAGATTATAATCGCTCGCGGCGGCCCACCAGAGAAGGACCTGGAATACGGGGAACCACTGGAAGGCCCCCGCCCGCCGCCAGCACCCACGCTTGGTTATCAGTTCCATCCCGAAGGCCGAGTGGGCAAAATTAGGAATTAATTCAAAATTCTTTTCACTACCGCGACTGAGTATCATTGTCAAATATGACTCTCTCGTCGAAACACTTCCTCTTTATAACCGCCATCCTTCTGATTGTCATCATCCTTACCTGGTTTTTCTGGCAGGGTATGGTGATGAGGAAAGAGAGTGAATATCATGAACTTCAATACCGGGTGATAATTTCAACTCCGTCGGTGCTTGAAAATATAACCCTGCTCCTTCCCGTGCCTTTTATCCAGAACAACTCCCTCCTCGGAGAGGCCCTCGCTGAGGGAGACGGATATGGCATCCCCCCGGATTGGAGGCTATCCCTCGAACATGTGAATGATACTCCCATGCTGAAGATATTCGCAGGAAAAATAGTGCCTGAATATCACGGGTATCCTATCCCCATAGAGCCGGGAAGTACACCGATGGGGACTCCGCCACCAACGGAAACTGCCTATTCCAGTGAGACGCCGGTACTGATACCACTGGAGTTTGGCATTTCACAGAGAGTTCAACAACCGATCGATACTCAAAATCCGCTCAACCGGGAACCGTTACTCTCCTACCCAGCATTGTTACAACCGGTACCCTGCCAGGGTCCGTATCAGCCTGGACGATGTTACCAATACATGGCTCCGATCTATGTACACTATTCATCCAGAGAGGGAGGTAATCTCACCATAACCATCTCAAGCGGAGGAATGAATCAGTGGTGGGAGTTGGGATGGTCTGGAAATTCTTATGGAGAGGCAATTGAAGTAACCGTGGAGTACAGACAGCAGGGATGGATACAGGGTAATGGTTTTCTTTCAACAGGGAGCGGTCGTTATTAAATGCAAGGTCAGGGGATGCATGGAGCAGGTCTCGTTTTGTTTTACTGAGTTGAGATAATTCCACGAGGGATGAGGTGACCGTAATTGCCTCCGGCGATGCCCACCCGCCCCAGGGCCTGGGCCGGCGAAGGCCCCGAAGCCCCTCCGGACCGGGGTGTGGCCCGGCGACGCCGGCCGGAGGCCGGGCACCGGATCAGTGGACCAAAAGTGTTTCATGTGCGGGAAACCTGTTCTGAACGAGATGATTCAGAAGGACTGCGAGTTTTTCTGCACGAATAAAAGCGAAGCTGATGATTGGCACAAATTTGCCAGCAAAAACGCTGGAGAAAGTTGTGAATGGTATTCTGGTATTTTGTCTCCTAATCCCACCCAAAGATGCCTTTTGCGATGGCTACCAGCTGAGACCAGGCCGATTGGATAATATTCGTGAAATCCGGGATTGGGCTTGTATCAACCACGACAGGCGATGGATTATTCTGCTGCTTGGCCTGCACGTTGAGCATTCTCTGGAGGGCGTTTCTGTCGTCATTCGCGTAGGTACACCATATTCCGCCCATACTGGAGCAGTCCTTCTCTGCGCTTGCCACCCTCATCCTGGCAAATGCGATGTCAGCATCAGTAATTTTCATCCCGCTGTCCGCGAGCTGCTTCTCTGAATAGGTCTGTGCAAAGCTCCACTTGTAATCTGAGCCTTTCGTGATGTCAGCCTGGGCATTTACGCACGGAATGCAGGATATTATGATTGCCAGGATGCAAAAAGCCGCCCAACCCCTCGTTTGCATATATGACATAAAGCTCTGAGAATAAAAATAATTTTATCATTTTCGTACATTTTATAAGTCGCCTGGTCAGCCCCTTCACCTCTGCGTTATTTCTTCGATATCGACGAGAGCCAGGCAAGGGGTCCTTCGGCCCAAGTGCGGCTCTCGAAGGTCGCAGGTCTTCTGAAAATTGCCCCGGGATCCGAAGATGTGGGGATACATCTTTCAATGCAAAGGTGCATTCCAGAGTTGTACGAAAAATGTGAGGGAAAAAACATGGACGACCTGCTCAAGATTATCCAGGAGAGGCATTCGACGAGAGCACCATTTGATCCGCAAAAGCAAGTGCCGAAGAGCGATGTAAAAACCATCATCGAAGCAGGCCGGTGGGCACCAACTGCACACAATATGCAAAATTTTGAGATCATCGTTATTGAAAATAAGAAAATCCTGGAACAGGTTGGAAAGATAAAGACCTACCCATCACCGGAATTCATCAGGGAAAATTATGAGCAGCTGTCAATGACCGAAGAGGAGTTATTGCAGAAGAAAGTTGGAATCCTGGGGATGGGGTTTCCGCCTGCATGGCGGGATAAGGCACAACTTGAGATGGCCATGATGGATACGACTCCCGGAACATTGGATGAGACGATCAAGGGAAGTCCGACAATACTCGTTGTGGTGTACGATACAAGAAAAAGGGCTCCGGCATCAGAGGGAGATGTGCTTGGAACCCTAAGTCTCGGCTGTCTCATGGAGAACATGTGGCTCATGGCTCAGAAGCTGGGTATAGGTTTTCAGATCATGAGCGTATTCAGCGGTCCTGAACAGAAGGATATCAAGAAAATGTTGAAAATACCGGAGTATATGGCTGTATCCTTTGCGATCCGGCTGGGTTACCCGACTGTTAAATCACGTTATTTGAGAGTGCGCAGAGACAGTGAATCGTTTACGTATGGCAACGAGTATGGGAAAAGGTGGTAAACCCGGGACCATTTCCGACTAAACACAGGAAATTCGGGGTGGTTTTATCTCCCTCGCACTTTCTTTCCAGCCTGTCCGAGCCATTTTCCTAAACGAAACGCCTTTTTGCAGTCCTCCGGAAAGACCTCACGGTGTCTCCGCGCCTTTGCCTCAGGGTCAAATGCCGATGACACGAATTTTGCATAATCGTCAAACTGCAGGGTGTCGGTCACGAGAAGCGATTCGGAGGACCCAAAGATCCGCTCGAGCACCATCCCGGTCAGCCGGAACTGCATTTCATATCCCATCTCCTTTGCCCTGCCCTCGTCCGCGCCCATGGTATAGATAAAACCTGTCGGGATCTTTTTTGGAAAGAGGGAGGATCGGTCGGGGTCATAGACAAGGTACGGGAAGACCAGCCGTTCCAGGAAAGACCGCATCTCGCCAGTGGCCGTTCCCAGGTAGATCGGCGAACCGAGGACGAGGGCATCGGCATCACAGATCTTCTCAAGAACGGGGGTCAGATCGTCCTGTTCCGCGCACCTCCCGTAGCTCTTCCCGCCTTTCAGCTTACAGGCAAAGCAGCTGGTGCACCCTTTAAAGTCCAGATCATAGAGGTGAATGAGTTCAGTCTCTTTCCCCTCTGACGCAGCCCCCTGAAGGGCATGTTCGAGCAGCGTTGCGGTGTTCCACGTCTTTCGTGGGCTTCCGTTGATTGCGATGATCGATCCCATGAGTGTTCACCCGATAGTTTGTACGTCTTTGGCGTTTACCTTGACAGATGGATACCAGGGCGGGAAGGAGATGAGGCCTTCTTCCCGAACCGGATCGTGGAATATGATCTCACTGCCATTCTTTTCAACGATGGTGATATAGGAGAAATATCTGTGGCGCCTGAGTTCCGGGAGAGAGTCGTACCGGTGGACCTCTGACGGTGTGATATTCCGGTATTTCTCAAAGTTCAGTTCCCGGATAACCCCCCGGAACATATCGTACACCATGACGGAGTAGGACGGATTCTCCTCCCGTATGATAATCCATTGAAAGGGATGGAGGGTGGGGAAGGATCTTCCGCGGGTCTTCCTGTGCACGAACCATTTTGTCGCTGAACTGACGAGGATCATTCCGACGAATACCGCCCCGTATACCGCCGCGAATTCATGCGTGAGACCCCGGACAAAGATGACTGCGAGCGAGACAAGGGCAAGCACCGTGATAAGGAGAAAGACGGGCATGGGGAACAGGGCCAGGCCAAACCGTTTTTCAGTGAAGGGGTACAGGAGCGGCAGGCCGGGGGATGCCAGGTAATCCAGGAACAGGTGGAGGTAAACACCGGCGAGCACACAGGCAAATGCCGGAATGAGAAAACCTGCCGGTACGGTTCCCGGAAGGGAACCTGTGGAGGAGAGGACGAGCGTTGTACCGAAGGCAATGACCGAAAGGATCGTGGCTCCGGCAATACTGTGGGTGAACCCGCCATGAAAGAGGAGAAAGAGAGAGGGATCGCGACGGGAGATGAAGGAGTATGCCATGTCGATATCGATAATCACTGCCCCAAGGACGCCAAACGGGATGAACACGGCATTGCCTGTTGCAAAGAGGATCACCGTGATGGCGACCGCGTGGGTGAAAATATCCATGGGATCACGGTGGCATGTACCGGGGCAAAATGATTTGGATCAGGGGATGGATACATATCGCAAATAACCATTCTATTTTTAAAATTCAACTCCTCGCTTCAGGGTATTCCCCCCCGCCCCAGGGCCCGGGCCGACGAAGGCCCCTAAGGCCCCCCCGCCCCGGACGCACCTCAGGTACGCGGATCCGGACCGAAGGCCGGCCAGCCGATCGGGGACCGAACAACAACTTGTGATCCCGGGCCAAGGCCGGCGACGCCCCCGAAGGTCCCCGCTACGGACCGGGGTGTGGCCCGGCGACGCAGGCCAGTTTTCTCTGCAGGCGTCATTTATGTATGCAATTGTTGCTATCGGGGTACTCTTAATCTTCGGTATTCTTGGGGTCTTTGGTGGGGCTATTGGATGGTTGCTCGAGAAAAATGAAGGAGAAATCATCTCCACCAGATGATTAAAATTTTGTATCTTTATGAAGACCGGATTATTATGGAACCACGATTTCACGTGACTCTTCGGTATGGTTTCGCCAGAGCTTGTTCCGGTAAGCATCCAGATCCACTTGGATTGTATACGTGCCTGGATCCAATCTACCGAGTGGAACATCCTTAGTCCCGGGCGCATCCAGCTGATCGATAACTTTGCCGTCGATTAAAACAGCACAATAGAAAAATTCCGGCATCTTTTTCAGCTGAGTCGTTACCCGAATAGTTCTCTCTTGGTCATCGGTGGGAGGGAGCTCTTCAATGGTGATCTTTGGGGTCAATTGAGATATTCCCCGGTGGTAGGCAATACCTATCAATCCGAAAAGCACAATGATGAAAGGAGTATAATATACAAAAATATTTGGAATGCTCTTCCACACATCCTGAAAATTTGGAACTCCGTCATTATCAATATCTTTTGCCCAAACAGAAGCATTAGCTGCCATGTCAAAAGCATCAACACACCTGTTTGATGCGAGGAGATTTCGAGCATCCTGCAGAAGTCCTCGCGCCGTACCGGGGTTGAACATTGCATTGTCGTTGATATCCTTCTCAGCCTGATTGATTGCGTCAGGAGCCGCGCATTCGAGAGTCACCGCCAGGCTGGTCCCTTCGTAGGGAACGATAATGGTAGTAGTGAGATTCCGGTAACCAGCAGGAGAGGAGAACAGGACACGGTGGGTTCCCTGGAAGAATTCACCGTGATAAGGAGTCTTTCCTATATTCAGGCCATCAATAATTATCTCAACATCCGAAGGGTTCGAAGTGAGAGATATGGTCCCGTTCTTCAGAACCAATATTGCATTAATATCATAGGTCTTCGCTGCGACCACATCAATGGTGGTTGACCAATCATGATATCCGTATTTGATAAAGGAAAGCGTATGTCTCCCTGGTTCAATCTTAGGAATTTTTAGGTTCGAGACACCCAACGAGATCTGATCCAGGTAAACATCTGCCCCTGGGGGTGTTGAATTCGCATTGATAGTTCCTGTTGTGGGGATTTCTTCCAGATTGCATTGGACAGGAACCGTCACCATCTCCTCAACCGCGACCGGAAGCACGCAATCATAGTAGTTAGGCAATCTCAATGTCACAGAATGGGGCCCCTCAAGAATATCTGTTACTATCATGTTTGTTTTGCCCTTCACAGTCGTTTCATCAAGAATGATGGTTGCACCCGGGGGGTCGGATTCTACCTTGATATTCCCCAACCTGGGGACCAGATCACAGTGGGCTGCGGCGATTTCGCCCTGGTCTATGCTGATAATCTTAACACAGCCATTGTAATGTTCCATTCGCCATTCTACATAGTGTATCCCGACGCCGACGTTCTCAAGAATGATGTTCCGCGTTGCGTTTCCTATGAACTTGTCATCCAGGTAGATGCCTGCACCAAGCGGATAGGATGAAATAATGAGGGTACCGGTATCTGCGGCCATCGCGTGCTGAAGAAGAGGGGCGAGAAAGAGAAGGAGCAAGATCATTCGAGAGAGATTTTTCCTGAAATTCGGGCAGAAGAAGGGTTCTTTCATGTGAAAAATTCACCTTATTTGCTGACAATTTTCACAACTGAATAAAATCGAATAAAATCAGGAAAATACCCCATAAATTCCTCCGGAGGTAATTGGCAGCGTGAAATCCGGTTGATTAATTATGGGAATAATTTCTTCCCATTCCTTCGATGATGCATTATAATGACCCATGAAACCCGTGCTGATTGTGAGCTCAGGGGTATAAATTGTGAGCGTACCTTGTATTTGTGCACTATCGGGTTCTATTTTTAGTATTTTGGATATATTCAGAGAATATTCCTGATTGTTAGAGGTATAATTTCTCGGAAGATCTTGCGGAAGTGCAGTAGAGTTCAGGGTATCAAACTTTGTAATGTTTTCCTTGCCCATCGTTAGATTCAAAATTGCAAGTGTTCCCCCATTTTCGGATATGGTACGCTCCGAAGGTGCTTCACCAGGTGCCATCCCTCCTAGAACTGACATCATCGCGACGAACGCGACAGCGATGATGAGGACAAGAATCCCGATTACAAGGTATGTCTTCCGTGGACCCCTCCTTGTCAAGGGTTTTTCTTCTGGAGGGAACTTTCCACTGACGGGTATCTGCCTGATCTCGGGTTTTATCCCTGCCAATAAGCCGGCTGTCTGGTCTGCTCGTGCGTGGAGGCCATTGATCGTTTCCATGAGGACGTCGTATATTGCAGTTTTGAGGGGATCCCTGGCTGCCAGCAGGGATGGGCGGATAAGCTGAATGAATCTCTCGAAGTTGTTCCACGGTTCTTTTGAAATGGCCGCTTTGAACTCCTGGATGTTGAAGGCAGGACTCGAGATATACCGATTCCAGTAACTTATATTCCCGGTTATGAGAACAGCATCGATTGCCTCTTTCGCAGAGAGAGAAATCTGGAGACCCAGGGGAGAGGCGATTTTTTCCCATTCCATCTTCTCTATCCCCGGAAGGCCCTTCCAGGATTCTTGAGTAATACCTGTTGCCAGGTCCTGCTTTGTCTTAAATTCTTTATTCGATATTTTCTTTAAAATCAGTTCATTCTTCGAATTTTTCACCATCTGTTTATATTTTTGCTCCAGGCCTGCAACAGCGAGGATTTTTCCAGTATCCAGGTTCAGATCAAACTCTGTGTTCAAAGGCTTATTTGGTCCCACGAGAAGATCCGCATCAACGAAACTCAGACGTGAGATGACAAAAGTATATTCAAGATAGTCGATGGGTTGAACGATCGTCGCCACTTCCGAGATAAGACAAATTGCCTTGAAGAGGTCCCTTGCTTCAACATAGACCGGTTTTCCTGTGAGCAGTTTCCCGGCAACAACCTGCGATATTTCACCGACAGGAGGGAGAGGGGTATCCTCCAGATTTTTGATCTTCCCGGTGAACTGCTCGTCCCCCCACACATTGAGGATGTGAAAATCCGCTCCCTGAAGATACTCGAATGCTGAGGGAAAAAATCTCTTGAGTATATCGGAAAGGTCAATGGGTTGAAGAGTACCCCCGTTACCATATCTCAGAATGAATACCCGGGAATCGTTTCTGCCGCCCTTGATCTTGAGATTTATTTCAGATCCAATGATTATCTGTGTTTCCGTGATCTTCAGGTAAAGCGCGACGTCACTGTCGGCAAGTTTCCTCACAAGATCCGGAAATTCCTGGTCTATCACCTGGAAGTTACCTTTTTCGTATTCGCCATCGGTTGTGAAGACGCCATAGAGCAGTGACACATTTTCACCTCCCGTCATGCCCCAAATTTAAAGATCTGGCTGAACCTCCATGGCTGCAGTTTGAGTGGAGTAGCCATTTCCGTTTCAAATGACATGGCATTCCGATCGCTGCTCACCGCAATGAAGTTGAGGTTGATGTCATTCAGGTGATGCTCAAGGGCCCGGTAAGTCGCAATGTCATTTAACAGGGAGCGAAAATACTCTTCCACCTTCACCGCCAGATCGGAATTTTCCGGAATATCCGGAAATATTTTTATCTCGTATCTTCTGAGCATGGTGACGAGTTCATTCGGATCTGCTGATGATCCAAGGTTTTGATTTACCACACGATCTGATTTCGTCACGACGAATGCATATTTTTTATTCGCACCAAGGAAGTTCCACAGTTTCCATCCCTCAATATCCCTGATGATCCTGTAATACTGCCCAAACTCTCTCGCAAGTTTCTGATTTCCGGATGGATCAAGGAGTTTATCCCCGTCAACAAGGAAGATCACCTTACCCGCATGGAGCAGGTGGGAGTACAGGGCTGAAATCACGAGACTCCGTCGAAATTCAACGTCTCCCAGTTTATCGCGGTGATTCTGTTTTATATCCCGGTAAAATCGTTTGGTTGCAACCTTCTTATACACCTCAATTAATGATAGGTTCAGGGTTTTGCTCAGGAATTCCATGGATTTTTTAAAACTTTGTCCATTGAGGATATCGTAATGTTCTCCTGAATAATCCACCATTTTCCACCGGATAGGAGTGATCCGATACCCTGCGAACATTTTCCATCCGAGGAGCTCATAAATTCCCATCACGTAATTCGGGGTCCGGCTGATGACCTCTCCAAAATGGGCTTTGGAATACATGGTATCCAGTTTGAGATTTTCTTCATCGATTTCACTCTCGGAGAATACGATACTCTCCCCTCCTTCACCGCCGATATCCGGCTGGGTAATATATTCATAAAAGCCAAGAAGGAAATAGGTCTTTCCGGAATTTCTCGGGCCAAAAATGAAGATATCAGAGGCCTTCACACCGACCACCGAATAAAGGAGCAGAATATAGAAGAGAATAGCAATTACCAGCCCTACACCATAGAAAAAAAGATTCTGTATCATGATATCAGTGGATCCAGGGGATGCAACCTGGATCTCATCATTTGTTAAATAGAAACTGGATATGAAATAGGCAAGGATGACCACAAAAAATACCGTGAGAAGAGCCTTTGCGCTTCTGGCAAGGACATCAAAACGGTTGAATCGTATAATATAGATCATGAGGAGGAGTGCCACACCGACACCTCCAAGGAGTCCATAGATACTCATTATGTTGCCCTGGGCAAGTTTAGAAAGTCCGAAGTAAAGAGTGAGGCTGACAAAAATAATAAGAAATAAAATGCCGCTGATCCGCGAATCCGGGGATATGAGCATTCCGGCAGCGATGATGATAAAAAAACCGGATAGGCTATAAAGGATGAGGTACAGGAGAGGGGGGAAGGGGGGGATCTGGTAAACACCCGAAAGGTAAATAAAAAGGAGGACGGTGATGATACCCAGAATGATGGATCCGATTAAAATATCTCTCCGCTTCCTGTTGTGAATGATCATCTCTTCACGGCCTCATTCAAATCCTTCAGCTTGTAGAGTTTCAGAATATCATTGACGACTTCCCTGCGCTGCTCCTCCCTGCCGAACCGTTCCATGTTTGCCTTTTCCGCGGCTTCCACATCTTTGAGCAGGTCCTCGCGACTGAGGTATTTTCCGTCCTGCAGGAAGAGGACATGGTGGAGTAAATTATTCCGGTTCCGGTCATATTTCTCCCAATACCCCTGGCCTGATATAAGGGGGGCAATATTTTCGAGAAATGTTGCACTCCCAAAGAAGGTAATGGCAACATCCCACGGTCTCGTATAATTATGCGAGACCACTGCCAGGTCATTCAGATTCCGGAGAGAGAGCGTATTAATTGAAAGGGGTCGTCTTATATTGTCTGCCTCATTCACGATATGGGAAGAGATGGCATGGGATGTTGAGGCAATAACCAGAGCCGCTTTATCGAGGCACCAGTTATTGTTCCCATATTCGATCACAAATTTATTCAGGCCAAGCATCTCCGCTTTCACGATATCCTTGGACTTCTGATGAACGAGATTGATGAGCCGGGCGATCTCACGGAGTCCTTCCTCGCTGCCATCGAGAGCCCCCATATCTGAACCTGAACGTTCATCAATGAGAGGAAGTACCCGGGGATTGATCTCACCGAGCCGCGACCTGAAGAGCCCCCGGATCGTCTCGATACCGGTCTTCTTTTTCTCGTCAATCTTTTTCAATCCCTGTTCAAAGAGTCCCACGTGCAGATTGTATTCCCGCCGGAAGGAGACGGTTTCGTCAATGACACGATCGATCTCGGCGTAGAACGAGAGCTTGTGCTGGAGCTCATTCTCGCTCCTGATGAACTCATCTCTCTCCTGTTCTTTCTTCATTACTTTTTCAGAAACGGCATTTCTCCTGAGGAGGATATCCCCGAGAATTTTCTTGAATTCATTCCTGATGCCATCTTCATCGCCTTTCTCAAATGCGGGGGCCAGGAGTTTTATCTCCTCTTCAGACAGCTCCAGTTTCTTCGCAAGGTCCCCCTGAATTCTGTTCTTCATATCCTCGGTCTTCTGCCGGGCCGTATCTGATATGAATCCTCCCTGGAAATCCATCTGCATTGAACTCCGAAGCATGATGGTGCCCTTGGACTGTCGGGAAATCCTTTCGAGGTACTCCCGTGTTATCTGTTTTTTATCCTCGTATTGTTTCAGGACAGGTTTCTCCCCGACGATCCCGTCAATAGTATGTATGACCGCCCTGGCAACCTTCGCAAATACCGAGACCGGCTTCTTCTCGACTTCAATCCGGAAATCGTAATAATAATACTCGGCATAGGTGCCTGGTAATTTCTTGAGTATTTCCCGGTATTCGGTGCTCACCGTATCATCGGGTAACTTATCGATGACCGCTTCGATCTCCGAAACTTTGGCCATCTCGAGCCATTTCTTACGGTTATATCCCGGTGGCTGGGCATCACTGTACCTGCCATATTCCCGGGCAACGGTATTGCTCATCGATGTAAATTTTTCGATAAAAAGTGCTTCATTCTTCTGCGAGGCCTGATATTTATTCCTGTTCTCGGTATAGAACGTGATAAGGGGGGTCTCTTCATTACAGACGACAGACACATGCCCCTCGATCTTCCTGCTCTCCTCTTTCAGGTTCCCGACTTCGTCAGACTTCTCCTTCTCCTTCACCTGTGTTTCAACAAGTTCTGCCCGGATGGTGGCTTTTCTTTGATTGATCTCACCGAGGATCTGGGCGAAGTCAACATCTGCTCTCACGATCTTCAGCAGGGCATTCCGTGCATTCTCTTCCTCTATACCGAGAATTCTCTTCTGGAGCTTTGCGAATGATTCGATGAGATCAAGGGAATCACGGATCTTGACATAAAGGGATTTATCAGATTCATGTTCGAGATGCTTATTCTCGATCTTCATGAAGCTTGAGACCTTCTGGACGTATTCGATGAGCTTATCATAGAGATCGATCTTCTCGAGAACCTTGAGATCGACAGGCATATTGTTCTTGATAAAGGAGTTGATCTCTTCCGGAGTTTTGTATCTCAGGAGAGATGCCATCTCGTTATCCCATAATCTCCGGAGTCTCTCGATCTCTTTTTTTACCAGGAGAATATCGGTGGTTGTTACCGCAACTTCCTCGGGCTTCCGGATCTGCTCAGGGAACTGGACAATGATCCGGTTGAGAAGTTCGTCGACGACACCAATGGATTTTTCACGGTTTATTTTAATATCTTCCAGTTCTTTTATGATATTCTCAAATTCCGTCTTCAAATTCTTCAATTCTTCAATCGGGTACTCTATCACATGAGCGTCCCCGACAATGAAACCGGAATAATCCTTTTTCGCGTCAATGATATCGGCAATATCCGAATGGGGCAGGTAAAACGCATTGATGAGGAGATACGGGAAGGCATTGTCAAAATCGATGACCTCCTTCTTATTATCCAGACCGGGTTTATACCCCGTTGGTCCAAGCGATGACAGGACAATGAAATTGAACAGTTTATCTTCAATAAGGTTCAGGTATTCCAGTTCGAAAAGGGTAATGGCAGCGTTTAACTGCTCATTGGGGCTTTCATCGGTGGATGGAAGAACTGCAAAGAGCCAGATTTTACTATGAGCTCCCTTACGATCATGGATGTAACGGGCAAGATCGATGAACATCCCGCCCCCCGTTCCTCCCCCGAGACCAACCACGATGGCTGTATCGCCGGATCCCTGGAAGGAGGGAAACCGGCCGGAACTCTGTGTGATGGCCTTGAAGAAGACCGCCTTTGAGATTGCCCGCCGGCGATGGACCCCTCCACCGAAGTCATTCACGATATTCGGATCTATTTTTTTCATGTTGTCATAGGTCCATGCCGGTGGATCGTTCATCCACCATACCTTGACTTCCGGCCTGACCCGGCGACTTTTAATCTGTGCGATTACATCACTGGACGTGAGAGCGGTCGGCTGTTCAACCTGAGCCAGATCGGGCAGGTAATAATATGAATACTCGATCTTACCGCCAAACCCTTCCTGGGTCTTCTGCAAATTGAAAATCTGTGCCTTCCTGTTCTTCTCAATCTGGAGATCCTGCGGCCTCTGGTTTGTATCGGTATCCATGATATAGATATTCAGGGTCTTGTTCTCAGTCAGGAAATGCCTGAAAAACCATTCATGGTCGCAAAGGTGATTTACAAGCCTCTTTCCACAACCCCCGACAGCAATAACTGTCAGGTCATTTGGCATCTGGAATGGTTTTGTTTCAACGTCTACCATGGTTCAATCCATCTCCGTTTCATCCGGTTCTTCATCTTCTCTCCTTCCTTTCCCCTTCCGGAACCCTATCACGTACCCCCCAAACCCTACAATGATGATAAGGAGAATCGAGAGGCCGATTGTGTACAGGACAGGAACCTGGCTCGGCTCCTGTTCTGCATAGGCGAGGAGGGTATCGGCCTCTTTCGTGAGCCCTTCATCATGGATATTTATAATGATATTTTTCAAATTTTCATCGCCCAGGGCATTTAACCGGTTCCTGAAGCTATCTTCTGCAGGAACGTCTATATCAAAGGTTTGTGTCGAGGCTGTGCCCACAACGTCCCCATTTTTATCAAGCGTAGTAATCCTGTAAAAGATGAATCCGGTTTTCTTATCCGGCTGCCTGGTAAGAACTACGCCATCACACTGGTTCACGCCTGTGATAGTTGGAACTTTCCCATCAATTGTTATATGAACTGGAGAGGTCCATCCATCCGGGAGCGTGAGGAGCAGCTTCTGCCCATTGAGGGCCTGGTCAGGATTTGCGATATTGAATTGTTCACTGTTATCGATATTCCAGAGACTTACATTCCCGTAGTGCACCAAATCCGTTTCAAGTTCGATACCAGCTGTCTGTTTGGGATATGCATCGATCGTATAGGAAAGTTGAATTGAATTTCCTTCCAGCTGGGTTGTGTTCAAAGAGGTATCTGAAATGGCCGTGACCGATCCCGGCAAAATGAAAATACCGATAACAACAGCAACGAAAATCCAGATTATCCAGACGGGCTTCTTGAAACGGAACATATGTTCCCGTTATCGGTTATGGATATATAATAAATTATCTTTTGTTCACAGGTATTCTCCGACAGATATTCAATATTTTTCGATCAAACGAATTTTTGGAGGCATACATGAATATTTACATAATTCCGTTTAATTTTAAAGATAATTTTAAAATAAGAAATAATTTTATGATGTAATTTGTCCCATATTGATTGTTTTGCAGTATTTTCAATTATTGACATTCCTAAAAATCAGATGTCAATTTTATCACCTCCTCACCCTCCCACCTCCGCTGCCCTCTTCTCCGTCCTTGTATTGTGGTCTTAACTGAAATCCCCCGTCCGTCCCACCCCGCCCCAGGGCCTGGGCCGGCCAGCGAGGCCCCGAAGGCCCCCGCCACCGCCGGTATCCACGCTTGAGGATCAGACCCAGGCCGAAGGCCGGCCCCGTATCAGGGACCGAACATGATTGGTGGTCCAGGGACTGGGCGAAAACCGGGCATATCCCCAGGGCCGAGATCGTTTTCCCCGATGACCCCGGTTCAGTCAATTCCTCTGCGTGAATAGAATGTTATATCAATATCCGCACACTTCGCGATCTCCTCAAAGTCCCGGTCAGCGGTGATGATGGCCGTGGCGCGGCTGGCGACCGCAGTACCGGCGATGAGGACATCGAAGGCATTCACCTGGATTCCAAGACCTGATAGTTTCGCCGTGATATCGCTCGCGATCTCGGCCGAGGGGGTATCGACACCCAGGATATCGACCGTTCCGAAGAAGTGCTGGAAGAACCTCTCCTCCTGTTTTGACCGGAGACGTTTGATCCCGGCCATAATCTCATAGTACGAGATCACCGTAACGGCCACCTTCTCCTCATCCGGTATGTATGACTGAAGTTCGCGGTCCCGGAAGTAGTCGATGAGGAACGAGGTGTCGAGGACGATCATACTCTCGGCCTTCCCGAAGCCCTCAGGCTCTTCGTGAACTCCGAGAGGGAATCGAGAATCTCCGAGTCCCTCAGCACGCCCGCGAACCTGCGGATATCGCCGGTCTTCTCCTCGATGAGACGGTCGATGACGTCGCTGAAGCTGTCATCCGCCTCCTTCAGCCTGGCGAGGGCACGGTGGGTCTCGTCGCGGATGGTGATAGTCTTCATGCACTCATGCATTGGTGCACGAGAAGAAAAAGATTACGCCGGGAAATATAGTTCCAAAGAGATATGGTTCTTCACGTCTCATGATCCCTCGAGGAGCAAAGGATAAGAGATGATGGTAAAATTCGAGGTCTATTCCGATGGTTCGTGGTGGTGCGGCCGTGGTATCGGCGTCGATATCTTCACCCAGGGGAAGACTCTCGATGCCCTGATGAAAAATATCCGGGAAGCCGTGCAGCTCCATTTCGAGGATGATCCAGAAAAGAGGGAATGAGAATGCGCAAATTCCTCATTGTCATCGAAAGAGCAGGAAAGAACTACTCTGCGTACTCTCCCAACCTTCACGGGTGTGTTGCGACCGGTTCTACCCGCGAGGAAGTGGAAGAAAGGATGCATGAAGCGATCGAGCTCCACATAAAGGGACTCGTCGAGGATGGCCTCCCGATCCCGAAGTCCCATGCATCGGCGGCGTACGTCGCGGTGCAGTAAAAAAAGTGGCCGATAATAGCCTCAATTCCTCATAGTCGAACAAATCCTTGATAATTCCTTGATTTGACCATTCTATCCGCTTCATTTATTAGAGCAAACTCATCCGCCGTGAGGACTCGATCCTGGAGCAGATCAATAATAAGATCGAGCTTCGCCTCAAGTCGCTTAAAGATCTCTTCACTCATATGCCTACGAATTTGTAGTAACTCGCCCTTCTTTCACTTTCTCCACAGTTGGGGTGGAGAGCCCATCCCCCGTACACCGTCACCCCGCCCCAGGGCCTGGGTGATCGGAAGGCCCCGAAAGGCCCCCCGCCCCGGACCGGGGTAGGCCGGGCGATACATCCAGAAGGCCGGCTGGCTGATCAGTTCCGAACACAATAGGTGATCCAGGGACAGGGCGAATAACCGGCGAAGTCCACCCCGCCCTGCAAGCTGAAGGCCGGATGGATTCAAGGGGCTGAACGCAACGGCTGAACCGAGAACAGAGGAAAAAAAATAACTTTTTTAATTCTTGAACTTTCCTAAAGACCTTATAAGTAATATTCAACTTTATATTCGCCAGGATCACCATCCATAACCTTGAAGCCTTTCTCACGACACAAAGTTATCATTGGTATATTTTCTTTTAGAACCACACCATGAATAACTTTTAATCCTTTATCTTTAGCTAAATGAATAGTAAAATCAACAAATTCTGAACCAAGCCCGAGTCCATGCCATTCGTCAGTTACAACAAGGGCAAACTCAGCTCTTTCTATACTGCCTGGATCTAAACTAAGTCTTGTAACACCAATAAATTTGTTCTGACCGTCTTTTTCTATTTCAGCTACAATACCGATTTCCCTGTCATAATCTATATTACAATAACGTGTTCGAAGTTCATGTGGTGTTTCTTTTATAATTCTAAAAAATGTGAATATCTCCCCTACTTTGGCATGGAGGAGGAGCAGGTCCTGGTCACCCGTGCGGAATACAGTTTCTTCTGAGAAACTTTTAAACATATCAAGCCATAGCATCTCATCCTCTGGTTTTATTGGTCTTAAAAGAACTTTTGTCCCATCCTTCAATTGTACTTTTTTCATGTATTTCGTCGGATAAGGTGAAATTACTAAATGTGGGTGTTTCTCTGGTTCTTTATCGAGAATAATCCGGGCATCCAGCGCAATAAAGTCATTTTCCTCCGGGATTAATGGATTGATATCGATTTCTTTTATCTCGGGATTATCAATGATGAGATGTGAAAACTCTACCATGGTTTCTTCCATTTTTTTCATATCAACAGGTTGAATTCCGCGGAAGCCCTTTAAAAGAGTATACGCCTTTGTTTTTTCCATAATTCTCTGTGCAAGTACCTGATTTAAGGGAGGAAAACCAATGGCCCTGTCTTTGAACAGTTCTGTAAAGATACCTCCCAATCCAAACACAATAACTGAGCCAAAAACCGGGTCTTTCTTTGAACCCAGGATGAGTTCATATTCCTTGTTTTTTACCATTTTCTGGATGGTTACTCCCAGAATTTCTGCATCCGGGACTTTTTCCTGTGCACGTTTTATCATCTCCTGAAAAGCTTTCCTGACATCCCCATCGCTTCTTAAGTCTAAAACGACTCCTCCGACCTCCGTTTTATGGGTTATCTGAGGTGAGAGGATTTTCATGACCACAGGATACCCAATTTTTCCTGCTATCTGTGCAGCTTTTTCTTCTGTTTCTGCAACCTGGGGTTTCGTGGTTTTTATACCATATAATTCGAGGACGGTCTTGGATTCAATTTCATTCAGGAGATCCCTTTTCTCTTTTATTGCTACATCGAGAATTGTTTTTACCGCTTCTTTATGTGAAGAATTTTCCACCCCCAGCTCTACAGGAGTTTCATACAGTTGTTCCAGGCGTCTTGCGTAGTGATAGAGATACATGTAAGATTCAATTGCATCATCGGGGGAATTGTACGTCGGTATATTCCTGCTGTTCAGAATCTGCCTCGCATGGGATACACTTGCCTCTCCAATAAAGGAGGTGAGGATGGGTTTTGTTGTTTTTCCTGCCAGATCAACAATTTTTTCTGCCACTTTATCCGGATCAGCCACAACCTGGGGTACACATATGACAATCAAACCATCGACGTTCTTGTCGTTTAAACAAATTTCCATCACATTTTGGTATCTTACCTCATCCCCGTCCCCGATGATATCTACAGGGTTTGCCTTGCTCCATGTGGGAGGTAACACCTGATTCAGTTTCTCTATTGTTTCATCCGATAATTTCGCAATTTTACCTCCTTTTTCAATAACAGCATCTGTTGCAAGGACACCGGGTCCACCGGCATTGGTAACAATGGCGATATTTGGCCCGGTTGGACGTGGTTGTTTTGCGAGAATCGAGGCACAGTTGAATAAATCAGTGATATCATCAACCCTCACTATTCCTGCTCTTTCAAAAGCGGCTTCGTATATTGCATCCTCCCCGGCGAGGGCTCCTGTATGTGATGCCGCAGCTTTTGCTCCCTCGCTATATCTGCCTGCTTTTATCACAATCACAGGTTTTACCCGTGCAAAGCTCCTCGCAGCGCTCATGAACTTCTTTGCATTGGTAATAGATTCGACGTATAGAACCAGGCTTCTTGTGTGTTGATCCAGACCAAAATAATCAATCAGGTCCCCAAAATCGACATCCATCATGGAACCAACAGAGACAAAGGAGCTGAACCCAACCTTTGCTGCGGCTGCCCAATCCAGAATTGCTCCACAAATTGCACCGCTTTGTGAAAACAAGGCAATATTCCCTTTATCCGGGGTTGAGCCCATGAAGCTTGCATTGAGATTCAGGTAAGGCATTATGAAACCGACGCAGTTCGGTCCAAGGATACGCATTCTATACTTCTTGTTTATTTCAGATAATTGTTGTTCAAGAGATGCTCCGTCCGGTCCTGTTTCCTTAAACCCTGCCGAAATGATTAAAACTCCTTTTATACCTCTTTTTCCACATTGCTCCAAGATATCTGGAACAGTTTTTGCTGGTGTGATTATAATAGCCAGATCGACTATCTTAGGTACATCATTTATTGTTGGATAAGCTTGAACACCCTGTACACTCTCTCTATTGGGATTAACCGGGTATACCACACCTTCGTACCCTGTACCAATAAGATTTTTAAAAACTCTGTAACCAATAGATCCAGCTTTTTCACTTGCCCCAATGACTGCTATACTTTTTGGTTTGAATATCTTGTCAAGATTCTCAACGACCATCTCTTATCCCTCACAATTTAAATTTTTCCTTGTTCTGTATGGTCTTCTTTGCCAAAAAGACCGTAAAAAGTAGTGATTTTTTACCTTTATAACAACGATTTATAAGATAATAATATTTTTGATAAGTTAAAAGTAAATCTGCCAACGGATTAACATGATGGGTATCTACCAGCGTGATACATTATAATTTCAGGATTACATTGTTTTGCATGAGGAGGGACAATTTCTTTCCCTCGTGGCGTGCCTTGATCCTGGCAGGATGGAGCAGGTGAGCAGGTACCTGGCGTTGCGGGTAGGGATCGATATGATCAGGCTTCTCCTCTCGAATACCTACGGCGCAGGATTATGTATCTTTGGGAAGGCTTTCGGGTATCTAAGTCGTTGCCCGCTCGAGGACCGCCCCGCCCCAGGGCCTGGGCCGGCGATGCAGGCCGAAGGCCAGGCCAGCCGATCAAGGGGCCGAACACAGCTGCTGATCCGGGGACGGGGCCCAGAACTAACGAAGAACGGGGGGCGGGTCCTCCGTATTCCCTCCCCCCGTTGCTGTCATATAGTAAAAGATAAAATAAATCGTATCAAGGAAAAGACAAAAAAATGAATCTGGAAAAGCATGAAAACGGGTCAACATCAGAAAAGAAAATCCGGTATCTTAACCTCGTGAATGCGAGGAAACTCTGTCGAAAGTGTTCGGATTTAACAAATCCTTCCAAATATCCCCAATTTGATACTGAAGAGATTGGCCCATGGTCGATATGGCAGGGAGATCTATATGCAAAAATCTTGCTGATCGGTCAGGACTGGGGAGATATAGAATCTTATATCAATTCCAAGGGAAGAGATGAGGATTCTAATCCTACGAATCGACACCTTGTGGAATTGTTTTCGTCAATTGGACTTTCCATTCTGGGGCCATCCGTTCGGTCAGCAAATCAGCAGATGTTCTTCACCAACCTTGTCCTCTATCTTAAAAAGGGAGGATTGGTTGCTCCACTCTCTCAGAATTGCTATCATAATTGTGGAGAGCGATTCTTACGACCGCTTATCGAAATTATCTGCCCCAGAGTGATCATCTCCCTCGGAAAAGCTGCGTATGACCAGATCGTAAAGCAGTATCATCTTGATAAAATTCCCTTCAGGGAAGCAGTAGAGATTGAGAAGGGAATTACAATTGGGCAAAATATCCGGCTCTTCCCTGTTTATCATTGTGGTGCCCACGGTTGGAATATCAACCGGAAAGGGGATATCCAGATTAATGATTGGAAAAAAATTAGGAGTTACTTGGATACGTTATCCCCGTGATAAAATCATGAAAAAATCTAATCCAGATTAGTTACAGCGATCAGAGCGGCCGGATCGGAGGCCGAACACCGTTTTGATCCGGGGCGGCTCCTCCGTATCCCCTCCCCCGTCCCCCCCCGCCCCAGGGCCGGGGTGACCGGTGATCCCCCGAAGGCCCCGCCCCGCCGGGGCCCACGCCGGATACCTGATCCCAGGCCGAAGGCCGGACAGGTGATCAGGGGCCGGGCAAAAAAAACCACAGCGTTGGGAGCGGAGTCGACCCACCGAACCTCATGCCCCCGCCGGCGAAGGAGGGTGGCATGCATCCACAGAGGATGTACCCAGGACGATATCCTGGTAATCTCGCCGCTTTTGATTCAGTTGACGAACAGCTCTGGCCCCACCGGAAGGGCTTTTCTCCGGAATCGCATACAGTTATCCCGGGAATCGTATGACCAGGGATAAGGCCAAAGAGGGATCCTGCCGGCTGGGGGCACTGCTCCAGATTTACATCGGGCCCAAGATGTTCCAGGCTCTCACGGGGACAATGACGACGCTCCCTGAACCGGATGCCCGGATATCGAACGAGGCCAGGCAGATCCTGGAGAAGGCTCTCCCGGCCCTTGGAATGAAAGCCCGGCTCCCCCCCATCACCACCGAACCCGCGACTCACGACACGCTGCAGCGGGAGCCGCTCAAGATCATCACGAGCCTGACCACGAAGGTCGAGCCCGGGTTAGAGGATATCCAGGGCCCGGGGCCCGCCATTTATGCCTATCGTTTCAGCTGGAATGCCGTTTACCACCTGCAGCTCAGGAAATATGCCCCTCACCATGAAAGCGACATCCAGAGGAGCCGGAAGGTCCTCGTGGAACAGGGTGCCCTGCTCGGGCTTAAGGAAAGCCAGGTCCAGGAATTCCTTGCCGACCCGAAGGGCAGGTGGGGATCCACCTTTGATCTCGTCGTGGCAGAACAGAAGAGATCCTTCATGGAACGGCTGGAGCCGAAGGAACCGAAGTACCCCCTCGACGGCGAAGCGGCGGACGACCTGATCAGGCGGTGGCTGGCGGGAATGTGAGGTGCAGGCGTCGAGGATGAGAAAGCACCTTGAGCCTTCTTCCGGCACCCTCTTTCTTTACCTACCCAGTGGCGAGGGGAGGTGGTGCCGATCCCCCCGCCTCATGCCCCTCATCTGGTGAAGGAGGGAGCATGCGGAGGCAGCGGATGGGGAAGGACGGAGGCCTGATACTCTTGAGAGATCAATAGAGGTTCTATTTATGGGGGATTCCTGTACAGGCGAGTCCCCTTTTTCCGTTTGAATAAATATTTATCAGGCAGTTTACGATGCTGGCATCTAATTCCCCACAGGGATTCAGAGTACCTTCACCCTTCCCCGAATACATCACATTACCCGGTGAAGACGTATCTTCAAAACCGAACACATGTAAGATTTCGCGCATTTCCAGAGTCGGATACGAATCACACTCGGATGTACCCGGCGGAAGCTTGTACGTATCAATCGTGGCACCAGAGATTAATCCTGAAGGGGAGATCCATGGACTGGACCAGCTGCTCGCATTCATGGCTCCCAGGGAATCATGACAGCTGATGCTTAATGCACCATCGGAACTTTTCACAAAGGATACGAGACCACCCGTCTTATCATTGATAATCTTAAAGGCTCGAAGGAAATTACCTGTTTTCCCGAAACTGCAGGCATGATCCGGGTCAAACCAGTACGTTATGGTCCCCGAAGGCCAGTATGGAAAGCCGGGATTCGCCTCTCCGTTGATCACACTCGACAGGTCTTTCGTTGATGCTCTTTGGTCCGTATACGTTGGTTGTGCAGTGCCTGGATACGGGGTGAGCGCCGGTTGTGTTGTTTCCGGAATCGGCGTAAACTGCGGTTGTATGGTTTCTGAAACCGGTGTGTTTCCTGGCTGGGATCCGAAGAAAATTCCGTATACACCTATTATCAGGACGAAGGAAAGGACACAAAGCATGATTATCCGATGGGTACTCTTTTTTCGTTCCAGGGCAATTTCATTATCAAATAACTGCTTCAGCTGTGTATCCTCTGGTTCCGGAGATTGTCCTCCGGCCTCACTGGAGCTCATGTTCTCCTGATTATCGGGCATGAAGGGATTTAGTAATAGCGGTGGAACAATTCACCAAATACCGGGATTTTCTTCGATCCCCATATTCGTCTTATTTAATCAGTAATTTTCACAGAATCACTTTCATGAAATGAATGTTGCCCGTTCAAAGTCTAAGGCTTTAGCGGCAGCCTTCTTCTACAAGACCTCGATGGCGAGGGGGGCGGATCCTCCGCATCCCGCCCCCTCCCCCGCCCCACCCCGCCCCAGGGCCTGGGCCGGCGAGGCAGGCCGAAGGCCCCCGCCCCGGTGGCCCACGCCGGGTACCTGATCCAGGCCGAAGGCGCCGGTTGGCTGGGGACGGATTACATTAGCGGATGATGCCAAAGGCGAAGCCATTTTCATAAATAGGTTAATTTAAGAGTACAGGATATTGTCCTATCATTATGGGTTTGGATAATAAGTCAAAGCATAAATCGGATATCTTTTTTTCCTTGGTAATTTTAATCGTTGTAATAACAGTCTTCATTGTTGTCGTCCCAACAAAAACGATTTCTAATAACGTCGAGGTCGCTTACACTGACACAGAAACCTATTATGAGAAAGAACCCTATGAAGTTCAAGAGGCGTATCAGGAACAAGAACCGTATCAAGACGTTGAATACTTTACCGATACCGTCCCGGTTCAGGTAAGCGTTCCCTATCAAGATATTGAGTATTATTATCAGAGTTACGATGCCGGATCAGGAATGTATTATTCGTATGTTCCCACAGGATGTTATTGCACCAGTACTCGTTATATGTACGATGCTGATGGGGTCTATGGAGCTCTTTGCGTACAAATAAATTGTCGATTGTCAAGAACGGTGACAAATTATCGCACGGAAATACAATATCAATCTGTCCAGAAAGAACGTCCCGTCACAAAGTATCTGACCGTCACGAAATACCGAAACGTCACCCAATATCGAGATGTCCCCAAGACCCGTGAAGTTATGAAAACCAGGATGGAATCTCAACCGGTGGAAGTGAATTGGCTATTCGGGTTTAAGACCCCATACGAGCTGCATTTGCCCTTCGTCTCTGGGGACTAGATGAAAAAGATATATTTTCTCGTAATCTTTTCTCTGGTTGCTCTAGGAGTGTTCTTCTCATATCTCATTTATTCCTACAACAAAAATTACGAGGCGGAACAGATCCAGCATCAGCAGGAGATTGAACGAATCAAAGAAGAACAAGATAGGCTCAGTACCCAGTTTGAACAACAGCAACAGCAATACCAGGCAAATATTGAATCTCAAAGGTCCATTGAAATGCAAAAAGATGCGGATGGCGATGGATTAACCTACGAAGAGGAGTTAAAACTAGGAACGGATCCCAATAATGCCGATACCGATGGGGACGGAATTCGGGATAACGAAGATAGGCATCCTGCCGGTGGCGGGGACATCTACAAAATTTCGGTGCTCTGGGCTCATAATAATCAACCTTTTACTACACAATTTGGGATTGCCGAGGATTGGTACTGGTATTATAAAGACAGGCCAAGAAATGACTACCGGTATCAGGACTCCCGATTTGTTACCTATAGAGATCCCGTCATCGTAACAATCGCAAAAGACATTAGCGATACCTCGATAAGTACTGGAGATCCTTGCAGATTTTGCATTGCAATTGATTTTGTGGAATCGATGCTGTATCAATATGATATTGATTATATCAAGCAGCCGGATTATCCAAAATATCCCATTGAGACCATCAAGGATGAACGGGGCGATTGCGAAGACACATCTTTCTTAATGGCCTCGATTTTAAAAGCATTAGGCGTTGACACGGTTCTTTTGGTGTATTCGGATCATATGGCGGTGGGTTTCGCATCTACCAGTTGCCCCGGAAGTTCCTATATTTACAAAGGAAATACGTATTGTTTCCTCGAAACAACGAACAAGCCAGACGACCCACGAGGGGATTTCAGTTTATGGGGGAAATATATTTATGAAACTCCTTACGTGATCGAAGTGAATTAATCGATTTTTCCCCGATTCAATTTTATGATGATGGCTATTTCAATGAGGTCAGGGAATATCGACCACCTGCCTTCACCCCCGCCCCAGGGCCTGGGCAGGCGATGTAGGCCGAAGGCCCTCGCCCGCCGGGGCCCATGCCGGATACCGGATCCCGTCCCGAAGGCCGGCATCTGATCAGGACCGAACATAACTCCTGAGAGGGAACGGGGCTAAAACATCGTGGATAAATAGGGGCGGATCTCCGAATACCGTAATTATGAGGGAGATTTATTGTTAATTTCACTTAATTCTTTCAATAGGTTTTCTCTTTGCTTGTTAAGCTGCTCTTGCTCGATTCTTACACGCTTCAAACGTGTCTCAAGAACCAGTAATTTACGTCTTGATGCAAGAAGTTTCTTGAAAGAGTTCTTTTCACTTCCACTCCGTAATAAAATCTCGTTAAACGACAGAATTTCTTGCATCAATTCATTTGCTTCTCGAGCGGTTTCACCCAACCGAATAGTAATTAAATTAAATTCTTCCATTTTCTCTAATGAAGAAGGAGAAAATGCTACTTTGTACTTATCAGACCAATAGGGAGGAATATATTCGTGTTTGATTTTGTCTTGTAAGAGGTTCTGAAAATATATCTCATATCTTTTCTTCTCGTCATCTTCTCTCATTTCACGGATCTCTTTGATCGCCTCAATTGGAGGTTCTTGTTTTAGGTATTCACGGGCATATTTTATGAATCGGTCAGAACGATACATATAAAATGTCAAATTTGTCTTCTCGAAAAATTCTTCAATTAATTCAGGTCTAGGACCCATTAGTCTTCCATCTAATTTTATCCACCAATCTTCATATTTTTCATCACAAACTAGAATGACCGGTTGCTTAATTTCTATTGCCTCATCAATGATTTGATGCCATATTACAAGATCGCCGTATTTATTATCCCCTTTTTTCTCTTTGGCATCTAAATACCCTGGAGGAATTTCTTTGGCAAACCTAATACCTCCCTCTTTATAGATCTCTTCCAATTTCTCGGGTGGATATTTCACCCCAATTTTTCCCTCGAATAATCTTTCAATCTCATTTCGGAGAGTATCTTCTTCGAATAAATTTGGATGTTTTTCTTTTAATTTATTTAATTCTGTTATTAGTTTTGAAAATGTCGAGTCAACTTTTTTGATATCAAAATATGGATGACGAGGATATTCCTTAACTAATTCAGCTTTTAATTTATTGAGACGTTCAATTATCTCATCATAAACATCCATCTGTTCTTTAATAGTTTTCAATCTGTTTTTCTGGTATTCTAAAGCTACTTGATGCGGAATCCATATTCGGGGAGAAAGGCTGGTAATTATTTTGACAAATTCATCACTAGTTTTTTGTGAGTACCTATATAAATTTAAAAGAATATTTGAATCAAAAATAAAAAGGCAATTTTCCCATAAATCTTGAAATTCTTTTTTTGAGGGATGATAATAACCACGAAATAAATTCTTCATTAAATATTGCTCCATCAATGGGATTATATTTCTTGACAATAAATTTTCCGATTGTTTGAATAACCAAGATATAGCCAGTGAAAATCAAACATCTCTGCCGGCGATGCCCCGAAGGCCCCCGCCCCCGCCGGGGCCCACGCCGGATACCCGATCCCGGACCGAAGGCCGGATGGGTGATCAGGACCGAACATAGTTGGTGAGACGGGGACAGGGCCTATCCCATAGGGAAGTCCATGCCTCCTTAGAAGGGCACGGTGGCGTATCTCTTCTTTAGTTAGAAAGAAATATTATTATCTGCACTAATGGGGGAAAAATATGGAAATAGAAGGTGAAATTGGGTATTTTGGTCTTCAAGAGTGGTGGCAAAGTGCTTTGACACAAGAAGAGCGAAATACAATCCTTTCCATCTATAAACCATTGGGTTTTGGAGAAAACGCACTCATTAACGGGAAAATTTATTCGACAAGTCAGACGGTAGTTGGATTGTTGCGGGGATTATCAAGCTGGTTTAAAAAGCCAGAATACCGCCAAATTTGTTATAAAATAATAAAAAAGGCAGAAGAATTAGCATCAGATAAAACTCCAGTATTGGATCTTCATTTTTTATATTCATCAAAGATTCAAATTTATTATCAAAACCGAGATAAAGATCCCTTCGCATTATCATTGGCTATAGAAGCATGTAAACAACAAATCGGTATATCAGAAAAAGCCAAAAGAGCATTTTTAAAGGAATTTAATGGCCCCCTACCCAGCCATGTAGGATACAGCCAATTATGCATAATAATGGAAAAGCAGAAAAATTACGAAGAGGTGATTCGACTTTCAAGAATTGCTAAAGAGCAAGGTTGGAATGGAGATTGGGATAAAAGAATTGAAAAGTGTAAGAAGAAAATGGAAAAGATCAAATAAATTTGTTGGGGGCTGGTTGACATGCTGAGGCCCGGCGAACACCCGGTGAGAGTGGGGGGAGATTAAAATAAGAAAATATAAAGATTATTCGACCTCACGAAAAGTTTGTTTTACCTTTTTGTATCCTCTATATATGGAAGGGCTTCGAGGGAGAGTTCGGGAATTTCTGGCATTTCAACCATACCTCGCAGATCTCCATAAATTCTTACAACATTATCGAGAACTGAATCAATTTGTTTCTCTCTTGTAGCCCATAGAGATTCCATAGTTCTTCTCTCTTTATCCACTTCGGATTGCATTTTTGTAAATAAATTGAAAACTGCCCTTACCCGTTGGGAAAATTCAGGTCCAATTAAATAATTATACAAATATTCCATTTTTTCATCTTTACATTTTTGTGAATTTTTAATCATGGTAACTTGCATCAGATTTAGCCTCAATGATTTGGCTAGTCCGATTGCTGATTGAAAATCAGTTATCCAGACTCCATCTTCATAGTCAAAATTTGTCAAATCTTTGGGCAAGACGGAAGATGCGATTACTCCCAGATCAGCACCGATTTCGCGTTGATCATCCTTTAACTTCTCAATCCAATTATTATCCCAATGTTTTGTCCGTTTCGCTTCCCAAAGAATTAAACCACAACATTCGCCTGTTGGGTTGTTTACATGTTGAATTACATCTGCCCCTTTCTTTCCTTTTTTGATAGATTCTATCGAATCGCTGGGAAAGGCAGTCATTAGAGCATCTTTTAACTGAATTTCAAATGTCTCCCCTTGTGTTTGTTGGGAGCCTTGTAATGCTTTCTGCCGCAATTCCTCAATTTCCGTGGTTAATTGGCGGATTTTTTGTTCACGTTCTCCAAGTTTAAAAGTGTAATCTTCCTGTAATTGCTGCCTTACTTTACCCTCAATCACATTCTTGGCTTCATCAACTTTACGTTGAACTTCCAAGTCAAAGGCTTGCACCCTCTCATCGAGTTGTTGTTTTTCAAGGCGCAGCTTTAGCTCATTATCTTGGGCGGTTTTTAATAGTTCAGTCTTAGCTGTAAGCTGTTGACTCAAACTTTCGAGTTGAGGTTTATATTGCTCCTCTATTGTTTCCTGAACCCGTTTTTCTAGGGCAGCCTTTTCTTTATTAACCTGTTCCTCATATTGACGTCGTATTTCTTCCTCCATTTGATGGGAAATGGCATCGGAAAGTTGAATCTCCTTCTCACAATATGGACAAGTAATAGATTGTAATGGCATTTTTCACCCCATTCAATAACGAGTTCTTCTCATTGGGTACCCAATAAATTATCTCACTCTTCTTACCGGATTGTCGATATCCCGAACAGAACTCATAATCCAAGGGCGTGGCTAAGGATAATGAAAGTACAGAGGTTGGATCATCCGCATCCCCTCCACCGTCCACCCTACCCCGCCCCAGGGCCTGGGCCGGCGAGTCCCCGAAGGCCCCCGCCCCGCCGGGGCCCACGCCGGACACTTGATCCCAGGCCGAACGCCGGCTGGGTGATCCGGACCGACCACAACTTAGATGAGTAAATTTAAACAATCTTTTAATAAAATTAGATATCTGTTCTACTCATGAAAAAGTCTCAATTTAATCAACCTAATTATATTCTATGGAAATTAACCCTAACTTTTGTATTTTCTTACATCTTCTTCCTTTTTCTCTTGATATTATTCTCATACATTTATTACTTGGATAACGACCATCAGTTGTTTTGGAAATTTTTACCGATTTAATATCAATCGTTATTCCCATTATTTATGTAGATTATACCTATCGAAGGACAGCAATATTAAATTACAATTCTCACCTTAATGCACTCCTAGACGAGATAAAGACCATTAATAATAATATGGATTTTTATAATTTTTATAGGAATATTCACGTTTGCGAATGGCGACTAATACACCAAAAACTAGGTAATTGGCTTCCAAAAAGCACATCCTATGGGCTCTCTTATGGACTTTATCAAAGCACATTTCCTCGCGATTGGGAAAGATCTCATGGATTGCCTGGATATCTCCTTCAATATCTACCGAGCAAGGCATATTACAATTTTATGGAACAGGGATTTTATGCAAATATTAAATTTAAAGAATCAAAATTCACGCTTGGTAGAATTTCTGAAGGGCGATTACAACATTTAATGGAATTATATGATTATGCCATCGAGTTTAGTCAAAGATCTCAAGAATTTGAACAAATGATTCATGATTTAGATAAAATGGATGAAAATAATGAAGATCTCATTAAATTATTGTTTGCGTATATTATTGACCATTTTGAGCGAATTAAGCCAACCTTTGATGAACATTACTCAGCGTTCGATGTAAATAATTTACACGGACTCGAAATAACAATAAGGGATTCATATATGGAATCACTAGTAAAGTGGGCAAAAACAAGTTTTCTTGAGAATGATTTTACGACTTAGACAAAGGCTGGGCAAGAGCTAATGAATAGCAATACAAATTATTAGATAGGGGATATTACACTTAAATAATGAAAAATCAGAAACCAATTAAGAAGAGAACTGCAATTGATTGGTTTAAAATTGATATCTCCCATTTTTCCTCATTTGTTCATATTTTAAAAATTACATCTGATGTTCCTAACTTTAGAAGATGGTTAAAAAACTATCATTCTATAAGAAATGATGATGAATTATTTCTAGGATACCAATTCTTTATCGACGTAGTTTTAAATAATATATTTGATGGATTAGATGATCCAGCATTCAATTTGAAATCAGATCGAATCTTAGATAGAGCAGAATGGACTGGTGTTCCAATTGATGAGATTCCAAATTCTTCCGAAAAAATAATTGTTTTCAAAAATCTATGGAACTCTTTTAAAAAAATACGGAATGTAGAGAATTGGGATAACCTCAACCAGGTCTTGATCGATGAAATATCACCAATATTATCTATATTCGATCGCATTTTCAAGAAATATACGAACACCCGAAATAAAATATCGAAATCTGAGGCCTTAAGGCTCTCATCGATGAATTACACCCTTATTTTTCTGAACGATACCTACAGAGGCTATCCAAATTCCTATCCCTTTATTATGCTGGGAACCTTCATTTCAGAAAATAACTTCGATAAAGTCTATTTGGGATATGCTTATGCTGTCGAATATTTATGGTACCTTTTATTGGGTGAATCTGACTTTGAAAAATTGCCTGTAAAAGAATTACATAAAGCACACAAGACCTATTTCGAAGAGGAGATTAACGACGATGAACATGATTTTTACCCAATAGATTTTGATGAGAGAGAATTTACAACCCGGGTATATTGGGATTGTTTCGATCGTTTTTTCTCAATTATTAATGAAGAAATTATTGAGCGATTAACGCCGAAAATTGGGCGAATCGGATCTTTGACAATTTCAAAAAAGTTTGATAAGCAGATATTTGGAGGTTTATTAGAAAAGAAGGGACTTGCGGAACCGGATTATTTGACAAAAGAAGACTCAAAAGATAACACGATAAAGAAAATCAACTATTATCTCTATTGGTATGACGCAGATTACCTTGATTCCGATATTACAATAATCGGAGGAGTTCCTGCATTTACGTCGGTTTTACTAGGCGAAATTCAAAAATATAGTTTCTTTAAGGTTGAAGAAAAAGTTGAGGTCTTAAGAATAAAACATCCTGCTGGAGAGAATAAATTTGATTATAGTTATGGTGTTTTTTTTGAATTACCTGTTTCATTATTCTCGGATCATTCTGGTTGGTTAATATTCCTTAGGTGTGGAACGGATTATTCAGGAACGGGCGGTTATTATCATGAAACGGCCGAGAAATTTATTTCAATCTGCAACGATAATGGTCAAGTTAATGTTCGTGAATTGATCGTAGATCTGGGTATTTTCAAGGAATTTCTTAAAAAAGACAAATTACGATATTATATGCCTGAAATTTATGAAGCAGCAGAATATCTATGGCAGGATTCTGAATTCTCACCTCAATCATGGTTCGCGTTTTCAACGCTCCAAAAAATTCAGCGGTTTAACGTCAATGATATGTCCATCCTCGATGGGCAAATAGAAAATCTGGTTTTCTCGTTAAAAGCAAATATTCCAAACATTCCTGAAAATAAAGTAATAATTGATAAAATTGACGGAATTCAAGGTAAAGATAGTACTTATGAAAAATTTGGGGTAATTAGTACAATTATTCAACTTTTACCAAAAATCTATCTTGATAAAAGGATATCTGAAAAATTCGAAAGATTTGAATCCCAATTGAATGAAATTCGTGTATGTTATAACCCAAGGATCGAAGAAAAACTTGTGATTAAATCGGGGCTAAGCGTTTTTGGCAGCGGTTTAGAACACACAATTGAAATTCCTATTCAAGATATTTCATATCCAGCTATTAAAGAGGACTTAGAAAAACTCGGAATAAATCGTCTTACAAAATTGAAAGAATTACCAACCAAACTAAAGAATAGAATTATTCCATTTGTGATGGACAAAATAAAGAGAGAAGACTGAAAAGAGAAATATCATTTTTGTGAAAATGCCAATCGAAAATAGATTTAACCAATTCAAACCTTCCCAGCCCTCCTCTCCAGGGATCGTATCGTATCCCGTAAACTGATCGCCCTCTCAAAGTCCAGTGCCTCCGCCGCCGCCTGAATCTTCGCCTCCACGGTGCCGAGGGTGGGTGGAGTTGATCCCCAGCACCTCACGCCCCCGCCCGGCTAAGAAGGGGCATACGCGGGCAGATGATGAGGACAGGGCGGGGGCGCTGTTGAGATCGTTAGCGCTAACAAAAGGAATTTTTAGGGTGGGTTATGTTACCCATTTTGAAAATCCAAAAAAATGAGATTTTAGCAATCCCCTTTTAACTGCTGGGGTCCTCCGGTTTCTCTAATTGAAAGTAAAAGTAGCAATAAAATACTACCTATTGTTAATTCCATGGTTACTGCAAGAAGAATTTTCCCCAACTCGAATGTCTCACTAAAATAAGAATAGTATAAAGAAAACAACCCGAATAATATTCCAATAATGGGGATTATCATTGAAAATATTATGAGATTATTTTTTACACTACCTGGACTCCTCGTCTCAATAATTGCTGTATATGCTAAAATAGTTGCTATTGCGATAGATAAAACTGTAATGCAAGTATTAATCAAATCCTTAACTAATCCATCTGGATTTTCATATGCTATTTTCGGGTTGAACGCAATAACCAAGGCAAAGATAACGGCCAAGACGATTAACAATAGGCTAATAGCTATTTTGGCAATATCCGATCGAGAGCGAGACATATTTTATCAATTATTTAAATTTTAGGTCTTAGCCGAAGAATCTTTCGTTGGTTTTTGTTAGATGAACGATGATAATGGAAAGACGAAAATATTACTAGCGGCAATTATTTTTATGGAAAAATGTCTAAAGCGAGCTGAGTTATGATTGAATTAATGTTTTTAATTCTCGTTGTTTACTTCATAAAATTGAACCAACATTTTCTAGTGTCTTTTATTATGTCAAACGATCTTATCAGTTTTTTTCTTCAAACACAATTAATCGGCGTAATAATTGGTGGGGCTCTGACTTTATTTTCATCATATTACATTTTCTTTATAACTCGGAGAGATGAATTAAGAGCAATCGGCAGAGGATTTTCTATAGAATTGGAAATTCAACAAGACTGGATACAACATTGGATTGAAAAGATTAACAGATACAATGACGCCAACTTTACAGAATTATTTTTATCAAATGACCAAGATTACCATAGGCCATTTATTTCCGAAGAGTCGTTGTATTACGTGTTTCGAAAAGAAATATTCAAGTTTGATAAGGAACTTGCTGGTAATTTGTTCCGGTTTTATTCATTATTGAAAGGTGCCGAAGAGTCGAGACGATACATAATCGCAAATCGGGGTGACCGTTATTCTCCTGGTGAACACCTTGGTTTCCAACCCCAAGAACAAAAAAACTCCATATTACACATAAAAAGGAATTTTGACCAAGGAATCAATTTGATACCTAATATTATGAGCCTATTAAAATCATTACAGGGTAATAAGTAAAAAAAACGCAAAATATCAAAAACCATTCGATTAATAGGAGATCAATTATTTTGTTTCTCGAATGCGTGTAGGAATTACTCCATCACCCCCTTATACCTTCCCCGCCCTCCTCTCCAGGCCTCGTATCGTATCCCGTAAACTGATCGCCCTTTCAAAATCTAAGGCCTCCGCCGCCGCCTGCATCTTCGCCTCCAGTTCAATAATCAGGTTCGGTATCTCCGTCTTCGGGACGTGCTTCACGTCGGTGATCTCAACCTCCATCGCCCGGACTGGCTTCACGATGGTCCGGGGGGTGATGCCGTTCTTCTCGTTGTATTCCATCTGGAGGTTCCGGCGCCGGTTGACCTCCTTCACGGCCCTGTCGATGGAGCCGGTAACAACATCCGCATACAAAATGACGTGGGCGTTGATGTTCCGGGCGGCCCGGCCGATGATCTGGATGAGGGAGCGCTCGTCCCGGAGGAACCCCTCCTTGTCGGCGTCCAGGATGCCGATGAACCCCACCTCGGGGATGTCCAGGCCCTCCCGGAGGAGGTTGATCCCCACGAGGACGTCGAACTTCCCGAGCCGGAGCTGCCGGATGATCTCGGTCCGCTCGATGGTCTCGATCTCCGAGTGGAGGTACCGGCTCTTGATCCCCCGCTCGGAGAGGTAGTCGGCGAGCTCCTCGGAGAGGCGCTTCGTGAGCGTCATGACCAGGCAGCGGTCGCCCCGGGCGATGGTCTTCTCGCACTCCCGGATGACGTCGGTGGTCTGGCCGTCGATGGGCCGGGTGGTGACCACCGGTTCCAGGAGGCCGGTGGGCCGGACGATCTGCTCCGCGATCCGCGCTGACCGCTCGGCCTCGTAGGGGCCCGGGGTCGCCGAGACGAAGACCACGTTCCTCATGTAGCCCTCGAACTCCTGGAACCGGAGGGGGCGGTTGTCGTAGGCCGAGGGGAGCCGGAAGCCGTAGTCCACGAGGGCCTTCTTCCGGGAGCGGTCGCCCTTGTACATCCCGTGGAGCTGGGGGATGGACTGGTGGCTCTCGTCGATGAAGAGGAGGAAGTCCTGCGGGAAGTAGTCGAGCAGGCAGTAGGGCTTCTGCCCCGGCGCCCGGAAGTCGAAGTGCCGGGAGTAGTTCTCGATCCCCTTGCAGTAGCCGGCCTCCTCGATCATGTCCAGGTCGAAGAGGGTCCGGGTCTTCAGCCGGTAGGCCTCCAGGGGCCCGAGGTTCGGGAGCCACTCGTCGAGCTCCGCCCTGATCGTCTCGATCGCCCGCTTCCTCGCATCGTCGGGAATGACGAAGTGCCGGGCCGGGTAGACGTGGAAGTACGGGAACTCGTCGGTCACCTGCCCGGAGTGGGGCTCCATCTCCCGGATCCGCTCGATCTCGTCCCCCCAGAGCTCGACCCGGATGATCCGGTCCGAGTAGGCCGGGACCAGGTCGATGACATCCCCCTTCACCCGGAACTTCCCCGGCCCGAGGTCGAGGTCGTTCCGCTCGAACTGGATCTCCACGAGCCGCCGGAGGATCTCCCTCCGGGGGAACCTGGCATGGACCCTGAGCTCGAAGCCCAGGTCGCGGTAGTTCACGGGGTTCCCGAGGCCGTAGATGCAGGAGACCGAGGCCACGACGATGACATCCTCACGGCTCATGAGCGACGCGGTGGCGGCCATCCGGTGCTGCTCGATCTTGGGGTTGATCTGGGCGTCCTTCTCGATGTACTGGTCCTTCTCGGGGATGTAGGACTCGGGCTGGTAGTAGTCATAGTACGAGACGAAGTACTCCACATGGTTCTCTGGGAAGAACTCCCTGAACTCGTTGTAGAGCTGGGCGGCGAGGGTCTTGTTGTGGGCGACGACGAGGGTGGGCTTCCCGATGGCCTCGATCACGTTCGCCATCGTGTAGGTCTTCCCCGACCCGGTCACCCCGAGGAGGGTCTGGTGGTGCTCCCCCGACCTGAAGCCCTCGACAAGCTCAGCGATGGCCCGGGGCTGGTCGCCGGCCGGCTTGAACGGGGCGGTGAGCGAGAACCCGCTCACGAGACCACCCCCTTAAAGCGGAGGGGGCTGCCAGTGGGGGCGATACCTCCTTTTCGCGGAGGAGCCGGTGGGAGGGTAACTACCCTCACGAGACCACCTTCTTCCGCCTGAGCAGCCGGTGGTACGCCACCGCGAACCGGTGGGCCTCATCCCGGATCTCACGGATGAGAAGGGACGCAGGGCTCTTCTTGTCGAGGGGTAGCGGGAATGAGAATCCCGGGGCAAAGACCTCCTCCTGCTTCTTTGCGATGGAGATCAGGGGGAGATCCACCTTCACCTCGGAGAGGGCCGCCTTCGCGGCGGAAAGCTGCCCTTTCCCGCCATCGATGATCACGAGGTCGGGGAGCGGCGTGCCCTCGCGGACGAGCCGGCTGTAACGGCGGCGGACCACCTCAGCAATCGCAGCAGTATCATCGACCCCGCCAACGGTCCGGATCTTGAACCGACGGTAGCCTTTCTTCTCGGGCCTGCCATCGATGAACCGGACCATGGAGCCCACGGTGGAGGTGCCGGAGAGGTGAGAGATATCGAAGCACTCGATCGCGGAAGGAGGAGCAGGCAAATGGAGCGCGTCCCCGAGGGCCTCGACCCGGAGCTTCTCGCCGAAGAAGGTCTGCTCCAGGTTCTTCCGGACTAGGTCCAGGAGCTGCTTCTTCTCCCCCTTCAGGGGCACCGTGACCTGCACCCGGTTCCCCCGCTGCAGGGTGAGGAAATCGGCGATTGGGAGGGAGACACCGTTCGGGAGGATCAGCTCCTTGGGGGGGACATTCCCGGAGTAGTACTGCACCAGGAACTCCTCCATGAACTCGGGCGAGGCATCGAAGATGAACTCCTCCTTCTCAGCGAGGGTCCCCCGTTCCACCGAGAAGAGCATGAGGTACACCTTCTCCTCGGTCTCCAGGTAGTTGATGATATCCTCGTCATGGTCACGGCGCCGTTCGACCTTCTGCCGGGTTGCGAGGTGCTCCACCGCCTCGATCTGGTCCCGAAGTGCCATTGCTTGCTCGAAGTCCTGGTCCTTCGCCCTCCCGGCCATCTCGGACTTGAGGTCGCGGATCAGGTCCGTGGACTGCCCCTTGAGGAGCGCCTCAACCCGCTTCACCCGGAGGGCATAGTCCTCCGGCGTGGTCCCCCCGATGCAGGGGGCCGAGCAGGAGCCCATGTGGTGCCTGAGGCACGCCCTCTTCGGGAGCCGGCGGCAGGTGCGGAGGCCGAACGCCCTCTTCACCGCATGGAGGATGTGGTCACGTTCCCGGGCCGAGACGAACGGGCCGAAGAAGGACCCCTCCCCCGAAGGCCGCCTCGCCATCATGATCCTGGGGAACGGCTCCTTCGTGAGCATGATGTAGGCGTAGGTCTTCGCGTCCCGGAGGTCGATGTTGTACCTCGGCTGGTGGCGCTTGATCAGGTTGCTCTCGAGGACGAGGGCCTCGACCTCGTTGTCGGTCACCATGAAGTCCACGGACTCGATCCGGTCCACCATCGCACGGATACGGGGGTCGGGGGAGCTCTTCTGGAAATACGAGGAGACCCTCTTCTTCAGGTCCTTTGCCTTGCCGATGTAGAGGATCGTCCCGTGTTTGTCCCTGAAGAGATAGGAGCCCGGGGACGAGGGGATCTGGCCGACGTCAACCATGGCCGTTCAGGATCCGGCCGAGGAACTGGCCGGTGTAGCTCGCCGGAACCCGGCTTACCTCCTCGGGGGTGCCCGTGGCGACGACCTCCCCGCCCAGGTCGCCCCCCTCGGGCCCGAGGTCGATGATGTTGTCGGCAGACTTGACGATATCCAGGTTATGCTCGATGACCACCACGGTGTTCCCCCGGCTCACCAGGTCGTCGAGCACCTGGATGAGCTTCTTCACGTCGTGGAAGTGGAGGCCGGTCGTCGGCTCGTCCAGGAGGTAGAGGGTCTTCCCCGTCGCCCGCTTGGCGAGTTCGCGGGTGAGCTTGATCCGCTGGGCCTCGCCGCCCGAGAGGGTGGTCGAAGACTGCCCGAGCTTCACATAGTCCAGGCCAACCCGGGAGAGGGTCTCGAGCTTGGCCTTGATGGACGGGATCTTGTCGAAGAGGGTCATCGCCTCCTCCACCGACATGGCGAGCACATCGGCGATGGACTTGCCCCGGTACTTCACCTCCAGGGTCTCGCGGTTGTAGCGGGTCCCCTTGCACTCCTCGCACTCGATAAACACGTCAGGGAGGAAGTTCATCTCGATCCTGATCAGCCCTTCTCCCTGGCAGGCCTCGCACCGCCCGCCCCTGAGGTTGAAGGAGAACCGCCCCGGATTGTATCCCCGCATCTTCGCCTCCTTCGTCTCTGCGAAGATCTTCCGGATATCATCGAAGACCTTCGTGTAGGTCGCCGGGTTGGAGCGAGGGGTCCGGCCGATGGGGGACTGGTCGATGACGATGACCTTGTCGATCTCGTCCCCGAACTGGATCGAGTCGTAGGTGCCCACCTGGACCCGGGAGTGGTGGAGAGCCCGCTGCATCGCGTGGTACAGGATCTCGTAGATGAGCGTGGACTTCCCCGACCCCGAGACACCCGTGACGGCGGTGAAGACCCCGACGGGGATCTTCACGTCGATGTTCTTCAGGTTGTTCTCCCGGCAGCCCGTGAGGGTGATAAAGCGCTTCGATCTCCGGCGTTTCTTCGGGACGTCAATCATCATCTTGCCGGAGAGGTACAGGCCCGTGAGGGAGGCCGGGTTGCCCTCGATCTCGTCGGGGGTCCCCTCGGCGACCACCGCTCCCCCGTGGATCCCTGCCCCGGGCCCCATGTCCACGACATGATCTGCGGACCTGATGGTCTCCTCGTCGTGCTCCACGACGATGAGGGTGTTCCCCAGGTCCCGGAGGGCCTTCAGGGTATCGATGAGTCGACGGTTGTCCCGCTGGTGGAGGCCGATGGAGGGCTCGTCGAGGACGTAGAGGACGCCGGTCAGGTTGGAGCCGATCTGGGTGGCGAGCCGGATCCGCTGGGCCTCGCCTCCTGAGAGCGACCCGGCCGCACGGGAGAGGGTGAGATATCCCAGCCCAACCCGCTCCAGGAACCTGAGACGGTCGTTGATCTCCTTCAGGATCTGGTGGGCGATCTCCTCCTCCTTCGCTGTGAGCGGGAGGTTCTTGAAGAACGCGAGGCAGCCGCTGACGGGAAGATCGGTGACATCGACGATGGACTTCCCCGCGATCTTCACGGCGAGGACCTTCTTCTTGAGCCGCTTCCCATCGCAGACCGGGCAGAGCGAGACCTGCATGAACTTCTCCAGCTCGTGCCGCCGGTACTCGGACTGGGTCTGCTTGTAGAGCCGCTCGGCCTGGGGGAGGAGCCCCTCCCATTCCCCGACGTGGGACCACTGGGCGTCCCCGTTCTTCATCGACATGGAGAACCGGACCCGCTCGGGGGAGCCGGACATCAGGGCATTGTACTGCTCGGTGGTGAGGTCCTTGATCGGGGTGAGGACCGAGAACCCGAAGTGCCGGGCGATGGCCCCGAGGTACTGTGCGCGGTACCCGTCGAGGAAGTTGCGGTACAGGGCGACCGCACCCTCGGCGATGGACTTCTCCCTGTCGGGGATGATCAGGTCGGGGTCGAACTCCATCTTGATCCCGAGGCCGTTGCACCCCTCGCAGGCGCCGAACGGGCTGTTGAAGGAGAACATCCGGGGCTGGAGTTCCTCGAAGCCGATGCCGCAAACAGGGCAGGCCATGAGCGAGGAGTAGAGCTGGGTCTTCCCCTGCTCGTCGAGGATCATCACGAGCCCCTCCTCCGAGCGCTTGAGGGCATTCTCGCAGGCCTCGGCGAGACGGGACCGGTCATCGGTGGAGAGCCGGTCGATGACGATCTCGATCTCCTGCTTTTTGTACCGCTCAAGAGGGATCTCCTCATCGGTTCGGTGGATCTCGCCGTTCACCCGCACCCGGGTGAACCCCTCCCTGTGGAACTCCTTGATGAGCGCCTGGTAGGTCCCCTTCTTCTGCCGCACGACAGGCGAGAGGATGGTCACCGTCCCCGGGTGTTCCTCCGCGATCCTGTCCGCGATCCGCCCGGGGGTCTGGGCCTCGATCCGGATCCCGTGGTCAGGGCAGTAGGGGACCCCGATCCGGGCAAAGAGGAGGCGCAGGTAGTCGTAGATCTCGGTCGTCGTCCCAACGGTGGAGCGGGGGTTCTTGGACGTGGACTTCTGCTCGATGGAGATGGCCGGGGAGAGCCCCTCGATGGACTCCACCTCCGGCTTGGACATGAGCCCGAGGAACTGCCGGGCATAGGAGGAGAGGGACTCGACGTACCGGCGCTGCCCCTCTGCAAAGATGGTGTCAAAGGCGAGGGTGGACTTCCCCGAGCCCGAGAGGCCCGTGAGGACATTGAACCGGTCCCTGGGGATCTCGACCGTGATGTTCTGCAGGTTGTGCTCCCGCGCACCCCTTACGACGATCTTTCCCGGCATTTTGTGGATAGATCAATTCCCCGTGATGCTATATAGGAGCTTCGCCACCGGAAAAAAAGTGAGACACCGGCTCTTCTCATCGAGATCCCCGGAGGGTGTCGAACTGCTTCACCATCTCCCCGCGCCGGAAGACGGTGATCCGGCCGCCGCTCTGGGAGACCACGATCCCGACCGAGCGCGTGGCCCCGGTCATCCCTGCCACCGAGCCGTGCCGGGTCCCGAGCCCCATGGTAATCCGGACGGTGGAGGTGTCGATGGTGAGGTACCTTCCTGCTGCCTCGATCACCCCTTCGCCGCTCACGATGAAGACCCCGTCGAGGAGCGCGAACTCCTTCACGTTCTCGACATTGGAGGGGTCGGTAATGAGCCTTTTTGCAGGGTCATGCCCCTCGAAGGGGTTGAGGATGAGCTGCTTGGACCGGGCGAGAACCTCCGGGGAGTCGCCGACGATGAATGCAGTCCCGATCGGCTTCCCCTCCCGCCCCTCCCGGGAGATCTCCACGGCGGTGGAAAAGACCGCCTCGAAGGCGTCGGGCCGGATGTCTGTGCCGGCGAGGAGATCCGACTTCCATGCATCCTCGGGAGGTGGCGAGGGGGGGACGGCCGGTGGTACGACCCGGACGGAGGCTGCCGCCGCCTCCTTCTGCCTGGCCGGGATCTCGGAGAGCTGGGCGGTGTCGTCGCTGATGGAGCGGTCGGCGAGCTTGAAGGCGATGATGATGACCGGCACGATCTCGAGCCTTCCTATCCACATCACGAGGATGAAGACCCATTTCGCCACATAGGGCATATCGGGGGAGACGAACCCCGTGGTGATCCCGACGTTGGACATGGCCGAGACGACGTCGAAGATGACCGCCGTGGATTCGAAGAAGATGGCGGAGAAGTGGAGCGTGATGACCGTTGCAACCGAGACCGTGAGGAAGTAGAGCATGATGACGAGCATGCTGTTCCTCACCTCGTTCTCTGCCACGGCGTTCTCGATGACCTGCCCCTGGTACTCGAAGGGGACGACCATCTTCGGGGGGACGAAGATCCGTTTCAACCACCAGATGAGGCCATGGTACCCGAGGAGGACCCGGTAGGCCTTGATCCCGCCGCTCGCGGACCCCGAGGCCCCTCCGATAGCCATGAGCATGATCAGGAGGATGACCGAGACCGAGGCCCAGAGCTGGAGGGAGACGTTCTGGAAGCCGGTGGTCGTGATGGCCGAGACGGACATGAAGAGGGCGTGGCGGAGGGCGGTCCAGGGATCCTCGCCCGTGATATAGGTGAGATCGATGAGGATGGAGACGGTCCCGAGGGCGATGAGCCCCACGATGAGTCGGGCCTGGCTGTCCCGGAAGAGGGTCCAGCGCCTCTTCGTGTAGAGCATGTAGTAGATCATGAAGGGCAGGGACCCGGCGAGCATCACGGGAACGAGGGCAAACTCGAGGAGGGGGTTCTCGTAGAACCCGATTCCCGCGGCATGGATGGTGAAGCCTCCCGTTGAGATGGCGCTCATCGCGAGGTTCACCGCATCCCAGAGGGGGACACCGGTGAGGAGGATGAGCAGGAGGGACCCTAGGGTGAGCAGCACGTAGATCCGCCACATCTCCCTCCCGGTGGAGATGAGGCTCGGGATGAAGGGAGCGCCCTCGCCCCCCGGGCGCACGTACCGCGCATTCGTGAGGCTCGAGCGGGCGAGGACCGAGATGGTGAAGGCGACCATCCCGATCCCGCCCAGCCACTGCATAAAGGACCGCCAGAAGAGGATCGTCGCGGGCATCGTCTCCGGCACGGGGATGAGGGTGAGCCCGGTGCAGGTCCAGCCGGACATCGCCTCAAAGAGGCTGTCGACGTACTGCATACCGGCCCCCAGGGCGAAGGGCAGGGCCCCGATCACCGCGCAGCTGAACCAGATGATGGCCACGGCACCGAGGACGATGGAGAGCCGGGCCTCGCCCTGGGGGGGGTGCCGCATGGCGAGAGCCCTCCCGAGGAGGGTGAAGGCGACGGGGACGCTCGCCATGGGGAGGAGCATCCCCCATTCGCCGGTGAGGGGGATGATGACCAGGGGTATACACGTGACAAGGCCGAGGATCTTGAAGATGACCCCCATCTCCCCCGCGAGAATGGAGAAGTACTCAGATCTCCCCATCGGTAAAAAAATGGGTCATGTATCTATTACAATGTTTCTGGAAGATCCCCCTCCGCCGGTATCTGGAAGAAGGTTCCCATTCCGTGCCCGGACACACTCAAAATGACCTTTCCTGGTCCCGGCCGGGGCCGCCTCCCATGCCGGCCGGGGGTAAACCATTATGATGCATCTCGGGAAGAGATTTTATAGTGCATAGGGTTGAATCGCGAGGATCTGCAGACGGGAAGGCCAACCCCGTCAGGAATGCCCAGGCCGCGGCCCCCCCCAGCCCAGGGGGAAGGGGCAGCGAGAGGGGTGCGTCCCCCGGTGCGCCCGGGAAGGGCAGGCGGCGGAGGAGGAGGGGACGGGGCAGGTCCGGCCCCGTCCCCGGTCAGCCCTTACCCCAGCTGCGAAGGGCAGGCGCCTTCCCGATGAACGACTGGCTGGCCCGGAACTTCCCCCTCTTCCCGCCCGACCGGGCCACCGTCCTTGCCGCCACACGACACCTCTCCGGCCCCCAGAGGAGGAACCTCTTCTCCCCCGACCCGGGGACCATGAAGACCGCGGAAGGGAAGTGGTACGAGGCGATCATCTACGAGACCATCCTCCGGTGCGCCCTTGCCTCCGGCCAGATCACCCGGGTCGTGTCCAAGGGGCCGGATGCACGGTACCGGAGGCTGCAGGCGCAGCTCGGGCAGAATGGCCTCTTCTACTCCCGGTCAGGGGACATCAAGGTCCGGGGGAACGGCCAGGACCTGGCCGAGCTCGATCTCCTCCTCGTGGGTGAGGGGAACTCCATCGCCTTTGGTGAGATCGTCACCTCTCCGGCTGCCATGAAGGAGCTCGAGAAGGAGTTCCTGTACAAGAAGCGGCTCATGGGCCACCTCTTCGGCCAGCAGGTGGTCCCCTCCCTCCTCGTCTCCTCGGTCGACATCTCCCGGATCTCGGCGGTGCGCCGGATACTCGAGGATCCCTCGAACCTCTACCTCTCAACCGCCACCTGCGAGGCGATCAAGGCCCTGGTCAGGCCCGAGGAGGTGATACGGGGGGTCCCTCCGCGGACCGCCCGGAACCCCAAGCTCATCGAGGCCCCGGACCTCCCCCTGGCAGGCTCCTTCGAGTACCGGCAGATGCACGATCTCCAGCGGAGCAGGGTCTTCTCAGCACTCGCGAACGGCTCCCTCTACAGGGGCGGGGATCCCCGGGATCCCGCGACCGTCATCGTGAAGAAGATTCTCCTGGGGGCCCTTGAACCGGGTGCCGCGAGCCTCTTTTCGAACTCGATCCGGCTCACCGTGAAAGGGAGGCCCATCACCCCCCAGGAGATCCGGAACCGGTTCGCGAAGATCATCCTCACGGTGAACCTACCCGAAGCAGAACCGATCATCTACATGAAACCCAGGGATAAGAACCATTACATGAAGATGATCCGGGTCAGGCCGGGGCAGTTCAAGTTCGAAAGCAACCGGTCCAGGAAGATGCTCGGCTTCTTCCTCTGGCTCCAGGATGTCCGGCCCACTCTCCGGGCCGGGATCACTGAAAAGCTCCTCAATTCAGGGTATTTCAAGTAGTCCCGGGTATTTCAGATCCCGTCACCGTCTCCTCTTCCACGAGAAGAAGATGATCCCGTACACGACGAGGGCGGGGACGGGGGGAGGAACGGTGCCAGGGGAAGGCAGGCCGTGCCCTGCGAATGGCCCGGCTTCGACGCCGGGAGATAAGAATGGGTCTCCTCTTCTCTCTCTACTTCTTCCGGAACCGCATCCGCTCGTCAAGGTAACGGATCAGGGAGAAGGCACCATCGGTGGTCGGGTGGACCTCGATAAACTCATCGAAGTCCTGCACGGTGCACCCCGTCCGGATGAGGAAGGCCAGGTACGAGGCGACGATGGATGCGCCTGGGGCCGCGAGGGTGGCGGAGAGGATCCTCCCGTCCTCCGGGTCGGCACGGATCCCCGAGTACCCGGTGTTCCCCTTCGGGACTGCCCAGAAGGAGAAGGGCCCCGCAGGGGACGGGGATCCTGCTCCCATCGAAGGACCGTCCTCCATCGAGCACCAGGCGAACTCGTTCAGGAGGGTGAGGGACTGGGGGATGCACCGGTAATCCATCTTCCTCTCCCGGCCGAGGATATTGTCTGCCGCAACGAGACCCTCCATCCTTGCAACAGGGGTAAGGTAGGGGGGCCCGGTGATATCCCCGGCCGCGTACACCCCGGGGACGCTCGTGCGCATGCGATCATCCACCACCACCTCGCCCAGGGGGCCTTTCTCGGGGCCGTGGATCATCTCCGAGTTCGGGGCGAGCCCGGTGGCGAGGAAGACTCCGTCAGCAGGGATCACCCTCTCGCCTCCCCTCCCGCCGACCACGACGGCCTCGGCACGCATGTCCCCCTCAATCCGGAGGAGACAGGCATCCTCCTCGATCTTCACCCCTTCGAGCTCCCTCAGCGCCTGTTTCCTGAGTCTCTCATCCATCTCCTTCAGGAAGCTGCTCCTCACGAAGATGCTTACCTCTGCCCCAAAGGCATGGAAGATGTGGGCGAACTCCGCGGCCATCACGCTCCCGCCAACGATGGCTATCCGGGCAGGGAGCTCCTTCCAGGCCCGAAGGGTATGCGCGTGAACGACGCCCGGGAGATCCCTCCCCTCGACCTGAGGAATCAGAGGCCTGGACCCGGTTGCGGCGAGGATCGCCTCGGCCTGCACCGGTCTCCCGTCGATGAACGGGGTGGCCCCCTCCAGGCTCCCCTCGCACCGGGAGATGCAGGCAACTCCTGATTCCTCTGTCTCCTCATCGAGAACCCGGGTGATGGTCGCCTGGATCTTCCCCATCTCCTCCATGAGTTTCGGGTAGGAGACCCCGGGGGGCCTGTCGAGGACCCCGAGATCGTGGAGGGTCCCTGCATACCGGATGGTCCGTGCGACGTCGGCGAGGGCGCAGACCACCATGCACCCGTGGTGGAGGCACTGGCCGCCCATGGCTCCCCTCTCCACGATGGTCACCTCCCTCCCCGCCCGGGCCATGCGCATGGCCGCGAGGCGCCCGGCAGGCCCGCCACCAATGACGAGGATCATAGGGCTTTCAGAGGAGCTCGGCGCCCGTGTCCATCGGCTCGGTGAGGACGACGCCCGTGACCGCGTTCAGCTCCACGAACTTCTTCCCCCTGAACTGCCAGACCGGCACGTGGACGAGCTCGAGGTCGATGGTGATGTCCTTCCTCTCGGGCTTGAAGATGCGCTCCTCGTAGAAGATGGTGTCCCCCTTCGCCTGCTTGATCCGCACCTTCTGGGTGAGCTCCTCGATGACGCGGGTGCGGAGCTTCTCCTCTGCCTCATCTTTCTTGACCATCGGCTGGAGTACCACGGCGGAGATCGGGACCGGCGAGACCTGGACCTGCCCCAGTTCCTCGCCGGTCTCTGCCCCGTTGATGGCATTGATCGCCCCCTTCTTCTCGGCGTTGAAGGTCACAACCTGGTTCCCGTAGCCTTTCTGGCCGCTGCTCCGGTAATGGTACCGCCAGTAGGGGATGAACCGGAGGATTCCGGCACCGCTCTCCCCTGAGATGGCCCGTGCACGCTTCTCGTCCACCTTCACCGGGACATGGGGGAGCTCCGGGCCTGCCTCCTCGGGAGCCGGCATGGCGGAGGCCGCGAGCTCAAGGCCGAGCTCGAGGGAGAGGCCCTGGCCGAGGACGGAGGCGATCGCGGCCTTCCCGGAGAACCCCTCGAGATCCCCGATCCCCCAGCGGATGCAGTGCTCTGTCCTCACCGAATCGTTCAGGGTGAAGAGGAGCTTCCGGCTCGTCACCTCTTTCTCTTCGATCCTGCACCGGTAGTTCGTCCTGTCGAACTGGCCGATCTCCCCGGCGTTATCAGAGCACTGGACTATCACGCACTCCCCTGCGCCTATGGCCGAGAGGTCCAGGGGCCTCTCCAGGTCCTCCACCTCGTACGAGGCCGCCTCCAGGATGCGCCGCACCGCCTCCCGGGCCCGATCTCTCATCTCGCTGTCCATTCACACGTACATCGCATCGGTACTATAGAACATTTCTTCTCCCCTCTCCCCGTTGGTGGGGGGGGCAGGACGGGCCCGGGATCCCCACAGTCTCATGCGACACCTATATCAGAGAACCGGGGGAATTGTACCAGACTGGTAGCGATGGAACCAATGAACCGCGACCTCCAAGGGGAAGACTGGGGATCCCCCCTCAGGTTCATCATCAACCGTATCGAGGACGTGGCCATGGAGGTGACGTACAACCCGGTCGACAATACAGGGAAGATCATCTTTAACCTGTCACTGATACCCCGGGGCGACCTTGAGGAGGCCATCTCCATCTTCAGGAATTCATACCGGGCAGGCCTCTCCGTGAGTGACCGGATCCGGATCCTCTTAGGGGGTGAGCAGGTGAACGGTTTCACCATCCCCGAGGGATATGCGGGGATCTGCACCATGTGCACCATCACCCTTGACGGGCTCCTCCTGAAGAAAGGGGTACCCATCCGGCCCGTGGGCGGGGGTCTCGTGGAGATCGATGACCGGGTGCCCCGGCGCTTCACCCACATGATCCTCTACGAGTCCACCACGGTCGACCCCCTGGAGGTCCTCGTTGCCCAGGATCTCACCTCCATCCTCAGGGTCATGAAGGAAGGGAGCGGGACTATCCTCGGGAACTTCCGGGAGTGTCATATGGAGGCCGAATCCCTGATTATCGGGCTCCTGGACAGTCTCTCCGAGGGGGGGTTCACCGGCATCCTCGAGGTAGGGGCCCCCAATGTCCCGCTCCTCGGGGTCTCCGTGAGCCCCCAGTACTTCGGGATCGCCATGGTCGGGGGGACGAACCCCATGGCCGCCCTGAAGGAGGAGGGGATCCCGGTGGTGACAAAATCCCTCAAGGGGGTCATGGACGTCGGGGAGATGGACTCCATCAGGGACTACTGATCCGGCCCGGCATCCAAGGCCGGGCTCAGAGACCAGACTGATCTGCCCGGGAAGCCCAGGCAAGGTTCATGGACCAGATCTGCGAGAAGAACCGGAGGAACCCGGGGGACTCGGAGAAGAGGGCTGTGGGGGTCTCCTCTGAGATCCCCATGACGACCATCGCCCTCTCGCCGTCGATGATGAAGATCCCGGCCGTCTCCATGGGCCGGCGCTCGGGATGCCCCTTCATGTAGGGCCTCACGTGGACCTTCATCCCCTGGGGGACAGGTCGTTCCCAGCGGCTCGTGATCACCTCAACCTCGATGGAGGGGGACAGCTGCCCCAGCTCGGGGAGGACGACCCTCTCGAGGAAGGGCCAGGTGGTGAAGAGCTGCACCCTCCCCTTCGCACCCCTGATGAGGTCCCTGAGGCGCGAGGCGATCTTCTCCTCCCCGTGGATGGACCAGATGAGCTCCTGGTCGCCCCTCTCCACCGTCACCCGCTTGCGGTAGATCTCAGAGAGGATCTCCTTGGCGTGGTGTGCATCGTCCTTTATCCGGGAGAGGAGGTTCTCTATCCCGTCCTCCGGCGGGATGGGGGAGAACCGCTTCGGGGTGGATTGGGAGACGGTCACCAGGTTCTTCTCCACGAGCCGGTCGAGAACGGGGTAGACCGATGCGCGCGGGACCCGGGAGAACTCGTGGATCTCGGTGGCGGTCGCGCCCTCCATGCCCAGGAGGGCGATGTAGACAAGGGCCTCGTACTTGGTAAAACCGAGGGATTTCAGGATCTGCGGAAGGGCGGCCCTGAGGTCCTCTCCCATCTCCATAGACGTAAGTATAAATACCGAAGCCTGATAAATGTTGTTATTATCAAGACAACAAGGTGAAATCTGATGAAATATCGCTCGCTCTTCCCCTTCCTTGTGCTCCTTGCCCTCCTTGCGGCGCCGGCCATGGCCGGTGAGATACAGCTCTTCGGATCCCCCAAGCTCTCGGCCGCCATCTCGGGCACGAACGAGTTCACCCCCGGGGAGGACGTGACCCTTACCGTGCACGTGCAGAACACCGGGCAGACCGACGTGACCATCGTCCAGTCGAGCATCATCACTTCGCAGGACAAGCCGAACACCGCGAAGCTCCTCGTCGTCGGCCTCTCGCCCGGGACGGCGCCTATCACGGTGAAGACCGATCCCCAGCTGGTCGGGGACCTCCTCGGCGGGAGCAGCGTATCGGCCACCTTCTCGGTGAAGATCTCGAAATATGCTACCGGGGGTGTCTACTCGCTCCCCCTCCAGCTCAGCTACCAGTACCTCAATAACGCCGATCAGGTCAGCTCCGACACCGTCCGGTTCTGGTATTACAACGAGAATATCACGATTCCCCTCGATATCAGGATCAAGTCCGGGGTGACCCTCAACGTCACGGAGGCCCGTGCCGAGCAGCTGAACGTGGGTACCGAGGGATATGTCATCGTCCGGATCACGAATGCAGGGAGCGAGTTCGCCCGGAATGCGGTTGCCAAGCTCGAGAGGGAAGGGGTGAGCCCCCTCACCCCGACGGATGCCTCGGTCTATATCGGGGATTTCGGGCCCGGGGATACGAAGGAGATCCGGTTCAAGGCCTCGGTATCCGTCGATGCAGAGGCACAGGATTATCCCGTGGATATCCACGTGGACTATACCAATTCAGAGGGCGACTCCGCTTCATCGGACACGGTCACGGTCGGGGTACCGGTAGGGAAGAAGATCGACTTCGCCGTGGCATCGCCGGCCCCCCAGGTGAACCCGGGGCAGAGGGTGACCCTCGAGGTGGTCTATCAGAACACCGGCTCGGCGGCCGTCTACCATGCCGAGGCCAGGATCTCGGCCGTCGATCCCTTCACCTCCAATGATGACACCGCCTATCTCGGCGACCTCGCCCCGGGCCAGAGCGGGATCGCCCGGTTCGAGATGACCGTGAACGGCGGGGCGACCCCGAAGAGCTATGGCCTCGACTCCGAGATCCGGTACCGCGATGCCCTGGACAACAGCCAGATCTCGGATACCATCAAGGTCCCGGTCGACGTGGTCCAGCCGGCAGGGATCCTCGGGACCCTCTCGAACCCCCTCGTCATCCTGGTGATCATCGCCCTCGTCGTCATCGCGCTCTATTATATCCTCATCCGTCGCAGGAAGAAGTGATGTTCTCCTGGGATGGGCCCCTCCCTCCCCCCCGTATCCGCACCATCGAGGAGCTCCGGAACGTTCTCATGGAACCGGCCTGCGAGTGCAGGGAACCTCTCTACTTCATGTACCGCGATCTCTCGAAGACCCGGGAGGACAGGCAATGGCTCCGGGACGAGGTGCTCCGGTACGATGTCACGGTCATCCCTGCCCGGACCCTCTGCGGCGAATACGTGAAGACCAAGGGGCATCATCACCCCGTGAACGGGAAGGGCGTGCCCTACCCGGAGATCTACGAGGTCCTCGAGGGCGAGGCCCACTACCTCCTCCAGACGAGATCTGCGAGGGACGTGCGCCTCGTCCAGGCCGGGCCCGGCGACCGGGTCCTCATCCCGCCCGGGTTCGGGCATGTCACCATCAACCCCGGCGGGGCAACCCTTGTCATGGCAAATATCGTCTCAACCCTCTTCGAGAGCGACTATTCTGTCTACGAGCAGCTCAGGGGTGCGGCATACTTCGAGCTCGAAGGGGGCGGCCTCGCAACGAACCCGCATTATCCCGGTGCAGCCGGCATCCGGACCATGAAGGCCCCAGAACAGAAGGGGGCAGGATCCCTCCCGGGGCGCCCCCTCTACGACCTCATCGGGACAGGGAGCCTCGGGTTCCTGAACCGGCCTGAAGATTACCCGGAACTCTTCTCGTGATCCCCTGAATGGGGAGAAGGGATTCCGGTGGATATCCGCGGCAGATGATGGCTGCTTAAATGAAGTGGATGAGCTTCTTCAGACCTTCGTTCACGCCCACCGCGATCACCGAGTCCCCCTCATTGACGGGCTCTTCGGAACCGGGCCTGACCACCGACCTGCCCGGCCCCTCGATACCCACGATCCGCACCCCGGTTCTCTTCTCGAGCTCCCCGACGGCTATCCCGGCATGCCGGGTCAGGTGCTTCACGAGAACCTTCTGCCCGTTCGGGAGATCGACGAGGACCCGCACGATGTCCGAGAGGATGATCCCCGCAATGACCTGCCCGCCGATGGTGGGGAGCAGGGCCACGTAATCTGCTCCTGCCCTGTAGAGCTTCTCGACGGAGCCGGGTTCGTTCGCCCGGGCCAGGATCTTTGCCGAGGGGGAGAGGTTCCTCGCTACGAGGGTGGTGAAGATGTTCACCCCGTCGTTGTTGACCGCCACGACCACGAACCGGGCACCTTCCACCCCGGCCGCCTTCAGGATCGCCTCATCCTCGGCGTTCCCCACCACCTCGCTGATGCCGTGGCTCTTCCTGTCGACGACGGTGCACCGGATGCCTGCCCCGGAGAGCTCGTGGAAGGCTGCCTTGCCCACGTCCCCGTACCCTGCGATGACTGCCGTGGGCTCCCCCACCTCGCGGACGCAGAACTCCCGGTCAAGGACCTCGGAGACCGAGGAGGCCTTTCCCAGGAGGAAGAGCATGGTGGAGGCATCCATGATGTCCTCCTTTCCCGGCGATGAGAGGAACTCGCCTGCCTTCCAGAGAAAGAGGAGGTCCACGCCGTAGCGTTCGTAGAGCCGGAGATCCCCCAGGCTCTTCCCGAAGGCGATGCACCCGGGCATGACCGGCACCTTCACGAGCTTGAGGGTCCCGTCGCCGGCCCTGCCCTCCTCGAGCTTCATGTGGTCGAGGCTGATGGCCTCGAAGATGGTATCGACGTCGGGCCGCATCACCGCGTGCCGGGCGAGGATCTTCCCCGTGGAGTTCTTCGGCGAAAGGACGTACTCGGCCCCTGCATACCGGAGGTAGCGGTCATACGCGAGGTCGTCGACCGCCGCGATGATGGACCCCCTCGTCTGGTCCCTCACCCCCAGGATGATCTCCGCTGCGGTCCTCTCGTCCTCGCAGAGGACAATGGAGTGGGCGTGCCTCACCCAGGCATGCTCCCAGGTGCGGGGGGACATGTAATCGCCCCAGACCACCGAGACCCGGGACCTGTACCTGGCCAGGGCCTCCCGTGCGACAGCCTCGTCCGACTCCACGATCACGATCCCCAGGTCCGAGATGATGAGGCTCTCGATGAGCGCCCGGGCCAGGTTGCCATAGCCTGCGATGACGATATGCCCCTTCATCTCCCGGGAGGTGCCGGTCGGAGGCGGGGTGTTGATGATGCGGGTGAGGACGGGCTCGAGGAGGACGGGGATGGACAGGAAGATCATGAAGACGCCTGTGAGGATCAGGACGATGGTGAAGAGGATGGAGAGGTCGCTCCTGAAGGGCAGAAGCTCCCCGTAGCCGACCGTGGTTATCGTCTCGAGGATGAAGAGGAGGGCCTGGAGCCAGGAGATCTCCCTCCCTTCGAGAAGGGGGAAGATGGCATGGAAGGTGATGGTGAAGAGGAGGATGGCGAGGAGGAAGATCCCGAGGAGGGTGAGGATCCCCCGCCGTTTCGAGCCGGCGAGGAACCTCCAGGCGATCATGGGTTCAACCATGGCCGGTCACCTGGTCCAGGATCCCGCGTGCCGGGCAGGACGGAACGCACGGCCCACTGCACCGCTCGCAGATATACGGTTCCCGGGATGTATGTCCTTCCATCTCCGAGAGGGCCTCGCTGAGGTGGACAAGGGAGAACGGCGCTGCAGGGTGCCGGTTCGTGTACTCGGCAAGGATCCGCCAGGTCTCACTCCCTTGTTTGTCGGGGGCATGGGGACCCACCTCCTGCACGGGGCCCGGGACGTTCAGCAGGGCATAGAGGGCCACCTCCTGCCCGGGGATCCTGAGGAAGGGCCTGACCAGGGGGATCCTGCCGTTCCCGAGCCGTGGATGGCACATCAGTCCGGCCGCCTCCCCCCTAAGAACCGTCTGGAGCACAGATCCCGCTTCATCATCGAGGTTCGTGCCCAGGGCGAGCTTCGTTGCCCCCACCCGGCTGGCAAGAGAGGTGAGGGCATGGCCACGGAGGATACCACGGCATGAGCCGGGGATGTGTCCATTCCCCATTTCCGGGGTGATCCCGAACTCTTCGGCGAAGGAGGTACCTGCCCATCCGACACCCATCCCTTCGGCGGTCCTCTTGATCCGGCCCATGTCCCGGCAGGGTCCGGTGCCCTCGTCCACGGTAATGGCAACCAGCGAGAGGTCCCGCCTCATCCCGAAGTGCACCGAGAGGAAGTGGAGGAGGGAGCTGCTGCTCATGCCACCCGAGAGGGCGATGGCTATCCTGTCTCCTGTCTGGATCCATCCGTGGGCCCGGATGGTCCTCTTGGCCCGTGCCACCAGGGTATCCTGGAAATGCGACTCGCAGAGATGAAGCCCTGAGTAGCGCTGGTAGATGATGGCTTCACGGCTGCAGCGGTCGCACTTCATCGGGTACCCTGATCAGACTTTTATCATCACCCCACATAAAGTGTGTAGAGGCCATGCCCATCTCTGCCGAGGCGGTGCGGGACCTCCAGGAGAACGATCTCCTGGTCCTCCATACCCTGGAGCGGCTCATGAAGCGGTACCAGTGGGTCCCCCTGGAGGTGCTCGCCAGGGCTACGGGGAAGGGGGAGAAGGAGGTCTCGTACCGCCTCACCCGGCTCCTCAGGTTCGGAATGGCGAAGTACGAGAAGGTGCCCTACGACGGCTACTCCCTGGTCTTTACCGGTTTCGATGCCCTCGCCCTCCATGCCCTGTCAGGGAAGGGGACGGTCAATGCCCTCGGCCCCTTCATCGGCGAGGGGAAGGAGTCCATCGTCTACGAGGGACTCGGCCTCGGGCGGCTGGTCCTCAAGTTCCACCGCATCGGCCAGAGATCGTTCCAGTCCGCACGGGTGAAACGGGGGTACATGCCCGAGGAGGGGCATGTCCCCTGGCTCTTTGCCTCGGCCTTCTCGGCAGAGCGGGAGTTCCTGGCCCTCACCAAGCTCCACCCGAGGGTCTCTGTCCCCGTCCCCATCGAGCGGAACCGCCATGTGGTGGTGATGTCCCTGATCCCCGGGGAGATCCTCTCCCGCTGCACTCCCGGGGACCCCGGGGCCATGCTCGATGCCATCCTCCTCCAGGTGAGGGAAGCATACCGGCTCGGGGTGGTCCACGCCGATCTCTCGGAGTTCAATGTCATGATCGACGGGGACCGGTGCTTCCTCATCGACTGGCCCCAGTGGATGGAGGTAAGTCACCAGAACGCGGGGGAGATCCTGGAGAGGGATCTCCGGGTCATCCTCCTCTACTTCGCCCGGAAGTTCGGGATCGAGTACCCCCTGTCGCGTGCCCTCTCGGAGGTGACGGGGTGAAGGTCTTTGGCATCGACGTGGTGAAGGGGTCGGTCCGCTCCCGATCCCGCCGGCCAATCTATGCCCTCGTCCGGATGGAGGACGGCGGGGTGGTGACCGAGGGGGAGGTGACCCAGTTCCGGCTCCTGAAGGAGATCTCGGCAGAGAAGCCCGAGATCCTCGCCGTTGACAGTCTCCAGGAGATCGCCCGGGACCAGCACGCCCTCTTTCAGTTCCTCGAGCACCTCCCGCCAAAGACCCGCCTTGTCCAGGTGACGGGGGGCGAGCGGCCCGAGACCCTGGGGAAGGTCGCGGCCCGGTACAACATCAGCTTCAACCGGTTCGACCCCTACGCCGAGGCCCGGGCGACGGCGAGGATCGCCTCCCTCGGCGGAGGGGCCGAGGTGGTCGCCTACGAGAACACCTGCTCGGTGGTGGTCTCGAGGAACCGCTCCCTGGGGAAGGGGGGGTGGAGCCAGAACCGGTACGTGAGAAAGGTCCACGGCGCCGTGCTCCGTGAGGCCCGGGAGATCGAGGAGCGTCTTGTCCAGGCAGGGCTCAGGCACGAGAAGAAGGAGTCCCGTGCCTTCGGCGGGCTCTCCCGGGTCCAATTCCTGGTCCATGCACCCCGGGAGGATATCCCGGTCTCATCCCGGCGCGGGGGCGATGTCCAGGTGCGGATCACCGGGCAGAAGCTCGACCGGATCCGGTTCAAGCCCGCCGGGAAGGGGGCGAGCTACCTCATCGTGGGGATCGACCCCGGGACCACGACCGCGGTGGCGGCGGTGGACCTCGACGGGAAGATGGTCCACCTCTCGAGCGGCCGGGAGCGGTCCATGGCCGACGTGGTGGAGGCCCTCTACCAGGTGGGAAAGCCCCTGGTCGTGGCCTCCGACGTCTCGCAGATGCCGTTTTCGGTGGAACGGATCCGGCGGGCCTTCTCTGCCGTGGCGTACACACCCCGGGCGGACCGGACGGGTGAGGAGAAGATGGCCCTCACCGGGGGGATCCCGTACGCAAACCTCCATGAGCGGGATGCCCTCTCGGCGGCACTGGACGCCTACCGCTCCTACCGGAACAAGTTCCAGTCGATCCAGAAGAGGGTGCCCGCGGGTTTCGACCTGAACCGGGTGAGGGCAGGCATCATCCGCGGCCAGTCCATTGAGAGAATCCTCGGCGAGCTCTCCCCGGCCCGCCCACCCGTCAGGGAAGAACCCCCGGAGCCGGTGGCCGTGGGGAAGCAGGACGAACGGGTTATGGTGCTGGACGGCATGGTGAAACGCCTCCGGAACCTCGTCACGGAACTCCAGGAGGAGGTCCGGGCAAAGGAGGGTGAGATCGCCCGCTCCCGGGAACGCATGGAACGGGAACGGTCGCGGGCCTCCCTTCGGATGAGGCGCGACGCCGAGATCGCAAAACGGGACGCGATCATCCAGGAGCTGAAGCATCGCATCAGGAGGGGCGAGCGCCAGGTCAAGTCCCTGAAACGGCGCCTGGACTGGCAGAGAGAGGTCGAGGAGGTGCAGATGGACGGCTCACGCCTCCCCCTCAAGGTTCTCCCCTCCCTCACGAGGGACGGGGTCCAGGGCCTCGTGCAGGAGGCAGGGATCGCGGAGGGGGACCTCCTCTATGTCGCGAGATCGGATGGATGGGGCAGGTCGGTGCTGAAGGACCTTGCAGGGCTCGGAGTGAAGGCGCTCCTCGTCGGGGTGACCCCCCCGGCCCGGGTCGACCCCCTTTTCCTCGACACCTCCCGGGAGGAGGAGATCCCGGTCTTTCCCGCGCCCCGGGGAACCGTCCAGATCAGGGGACCCCTGGGCTCGGTGGCACGAGACCTCGTTGAGGATGGTATGAACGCGTGGGAGGAGGCACAGCAGAGGGAGGAAACCGAGAAGAAGAAGGCAATGGTGGAGTACCTCTTCAAGGAGTACCGGACTGAGAGAGAAAAGGAGGTGAGGAAGGGTGGATGACCGTGACCTTCTGGAGTCGATCATAGATCTCGTCGGGGACCGGGCCCGGGACGATTGCGCCGTCCTCCCCATGGGGGATGTCATCCTTGTCGCCACCACGGACATGCTCCACACAAAGACGGATTTCCTCGAAGGGATGACCGACTGGCAGTGCGGGTGGATGGCCATCGCCGTCACCCTCTCTGATATCGCCTCCATGGGGGCAGCCCCCCGGTACATCCTCCTCGCCGTGGGCCTCGACCGGTCTGAGCGCCTCCGGCCGCTCATGGAGGGTGCGAAGGCCTGCTGTGACCGCTACGGTGCCGAACTCGTCGGCGGGGATATCGACAGCCATGACGAGCTCACCCTCGTCTCCACCGGCCTCGGGACCGTGGAACCTGCGCATCTCGTGCGCCGGAGAGGTTCGCGGGCCGGGGACCTCGTCTGCGTGACCGGGGTGCTCGGCCGGGCCCAGGCAGCCATCGAGGGATATGCCCGGTACAGAAAGTTCCTCTTCGAGCCGCAGCCCCGGGTAACGGAAGGGCAGATCCTCGGGAGGAACGGTGCCACCTCGATGATGGACATCTCGGACGGCCTTGCCCTTTCGCTCTTCGATCTCACGCTGGCGAACCCGTGCGGTTACCGGATCACGTCGGCGATGATCCCGGTCATCGAGGACATCCAGTACGAGAAGGCCCTGGAGTTCGCCCTCTATGGCGGGGGGGATTACGAGCTCCTCTTCACCATCCCTGGCGAAAAGCTCCCCCTGGACGGGATGACCTACCATGTCATCGGGCATGTGGTTGGTGAGCCGGGTGCCTTCCTGAACGGCATGCCCATGGAGCGCCGGGGTTACCAGCACCGGTGGAAGGAGCTCTCCTGAAAAGATCCATCCCCTCGCAGGAATACCAAAGGACAGGTGGAGAAGGCCCTCATCACCTTTTCCGGGGAAATAATAGGGCCTCCTGTAAATATAAATGATATACTTTTTCTGATTTCCTCAAATATGTCAATTTATTGGTATTTACTTCGAAGCAGCCCTCTCACCCCGACATTGGAAAGAGTTAACTTTATATCTGGTTAAGGTGATTTAACCTTACTGGCAATCTCCTCACCTGGGGGTTCACCCTGTTTGTGCGTGCCATGATGGTAGGAGGTGCCACGGACCGTGCCCATGTCTCAAAGAAGAGGAATCTCTCTCATCCTCGGTCTTCTCCTCATTGCCTGGCTCGTGCAGGGAGCCGTCGCCGCACCGGATGTCCCGGTGAATGGAACTGGAGATCAGCCGGTGGTCACCGTTACTCCGGTGACTACCGTTACACCAGATGTCACGGTGAATGGAACCGGAGATCAGCCGGTGGTTATTGTCACCCCGGTGACTACCGTTACACCGGATGTCACGGTGATCACAACCGTTGAGCCGACCGTGACAGAAGGAACACCGGTACCAACCGCAGCACCGGAGGTGACGGTGACCACAACCGTCGAACCGGTGGAGGTCAGCGTGACACCGACACCGACGCCTGCACCTGAGGTGAACGTGAACGCGACCGTTGTAACTGCCGTAACAAGCCCCACGCCAGTGACCACTCCTGCACAGAATACCACGATCCAGCAGACCGGTTCGCAGGAAGATACCAACCTTGCACCGATAGATCCGGCCTTCTCCCAGTTTCTTGACCTCATGAGACTGGGGAGGGCACCTGCAGTCGGGCAGGGGCATGCCCTGGGATATATTCCCCCTCCCATCAACCTCTCGTTCCTGAAGGGCAGGAAAGTCGCATGGGCTGCCGTTGACGCGGAAGCCGAGGCGGAGGGAACGGATCTCGCGACCCAGGACACCCAGACAGCCGGTTATCCCGCCGGGTATGACTTACGGACCCTTGACAAGGTATCTGGGGTGCGCGATCAGGGTACATGCGGGGCCTGCTGGGCGTTTGCAACCTATGGGTCCCTTGAATCGACCCTGCTTCCCAAGGAGACCTGGGACTTCTCCGAGAACAACATGCTGAATACCAACGGGTATGACACGGCCCGGTGCGAGGGCGGGAGCGACAGGGTTGCCATGGCGTACCTCGCACGGTGGGACGGACCGGTCAACGAGAAGGCTGACCCGTTTACCATCAACGCCCTCTTCTCACCGTCCGATCTCAAGACCCGGAAACATGCCCAGGAGATGTTCATCATTCCCCCGCGGAATGATTATACAGACAATACCAATCTCAAGGCCGCCATCATGAACTACGGTGGCGTGTACTCCGCGATGTACATGGACGAGGGAGCGCTCAATGCCACCTACGCAGCCTACTATGATGAATCCGGATATTATTACCAGGCCAACCATGCCATCACCCTCGTCGGCTGGGACGATACCTACAGCAAGGACAAGTTCGCCACTGTCCCGGTGGACTACGAGGGCAATCCCCTGATGTGGAACGACGACGGGACTCCTTATGTCTCGGTGCCTCCGGGCGATGGCGCCTTCATCGCGAAGAACAGCTGGGGGACCGGCTTCGGGGACAAGGGTTTCTTCTATATCTCCTACTATGACCCCATGATCGGGTTTACGGAGAATACCGTCTTCACCGCCGAACCCCTGAAGAACCTGAAGCAGGTGTACCAGTACGATGATCTCGGATGGGTTACCAGTATGAGGCCCGCAGCGGTTGACTCCGATACCGCCTGGTTCGGGAATGTCTTCAGGGCACAGGAACGGTCATCGGTTGCAGCGGCATCCTTTTACACGACAGCAGAGAACTCCAAGTACACGGTATCTGTCTACACCGATCCTACCAATGGCCCGATAAATTCCGCAGGTCCAGTGTCAACCAAGATCGGCTCCTTCGAGCTTCCGGGATACCACACCGTGAGCCTCGACTCTCCGGTACTCGTGAACCTCGGCCAGAAATTTTCAGTTGTGGTGCAGGTCATAACGCCAGGGAACACATACCCGGTGCCAATTGAGCTGGGGACACCGGCCCTCCTCACGAGCAAGGCCGTCGCCCATCCAGGTGAGAGCTACATCAGTAGCGATGGTTCCGCCTGGAAAGACACGACCAAGTTAATAGACGGTTTGCCCAACATCAATGTCTGCGTGAAGGCCTTCACCGTGGCCGCGATCCCGCCACCGGATGCCCGGTTCACTGCGACTCCCAAGACAGGGAAGGCACCCGTAAAGATCACGTTCAAGGACAGGTCGCTCCGGAAACCGACATCCTGGCTGTGGGACTTCGGCGATGGCACGACCTCGGCCGAGAAGAATCCGGTCCATACCTATGCCACGCCTGGAACCTTCACGGTGAACCTGACGGTGAAGAACAGCGGCGGGGAGGATTTCACCACAAAGGAGGCATACGTCACGGTCGGTGAGGCAAAGGGCAAGGCCCGCCCGTACTATGACTTCCGCAAAAAAGGCGATGACGACGGTCCTGATAATAGATAACCCCTTTCTCCTCTTTTCATCCGACAGATAACCCGGGGCATTCTTCCTCCCCATCAGAGAACCGAGAACGGACCCGGCGTAGTTCTGGACCGAGGGCTCCGCCCTTCGAACCCGGGGCGACCACAAGGTCGCCAAAAAAGGTTATACCAGAAGTGTGATGGACCCGGCGGGATTCGAACCCGCGGCCCTGGCGTTCCGGACCGAGGGCTCCGCCCTCGACCCGGGGCGACCTTCGGTCGCCGAAGGACGATCTAAAATCTAAAAGAATCATAAAATTTCAAGAAGAGTGGACCCGGCGGGATTTGAACCCGCGGCTCAGGCGTTCCGAACCGAGGGCTCCGCCCTTCGAACCCGAGGCGACCTTCGGTCGCCGAGGATGGTTTCAGAAAAGAGAGTTGGGAGTGGACCCGGCGGGATTCGAACCCGCGGCCTTTACGTTGCGAACGTAACGATCTACCCCTGATCTACGAGCCCGGATGGAGTACAAATTCTTGCTCCAGAGGATATAGTCCTTGCGAAGGATGAAGAAAAAAAGTGGTTTTAGAGGATGATCTCGATGTCGAGCTTCTCGGCGAGCTCCTTGTACCTGTTCCGGATCGTCACCTCGGTGACGCCGGCGACCTCGGCGACCTCGCGCTGGGTCCGCCGCTCCCCCCCGAGGATGGAGGAGATGTAGATGGCCGCTGCCGCGACGCCGGTCGGGCCACGCCCGCTCGTGAGCTCGCGCTCGCCGGCCTGGCGGAGGATCTCCACCGCCCGGCTCTGGACCTCGCCCTTCAGGTTCAGCCCGGAGCAGAACCTGGGGACATAGTCGATGGGCGAGGTCGGGAGGAGCTTGAGGCCGAGCTCCCTCGAGATGAACCGGTAGGTCCTGCCGATCTCCTTCCTCGAGACCCGGGAGACCTCCGCGATCTCGTCAAGGGTCCTCGGGACTGAGCACTGCCGGCATGCCGCGTACAGGGCTGCTGCCGCAACACCCTCGATAGACCTTCCCCTGATGAGGTTCTTGTCCACCGCGTCGCGGTACACCACGGCGGCTGTCTCCCGCACGTTCCTGGGGAGCCCGAGGGCGGATGCCATCCGGTCCAGCTCCGAGAGGGCGAACGCCAGGTTCCGCTCGGTCGCGTTGGATACACGGATCCGCCGCTGCCATTTCCTGAGCCGGTAGAGCTGTGCCCGGTTCTTGGACGAGATAGCCCTCCCGTAGGAGTCCCGGTTCCGCCAGTCGATCATAGTGGAGAGGCCCTTGTCATGGATGGTGAAGGTCATGGGAGCCCCCACCCGGGACCGCTTGATCCGCTGGTCATTGTCAAAGGCACGCCACTCGGGACCCCGGTCAATGAAGTCCTCGTCGATGACGAGGCCGCAGTTCTGGCAGACGAGCTCGGCCCTCTCGTAGTCATGGACGAGCTGCCGCCCGCCGCACTCCGGGCAGACGACCTCGGCATAGTCCTGGCCCGTCCGCTCGCGCTCCTTGGAGATCTCCTTCGAGCGCTTCTTTAAGGCTTCCCTCTCTGTCTGGAGGATCTTAACCTTCTCTGTCTCCTGCATGGGTCCTCACCTACTTCCCAAATACTTTCTCTCCGACTTCCATTCCGCATCCGCCGTAGCAGAGCACCGCTGCATAAGGTTTCTGGATATTCCCAAAGATATCGACGACCTTACCTACCGCCCTGAGGCGTCTATCCACTACGTCGCTGTACAAACGCGGGAGTTTTGAGGCGTCACACTGGATGAGCAACAGACGTTTCCCTGAACGGTGAAGAACGCTGCCTAAACTCCTCAAATCCTACCTCGAACTTCCACCTGTGTTTAGGTTACTTATATATATGTCACTTTTGACTATAAGAAGGTTGCGTCAAAGATTAAATACTCCCCCGATGGAAGAGCCATTTCTCGATATTTAAAGTTAGTGCAGCAGCGGCCTCGGGAGCCGAGAGCCCGGCCCCGCGCGCCACCGCTTCACGCGCGCCTCCCTCCATCAGGTCGTGGGGGCCGTGGGCATCCGAATCCACCACGATGGTGCACTCCGCCGACCGTGCCTCCAGGACCACGTGGCCATTCGTCCGGTTATGGCCTGCCCTCGAGGTGATCTCAAGTGCGATGCCCCTGCATGCGGCCTCCCGTGCTACCTCTGCGGTGATGAGGCCCGGGTGGGCGAGGAGGTCAACCTCCCGGCAGGTGCAGGCGGCCAGGTTCGTGCCCGGGGCCACAGGTTCCACCACGGTCTCGCCATGGACGAGGACGATATCGGCCCCTTCGTCCTTCGCTCTCCGTGCAAGGAGGGGGATGTAGGAAGGGGGCACATGGGTGATCTCGACGCCGGTCAGGAGCGTCACGCCAAAGGCAGCCGCAAGATCCTTGAGAGGGATCTGGGCAGCGATGACCTGGGAGAGGTTACCCGAGTCGACATGATCGGTGATGGCGAGGGTCCTGTATCCGAGGACCGCTGCACGCCGGACGAGTTCGATGGGGAGCATATCCCCATCCGAGAGGGTGGAGTGGGTGTGGAGGTCGTACATGGCGGTCACCGCTTCACATCGAGGCCCTGTGCCACGCGCCTGAGGAGTTCCTCCTTGGAGCCGTCCCAGGTGACGATCAGCCTCCCTTCCCGCCTGGACCGGTGGGAGGGATGGTGCTTCTCTTCGGCGCGGAAACCCAGCCGTTCCCTCTTCAATGCCCGCTCCAGGTCCTGGAGGGTGGGCCCCTTCACCGCGAGGGCGCGGGAGACACGCCTCCCCGAAGCCCGTTCCAGGGTGGCATCAAAGTAGCAGGGGTACAGGATCCGCTCTCCCGAAAGTTTCATCCTCAAAGATATTGACGGTGAACCTATAAACTGGTTGATGATCCATACTTCTCCATGCACCACATCGATCTCCAGATCGAGAAGGACATCTATGGGGCAAATAACCGCATCGCCGATGCGAATGCGGCGCTCCTCGCGAAGCACGGGGTGCGGGCCTTCGATCTCCTGGGTGCCATCGGATCGGGGAAGACCGCGCTCATCGAGCGGATGGTCCCCCTCCTCTCGGCCAGGGGGCTCAGGGCAGGGGCCATCGCGGGCGATGTCTTCGGGGACGACGACTTCCGGAGGATCGTGGCCCTCGGGATCCCTGCGGTGAACGCGAACACGGGGAAGGAGTGCCACCTGGACGCCCACCTCGTGGAGCATGCCATCGAGGATCTCCCCCTCGACGAGATCGACCTCCTCTTCATCGAGAACGTCGGGAACATGGTCTGCCCGACCGACTTCCGGCTGGGGGCGGAGAAGCGGATCGTGATTGTGTCCTCCACGGAAGGCGACGACGTGGTGAACAAGCACCCCATGATCTTCCGGGACGGCCACATCGGGGTGATCAACAAGGTGGACCTTGCTCCTCTCGTCGGGGCGAACCTGGACCGGATGGAGTCCGATGTGCACCGGTACAACCCCCGGATGCCAGTTTTCAGGACGAACCTGAAGACGGGCGACGGTGTCAGCCCACTACTCGACGCGATCCTCTCCTAGAGCAAAGGGTTTAATAATCTCCGTCCCCATATTTATGAATCCTTTCGGGGAATCCAGGGATTCACCGGGGTGGTTCTCATCCTCTGGCAAGGAAGATCGGTACGGAGGGAGAGCGGCAAGAGGTACCGCATCTCCCGGCGAAAGAAACGGTTTGAGATCGGGAGGGCTCCCGCGGATACTACCCTCGGAGAGAGCCGGAACAGGCTCATCCGGACGAGGGGAGGGAACCTCAAGGTCCGGGCCTTAAGGACCCAGTACGCGAATATCTCGACGCCCGCGACCGGCGAGACAAAGAAAGCGAAGATCGAGACGGTGGTGGAGAACCGGGCAGACCCGAACTACATGAGGCGGAACATCCTCACCCGGGGGGCCATCATCAAGACCGAGCTCGGGAAGGCCCGGGTGGTCTCCCGCCCGGCCCAGGACGGCGTCGTGAACGCCATCTTGATCGAGTGAACCTTACCCATCCTTTTTTACCCTCTGCGGTGCCCATACCTACTTGATGCGCAGAATCTATTACCGGTTCCCGAAGACCTTCGACCTTGACTTCGACCTGAACCGCCCCTTCCCCGAGGTCCTCGGCTGCATCCGGAGGCTCCACGACACCCACCAGACGAACAGGCGGGGAACGGACCTCGTGAAGAGGCAGATCCTCGTCCAGCTCGCCACGAACAAGATGTCCTTCGAGATGGTGGACTCCCTCCCCCCCTTCGAGGAGACGGTCACCGAGACGGCCGACTTCCGGTTCATCCTCCACGATATCCTCCTCGCTGCAAAGGGGAGGGTCCCGCTGGGGGAGAACATCTTCCTCATGAGGGTCCAGGACAAGGGCCCCCTGTCCGAGTGCACCGTCGTGAAGGAGGGGCAGCAGGGGACCATGGATGCGACCGAGTTCAAGACCCTCCTCAAGGGTGCCTGCCCGTGAGCCTCCAGGTCACTGTCGCCGCTCCGTTCAAACACACGAGGAAGGAGAAGCTCCAGAAGTCTGAGTTCATCTTCTACCTCACCATCGACCGCAAGTGGATGAGCAGGGACCAGGCGAACCAGCTCCTGGAGAGGGCAAAGGCGGCAGGGATGGTGGAGGTCACCGACGGATGGATAAAGCCCCTCCTCGACCTCTCCGCAATAACGGTTCCCGTGGGGTTCAGGCCTGACTCCCGGATCTTCGAGAGCGAGGAGGCCTCCCAGGTCCTCATGGGAAGGATCGCTGCTTCACGGGGAGTCCCTCCCGCAGAGGTGGTGGCCGAGGTGAACCGGGTTATCAGGGAAGGTTTCGACGGGAACCTGCGCCTCCCGGCTGCGGCGGCGATCGTGGCAAAGAAGTATAACGTCGGATTCGACGATCTCAGGGAGAGCCTCACCGTCGAGGTGCTGACGAAAAAGGAGGGCTGAGGGGATCTACTTCTTCTTGGCGGGCCGTCCCCTCTTCTCTTCCCCGCCCTTCTCCTCGCCCTTCTTGAAATACTCGCCGAGGGCCTTCTCGCCGTACGTGGTAACGGCGGCGTTCACCTGGACGAAGTCAGGGGTGATCTCATTGCCCCTCACCATCTTCCGCCGGCGCTCGCCCTCGAGCCGGGGGTGGAATCCGGCCCCGCCCGAGAGGAGGAGCCTTTTTCTCGCCATGCCCGGGAGATCCCCCCGCATCGGGTTGCCGTTCCGGTCTGACCCGCCCGTGATCTTCATCCGGTACCCGCCGAGGCCGACCTGTCCGCCATCAATCTCCTCCCCGATCCGTTTCCCGAGGAAGGCGTTGGCCGACCCGCCGCTCACGCTCACGTTGTAGGCCCGTCCGTCCTTTGCGTCCGAGAGAACCAGCTTGAAATCCACCATTCGTTTTGCCCCTCTGGAGTGACTTTATCCTTAGCCGGGAGGGTTCTTAAACATACTGCTCGCCGCACCGTTCCGGGCCGATCGGGTCTTAAAAAGTGACATGGCAGCCCGGATCGGGAATTTGCCGCGTTCACACCGGTCGGGAGATTCACTTCCCCCAGAACGGGTCGCCCTTCCGCTTCAGGGCGGTGTAGTCCTCGAGGCACTCCTTCATGGAAGGCGTGAGGTGGGGGAGCATCTCGTGCTCCAGGATCTTCACGTGCCTCTCGGGGATCTCCACGAGGAGCTCGTCGTTCACGTTCACCTGCCGGCCGACCGTCGCCCCCTCGATGGAGATGGCCACCTCCATGCCGGCGTCTGCCTCGCGGATGGTCTCCTGCCGGCTCTGCATCGTCTTCACGTGGCCGATCCGGCGCCCGCTACGGTCGACGAGTTCCACGCCGCTCCTGAGCTTCCCCAGGAGGACCCGTACCCCCACCACCGCGGGGTTGCTCTGCCGGAAGACACAGTCGGGGAGGAGCATGATCCTCGCGGGGAGCACCACCTGCTCGAACCGCTGGGCCTCCTTCTTCCTGATCTCGGCCTCCCGCCACTCGAGGTACTCATCGATGAGCTGGTAGATGACCTTCGCGGAAAAGACCCTGACATGGGAGAAGGACGGGTCCTTGAGGAGCTCCTGGACGTCGGGGAGGATCGGGGTGTTGAAGCAGAGGAGGACCGAGCTCAGCGGATCAGTGATGGTCTGCACCTCCACGAGATCGTGCCGCGAGACCGGCCCGACTCCCGCCCTCAGGATCCCGATGGACTTCCCCTCGAGCTCCTTTGAGAGTGCCTCGAGGGCCCCGATGGTGTCGGCCTTGATGGTGATACCCTTATCTGAGAGGATAACCCGGACATCCTCCATCTCTCGCCGGATGCTCGTCTCCACCTCCTCCCGGTTCGACCCCACAGCCGAAAGGGGAGAACCGGCGACGACTGCTTCCAGGTTCGGGGCGGCCACCTTGATCCCTGCGGCCGCGACGACAGACTTCACCCTGTCGAAGCGGTCCTCGACCCGGATCTCACGGAGTGGCCTCGGTGAAAGGAGGGAACGCACCTTTGTCGTGACGACACCGTCTGCGGTGGCGAGCATGATCTCGTCCCCCACGGCAAGGGTCCCGTCGTAGAGGATCACGTCCAGGGTCATCCCGAGGCCCCGCTCCTCCTTCACCTCGAGGACCGTCCCCCGGGCCGGGCCATTCGCCTGGAAGACGAGGTCCTGCTTCAGGAAACGCTGCGCAAGGCCGATGAGGACCATCAGGAGGTCCGCGATCCCCTCGCCGGTATGCGAGGAGACCGGGACGATGGCAATGTTCCGCTGGAAGTCGCTGATCCGGTCATACCGCTCGGACGCGAATCCCAGGTCAGAGAGCTTCCCCACGATCTCGTAGATCTTGTTCTCAAGGAGCGAGCGGGAACGCTCTCCCTGCTTCGCAAAGGTGCTCTGGAAGGGCTCGTTCTCGTTCACCCGCCAGCCGTGGATCCGGTCTATCTTCGTCGCGGCGACCACGAAGGGGGTCTTGCAGTTCCTGAGGATCTCGAGGGCCTCCAGGGTCTGGGGCTGGAACCCCTCGTTCACGTCCACGACGAGGATCGCCATCTCGGCGAGGGCCCCCCCCCGGGCCCGGAGGGTGGTGAAGGCATGGTGGCCGGGGGTATCGATGAAGAGGAGTCCGGGGACCTGGATATCGAGCTTCCCCAGGCTCCCGCTCATGGTCCGGATGGCGTCCAGGGGGACGAGGGTCGCCCCGATATGCTGGGTGATGGCCCCCTCCTCGGTATCAACTACCGAGGAGCCCCGTATCCGGTCGAGGAGGGAGGTCTTGCCATGGTCCACGTGGCCGAGGACACAGACGATGGGTGTCCTGATGCCTGCGGGTGCGGGTGCTGCCATGATCCAGCCTCCATCGTATGTCCTCGGTGAAAAGGTGAAGATACTCTTCTTCGCACCATCATAAACCTGCCCATTCCCCGCCCCCATGCACATCCCCCGAGGCACGGGAAATGGATATTATTATCAGATTCGCCGGCCAAAGAAGAAGGTATATTCTTGCCGGGGTGGGGTAGCTGGTTATCCTAGGGGACTGTGGATCCCCCGACCCGGGTTCGAATCTCGGCCCCGGCCTCTGAATTGTTCGGTTTTTTCATCATTCCAGGTTTCACGGATTCTCGGGAAGAAAAAAAGCCGGTCTCTTTGGGTGGCATTATTCCTTACGTCTTCTCCTCCACCGGGAACTCCTCGTAGATCCGCACCTTCACCGGCATGACGTCCGGCCGCCGGTCTGTCATGAATGTTATGTAGGGCGTCACATGGACACTATACTCCAGGTAGCCCCGTATGAAATCGGACAGGTCCTTGTTCCGGTGTCCGAGGATCAGGATGACAAACCACTGGATGATCAGGCAGATTTTGGCGAGGATTCCGTACACCACCAGGACGATACCGATGAGGATCCAGTAGAGAATGCGGACGAGCAGTTCGAACCGGCTCGCTGGTTCTTCGTACACGAAGAGCTGGCTCTGCGGAGGGCTCTTCGGTGCCGGCTGGTTCACGTCTTCTGGCATACCTAGTAGAGAACATGCAGAAGCGGATAAGGGTATGGAGCGATAGACCCGGCCGGTATCCCTTCACAGAACGCTGGGAACGCTCAGCACCAGCCGGGGATAGCTATACATACCCAGCTGGGTGAATAATAATAGGATTTTTTGTGATCTCACCCAAGACTCATGGATCTACACGGAAGGGCAGTTCATGGAGAATGGAAAGAACAGGCAGAGCGGTATCAGGCTCCTTTTGATTGAAAGCTGGTGCAAGATGAACAGGATAGTGTTGTTGTGGATGTGCCTCCTCCTCATCCTTGTGGCAATCCCCGCGGCGGTGGCGGCAGACACGACCGATCCCACGGTCACCATCAGGAGCTACCAGGTGACCCCGTCCATCCTCCTCCCCGGGGACCAGGGGACCATCACCATCACCATCGCAAACACCGCCGGGCAGGCAAGCCAGACGGAATCGACAGTCCAGACCCTGACGGGCAGCACCGTCACCACCACGAGCACGAAGGATGTCACGGTCCTCGTCGAATCGGTCTTCATGTACGGGCAGGGTGTTGACGTGCTGGAGGGGAACTTCCAGGATGTGGGCGCCCTCGGCCCGTCCCAGTCCATGACCCTCACCTTCCTCATCAGGGCCCCCCTGCAGGCTGGCATGTACTTTCCCGAGGTCTGGATCCGGATCCCCCAGGGCACGAGCGTGAAGTACCCCATCCCGGTCAACGTCGATTCTCCCATCGGGATCCAGAAGCAGGCGGTCCTTGTCCTCGAGAGCGCCACCCCGGACTCGGCGAATCCGGGCGACGAGGTACCGGTGACCCTGACCGTGAGGAATGACGGGCAGCTCCTCGCCGAGGACGTCACCCTCAGGGTCGGGAATGTCAGCACCCTGGTGGCGCCGAAGGGGAGCGATCTCTACTCCCTGGGCCTCATCGGTTCCGGCCGGGTGAAGACCGCTGACCTGGTCCTCCTCTCCGACAGGGCGACCAATCCGGGCCTGACCCAGGTACCGGTTACCCTCCAGTACAACTCCGTCGACGGGACCCTCCATACCCAGACCTCTGCCATCAACCTGATGATGAAAGGGAAGGGTGAGCTCGGGTTCGTCTCCGTGGATACGAGCCCCCGCAGGGTCGCCGAGAACCAGCCCTTCGATCTCACGATCAGGATCGAGAATACCGGGACCGGCGATGCGAAGCAGGTGGCTGCAACGGTTGACCTGCCGATGACCGGGACGAAGCAGTCGTTCATCGGCAAGATCAAGCCGGGCAACGACGCACCGGCCGTCTTCCTGCTCGACGGGGGGAAGGGCGGGACCTACACGTATAACCTGACCATCAGCTATGTCGATGACCTCGGGACCCACGCCGAGGTCCGCGGGATGTCGATCAGGGTGGATCCCGTGGACTCGACCGGGGGGTACCTCCTCCTGATCCTCGTCATCATCGGCGTCGGAATCGTTGCTTACCGGTTCTGGTACCTTCCGAAGAAGAACGGTGACGGGGCCCTCCCATGGGTAAGAAAGAGCTGAAGGTCGCCTTTTTTTTAGCATGGCGATCGCTCGTCAGGGGGAACCGGTCGAGCCTCTTCCTCAATGTGCTGATCATCAGCATGGTCTTCACCAACATGATCTTCTTCCCCGCACTGATGAACGGGATCGGGCAGGATGTCACGAAGACGGTCGTCGACTACCAGATCTCGAACATCCTGATCGAACCGAAGCAGGGCAATGCCTATATCACCGACCTCGGGACAACCCTTGACCTGATCAACGGGATGCCGGGCGTCGAACGCGCCACCCCCCAGTACACGATGGGGGCGACGCTGAAGTTCCGGGGAAGGGTCCTCGGCTCCACGGTCTATGCGATACAGCCCCGGGAAGAGGAGTACGTCTCCCCCCTCTACATGACGATGGTCGGAGGGAGCTATCTCGGGGAGAATGACAAGGGTGAGATGATCATCGGGGCGAGCGTGGCCGGCTCTCCCAATGTCCTCGAGGCCGACGAGTACTCCCCGTCGCTCGGCGGGGTTCGCGTCGGTGACTCGGTGACAGTCGAGTACGCGAACGGCTTCACCAGCGACTACCGGGTGAAAGGGATCTTCTCGACCGGGAAGTTCGAGGTGGACGACCGGGTCCTCACCTCCTGGGACGACATGCAGGGAGTGACCGGGACTGCCGGGGACAAGGCGTCGTACATCACGGTGAAGGTCAAGCCGGGGTACTCCGACCAGTTCGTCAAGGACGAGCTCCTCCAGTACGGCGTGATGGACAAGGTCCAGACCTCGTCCGAGGTGCTGGACAAGTCCCTCGGGAGGAACCTCGCGAGCTTCTCGATCATCGGCTTCATCTCGCTCCTCGTGAGCCTCGTCATCGCCGTCGTGGTGCTCTTCATCGTGATCATGATCAAGACCCTGAACAACAGGCGGCAGATCGGGATCCTCAAGGCGATCGGCGTGGACCAGACGGTCATCATGAATAGCTACGGCTTCCAGGTCATCATCCTCTCGGCCACCGGAATCCTGTTGGGCTTCGTCTTCACCGGGCTCCTCGTACTCTACATGACGATCTACCCCATGGTGACCCCGACATTCTCCGCGACCCCCTACGTGACCTTCTCCGACCTCGCGACAAACGGCCTGATCCTGTTCATCGCATCGGTGATCGCGGGATACCTCCCCGCCTGGAAGGTTGCACGCGAGAATATCCAGGATGTCATGAGGGGCTGACGAAATGATCAGGACGCAGGGTTTACGAAAGGTATACCGGATGGGGAACGTCGAGGTCAGGGCCCTGGACGGCGTCGATATCGAGATCGGGAAGGGCGAGTTCGTCGGGATCATGGGCCCGAGCGGGAGCGGCAAATCGACGCTCCTCCACATGCTCGGGCTCCTCGACACCCCGACAGGGGGGGACATCTTCATCGATGGGACTGATGTGAGCAGGCTCACCGACTACGAGAAGACGATGTTCCGGCTCTACAAGCTCGGGTACGTCTTCCAGGACTACGCCCTCGTCCCCGAGCTCACGGTGATGGAGAACGTCGCCCTGCCGGCCATGCTCCGGGCAGACCGGACCGAGCAGCAGTATAAGGCCGCGACCGTCGATATCCTCTCGAAGATCGGGCTCTGTGACCGGCGCACCCACCTCCAGGGCGAGCTCTCGGGCGGCCAGCAGCAGCGCGTCGCGGTCGCCCGGGCCATCGTGAACAAGCCGGACATCCTCTTCGCCGACGAGCCGTGTGCCAACCTGGACACCGAGAACTCCCGCATGGTCCTCAACCTCTTCAAGGAGATCAACAGGGAGATGCAGCAGACGATCGTGATGGTCTCCCATGAGGAGTGGCACAAGGAGTACTTCGACCGGATCATCCGGCTCCGGGACGGGAAGATCGTGAACGGGGAGAAGTAATCCTTCAACCGCCGGTTTATGAGAATTCAGGAATAATTTCACCTTTTCTGAACCCGGACGAATGTCCACCTCTCCAAGAGATCGGCATCAGCCGGGTTAACCGGTAACACGCGGCATCTCCTGCTATTTCATATCCCTGCAGGAGAGAGAGTATCGCAGATCCATGGCCTTCCATTGCAGGATGTGCGGGACCTGTTGCATGTACCTTGGCGATTACATCGCCATCGAACGCCAGGTAGGGCCCTACGAATTCGAATGCGAATCCGTCTCGACCGGGACACCCTTCACCGCAATCGTCGATGACGACAAGAGGGAGATCTACCTGGACTCAACCTGGCTGGATGAGCATCCCACAGCCTGCCGGTTCCTCCGCCCCAGCGGGGAACACATTCTCTGCACCATACACGGGACGAGCCCGGCCCAGTGCAAGTTCTACCGGTGTGTGGTGATGCGGGTCTTCGATTCTCAGGGGGTCCTCATCGGGAAGGTGACCGGTACCCTTGCCCTCCATTCCGATAACCCGGAATTACGGGGGATCTGGGAAGCGGCTCTTCGGGAGATCCCGGAATGGTCCGCCGATATCGAGGCACGTCTCCAGAAGGTCCTGGAGGGCCACGGCTACCGGGTCGGGTAACCAGATAGAGAAAGAAACGAAACCGGAACGTGAAAATAAAAAGGTAGATTGGTAGATGAGGAGATTAGAACCGGGGGCGCCTGTGTTTCGGCAGGCACTCCTGGCAGTAAACAGGTCTTCCCTCGGTTGGCTTGAAGGGGACTTCGCATTCCTTTCCACAGTCTGAACAGATGACCTTGGTCATCTCACGCGGGCCGAAGTTTCTGCGGCCACCAAAATCTGATCGATACATGGCTATACTCAAACAGTCTTATGAAAAACTGCATTATCTTATTGGCTCTCCGGATGGATGAAGCTTTGTATCCGGGAGGCTGTTCAGATATACCGGTTCCGCCGGAGCCACTCCACCTGGGGCGGCAGGTACCGGTATAAGATATCGCACTTTTCGTCCTGGAAGGACCATGGGGTCACGATCAGGATATCCCCCTCGCGTATCCAGACCCTCTTCTTGATCTTCCCCTTGATCCTGCCCATCCGGGTCACGCCGTCATAGCACCGGACACGGATGTGGTTTGCCCCCATCATCAGCTCTGCAGAAGCGAACTGCTCGCGATTCCATTTCTTGGGAAGCCGAACACGGACGATCGGAAGGCCCTGGGCATCTACTGCGTTTGGATCGACAGCATCATGGTTCTTCTTTGGATTTCCCGGAATTCAATCAGCTCCGTTGGCATAGATCAAGGGCGTCCGACACGATGAAGGTATTTATTGCTGGGGAAAGGGCAGGGTTCCCGCGGAGGTGGGTGTCCTGGTGCCCTGGTACAGGAATTCCCCTGGGACCCTGGAAAGGGTAGGGATGGTTACTTCCCCTCAGAAGACAAATACTCTCTGGTGATTCGTTCACAGAAAGAGGATAGATGCCCTTCGCCCCGGGGATCCCGCGGCGACAGGCGCTGAACGGTTTGTATCCACAGGTTGGGAGGGGGCAGGTATCGGGAAAAATTCCCAGACAGCCTTCTGTGGGTCCATTCAGTTCAGCTCTGTGTTCTCTATTGCCAGGTTGACAGTATGGCAGGAATATTACCCAAGGCAGAGTTACCGAAGACACCGGCATTCGTGCCGGATATGACCCATATCGAGATACTGCAGGTAGTCGCGGGGAAACCAAGCTGTTCCATCACTCATGTTGTTCTCCAGTTACTTCCCACCCACAGTGAGAGCAAGGTCCGCACCGGCGTTCGCCAGTTGTTAGCCCGGAGATACCTCGATTTTGGAAAATCCGACAGCGGGATACAACTGTCGCTCACATCAAATGGCCGCGTGGTCCTCCAGCGTTCGGCAACCTGAATACCCCCTTATACATCCATACTCGTCCCGGCCCTGCAGATGAATCAGGGTGCATCGACGGATCTCCCGCGGCGACCGGCCTTCTTCCTTCCGATCCGATGTGGTGAACTTTACCAGAAGGGTTATTTACCTTCCCCATGGTTGTTCATTGTAGAGAGGGAGCGAGGGCATCCGGGACGGTAGGAAAAGACTTGATCTCGACCCGTTTTTATCGGATCTACGATATAGGAAGGGAGATCGACCTCGACTGGCTGGAACAGGAGCTCGCCCAGAGTTACTTCACCGCGAGGACGAGTTTCACCCGGCTCAGGCAGAAATCCATCATGATAGAGGACCCGCCCCTCACCATCCACATGCACCCGGTCAGGGTGGAGCGTGGTGGCAGGCCCTTTGAATTCGCGGTTGTCGCACGGGTCTATGATATCGGGGCGATCAGCTTCTGTTTCGTGCATGAAGACCGGGGCGCCGGTTTCGCGGAGCTCGGGGATATTGCGTTCCTCTTTGCCGGACAGGAAGGCCTTTCAGACTCCTTTGTGCAGTATCTCAAGACGCTCGGGGAGATCATCAGGCCCCACATCAGGCAATTTGCCATCGATCCGGACTTCTTTGAGGATTACACGGTCTACGTGACCGACAGGAGGGACGACTCCGTCGATCCGGTACCCCTGATGATCGGAGAAAGGACGGAGGTCTCCCCCCTGGTGCGGGAGGAGATCCTTAAGAATTCGCTCAGCTACACCCCGGCCGACCTTGCAGTGCTCTCCTGGGACTCGGCCCTCCTCTGCAACCCGGAGACCTCGACGGATCTCATCGACCTGATCGAGTTCGCGAACGTCCAGGTCCTCGAGCTTCGGTATTATGACCGGGAGTTGACCCGCCAGATGGAGAAGATGTATGATGATATCGAGCAAGCCGAGCGGCTGTCGCAGTTCTTCCGGATGCGCGAGTACCATGCGATCATGTCAAAACAGATGGAGACCTATGCCGGGATATCCGAGATCATCGAGAAGGTCAATAACCTGATCAAGGTCACGGAAGATGTCTATTATGCCCGGATCTATGCAACCGCTTTACGGGTACTCCGGAGTGGCCAGTGGAGCGAGAGCGTGAGCCGGAAGATGGATGTGATCCGGGAGAACTACTCGATGCTCTCGGACGAGGTCCGCATCCAGCACTCAAACTTCCTCGAGTGGGTAATCATCATCCTCATTGCCCTCGAGATCGGCTTTGCCCTCTGGCAGATCCTCCGATGAAGGGCTGATACGGGGTCGGCCATATTTTCACCCGGTCGCTCGTGATACCAGCCTGAGGAATGGGGCGACGGTAAGCCTTTATACCCTGCTCGAGCATATGCCCTCCAGTGTGACCATGGAGATCGTACCAGGCATTCACCAGATTGACGGTATCAACGGTAACTGCTATGTCATAATCAGGGACGGGTTGACCCTGATCGATACCGGATTGCCTCACGGCAGTGCACAGATCCTCGCCTACCTGCGGAACGTGCTCCAGAAGAATCCATCGGATGTAACGACCATCATCCTCACCCACTTCCATATCGACCACACGGGAAACGTGGTTGAACTGAAGAAGGCGTCCGGCGCCAGGGTCGCCATCCATGAGGCAGATGCGGATTACGTCTCGGGGAAGAAGGCCCGGCCATCCCTGAAAGGCGCACGGGGGCTGCTCATGAATGTAATGGGGAGGCTCTTCTTCAGAACCCCGGACTTTCAACCGGATATCCTCCTCGCGGACGGCGACACCATCGCGGGCCTCACCTGTATCCACACCCCCGGCCATACGCCGGGGAGTATCTGCCTCTTCGATCCGGGAACAAAGGTGCTCTTCTCGGGCGATCTGATCAGGTATACAGGCGTGAAGATCGAAGGACCGCCACCGCAGTTCACACCCGACATGAGAGGGGCGATGCAGTCGGTGAAGAAGATCGCAGCGCTCGATTTCGGGATCCTCCTCTCCGGCCATGGGGTTCCGCTCAAAGCCGGTGCATCGGAGAAGGTTCGGGAATTCGCTCGCTCGATACAATAACCGGGAAAGGAATAAACAGGGAATCCTGTTATTTCAGAACCCTGGCAGTTCTCAGTTTTCCCTATCGAAGACTGACCGGTCAGGGTGACCGCGCCGACGCTACGACATGATCCAGGTATCCGGCTCCGCGTAATCCGGACCATTCGGGAGAGCCCCCGAAATGTCGGATCAATGCTTGAACTGGATATCGAAGAAGATGTTCTTGCCCGATGCCTTCAGAGGAATCCCGTAGGCGACGCTGCACCCCTTCAGCCGCCCGAGCTTCAGTGCAACGACACCGGCTGAGTACATGATCCGGTTGTCGACGTTGTGAATACTGGCGGTCTTGACCGCGGAACCAACGGCAATACCAAGGTCAGAGACCTTCAGGACACAGTTGGGGCCGGCGTATGCAGTGCCCTTCTTCCTGGTTTTCTTCAGCGCTTCTGCCATCTCTACACAGGTAGCATACCCGCACCCGCTGCAGTCTGCCCCCAGCCCCTGCCGGCCCGCGACGCCGATGAGGACGCAGGCATCGCTCTCCTTCACCTGGCGGCCGTTGATCCCGAAGAACTCGACGCCCGATTCCTCCGCCATCCTGATCATCTCATCTCCGAGGAGCTTGAGATCCTTACCCGTCACAACCTCGATGGAGATAGAGTCGATTCCAACCGCCTTTGGTGCGGTCCTCGCTGCAAGGGCCATCAGGCCTGCAACCGATTTCACTGCATCGGTTTCGGTTGTCATACTCCCTTGTTGGCTGCAGGACGAGAAAACAGATACGTGAAGGTGCGATGAGATCTCACCTATCGGGCTGAAACCGGAAGAGGATGAAGAAGGGGTCGGGGTCGGCGACAGCCATTATACACTCCCCTGCGCGAGCCGGCCGATCCGACGGGCATAGAGGTGTGTGGCGTACCCGAGGGCGGCTGCGACGGCGGAGACGAGGAGGATGGCCCCGTAGATCTCGAGGCCCGCATTTCCCACCGAGGCCCTGACGATGAGGTTGAGCGGGTTATCCGGCACTGACACGACGAGCAGGATCACCACCACGAGGGCAGTGGAGTAGATGAACTGGGCGGCGGTCCGCTCGCGGTAGTGGAGGGCGGTCAGGGCCGAGAGGAGGATCAGGATGAGGGATGCGACCGAGACGAGGAAGAGGATGGGGACAGGGTTCTCTATCCGGATACCGTTCAGCGCGAGCAGGATCAGCCAGACGCCTGCCTGGGCGGGGACCAGGATCTCGCAGGCGAGGATCTTCCCCCAGACCATCTCCGGAAAGGTGATGGGGGTCGAGACCAGGGTCTCGAGGGTCTCGTGCTGGTACTCCTCGGTGATGAGGTCGATGATGAGGGAGGCCGAGATGATGGCGGGCATGAAGACGAGGAGGGGGATGAGGAGGCCGAAGACGAACTCGTAAAACCCCTCGGTCCTCGCTGCAGGGGGGAGCTGCACCTCGATGGGCTGCTCGGTTATCCGCGATGCCCTCGCTGTCCTGAGGTCGTCTTCGAAACCGAGGAAGACATCCTTCAGCTTCACTCCCACCACCGTTGCCTGCAGGTCGTTCTGGAGGGTGTAGAGGGTGATCTGTACAGGATCCTTCGAATCCGGGGGCGTATCAGGAACGAAGATCACCGCTGCCAGCTTCCGTTCCTTGAGGGATTCGAGGGCAGGGGAGAGACCCATGGAGTACACGGTGAAGTCATCCGACTCGAGAAGCCGGTCCAGGAGGGTCGAGTTCGTCCCGGAGTAGGCGATGCTGTACCGGAACCTCGAGTACTGGGAGACGGAGGACGGGTCGTACATGGAGGTGAGGCCGACCATCAGGAAGGAGGAGAACATCGCGACAAAGAGCTGGAGGAGGATGGCGAAGATGATCGTCTTCTCGTAGTTGATCCCCGAGAGCTCCTTCCTTGCCATGATCCAGATATTCCTCCCGTTCATCGGACCGCCCCCAGGATGAAGTAGAGGTTATAGAGGCTGTGCACGACGGTTGCGGCGAGGACGCCCGGGAAGTACCACCTTCTCCCTCCCGCCCGGATCGTGAGGGTGACGATGAGCACCCCCGCGAAGTGGAGGAGGAGGGGCATCCAGAGGAGGAGGGCGCCCTGCTGGAGGAAGAGGATGGACCCGAAGACCGAGTCGGTGATCTGCGAGAGCATCGCGAGGAGGAAGAGCTTCTCGCCGAGGAGGAACCCGAGGGCGGTGGCCGCCGAGGCGAGGAGGATGGTCGGGAGCGGCAGTGAGGTGATCTCGCCGGCAAAGAGGCTGTACACCCCGATGGACTTGGCGAGCTCCTCGACGAAGGCGGCGAAGGCGATGAGGAGGACGAGGGAGAGGGGCATCGGGAGGTTGAAGAAGAGGACGAGGGCCATCATCTGGAGCATGAAGACGAAGGGGATCAGGAAGATGTTCGCGAGGAAGAGGGAGCGGTACGGGTGCACCCGGGAGAGGCTTGACGTGATGAACTCCCGAAGCCTTGGGAGGAAGGGGCGGAGGTCGAAGAGCCGCTCGGCGTTGAAGTTCACCGCCCCGATGTAGAGGAGCACCCCGCTCGTCAGGTAGAAGAGGGAGGTGGAGTAGAGGTAGTCCGCGGCCGAGAATCCCGTGCCCTGCAGCTGGAGGATGATGAGGGTGAGGGGCGAGACGAGGGATACGACATGGACGTTCGCAAAGATGGAGGGGAAGAAGAGGTACGAGGTGGCGATGGTCGAGAAGAAGATGGAGATGAAGGAGAGCTCCTTGAAGGAGCGGGAGAGCATGCCGATGAGGAGGGCAGAGGCGAGGAAGAAGAGGATGACCGGAAGCAAGGGGAGGAGGATGAGGAGCGAGGCGCGGGCCGCGAGGATCACCCCGACGGAGGTGATGAGCATCCCCGCGAGGTAGGGGAGCATCTTCCCCGCGATGATGACAAGGGGATGCAGGGGGCTCGAGAGGAGGATCTCCCCCTTCCGTTCGATCCGCTCGTTCATGATGGACATCATGAAGAACTGCGACGTAAAGTAGAGAGGGAAGATGAAGACGAAGACGAAGATGATGGAGTCGAACGGGAGGGACGGGGAGAGCTGGTCCGGGGTCTTGAAGCTCGAGTAGGATGGCTGCTGGGTGAACAGGTTCGTGTACCGGGCGATCTGGTCATTTTTACCCGTGTCCTGCTGCAGGTTCTTCCTGAGGTCGTCGGCGGAATAGGGGATGACCGCAGGGGGGGGAGTGACCTGGACCACCGGTCCCTGGGGTAAGGGCGGTTCTGCCGACCGCTGGCGGACGGAGATGTACTGGCCGCTCTGGGTGGCCTGGAAATCGAGCTCGCTTTTCACGTACTGGAGGTCGATCCAGAGGGGATAAGCGGCGAAGAGGTCGGGTTCGCGGCTGTAGACCGACGCCACGTACTGCGAGTAGTCCCTGCTGAGGGTCTTTGCGGCAGCACGGCCCCTGTCGGTCGTGGGCTGCGAGACCGTCCTGTTCACGATGATGAGGTCAAAAGCAGATATCTCCGATTCGATGGTGCTCGCGTCCCCGATGAAGACCATGAACCTCCCGTCCGAGGCAAGGATATTCCCGAGTTCACGATCGTCGGTAGCGATGAGGTACATCCCGTCCTGGAGGTGCATCCCGCTCCGGGCGACGAACCCGGTGGCCAGGATGAGGAGGATGAAGAGGATGACCGCAAGGGGGAGGACGTTCCTCCCCATGGTCGAGAAGGATTTTTTCACCTCCCAGCGCGCGATCGTGAAGATATCGGAAAATATTCCCATAATTACCTAATATACCTTTAAATATCGTTTATATCAGAACATAAATTTTATCAATTCAATAGGTAAATTATTATAAGCAATGATCTCTGCCTGCGGACTCACGAAGAACTACAACGGTTTCACGGCCCTCGACGGGGTCAGCTTCGAGCTCAGGGACAACGAGATACTCGGGGTCATCGGCCACAATGGCGCAGGGAAGACAACCCTCCTCAAGATCATGACCGGCCTCGTGCCCCCCACCAGGGGGGGCCTCTCCATCAATGGGATCGACGTGGTGGAGGACCCGGTCGGGTTAAAGAGGATCCTGGGCTACCTCCCCGAGGACTCGCACCTGTACGAGACCATGACGGTAAGGTCCTACCTCACCTTCTTCGGCGAGATCTACGGGATGGCGGGCGAGGCGATTCGGGAGAAGACTGATGCTCTGCTCGGCACCCTCTCCCTGGAAGCCGGGCAGAAGAAGATCGGGGAGCTCTCCAAGGGGATGAAGCGGAAGGTCGCCATCGCACGCTCCCTTCTCCATGACCCCGCCGTCCTTATCTATGACGAGCCCTCGTCCGGCCTCGACCCCATGACCTCCCGCACCATCATCGAGTTCCTGAAGGACCTCCGAACGCAGAGGAAGACCATCGTCTTCTCGGCGCACAACCTCTACCAGGTGGAAGAGGTCTGCGACCGGGTCATGATTCTCAGGCGGGGGAAGGAGGTCGCCTGCGGGTCCATCCGTGAGCTCCGCGAGATGTTCGGATCCATCACCTATACCTTAACCTTCTCCATCGCGGATCTCGCACGCCTGGGAAACCACAGGAATTACCGGAAGGACGGGATCTACTACTCGGTCGACGGCCTCGACATTGACGGGATGAACGAGCTCTCCCTGGCGCTTCCTGCCGCGGGAGGGCGGGTCGAGCGGGTCGAGTCCCACTACCCGAGCCTCGAGCAGATGCTCGTGAAGATCGGGAACTGACGACCCGGTGATCGGCAAATAAGGATCTCTCCATCTTGAGATCTGACTCTCAGTTTTCCAGGTGTGCTCTGGGGGGGCTCACCCGCCCCCCGCCGCACGGGCACCCCCCCAGTTTCCGGGGACTATCCCTGACGGTTTCCGACAAATGGGTTGGGACTGCACTCATCCCATGCAGGCCCTATCCTGACCGGGGGACGCCGCAGCGGCGGGGGCGAGCGAAGCGAAGCCCCCAGGAGCGTCCGATAGTCTCCGAGAGAGCTCATAAAAATGGACAAATAGAGTCCCATCTTCGTTTCCACGGCGTTCCCGGGGACTTGAAAGAAAGGGGATGCCCATTGGGGCCAGACCAGAGGATGGGGATCACGTGGGTGCACGGAGAGTTAGGTCAACGGAGACAAAGCCTCCGTACATGTTGATGTGGTAGCTGCCCGGGGTAGAGAAAAAAAGCCGTTTCGACGTATCTATGCTATAAGGCCCGAAAAAGCCATCCTGCGCGAGGAGTTCCTGGGTTGCATTGTTTCTCACGGTGATATAAAAGAATGACCGTGTGGGGCTCTGCGCCTGGGTGAGCGTAAAGTCAACGATGAGGGGAGCTTGGACAACATTCGCGACCACCGCCTCGGACTGGAACCTCCCATCGTATGACTGCTGGAAGAATACGGGGGGCATGTTTGCCCTGGGATCATAGACGGTCGAATAGTAGGGAAGCTTGTAATATTTCTTGTCATCGTAGGGTGTTGCAGCGGCTGCGTCCGTTCTCGGCGGGGTTGGCGTCGGGGGAGGGGTCGTGGTCTCCGGGGTGGGCGGCGTCGTTTCGGGGGTGGGAACGGTTGTCGGGATCTCGGTGACCGTGGCAGCTACGGGAACGGGGGTCGGAGTGACCAGGTGCTTCTGGGTGGCCCCGAAGGAAAAGGCCCCGAACAGAACGATAACAACGATGACGAGGACGATTCCGAGGGCGACAGCGACAGGTTCAATCAGCCATTTCATTGCGATCACATATCAGATGGATTTTATATAGGTATTGGACCATGAGGGATAAACCATTTTCCCAAGGAAGACAAGCACAGCCGAAAAGAGGGGTTCCTCTCATGAGCGGGATGGAACAGCCCTGGAGGGGTTCGAAAAAAAGAATTCCGCGAGATCTCACGACGAAGAGGATCTGCACGCAGAAAGAACGGGCCTGAGGGAGGCGGATGCGGAAAACGGGCCTGAGGGAGGCGAATGCGGAAAACGGGCCTGAAGGGATTTGAACCCCTGGCCGATGGATTAAGAGTCCATCGCTCAACCTGACTAAGCTACAGGCCCCCGATAGTAGAACGTATTATCTGGTTGATGTTCTCCCATAAGGATTTCGGAATCGGAGGTGCGGAGTCCCGCAGGGACGAAGGACCTCCGATGAGAAAATCCCGAAGGGATTTTCGGAATCATGGGAACCCCGATGAGAAAATCCCGGAGGGATTTCGGAATCATGATAAGAAATCCCGGAGGGATTTCGGAATCCCTTATTACGGAGCAGTGCGCATCTCTGTACATATGGCCGGTACTGGTGTGGTAAAGGCGAAAAAGAAGGTCAAATACCTTATATTCGGGTGCGGGAGCACCGGCTACAATGTGGTGGAGGCCCTCCTCCGGGAGACCCCGGATATCCTCATCATCGACCGCGACGAGAAACGGGTCGAGGACCTGAGGGTCCAGAAGTTCAACGCCCTGGTCCGGGACCTCACCAGCCCCACCCTCCTCTCCGGGCTCCCTGAACCTGACGTCGCCTTTGTCCTCTCCAATGACAAGGATGCAAACCTCACCGCTGTCCGTACCATCAGGTCCGCGTACCCGGAGATCCACATCATCGCGAGGGCGACCGATCCGGTATCCATCGACATGCTCCAGGAAGCGGGAGGGGACCTCGTCATCTACCCCCAGGAGGTGGTCGCAAAGGAGGTCGAGGCCCACCTGAAGAGGCTCCATTCATCCCGCCTTGCGAGGAGGCTCTGCAAGCTCCTGTCGGGCTGGGAGGGAACCTTCGGGATCGTCACCCACACAAACCCGGACCCCGATTCCATCTCGAGCGCCATGGCCCTCGTTGCCATAGCTTCCGAGGCGAACCCGAAGAACCTCACCTGCCGGATCCTCTACGGCGGGAATATCGGCCACCAGGAGAACCGGGCCTTCGTGAACCTGCTCGACATCAACATGGAGCGGATCACCCCCCTTGTCCTCAAGGAATGCGACTACCTGGCCCTCGTGGACTCCATGGTCCCCGGGGTGAACAACGACCTCTCGAAGAAGACGCAGGTGAATATCACCATCGACCATCACACCAACGGCGAGATCCCTGAGGTGAAGGGGGACTTCGTGGACATCCGCTCGGACATCGGGGCCACTGCCTCCATCATGGCCCAGTACCTCCAGGAACTCGGGATCCACGTGAACAAGAAGGTGGCCACGGCGCTCCTCTATGGCATCCAGGCCGACACCCGGTATTTCCGGCGGAACGTCACCCCGGCAGACTTCATCTATGCCGCCTATCTCCTCCCCTTCACCGACCTCGAGCTCCTGGAGAAGATAACCTCTCCGGCCGTCTCCCAGGAGACCCTTGATGTCCTCGGGGCTGCCATCAGGAACCGGAAGATCCGGAGCGGCTATCTCTTCTCGAACATCGGGTACGTCCGGAACCGGGATGCCCTCCCTCAGGCTGCCGACCTCCTGATCAATCTGGAGGGGGTGAACACCGCCCTCGTCTTCGGCATCGGGGACAGCTCCATCTACATCTCGGCACGGAACAAGGACATCCGGCTCCACATCGGGAACGTCCTCTCCGAGGCCTTCGGGGATATTGGCGATGCCGGCGGACACCCGAACATGGCAGCCGCGACCCTCCCCCTCACCTACTTCTCCCTGGTGAAGACGAAGGACGACCTCCTCAACCTGGTGCTCGAACCCGTCATGCGCAAGTTCATGCGGGTCGTGGGCCTCGAGAAAGAAGAATCCCATGAGATTTTCGAGGTTTGAGGACTGGGAACCCTATTACCTCCGGATCCTCGACCACTTCTCCTTTGACCGGGCACGGGACGAGGAGGCTGCGATCCTCCTCTCCTCCCTGCTCCCGCGGGACGATCTGCCCCTTCTCGCAGGGCTCATCCGTGGGAGAGCCGTCACGGTCTGTGGGAACGGCCCGAACCTGATCGAAGAACTGGACCGGATCAAGGGTACCGTCATTGCCGCGGATGGGGCCGCCAACCGGCTTTATGCCCGGGGCATCCTTCCTGATGCCATCGTCACGGACCTGGACGGCGCCACCGATGCCTTCATCGATATGAACCGTGGCGGCACGGTTATCGTCGTCCACGCCCACGGGGACAACATGGCCCTCCTCCGCAGTTGGGTTCCCCGTTTCCCCGGCCCCCTTGTCGGCACAACCCAGAGCAGGCCCTTCGGGAGCATCCACAACTTCGGCGGATTCTCTGACGGCGACAGGGCCGTCTTCCTCGCCGACGCCCTGGATGCATCAGAGGTCGTTCTCGCGGGCTTCGACCTGGACGATCCCACCGTGGGGCCGGTGAAGAGGGGGAAGCTCCTCTTCGCCCGGGAGCTCCTCAGGCTCGCTGGCCATGACCTCTGACGCGGTCATCCTGGACGGGTACATCGACGAACCCGCCTGCCTCGGGGTCCCGCCGTACATTGCACCCCATGTCCGCGCACTCGCCGGCGTCCTCCTCAGCAGGGGGCACCGTGTCACCTACCATACCATCGACCAGCTGAGGCAGGATCCCTCCCTCCTCCTCTCCCTCGACAAGGCCGGGATGGTGGTGATGGTGGCCGGGGTCACGGTGCCGGGGAAATACCTCGGAGGAACACCAGCCACCCTCGGGGAGATCGAGCAGGTGGGGTCCACCCTCCGGCACCCCAGGACCTTCCTCGGCGGGCCCATCCTCTTCGGTTTCTCGCCACGGGGTGGTACTAAGGCGCTGCAGCGGGAGATCACCGGTTTTTCAGTCCTCCTGGAGGGATCTCCTGCAGGTGCCCTGGACTCGTTCCTCTCCGGTGGCGAACCGAGGAGCGAGGGGGACTATCGCCAGCTGAGTGAGTGGCTGGTTGTAGGGGCTCCCGTGATCCGCGAGCACCCTTCCTTCCCCCACCTCATGTGCGAGCTCGAGACCGCGACGGGCTGCAGCCGGTCTGTCTCGGGAGGATGCTCCTTCTGCACCGAGCCGTTCTACGGCCCGCCCCGGTTCCGGACGGTGGAGGAGATCGCTTCAGAGGTAAGAGCTCTCTCGGCGAACGGTGCCCGCCACTACCGGCTGGGGAGGCAGCCCGATCTCCTCACCTACGGGGGAACGGGAGGGGAGTTCCCGAGGCCGGATCCCGGGTTGCTGGGTGATCTCTTCACCGGGATCCGGCGGGCTGCACCGGACCTCCTCACCCTCCACATCGACAACGTGAACCCCGGGACCATAGCCCGCCACGAGGAAGCGAGCCGCGAAGCCCTCCGGACCATCGTCGAGGGGCATACCCCCGGGGACGTGGCAGCCTTCGGGATGGAGACCGCTGACCCGGAGGTGGTGCGTGCGAACAACCTGAAAGCAACCCCTGACCAGGTCCTGCAGGCCATCCGGGTGGTGAACGAGGAGGGGGGGATGCGAAGGGAAGGGATACCAGAACTCCTGCCTGGCCTGAACTTCGTGATCGGCCTCGCCGGCGAGACCGAAGAGACCTTCTCCCTCAACGAGCGGTTCCTCGCCGACATTCTCGCCGAAAGGCTTCTCGTCCGCCGTGTGAACATCCGGAGGCTCATGGCATTTCCCGGCACCCGGGCCTACGAGGACAACACCCTCGGGAAGCATGACCGGCTCTTCCGCAGGTTCAAGGAGAAGGTGAGGAAGGACTTCGATCATCCCATGATCGCGAGGATCTTTCCCCTCGGGACCATCCTCCGCCGGGTCATCGTGGAGGTGTCCGGCCGGATCTCCTATGGCAGGCAGATGGGATCCTACCCCGTCCTCGTGGGGATCCCCCTCCAGGTTCCGGTGAGGAGCGTGCTCGATGCCGTCGTGGTGGACTGGGGGATGCGGTCCATCACCGCCCTCCCATGCCCGATCGAGGTGAACCGGCTCCCCATCCAGGCGCTGGCCTGGCTCCCGGGGATTGGGAAGAAGAAGGCAGGGGCTATCGCCGCTGCCCGTCCCTTCACAGACCTGGCAGCGTTCAGGGCCGTCGCAGGGGTGAATCCCCTGGACTGGGCCATCTCCTTCCAGGCTTCTAGGCTTCCCTGAGCTCCATCACCTTGAGGATGTCGGTGCGGGTGACGATGCCGAGGAGGGTATTCTCCGAGACGATCGGGATGCGTCCGACATTGTACTTCGACATGAGCCTGAAGGCATCTGAGAGCATGGCTGTCGGGGGGAGGGTGATCAGGTTCCTTGCCATGATGTCCCTCACCCGCTTCGCATCCCTGTCGATCTCCGAGGTCTTGTGGACATCTTCCAGGGTGACCATACCGACGGGCACGCCCATCTCAACCACGGGGAAGCCGAGGTGCTTTGTGGAGTACATGAGCCGGATCACCTCGGGCACGGGCATATCTGGGCCGATGGTAACGAGGTTCGTGGACATCACGTCCTTCACTGCCACGTCCTTGAGGAGGACCGTGGATCGCACGGCGAAGAACTCCTGGTCTGCCCCCAGGTAGATGAAGATCCCGATGATGATGAGGACGAAGTTTAAGGTGAAGAAACCGAAGATGACGAAGAGGAAGGCGAAGATCTTCCCGATGTCGGCGGCGATCTTCGTCGCCCGGGCAAGGGGGATCCGCTGTGCGAGCCATGCCCGGAGCACCCTCCCCCCATCCATGGGGAAGGCCGGGAGGAGGTTGAAGACGAAGAGGATCAGGTTGAGGAGGGCGAGGTACCCGAAGAGGAAGATCACCACGCCTGCCAACGGGCGGTCGCCGATGAGGGGAGCTCCTGCGATGACCACGATCCAGGAGAGGATGCCGAGGGCGAAACTCGTCAGGGGCCCGGCGAGGGCCATGGGCAGCTCATCCCTGGGGTCCGGGAGCTCATTTTCGATGGAGGAAACCCCGCCGAGGATGAGGAGGGTGATGCTGTTGATCTTGATCCCCCTCCGCAGGGCCACGACACAGTGGGCGAGCTCGTGGATGAGCACGCAGAGGAAGAGGGCGAGGGCGACGACGGCCCCGAGGATGTACGGGTTCCACCCCTGGACGATGAGTGTCGTGTCCGGGTTTGATATTCCGAAGATATCGAAGACGAAACCGCTCGATATAGCGATATCAGTCCCGATGATCCAGGCAAAGAGGGGGATTGCGAGGAGAAAGGACCAGTGGAGGAGGACCGGAATACCGAAGATCCTCCCGATCTTGATGGAACCGACCATGCGAGACAAGTATCTTTTTAATGTTTAAGTAGCTATCTTCCTCTGATAACGATGATAACGCAAATAACCGAACTATTCGGGCTCTCTGTGTACACCGATAAGGCAATCTACGTGGGGGACGTTGAGGATGTCGTGATCGATGTGGACAACAAGAAGCTCGACGCCCTTGCCATCGGGAACCTCAACCCCGAGCTGGTGGACGTGAAGGGGTTCAAAGGTATCAAGATCCCCTTCAGGATCATCAAGGCCATCGGCGATATTATCGTCATCCGCCACCTCTCCCCGTCGTTCAAGCAAGAGTAAGGATGTGAAATCCGAGGAGCGGGCCCCGTTTCTTTCGGCAAAGGGGACCTCCTCACCCGATACCTGTTTTTTATGGAAGAGAGAGAGATCTTCGGGAACCTTTCCATCGTCCCTCCCATCCTTGTCAGGCTTGATGGCCGGTCCTTCCACAGGCTCGCAAAGAGGCTGCGCCTTTCGCGGCCTTTTGACGAGGGCTTCTCGCGGGCCATGGCCGGGGTCTGCGAGCGGTTCCTCGTGGTGAGCGGCCTTTCCCCCCTCTTCGCCTTCACCTTCTCCGACGAGATCAGCCTCTACTTCCCCGACCTCCCCTTCAGGGGCCGGGTCGAGAAGATCGACTCGATCCTGGCATCCTTTGCAGCAAGCAGCCTCACCCTGGCCCTCTCCGCGGACCAGCCCCTCGCCTTCGACGCGAGGGTCATCGTGGCCTCCCGAAGCTATGTCCTCGAGTACCTGTGCGGGAGGCAGCAGGAGGCCTGGCGGAACCACCTGAACGCATACTGCCAGGAGGCCCTCCTCAGGGAAGGGATACGGCCGGGGGAGGTGGCCCGCCGGCTCTCGGGCATGAAGAGCGAGGAGCTCCACGAGTTCATGTTCTCCCGGGGGGTGAACCTCGCGAAGACCCCGGCCTGGCAGAGGCGGGGGGTCCTCGTATACAGGAGAAAGGAGGAGCGGCCCGGCTATGATCCCTGCGCCGGGGAGCCGGTAGAGACGGTGAGAAGGGTCGTCACGATCGAGAGGGATCTCCCCGTCTTCTCGAGCCCCGAGGGGCGGGCCTTCCTCGAGGGGATCCTAGGCAGCCCGTGAGACGGCAGTCCTGACCTCGATCCCTTCGATATCCCAGCTGTTCTCCAGCTCACTCTTCTCCGCCGCTCCGGCGTCCCCGGAGAGGCGGATGGAGAGGGATCGTGCCCTGACCTCTCCCCGTATCCGGTCGGCCCACCCGGACCGGACGAGGGATGCAATCCTCTCGTCCCCGATGAGAACATCGGCGACGATGAACTCCTCAACCGCAAGGTTGAGCTGCCTCCGCATCTCCTGGAGCCTCCGGATAACCTCCCGTGCATAACCCTCCCCTTCGAGTTCCGGGGTGAGCCCGCCGTCCACGTACACGGTGCCCTCTTCCATGGGTGCAGACGTAAACCCGTCAGGGATGACCCTCTCGAATGCGACCTGGGCAGGCGTGACCTCGAAGGACTTCCCTCCGCCGGTGAAGAGGAATGTTCCGTCCCTCTCGAGAGACTCGCGGAGGGTCCGCCCGTCTGCGGCCTCGATGAGCTTCTTCACCTTCGGGGCATCCTTCCCGAAGGCCGGGCCGATGGCCCTCATGACCGGCTCGGCCCGGATCCCCATCCGGTCCCAGGATCCCTCGACGAGAGTCACCCTTTTCGCATTCGCCCTGTTCCGGGCGATAGCTTCGAGGTCCCGGAGGGCCCGGGCAACCTCCGGCGATGTCGTCTCCACGACACACTCCGCAACCGGCCAGCGGAGCTTCCGTTTCGCGGCCTGCCGGGCATTCGCCACCGCGTCGTCGAAGGAGCGGACGACAGACATGGCGGCTTCGAGATCCCGGTCGGTGAGGGCCGGGTCCGCCCCCGGCCAGTCGAGCATGTGCACGCTCTCCGGCTCCCCCGGGAGACGGAGGTTCCGGTAGATCTCCTCGGAAAGGTGCGGGGTGAACGGCGAGAGGAGCTGGATGAGCCTTCGCATGGCGAAGTAGATGGTATCATAGGCCTGCTGCTTCTCCGGGGACTCACCCTCCAGCCACATCCGGGGCCGGACGAGCTGGACGTACCACCTGGAGAGGTCCTCGAGGATGAACTCGGAGATTGCCCTCGTGGCCCTGTGGAGCTCGCAGACCTGCATCGCGGCGTCCACCTCGGCGGTGAGGGTCGCGATCCGGGAGAGGATCCAGCGGTCCTCGGGGCGCATCGTGCCCAGGTTCCCGAGAAGCCGGGAGGGATCGAACCGCCCTTCCCCGTCCTCCGAAGGTTTGAAACCATCCAGGATCATATAGGGGAGGGGGAAGCGGTATACGTTCCAGAGGATGTTGACCGCCCGGTTCACCGTCTTCACCCCCTCCCAGTTGAACTTCAGGTCGTCCCACGGGGCGTTCGCCGAGAGGATGTAGAGCCTGAGCACGTCCACCCCGGCCTTCCCGATGACCTCCTCCGGGGCGACGACGTTCCCCAGGCTCTTTGACATCTTCCGCCCCTCGGCATCGAGGGCGAAGCCGTGCATGAGCACGCTCCGGTAGGGTGAGCGGGAGAAGGCGATGACCGAGGCCCCGAGCTGGGAGTAGAACCATCCACGGGTCTGGTCCTGCCCCTCGGTGATGAAGTCCGCGGGCCAGTACTTCTCGAAGGCCTCCCTCTCGCCGGGGAAACCGAGGGTCGCCCACGAGGCCACCGCGGAGTCGAACCATACGTCGAAGATATCCTCGACCCGGTGCATCGTCCCGCCGCAGCCGCAGGGGATCGTAATGCAGTCCACGTACGGCCGGTGGGGATCGGGGACTCTCACCCCTGAAAGGGCCTCGAGCTCTGCGATGGTGCCGATGACCTTGTGGCACCTGCAACTCCCGCACTCCCAGATGGGGATGGGGATCCCCCAGTAGCGCTGGCGGGAGATACACCAGTCCCGGGCCTCCTTCAGCCAGTCATAGAAACGTGCCGATCCCGCCCATTCGGGATACCAGGTGACCGCGGCGCACTCGGCGAGCATCTGCTCCCTGATCTCCGACGCCTTGAGGAACCACTGCGAGGTGGCGCGGAAGATGATGGGGGTCTTGCACCGCCAGCAGTGGCCGTAGCGGTGGACGACCTCCCCCTTCGCCATGAGGGCCTCCCCGAGATCCTCGAGGACGATCCCGTCGGCGTCCCTGACAAAGACCCCGGCATAGGCCCCTCCGTCGGCGGTGAACCGGCCGGTGCCGTCAACCGGGCAGAAGACCGGGAGCCCTTCCTTCATCCCGAGGAGGTAGTCGTCCCAGCCATGTCCCGGAGCGATGTGGACGATCCCCGTGTTCTCCAGGGTGACGAAGTCCGCCTCGGTGACCTTATGGGTATATTCCCTCTGGAACGGCACCTTATCGGCGAGAGGGGAGTCGTACTCGAGGCCGATGAGTTCGGAGCCCGGGACCTTCTCGAGGACCGTGAAGTCCTGGTAGCGGCCTTTCCTGAGCACCTGCTCCACCAGGTCGTCAGCCATCCAGAGGATCTCTGTACGCCCGTCCTTCTCTGCCCTGACCCTCGCATAGATGGCGCCCGCTTGGACCGCTGCGGCGACGTTCGCGGGGAGGGTCCACGGCGTGGTCGTCCAGATGACCAGGTACTCGTCCGCCCTGCCCCTCACCGGGAACTTCACGAAGATGGAGGGGTCCTTCCTCTCCCAGTACTCCACCTCAGAGTCGGCGATGGCGGTCTCGCAGCGGGGGCACCAGTTCACCACCCGGTGGCCCCTCTCGAGCATCTTCCTCTCTTCGGCCCGGGCGAGGGTCCACCAGGCAGCCTCGATGTATCCCGGGGCCACGGTGAGGTAGGGGTTGTCGAAGTCCAGCCAGACCCCGAGCCTGCGGAACTGGTCGGACATGATCTCCTTGTTCTCGAGGGCAAAGCGCCTGCACTCCTCGATAAACGCCCCGATGCCGAAGGTCTCGATCTCCTTCTTCGAGGAGAACCCGAGCTTGTGCTCCACCTTCACCTCGATGGGGAGGCCGTGCATGTCATAGCCCGCCCGCTCGATGATGTTCCTCCCTTTCAGACGGTGATAGCGGATGATCGAGTCCTTGAGGATCTTGTTCCAGGCCGTGCCGAGGTGGATGTTCCCCGTGGTGTAGGGCGGGCCGTCGACGAAGAAGAAAGGTTTCCCCCTGCTCCGAAGATCCCGCACCTTCCGGTAGATATTCCCGCTCCTCCAGAACTCCCGGACAGACTCCTCCACCTCCCCGGCCTGGTAGGTGCTCTCCACCGCCCTCACGAGGACTCTCCACGACCCGTCATTCTCTACCATGTTGGATCTCCCATAAGAAAGCATTTTTTGAATCTCTCGGGGATCGCGATTGCGCTTGAGGCAGGGAAGAACGTCACCAGGTTCCGCACCTGGGAGATCGAAGAGGTGACGGGATGCATCACCCCGAGAAGGCAGTTCTCAGGGCAGTCGCCGCAGCCTGCCCGTCAGGCTGACGTCATAGCCCCCGAGGGCCTCCAGCGCTTCCCGGAACGAAGGCGAGGTGACCGTCGAGGCGAGGGCCTTCACCCGGGGGTCCTCCCAGGTATCGGCATGGAAGACGATCTCGTAGGGCTCCCTTGCCACCGGAACGAAGGAGAGGCCGAATGCCTTCGCCGCAGAGAACACCCCCAGGCCGGCGTCCACCTCGCCGGTCTTTACGGCGAGGGCAACGGCGAGGTGGGTTGTCAGCTCCCTGTCGTAACCGGCGATGGAACCCGGCGGGATCCCCCGGAGCGAAAGGAGGTGGTCGAGGAGGATCCGGGTGCCGGATCCCTTCTGCCGGTTGATAAACCTGACCTTCGGGAGGTCCTCGAGGGCCAGGTTCTCGCGGGAGATGATCCCCTGCTCCCTCCCTGCCAGGCAGAAGATGACCAGATCCTCTCCCGGCAGGTGGCGGCTGAGGTACGGGGTGTTGTATGTCCCATCGTCAGCAAGGAGATGCATCGGGGCCCCGTGACAGACCCTCTTCTTCAGGGCGATGAGGCCCCCCATGGAGCCCTGGTGGGCACTATGGAGAGAGACCCCGGCCTTCGCCAGCTGGTCTGCCAGGAGATCGAGGGCAGGGTCATGGCTTCCTGTCAGGATGAGGGCTTGCCCGGCTTCCTGGACCGGTACTGTGAGATGGGCCTGCACCTCCTCCCCGGCCTCCACCCCCTCTTCTCCGGCATCGATGACAAGGTATGCATTTGCCCGTACCCCGCTCATCTGGACCCCGGCCCCCCGTCCGTGGGGCACCGCCACCCAGCGCCCCTGGATCTTCCCCAGGGAGAGGAAGACGAACTCCTCGACCCCGAGCTCTGATGCGAGGGTGGAGGAGAGGACGGCAGGAACCGTGGATTCGGGCTCTCGGGGCAGCCCGTACCGGGAGAGGAGCGGGATCACCAGTTCCCGGAGGACCGTAACCGCGGAGAGGGGATACCCGGGGAGGCCGATGACCGGCTTCCCTGATATCTGCCCAAGGATGACTGGTTTTCCCGGCTTCATGGCCACGCCGTGGAGGAGGACCTCCCCGAGATCTGCTATCGCATCAGCGGTGAAGTCTCTCGTGCCGGCAGAGGAGCCGGCCGAGATGATCACGAGATCGTTCGCCTCCACCGCCTCACCGAGCCGGGACCGGATGAGGCCGGGATCATCAGGGGTAAGGGGATACCGGGTACATCTGGCCCCCATCCTATCGAGCCATGCCGCGGCCATGACGGTATTGGATTCTACAACCTGGCCCGGGCCTGGCTTCTCCCCGGGGGGAACGAGCTCACTGCCAGTGGGGATGAGCCCCACCCTCACGGTGAGGACTTCCACCTCCGCGATGCCGTAGGCCGAGAGGGCCCCGATCTCATGGGGGCGAATACGGTGGGAGGAGGGGAGGATCATCTCGGTCTCCCCGATATCCTCTCCAACAGGGCGGACATGCTGCCAGGGGGTCGCCGGCCTGCGGATGGTGAACCGGTCACCATCGATCCTGACATCCTCGATCATGATAACTGAGTCGGCCTCGGGAGGGAGGAGGTTCCCGGTGTTCACCCGCACCGCCTCCCGCAGGGTGACCGGCCGCTGCTCCCCCGCCCCGAAGGTCTCCTCGGAGAGCACCGCGATCCCGTCCATGGCCGCAAGATGCGCTCCGGGGACCGAGAACCGGGCGAAGATGGGAGATGATGTCACCCTCCCGCTGGCCGTCGAGACGGGGATCCGCTCGGTGGAGGGGGTGAAGGTGAAGGAGCGACCGAGGATCTCGAGGGCCTCGCTGAGGGGAGTGAGGGAGAGGTAACGCTTCACCAGAGGATCACCTCGACGGTCTCGCCGGCCTCGAGCCCCTCGCTCTCGGCAGGCACCTGGATGAGCCCATCGCTTTCGGCGAAGGTGTTGAGGAGGCCGCTCTTCCCGAAGCACGGGATGGCCCTGCCACTTTCGATCCGGACCCGGACGAACTCCACCCTCCCCTTCTGGGAGGGGATGTTCTCGGCGAGGACAACCGAGACCCTCCTCTCGGGCCTGGGAGCCCCGGACATCGCCGAGAGGAGGGGCCCTGCAAGGGTATGGAGGATGACATAGGCAGAGGCGGGATGCCCGGGGAGGCCGATGACCGGTCTCCCCCCTGCCTGCCCGATGATCGTGGGCTTCCCGGGCGCGATCCCGATCCCGTGGACGAACACCTCGCCCTTCTCTGCGATGACCGACGCAGCCAAGTCACGCAGATCCTTGGACGAGCCCCCGGAGAGGAGGATCGCGTCGCAATCGCCGATCGCCCTGTCCAAGGCCCCGCCGAGTGCACCCCGATCGTCCCGGACAATACCGTAGGGTCTGGGGCTGCACCCCGCCTCCTCCACGAAGGCTGCGCACATGGGGCCGTTGGCATCCCTTACCTCGCCGGGACCCGGAGTTGCATTGACCGGGACGAGCTCGTTCCCCGTGGAGATGATCCCAACGATCGGTTTCCGGTATACGCCGATCCTGTCATAACCGGCAGCAGCAAGTATCCCGATGTCCCGGGGCGAGAGGTGCGTACCTTTCGGGAGAATGACAGCCCCTTTCGGGAAGTCCTCACCGGCAAAAATGATATTCTCCCCGGGGGCCACGGGTCTCTTTACCAGTATCTCGTCCCCGATCCGTTCGGTATGCTCGATCATCACGGCGGCATCCGCACCGGACGGAAGCATGGCACCGGTAGGGAGGTAGATCCCCTCTCCTCTCTCCAGGGGACGGCCCGGTTCCGTACCCATGGAGACCTCCCCGGCCAGCCGGAGGATGGCGGGGACGGCCTCACCTGAACCGACCGTGTCCACAGCCTGGACGCCATACCCGTCCACGGTCGTGCGGGCGAAACCCGGTATGTTCTCCGCTGCATTCACATCCCGGGCAAGGACGCGGTGCAGTGCCTTCTCAAGGGGGACCTCTTCCTCCACGGGATGGGGCGCGATCCCCAGGATCACCCTGACGGCCTCCTCGAGAGTGACGACCCTGAGAAAGAGGCTCATCCGAAGCAGCCCAGCTGGCACTTCCTGATCTTTATCTTGTGCTTGTTGCAGTACCTGGCGATCTCAAGCTTGGGGATCCCGTACTTCTCGGAGATCTCAAAGGCCTTCGGGCAGGGCAGATCGCTCACGACCCCCGATTCGTCGAACGCTTTTTTGATAAGGGCATCGTCCATGGTAACAATAATTCCTTTCCAATACCATAGTGTTTACCATCGATGAACTGTGGGGACCTTCGGGTAGCCGTGATTCACTCGGCCCAAGACGAGGCAGGAAGGAACATCCGCCGCCATATGGAGGAGCTCCTCCCAGCCTCCGGGGCTCGGGGAGGGAACGGCCCCTCCTTCGAGCTCCACGAGGTGGAAGGCAGGCTCATCCACGCCGACGGGATCGACAGGAAGTACCCTTCCGACCTCATCATCTTCGTTTCAAGGCACACGAGCAGGGAGCCCTCCCCGGTTCTCACCGTCCATGTGACCGGGAACCTGGCCGGCGCCGAACTTGGCGGGAAGCCCCGCACGCTCCCGCCGGCATGCCCGTCCTTCATGCAGGCAATCCTCCGTGAACTCCGCCGCAGGGCGCCCCCGGGATATGCAGTCTCCTACGAGGTGACCCATCATGGACCCACGGAGCTCGTCACCCCGTCATTCTTCGTGGAGATCGGCTCCACAGCCTCGGAGTGGGGAGATCCCCGTGCAGGCAGGGCCGCCGCAGAGAGTATCCTCGCCGCACATCCATTGAGGGGAATCAACCTTGTCGGGTTCGGGGGGAACCATTACGCCGCCCGCCAGACGGAGATCGCCTGCAGATCCCGGGGAGCTTTCGGTCACATGGCCCACAGCCGGGAGGTGGGTGCCCTGGACAGGGAGCTGGTCGGGATGATGCGGGACAGGAGCCGGGCGGTCGCCGCTTATATCGACAGGAAGGCCCTCGGCCCCCGGGCTCTCTCCCGCATCGACGGGATACTCAGGGACCTCGGGCTTCCGGTCCTCTCCGAAGGGGAGATCCTCTCGCTCGGGGATATGGAATGGCCTTCCTACCTCGCGGTCCGGACGCTGGTTGAAAAGGCATACCCCGGCGCCCGCTGCCACCCCCATGAGCTCACCTCCGTCGGGAGGCCCGTCGTTGTTGAAATGGCCCCGGTCCTCATCGCCGAAGCCGTGAAGGCCGATAAGGAGGGCCTTATCGCCCGGCTGGGGGGCATGCCCGTTGTCCACCTCTCGGGCGACGGGAAGGTGGTCCTCCCCCTCTTCATCACGGATGAGAGAGAGAAGGACGGCGTTATCCATGACTTAATAAACCTGTGTGTGAAAATCATTATTGAACGTCAGGATGCGGCTGTTGAAGGTGATCGCCTGATCCTCAGGAGGTTCAGTTTCGACCCCGGGAAAGCACGTTCTCTCGGGGTCCCGAAGGGACCGCTCTTTGGCAGGTTGTCAGCAGGCGAGGAGATCGATCTCGACGGCAGGGTTATCACCCCGTCCATGGTCCAGACAGCCAGAGTTACAGAGATCCACATCCCGGGGTTGGAGTCATACCTATGAAGTCCGTGATCGATGAGGCATTGGAGAGGGGCGAGGTGGAGCAGAAGGCCGTGGCGGTCGCCGCACAGCCGCCCGTTGCACCGATAGCCGCCCCCCAGTCTGATAAGGAGCTCGAGGAGGTTCTCTCCCAGCTGCGGACCGAGATCGCGGTCATCGGCTGCGGCGGGAGCGGGTCCAATACCATCACCCGCATCATGGAGGAGGGGATCCATGGCGCACGACTCATCGCCATGAACACAGATGCCCAGCACCTGATCCGCACCCAGGCCCAGTACCGGATCCTCCTCGGCCGGCAGCGGACGAGGGGGCTCGGGGCCGGGTCCATCCCCCAGGTGGGGGAGGAGGCGGCCGTCGAGGCGATCGAGGAGATCAAGAAGGCGGTCGCGGGCTGCGACATGGTCTTCCTCACCACCGGCCTCGGCGGCGGAACGGGTACCGGGGCGGCCCCCGTCGTGGCAAAGGCCGCACGCGAGCAGGGGGCCCTGACCATCGCGATCGTCACCCTGCCCTTCACCGCCGAGGGGTCTATCCGGCGCGAGAACGCCGAGGCTGGTCTCGAGCGCCTGAGGGACATCGCAGACACCGTGATCGTGGTACCGAACGACCGGCTCCTGGAGGTTGTTCCCAGGCTCCCTCTCTATGCCGCCTTCAAGGTAGCCGACGAAGTGCTCATGAGGGCCGTGAAGGGGATCACCGAGCTCATCACCCTCCCTGGCCTCGTGAACCTGGACTTCGCAGATGTCCGGACCGTCATGGAGCGGGGCGGGGTCGCCATGATCGGGATGGGCGAGAGCGACGCCGAGGACAAGGCCGCCGACTCGGTGAAGAAGGCGTTGCGGTCCCCGCTCCTTGACGTGGACATCTCTGGTGCCACCGCGGCTCTCGTGAACGTGGTGGGCGGCCCCGACATGACCATCGCCGAGGCGGAGGGGGTCGTCCAGGAGGTCTTCGACCGCGTGGACCCGAACGCCCGGATCATCTGGGGGGCGATGGTGGACCCGACCATGCAGCACCGGATGAGGACCATGCTCGTGGTCACCGGCGTTCATTCGCCCCAGATCTACGGGAGATCCGAGAGAGAGGCACCCCGCAGGGTTGCCAAGCATTTCGAGATAGACTTCATGAAGTGAGGAAGGAGATGGCTTTCAAGATCGAGGAAGAGCTCTTCCATAAATACTGGCGCGTCATCAAGCTCGCGCGGACCCCCACCCGGGAGGAATTCCAGAAGATCGCGATCGTCGCAGCCGCTGGGATCCTCCTCATTGGGCTCATCGGCTTCCTGATCCAGTCGTTCATGAGCGCCCTCCCGCACTAGAGAAGAGGTTCTCATGACCGACGAGGCAAAGCCCCCGGAGACCCCCGTGATGATGGAGAACCCCGCGACAGCGGGGAACCGCATCTTTGCGATCAAGACCACTGCAAAGCAGGAGCGGGCGGTGGCCGACAGCATCAAGAAGGCGGTGGAGACCCAGACCGATATCAAGGTGGTCGCGATCATTGTACCCGACGAGCTCCGCGGCTACGTGCTCGTGGAGACCCCTGAGAGCCATGCGCGGATCGAGCAGCTGGTCGAGATGATCCCCCATGCGCGCGCTGTGGTGAAGGGCGAGACCAAGCTCGAGGAGGTGGCCCACTTCCTGGTGCCGAAGCCCGTGGTGAGCGGGATCGACGAGGGAACGATCGTCGAGCTCATCGCCGGCCCGTTCAAGGGGGAGAAGGCCGTCGTGAAGAGGGTGGACATGGGGAAGGAGGAGATCACGGTGGAGCTCTACGAGTCTGTGGTCCCCATCCCCATCACGGTGCGGGGCGACCATGTGCGGGTTGTGGAGAAGGTCGAAGATCAGTAGGATCTTCGACTGGTGAGCAACCAGAAGTCGCCACCAGGTGGAAGACCAATAATGGTCTGACACCAGAGTGAAACCCGAAGGGTTTCACGAAGGTCGAGGACCAGTAGGTCTTCGACTGGCGGGAACCCATAGGGTTCCGCCAAAGTAGAGGACATGTGAGTCCTCCCCGTCACCCAATTGATACTTTTTTAACCCTCCGGCACGACTTTATATAACCCAAGCGGTGAACCCTTCAGGGTCACGCCTGGTGGAACGTCATGGGAGAGATCGTCGAGGTACTGGTACCCGGCGGCAGGGCAACACCCGGCCAGCCATTGGGGCCTTCACTGGGCCCCCTTGGTATCAACGTGAAGGCGGTCGTGGACGAGATCAACCGGAAGACGGCAGACTACAATGGCATGCAGGTCCCGGTCAAGATCGAGGTCGACGACAGGAAGCAGTTCACGGTGACCGTGGGGACCCCTCCGACCACCGCCCTCATCAAGAAGGAGGCCGGGATCGAGAAGGGATCGCCCACACCCAGCACGCAGCTGGTGGGGAACCTGCCGCTCGAGGCGGCCATCCGGATCGCCCGCATGAAGACTGGCGACATGCTCTCGTATACGACGAAGAGCGGTGTCAAGGAGGTCATCGGCACCTGCGTCTCCATGGGAGTCACCGTGGAGGGCCGGAAGCCGAAGGAGCTCCTTGCAGCCATCGATGCGGGCGAGTTCGATGAGCGCCTAGCGTGAAGGAGACTGACCATAGGAGATCGGAAAAGAGGTCGAGAACTATGGAGGTATCAGATGGTTGAGAAGGAAAAGATCGCAGCGACCGTGAAGACGGCCATAGAGAGCGCCCCGAAGCGGAAGTTCCGGGAGAGCGTGGACATTACGGTGAACTTAAAGAACATCGACCTGTCCCAGCCCAAGAACCGGATCGACGAGACGATCCTCCTCCCCCACCAGCTCGGGGGAGTGAAGATCGCCGTGCTCGGGAAGGGGGATATCACGTCGAAGGCGAAGGACGCCAAGGTGGACCTGATCATCTCCTCCGAGGAGATCGAGCGTCTGGGAGGCGCCCCCCGCGAGGCGCGGAAGATCGCGGGCGAGTACCGCTTCTTCATCGCAGAGACGTCGGTCATGTCCCAGGTGGGGAGGTACCTCGGGCCCAGGCTCGGCCCGCGGGGGCGGATGCCCATCCCCGTGCAGCCCGGGACCGATATCCGACCGATGGTGGACCGGCTCCGCTCGTCGGTGAAGATCCGGACGAAGGACCGGACCACCTTCCACGCGAAGGTGGGGTCGACCGAGATGGACCCGAACCTGATCGCCGAGAATATCGACGTTGTGATGAAGAGGATCGAGTCCGTCCTCGAGCAGGGACACTTAAACGTCCGCTCGGTCTTCGTGAAGACCACCATGGGACCCGCAGTGAGGCTGGTGTGAGATGGCCCTCTACACGCACCACCTCCCCAAGTGGAAGCGGGACGAGGTGGAGAAGATCAAGATGTGGGCGAAGGACTATGCCGTGATCTCGCTCGTGGACGTCCACGGCATCCCTGCAGCCCAGCTCCAGGGGATCCGGAGGGATCTCCACGGGAAGGCGGTGCTCCGCATGACGAGGAATACCCTCATCGAGCATGCCTTCGCCGAGCTGGGCGGCGACTACGCGGACCTCGAGAGGTTCATCGAAGGCCAGAGCGCCCTCATCTTCACGAACCAGAACCCCTTCTCCCTCTTCAGGACCCTGGAGAAGACGAAGACGAAGATGGCCGCAAAGGCGGGCGAGGTCGCCCCCCAGGACATCGTCGTCTCCAAAGGGCCCACGAACTTCAAGCCGGGCCCGGTCGTCGGCGAGCTCCAGCAGGCGGGGATCCCTGCCGTCATCGACGCCGGCAAGGTGAGGATCCGGGACACGAAGGTCGTCGTGAAGAAGGGGGCCGTGATTCAGAAGAAGGTCGCCGATATCCTCTCGAAGCTCGAGATCAAGCCCATGGACGTGGGCCTGCGGCTCCAGGCCGCCTTCTACGAGAAGACCATCTTCCGGCCCGAGATGCTCGCCATCGACGACGAGGCATACCGGCGGGACATCGCCCTCGCTGCACGGCAGGCGTTCAACCTCTCGCTGACCGCCGCGTACCCGACAAAGGTCACGGTCGCCGCGATCATCGGGAAGGCCTTCTCCGAGGCAAGGAACCTGGCCGTGGAGGCGAGCGTCTATGAGAAGGACGCGATGGACGCCATCATCGCCCGGGCCTCCCGCGAGGCAAAGACCCTGAAAGGAATCGTAGGTGGAAAATAAGGATAATTCTTTAACGAGAAAGAAGGTGAACTGACATGGAATACATCTATGCTGCACTTCTCCTGCACCATGCAGGAAAGAAGGTAGACGAAGCAAGCGTGAAGACTGTTCTCTCCGCTGCGGGTGTCGCGGCGGACGAGTCCCGGGTGAAGGCCCTCATCGCCGCACTCGAGGGCGTGAACATCGCCGATGCGATCGCAAAGGCCGCGGTTGCCCCCGTTGCCGCCGCACCGGTCGCCGCAACGGCCCCTGCCGCGGCAGCGGCAGCGGCACCGGAGGAGAAGAAGGAGGACAAGAAGCAGGAGGAAGAGTCCGCGATGGCCGGGCTCGGGGCACTGTTCGGGTAGATCACCCTTCTTTTCTCCATTCACATTTCCTGCTCATCAGGGCAGATTTATCGTCGGACTGTTTTTGAGACCTCCCGAATGGGCTATCGCAATTCGGGGGACGCCGAAGCGGCGGGGGTGAGCGGAGCGAATCCCCCAGGAGCGTTCAACTGCCCGAGTATGTTCGTCTTTTCATCGGTACCTTTTTCGCCTGCTACACTCATAGGACGATAAATGAAGAAGCGGATCCTTCTCCTCATTGCCCTCGCGTTTCTGGCGGGACTCGCCTGCGGCTGCGTCATCCCGGGTACTCCCGAATCTGCTCCAAGCCCAGGGGCTTCGCCCGCCCCACCCGTGGCTGTGCCCCTCTCCATCCAGATCAATGCCACACCTCCCCGCTACAATCTCGCAATGTCCTCCACCATCGGTATCCGCCTGGAACCGGTGAACACCTCTGGATTTCTCCCAGAGGATTCCCGTTTCACCTGGGAGACGTCGTATGGCAGCTTCTACCACTGGGGGCCGCCAGACTTCAGGGTCACCGAGCTCGGGCCGAGGTATACCGGAACCGGTGAACCGGTCTACTGGTCCTTCTTCTCCCTCGAGGGGGAGAAGGAGAGGCCTCCTGTGAATATCACCCTGACAGTGCAGGGACCCTCTACGGGAGATATTCTCGCCAAAGCCAGCCTCAAGATTGGCTGGGAGGACCCGCATGGGTTCACGGCTATCGTTGAAGGTTAGAGATTAAGCCCGCCATCAGGGCAGCTTGCACGTCGCCCTCTCCCCATCCCGCATCCTCCCCCGTGCAAGGGACGGGTAGATCCCTGCGACACAGAGGATGGTGAAGATGAGGAACCCGGCCTGGATGGCCGCGAGGAGCCCCGGGTAACTCGCCGGCCCGATCTCCACCTGCCCGATGTAGACAGCAAACAGGGTCATGGCGATACCCATGGAGAGCATCTGCCCCACGAGGCGCATGGTCCCGAGCGTCCCCGAGGCGACCCCGTAGCACTTCTTCTCCACCGATGACATCACGGCATTCGTGTTCGGGGAGGAGAAGAGGGCGAAGCCGACCCCGAGGAGGGCGAGGGCAGCGAGGAGGAAGAGGAGGGAGGTACCCTCCCCGATGAACGCGAGGAGGAACAGGCCGACGGCGCAGAGACCCATTCCAATCGATGCGACCTTTCCGGGCTCCATCCGGTCCGAGAGGCGCCCCGCCGGCGAGGAGAAGATGGCCTGGAGGAGAGGCTGGGTGACGAGGATCGCCCCGGCCATGAGCGGGGAGAAGCCCCTGATGGACTGGAGGTAGAAGGAGAGGAAGAAGGTCACGGCGAAGGTGGCGCTGTAGTTGACGAGGGCCGCGAGGTTGGAGAGGGCGAAGACCCGGTTCCCCGTGAAGAGGCCCACGTCCAGGAGCGGGTGCCGTGTCCGCCGTTCCCACTGAACGAACTCTACAAGGAGGAGGATGCCCAGGGGGATCATGAGCAGGCCCGGTGTCCCGGGAAGCCAGGTGAACCCGAGCATGATGGCGACGAGGGAGAGACCGAAGAGGACGGACCCCGGGGTGTCGAACCGCTCGCCCCGTGCGTCTGCCCACTCGCCGCGGAGCCTCCACCTGATGAGGCCGAGGGTGAAGAGGCCGATGGGGACATTCACGAGGAAGATGGACCGCCACCCGAACTGGCCGGTCATGAACCCCCCGAGGAATGGCCCGAGGGAGAGCCCCAGGTACACCGAGGTGGTGTAGATGCCGAGGGCCTTCCCGCGATCCTCCACCGGGGTGACCGCGGTGAGGATGGCGACCGCGGTACCGTAGATCAGGGCACCACCCATCCCCTGGATCACCCGGAGGGGGATGATCGTGACGGGCGTGATTGTGAAGGCCATGAAGAATGAGGCCCCGGCGAAGAGGGAGAGCCCGAGGTTGAAGATCCTCTTCCTCCCCACGATATCGGCGATCCGACCAAAGGGGACGAGGAAGAGGGCCGAGGAGAGGAGGTAGGCCGTGCTGACCCAGGAGAGCGAAACGGCATCCAGGGAGAACTCGGCCCCGATACTCGGGAGGGCGATGTTCACCGCGGAGATGTCGAAGGGCGCGAGGAAGCCGGCAAGGACCGCGATGTAGAGGGCGATACAGCCGGCACTCCTGTCTTCCATGGATGATTTCCCGGGTACGGTGGGGAAAGGAGGGAATTTAAGGTAACGGTGAATAGCCGATGAGGGAAGCTGGCAGGCAAATGATGGTGCTTCGGGCGACCTTTTCCTGCCTGCTCCCGAACGTCGGGTCGTCTGTCGCGGGCTACCTCGCCTCTTTCCTGGCGCTCTCGGCTACCAGCAGGAATGTCCCTGGAGATATCTCATCGCAGAGCTCCATGAACCTGCCAAAGGCCTTCTTGAATTCAGGCTGCTGGCGCCAGGCCTGGACACCCTCTATATCCTCCCATGGGCCGAAGGAGACGAACCTGCCCGGATTCTCCAGGTCCTGGAGAAGCCTTCCGTAGATCGGCCCTTTCGCGTACGAAGCCGTCCCAGTCGCGAAATCCTTCCACGCCCTAATGAATTCATCTTCGTTTCCCGGCCGAACGGTCCAGAGTCCGACTGTATAAATCGGATCATGATCGCCCATGGTGTTCTCTCCTTCTCATGTTTGAAGGGGAGATGATGGCTGAAAATGCTTTCCTACGAATGAAAGGAATCGGGGTGGATGGATTGGGAACAATCTGCAGGTGTGCCGGATACCAAGGGGGCGGCAAGTGAAAGGTATAGGGGGAGATGCCCTGCTTTCGAAGGCTATCCCTGCTCCCGCTTCACAAGCCCCGCCCAGACGCACTGCCCGTACGAGATACAGCCGTCACCCAGGGGGTACTCGCGGTTCATGAGCAGGGAGAGACCAGCCGCCTCCACCTCCCGTCGGATGGTCTCACGGATGGCGGCATTGTAGGCCACACCCCCCGAGAGGGCGACCCGGGTCAGACCCTGATCGCGGGAAGCATGGATGGCAAGGTGGGCCAGGCCACGGGCGAGGTTGTGCTGGACTGATGCTGCGATATCGGCGAGGGCTTTCCTTTCCCCAGCTCCGCCGGCGCTCCTGGCTGTAAGGTATTCACCAAGAGCTCTCTGCACGAGCGTTCTCGTGGAGAGGACCTCGGCTCCCGGCTTCTGGATGAACTCGAGAGGCCACTCCGAGGGGGTCCTGCCATACGCCGCGGCTTCCAGGCGCATGGCCGGCTCGCCGTCATAGGTCCTTTCCCTGCAGATCCCGAGGAGGGCCGCAACTGCATCGAGGACACGGCCGGTGCTCGAGGTCCAGGCCACGTTCACCCCCCGCTCCACCTGGCGGGCGAGGACACCCGTCTGGACATCGGTCCAGCCCCGTTCCCTGAGGATACCGAGTGTCCTCTCCTCCGGGAGGATCCCGTAGAGCATCCGCTCCGGGAAACGGGTAGCGAGATCGCCGCCCGGCATCGGAACTTCTTCAAGGTGCCCGACCCGGGAGAGGTGGGGAACCTGTCCCGCAAAGACCTCCCCGCCCCAAACCCTCCCGTCGTCGCCATAGCCAACGCCATCGATGGTGATCCCGATACAGGGCTCGAGGGTCGTCGCCGCGACGTGGGCTCGGTGGTGCTGGACGGGGATCAGTTCTGCACCCGTCTCTTCGGCGAGGGACCTCGCGTAGCCCGTGGAGAGGAAGGAGGGGTGGAGGTCGTGGGCAATGAGATCGTACCTCGCCCCGAGCCAGCTCCGGATGCGTTCGGCGGTCTCCTCGAGGTAAGCGAGGGTCGGGGGGTTCCGGACATGGCCGACGTGGGGGGAGGTGATCGTATATCCGCCCTTGTAGATGGTGATGTTGCTGTTCAACTCGGGCCCGACCCCCAGGATACAGGAAGGGCCGAGATCGATCCGGGTCCGTTTCGGGGCGATCCCACGGGAGAGGCGGATGATGAAGCCGTCCCTGACGACAGAGTCATCGCACCTGTTCAGGATCCGGCGGTCATGGGTGAGGTAGTAGTCCACCTGCCCCCTGAGTTTTGCAACCGCAGTATCGATCTCGGTGATCATCGGATAGCCCGGCATGTTCGCCGAGGTCATGATCAGGAGCGGGGCCTTCAGCTGGGAGAAGAGGATGTGGTGGAGCGGGGCATAGGGGAGCATGCACCCGATGGTGTGGAGGTTCGATATCTCGCTGTGGGCGGTAAGATCCTGTTTCACGAGAACGGCGATGGGGTGGATCTCGCTCCGGAGCAGATCCCTCTCCTCCGGCCGGACGTGGACCATCCTGTCGAGGATCTCCTCTCTCACCATAATGGCGAAAGGCTGCTCGGTCCTGCCCAGCCGCACTTTCAGCTCTCTCGCCATGGGCTCCGTGCATGCGATGTGGAACCCCCCGATGCCACGGATGGCGAGGATGGAACCGGCGTCCAGGAGGGATGCCGCCTCCCTGACCGGATCATCTGTCTCCATTGCCCGGCCATCCGAATCCATCAGGGTAAGCCTGGGGCCGCATACCGGGCACGCGATTGTCTGGGCATGGTGGCGGCGGCAGGCGGGGTCAGTGTACTCCCTCCCGCACTCCGGGCACATCGGGAAGGATGCCATGGAGGTCCGTTCCCGGTCATAAGGGAGGGACCCGATGATGCTGTACCTGGGCCCGCAGTTCACGCACGAGGTGGCGAAATAGTTCCTGTACCGGCTGTTCTCGTCGAAGAGATCCTCCATGCATTCGGTGCATGTTGCGACATCGGGAGGGATCATCCCCGAGAGGGTACCGGCTGAGGAGATGAGGATTAAAAAACCGGCGGGCGGGGAGCCCTGGAGGGGAAGGACCTCGACCGAGTCGATCCTCGCGAGGGGAGGCCCCCTCGAGACCTCCTCGAGGAAATCCCCGAACCGGTCCCCCCATGCGTCGATCTCCACCTGGCTCCCGGTGTTCTTCACCGTGCCCCGGATACCGAGGGCATGGGCCCGGGCATACACGAACGGCCGGAAGCCAACCCCCTGGACGATGCCCCTGACAAGTATCCTTCCCCGGTCACGCATGGAGGATTCTGAAAATCTTTATTGAGTTCCGAGACCATATATAAATGGGTTGTGCGCTTTGACCGGTCATATCAGGATCGTGAACGATCCCATCGAGATGGTCTCCCTCTTTGTCACCTTCAACAACGACCAGTACAAGGAGATCTACGAGCACCTGACCAGGGCCTGGATGACCGAGGATGAGCTCGCCAAGCTGGCCGGCCATGACTCCGTGGGCGAATGCCTCGCAATACTCAAGAAGGGGAACCTCATCGAGGAGAAGTGGCGGACCCCCCCGCCCGGCAAGAAGCCCGTGAAGGAGTACCGCACCATCTACAGCCGTTTCAGGGCCAACTTCCAGTGCAACATGACCGACCTCGGAGACCTGATCCATGTGGCCCTCTCGAACGACGAGAAGGTGCGGGACCTCGTCGACCAGATCGAGGAGGAGATCAAACAGGGGAACACCTCCATCAACGATATCGCCCGGAAGTACAACGTCTCCCAGGTCGTCATCAAGGGGCTCGCGAAGAGGATCCCCAGGCTGGACGTGAAGGGCCAGGGCATGGTGCTTGTGGACCATGGGAAGCGATGATCCCCTCACCACCATCCTCAGGTCCAAGAGCGAGGCCACCCGCTTCCAGATCCTCGTCGAGATAGCCGAGAACCAGCCGGCCATCCGGCAGCAGGAGATCGCCGGGAAGCTCGGGGTGACCCCCCAGGCGGTCTCGGAGTACATCCGCGAGCTCGTCGAGGGGGGGATGGTCAGCGCCCAGGGGAGGGGGCGCTACGAGGTGACCCGGGCCGGTATCGAGTGGGTCGTCAACCATGCCGAGGTGCTGGAGACCTATGCCCGGCACATAAGGAGGGACATCATCCACCAGGTCTCGGTCTGGACGGCGCTCGCCGCCGAGAACCTGAAGAAGGGGGACCAGGTCGGGGTGTACATGGAGCAGGGGTGGCTCTACGCGAGCCCGGGTTTCCGCAGCGCCACGGGAACGGCCACCATGGACGCCCGCGCCCGCGAGGACGTGGGGGTGGCACGCTTGAACGGGATCATCGAGCACCGCGAGGGAACCATCCATGTCTGCAAGGTGCCGAGGATCGAGCGGGGCGGGTCCCGGAGGGTGAGGCGTGACCTCCTGAAGGAGGTGGTAGGGCAGGTGCAGGTGGTGGCCGCCGTGGGCCTGGAGGCATGGGTTGCCCTTGAGGCCGCGGGGCGGCGGCCCGACATGTTCTTCGGCGCGAGGGAGGGGGTCATCGAGGCCGCCTTCCATGGCCTGGACTGCGCCATCGTCATCGTCGATGAGGAGTTCACCGATTTCCTGAAGAGGCTTGAGGCTGCAGGCCTCGGGTACACGATCCACGACACGGTCGCCCCATGAGGGTCGTGGTCCATCCCCAGCGGGGCTATTACCGGCTCTTCTTCCTCGATGGGGATGCGGTGACCGCGGTTGGGCAGGTGGACCTCGTCAGGACCACGAAGGGGTTCCGGCCCAAGGACTACCTGACGAGGAAGCCCGGGAGCAGACATGGGCGATCCCTCCCGACAAAGGATCTCATCGCATCCCTCAGACAGGCGGAGGTCCGGATCACCCGGCCAGACAAGGAGTGGGAGGCATTCCTCTCGGATCTCCAGATCCCCTGGGAGCTCCAGTCCCTCTGCCGCACCTGTCTCCTGGAGGATCGGGTCACCCCCCTGGATGCCAGCACCTCGGTCCGGTTCGGTAAGGAATCAATCTGCATGGATTGCGCCCGAAAGGAGGTCAGGCGGGAGCTCGGGTACTTCACCCGGTTCGGGAAGATCTCCTACTCTTACATCGAGAACCTCCTCACCGTCTTCCGTGACCTCGACCGGGTCCTCTCGGCCCTCCAGCCGGACGGGATGGACCTCTCACGCACGCTCTTCGACCGGATAGAAGCACATCCTGTCACCGAGACCTCATCCGTCGCCGCTCTCCCCCTTCCCCCGGAGTTCAAGACCGCATCCGGGGTTGAACGGCTCATGCCCGTTCAGCACCTGGCGGTGGGGGCCGGCCTCCTCGCAGGCTCCGACCTCCTCGTGGTCTCGGCAACCGCGAGCGGGAAGACCTTCATCGGGGAGATGGCCGGGATGAAGAACCTCCTCGAGGGGAGGGGGAGGATGCTCTTCCTCGTCCCCCTTGTCGCCCTCGCGAACCAGAAGCACGAGCGGTTCACCGAGCGGTACGGGAAGATCGCCCGGATCTCCCTCTTCACAGGCCGGAACCGGCTGAACCTCCCCGAGAACCGGGTGAGGGGCAGGCAGGATCCGGACGCCCAGGTCGTGGTCGGGACATACGAAGGGCTGGACCACCTCCTCAGGTGCGGGAAGAGCCTCCCGAAGATCGGGACGGTGGTGATCGACGAGATCCAGATGCTCGAGGACCGGGAACGGGGGCACCGGCTCGACGGGCTCATCGCCCGGCTGAAGTACCTTGCCCCCCAGGCCCAGTTCCTCTACCTCTCGGCTACGGTCGGCCTCCCCCACCTCCTCGCCGAGAAGCTCGGCGCACGCCTCGTCACCTACGCGGAACGGCCCGTGCCCCTCGAGCGCTACCTCCTCTTTGTCACGAGGAAGGACAAGATCCGGTTCGAGAAGCAGCTCATGGAGGCGGAGTTCTCGATGAAGTCCTCCAAGGGCTTCAGGGGCCAGACCATCATCTTCACGAACTCCCGGGCACGGTGCCATGTGATCGCCGAGGCCCTGGGGAAGAAGGCCGCCCCGTACCATGCCGGCCTCACCTCGCAGGAGAGGAGGGACGTCGAGCGGAGGTTCGAGGAGGGGAAGATAGCCGCCGTGGTGACGACCGCGGCGCTCGGGGCCGGCGTGGACTTCCCCGCCTCCCAGGTGATCTTCGACTCGCTCGCCATGGGGATCGAGTGGCTGACGGTCCAGGAGTTCTCCCAGATGGGCGGGAGATCGGGCAGGCCCGATTACCATGACCGGGGAAAGGTCGTGATCCTTGCAGAGCCCGGGGGTGCCTACACGAGCGACCCTGAGGCAACGGAGGAGGAGGTGGCCATCCGGCTCCTCAAAGGCGAGATGGAGGAGGTTGCACCCTCATACGGGGCAGAGGAGAGCTCCGAGGAGTTTGCCGCACATGCTGTGGTGGCCCGGGGGGACGAGGAGGCCATCCGGAGGATCTCGGGGATGATGGTGGGCGAGGTGGAACCCGTCCTCCCCGAGCTCATCTCCCACGGGCTCGTGCAGAAGAGAGGGAAGGCCCTTGTTCTCTCGCCGCTGGGACGGGTCATGGCCGAGCATTTCATCGGGATAGAGCGCCTTCTCGAACTCCAGAGGCTGGTCGGTGAGATGGATGACCCCGTCGCCATCATCGCCGAGCTGGACTGTACCGGGGGGGAGGCCGGGAGATGAACGGGCCGTGACCGAAGGATCCAGTTTATTAAACAACGCAGGATCCGGTACTCCGATGGATGAGGGAGCACTGCAGGAGACATGGATAACCCTCCCCCCGGCTTTCTTCCCGGCCGCCGGGGCTCTTCTCGTTGCAGCAGGCATCTCCCTCATGGTCTGGAGCGATCTCCTCGTCAACCTGTTCATCATAGTCCTCGGGATTCTTGCCATCATCCTTGGCCTGGGATTCATCGCCGGCGGGCATTTCATGGGGAGGACCGGCATCCTCCCGGTCCTCCTCTTCATCGCCGGGCTCACATCCATCCTGATCGGTATCCTCGTCTTCCTGGAGCGCGATCTCGTATTCGACCTGATCATCTACCTCGGTACCGTGATCGCGATCCTCGGCGGACTCTTCCTTCTCTTCATCGGGGGCCTCCTCTCGGTCCGTGGATGGGGGAGGCGGGTCTTCATCGGGGGAGGGGCCGGGCTGCTCCTCGCGGGTAGTGCCCTTCTCCTCTTCCCGAACCTGATCACCCGCATCCTTCTCGCTTCAGGAGGTGCGGTCATCGCGGGCACGGGATGTGGCATCCTCCTTTTTACCCTCGTCCGGGAGCGGGAGATCAAGCACCCGGTATAAGAGAACGCGCCCCGGTGCTACACGGCGCAGGGCCCGGATCGGGGCATGTACGGGATGTAATCCCTGTCATGGGGTGTTTCAAAGGCATTCGGTATATTAATGAAAGAACATTATTAAACAGGGGAAAAGGGGGAAGAATACAACGAATACCAGCTTACTGTCAGGCGGTGGCGCGAAAGGTTATTTATACAAGAGTGGGCATATAATAATCAAGGTTTATGGTAACGGTCAACACCATGTATCTGGATGCAGCGCTCGACAAGAGGCTCAAGTACATATCAGAGACCATCACACCGGTGGGGATCGATATCCAGAAGATCATCGAGAAGCAGGGGTCAAGCGACCTCTTTGTCCGGAAGTTCCTGGAACGGATGGCCCACAAGCTCCCCAACCCGATGGTCGTTCTCGAGAGGCTGAAGCGCATCCCGAGACCCTGATCGCCTCAACTCCTACCCCTTTTTTCAGGAAACGACTCACCGTTCCCTGGTCGACCTGCAGACCCAGCGGTCGTAGAACTCATCCCGCCGGTTCTCAGTGACCTCGGCATGGTGGCCGGAGGCATTGCACCATCCCTCCACCCTGCGGGCCTCCTGCTCGGTCCCGACGGTGATGAGGGCCTCGTCCACGAGGCCGAGAAACTCACCCGTGATACCCTCCCACATCTCCCCGGTGAAGGGGTTGATCTCCCCCATCATCACCGCGATCCCGCGGGGGACGGGTTCCAGGTATGTTCCTGCGATGGTGGCATCGATCCACATGGTCTCTTCGGGCTGGAGCCTCCCCGAAGAGAGGCCGAGGGAGATGAGGGCGGGATCGTTGTCATACGAGACGGGACGCATCCCGAGCGCCCTCGCGGATAAGGACCCCACCCCCGATCCGCAGGAGCAGTCCAGGCACGGGATGGCATCTCCCCCGGGCCATACCTCCTCCAGGAGACTTCGGAGCCTGGCCGGCCGGTCCGGCGGGAGATCCTCGAGAGCCGGAGTGATGGTATTTCGGATGATGAGGCTGTAGTACTCGCGGACCGCAGCAAGCCAGAGGGATCGCTCCTCCTCGTGGATCTCGGAGTCAAGGTCTTCGCAGAGCTCGATGACCTCCCGGGGCGGGCTCCTGTAAAGGAACGAGGCGGCATACCATCCTTTCCCGTCGGAGACAGCGACCGCGAGGGGGTTCTCGTCCCTGTCGATGAGGAGCCTCCCTTCGACAGCCGGGATCCCGAGGAGGGCGGTCGTGTAGAGATCCTCCGTGAGGGAGGCGAAGGTGGGCTCGAGGAAGGTCAGCTCCCCGAGCTCGAGGATCTGGGAGGCTCTCATCACGCCCCCCCGATCAGGCACCGTACTTCCTGGCACGGTTCACCAGGTCAAGGAGGATGGGCAGAAGGGCTGATCCCGGGATCCTGTGGAGGCCCCCCTCGGCACATGCGGTCTCGCTGAATCGGGTCACCCGGTCGACACGCACTCCTTCTCCACGGATCACCAGGGGAACCGGGTCTGCGCTGTGGTCGCGGATGGAGCACGGGGTGCTGTGGTCCCCGCAGGCGACCACCAGGGTGTCCTCGAGGGAGAGCAGGGGTTCCAGGGCGGTATCGACCCTCGATATGAACTCCCGCTTCTGGACAGGGAGGCCATCGTGCCCTGCCTCATCAGCCCCCTTGATGTTCAGGAGCACGAACTCCTTCTTCCCGAGCTCGGCGAGGGCAGCCTTCACCTTCCCCCCGAGGTTGGTGTCTGCAGAACCGGTGATACCGGGAACCGGGACGCTCTCGAGCCCGATGGCTCTCCCGATGCCCGTGATGAGGGTCGCGGCCGCGATCACGCTCCCCTGCATGTGGAAGCGGTCGGCGAAAGGCTCGAACCGGCCCATCTCGCCTGCTCCTCGGAGGAGGATCGTATTGGCCGGCGGGAGACCTTCCTCCTTCCGGCTCCTGTTCAGCGGATGATCGGCGAGGATGGCGCCGGCCTGCCGGAGGAAGTCATTGCAGGCCTCGGCGGTTCTCCGGTCCTTCGCCTCCCGGGTGAGGGGCTTGATCTCGGGGGGCTGCAATCCTTCGGTCTTGGGATCGTTCGAGGAGACACGGGGGCCGAGATCCGCTCCCTTCAGAGCGAGAGCCGCACGGTGCCCTGCGCCGGGCCGGAACCGGAAGCTGATGCCGTGTTTCAGCCTGACCTCCTTCTCGATGGCGTCGCAGAGGGGGGCAGTCCCATGGATGCGGCCTGCACGCCTGTCCGCTACCCTGCCCTCCCGGTCCAGGGTGGCGAAGTTGGCCCGAAAGCCGATCATCCCCGGTTCCATATGGATCCCGCATCCTTCGGCCTCGAGGGGGCCGCGCCCGGTATAGTACCGGTCGGGGGGGTAGCCGAGGATGGAGAGATGGGCTGTGTCCGAGCCCGGCCGGATGCCCGGCCCGATGGGGTCCATGATGCCGCAGATGCCCTCGCGGGCCAGCCGGTCCAGGACGGGAGTCTCAGCGGCCTCAAGGGGCGTCCGCCCGCCGAGCTCGCTGCATGGCCGGTCAGAGATGCCGTCCAGGACCAGAAGGAGAACTCTCCCCGCAGTCATGAGAGAGTGTTGCTCCTCCCCCTTCATTACCTTTCATGGTCCGGCCCTGGGTGTGCGGAGCCGGATTGGGCACTCATAACGGCTCTGAGGGTCAGAGCGATACAACTGTTCATACTGACGATCGGGAGCCCCGATCGCGTCCGAGAACTCGGAAAAACAAGAGGGAGGTGATATGGGACGAGGAAACCTTCTCCGGATTCCTGTGGGAAAGGAGCCCCTTACGCCGGGGCCGGGACCTCTGCCGTCTCCTCTGCCTTCTCCTCGGGGCCGGGCTCCTCTGCCTTCTCTTCGGCCTTCACCTCGGGCTCGACCCGGGACTTGATGATCTCGACCCGGCGCAGCGGGTAGATGGGCTTCACGAGCTTGAAGAGCTCCTTCGTGATCTCTCCGGAGACCATCTCTTTTACGAAGGCCGCGAACTCCCTCGAGGCTGCATAGGACGTGATGAACTGGGTCATCGCCGAGCGGATAGCATGCACCTGGGAGAGGTTCGCCCTCGTCAGGGTGAGACAGGTCATCGTGATCCGGAGGATCTTCCCATCCTTTGTCTTGATGGGAAGGATGGTATCGATCCGGGAGGTGCGCCGCTTCACCATGGAACGCATGTAGTCACGGGTCAGCTCATGCCCCACGAACTCCGTGTAGGCGGCATCGCCGGTGACGCTCGTGACCTTCACCCGGATCTTGATATGCTGCTTCGTGTAGTCCTGTATGATCTCACCGAGGGTGGTCTGGAGGATCCTTCCTTCCACGGTGGCCGGGTCGTTCGAGATCGTATCGCCGATGTAGGTCTTGCCAAAGATCTCGGGGACATGGATCTTGTACCAGCCCTTCGCCTTCCATCCCTCAACCTTTCTTCCAATCTGACTCTTCTTTACCATGTTTTCACCTTCTCTTCACAGGAATCTGAATACCTCGTTCAATGTTCCCACACGCTGGACAACCGCTTCCGGCCACTCCGCCGGATCAAAGCCCTTCTGGGCGAGGAAGGCGGCGGTCCACCGCTCGAGACCGATACCCGAGCAGCCGGACCAGCACTCCTCCCCGCTCTGGATCTTCACGTTGAAGCCCTTCGGGTACTTGTCGCCGTTCACCGAGACGTTCTGGAACTCGAGCCAGGCGTCGCTGTAGGGCAGGTAGGCCTCGTAGTCGGTGGTCCCGACCGCATCGCACCCGCAGGCGCCGACCATCCCCTCCTGGGCCATGAACCAGGGGGTGACCTTCGCGCACCGCCACTCGAGCTCCAGGAGCTCGTTGAAGACCCGGGTGTACGCCCCGTGCAGGTCTTCAGCCATTCTCGTTGTCTGGTCGACGGTGCCGAACCAGACGATCTCGATCCGGTGGAACTCGTCCACCCGCTCGATCCCGTGGATCCCCCCGCTCTCGTACCGGTGGGAGGTCCCGCTCCTGTCGAAGATTTTCACTGGGAGGGATGAGTTCGCGACGGTCCTTCCCTGGACAAAGGGCCAGAAGGACGGGCACTGCGCATAGCAGAGGGCGCCGATGGGCCCGTCTATCCGCTCGCGGAGCATCTCCACGGGGACCTCGCCCGTCACCTTGAAGTAGTCCGCGACATCCTCCCAGAAAGCGGGATCCCGGGTCTTCGGGATGCAGACATAGTAGATCTCGGGGTAGACCCCCTTCGCGTGCCCCGACCGGGAGAGGACATCCCAGGTGTCCAGCTTGGGGAAGACCATCTCGGAGAACCCGAGCGGTTTTATGATCTCCTCTTCGACGATGGCGGTGAACGCCCTGAAGAGCTGGATCGGCTGGGGACCGTAGATCCACTGCCCCCGGGATGAGCCGTGGCGGATCCAGTGCCGGGCGGCCATCTCGTCGGTCGGGTTGCCCGTGTACGTCCGCTCCTTCTTCGGGCTCTCGTACAGGAGCTCCCAGTGCTCGGTCTTCCCCCCGTATCCCGCGGCCTGGACCTTCTCCTCGATGAGTTTCACGATCCGGTCGGGGACGCGGTTCTCCAGGTCCTGGGTGGTGACCTGGAGATCGAGTACCACGTTCCCCTCGTCGCACTTCACACTCTGGATGAAGGGGATGCGCGGGATCGCGGACTCCATCACATCGCCGGTCAGGGTGACGCGGAACTCCCTGACCCGGATCTCGCGGAGGCCGAGGTGGTGCTTCCCGAGGGCCGAACCGATCAGCTTCCGGAACCTGAAGAGGGCATCATGCGCACGGGTGTATCCGCCGCTCTCGATCTCGAGGAAGAGGATATTCTCTTCAACATCCCAGAGGGTGATCCGCCCGATCTCCTCCGGCGGGACCCCGCGGGGGACTCCCTTGCAGAAGAGCCGCCCGTTCGCCTCCTTCACGGCGGCGTCCACCGCCGACCTGGCATCAGGCCCGAGCTCGTTGGAAAAACAGAGATCTGCCTTCAGGGCGAAGTGCACGTGCATACATCCTCCACGATCGCGAGGTTCATCAGGTAGTCGTCCACCGATGCGATGATGGTCCGGAGGTTTTCTCCCGATATCCGGGTGATCACCATGCCGGCCCCAGCGGTTGTCTTCATGGACGCGAGGTTGTCCGGTGAAAGGGAGCCCGCCACCCGTTCCGGGTCATGGTGGACGGTGGTGACGGTCCCTTCGACTGACATCATGCAGCCGTCGCCTCCGCGAGCCCCTTCCTGAACTGGTCGAGGTACCGGTCGCTGATAGTGGCCCCTGCCCTGCACCGGTGGCCCCCTCCGTCCCCGTCGCAGCTCCGGGCGAGGTCGCGGATGAGCTTCTCGAGATCCATCCGCACACCGGCCGGGCAGCGGGCGGAGATGTGCCAGACCCCCTCACCGGGCGAGAAGACGAAGACCGGCCGCTCCCCCTCCCTCGCGAGGACGAGTGCGTCGGCGACAGGTCCGTTCACCGAGGTATCGCCGACAGCGTACCAGCCGTCCACATCGAGGGGCTGCGCCGAACGGATCGCGGCGATCACCTTTGCACGATAGGAACGGAGGGCCTCCCAGGCCTCATTCCCCGGCAACCGGCGGGAGAGGAGGATGGAGGCGGCAAAGCCCCCCATCCCCGCCCTCCCGCAGGCGTCCACCACGGCTGCCAGGGAGTGGAGAGACGAAATGGCCTCTTTCTCCAGGGTATAGGTGTCGCCATAGATGAACTCGAGGGCACCGGAGGCCGCGGAGGTCCCGGCCCTCAGGATGACGAGGGAGAGGAGCGCGTCGAGGGAGACCTTCCCGTCGGAGCTGCATTCCTCCACGAGCTTCCTCGCCCCCGCGTCGTCACCGCTGATCCCCGCGAGGTAGGGGCGGGTTGCGAGGGCCAGGCCCTCGGCAAGATCCCTCCCGGGGAGCAGGACACCTCTCCCGGTGGTGATATACCCGTTCGCGATCCCGTCGTTCAGGATGCCGCGGTTCGCACCGGTGCATGCCTGGTTGTCGCCGATCATCCCGATGAGGGCGATCCCCGCGAGGTCGCGGTTCTCACCCATGTGCTGCGCTACCAGGTACGCGGCACCGGCGGCAGGGACCTCGCCCCCGCCCGAGGGTTCCGCAAGCGCCGGGTTCACGTGGAACTCCCCGTCAAACCGGGGCGGGTGGTGATCGATGACCATGACATGCGGGGGCAGGTCCTCGCGGGATGCCCCGAAGTCGCAGAGGAGCACGCCTGCCTCCCCGGTGAGATCCCCCGGTGTGATCCGGGAGCTGCACCGGAGCCTGAAAGCACGGCCCGACCGGTGCATCGCGGTGGCGATGATCGCGCCGGCCGCGATCCCGTCAGCGTCATGGTGGGCATAGATCTCGACAAACTCCTGCGCGAGGAGGTGGAGGGCGAGCTGTTCTGCATTGGCTTCCAGAGGCATGTTCTCATCGGGAGAGGAGGATCTCTGCGGTCTCGGGCTTGTAGGTCCAGTCCTGCGGGAGCGATCCTGCCCCGATGTAATACCTCACCAGCCGCCGCACCTTGGACTCGATGAGCTGGAGCTGCCGCTTGTTGTGCAGGTCGTTCTTGTTCTGGGCCAGGTGCTTCCGGAGGCCAAGGGCCTTCTCGATGAGGTTCCGGAGATCCTCGGGGATCTTGGACTCCATCCCCATCTCTTTGAGCATCTGGCCGAGGCGCTTCCCTGTCGCGAGCTTCACGTCGGGCACTCCGTACTTGTCCCTGAGCAGGAGGCCGATCTCGGCCGAGGACTTCCCCTGCTTCCTTTGCTCCCGTATGATCTTCTCGATCTCCTTCACATCGGTGTTGGACCAGGCCGGGGGTTCTTTCCTGTAGGGACGAACCGACCCTGCCTTGCCTCTCCGGCGGGCATGCATTCTCGCCATAACGTCTCCTCCTTGAAAGGGACTGCAAGTCGGGAAAAGAGCATGGGACAGCTCTTCAGTAATCCCGGAGCCCATCCTCTGGGCCATGCCCGAAGGCACGTCGGACTTACAATCGCCGGCACCCTGCTCGGTGCAGGTGTACATTCTCCGTGACCGGTCATAAGGATATCGCTGGACCGGATACCCGTTTTTTGGGGATAGCCTATATGGAGTCCCTATTCCAAGGTATATTGCAGGAAACGGGTATCCATGATCGGGAAGATCTCTGACGAGGATATCATGAAGATCCTCTGGGGCATCTCGATACCGACGACGACCCTCGTTGCGATCCTTGTCACCGTCTTCAGCGTGACAAGGGAGATGACCGATGTCTTCCCGCACCTCTACTACCTCCCTATTATCCTGAACGCCTACCAGAACCCGAGGAGGGCACTCCCGTTCGCGGGGCTCCTCGGGGGGGTCTATGCAGGGCTCGTCTACCTCCTCACCGGCTTTGCCGTCGATCCCTTTATCAAGGCCCTCATCCGGGTCCTTGTCTTCATCTGGGTTGCGGCCATCATATCGTACCTGTCAGGGAACCTGGAGAGGAGGAACCAGATCCTCTCTGCCATGAACGAGATCATCGCTGCCGCATCGACCTCGGCGACCCTGGACGAGATCCTCTCGACCTCGGGGAAGCGGATCCGGGAGATCCTCCGGTCCGAGACGGTGATGGTCTTCCTCGTCGACCAGGACGGGAAGCAGGCCTCCCTGCGCTACCAGGAGGGCCTCCCTGATGCTGTACAGAGGGATCTCGGATCGATAAACCTGCAGGGTGAGCCCCTCCGACATATCCTTGCCGGAGGTGTTCCGGAGATCACGTGCGAAGGGTGCCTCTTCGGGGATATCCCCTTCCCGGGGATCCAGTCCTTTGTCGTCATCCCCCTCCCTGCCGGGACCCAGCTCCTCGGGGTAATCGCCGCAGGATGCAGGAAGACGAGTCCTCTTGCCCAGGACGAGATGCGGATGCTCGAATCGGTCTCCCGGGCCATCGGGAGCGGGGTAAAAAAGGCGCTCCTCCAGGAGGAGCTCGGCGAGGCGTACACGAGGGCGAACCTCTACCTCGACATCATGTCCCATGACATCAATAACGTGAACACGGTGAGCCTCGGCTATGCCCAGCTCCTCGTGGATCTCGTGACCGACAGGGGACGGGAGATGCTTCGGAAGCTGGAGAGCGCTATCTCGCAGAGTGTGGAGATCATCCATAACGTCTCCACCATCCGGAGGATCCAGGAGCGGTCCCAGGAGAACAGGGTGATGGACCTCGACCCGGTCATCAGGTCGGAGCTGGACCACCTGCCGGATATCTCCATCCACTATGACGGGACCACCGCCTCGGTCTGCGCCAACAGCCTCATCTCGGAGGTCTTCAGGAACCTGATAGGCAACAGTGCCAAGTTCGGGGGGCCAGGGATCCAGCTCTGGATACGGGTTATCGACGATGAGGGCCGGGTCACCGTCTCTGTCGAAGACAACGGCCCGGGTATCCCCGACGAGCTGAAACCCGTCATCTTCAACCGTTTCCAGCGGGGGAAGACTACGAGGAGCGGCAAGGGGCTTGGCCTCTACATCTGCAGGATGATCATCGAGGGGTACGGGGGAAGGATCTGGGTCGCGGACCGGGTGGAGAAGGAACCGGGGAAAGGGGCGGCCATCCGTTTCACGTTACGGAAGAGCTGCACGGCGTGAGAGAGAAAGAATCTATAATGCTGGAGATCATGATACTATAAGAAAATCCATGCGATAGTAGTCTAGCGGCAGGACAGAGGCTTCCCAAGCCTTTAGCCCGGGTTCGAATCCCGGCTATCGCATCTGGCTCCTATGGAACATCCTGAGACCTACGGCATCAGCATCACCTGCGATCACCACCCCGGGGTCCTCCGAGACATCGCGGCTGTGGTCGCGGCCCATGACGTGAATATCCTCATCGTCCAGCAGTCGCTCATCCCGTCGGGCCCGGCCACCGGCTGCGCCTCACTCTACTTCGAGCTCGAGGGCGGGGATGACAGGGAGAAGCTCATCGCCGACCTCCTGGACCTTCCCCCGGTCCGGGATGTCGTCACCTACGAGCCGTTCTCCCGGATCTTCGGCTCCCGGGTCATCATCATCGGCGGCGGGGCCCAGGTGGCCCAGGTGGCGATGGGGGCGGTGAACGAGGCCGACCGGCACAACATACGGGGCGAGCGGATCTCGGTGGACACCATCCCCCTCGTCGGGGAGGACGATCTCGCCCAGGCCGTGGACGCGGTCGTCCGCCTGCCGAGGGCATCCATCCTCGTCCTCGCGGGATCGCTCATGGGCGGGAAGATCTCCAAGGCCGTGGATAGGGTCCGGGTGGCAGGGATCCCGGTCATCGCCCTCAAGATGGCGGGATCGGTCCCGAAGCACGCCGATCTCGTGGTCACCGACCCCATCCAGGCCGGTGTCTTTGCCGTGATGCACATCTCCCGATTTGCAAGGTTCGACATCAGCCGGGTGCGGGGCCAGGAGTTCTAGATGGATATCGTGGAACGGGCCGTGCAGGTCCTCCGACGGGACGGGATCATCGTCTACCCCACGGACACGGTCTACGGGCTCGGTGGGGATGCGTTCTCCGACGATGCCGTCCTCCGCGTGTATGAGGCGAAGATGCGCCCCGTGGGAAAGCCGATCTCGGTCGCGGTCTCGGATACCGAGATGCTCTGCGCCATCGCCCGGGTGGATGACTTCTCCCTGGACTTCATCGGCCGGTTCCTCCCGGGCCCCGTCACCGTCATCCTTGAATCGCGGTCCTGCATCCCGGACCTCCTCACCGTGGGGACTGGGAGGATCGGGGTCCGGATCCCGGCCCATGATCTTGCCCTTGATATCATCCGCGGCCTCGACTCCCCCATCACCGCCACGAGCGCCAATATCTCCGGTGAGAAGGACCCGGTGAGCCCCGGGGAGATCCGGGTCCCGTACGACCTCCTCGTGGACGGCGGGTCCCTGAAGGGCGTCCCGAGTACCGTTGTGGACCTGGGAGAGGGAAGGATCCTTCGCAGGGGCACCCTTGCGGAAGAGATTGACATCTACCTCCGCGAGCAGAGAGGGGGGGGCGTGTGAGGGGATCAGGGCGAGGGGGGCGCGTGAAAGGGTCAGGGTGGGAGGGGCGCGAGAAGGGATCAGGGCGGGGGAGAGTAAAGCCCCTTCGCCCCCGCGACTTCATCGAGGACCGCGACGGCTGGATCTACGCGGTCTCGGCCTATGACAACTCCGAGCGGGCAGGCTGCATCCTCCGCTATGTCCCGGATCCCTCCGGCGACAGGGTGAACCCAGAGGGGGTCTGCTACCGGAAGATCGATTTCGAGGAGTCTTTCAGCCTGATCAGGAAGGAGAAACCCGCCTACCTGGGTGAACTCCTCCGTATCCCCCTTGTGGATATTCCCCGGGTCTACAAACCTGAAGAGAGGCTCGCCTTCTGTACCGCCAGGGACAGCCGAGTCGGTGTGCTTGCAGACCTCTTCTCTCTCCATGAGGGGTCTCTCGGTTGCACCGGTTCAAGGCTCTGCGGCATCGAATCTCCGGTCTCGGACATCGACCTTGTCGTCTACGGCCGGGCCTTCTTCACCGCAAGGGAGATCCTTCGCCAGGCGATTGAAAGGGGGCAGGTGAGTGATCTCTCCCCGGGGATGTGGAGAGCTGTCTACAACAAGCGGGACCCCGAGATCCCCTTCGAGGTCTTTCTCCTCCATGAACGGAGGAAGCTGAACAGGGGAGAGATCCGGGGGACGTACTTCGACCTCCTCTATACCCGGTCTTACGATAACCTGGATGCGTCGCCGTCACCTCGGGGGGAGAAGCTAGGAAGAAAGACCCTCGAGGCCAGGGTGATCGATGCTTCCTTCTCTTTCGACAACCCTGCCAGCTATGAGGTAGATCACGAAGAGGTGAGCCGGATAATCTCCTTCACCCACACCTACAGCGGCCAGGCCCTCCCCGGCGAAACAGTGGAGGCGTGCGGGGTACTCGAAGAGCACGGGGGCGAGCTCTGGCTTGTGGTGGGCACCACGAGGACCGCGCGGGGTGAGTACATCATCTCAAAGACCCTCATCGAGGAGCAGGGGTAACCCCCGGCCTTCCCGGCATCTACCTGAAGAGATCGGAGAGGGGTTTTCCACCGGTGTGGCATTTCTCACGATACGGGCATCCTGTACAGGGGGCATGAACCGGCCTCTTCGGGATGCGCCCCTCCCGGATGTGCCGCACAACCTCTGCGGCCCGGATCACGGCCCTCCGGTCCCGGGGCTGGGGCGTGCAGACGCGGATCTCGCCGGAGGGAATATACTCCACCGCACCCTGCCCCGAAGGAATACCCAGGCTCTCCCGGAGGCAGAGGGCATATGCCGCGACCCGGATCCGGTCAGCCGTGGAGACCCCGATTGCCGGGGACTCGGTCGGCCGTGTGATGGCAAAGGAGGGCTCTTCGTCGAAGATCTTGTCGACAAGCCCTCTTATTCCGAACCTGTCCGATCTGACGGGAACCTCGGTCTCGGCAGGAATCCTCCAGGCGCCGCTCCTGCACCGTTCAACCGATGCGTTGAGATACGCCCGGAACGAGGGGTCGATCTCCGGGAGGATCGCCGCCACCTCCTCCCAGATTGCACCTGCATCCAGGTCCCCCCCGAGGTGAGAGGAGACCTGCTTCGCGATGGTGTACCGGGGGGATTCCCGGACCTCCAGTTTGCGTTCGAGGGAGAAGCGGACAGGGCAGAAGTGGCACCGAACGATCTCAGAGACCGATACCAGGGTTCCAGCCATCTTTCAACCACCTCCTCGGTTGCTCCGGTTCCCCGGATCCGCGTTCCACCCTGCCATCCTGCCTCCAAACATTAGCCTTATTGCGGGAAGAGTAAAGTTTTTCTCTATGAACCCGAGCGAGATCTCAATCTCACGCGGGAGAAGGAGGGAGACCTCCTGAACCCGAGGGAGATCTCGGTCCACATCCCCCAGGATCTGGACCCCGTATACAGCAACCGCATCCAGATCGCCTACAAGGAGGACGAGTTCACCTTCATCTTCCTCCACGAGATACCGGGGACGAACCAGGCCAGGGCGAAGTCCATCGTCTCCATCAGCCCCCGGCATGCCAAGAACTTTCTGGAGGTCCTGGGGAACAGTATGCAGGACTACGAGGGGAAGTTCGGGAAGATCGAGACCCCGAAGGAGAAACAGCCTGTCGAGAACGTGACCATGCGGGGCTACTCGTAAGTATCTCCGGGAAAAAGGGGGGAGGGGCGATGCGCCCTTACACGATCGAGATAACCTTTCCGGTCTTCTCGTCCATGCCCCAGCTCCGGGGGTGCTCGAGGAGGTCCAGGGCGTTCACCTGCATGTCGATGAGCTGGGTGAAGGAGAAGTAGGTGGTCGTCTCCTTCCCGGCCTTCTTCCAGAATACGTTCACTCCGTCACCGCACCGCTCGGTTCTTGTGATCTTCTGCATACCCGTGGAATTGTCATGCAGGTATTTGGAGATAACGGTACTTTTCAGAATAGAGAAGATGATACAATGGGAGCCCGGATAAACGAAAAAAAGGTCAGGGTTTCAGGATCAGGGCTCCTGAATCCTCGTCGAAGACATACTTGGTCGGATGCTCCAGAAGGTCCAGGGAGTTGATCCTTCGGTCGATAAGTTCCATGAATGAGAAGGAGGTCACCATCTCCTCGCTCCCCTGGTTCCAGTACACAGTGATTCCGCCTGGCAGGCGCTCGCTTGTCGTGATTCGCTGCATGCGGGAGGGTAGGGAGGGAGGAGGATATGAAGGTTTGGAAAAAATGTGCCGGCAGGTCAGAGAATAAGGCGTGGATGGATCAACCTTAATACCCTTTCCCGCCCACCTGATCTACCTGAGTGCCGCTGTGGCTTAGAGGCATAGCGGCGGTTTCGTAAACCGCAGGTCGAGGGTTCGAATCCCTCCAGCGGCTCTTTTCATTTCGTTCAACTCCCTTTGGTCCCTATTTCCTCCAGGGTTTTTCTGATCCTGGCGCGAATAGGGCGATCTCATAAAGTGAACCGTCGATAATGTTAAATGTCCGGAATCTCTGACGTATCTTCAAGGGATCGAAATGGGAGCCGATCTGAAGAATGCCAGGAGATCTTTTCTTGAACCTTTAGGCCTGGATAAAGAGAGATTGATGAGTTTCAGCGACGGGATATTTACCATTGCCATCACCCTTCTCATCCTCGAGATACGGCTTCCCGAGATCCCGTCTGCTGAGATCGATGCCCGTTTCCTGGAGAGCATGGTTGCTATATCCCCGAAAATTTTGGGTTTAATCCTGAGCTTTTTTATCATTGCGATGTACTGGCTGTCCTATCACCGTATCTTTCATTTCATCCGTGAAATCGACAGAATTCTGGTGCAATGGAACACCCTGTTCCTCTTTTGTATTGTCTTCATGCCCTTCCCCACCTATCTGCTCGGCCTGTACGGCGACCATTATACCATTGTTATCTTCTATGCCGCAAACATCGCGGTGAGCAGCGCTATCCTGTCCCGGATGTGGATTCATGCATCGAAGGGCCATCATCTCATCGACCCGGATCTCGATGATGATTTTATTCGATATCTCTCGATCAGGAGTCTGATCCCGGTTGCTGTTTTTGCATTATCTATTTTTATCGCGATCTTCAGTCCGCTTCTGGCAATGCTCGCATGGGTATTGAATTTTTTCGTGGTATATGTGATATATAGCCGTTTCAATCCACTCATTTTGTGAAACCGCTGGGGTAGGCCTCAGGATCCATGCTATCGGGGGGCTTTTCCAGACACACCTGTCCCACCATGATTCCCCTCATATCCAGTCAGATAGGCAGGTGTATCCCTTCGTTTCAGGTGGTCGGGAGAATACCGAGAGGATTATCACGATAGCCGATGAACAGATTAATGATTAGTATGCCCTTCTTACCCGTCGCCCAGATCGTGATCCTCGGAATTCCCCTCGCATTTTACCTCGGAGCAGCAACCATCATCGCCCTGATCACTACCGCAACCTTCGGGATGCTCGTCCTCAGGGAAGGATCAAGTGTCCCGTTTGCCTGGCACGTGAACATGGCGCGGCTCACCATCGCCCTCGCCCTGATCCACGGGCTGGTCGTGTACTGGACCTTCTTCTAAAAGCTGGCCGCCGAAGGGGAAAGAAAGGGTGAGGGGAAGTCTCCCTTCACCGTCACGTGACTGTGATGGTACCCTTCATGAAGGTGTGGATGCCGCAGTGGTACGCGAATGTGCCCTCGTCGTGAAAGGTGAAGGAGAAGGTCTGGCCCATTCCGAGCGGGTTGCTTGAAAATAGCTTCCCCAGCGCGGTAGTCGAGGTTGCATCGTTGACGATTGTGTGAGAGGCCGAGTCCTGGTTTGTCCAGGTGACCGTCGTCCCCTTCGGGACCGTGATCGATGCTGGAGTGAAGGCAAAGTTCTGGATGGTGACCGCAACAGCGGCCGGGGGCGACGGGGTGGTCGGGGCCTCCGTGATGGTCGTTGCCACAGGCAAGGTGACTGCGGTGGTCTGAGTTGCGGTCGTGGTCGTCACAGCCGTCGTCTCTTCGGGGGTGGCCGGTGGGGATGTGGCTACGGGTGTTGCCTGGGTGGTAACCGGCGCCGGGCCGTTGTTTGTCCCTGTGCAACCCGCCAGCAAGATGGCGAACAGTATGGCCGCCGCTCCGATAACTGGATACCATTTTCTCGGGATTTGCGTACTCATGGAGATTCCTTACGTGCTTGACCATCTCAAGGGATATAAAATGGATCTTTTTCCAGGGAAATGATGATCCGAGAGAGGGGATAATGCCGGGAATAAGCTGCCTTCCATCGATCTTTCGGACCGGTGGAAAGATCCGCGAAGATTTTTCAACCGGGCAGGGACAGGATAGGTAAGAGTTGAGGGAGAGTGCTGATCCTCGTACTGACCGCAGCCGCTATCCAGATAAGCTTCTGGCTGTTCTGGCTCGTCTCTGCAATACGATTCGGGTCCACGTACAAGCGCAGGCAGACCAACCGATTCCTGCTCCCCGTTTTGCCCTTGCTGGTGCTTATCGGGATTTTTCTCTCGGAGGAGGTATCTTCAGACCTCCTGCAATGGCGCGTCATCCCTGACGGAATCGCCTCGGGACTCATCGGAATATTCATCACAATCCTCGGCCTGGGGTTTGCTGTCTGGGCACGAATTCACCTGGGGAAGAACTGGAGCAGCAGGCCGGGGATCAAAGTGGACCATACACTGATCCGGACAGGGCCGTACCAGTTTGTGCGGAACCCCATCTACACCGGGATCCTCTCCGGGTATGCAGGAACCGCGATCGTTATCGGTGAATTATGGGCTTTCGTCCTGATTCTGTTTATTCTGGCAGTTTTCCTGATGAAGATCCGGGTGGAGGAGAAGTATCTCCTTGAGGAGTTCGGCGAAGCCTATATCCTGTACAGGAAGGAGGTGAAAGCGCTCATCCCGTACCTCCTGTGACCTTTTCTGGCGTCTTCGCGCAGGAGCACGTCCCGGAGATGGCCAGATCTTCCTACCTTCAGGAGATGCATTCTCATCCGGTGAAGGTGATGGAGGAAAGAAAAGGGGTTGTTTCTCACTTCTTCTGCAGCATCGCCTGGACCTCGGCCTCGAGGGTCGCCTTCAGCCGTTCGATGGCCTCGTCGAGGCTGTTCGTGATGGTGATGGTGAAGGAGTTATCGGTCTTCGGGTCCTGGTAATTGACGGTGAACTCGACCTGCCCGTCCTTTGCCTTCTTCGGCTCAATGATCAGCTTTACCATGATGATCCGGAGATGTTCTGCTCCCCTCCATCATCTCCTTATTCCTCCGTTCCCGGTCCACCCAGCCAGCCGCATCCGACAATCTCCGCGAGCTCCTTCTTCAGGGCTACGAGATCGGTGATATCCAGATCCTGGATCCGGTGCTTACCCGCGATGCGTGCAAACTGCGCCATCTCGTCTGTTGATATCCGGATAAAGTTGCTAAGCCGTTCGATCCCCTTCTCGACATCGAGCTGCTCCTCGAGGATCGGGTCCTGGCTCGTCACTCCGGTGGGGCAGCGGCCCGTGTGGCAGATCCGGTACTGCTCGCAATTGATGGCAATGAGGGCTGCCGTGCCCAGGTAGACCGCGTCGGCGCCCAGGGCAAGGCACTTCGCAAAATCCGCCGAGCTGCGCAGGCCCCCTCCGCCGATGAGGCTGATCCTCTCCCGTGCTCCGAGCGACCGGAGCGCCCGGTCCGCCCTCGGGAGGGCGGCGAGGAGGGGGATCCCCACGTTCTCCCTTACCGCGAGATCGGTAGCCCCCGTTCCTCCGCCGAAACCGTCCAGGGCGATGAAGTCCACCCCAGCCCCCGCGAGATCGGTGACATCCTCCTCGACATTGCCGCACCCGATCTTCGCACCTACCGGAACACCACCGGTCAGGGCCTTCAGCCAGGTGACTTTTCCCCGTATCCCGGCGAGGTCTGTCATGTCGGGGTGGTGGGCAGGCGAGTATGCCGCCTCGCCGTCGCCGAGGCCCCGAATCCTCGCGATATCAGGAGTGATCTTCTCAGCCGGCAGGTAGCTCCCTTTGCCCGGGTAGGCCCCCTGTCCGAACCGGATCTCGACGGCTGCCGCCTTCTTCAGCTTCTCCTCGGTTATCCCGAACCTCCCCGTCGAGTACTGCATGATGAGGGTCCCCGCAGCCGTTGCCAGCTCCTCGTCGAGGATGCCCCCTTCCCCGGTATTCCACCCGAAGCCGAGCCGTGCAGAAGCGCCTGCGATGGCAATCTTCAGCCGTTTCGAGACAGCGCCGTAGCTCATCCCCGAGATAAGGATAGGGATAGGGAGGACGAGAGGCCGCTTCGCCCCCGGCCCGAGGGTGAACGCCATATCAACCGGATCTTCGCGGTTGAGGGGGATCCGGTGGACCTGGGCAGGGATGAAATGAAGGTCGTCAAGGGTGAAGGGAAGTCGTTTCTGCGAACCCATGGCACCTGTGATCCCCGTTCCCGTATCGGCGATGATCTTGATCCCGATCATCGACCCGTAGGTGGCATCGCTCTCGGCAGCCCGCTGTTTCCGGACCCTGTGCACGGACTCCCCCATCACCACTTTATCGCAGAAGTAAAGGGACATGAGATGATAATCGTCGTACACCGGGCACCCGGTGCAGAGGCACCCCCGGGGCCGGATCCCGCATGCACTTGCCCCGGTGCTGCAGTAGAGGACCTCGCTCCTGCATGGACCTCCGGGAAAGCTCGGGCACTGGGGGCAGATGCACGAGCTCCGGTTCTCTGGTGTATCGGGAACCTCCATGATCGACAGCTCCTGGGGTCGTTCTTCAAGGATGTATGGAGTACTACCCTATAAAAGGTCCCGGCAGGTGAAAGGATGACGCCGCCGGGTTCACCCTGAGATATCCGTTCCCACGGACACGACACCTACAGGGAAACCCGTCTCGTCGCAGATTGCCTGGTTGGTCCAGGTGATCCAGACGCGCCTGCCCGTCGATGTGACGTTCTCGTTCCGGTTCTTCAGGTACTGGCCGGGCGAGGTGAGCAGTTCGTGCATGAGCGTATCGAGGTCCCGGCCCGAGCTCTCTGTCGCGGGGACGATGGTCCCGATGGCATTCTTCCCGAGGATCTCCCTGCGCGGGAACCCGAAGAACTCCTCGGCATGCCGGTTGAAGAAGGTGATATTCCCTTCACGGTCCATGGCGAGGATGATGCTTCCGGCGTTCTCCACGAGGGTGCGGTAGAGTTCTTCCGACGCGGAGAGCGTCCCCGTGTAGTGCCGGATGAGCACATAGATGAGCAGGGTAGCGATGACGAGGAAGACCCAGTCCTTCCATGCGAAGATGCTGGCATAGAGGACGGGGTCGCGAACTACCGAGGGGAGCAGGATGCCCGCAAAGAGAATCCAGATGGCGCCGAACAGGAGAAAGATGATACAGATGGTCACCGGGCCCGGTTGCCGTATCCCTGCTCTGTCTCGTCGGGGAGCACTCACTGCGATCACTGAGGAGAGCTAGGTATGCCCACATATAAAAGGGAGCCGGACCGGTCATGGCCCACAGGCTGGGAGAGGATTCCCTTTTGGCCCCTTCCGGAAACTTTTTACACCCTCGCAGGGGCTCTCCGGAGAGGTATCTCCGACGGGCGGGGCATATATTTATTACCTGCGTGCACCGGAGTAGCTCAAAGCCTCTTTCTGAGAGGGATGGTGTTCTATGGACAGATACGAAGAGATGGCACAGAAGATGGCAGGTATGCCTGAGGACGAGTTGAAGAAGACGGTATCGTCCCTCATGGCCAGGTGCATCTGCGGGAAGTGCCCTACATATAACGACTGCATGAAGGGCAAGAAGGAGGCCCTGTTCTGCGCACTGGGGAAGAGCGCGTGCGCAATCACGAAGAAGGCGTGCCTGTGCCCGGCATGCCCGGTGACCTCCATGCTTGGGCTGAAGCATGGGTACTACTGCATCAAGGGGTCGGAGAAGGAGCTGAGGGGGCTGTAGGCGGGGAGATTCCCATGGGTGCCTTTTCTGGGGCTCGGGTGTTTCCTGGGGACAGGAACCTCCTGATCTCTTTTAATCCTCGTCCTCTCCAAGAGCCTCCCTGCTCCTCATCTGGTAGAGAGCCTCCGGGTCCATCTCGATATACTCGGCCGGTCCTGTCCTCATCACGATTTTCATGACACTGCTGTTCACGAGCATCTTTGAGCAGAGGAAGCAGGGCCAGATCTTCGTGAGATCCTCGGTCTCAACATCATAACCGGCGAGGTAAAGGATACACCCCCGTGCCTGCTTCCCCGCCTGGATGAGTGCGTTCATCTCGGCGTGGACGCTCCGGCACCTCTCGTAGTTCGAGCCCGAGGGGATGTTGTGCTCTTTTCGCCAACACCTCTGGATCTCGGTGCAGTCCTTCTGCTGCCGCGGGGCACCCGTGTATCCCGTGGAAACAATGGTGTTGTACTGGTCGACGATGATGGCCCCGAAGTTGCGCCGGAGACAGGTACCCTGGTGAGCGCACCGGAGCGCGAGATCCAGGAAATACTGGTGCCTGTTCGTCCTCATCCACTAGAGGGATGGGAGGGCGAGGTATTAAAGCCATTTTTCAGGCTCGGGGGACCGCAATTTCCCTCATTCTCCGCATATACCCTTATTGCGGGGGAGGGGCTACCGGAGAATGTGGGCCGGGCCATCAGGGCTGGCCCAAGAGGGCGGGCCGGCAAGGCCTGCCCGAGGGGGTAATATGGAGATCATCATCGATGTGAAGGGGCTCACCAGGACATTCGGCGATGTAACCGCCGTGAACAACATCTCGCTCTCGGTTCAGAAGGGGGAGCTCTTCGGCCTTCTCGGCCCAAACGGGTCGGGGAAGACGACCATGATCAAGTGCCTCACCGGCCAGCTGAAGCCTACGTCCGGCGAGGTCCGGGTCATGGGGCTGGATGCAGTTGCACAACCCGTCAGGGTTCGCGAGCTTGTGGGGATCACACCTGAGCAGGAGACCCCGCCCTCGTTCCTCACGGCCGAGGAGTACCTCCATTTCGTGGGGCATATCCGCCGGATAGCGGACATCGAGAGCCAGTGCGGCTTCTGGTTCGACTTCCTGGAGTTCGGCGACAAGAGGGACGTGCTCTGCAAGGACCTCTCGAGGGGCACCCGGCAGAAGCTCATGGTCGCCCAGGCCTTCCTCCACAAGCCAGGGCTCGTGCTCATCGACGAGCCTTTGATCAACCTCGACCCCATCATGCAGCGCAAGATCAAGAACTACCTCACCGAATATGTGAAGGGCGGGGGGACGGTCTTCCTCTCCACCCACATTCTCGAGATCGCCGAGGAGATCTGCACGAGGATTGGGATCATCCATCAGGGGAACCTCATCCGCGAGGGGCCGGTTGCGGAGATAAGATCCTCGTCGAAGCACCTGGAGGAGTTCTTCCTCGACGCAGTCCGCGGGGATCCCCATGCTTGAGATCCCTCGAAGATCCCCATCGGGGATCTTCTCGAATCGTGTTCCCATAAACACGATCCCTCGAAGATCACTTTCAGGGATCCTCTCGAATCGTGTTCCCACGAACACGATCTTCACCGCGATGCTCAAGGAGGAGTGGCGGGTCCACTCGACGCTCTTCGGGTCCGCCGGGTTCGCCCTCTTCCCCCTGCTCCTCGTCTTCTTCGCCACCGCAGGGGCCCTCTTCTGGCCGTTCTTCTCCGATGTCCTCCCGGCGCAGACCGCGGTCATCCTCATCCACTCCTGCTACCTCCTTGCCGGGGCGAGCGTCGGGGGGTTCGGGCTCTTCGGCCGCGAGGTGATGAACCGCAGGTTCGGGCAGGCGTCCATGATCGCGTACTCGTCACGGAGCCTCCCGGTCTCCGAGCAGGCCATCCTCCTCAACTTCTTCCTCAAGGACACGGTCTACTACCTCTTCTTCTGGGTCTTCCCCTTCGTCGCTGGCCTCGCCTTCGCCGCGCCCTTTATCGGTCTCCCCATCCTGTCGGTCATACGCATGCTCGCGACCCTCTCCCTCTCGTTCCTCCTCGGCCTCTCCTTCGTCTTCCTCCTCTCGACCATCTATGTGCATTCTCCCCGCACCCTCCTCGGGATCCTCGTCGCCGCGGCGGCTGGTGCGGCTTTCTATGCCCATTCGGTGAACGCGGGTGTGATCAGCCTCCTTCCCCCCCTTGCCCTTTACTACAGGCCATCCCCCCTCCTTCTCCTCACCACCCTGGTCCTCATCATCGTGCCCAGCGCTATCTCGGTGCGATTCCTGAAGGTCGAGTACAGGGAAGAGACGAGGCGCTTTCCCGAGACCCTGGACCGGCTGGTGGGGATACTCGCCTGGTCGCCCGATTCCCACCTCATCGCGAAGGATGCCCTCGACCTGAACCGGAGCGAGGGCGGGGCAGGGAAGGTCGTCTTCTCCTTCCTCTTCCCCGTCATGTTCATCTGGATCGCGCTCTTCATCCTCCTGCGTTTTATCCCGATGCTCTCGCAGCTCATGGTCTTCGCCATCCTCCTTGGGGTGATCTCCTCCACCATCTACAACTGGGTCACCGAGTTCGATCTCTTCACCTCCTACGCCTTCCTGCCCGTCGAGGTCGGGACCGTCATCCGGGGGAAGCTCCAGAGTTACGGGCTCCTCAACCTGGTCTCGGTCGCCATCCTCGTCGCCGCCGGTTTGGGAACTGGCCAGGTCACCCTCCTCCTCCCTGCCCTCCTCACCTTTGCCTCGATCTCCTTCTACGCGGTCGCGGTCACCGTCTACGTGGGCGGCCTCTCGCCGTCCATCATGCTCTACAACGCAAAGGTCTATCTCCCCTACCTCGGGCTCATCATACCGGTTCTCCTCGTTCTCCTCTTCGTCTCCATCCCGAACCCATGGTTCGCCCTCTCGAGCCTGTGCCTGATCCCGCCCGGGTGGTACATCCTCAGGAAGGCGTTGTTCAGGTGGACGGCATGGGAGCAGCCGAGCTTTTGAATAATCTGAATGAAATAATTTACTGCCTTGAATTTTTCAATCCCTTTAAAGGATTCGGAAAATCTATGTTAAATTTCAGCCGAATGTTTTAAACCTCGTATTGGCATAATAAAAATTGGGCAACATATGTCTTACGCAAAGTCATTACAAAACACTCTCAAGGATAAGAACGAAACAATATACGGAAGATTGAAACCTATCGAGGAAATTGCTAAAGCTATTTTACCTTATACTGCAGCTAAGTTCCCCTATTACACTCCACACTTTTTTTTACACAGTCAAAATGTTGAAGAGAACTTAAATTGGCTCATTCCAGATGATATTAAATCTAAAATGAACGAATATGAGCTTTTTTTTATTATTATTGCAGCGTGGTTCCATGACTGGGGAATGGTCGCTTCGGAAAGAGAGAATGAAGAAGAAGTAAGAAAATTACATCATATCCGAACAGAAGAAAATTTTGAAAAATTTTATGATAAATTACACCTATCCCAATCCGAAGCAAGAATAATAGGGAGAATATGCAAGGGACACCGAGAGGAGGACCTTCTTGGCCCTGAATATAGAAATCAATTTTTAGGAAGTAACATTTCTATTCGCATTTCATTTCTTGCATCATTACTTCGTATAGCAGATGAATGTGACGTAACGGCAAACAGGACTCCAGAAATAATTTATTATAACTTAAGACCTGAAGGTGCATCGGAAGAGGCCTTTAAAAAACATCTATTAATTCAAGGGATTGGGCAACCCGATCACTATCCGTATAAAATCGTATTAAATTGTGTAGCGTATTCACCAAAAGGCGTTCAAGTAATCGAGGGGGTCAAAAAACAGATCCAGAAACAATTAGATTCTGTCAAAACAATTTTGGCATCTAATTTGGTTGTTTTGGACATTATTGAGACTCAAATTGAGACTCGTGGTTTTATCAATAAACCGATAGGCTTCGAGCTCGACCGAAAGATGATTGTTAATCTTTTGATAGGGCGTTCGCTCTACTCAAGAGATGACGTCGTGATTCGCGAATTACTCCAGAATTCGGTAGATACATGTAGGTTCAGAAAAGTTATTGAAAGTAGTTATAAACCGTTAATTGAAATTGAATTTAACAAAGAGAGCATTACCTTTAAAGATAATGGTATTGGAATGAGTTTTGAGGATGCATTTGATTTTTTCTCGAAAAAAGGTAGTAGTTTTTATACATCAAAAAATTTTAAGGATGTACTTAGAGGAAGAGATTTTGATCCGATTAGCAAATTCGGAATTGGTGTTCTTTCCTGTTTTATGATTGCGAATAAATTGATAGTTAATACGAAAAAAGAAAATTGCTCTCCAAGTAGATTTTGCATTATGGACCTTGCGGAAGGTTGGACCTATGTGGAAGGTGCTAAACGGAATTCGGGTACTGAAATAACTATTATTTTGGACGAGAAAGGAAAGAAACTAGATATTATTGATTCATTAAAACACTATGCAAAAGAAATTGAAATCCCGATTTCGATTAAAAATATTGAAACAGGAGAATCAGAAGTATTACGTCAGAATTGGGACTATGATACCCCTGAAATTGTTGCCATAATCGACAAAGATATAAAAACAGGGTTCGATCATAGCAAACCAAGAATTCAATATTCTGCCGAGCTTCCAGATCTAGAGATCAAATTCTATCTTTTTGATGATGTTCGGTTTGAATCTAATAATTGCTTTGTACTAAATCATGGAATATATATTGGGAATTTTAATCTATTTCCAGCTCATAGCAATAAATGGGTTGCCTTAATAAATTTAAAATCTAATCTGGTTGATTTGACCGTTTCTCGTGAAGATTTTACCCAAAATGAAAAATATAAGAATTTTCTAAGTGTCTTGGGGGATTCTCTTAACTACGTAACCAGCAGGTATGTTGATGATCATTATTCGAGTGACTCAGAAATTCAGAAAAGTATCAAATTATCATCTCATTTGAACCCATTCTTTTTTGATTCATTTGGAGTAAAATCCGAGGATATGCGTTCGATAATTCCCCCTAGACTAATAGCCCAACGTAACTATCCGGTACTCACCAAAGAAGGATTAGGTACAAAATCGTTAGATGATGCAATTAGTAATCAGCCATCAAAAGTTTTTCATTATATACTACCAATATTATACTTTAATGAGAATATCGATTTAATTACTAAAAATTTCAGGCCAATATTGAAAAACGATGAAGTAATTATTTTTGATCCCGGACCACATCTACAATTCATTAAAACGCCACGCAAATTCGTTTGTTCTTTTTGTGAAACTGTAAAGTCAAAGGGAATAAATTCCATAGAACATCATCATTTAGCGACTTTCCTATCACATCAGGAGTATTCAATCGAGCATACAGCTTTAGATTCTTTGCTTCCTCCAGGTAGTTATTTCAGTCGTATGCAACAAGATCTTAAAGGTCTTGTTGTGGAAATTAAACCATTCGAATTTTCAGTTTCTCTTGATAACATGTGCCCTTCTGATTCAATAAAATGGAGTAATTATCATGATTTAGTCGCAAAAGAATTATTTTTTGAAGATCCAGAATTAGTTGATTATTTTAATAAACAATTAGGCGACGAGAAAAAAAATATTAAATTAAGTTCTCCTGGATATTTTGTTTATGATGCGGGCGATCAATTCATGGCTTTTCTCATATCCAAAGCGGATCTTATTTCCTCAAATAGTACTCTTAAGAAATTATGCGAGCGATATTTGAGACTGCTGGCGATATATTATTTATCCCACACTGCAAGGTATTATCGTCTGGAAACTGTTCCAATCGTGATTCTTGAAAAAACTCTTGCCGAGATGTTAGATTATTCGGGAAAATATATAGATTTCAGAGAGCGGGCTGGGCGTCTTTCTGTGATCTATAATCATGATTGATTTCCCTCAGCCCTTCTCCTCCGCCTCCCCGATCCCGTGCTTGAGGTTATAGGAGAGCCTGAGAGTGCTTTCGATCATGTTCTGGAGATCCTCCTGCGTGTACTTGTTCCGTTCGATCTGGTCCCAGTCCTTGGTGGTGTCCTCGTCGTTCTCCCCCACCCAGGAGGCGATGGCTGCTTCAGGGATGTGGAACCCGGACCAGACGAAGAAGTTCAGCAGGTTCCCGGCCACATGCTGGATCCCGTCGACATGCCCGATGATGATGAGGCCGACCACCTTGTTCCTGATCAGCCGGTTCCCGAACCAGGAGTCCTGGTTCTCGATGGCATTCATCCGCTCGATGAACTTCTGGACGAGGGCAGAATGGTTGTTCCACCGGATCGGGGTCGCGAGGATCAGGATATCGGTGGCGAGCACCGCGTCGTAGACCTTCTGCATCTCGTCGTCGTCATACTTGAGTGAGGACTGGCAGGGATAGGTGCAGTACGAGGGGTTCTCGGAGTAGTTCCCCTCGCAGTCGTAGATCTTCAGGTCCTTCAGCCGGAGGAAGGTGGTATCGCACCCGTATCCCTTATACCGATCAAGGGCGCGGATGAGGAGCCGCTCAGACTTGGAGATCCCCGGCACCTGCCGGCTCGACCCCGAGATCCCAAGGACCCTGATGCCCTTCGCCTTCCCGTGTTCGAGGGGCGGGATGAGGCCAACGCCGAACTTATGGCCCACGAGTGGTGCTGGCATGGGATACTATACCATGGCTGGAGATAAGAAAATGCCCATCCGGGCGGGGGTGTCCCCATGTTCCCTCCGGCTGGGCCATTGCCACTGTGTTGTATGTAAAAAAGTTCCGGAAAGGGGAGATCCTCCTACGTTCCCCAGATCCGGGCGTAGAGCATCCCCACGGCAGGGAACCCGATGATCCCGACAAGAAGGTTCCCGATGTAGAAGCCGAGGGGGTAATTCATCGAGCTGAAGATGACGAACATGCCCGGAACAGTGACGAGGAGGAAGAGGATGAGTCCAAAGGTGAGCCCCAGGCCGGTGCAGGAGCCCTCAAGAGCTGCCTTCACCCGGTCAAAGGCGATGGCAAAGGTGAAGGAGAGTACGAAGGGGTATGCGAAGAAGAGGAGCATGACCGGATCGTTCCTTGCCCGCATACCGCCGATGGCAAAGATATCGTAGGGCGCGATGAGGTTTCCGACCATCGCAAAGGCAAACTGGGCGATGAAGAGGAGGATGCCGCCGGCGATTCCTCCGATCAGGATCTTCTTCAGGTCCATGGTATCACGGGTGATACCTCATCCTCGGGATGGAAAAAGCTGGCGAAAATGGCATGGGGGGATCAACGAAGTAAATTATTAATACGAGGAAGATCAATGCCCTACCGATGCACTTACCTGCGTCGGTTCGTATGTCCCATCATCGGGGCGTAGGCACCCCTGGTAAGCGGCAGCTCTTCTTCCCGTGTTGAAGGTGGGTTAACCACCGAAGAACGCCACCAGGGCGTGAAAGATGCGGGTTCTCGGAAGTATAATCTGGGAAGGTCTGAGGTGTATGGACGTGCAAACGGCTGACAACGGGGGTCAGGGGGATCTCGACCGGAGGGAAGGCGTGTACCTCCTCATCGATTCCCTGGGCGATACAAACGAGTACGAGAAGCGGATCAGGGCTGCAAAAGCCCTCGGGCAGAGCAGGGACCCGAGGGCCATCTTGCCCCTGATCGGGTGCCTGAAGGACGTGGATCCAAGGCTGAGGAGGTGCTGCGCCGAGGCGCTTCTCCAGCTCGGGTCGATCCGTTCCGTACAGGCCTTTATTGGGTGCCTGGAGGACAGGGAGGAGTCGCTCTTTACTCGGAAGGTCGCGGCCGATGCCCTCGCAAAGATAAGGAGCTACAGCGCCATCGAGTCCCTGGTCGGACGCCTCCTCGACCCGGGGGAGAACGAGTCAATCCGGGTCCATGCGGCAGATGCGCTCGGGAGGACGGGGAGCCTCCGGGCCATCGATGCACTGGAGAAGTGCCTCGAGGATCCGAATCCCCTGGTCAAATATGAGTCGGGCAAGGCGCTGAAGCAGATCTTCGCATATGGCCCGGGTAAGTAATGGGCCCTGCCCGCCCTCCTCACCTTCCTGTCGTTTCGGCAAACGGGAATTCGGGAGAGCCAGGCAGGGCGTCTTTCCGCGAGGCGGCTTTCCCTTGATCTCACTCTCTGCCCGATCTTCCCCGGTTCCAGCCGTCAAGGAGCATGCGTACACCCTCTTCTTCGGTAAGGTCATACCACTCACGGTAGGCATCTGCGACTGCGAAGGAGGGCCCCGTCCTTATGTTGAGGCAGATCACCTCCTCCGCGAGTTCCCCCACCTGCCTGACCGATGAGAGCGATCCTGTGGGGACGGCGACGACGATCCTCAGCGGCCCGAGGGGTCTGAGAGCCTGGCACGCCGCAGCCATGGTATATCCCGAGGCAAGGCCGTCGTCCACCAGGATGCAGGATCGGCCTGCGGGATCAGGAAGCGGTCCCCCGAGTCGTTGATTTAAGCGCTGCTCCCGCTCCCTGACATTCGCCCGGGCCTTCGCGGTCGCGGCCTCCACCTGGTCAGGTGTCAGGTGAAGCTGTGACAGGAGATCCTTGTTGAGGAAGACGTGCCCGTCCCAGGCGACGGCGCCGAACCCCGCCTCGGTGTTCCAGGGGATCTGGATCTTGCGGACGATGACGGGCCGTACGGGGCAGCCGAGAGCCCGGGCAACGGCTATCCCCACGGGGATCCCGCCGGCAGGGATCGGGCAGGCGAGGGGGTCATCCAGGCCTGGAAACGTGGCGAGATACCGCCCGAGCTGCCGGCCTGCATCATCCCTGTCGCGGAAGACGGGAGCCCGGTCGCGAAGGGCAATGTCCTCGTGGATACCTCCCATGTCACGCCTCAGGCTCCCCCTGTGCCTTCACGTCTCTTGAAGGTATGCCCTGAAAATCCCGGCACATTCTTTTAGTCCGGTGGTGCATCCTCCTCCATGACAGGGATTCACCTCCAGCCCATCGGGGTGATCTCATCCCCGTACCATGAGCAGGGGGAGGCACCCAGGCAGGGGAGGCTCTCACCGGCGACGAGCGAGATCCTGGTCTTTCCCGGTTATGCCGAGGGTTTGAGGGATCTCTCCGACCACCATCACCTCTTCATCCTCTACTGGTGCGATCGTTCCCGTCGCGATATCCTGACCGCCATCCCCCCTCACGATAGAGAGAAGCGCGAGCACGGGGTCTTTGCCACCCGTTCACCGGAGCGGCCGAACCCCATCGCCATCTGCCTCGTGGACCTCGTCGGGGTGGAGGGGAACCGGCTCATGGTCCGCGGCCTCGATGCGCTCGATGGATCCCCTCTCCTCGACATCAAGCCCTTCTACAAGGATCTGGATTGTCCCGAAGGCGTGGGTTGAAGGGCAGGCAGGATCATCGCCCCCTCAGGGAGGGAGCTGTTTCTCCCCCCACCTCACCCACCTCCTACCTTTAAGGCTTTCAGGGATCAGATCAATGCCGCAGCTTATCCCCTGCAGAGGAGAAGATGACAGAGACACCAGCGAAGGAAGAGGAGTGCTCGAAGAAGTGCGAGACATGCGACGTTGAATGCGCGGAGAGGACCGCCCCGAATGCCCCTCCCGAGAAGGCGAAGATCCATGCGAAACACGTGATACTCGTCCTCTCGGGGAAGGGTGGCGTCGGGAAGAGCACCGTCGCCGTGAACCTCGCCTACGCCCTCTCGTCCCACGGCCACCAGGTCGGGATCCTGGACCTGGACATCCATGGCCCGAACATCCCCATCATGCTCGGGATCCAGGACCACCGGCTCCAGGCCATCGGGAACCTGATCGAGCCGGTGAAGATCACCGGTAACCTCTCGGCAATGTCCATGGCGTTTCTCCTCCCTGACATCAGCACTCCGGTGATCTGGCGCGGGCCCATGAAGATGGCCGCTATCAGGCAGTTTCTCGAGGAGGTGGACTGGGGGGACCTCGATTTCCTCGTCGTGGATCTCCCGCCGGGGACGGGGGACGAGGCCCTCTCCATCGCCCAGCTCGCCCCGAATGTCTCGGGCGCTGTCATCGTCACCACGCCCCAGGACGTGGCAACCATCGACTCACGGAAGGCGGTGAAGTTCGTGGAGATGCTCGGGTTCCGGGTCCTCGGGATCATCGAGAACATGAGCGGGATGGTCTGCCCCCATTGCCAGAAGGAGATCGACCTCTTCGGGAAGGGCGGTGGGGAGAAAGCTGCAGAGGAGATGGGGGTGCCCTTCCTCGGTTCCATCCCCATCGATCCCGAGATGCGCAAGGCCGGTGACGAGGGGAGGCCCTTCATCATCAGGAGGGGCGAGCAGAACCCTACCTGGGATGCGGTGGACAGGGTCATGGAGGCCCTCGTGAAAGAGGTGGAGTCGTAGATGGACTTCGAGAAGATCCTCGCCGGGAAGGAGGAACCTCTCCCCATCTACCGGAATATCTCCATCTGCCTCGAGAATATCGAGACCTTCCCCTATCTCCTGGAGACCATCTACCGGGAGGTCCAGGGGTTTGACGAGGATACGATGGACCGGTTCAGGTTCGCCCTCCTCAGGCTCCAGGTCTACACCGACCTCCACCAGTACGAGGACATGGAGAGCACCCAGAAGGTCCGCTACGTCGCACAGGTCCTCGAGAAGGTGATCTTCGGGGATCTCCTCCTCGAGCGGGAGCGTCCTCCCGGGGACTGAAAGGGCATGCGGGACTTCGGGGATCACTTTCATCCCGCTCCTGATGCCTTTTTAAACGTTCATCCCTGAATAATCCATAATGATGGGCAAGGGGGCATACCTGAAGAGGATCTCCTCCTCTGCCCGAATCCCTTCTGTCGAGGTGGGGAGGGACCTGGAGGGTTCCACCCCCCCCTCGGTCTTCATCGGGTCCTGGAACTATCCGAAGGTCTATGCCGGCCCCATGATCGCCCCCATCCACGGGGACACCCTCGTCATGGACACCCCCGAGACATGGATACCCGGTGAGAAGACACAGGAGGAGATCCTCGGGTTCCGGATGAACCTGGTCCGGGGGAAGCGACCGGTCCACGTGGAGGACCTCGGCTCGGGGTACATCGGGAAGCTCCAGGAGATCGCCCTCTCTTCCGGATCCGTAGAGAGTGAGGCCAGTTTCAGGGAAACACCAAGGGGGTTCTCCATCTCCGATGAACATACCCCCTACGGGCCGAGCGGCTCCCTCGAGAGGTTCGATCTCGGGACCATGAAGATGGACAGGGACCTGGAGCGGGTTTTCCATGACAGCGACCTCACGGCATCGGAGGCGGTCATCTCCCTTCATGGGGGCAATATCCCCTTCTCAGCCATCCAGAAGGCATTCTCCTGCGGGACCATGGGGATAGGGAAACGGCGGCGGCTGGTCCCCACCCGGTGGTCCATCACCGCGTGCGACAGCACCATCGGGGACCATCTCCTCAGGGGGGTGAAGAAGAGCCCGGTCATCGACAGCTGCCGGGTCCATGAATCGAGCACTCTCAACAACCGCTATGCCGTTCTCCTCCTCCCGACGGGCTGGCAGTACGAGTGGATGGAGGCCTTCCTCCAGATCATGGGCAATGAGGAGATGATCTTCGCGGATCATGAGACCGGTGCGGGAAAGACCGGCTATTCCTCGGTGGGGGGCTGCTACTACTCCTGCAAGATGGCGGTCCTCGAGGCCCTTGCCCGGGAGGGGAGACAGGCAGGTGCAATCGTCTTCCGTGAGGCTTATAAAGGCTACGTGCCCATGGGGGTCTTCAATGTGCGGGAGAATGTCCGGAACGCGATGAAGAACCAGCCTCACGAGTTCGAGGACATGAAGGCGGCCCTCGCCCATATATCAACCCGCATGAAGCTCCCCCTCCGGCAGTTCGTCGAGGAGAGCACCCTGCTGCGCCAGCTCATGAAGACCCGGCAGACGACCCTCTCCTCTTTTGCCGGTAAGGGGGAACCCACTGCCCCCCTGCCGGTTTAACTGGTGAAGGAACGGAGTGCCCGGGGAAAAGGTACGGGTTCGCGAGAGACTGCAGGGGAGGAAAAGCGAAGGGCGACTGTGCCCGGATTATGCGTCAAGGAGGGCCCGCAACTTTCGCTCGATATGATCCGAGATCTCGTAGAATCCAGGCGGGGGGGCGTTTCCTCCTCTCACCCCGATCGCATGACAGAGATCGTCATCTGAGATCCCGTGCTGGATATGATCCATCACCTCGTGGCGGATCCTCTCCTGTGCAAAGAGCGGAACCCTGCAGAGCATGGCACACTCCTCCCTCACCTGGATGAAGTAATAGTGCCCCCCCACCATGGCCCGGATCTCTTCCCTCACGCAGCACACGAACTCGTCGAGTCCCTGACCGGATGACTCTTCATCCGCCGACAGGGCAGGGGGCCTGTTGTCGTTCTCTTCCTTCTCCACGCGTTTAATTTTCTGGGTCTTCCCCATCTTTCTCCCCACTCTCCTGGATCCATCCCCGGTACCTGCCTCCCCGGGCTCATGGATCCTGCGCATTACCAACCCGGTCCGGGAAACAGGACCCTGTTTGATCTCCCCCAGATCAGGGGTTCTCCAGCCATGGTACAGCGTCATCTTGCCCCTGCAGCCACCTGCCCTGCATACAAAAAGAAACGATCGCCCGGTGCCGGAGCACTGTCAGCCGCCAGCCTCCGGATATGTGGGTTGCCACCCCGTTCATGCAGGGGGGCCGGTTTCGGGGATACAGGGAGATGGCTTTCTCGCATATATAAAAATAGCGTTGATCTCTTTTACGGGGGATGTTCCTGGAAAAAAGAGGATGGGATGAAAAGGAATCTTTCCTGCCCGCTATGTCCACTCCTCGTCGGTCCTGACCCGCATCATTTTCTCGATCGGGATCACGAACATCTTGCCGTCCCCGACCTTGCCCGTCCTCGCTGAGGCCCGGATGATACCTATCACTTTCCCGACCTCCTGGTCCTTGATCACGAGCTCGATCTTCACCTTCGGAAGGAGGTCCACCTCCATCTTCGTGCCCCGGTACTCGAGCGTGATCCCCTTCTGTTCGCCCCTGCCCTTCACCTCGATGATGGTCATCGGGATGAACCCGCCTTCCTCGAGGCTCTTCTTCACGTCGTCCAGTTTCTCCGGCCGGATGATTGCCTGTACCATTCTCATGGGATCACCACCTCACACCCGCTCCCCGTGCTGGGAGATATCGAGACCGACATACTCCTCGTTCTCCGTGACCCGGAGGCCGATGGTTTTTTCGACCACCGTTGCCAGGATGTAGGTCACCACAAAGGCGTAGACTACCGCAGCAAGCGCGGCCACCAGCTGTGACACGAACTGCCCCGGGTTGCCCGAGAGGAGGCCGGTATAGGAGTTCACCGCTGCCGATGCGAAGATGCCTGTCGCGAGTGCGCCCCAGAGACCGCCCATTCCGTGGACTGACCAGGCGTCCAGGGACTCGTCGAGCCCCTTCCTGATCCGGAGGAGCATCATCGAGTAGCAGAGGAGCCCGGCGACAACGCCGATAACGATGGCCGCGAGAGGTGTTACGTATCCCGCTGCGGGTGTGATGGCCACGAGACCCGCAACAGCCCCCGTCACCACGCCCAGGGAGGAAGGCCTTCCATGGTACCAGCTCGCGCACATCCAGGTGAGCGCCCCTGCCGCTGCCGCGGTGTTCGTCACGACGAAGGCGTTCGCAGCGAGGCCGTTCGCGGCGAGCGCACTTCCCGCATTGAACCCGAACCAGCCGAACCAGAGCATCGCAGCCCCGAGGAGGGCGATCGGGATGTTCGCGGGCTCCATCAGGTACTTGCCGAAGCCCTTCCGCTTCCCGATGACGAGGGCGATGGCTAGGGCCGAGAAGCCCGAGCTGATGTGCACGACCGTACCTCCGGCAAAGTCGATGGCTCCCAGGGCAGCGGTCCACCCGCCGCCCCAGACCCAGTGGGCGAGGGGGTCGTAGACGAGGGTCGTCCAGAGGAGGCCGAAGATAATGAAGGACGAGAGCTTCACCCGCTCGGCGAAGACCGAGGTGAGGATTCCAAGGGTCACCGTGGCAAAGACGAGCTGGAAGACCATGTACGCGAGGCCCGGCACCGTCTGGGAGTACGGGCCCGCCGCCATCCCGACCCCCGCGAGGCCGAGGGCCGAGAGCCCCCCGACGAAACCCTTGATGTCAGGGCCGAACGCGAGGCTGTAGCCCCAGAGGACCCACTGGATGCTCACCAGGGCGAAGGCGACGAAGGAGAGGGCGATCATCGAGATGACGTTCTTCCTCCGCACCATGCCCCCGTAGAAGAACCCTACGCCCGGCGTCATGAGCATGACAAGTGCCGTCGAGGCGAGGATCCATGCCGTATCACCTGAGTCGAGAACCAACGCTACCACCTCAGGGCGTCTCCGGAGGTGCTCGCACACCGGATCGCGCCCAGTTTTTTGGGATTACGTGTTGGGGAGAGTAATTGTCTCACACATGCACCTCTTTTCTGTGCGAGAAGGAAGTTCGTTTCCACTGTATTTAAATTTATCTTATCTTGATCATGAAATTCTTCGTACAAGGAGATTGCAGAATGCGCCGATAAATCCAGAAAAAAAGTTCAGTACCGGGCGAGGTACTGGTCATGCTCCCAGGGGTGCACCGCTGTGCGGAACGAGTCCCATTCGAGCACCGTGATACGCTGCAGGTTCTCCATGATATGGGCACCGAGGGTCTCGGTGAGGATGGGATCCCTCGCAAGTTCCCGCATGGAGGAGACCAGGTCGCCGGGCAGCGTGTCTATCTTCGCCCGCTTCCGCTCCTTCGGGGTCATCTCATAGATGTTTTTATCCGTGCTTGCAGGAGGCTCAATCTTATTCTTTATCCCGTCCAGTCCGGCGGCGAGCATGCAGGCGAAGGTGAGGTACGGGTTGCACATGGGATCCGGGGACCTGAACTCGGCCCGGGTGCTGCTCCCCCGTGCCGCCGGGACCCGTATCAGGGCCGAGCGGTTGGTGACAGACCAGCTGATGTACACGGGTGCCTCGTACCCCGGCACCAGGCGCTTGTACGAGTTGATGGTCGGGTTCGCCACCCTGGTGATACCCTTCACGTGCGAGAGGAGCCCGCCGATGAAATGGAGTGCGAGGTCCGAGAGCTCGCGGGGTTTCCCGGGATCATAGAAGGCATTCTTCCCGGCCTTTGCGAGGGAACAGTGGGTATGCATCCCGCTGCCGTTGATCCCGAAGATGGGCTTGGCCATGAAGGTGGCATGGAGGCCCTGCTGGAGCGCGATGGTCTTCGTCACGGTCCGGTAGGTCATGACATTGTCGGCGGTGTGGAGGGCATCGCCGTACTTGAAGTCGATCTCATGCTGGCCGGCCGCAACCTCGTGGTGGGAGGCCTCGATCTCGAAGCCCATCTCCTTCAGGGTGAGGACGATATCCCGCCGCACGTTCTCGGCGAGGTCGTTCGGCCCGAGGTCGAAGTAGGCCCCAGAGTCCTGGGGGATGATCGTCGGCCTGCCATCCATCGTCTTGAAGAGGAAGAACTCGAGCTCAGGGCCCGTGTTGAAGACGTACCCCATCTTCTTCGCCTCCTCGAGCGTCCGCTTCAGGATATACCTGGGGTCGCCGATGTAGGGCCTGTCGTCATAGGTGTAGACATCGCAGATCATCCGGGCGACCCTCGAGATGGCCGGCCTCCAGGGGAGGACCGAGTAGGTCTGGGGATCGGGTTTGAGGAGCATGTCCGACTCCTCGATCCGGGCGAACCCCTCGATGGAGGATCCGTCGAAATAGATCCCCTGGGACAGCGCCTTCTCGGCCTGGTCAGCGGGGATCGCCACGTTCTTCGGCTGCCCCTGGATGTCGCAGAACTGCAGTCTGAGAAACTTGATCTCCTGGTCCTTGATCTTCTTGAGGATCGATCCTTGGTTATCCCTTGGCATGCGCCATGATCTCAACCTGATATACATTAAAATTGGTCATTTGAAATTTCGTAATGGAAGAGGAGCGGCGACCGGGAAAAAAAAGGGAGTTCAACCGGTTCAAATGTCGAAGTACAGGTGGAACTCGTACGGGTGGGGCCGGAGCCGCACCTTGTCCATCTCGGTCCTCTTGTAATCGATCCAGACATCGATGACATCCTTCGTGAAGACCCCGCCCTGCAGGAGGAACTTGTGGTCCTCTTCAAGGGCGTCGATGGCAGCATCGAGAGAGCCCGGGACGGTCGGGATCTTCTTTGATTCTGCTCCCGAGACCTCGTAGGTGTTCTTCTCAAAGGGCTCGCCGGGATCGATCTTCCTCTTCACCCCGTCCAGGCCGGCCATGAGCATGGCAGAGAAGGAGAGGTACGGGTTGCAGGCCGGGTCAGGGGGCCGGAACTCGATCCTCTTCGTCTTCGGGTTCTCGGAGTACATCGGGATCCTCACCGCTGCGGACCGGTTCCTCATGGAGTACACCAGGTTCACGGGTGCCTCGTACCCGGGCACGAGCCTCTTGTAGGAGTTCGTGCTGGGGGCGCAGAAGGCCATGAGGGCATTTGCATGCGTGAGCAGCCCGCCGATGTAGTGCTTGGCCATCTGGCTGATCATTGCATAGCCCTTCGCGTCGAAGAAGATGTTCTTCCCGCCCTTCCAGAGGGACTGGTGGGTGTGCATCCCTGAACCGTTGTCGCCGAAGAGGGGCTTGGGCATGAAGGTGGCGACCATGCCGGCCTTCTTGGCCATGTTCTTCACGATGTATTTGTACATCATGCACTTGTCCGCCATCCTGACGAGCGAGTCGAACCGCATATCGATCTCGGCCTGCCCCGCTGTTGCGACCTCGTGGTGATGGACCTCGATGTCAAGGCCAGCCTTGATCATATTGAGGATGATCCTGCTCCTGATGTCCTGCATGGAGTCATGCGGCGGAACGGGGAAGTAGCCCTCCTTGAACCTGGGCTTGTACCCGAGGTTGGGGTTCTCCTCCTTCCCGGAGTTCCACTCGCCCTCGACAGAGTCGATGAAGTAGAACCCCTGGTTCACGGTCTGGCCGAACCGGATGTCGTTGAAGAGGAAGAACTCGTATTCCGGTCCCCAGAAGCTCGTGTCGGCGATGCCGGACTCTGCCAGGTACTTCTCCGCCTTCTTGGCAATGTACCGCGGGTCCCGGGAATAGGGCTGCTTGGTGATGGGGTCGTAGACATCACAGATGATGCTCGCCGTGGGAACCTCGCAGATCGGATCCACGACAACGGTCTCGGCGTCCGGAAGGAGGATCATGTCCGATTCCTGGATCTGCTGGAACCCCCTGATGGAAGAGCCGTCGAACCCGATACCCTCGCCCCAGATGCTGGTTACGGGGTCGTCGATCCCTGTTAATTCGGAGGACGGGATCGAGAAGTGCTGCCAGAGGCCGGGGAGATCGTTGAACTTGAGGTCCACGATCTCGATCCCGTTCTTCTTGATGAGCTTCGATACGCCTTCGATCGACTCATCGCTCTGAACTCCGTTCCATTTCATGCTTTTAGCCAATCTTTCACCCTCCGTCTGGCCCCGCAGACTCCACGAGGCTCATGAATCTGGATGGTTCGCCGTTATCCCGGGGATCTTCGGGGAATCCGGGAACGACATGGAATACAGGTTCTACCTAGCTCTATTTATATCTAGTTATTCAATATGTACAGGGCATCCTCCGGGCATCCCTCGCGTCGTGAGGTGAGGTTATCGGGAGCCGGTCCTGCCCGCTCACGGAGCAGAACCTGAACACTAAAGAAGTATGAGTCCAAACTGTTAAGAGCCATGTGCGGTATCATCGGTGTCATCGATCGCGGGCGGAAGGAGATGGACGGCTCGCTGATCAGGCGGGCCCTCTCCCTGATGAAGGAACGGGGGAGCGGCGAGGGCGCCGGGTACGCGGTCTACGGGTGTTACCCTGAGTTCAAAGACTGCTATGCACTCCACGTCTTCTTTGATGACATCCATGTTACGAAGGGGGCGCTCGATGAGACCCTCCGGCGCTGGGGAGAGATCGTCCACGATGAGGAGATCCCCACCCGCGACCAGCCGAACCTCCGCAGGGTCCATACCCCCTGGCGCTACTTCTTCAGGCCCGACCCGAAGATGATGTCCTGGAGTACGTCGCCCGAGGACGATATCGTGACGAACCTCGTCATGAGCGTGAACACCGAGAAGAAGGGGGCCCTCATCTTCTCATCCGGGAAGAACATGGGGGTCTTCAAGGCATCGGGCTGGCCCGAGGACGTCGCCGACTTCTACCGGATCCAGGACTACAACGGCTACCTCTGGCTCGGCCACAACCGGTATCCGACGAACACCCCCGGGTGGTGGGGCGGGGCCCACCCGTTCAACCTCCTCGGGTGGTCCGTGGTCCACAACGGCGAGATCACCTCCTACGGGACCAACCAGCGCTACATCCAGTCCTTCGGTTACCACTGCACCATGTTCACCGACACCGAGGTGGTGGCCTACCTCTTCGATCTCCTCGTCAGGAAGCACCAGCTCCCCGAGGATCTCGCGATGAAGGCCCTCGCCCCCCCCTTCTGGGACGAGATCGACAGGATGGAGGAGAAGGAGCGGGAGCTCGACACCGCCATCAGGCTCACCTACGGTCCGGCCCTCATGAACGGCCCCTTCGCCATCGTCGTCGCCCGGCCGGATATGATGCTCGGGATCACGGACCGGATCAAGCTCCGCCCCCTCGTGGCCGGGGAGAACGGGAAGAAGCTCTACATCTCGAGCGAGGAGGCGGCCATACGGAGGATGGACCCCGAGGTCGGCAAGGTCTCCATGCCCAGGGCCGGTTACCCGGTCATCGGGAGGGTTGAGTCATGAGCATCGGAGCCGTGCCCCCCAGATACCGGATCTCCATCGACCGGGACCAGTGCATGCTCTGCGAGCGGTGCGTCGAGAGCTGCCCCTACGGGGTCTTCCGGTCCTCCGATGGCCGGATCCTCATCGACTCCCGGAGGTGCACGGCCTGCCACCGGTGCATAGCCATGTGTCCCCGGGACGCGATCGACCTGAAGGAACGACCTGTCGACTACCGGAGCCACCCCCTCTGGACGAGGGAGATTCGGGAGTCGATCTACACCCAGGCCCGTTCAGGGAAGATCATCCTCGCAGGCATGGGGAACGCGCTCCCCTATCCCGTCATCTTCGACCGGCTCGTCCTCGATGCATGCCAGGTCACGAACCCCTCGATCGACCCCCTCCGGGAGCCGATGGAGCTCCGAACGTATGTGGGGAAGAAGCCGTCGCGGCTCGAGATTCGGAAGGACGAGAAAGGCGACGTGGAGCTCCTCACGAAGCTCAGCCCGAACCTCATGCTCGAGACCCCCATCATGATCGCGCACATGTCATACGGGGCCATCAGCCGGAACGCCCAGCTCTCCCTTGCCAGGGCGGCGAAAGAGATGGGGACCTATATGGGAACCGGCGAAGGAGGGCTCCACCATGCCCTCTACCCCTACCAGGACCGCATGATCGTCCAGGTGGCATCGGGCCGGTTCGGGGTGGACATCGATTACCTCGAGCGGGGTGCCGCCATCGAGATCAAGATCGGGCAGGGGGCGAAGCCGGGGCTCGGCGGGCACCTCCCGGGCGAGAAGGTGGACGAGGACGTCTCCTCCACCCGGATGATCCCCGTCGGCACGGATGCCCTCAGCCCCTTCCCCCACCATGACATCTACAGCATCGAGGACCTGAAGCAGCTCGTCCGTTCCCTCAAGGAGGCCACCGAGTGGAAGAAACCGGTCTTTGTGAAGATAGCGGCGGTCCACAACACCGCGGCCATCGCTGCCGGGATTGCCCGCTCATCGGCGGACGCGGTGGTCATCGACGGGTTCCGGGGCGGCACCGGCGCCGCGCCGAAGGTTGCACGGGATCATGTCGGGATCCCCATCGAGGCCGCGATCGCGTCGGCGGATGCGAAGCTTCGGGAGCAGGGGATCCGGAACGAGGTCTCGCTCATCGCGAGCGGGGGCATCCGGGAGAGCGCGGACGTGGCAAAGGCGATCATCCTCGGGGCGGACGCGGTCTACATCGGCACCGCGGCCCTCGTTGCCCTCGGGTGCCGGGTCTGCGGGAACTGCTACCGCGGCCTCTGCCCCTGGGGGATCGCCACCCAGCGGGAGGACCTCGTCTCCCGCCTCGACCCCGAGACGGGATCGAAGCAGGCCGCGAACCTGATCCAGGCCTGGACCCATGAGCTCTCCGAGCTGATGGGGGCAGCCGGTATCAACAGCATCGAGAGCCTCAGGGGGAACCGCGACCGGCTCCGTGGCTACATGCTCGACGAGGGACTCATGAAGGTCCTCGATGTCAAGACGGTGGGGGCCTGAGGGATGGCCGCCTACCGGATCGATGCTGCGGACCTCTCCTACACCCAGCTGAACCAGATCATCCGGGCGCGAGTTGCCGAAGGGACGAAGGAGATCGAGATCGAGAACGTCCTCGGCCAGAGGTTCATAGCCGACGGCCTGAAGGGGGATGTCAGGATCACCATCCACGGCGTTCCAGGAGGGGACCTCGGGATGTTCATGTCAGGCCCCACCTGCATCGTCCACGGGAACGCAGAGCATGCGCCCGGGAACACCATGGACGCGGGGACGATCGTGATCCACGGATCTGCCGGGGACGCGGTCGCCCACTCCATGCGGGGCGGGAAGATCTTTGTCAGGGACGATATCGGGTACCGGGGCGGGATCCACATGAAGGAGTACAGGTCCAAGAGGCCCTGCCTCGTGGTCGGGGGGAGCGCCCGCGCCTTCCTCGGTGAGTACATGGCCGGCGGGCTCATCATCGTCCTCGGCCTGGGCACGGGACCGGCCATCTCCGAGCGGGGCATCGGGAGCGGGATCCACGGCGGCGAGATCTTCGTCAGGGGAGAGGTGCCTCCCCACCTCCTGGGCGTGGGCGCGAAGATATCGCCTGCAGGCAGGGAGGAGAAGGAGAGGATGGCCCCTCTCATCGGGGAGTTCGCAGGCTACTTCGGGTTGGACGGGGAATCGCTCCTCTCGGAGGAGTATGTGCGTATCGCCCCGTCAAGCAGCCGCCCGTTCGCGAACAAGTACGTCTGGGAGTAGTCATGACCGAGAAGACCTACAAGGACCTGAAGAAGGATGTGTGGGACGCCGGCCTCTGCTCGGGCTGCGGCGCCTGCGTCGCGGTCTGCCCTGGCGAGGGGCTCTTCTTCGAGACAGGCAAGGGGATGAACAGCCCGGTCTCGACCGGGACCTGCAAGGAGGACCAGGACGGGGTCCCCTGCGGTGTCTGCTATGCCATCTGCCCGAGGGCCTCAGGGGAGATGCGGCAGATGCTCGGCGTGTACACCGAGGCGCTCGCGGCCCGGGCGGGCTTCGAGGTCCCCCACCGGCAGAGCGGCGGGGCGGTCACCGCCATCCTCGCGAATGCCCTCGATGAAGGGCTCATCGACGGGGTGGTGACGGTCACCGAGGACCGGTTCACCCTCAAGCCCCGCTCGGCCATCATCACCTCATCGGAGCCCCTCATCCACGAGGCCGGCTCCCGCTACTCGTGGTGGGTCCCCCTCCTCGCATCCCTGAAGGAGGCGGTGGTGAAGAGGAAGCTCCGGCGGCTCGCGGTGGTGGGGGTGCCATGTGCGGTCCAGGCGGTCCAGAGGATGAGGGCGAGCGACAACCAGCTCGCAAAGCCCTATGGCCGGTCGGTCAGGCTTCTCATCGGCCTGTTCTGCACCGAGACCTTCGATTACCGTGCCCTCGTCGAGGGTGTACTCGGGGAGAAGTATCATGTCGAGCCCTGGCAGGTGAAGAGGCTGAATGTCGCCGGGAAGCTCGAGGTAACCGTCGAGGGCCGGGACCAGGTCACCATCCCCCTGAAGGAGCTGGAGGCGACGGTCCGGCCCGGGTGCCGGTCCTGCACCGATTTTGCCGCCGTGGATGCGGATATCTCGGCAGGAGCGGTCGGGGCCCCGAAAGGCTCCACCACGCTCCTCGTCCGCACCCCGATCGGGAAGGCCTTCGTCGACCGGGCGGTTGCCTCCGGGCGCCTCCTGGTCGAGCCGAAGGTCGACCTCGCGGCGGTCGAGAAGCTCGCGAAGGAGAAGTCGAAGAGGAAATAGGGATCTCTCGGAAATCCTCCCCTCGATTTTTCCAGGCCGGCGGGAAGCCTTATCCTATCAGGTCGCCATGCAACGTCATGGGATAAAAAAGAATTAAGAATTGAGGAGATCCGTGTGGAGATCCTTTGTGAGTCTTTTGAATGCTCCCTTCCCCCCACCATAACCGCCAATTGTTCCTCCTTTACCCCAGTGGGATTCGTCAGCCATGTACTCGAGAGTGGAAAGCACTTTTTGAAAGTCTTCCTTGCTCGGGACTTTCTTGAGCCTCTTCAAATTGAACATAGAGGGTATAAGGGCGTTTAATGCATGCGTCCCAACCGTCTTTGTGACATGGTACTCGGAAGGGGATTCAATTGCACTAGGAAGAAGTTCAAAGATCGCGGCCCAGTAATTCTTCAGCAGCTCCACAAGCTCCCCAATGGTGTATGCCCGATTCGCCGCGAATGACATCACTGATCCTTCGACATAGTTATCGAGCAGCGAGTCTTCGAATTGTGATGAAGATGGCAATCCCGAATCGGCACGTGCTGTTGCCGGTCGGACAATTTTTCCATACAGCGGTGAGGAGGGATCATCTGTAAGCATGTTCGCAACATGGGTTGCAAACAGTTTCAGAATTTCCTTTGGTGCACCGACGTCAATAATCGATCCATCTGTGATTGCACCTTTCAATATTCCACCCTGTTCCGCGATTTTCAGCAATTGCTGACTGGCTAGATCGGTTCTGACCCGCTTTTGAGTCGAATTTATAGTGACGAATTGTTCTGCCTCTTCGATATAGGGATCTCGATCTCCTTTCAGGAGGATTACAGCGGGTACGTCGAATTTCAAGGTTTCATCAAGATCACCTCTTGCGAACCCATCTTCAAGGCCGAGTGCCCGGTGTTGTCCATCAACGATGTACAACAAAGGTTCATCAGATTTCATATCTGGGATAGTGATTTTCCCATCAGCGAACACCACGCCGTTTGACAGGTCTCTCTGGTATAACAGGATCGATGTGGGGGAAATGCCATTACTCTTAACATAATTACCAAATTTGCGTGCTCTTAGCCTGACCGATTCTCTCTGATATCCCTGTCTGTGTTCCGGCCTCCATACATCTGCTTTGATTATTCCCTTACTATACATTTCAGACAATCTGTCAGCGGGGATCACACACGAATAAAATGTGCGTCCATGTTGCCCTGCCTTGAGGCAGGGGAATTCCATTTGTGTCATATAGGTTTTGTACGTTTTGATGGTATTTATATGTTCTTGTTAGGTACATTAGATTATTCTATTGTTAGAGAGACTTGATAAGAACTGTTGATCTCCATTAGCCCGCTGAGGCATTGTGTTGCAACTATTTTCTTAGGAAAGCGCCGACAGCACCACAAGGCATTGTAGGGAAGACCGGACCGGGGGAGGGGCACTGCTGTCCGGCCCAGAGCCGACCGCAAAGGTCACTAGGAGGAGGGGATATTCCTCTTGGGTGATGGCAGCGGATACCATGAAGAGATCAACGGGAAAGGTGCCCATCTTCTCTGTTGAGACGGGCTCCGTCGCCCTTGTCGAAAAGGTAGAGAGATCCGATGCCGAGTGGCAGAAGATTCTCGATCCCCTCACCTTCGAGATCGCCCGGAGAGCTGGGACCGAGCCGCCGTTCACCGGGAAGTACCATGCCTGGAAGGAGCACGGGATCTACCGGTGCGCCTGCTGCGGGACCGACCTCTTCCTCTCGGACACGAAGTTCGAGTCCGGCACGGGCTGGCCCTCATTCTGGAAGCCGGTCTCTGATCAGAACGTCGAACTGAAGAAGGATGTCTCGTTCGGCATGGCGAGGACCGAGGTCCTCTGCGCCCGGTGCGGGGCCCATCTCGGGCATGTCTTCGACGACGGCCCAGCGCCGACGCACCAGCGCTACTGCATGAACTCGGCCTCGCTCGTGTTCGTGAAGAGGGAATAACTTGAATCCCCCACCCCAAAAAAATCATTCTTAAGTCAACATCTTTTTTTAGATGAAGTAAACTCAATAAATGATCATTTTGAGATTTATTTTTAAAATCCCTCAAAAAATCTATATATTATTATGAATCTCTTCTTTATTGTCTAACATTTTTGGGTGGGGGGCGTAAAAATGGCGGAATATACTATTCGGGAGTTAAATGAAAAAATTCTTTCCGGCCAAATTCGGATACCAGCTTTTCAACGCGGTTTTATTTGGGAAGGAGATCGGATTGCGTATCTAATGGATAGTATCTATAAAGGATATCCTGTTGGTACGCTATTATTTTGGAGAACGAAGCAACCTTTGAGTACTGAAAAGCAAATTGGGCCTTTTAATCTCATTGATAGGGATCCAGATTATCCAATTGATTATGTTTTGGATGGGCAACAACGAATCACTTCATTGTTCGGTGTGTTTCAGACTATTCTTCGGCCAGCAACAGACTCTTCCGAAAATCAAAAATTCAGTATATATTACGATTTTACAGAGGATCCAGTCATGCAGGACACACAATTTTATTCATGTTCAGAAGAACAATTTGATAATTCGAAACATTTCCCATTGAAATACTTATTTGATACAGTCGCATATCGGCTGGCAACAAAAGATTTTACTGATGATTTAGCAAAAAAAATTGATACTCTTCAATCGATTTTTAAGGAAACGAGAATTCCCATTGATATCTTGGAGACTGAAGATAAGACAAAAGTAGCAATTGTTTTTGAAAGAATTAATACGCGAGGCGTTCCTCTTGATACATTTCAGTTACTTTCTGCCTGGACTTGGAGTGAAGAATTCGACTTGAAAACGAAATTTGGAGAATTAAAAGGTGATCTGAAACCCTTTGGATTTAAAGAAGTTGGAGATGACGAGAATTTATTATTGAGGTGTATTTCGGCGATATTGCAGAACGAAGTTAGCGTAAAAACGGTAATGGATTTAAATGGTGCGATTGTTCGAGATAGATTCCAGGAAATTACTAATGGGATTAAAGGAAGTATTGATTTCATTAGAACTCAGTTTAACCTTTCAAAACAAGATAATTTACCATTCAATTCAATATTAATACCTCTATCAGTATTTTTCTCGATTGAAAATGGTCGCCAAATTACTTGCACTGCTGCTCAAGTAACTCAAATCAAGAAGTGGTTCTGGAAAACATGTTTTTCAAAAAGATATAGTGCAGGTGTCTTACGAAATCTGAATCGAGATATAGAAGAAATCATTAAACTTAAAAACGGGGAGGAGTCGGCACTTGAAAGATTTTCGGTAAATATTAATCGAGAATTTTTCATCGACAATTCTTTCAAGTTAGGAACTGTTAATACAAATTCTTTCATTCTAATGCTTGCCCAACTAAACCCTCTGAACTTTATTTCAGGACTACCTATCAATATTGGAGAGGTCTTAAAAGAATACAATAAAAATGAGTTTCATCACATATTTCCAAAAAATTGTTTGAAAGAACAAACAATTTCATCTTCTCCTGATTGTTTAGCAAATATATGCTTCATGTCAAAAAACGATAATAACCGATTGGGCGGAGAATGCCCAAGAAATTATCGTGAAAAAATGCCTGACAATATCGACCGGATGTTAAGATCAGCATTAATCCCTCCATCAGTATTTACGGATTCTTTCGACGAATTCGTTAATAAAAGAAGCGAATTACTGTTTACATATGCAAGTTCTTTAATGAGTACATAATTTTTATGATATTTTTAAAACAACTTGCAGAGACATCCGATATTTATTTTAAACAATAAGGTCGTTAAGTCCTCAGCATGGCACTGAAGGAGAAGATCATGGATGTCGTGGGTGGTCCTCATGTAGCGGCGGTTGCCACAATTACCATGGGGATGCCTGCGGTGAGGTTCATGGTCCTGAACGGGTTTGAGGACATGACCTTCGTGGGTGGGACCATGAAGAGCACGCGGAAAGTGGAGCAGCTGCGGAAGAATCCCCATGCAGCACTGTCGATCTGGTCGGGTAAGGAGTTCACCGATCCATACGTCGTGATCCAGGCACGGGGGGAGGTCCACGACGACCTCGCCACGAAGAAAAAGTACTGGAACCCGATGTTCGAGCAGTACTTCAAATCGGTGGATAACCCAGACTTCGTGGTCCTGGTATTTACGGCAAAGGAGATCGAGTACCACGGGACCGGCATGATGGTCCCGGAGATCTGGGAGAGATAACCTGAGGCGACCTTTTTTCTCGGAGATTGAGGAAGGAAGCTGCATGACCCCAAAACGGGCCGATGAAGCGGTAGACGCATTCAAGCGGGGCCTCTCCTGCTCCCAGGCGATCTTCTCGGTCTACGGGAAGGATCTCGGCGTTGACTCGGAGACCGCGGTGAAGATAGCGTCCGCCTTCGGGGCTGGCGTTGCTAAGACAGGGGAGATCTGCGGGGCGGTCTCAGGAGCGCTCATGGTGATCGGGCTCACCCAGAGGCCGGAAGATATCCACGACGCATCATCGAGAGAGAAGGTCTATGCAAAGGCCCGGAAATTCCTCGACGAGTTCACGGCAAGGAACGCATCGGTGCACTGCACCGAGCTCGTCGGGTACGACCTGTCGGACCCGAAACAGTTCGCCGAGGCGAGGGAGAAGAAGGTCTTTGCCACGAGGTGCTCCAAGCTCGTCAGGGACGCGGGGGAGATTTTAGAGGAGCTTCTGTAAGCGGGCAGAGCCCGCCGAATCCGGGTAATAATAGATATTGCCCATCATGGACCCGACGGGGGGACTACGCAACTCGGGGATACCAGAGCGGCGGGGCGAAGCCCCCAAGAGCGTTCTGATTTTTCCATGCTGTGTCCGTGAACCGTTATGTGGGCAAGAGATACACTCTCTAGGGAACACATCCATGGAAGAGAAACGCGACGGGCGGTACCGTTCTTCAATCAGGACCGGCGCAACGGTGGATATCATCCTGAAACCCGACCAGAGGAGCGGGAAGATGACCCGGGGGGTTGTCGCGGAGATCCTGACGAACGCCTCCTTTCACCCGCACGGGATCAAGGTCAGGCTCGGGGACGGGAAGGTCGGCCGGGTGAGAGATATCGTCGAATATGGGAAGGAATCGCCGGGATATTAGTCTCTTTCTCAGCAATCGTGAATTGCCCCCCGGGATCTCACCTCATTATCCATCGACTGCTTCGAATATTACCCCGATCAAGGGCGTGCTGCCCCCGGTGAGAGATAGCGGGCATGAACCGGGCCATGCAGAATATACGGCTGGTCTGGTTATTTGATGAATAAAAAAGGTTTGTTTGGTTGTTCTTACTTTGCCGCTGCCGGCTTCTCCGGCATCTTCTTCATCTTCTTCCAGGCCATGGCGAGTCCGATGAGGCCCAGAAGGAGCGTAATAACGCCGAGGACAAGAGCGGCAGTCGCGACCAACGCGATTCCTGCGATCATCACCAGGCCGATGATGATCATCCAGATCCAGGTAATTCCAAAGATCCACTTTGACATACACATCCTCCTTTCCTGACTGATGGAAGACCCCCGTCGGCCGATCACGTCCAGGCCGGTTCAGGGATCATCCCCTGTTCAATGCGATGGAATGAGACGGGGGGGTTCAGGGATATCGGTCCAGTCGGGGTCGAGAACGCCAAGGTCTGTCTCTCTACCTGGTACCTGATCACACGCTGGTTCTCTGGTATGCTGATACCTTGGTGAATCCCCGGATGTGAATGAAAGAATTGTGGAGATAAATATATCTTTGTTACCCCGGGCTGATACAGGAACCAGCCTGGCCTCAGGTCTCCCCTGATCCTTTCTTCCCGGTCCTCGTCCTTCTCGCCAGAGGTGATGCCGGTTCAATAAAGTGGGAGAGAAAGACCCTGAACTCCTCGTCCCAGCACTCCTCGCCCTTGTGCACCTCCCACCCCTTCTCCATCGACTGTTTGACGTGCTTCCCAAGTCCTACGGTGAGGATCTCAGGTGAATGGAGGAGAGCCTTTGCGTCCGTGAACTTCCGCTCCAGGTCAACCTTGTACCGCCCGTCCCTGATGAAGGGGCCCGAGAGGGGGTTCTCCTGGTACTTCTCGGCGAACTTCTCGGCATTCGCCCTGTCCCAGAGTGGCGGTCCCGTGTGCCTTGTGACGGGGGGGAGGCGGTCGACCAGGAGCTCGAGGACAAGGATGCACCGTTCCTCTCCCATGGCACAGTCGTCCTGGAGGACGGCGAACCCGTTCCTGTTGAGGAGGCCCTGGATGGATGCAAGGCTCCTTCGGAGCTGGGGGACGACAATATCAGGGATCAGCGGCGGGGTTGCGAACGTGATGGCAAAGAGGCTCGTTCCCCGACGGGCGAGGGCGCTCGCAAACCCCTCCCGGTCCATCCCGGCCCGTTCGTGCGGGAAGAAGAAATCTGATGAGGGGTTCTCGAGGTATCCCCGGCAATATTCCACGAACTCGAACATCCGGGTGCAGGAGAGGGCGGCCGCAACGTTCCGTGCGGGATCGACCGGATCGATCACCCGGAGCGGCTCCTCGAAGGCCTTGCAGGCATGCCCCTCGAGGTCGATGCAGGTGCCGGGCTTCCACCCCGCGGCGGCTTCGACGAGGGGGGAGAACCCCACGTAGTGCAGGACCAGGAGCTCGCAGAGGTAGCCCGAGAACCCCTCGGTCATCTGGTCGGAGCCGTAGACTCCGCAGGCCTTTGCGAACTGCTTGGCAAGGAGAACATCGTCCCGGAGCGGCCCGATCTTGTCAGAGATGTACCGGGTATGGAAGGGGGTACGGTCCACGGCTGACTGGATTGCGGCTGCCGAAGCAACCTCGTAGCAGGGGACGAGGTCGACGTCCAGGCCGTCGATGGTGGCGTTCACGTACGGGTGCTCGGCGTATTTCTCATGGAAGATGCCGGTGAACCGGCGGGCGATCTTCCTCGCGAGATCGAGCCCCGTCTCCTCCAGGTCCTCCCGGGAGAGCTGGGGGGGGAAGAGGAGGAAGATGTCCAGGTCACGGTCACCCGAGAGCCAGGTGTCCCTCGCTACCGACCCGACCACCATCCCCTTCGCCCTCCCGTCCTTCTCGATGGCCGAGAGGATCCCGGTGGCAACGACCCAGGTATGGTTGTGCTCGTCCTCCTTCGGCCGGATCCTTTCAAGGACCGTCTCCTCCCCCTTTGACCTCACGCGCACCGGACCTCCATGATGTCCTCGTAGACAGGCCCCGTGGGGGTGAGGGTGCTCTTCTTCAGCTTGATGCACCGTACAGGGCAGGACCCGAACTCCTCGGAGGCCAGGCTCTCCAGGGGGGGAAGGAGGGAGGGATCAAACCTCTTCACCCGCGCGAGGGTTGCATGGGGGGTATAACCCCGCTTCTCCTTCGGGACTCCGAGCGGGAGAAGGGCCTCCTCCACGAGGGCAAAGAGTCTCCCGCATCCCCCCGCGTCCCTGACGCCCGACCAGATGACCCGCGGGAAAGAAGGGGGGTTTCCTTTCACTCCCCCGAGGGTGATCTCGAAGGGTTCGAACCGGATGGTGGAGAGGGCCTCTTTGACCCTCTCACAGGTCTTCTCGTCGATCTCCCCGAGGAACTTGAGGGTGATGTGGATGGCGTCAGGCTTCACGACGGTGAGGCGGGCACGGCACCCTGCCAGGGCCCCCTGCGGACCCCGCATCCGCTCCCTCACCTCCGGGGTGAGATCAATAGCAATAAAAGTCCTGACCATCAAGAATATGTTAGCATCCAGCTACAAATGATAATCGATTAGGGGGGAGTGGTGGATCCATGGGGGAGAAATACGTCCTGACCGTTTATTCACTGGAAAATTGTCCCAACTGCGAATTATTGAAGGATTTCCTGAAGAGAAAAGGTATTCGGTTCCAGGAGGAGGATATGTCGAGCGCGGCCTCCCTGACCGAGCTCCGGGTGAACGGGGTCTTTGCCATGGAGGCGCCCGTGCTGCGGCGGGGGGATTCCTTCCTCACGACCCTGGATCTCTTCTCCGGTGGGAAGGTGAAGGAGGACTCGGTGGGACGCCTCGCGGGTGTGAGCCTGTGAGCCGGATCCCGAAGCCGGCCCTCCGGCAGACCAAACAGGCAACCCTCGACGGGATCTTCGTCCCTGCCCTCCCCAAGGTCCGTACCACGGACGGCCACATGGTGGAGTGGGACAGGGAGAGGATCGTCCGGCAGATCGTGGAGGAGACGCAGCTCATCGAGGTCTTCTATGGCCACGAGAGTGCAGACGAGGAGATCGCACGGGATATCGCTGTCCTCGTGGAGCAGCGGATCCAGAAGCTCGGCCTCCAGGCCCTCTCAGGCCCCCTCATCCGGGAGATCGTGAACACCGTGCTCCTCGAGCAGGGGCTCGTCGAGTACCGGAATGTCTGCACCCGGGTGGGGACACCGGTCTACGATGCCCACCTCATCGACGTGGGAAGGGGGTTTGAGGCCCACGACAACGCGAACCTCCAGGAGAACGCCGAGACCTCCCACAAGAAGAAGGCCGACAAGATCAGCAAGGAGCAGTACCTCCTCCAGCTCCCCCCGCACCTCTCCGATTACCACCTCGGCGGGGATCTCCATATCCATGACCTGGAGTACTTCGGGACGAGGCCCTTCTGCCAGGACTGGGACCTCCGCTACTTCCTGTACTATGGCCTGATGCCCGACGGGAACGGCACGAAGGCCTCGGTGGCGGGACCGGCAAAGCGCGCCGAGGTCGCGGTGCTCCATGCGGTGAAGGCCCTCGGATCGGCCCAGACCAACTTCGCCGGTGGCCAGGGCTACTACAACTTCCTCACCTTCCTCGCCCCCTACTTCGAGGGGCTCGACTACGACGAGATCAAGCAGCTCATCCAGATGTTTGTCTACGAGATGACCCAGATGATGGTCGCCCGGGGCGGGCAGCTCGTCTTCTCGTCGGTCCAGCTCACTCCCGGCGTCCCCACCCTCTGGAAGGACAAGCCCTGCGTGTACCGGGGGAGGATATACGACGGGAAGCAGGCCCCGAGGAGGACCTACGGGGAGTTCGAGCGGGAGGTCAGGCTCCTCTTCAAGGCCATGATGGAGGTGATGCTCGAGGGCGACTACTGGGGCAAGCCCTTCTCCTTCCCCAAGCCCGAGATCAGCGTCGAGCCGGACTTCCTCACCGAGAACGAGGAGTTCAACCGGAGGCACCCCGAGCTCCCCAGCTACCGGGACCTCTACCTCCTCACCTTCGAGCTCGCATCCAAGTTCGGCACGCCCTACTACGACAACCAGATCCCTCCTTACCGGGGGGCGGGAAAGGGGATCTCCTGCTACCAGTGCTGCGCCTACCAGTTCTCCACCGTCGCAGGGAAGGACCCGGAGTTCGAGGGGAAGCTCGACTTCCAGGACGGGAGGCACTTCTCCATGGGCTCCTGGCAGGTGGTCTCGGTGAACTGCCCCCGGGCCGCGTACCGTGCCGAGAAGGACGACAACCGGCTCTTCGCCGAGCTGAAAGCCCTCATGGACATTGCGGTCGAGGTCTTCCATATCAAGCGGCGCTGGATGGAGATCATCAGGGCGAACGGGAGGATGCCCTTTGCCATGCAGAGGCCGAAAGACCCGAACGACGGGGAACGGGGGGCGGTCGCCGTCGACCTCGACGGCCTGGTCTACACCATCGGAGTCGTGGGCGTGAACGAGATGGTAGAGCACCATACCGGCCACCAGCTCCACGAGTCAAAGGATGCCTTCAGGCTGGCAGTCCGGGCCATGACCGAGCTGGAGCTCTATGCAAAGGAGCTCTCAAAGCGGCATGGCATGACCATCGCCCTCGCCCGGACACCGGCCGAGACCACCGGCCAGCGCTTCGCAGTGGCCGACCTCCTTGACCAGCGCTACCGGAAGTATGCCATGAAGGTGATCAAGGGGAACCTGGAGGCGGCCCTGGTGGAATGTGAGGAGACCCGGGACCTCCCCATCTACTACACGAACGGGACACATGTCGCCCCGTGTGCAGAGATTCCCCTCACAAAGCGGATCGAGGTTGAGCATGTCTTCTTCCCCATCATCGATGGCGGGAACATCTTCCACATCTGGCTCGGCGAGGCGAGGCCGGACCCCCGGGGGCTCATGGACATGGCGATGAACCTCTGCCGGAACACCCAGATCGGCTACTTCGCATTCACCAGGGACCTCACCGTCTGCCTGAAGCAGTTCCGGGAGTACCATCCCGAGCCAGGCTCCATCACCGCATGGAGCAAGACCCCCTCGCGCAGCCCGGCATGACCCTCCTCGCCGTCGACATCGGGCGGGGGACCCAGGACGTCCTCGTCTACGACCCGGGCCGCCCCGTCGAGAACTGCGTGAAGATGGTCCTCCCGGCGCCGACGGCCGTCGTTGCGCAGAGGATCCGCGAAGCGGGTGCGAGGGGCGAGGCCATTTTCCTGGACGGGTACACCATGGGAGGCGGGGACTCGGTCCAGGCCGTTTCCGAGCATCTCAGGAAAGGGCTCTCCGTTTTTGCGACAGAGCCCGCGGCCCTCACCATCCATGACAACCTCGAGAAGGTAAGGTCCCTTGGCATCCAGCTCGTCTCCAGCCAGCCCCCTGATACAACCCTCGTCCGCACCACCGATTACATGGAGGCTGAAATCAGGGTGGCCCTCCGCGCCTTCGGGGTACCATACCCGGTTGACCATGCCTTCGCCGTGCAGGACCATGGCTTCTCCCCGGCGGAGAGCAACCGCCTCCACCGGTTCAGGGTCATGGGGGATCTCCTGGAGGAGGGAGACTGGCAGATCTGGGCCCTCGCCCGGGACCCGCCCCTCCCGACCATGACCCGGATGGCGGCCCTCCGGGGACAGGCGCCCGGGTCGCTCGTCATCGACACCGGCCCAGCCGCTCTCCTCGGGGCACTCTGCGATCCCTGGGTGAAGGAACGGGCACAGGACGGCGTCACCCTTGTGAACGCCGGGAATGCCCATACCTTCTGCGTGAACCTCCACGGGGAGGAGGTCTGTGGGATCGTCGAGCATCACACGCATTCCCTGGATCGCGCCCACCTCCTCTCCCTCATCGGGAAGCTCCGTGAAGGGACATTAACAAACGAGGAGATTTTCAGGGATGGAGGACATGGGGCCAGGGTACACCGGCCGCATCCGAGCAAATACCTGGCGGTCACCGGCCCGAACCGGAAAGGGATCCTCCCCGATGCCTACCAGGCTGCACCCTATGGGGACATGATGCTCACCGGCTGCTTCGGGCTGGTGAGGGCGTGGGGGAAGATGAGGGGGAAGAGTCCTTTCCTGACCCGCGCTGTGGAGGCGGCCTAATAGGGCTGGAGGTGGGCGGGACTGATTGCTGCAGGCAAGGCCTTCCCCATCGCGGATGCCCGCCTCCATAGGAGATGCTTTAATGGCGGCCCGAGTGTAAGACCGTGCTCTCCCCAGCAGGCGGCGGCAGGTGGGTTGGGGGCAAGGGGGTAAAATCTTCATATTTTCGATACTGTCTCATACTTCTGAGAAAATGGATTTGAAAACATTCCGGGTGCATAAGGGATGCACTTGGAAATGTTATCCTAAGCTTTTCCTTTCTTCTTTCCTATTATGGAAATAATTCTTCAAATTTCTTTGAAGCAAATCATAACAATAATCCGTCATTGGCAAATCTTTGAAAATAAATTCTAAGATTTCCTGACTCAAAGCGATAATCGGGTACTTTCTTCCATTGATTAAGAAGTCCTGATCTGATTTTATCTCCTGCATAGAGGGGATGTCTGGCACTTCGGTTTTATTGTATAATTCGAAAACAATTTTTCTGCCAAGCGATTCATCAAAAAGGAAATAACAATGTAGAGATGGAAAGTGTTGCATATCATAGTCTTCTTCAACTGAGTACACTGCAACAATTCTATTTGCCTTACCGAATATCGGTAGGTTATCTTTAATTTCGAAAAAATTTTGATAAACAAGACTTGTATAAACGTTATTTAAATTAGCGAAAAAGATAGACAAATTTTCTTTTATTTGTTCTGGTGAATAAACATTCCACATCCAATTTGATCTCGTGCGCAACCGGCCATAATCTTTGGGGGAATAAATTCTTTGAATTGAAACTATTCCGAGGGATTTTAAGAACGTAAATAATTCAAAAAATGTACCGAAGGGTAACTTTTCGTTGCCTAACGGAATTATTGGCGTTGGGTTGTTATTGGCTAATCGATTTAGTACACGTTCGATAATGATTTGTTGTTCATTGGGCATTATGAGACAATTAATCAAATCAGGATCAATGAATAATTTTCGAAATATGGGATTTGACGGGCCAACCTTATTTTTCCCTTTACCTTGCATTAGGTGTTGAATTGCTTCGGCAGTCCAATGGGGCAAGAAGCGGAAAAAAGCCATATCGATTTCTTCAACTGTGTATTCATTTTTAATTTTAAGGCCTAATTGGACGTAAAATTGGTCTATAAACGCAAAGATGAACTCTCGCGCTAAAAATTCATTCTTATGATTAAGAAGATGATATTGTAAAATTCGTGAAATTCTAGATTCAATTATCTCAAGAGCATAATCACGAGATCGTCTTTTTATCGGATTTTCTCGATAATGTCCTGTAGTATCGTAGTGCTCTTTGCTCAATTTCCTTTTAAGAGGCTCATCAATAATTTTTATCTGAACGTCGTTTTTATCGGAGGGAATCGGGAACAAGGAATACGAGAGGCGATCGTTTGAATACTCAAAATACGCTATGCCCACCTTCCATGCATTTTTAAAAAACACTTTTTTAACAATCGGAAATTGCGTATCTAAAAAATAATTCAGATCATCTAAAAACCGATGAATTTCTTTAATATGAGGACTTTCCTTTCCCAAGATTGGATTAGAAAATTCTTTCAGTAATGCATTTTCACGTTCTATTCGATCAAAGTTTTCGATCTTCCCTCGTTTATCCTCATAAATTTGTTTCCATTTAGTTAGATAATTCAAATCTTTTCCATCAATGTAGTTTTCATGGGGAAAGTGGATTAAGACCGTTTTTTGTATTTCGGTGATTGAATCACGATACTTTGAGAATAACGCATCGTCAATATGGATCCAATACGCAATGCTTTTGTCAACATCCACAGAGATCAAAAGAACAGGGACAATTGCCATTTTTGCATAGCCGAAAATTGATAAGGGGCAAGGAATTTTGGGGTCATCTGAATTTCCATCAGGTAATTTTTTAATTTGGACTTCTAATTTCGCTATTGGAACTTTATTAATATCACATAAAACCAGACATCCGTCAATATCGGGTATTTTATCATTTCGTGAAATTCTTGGGAAGACTGTTTTCAAATCTAATAAACTCTCAAATGTTGTTATCGCCATTTGTTCAAGATCGCTATTGGGTGGATAAGGTTTTGGTGATATTTCTGACATATATTGGCTCCGAGGAGTCAAATCTCTATACACAATGGTTTTGGGCCATTTATAAAAGGTTTCTGTTTAAAAAGTTGTTTTACTTTGTATCAGCCCATAGCAATGGGGTGCCTGAGCTGCGGGGGTGAACTCGCGACTTCGTCGCTCGGGACGGGTTCTTATGAAACCTCCCTTCCCACGCGCATTTTGTTCACCCGAAAAAATCTCCAAAAAGAGAGTTCCAGAGCATTAGGGTCGCTCGTCCCTCAAAAAAGCCAATTATTGTTGTGAAAAGTAGATTTCAACACCCAAACTAATGAAATACATGACAACTATGAAAATTAACAGCATCATCATTATCAGTATTGTCCCAACAAAATCAGGAGATGGCTCCTTTACAAGATAATATACAATAGAACCACTTACAGCGCCTGTAATAATAGCTGTTAAGAATCGTGATACGTGTCCGGCAGTATTAAAGGGTTGATGCGTCATCATTGCATGCCTTCTCAAAAGCCAACGAATGGCAAGGGTGCCGATTACAAGTTCTATTATAAATGCAGTGATAATACCAACTAAAAACAAAAAGTCATAATATTCGATACAAATATCGGTCATTAGCGATTTGATTAATTCTTCAGAGCAATAAATTATTGCCATATCGCCCTCACCCCCGCCGCTGTGGCGTCCCCCGCGTGGGGATAGGCCCAATAACTGGGCATCAGATCATATGGGAAAAAGTATTTCCGGATATCTCAGTACACTACGGGGGGGTGCCCGCGGCGGGGGCGAAGCTCGCGACTTCGTCGCTCGAGGTCGGTTTCTTATGAAACCTCCCTCCCCCGAGAGCGTCCAGGTTTTCCCCGGAAAGTCCACCGGCTTATAGTTGGGTAGAAATCCGGAACGAGGGGATCCGATAAAATCCCCAAGGGCATCCATACCTAAAATTACGATACTCATTTGTTCAATTCGTCCCTTAAAGAAAGAATTTCATTTTTTGTTGCAAGTATAACGTCGATATCTCCCATTTTTGCGAACGGATTTGCTTTCTCCAGACTAATTTTCAATATTTCATCTAACCAATTTTTATCAAATTTTTTAAGCAGTACAAATAATTTCTCGTTTAAAGGCTCTAACTTTAATGACTTCGCTTTGGCGGCAAGTTGTACAATGATCAGTAAAATCGACGTGTAAAAGAACTTACTTCTTTTGTTTAAGTCCAAATCTCCGGCTAAAAGAAATAATAAGAAGTTACTGCAACGTATTAAATTTTTTTCCGATAATTCTGAAGATTTAATTATAATCCTATAAATGAGCCCCAATACAACACTCGATGCAGAAAAAAGTGAATCTTGAAAAATGTCTTGCGCAGGTGAAAAGGTGAAAAATAGCATATCACCTTTCTTTGTATATATCGGATGATATTTTTCTTCCCATTCCGGTAAAAACTTCATAGAGATTGCGAATATTGTAAAAAGACCATCTTCTAAAAGATTAGGCATCGAAGAAAAAGATATCAAGCTATCTTCGATAGATAATGCAACGGCTGTTCTAGCAGCTGGAGACATTTGATCGCATTTATGCAGCATCGCATACAATAAAAAGTTCATTCGCTCGTAATCAGATTTTTTTATCGCATCGATTAATCGGGATTTTAAATCCAAAATATCATCAACCACCATCTTATCTTCTGCTTTCTTTTCTAAGTGTCGATTTAACCAAAATATTCTCCATAAGTCCTTTAAATCAATCAAGCTGCCTAATTTCGTTAAAAAAGTCTCAAAAATAGGCGGTAATGCGATTGATAATATTGACGTTGACGCGGGCTCTGGCATAAATTTGGTTACGAATAATCACTAGCACTAAGGTTATTTATAACTTAGCCCGCTGCCATCTAGATTTTGTGAAGGTTGGTCCTCGGGATCCTTTGCAGCATTGATCATCTTAGTCCCTGAAGACAAACTAACCAATTGGTAAAAAGATAAAAAAAGGAGTTACACCAGCCTTACGTCGGCGATGCTGTGCTGGCGCTGGGCGAGGCGCTTGGCCTTGAAGATGTTCTTCCCTTCCTTGCCGATGGCGATGCCCTTGTCCTCGTCCCGCACCGTCACCTTCGCGACCCTTTCTTCGCCCTCGCCCTCGAACTCGAGGGTGTTCACTTTGGCGGGGAGGAAGCAGTTCCTGATGAACTGCTCGGGGCTGGGGGAGTACTCGACCACCTCGATCTTCTTCCCCATCACCTCCGAGGCCTTCTTGATGGAGGCGCCCTTCTTCCCGATGGCCCGCCCCATCTCGCCGGGGTTCACGACGAGGATGATGCGGCCGTTCCGGTCATCGATGATGCAGTCGCGGCTGCTCGCGCCCGTCAGCTGCTCGAACTGCGACATGAGGCGCATGCAGTCCTCGGAGAGGATGATCTCGCCCATGTCAGGACCTCGCAAGGGTGAGGATGTCCGACTCGCCGGGCTCTACGACGGCGAGGGCCGAGACGAGGAAGGGCTTCCCGCAGGCCATGCCGAGCTGGACGCCGGAGCCCGCGAAGACATGGACCGGTACATCCTTCGTGGTCTCGAGGAACTTCCGGAAGTCCCCGGGGCAGTTGGATGCCACGACGACGAGCCGTGCCTTTCCCTCGGTGATGCATGTTCTTGTGCTGTTCTGTCCCAGGAACACTTTCCCGGTCTTTAGTGCTCTCCTCAGTGAGATGTTGAAATCCATTGCGATTCTCCTAGTGCATGGGTTTTGCGATGAGTTTCACGTCGCCGGTGCCCAGCTGGATGGGCTGGCCGACGATGATGTTCTCGGTGACGCCGTTCAGTTCGTCCACCTCGTTCGCCACGGCCGCGTCGAGGAGATGGTTCACCGTCACCTCGAAGGCCGCGCGGGAGAGGACCGACTCCTTCTCGCCCGCGATGCCATGGCGGCCGATCTGCTTCACCTCGCCGTCCATGCACATCATGTCAGCGACGAGCATGATGTGCCGGACATCGACGAGGATACCCTGCTCGGCGAGGGTCGAGAGGGCCTCGTAGATGATCGAGTTCCGCGCCGCCTCGATGCCGAGGACGTCGGCGATCTCGCTGATGTTGTTGGTTCTCGTGCGGGAGGTGTCGACCCCATCCACCTCGAACACATCCTTCAGGTTGGAGCCCTCAGTGTAGAGGATATACTCCCCCTCCTCCTTTCTCACGACGACCCTCTCGATGTCATCGATCCCCTGGACGATGACGTTCCTCACATGCTCGGCGAGCTGGAAGAGGTTCTGGTAGCTCTCCCGGTCCTTCGGGAGGAAGAGGAGCCGGGCCGCCTCCTCGTCCACCTCGCACTCGAAGTCCCGGTAATGGCGCCGTTCCTTGATCTTCTTGGGGGCGACCTCGATGATCTTCTCCACCCCGATCTTCCGCTTCTCGGTGACCGCGGTGTTCAGCTGGACGACGACGAGCATCTTCTCCATGTCGATGGTGATGTCCCCGAACTCGGCGAGGGGTGCCGCCTCGACCTGCCAGCTCACCTCACGGGCACGGTCACGGTCGCCCGAGTAGTCGGATTTCAGGTGGATGGTCATGGTGGGGGTGGAGGGCTCGCGCCGGGCATCCATGATCTCGATGAGCCGGGGCAGGCCGAGGGTGACGTTGATCTCTGCGACCCCTGCGTAGTGGAAGGTCCGCATCGTCATCTGCGTCCCCGGTTCCCCGATGGACTGCGCCGCCACGATCCCTACCGCCTCGCAGGCCTCGATCCGGGTGTTCTGGTACTCCCGGACGATCCGGTCCAGGATGTGGGTGAACTGCTTCTCCGTGACGGACCGGTCGCCGAGGAACTTCTTCATCTCCTCCCGGGTCCGGTCGGGGAGGTCGGAGGCTTCGATCCTTTTTTCCATGGACTCCTTCATGAGACCTCCTCCTTCAGCTCGCTCTCGATGATCCCCTTCACGTCTACGGGGCTCCCGAAGGAGGACTTCGACGGGTCGGTCCCGTCCTCGCCGTACCGGAACTGGATGATCCGGCCGCCGGTCGTCCTGACCGTGCCGTCGTAGGCCACCTTCAGGTCCTGGAGGGCGTTGATCATCCGCCGCTGCAGGTACCCGCTCTGCGAGGTTCGGACGGCGGTATCGACGAGGCCTTCGCGCCCGCCGATGGCATGGAAGAAGAACTCCGTGGGGGAGAGGCCGCTCTTGTAGCTGTTCTGGATGAAGCCATGGGCAGCAGCGCCACGGTCCCCCTTTACGAAATGGGGGAGGGTGCGGTCGTCGTACCCACGGACGATCCGCTCCCCACGGACGGACTGCTGGCCGATGCACCCCGCCATCTGGGTGAGGTTGAGCATGGAGCCCCGTGCCCCCGAGACCGCCATGACCACGGCGCTGTTCTCGAGTCCGAGGTGCCTCCCCGCGATCTCACCCGTCCGGTCCCTGGCCTTCCCGAGTACCTGCATGATCTGCATCTCCAGGGTCTCTTCAAGGGTCCGCCCGGGCATGGGCTCGAGCTGCCCGTCCTGGAAGATCTTGATCCTCCTGTCCACGTCCGTCGAGGCGGTCGTGAGGACATCATTGATCTGCCCGTGCTCGGTGCGGGAGAGGTCCTCGTCGTCGATCCCGAAAGAGAAGCCGTCGAGCATGATGGCCCGGATGGCGAGCTTCGTCATGTCGTCGATGAACTCCGCCGCCTTCTTCATCCCGTACTGCCTGATGATGCGGTGGAGGATCTGGCCGTCGAAGGCACCGATTGCCTTCTTGTCGATGGTGCCCGAGATGAGCTGGCCGTCGAATATCTTCACGTACGCGTCCCGCTCGCACTCCTCCCTCTTGCAGGTCTCGCAACTCGCGCAGGACGATGCCTTGAAGACCATATTCAGCTCGTGGGGCAGGATGCAGGAGAGGACCTGCTTGTTCGACCAGAGCGGGACCCCGTCCACCTCCTTCTCCGGCTCCGGCATCCGCTCCACGGGGTAGTGCATGAGGAGGTAGATGACCTGGGGCTTCGTGAAGTGCCTGAGGCCGTGGGTGAGCATGAAGATCCCCGAGACATGGTCATGGATCCCGCCGATGATCGGCCCCCCGAAGCGCGGGGAGAGGATGTTCTCCTCGACCGCGAGGAGGATCTGGGCCTCGGCCTTCGCCTCCTCGGTCTGGGGGACGTGGAGGTTCATCTCGTCCCCGTCGAAGTCCGCGTTGTAGGGCGGGCAGACGGCGGGGTTCAGCCGGAAGGTCTTCCCGTCCATCACCCGCACCCGGTGGGCCATGATGGACATCCGGTGGAGGGAGGGCTGCCGGTTGAAGAGGACGATGTCCCCGTCCCTGAGCTGCCGTTCCACGGTCCATCCCGGCTCGACCATGGCGACAACGGTCTCCAGGTTGGCATCCGAGAGCCGGAGCCTCCTGTTGTCGGGCCGGATGACATAGTTCGCTCCTACAGGGGAGTGGATGGTGGCCCGATCCGGTCCCTTCATGATGTACTCAACCAGCTCGTTCTTGTTGAACGGTGTCACCCTGACCGGGATGGTCATCTCCCGGGCGATGGCGAGAGGCACTCCCACCTCGGTGACCCGGATGTTCGGGTCAGGCGAGATGACGGTACGTGCCGAGAAGTTCACCCGCTTCCCCGAAAGCGAGCCCCTGAACCGGCCATCCTTCCCCTTCAGCCGCTGGGAGAGGGTCTTTAACGGCCTCCCGCTCCGGTGCCGTGCGGGCGGGCAGCCGGCTACCTCGTTGTCCAGGTAGGTGGTGACATGGTACTGGAGGAGCTCCCAGAGATCCTCGATGATCAGGTGGGGAGCCCCTGCGTCCTGGTTCTCCTTGAACCGCTGGTTGATCCGGATGATGTCCACGAGCTTGTGGGTGAGGTCGTCCTCCGAGCGCTGCCCGTTCTCCAGGATGATGGACGGGCGCATGGTGACGGGCGGGACGGGGAGGACCGTGAGGATGGTCCACTCGGGCCGGGCGACGTCGGGGTTGATCCCGAGGAGCCGGAGATCCTCGTCCGGGATCTTCTCGAGCCGTGCCCGGACATCAGCGGGGGTGAGCTTGTGCTCATTCCTCTTCCCGTCCTCGGTCCAGATCTCGGAGAACGTGGTGGGCTTCTCGAAGTTGATCTTGAGCTGCTGTTCACCGCAGTGGGGGCAGAGGCGCTCCTTCTTGATGTCCTTCTCCTTCAGGATATCCCCACCGGGCGATTCCTCCTCGGATGCCAGGACCTTCTCGATCTCCACCGGTTCCAGGAGGAGGCGGCTGCAGGCCCTGCAGGTGACCCGCAGGAGCTTCCGGATGAGCCTCGTGTAGCCGACGTGGATGACGGGCTTTGCAAGCTCGATGTGGCCGAAGTGGCCGGGGCAGTCGCTCGCCTTCTGGTCGCAGGTCTTGCACCGAAGGCCGGGGTCGATGACCCCGAGGGCGAGGTCCATGAGCCCCTGGGGGTAGGGATACCCGTCCTCGTCGTAGGTGTCCGCCCAGATGATCTTGCGGACACTCATCTTCCTGATCTCCTTAGGCGAGAGGAGACCGAACTCAATCTGGCCTATTCGTTTTGGACTCGGCATCACGCACCTCCTACACCATATCTTCCAGTTTCAGCCGGGGGGCGATACCCATGGACTTCATCTCGTCCAGGAGGAGCTTGAAGGCATAGCTCATCTCGACAGGGTAGATGTCGGTCTCACCGCCGCATGCCAGGCACCGGGTGATATTCTGCTTCCGGTCGAGCATCGCGATCATCCCGCAGTGGGCGCAGACGTACTGGACGACCTTATCCGACTCATCGAGGAGCCGCTCCTTCAGGGCCATGGCGGCCCCGTGCCCGATCATGACATCGCGCTCCATCTCACCGAACCGGAGTCCGCCCTCCCTCGCGCGCCCCTCGGTGGGCTGGCGGGTGAGGACCTGGACCGGGCCCCGCGAACGGGCGTGCATCTTCGATGAGACCATGTGGTAGAGCTTCTGGTAGTAGATGATACCGACGTAGATGTCGGTTGCAAAGGATCTCCCCGTGATCCCGTCGTACATCACCTCGCGGCCGGTGTGGGAGAAACCGAGCTGCTTCAGGGATGCCCTGAGATCGGTCTCGGACTCGCCGGAGAAGGCGGTTGCATTGATCCGCCTTCCTTCCATCGATCCCACCTTGCCGCCGAGCATCTCGAGCATGTGCCCGATGGTCATCCTGCTCGGGATGGCATGGGGGTTGATCACGATGTCCGGGGTGATACCGCTCTCGGTGAAGGGCATGTCCTCCTGGGGTGCGATGAGGCCGATGACCCCCTTCTGCCCGTGGCGTGAGGCGAACTTGTCGCCGACCTCGGGCACCCGGAGGTCCCTCGTCCGAACCTTCACCAGGCGTGCGCTGTTCTCACCTTCGGTGATGATGACCGTGTCGATGATCCCCCTCTCGTTGGACCGCATGGTGACCGAGGTATCCCTCCGCTTCTCAACGGAGATGAGCTCCCCGGAGGGCTCCTCGAGGAACCTGGGCGGGGAGGTCTTCCCGATCAGGACGTCCTTCTCGAGGACCACCGTCTCGGGATTGATGATCCCGTCGGCGTCAAGGTGCTGGTAGAACTCCGCCCCATGGGCACCGGTCACCTCCTCGTCCGGGATCTGGATCTTGTCCACCTGGCCGCCCGGGTACCGGCGCTCTTCTCCCTCATAGGTCCTGAAGAAGTGGGAGCGGCCGAGGCCACGGTCGATGGCGGCCCGGTTAAAGATGAGGGCATCTTCTATGTTGTACCCCTCGTAGGAGAGGATGGCCACCACGAAGTTCTGCCCTGCGGGCCGGTCATCGGAACCGATCGAGTCCGAGGTGCTCGTGTGGACGATGGGCCGCTCCGCATAGTGGAGGAGGTGTCCCCGGGTATCAGGCCGGAGCTTCATGTTCGCTGCGGCGAAGCCGAGGGCCTGCTTCACCATCCCTGCTCCCATCGTGACCCTGGGGCTTGCGTTGTGCTCGGGGAAGGGGACATGGGCCGCGGCGATGCCCAGGATGAGGGAGGGATCGATCTCCAGGTGGGTGTGCTCGGGGGTGATCTCGCGCTCGTGGATGGCGATGTAGAGGTCCTCCTCTTCCTCGGCATCGATGAACTCGATCAGGCCACGCTTCACCAGGTCGTCGAAGGGGATGAGCCCGTCCTTCAGCTTCGCGATATCGTCGGGGGTGATGAGGGGCTTCCCCTTCTCGAGGACGATAAGGGGCCGCCTCGCCCGCCCGCGGTCGGTGTGGATGATGACGTCCCCGTTGTATTCCTTGAAGGAGACGTTGATCTCGGTCGGGATCTCGCCCTTCCTCCGCATCCTTCTCAAGCCCGAGACGAGATCCCTCGGGTTCTCGACGAGGCCGATGAGGGCACCGTCCACGAATACCCGTGACTTCTTCATGCGGTCTCCCTCCTGATCTGCTCGACGCCAAGGGTGTAGAGGAGCCTCGGCACCTCGGTGTCGTCGTCCACCCCGCGGCTGATCTCCACCATCTGGGCGAAGTTCTTGACGAGGCCGCAGTTCGGGCCCTCGGGGGTCTCGCTCGGGCAGATCCTGCCCCACTGGGTGGGGTGCAGGTCGCGTGCCTCGAAGTGGGGCTGGGAACGGGAGAGGGGGGAGATGACCCTGCGCAGGTGGGAGAGCACGGACATGTGGTCCACCCGGTCGAGGAGTTGTGAGACGCCGGTCCTCCCGCCGACCCAGTTACCGGTTGCGAGGGGGTGGAGGAGCCGCTCGGTGAGGACATCGGCCCTGACCGCGGTTCCGATGGAGAGGTCGCGGTGGCGCATCGATGCCCGCTCGAGCTGGTACTTGATGTCCCGGGTGAGCCGGTTCAGGGAGATCCGGAAGAGATCCTCCATCAGGTCCCCGGCGAGCTTGAGCCTCTTGTTTGCATAATGGTCCTTGTCATCGATCCTCCGGCGGTTGAGCACCAGGTCGAAGCAGGACTCGGCCATCCGGCCCAGGAAGTGGGCCTTTGCGAGCCGGACGCTGTCGACGGCCTGCCGGTAGCCGGGGTCCCCTTCCTTCACGCCTACGGGCATGAGGTAGTTCAGGTGCGGGAGGAGGTAATTGTCGAGGACGAACTCGGCCCGCTTCTTCTGGTAGTCCCGGGTCTGGTTCGGGGCGAGCTTCTTCCCCACGTACATGATCCCACTCTCCACCGAGTCGCACTCGCTCTCCTCGAGGTTCTGCATCATGAAGGTGAGGATCTCCTCGTCGGTGGAGACGGCCTCCACGATATCATGGTCCGACGCATGCCCGAGCGCCTTCATGAGGTCGACGAACCTGAGGTGGCCGGCGACCGAGGGGAAGGATACCTCGAGGAGGTTCTTCCGGTTCCTCTCGACGACGACGAGTGCACGGTAGCCGCGGAACTGGGAGAAGACCTTTGCGACGTAGATCCGTTCGTTGTACCGCTCCGTGAATTCGGTCATGATCTTGTTCGACGCGAGGTCCTCGAGGGTCATGAGGACCCGCTCAGTCCCGTTGATGATGAAGTATCCGCCCGGGTCCAGGGGGTCTTCGCCATGGGCGATCCGCTCACCATCAGAGAGCCCGAAGAGGTTGCACTTCCGGGAGCCGACCATGACCGGCAGCTGGCCGATGTTTGCCACCACCGGGTCCTGCCGGGTCTCCCCGTGCCTGAGGGTCATGGTGAGGTAGATGGGAGCCGCGTAGGTGAGGTTCCGCAGCCTCGCCTCGCTGGGGAAGAGGCTCCCCTGGGACCCGTCCGCCTCCCGGACAACCGGTTTCTCGACGGTGATGGTCCCCAGTTCGACCCAGACAGGATCCCTGCTCTTCCCCCGGGAATCGATGTCGGTCTGGATGATCTTCTGCTCGTTTACCACCTTCTGGAGATTATGCTCGAGAAAGTTGTTGAAGGAGTCAAGCTGGTGGCGCGATACATGCTCCTTGGAGAAGTAAATTCTCGAGAGAACACCCCTTTCGATCAAGAGTTTACCAACCCCCGTCACTTCTTCGGCCGCTTGATCACGAGACGGTAGGACTCGGCTCTCCCCGCCGTCTGGCTCTCGCGGACGATCCTGATGACATCCCCGGGCTTGGCCTTGACGGCCTTCACCGCCGGGTCATCATGGTAGATCTTTGGCAGCTGTTCCAGTGTGAGATGATACGTAGAGAGGAGCGACTTTATCTCCTCTTCTTCCATGATACGATGGTCCGGAACCATCATGTGTTCAAGAACATTGAAAGTGGTCAAGAGACCCTCCCTGGACAGAAGATTTCCCCATCCCCAAAGCAAGATTCAGGTTTCGATTCAAGAATCCATCACGGCTCCCCACCACAGATGCGTCCTGTGGGAGCGGGCTCGGGGGGATTTGAACCCCCGGCCACCTGGTTAAAAGCCAGGCGCTCTACCTAGCTGAGCTACGAGCCCCCGCACCCTCGCCCCTCTTGGCATTATTACAACGCGAGAAAACTATATAAATATTCTCACCTAAAATGAAAAATTCCGGGATCGTACTCTCTGTGCACTCCCGGGAGGGTGAACCTGGAGGGGCATGCCAGCGGTGACTCCCCGGGCAGGGCTATTCATTTTATACGATCGGGTAGCAATGAATTCAGGGTAGTCCGGGGACGGTCTTCCCGGCCCATCAGGAACAGGGGGAACCAGATGGAGATCAACCGTTCGATCCAGTCCATGACAGGATTCATCGCAGTCCTGACCAAACTCATCTACTTCATCACCGCCGTCATTCTCTCCGTCCTCGCCCTGGTCTCCTTCGTGGCTGCCGGTATCCAGTTCCTCGCTCTCCTCGGCCCGGGCGATCTCACGAGCAATCTCCTCCAGGTCCTCCACGCGATCCTCCTCACCATCATCATCGTCGAGATCCTGGAGACAATAACGGCCTACTTCAAGACGAGCAGGGTATTCGTCCGTCCTATCCTCGTCGCCGGGCTCACCGCAATGGTCCGGCGGGTGATCATCCTTGGGGTCGAGACCATCAACCCCACCGAGACCCTCGTGACGGTCGCGGTGATCGCCGTCCTCACGGCTGCAGTCGTCCTCGTCGGGAAAGAGGAGCTCCAGGAGAATTAGACGAAAAAAGCGGATTCGGATATCCGATTCTTCTATTTCTCGTTGAGTACCCGGTCCAGCTCGGTCCGGATCTGGCTGAGCCGGCCCTCCTGGGTCTTGATGCTCTCGGACATGCTCTTCATGGCCTGGGAGATCTTGGATGAGACCTGCTGGTTGGAGTCATAGATGTTGTAGGTGGTCTCGAGGATCTTGAGGAGCCGGTTGTTCACGTCCACGCTCTTTGCGAGCCTCGAGTACTCGTCGATGATACCCTGGTCGAACCCGGCCTTCTTCGCCTCCTCGACATCGAGCTTGATGGTGTTCCTCCGCTTGAGGACATGCTCGATGGTGTCGTAGAGTTCCCGGTGGGTGATGGGTTTCAGGACATAGTCCTCGATGTACATCCCGTAGGTCTGTGCCTCCTCGGGGGAGAGCTGCTTTGCGGTGAGCATGAGCACCGGGATGTCCTTCGTCTCGGGGTTCCTCTTGATCTGCTCCAGGGTCTCCCACCCGTCGATGGGTTCCATCATGATATCGAGGAGGATCAGGTCCGGCTTGATATTCTTGAGGATATCCAGACACTCGAGCCCGCTGTACGAGGCGATGGCCCGGTATCCCCCCCTCTCGAGCATGGTCACGAAGACGTCGACGATGAACGGACTGTCATCCACTACGAGTATGGTATACATCACTGGTCTCCCTGGCCCAACTCATCCCTGAATACCCGGGGTTCGTCGTCACGGTACACCCCACGGCCCTGTGGTGAGATCTGACAGACGCTCATAAAACAGTCACCCTCATCACCATAATTCCGTGGTCGCTGGATTGCATTACAGTTGATACCCACCGGGATTCCATCCATACAACCTGCGGTTGTCGGATGAGGCTGGAATGTTTCCCTTAATTTAATGATAACTGTTTCGTTTGGTAATAAACTTATTCTTTTCCCCCCCTTCGTTCCCCTTGGATAGTGCAGCGGGTGAATTCCCTTTTGGACCTCACTTATACCCTATCTTCATCTTTCGAAATGATTAAGATACCCAGGACGCAGAAGACCGGGCCTCGGGGAGGGGGCGTCCGGCGGGCTCACGGTCCGGGGAAGCTGAGATCTACCCAATTTTCTGTTTGATCTGGCTCCAAAGTTGAAAAAAAGGGTTGACAGCGAGGGCTCGGAACAATAACATTATTTAAGTTTACACACCAGCTATTTACAATGCAGCTTCCCCGGGGGAAATTTCGTTCTGTCATCAAAGGGGTGGCGCTGAATTCCCTCATCCAGGAGCTTGCAGAGGTCCGGTACACCGGTGTCATCACCATCTCCCTGAGGCAGGAGGTCATCTCCCTCGTCATCCAGAAGGGGCGGTATATCCTTGCAGAGTACGGTCTCCTCAAGGGGGGTGCGGCCTGGGAAGGGATGATTGCTCTCGGGGAGACGACCATAGATGCCATCCTCTCGGACTTCTCTGACTCGGAACTGAAGCTTGCCATCGAGTTCAATGAGACATGCCTCCTCTCGGCCCAGGTTGTTCCCAGGGCGGTGAAGACCCCCAGGGAGAAGGCCAGGGAACCCGCCCCCGAGAAGAGACCCCCGGAGAGAATGGATCTGCCAGCCATATCCCCGCCTCCCCTCCCTCCCGCTCACCCTCTGGTAACGGAGGAGGCATCGGCCCTGGAGACGGCAACCGGGGAGGTTGCCGAGCCACAGAAGGCCTGGACAAAGGTGGATATGGACCAGGCCATTGCTGTTGTGTCAGGACAGGCGGGGGCCGAGGTCTCTCCGCCGGATGGGTATGATGAGCTCGCCCTCCTCCACATGGAGATGTCAGCCCTGGATGACGTGGACGTGGAACACATCGCGACGAAGATCAGGAAAAATGCGAGGGGGATCGTGAAGAAACTACACCTGGGACACCTCATGACCGAGAAGGAGGAGTGAGGTCGATCTGACATGACAGCCGAGTTCGAGAGCACGACGGTGCTCCTCCTTGTGGTTCTCACCATCGCCTGCCTGGCGCAGGTGATCTTCCTGGGGCTTCTCTTCTGGTACGTGAAGCGGATGGCGGACACCCTTAAGAGTATGAGTGCACCTGCATCACCCCCGCCACCGCCACCACCCCCGTCGCCATCTCCCGTGACCCCTGCCCACGGAGCCGAGGTTGGGGAAGCACCGAGAGCAGCTGGAGCAGAGAAGGCTGGACCGGCAGAGGAGGCACATCCCGGGGCCCCGACTGTGGAGATTCTCACGGAGAGTCCCGATATCCAGGGGAGTATCCACAGGCTCTCCGAGAAGTACAACATGAGCGACTTCATCATCACCACCCTGGATGGCCTTGTCGTCGTCTCCCTGTACCCGGGATCTTCCGAAGAGGCGGCGAGGTTCTCCGATCTCTACCGGCGGAAGAAGAAGCCCGATTCCCCGGGGGTAACCTTCTTCGAGATTGGCCACCGTGGCGAGGCGATGCTCGGCATTATACGGAGCGACCACCCCCTCTCACCTGAAGAGAAGAAGGGAATCGACGAAGACGCCCGGAAAATTCTCCATTGGTGGCTTTAGTGCTCGGAAGGGGCAGGGACTGACAAATATTATATGAATTTCGAGCGAATGTAACTGTACAGAGTGCTGAATGATCAGGGCATACACGATCGCATCGGGGAAAGGGGGAACGGGAAAGACAACCTGTACCATCAACCTCGGGGCCTCCCTTGCCAAGCTGGGTCTCGAGACCTTCATCATGGACGCCGATATAGGGATGGCAAATATCGGCCTCCTCCTCGGCCTCGAGGATGCTCCGATCACGATCCACGAGGTCCTCGCGGGGAAGGCGAAGCTGGAGGAGGCGATCTACGACGGGCCCAACGGCGTCAAGGTCCTCCCGAGCGGTATCTCCCTCCAGGGGTTCCAGCTCGCCAACCCGGACCGGTTCCGGGATATCATGAAGGAGCTCGTCAACCGCTGCGACTACCTGCTCATCGATGCCCCTGCAGGGATCAGCAGGGACGGGGTGATCCCCCTCGCCATCGCCGACGAGGTCATCCTCGTGGTGAACCCGGAGGTCTCCTCGATCGTGGATGCCCTGAAGACCAAGGTCCTCACCGAGGTCGTCGGGGGGCACGTGGCCTGCGCCATCCTCAACCGTGCGGGGTCCGAGCACACCGAGCTCATCCAGAGCAAGCTGGAGAAGACCCTCGGGGTGAAGCTCATCGGGATCATCCCCGAGGACCCCAACGTCAGGGTAGCCGCGGTGTATAAGACGCCTGTTGTCATGAAGTTCCCAGGGAGCGATGCATCCCGTGCCTTCCGGAGGATTGCAGCCCATATCGCCGGCATCGCACCCGAGGAGGGCGTGGAGATGGCGAGCGATGGATTCGTCAGCCGTTTCGTGAAGATACTCTTCAAGGGGGCACGATGAACCTAGAAGATGTCTATGCCGGTATCATCCTCCTCCTCGGCATCGTCATACTCTTCCAGATCTTCTTCATGTACCTGATGAAGGTGAGGATGCACCAGCTCAAGTTCGAGATCGAGCAGGGGTCCTCCCGTGTGGATCTCTCTGACATCGAGCTCGAGGCCCTCACCAGGAACGTGGAGGCCTTCAAGCGGCTCAAGATCTGACGCGAGCCGAAGGTAAAGAGAAGGTACAGAAGGCCCTCACCAGGAATGTGAAGGCGATAAACGTCTGAAGATCTGAAGCGGGCAAGAGGGTAAAAAAGGTGCAGAAGGCCCTCACCAGGTATATGCAGGCGATAAACGTCTGAAGATCTGAGCGTTCAGACGCAAAGACAAGGTACATAAGGGATCGGTTCCCATTACAGAGGGGGGCCATAGGGTAGCCTGGTTATCCTAGGAGACTGGGGGTCTTCTGACCTGCGTTCGAATCGCAGTGGCCCCATCGATCACCATATTTTTTCAAATGGCAGAGAGAGTCCCATGAAGATCCATGATAGGTGCTATGACTGCCTCCTCTCGCGGATTCTCTACGAATGCCGGCTCTCGACCCGCGACGAGGAGAAGATCGGGCACGTGCTCTCCGGATGCCGTGCACTCCTCGATACCTACCGGGGATCCCCCCGCCCGGCATCCCTCGTGGCATCCGCTGCCCACCGCAGGGCGTACGAGATCCTCGGGGATCCCGATCCTTACCGGCGTATCAAGGAAGCGAGCACTCTGGAGGCCGTCAGGGCCTGCCAAGCCGTGCATCAGACCCTCTCGAGCTTCCGGGATTACGCCCTCGCGAGCGTGATCGCAAACACCTTCGACTACGGGGTCCTCTCCCACCGGGTCACCGATGACTTCAGGACCTTCTTCGACCACGAGTTCAGAAAGGGTCTCCTCATCGACGACACGGAGAGGATGGCGGACCTTGCCCGTGAGGTCGTGTACTTCACCGATAATGCCGGGGAGATCATCTTTGACCGGCTCTTCATAGAGCATCTCTCGGCGATGGGCTCACGCGTGACCGTGGCAGTGAAGGGTGCACCCATCCTGAACGACGCGACCCTGGAGGATGCCGAGAAAGCCGGCCTCCGTCGCTTTGCCACGGTGACCCATACGGGGAGCGGCGATATCGGCGTGAACCTGGGGAAGATACCCGGTGACCTGCAAATGGCGATAGACCGGTGTACCCTCATCATCGCCAAGGGCATGGCCAACTACGAGGCCCTCACCGAGTACGGGGGGCTCCCGCCCATTGCGTACCTCATGGCGGTGAAATGCCCGACCATCGCCGAGAGCGTCGGGGTTCCCGAGGGATCCCTCGTGGCACTCCTCGAGGATTAGGGAGCTATCGCACCTCGTGGGGTGCCATAAGTACGGAACAAAGCCTCCAGATCGCCTTCGGATTGACTTTATTGTTTTGATCTAATCGAGATCCTCCCTAATCGACGCTCCTGGGGGCTTCGCCTTCGGCTCGCCCCCGCCGCTGTGACATCCCCCAGTGAGGATAGGCCCTTTCCGCGATGCTCTGCCCCGTCTCGTACGAAAAACCATCCTTGACGAGGTCCAAGTACACGACGGGGGATGCCCGCGGCGGGGGCGGAAGTCCCCCGAGAGCCCAATAATAGACTCATCTGGATAGCTGGAAAAGGACGATTCTCAGCGAATATCAATGTTTATCTTATCGGTCTACCCACCGGTCTCAAGTCTTCTTTGTGGTGACGTCCCCGAGCTCCACCACCCGGGGGTTCCCGGGATCGATGGCCTTGGCCTTCCGGTAGAAGGCTGCAGCGTCCGCCTTCCTGCCGGAACGGACGAGCCTGGTCACGAGCTCGACGATGATATCAAGGTTCGAGGAGTCGATCCGGTACCCGCGGAGGAGGAGGCGGAGCGCCTGGTCGTCGTCCTGTTCGTTCAGGGCGAGGTAGTAATAGAGGGCAGGCTGGTTGGGCTTGAACCGCATGGCATTCTTGAGGGCGTCCCCCGCCTCCGTCTTCTGGCCCAGGGAGAGGAGGGAGATCCCGAGGCCGAGCCAGACCTCGCCGTCGTACTCGTTCATGGAACGGAGCTTCCTGAAGACCTCGAGGGCATCGTCAAAACGCTCCAGCTTCAGGAGGGTGACCCCGATCTGGAGCCATGCCTTGTAGTTCTCGGGATCATGGGTGACCGCCTTCTGGTAGTGCTGGAGCGCCTCAGCATAGCGGCCCATGGCGAAGAGGACGTCCCCCTTCCCGACGAGGAAGTCCGGGTGGTCGGGGATGGCAGAGAGGGCCTTGTCAAAGAAGGCCATTGCCTCCTCGTACTCCTGGATGGAGAGGTGGGTGACGCCCTCGTGGTACCAGCCAAGGGCGTAGCGCTTGCTCTTGGGAACCTCCTTTGTCTGCGATCCCGAGCCCCGTGGTGCCAGACTTCTGTTCGTACTTCTACCTTGTGCCGATGATATATCTATTTCTTTGGTTTCTCTCCGGTTCAGGGGAGAGTCCGTCTCCGAAGGAGCCGAACGGGTAGCATGTGCCAGGAAAGCCCGGGCAAACCCGCCCCCAGGAGGTTCGCCGGCTGCTCAGCGAGGCCTCATCCTCCCGTGCTCATGATCGTGATGAGCCTCACGATCAGGGGAATGGTCACGATGAGGACGATCAAGGCGAAGATGGCCAGGCTTATGATAAGGGTGACCCGATCGAGGAACTGAGGTCTCCCGAGCCGGCGGAGGAGCCCCGCCACCCCCTCCTTCATGATGAAACCGCCGTCGAAGGGGATCATCGGGAGGGCATTGAAGGTCCCCACCATGAAGTTGAACCACCCGCACCAGAAGAAGAAGTGGATGACGCCCCAGAAGAGTGGGAAGGGGGCCCTGAAGAAGGCCTCGTCCGGGCTGTTCATGAGGAGCAGGTGGAGCTGGGGGATCCGGTTCTCCAGGATATCGACCGGAAGATAGCTGAGGATGAGGAAGCCCTCCGCAGAGCCGAAGTTCTTGAGGACGGTGACCACTACGTCCGCATTGTAGTAACTCACCCCCATGTACCCGTAACTGCGGTCGGGTGCAGATGTGAGGTTGAAGGTGTAGGTCGCTCCCACCGGCTCCGGGCCGGAGGCGGGAAGATCCCGCACGACATCCGCAGGGAGCACCGTGAGGTTAATAGTGTCCCCCGGCTTTGTCCCGTTGAGCAGTCTCGAGACATCGGAGATCGATGCGACCTTCTGACCGTTCACCTCCTGGATCACCGAACCGAGGGGAACACTGGCATTGTACGCAGGGGAATCTCCCTGGAGCATGTAGATGATGGGCCCGGGAACGGGTGCGACCGCCCCTAAGAGGAGGATGAGGATGCCAAAGCACGCGAATCCCAGCACAAGGTTGTTTGCGATCCCTGCGCCGAACATCCGTGACTTCGGGACGGGGGGCGTCCGCTCGAGCTCCTCCTCGTCGGGTTCCACGAAGAACCCGATGGGGATGATGAAGAGGAGTACCCCCATGCTCTTCACCAGGATCCCCTCGACCCTGCAGAGGATCCCGTGGCCGAGTTCATGGATGGCGATGGTGATCGCGATGGCGAGGATGACCGGAAGGGTGAAAGGGATGAACTGGTTGACGCCTGGGATGACGAACCAGTTCCGGGGCTCGAAGACCCCCTGAACGGGCGGGGGCTGGGCGACCTCCAGCCTGAGGGAGAAGATGACGAGGATGGTCATCAGCACCGAGACTATCACCACCATGGCGATGCCGAGGGAGCCATAGATCCGGAGAACCGTGGAGATGGATCGGAACCGGTCAAAGAACCCGATCCTGCGGGTTTTTATCGCCATGATCGGACCGTAGAAGGTGATGATATCCTCCCGGATCTTCCGTTTGCGGATGATCCAGGCGATGACTCCATAGAGGACGAGAATGATCGCAAGGACGAAGGGGAGCCAGTCCACATGGTACCTCTGCTCTGTTTGCTGATAAATGGTGAGCCCGCCCGGAACGCCTTAAAGTTCGCTCATCCGGGTCTGCCGAAGTCCGTTCACGAGGGATCGGGTGGCCCATTTATCAGGGCAGAAGAAGGCCTTAAAATTCATTCATCACGGACTGGTGAAGCTCGTTCACGAGGGATCGGGTGGTGGCCCGGCACTTCCGTGCAAATGACGGCCTTAAAATTCGCTCATCCGGGTCTGGTGGAGCTCGTTCACGAGGGATCGGGTGGTGGCCCAGCTCATCCGTGCGAAGGGCGGGGGAGTCTTCCGGGCTCGCAGGTACTCCTTCAGATAGACGATGGTGACCGGATCGGAGGGATACCCGCTCCCGATCTCCCCGTATTGCTGGGCAAGGTCTGCGATGGCCCTGTCCCTGAGGACCTTTGCCACGATGCTTGCTGCCCCGACGACAGGGTACTTCCCGTCGGCCTCATGGACGGAGAGGAGCCTGCACTTCTTCGCGAGAAACCCGGACACGGTTCTTCCATAGCGACGGGCATCCACGTCGCAGGCATCCAGGATGGCCATGTCGGGGTTGAGGTCCGAGACGACCGCGGCATGGGCGCGGGCGATACAGGTATTCAGGCTTGCCCTCGGGCGGGCATCGATCTCACCAGGCGTGAGGATCCTCGTTGCCACCGAGAAACGGGCAATGATCTCGGTATAGACCTCCTCGCGTCTCTTCGGCGAGAGGGTCTTTGAGTCCCGTGCCCCGATGGCTCTCGCCTCCTCGTCGCTCCCGCATGCAACCGCTGCAACAACGAGGGGGCCGAGGACGGCACCCTTCCCCGCCTCGTCCACGCCGCAGATCACAGGGAGATATAGGGTCCCCCGGTATTTCAGGGTGATGGAGGAAGAGGGGAGGATGAATTCAGTCGGGGATGGAGAGGGAGTCGCGGAGCCCCTTCAGCTCGAGGAGGAGGCGGGGGTTCCTCTTGAGGAGCTCCTTCACCAGTGCGAAGACCGAGAAGTCTTTCAGGTTCATCCTGGAGATGGAATGGACGATCGCGTTCAGCTTGTCATCGGAGAGGGTGATGAAGTACTCCTTGATCCGGTAGTTCCTCTCCAGGTTCTTCCCGAACTTCGAGTGCCTCCATGCCTGGTCATAGGGCATGAGGGCCGTCCCGCTGCAGTCCCCCGCCGAGATACAGCCCGATGCAATACCGGCCGCGAGCCTCCCCGTGTGCATGGCATTGAAGATACCGCCGCCGGTGATGGGGTCGCTCACCCGCGCTGCATCGCCGACGATCATGAGGCCGTCGGAGACCGTGCAGGAGAGGGGTCTGCAGACCGAGACGCCCCCCACGATATACTCGATGGTCTTCCCGTCAGGGAAATGGTCCGCCACGAAGCGGTCCAGGTAATCCCTTGCCCGGTTCCCGTCCCTGGACCTGCGGGAGGATATGCCGATGCCCACGTTCGCGGTCCGGTCGCCCTTCGGAAAGACCCAGGCATATCCCTCAGGGGCTACCTTGTTCCCCAGGTAGAAGACGGTCATGGCGGGGTCGATCTCGATGTCGGTGAGGAGGTACTGAGCGCAGCTCATCAGCTCCCGGAGGGGAACGGCCGTATCGACCCCGCACCAGCGCGAGAACTTGGACTCGACCCCATCAGCGGCGATGACCACGTCCGCCCTGACATCCCTCACCTCGCCGCAGCTCTCGAGCGTCGCTCCCTTCACCGTCCCGTCTTCGAGGAGGGGTGCGGTCGCCCGGGTCTTCACATGGACCTCGGCACCCTTTGAAGCAGCCTGCCAGACGAGCTCGCGGTCGAAGATCTTCCGGTCCAGGATATACCCGACCTTGGACCCTGCCATCTCCCGCTCGATGGACATGGTGGTACCATCCGGGGCGACCAGACAGGCACCCTGGATCTCGGCCGAGATCCACCGGTCATCGGGCTCGATGAACTGTGCGAGGACCTCCTTCCCGATCCCTTCGGCGCAGCGCACCGGTGCTCCGATGGCCGGGCGCTTCTCGACCAGGCAGACCGAATGGCCCTTCTCTGCAAGATCCCCTGCAGCTACCGCCCCTCCGGGCCCGCCCCCGATGATGAGCACGTCATACCGGTTCTTCATCAGTCACCTCCAGGGCACCGAGCGGGCAGGCCTTCGTGCAGACCCCGCAGCTCACGCAGCAGTCGTCCACGGAGAGGAAGGCATCGATGAGTTCGAGAGCACCCTCGGGGCAGACCGAGACGCAGGCCCCGCAGTAGCCGCAGCACTCCCTGTGTATCACAAGCATGGAGATCACATTGTCACGGGAATTCCATTAATCTTTACCCATGCACCGAGGTTATCTTCCCAGCGAAGGGGAGGTATCAGAAGGGCAGCCCGGGGAGATTATCGCAAGGGCCCGATCCCGGACTCACCTGAAGTACCCGTCGCTGTTGTTCTTCTTCAGGAACTCGCGGATCTTCTCGGACTCGATCCATCCCCGGTCGAGCTGGGTGATGATCTGGTCGATGATCCGGGCCTGCTGGATGATGTTCTCTGAAGTGGCCCCTCCTTCCAGATCCGCGATTCCCACGATAACGGCGAGGGGGTTCCTGATATGGTCACCGAGGATTGCGAGCTGCTCGATGTTCTTCTCTATCTGGAGGAAGGCCTTTGTCTCGACCTCCTCCATCATCTTCGTTGCGGTGATGTCCTTCCCCACCGACTGGAACTCGGCGAGGGAGCCATCAGCGTCGAAGATTGCCCGGTCGGTCCACTGCATCCACCTGATCTCGCCGGTGGGAAGGATCACCCGGTGCTCGATGGTCCCGACCGGGTTCTCCCTGGAGAGTGATGAAAAGTGCTGCTTTACGAGGGCGATATCCAGGTCCGGGATGGGAGGGATGAACCTCTTCCCGATGAGATCGCCCCGGTTTCTCCCGAAGAACCTGAGGTACGCCTCGTTCGCGAAGATATGGGTCCCGTCGGGCAGGAACCGGCTGATCATCTCCGTCTGGACCTCGACCACAGCCCGGTAGAGCGCCTCGCTCCTCTCGAGCGCCTCCCGGTTCCTGATCCTCGCGATGTTCACGCCGATCTGGTGGGCGATGGTCTCGAGGCTGCTCCGCGTGATTGCCGGGAACTCATCGAGGGAACGTGAGCACCCCACGAGGACCGCGATCCGCTTACCATCCGCAATGACAGGGAGGAGGGCCATGGCACGGATCCCTTCAGGAGAGAAGATTCCCGAGAACGGGGTGTCCGCCCTCTCTGCATGGAAAAAGACAGCCTTTCCGGCCTCGAGCTCATGCTCGAGGTCACCGAGCATCGAGCAGGAGAGTCCTGGAGGGTTCGTCATGGAGAAGCCATGGAGGTGGGAGGGGTGGAAGACCTGTGTCTCTTCATCAAGGATACAGGCGAAGGTGGCATCGATTCCCTCGATCCGGACAAGGGTATCGGTCACAAGCCGGAATGCCTCCTCTGCAGGGACGGCCTGGCCCAGCCGCTCGGCGAGCTTGTGCTGGATCTGCCCCAGGTCCTCGGTCTGCTTCCTGACGGTGATATCCCTGACCACGGCGAGCAGTCGCTCCCCGCCCCCGATGGTAGCCCGCTTCAGGTCTACCTCCACCCAGAAGAGCCTGCCGGACTTTGCCCGTGACCTCCACTCGAAGAGCCTGGGTTCCTCGCTGATCTCCTTGATCAGCCAGTCCCGGCCATTCTGGAGGGTAAACCCGTGCTCGGTATCGGAGAGGACGTTGATATCCATCGCGAGGAGCTCCTCGCGGGTATACCCGAGCATCTCGTTCCCCTTGGTATTCGTGTCAAGGATCCGGTAGGTCACCGGGTCGATGACAAAGATCCCCTCGCTTGCCGCGTTGAACACAGCCCGGTAGTTGGCCTCCGAGGCCCTGAGCGCGTCCTCCGACGCTTTCCGGGCGGTGATATCCCGCACGACGGCAAGGATGCGGGTCTCCCCCCAGATGGTCGCCTTCTTCAGGTTCATCTCCACCCAGAAGGCCCTTCCCGATTTATCCCTTGCCATCCATTCGATAAGCAGGGGTTTCCCCTGCATCAGCTCCTCTCTCACCCGTGCAAATTTCTTGAAGGCATCCGTCCTGGTGAAGGAGGGATCTCCCGACATCAGGTCCTCAAAGCTCATCGCGGCCAGTTCCTCCTGGCCGTAGCCGAACATCTCCACGGCCTTCCTGTTCACCTCGGTGAAGCACCCCTCGTCGAGATCATAGATCAGGATGGCATCGTTCGCGCCATTGAAGACGGTCCGGTAATTCAACTCCGATTCGCGGAGGACCTCCTCTGACATCCTGCGTTCGGTGATGTCCCGGATCGTCTCGATTGCCCCGGCGACGTTCCCGTCCCTGTCCAGGAGGGGGGAAGCCTTCACCCACAGGTGAGCACCCAGACCATTCCTTAACCGGGGAATGAATATCTCCCCGTATACGATAGCTCCCTCCCTTTTGATCCACTCGTAGCGGGCCTCGATCTCAGGGTTCCCCTCAAAGATCAGGTCGATGAGGACGGGCCTCCGCTCGCTGTAGAAGGGAAGGGCATAGGCGTAATCGCCCATCCCGAGGATCTCCGCCTTGGGGAGGCCGGTCATGGCCTCGATGGCCCGGTTCCAGGCGATGACCTTCTTCTCCCGGTCGATGACAAAGGTGGCATCGGGAAGGAACTCGATGATATCCAGAAGCTCCTGCCGCTCCCTCTCTACCGCCTTTGCGGCCTCGATGCGGTCCGTGATATCCGCCATGGAGCAGGCGATCTTACCGTCGGGGAGCACTCCGGCCGAGATGAGCACCTCCTTCACCCGCCCGTCCTGGCATTTGATCCGGCCTTCCAGTCCTGCAACACTCTGCCCCTCCCCGATCTTTTTCCTGAAGGCATCCATTGTTCCGGCATCCTGCCACAGGGCCGAAAAGTCCATGCCGGGAAGCCTGTCTGAGGCGCAGGCGAGGAGCTCGGCCGCCATGGGATTTGCGTCGATGATGGTCCCGAGGTCCTTTGAGAGGAGGAATACCCCGTCCTGCGAGTGATCGAAGATCCCATGGTACTTCTCCTCCTCATCCCGCATCCTCCGGACAAGGAGGGTGATCACCGCACCGATGGCAACGAAGAAGAAGAACCGTGTCGTGGCCCCGCCTAAGGCATCGATGCTCGGATATGCGAAGATGTAGACGAGGGCAAGGTAGATGCCCCCCAGGATCACCGAGCCATAGATCCCCTTCCGTGGGTACGCGTAGGCGGTGAGAATGATGGGGATATAGAAGATGTGAGGGAATACGTCGTAGATCCCCCGCGAGAGGCAGTAGATGGAGATGATGATCGGGATGATCGAGGATATGAGAATGAAGTATGCCGGGAGATAGATCCTGTTTACCGGGTGTTCCTCGAAAGGAGCGGGGGAGTCCATAGGCTGATTTATGATAAATCTGTTTTTCTATATATATATTCTTCTCTTTGAATTTCTGAAAAAGATTTGAATAAAAAAATTATACTCGATATAATTACTATTTCTGGTCAAGCAACCACAATTCATTGTCTTTTTCTCTTTCCATACTCTCCCATAATCACCCGGCTCCTTACCCGGCTTCTGCGGATACTATCCATCGGATGCGGCCTTGTTCCAATATCCCAGAGGAAGTAGTTGCCGCGCCAATCGCGCCTGTCCAATCCTTTAATACCGACGAGAACCGTTATGTAGTATACTCTCTAGGAGTCACCATGCCAAACGATATTCCTGCGCCGGACGGGAAGGTGGCGAGAAGGGTTCTCCACTTCTTCTGGCTCACCGACTACTCCGCCTCCATGGGGGGCAAGAAGATAGCAACCCTCAACCAGGCCATCCGCGAATCCCTTCCCCTCATCCAGAAGGCTGTCGCAGCCCACCCCCAGGTCCAGGTGATGATGCGGGCCATCAAGTTCTCGGACGAGGCCACCTGGCATGTCGGGCCTGCACCCGTCTCCATCGAGCAGTTCTTCTGGCCTGAGCTCCAGGCCGACGGCCTCACCGCGACAGCGAAGGCTGTCCGTCTCCTGATCTCCGAGCTCTCCGTCGAGAAGATGCCCCGGAGGGGCCTTCCCCCGGTCTGCATCCTCGTCTCGGACGGCTACTGCACCGATCCCGAAGGTGAGTATGACAAAGCCATCGCAGACCTGAACCATACCCCCTGGGGCATGAAGGCCATCCGGCTCGCCATTGCCATCGGAGACGAGTCAGATTATAACGAGCCCGAACTCCTGAAATTCTCCAACCAGGAGAAGCTGGGGATCCTCAAGGCCCACACGCCGGAAGAGCTCCTGAACTTTATCAAGTGGGCATCCACCGAGGCGACCCTGAGTTCGTCCCGGTCGAAGTCAAAGGATCTCACGAGCGAGACCTCGAACGTGGCTCTCTCCCCCCCGCCCCCTACCATCACGTCGAGCACCGAGCCCTTCTAGGAGCGACCCATGGAGGAGACCCGGAAGACCGTGCCGGTCAGCATCTCGCCCATCGGCTGGGCTTGCGGATGCAGCCGGCGGGGGACCTCCCATGCAAAGGACGGGAGGCCCTGCCAGGATGCCCATGCCATCTGGTCGTCCTCTTTCATGGGTGAGCCCATTCTCGCGGTGGCAGTGGCAGACGGTCACGGGGGTGCACGGCACGATCTCTCCCACTGCGGTGCCGCCCTCGCCATACAGGCAGCGGTCGGCGAGGTGATCGCTTCTCTCCCCGTCGCGGGGAGCGTAGGGGCCTGGCGGCCGGTCTCTCTCGCCGGGGAAGAGGAGTTCCACACCAGGGTCACCGCGAGGTGGAGGGAATCTGTGGTGGCCGACGCAGGACGGAAGCCCGGTCTCTCTCCTGATGGAGAGGGGGTACCGGACCTCCTCACCCGGTACGGCAGCACCCTTCTCATCGCCCTCATCGATGGCTCCGAGTGCTGGGTGGGGCAGATCGGCGACGGGGATATCCTCCTCGTCCGCCCTGACGGGAGCATCGAGGCACCGGTACCGAAGGACGAGACCCTCCTCGGTATGGTCACCTACTCGCTCTCCTCCCGGGACTCCCCGGGCCTCTGGCGGACCGCCCGGTTCCCCATCGGGGCCGGGGGGCTCCTCCTGCTGGCAACGGACGGCCTCTCGGACTCCTTCGAGAACCCTGAATCCGAGTTCCATGTCTTCGCCCGCTCCCTCTCTGAGAGGGTGACGGGCTTTGGTATCGAGCGGGTCGGGTCAGCCCTCCCGGGCTGGCTGGACGGGTACTCCCTGAACGGGAGCGGGGACGACATGACCCTCGTCCTCGTCTCCCTGAACCCGGTGCCAGGAGCTGAAGGATTCGAACAGCGGACCGGGGAGACGGGTATGGCTCCGGGAAACGGAACCGAAGCAGAGGCCGGGGGCGGAACCGGATCAGGGCCCGGGGGTGAGACCCCCAATGCCTCTTGAGCCCGGCCAGAAGGTCAAGGCCGAGATGATGAAGATCACGCTCACCGTGAAGAGAAAGCTCGGGGAGGGGACCCAGGGGGAGGTATACCTCGTGGATGGTCCCCACGGGCAGCAGGCACTCAAGTGGTACAAGCCCGCCCAGGCCACCCTGGACCAGATTGCTGCCATTCGTGCGCTGGTCCAGGCCGGCCCGCCACGGGGGGCGGCAGGGGCACGGTTCATCTGGCCGCTGGATCTCGTCACCGCCCAGGGGCAGCCCCAGTTCGGCTACCTGATGCGCCTCATTGACACGTCGCGGTTCGCGGAGCTCGGGGAGGTCCAGGCCCATTTAAAACCCGTCCCGGGCTTTCGTTCCCTCACCCGCATCTCGTACCAGCTCGCCAACAGCTACCGTGCCCTCCATCTCTCGGGGCTCTGCTACCGCGACATATCCGACGGGAACCTCATGTTCGATCCGATTGGAGGAGAGATCCTCATCTGCGACAACGATAACGTCGGGGTGAACCGCCAGTCCCGGAGCCAGGTCTGGGGCACGATGGAGTACATGGCCCCCGAGATCATCAGGGGCGAGGCGGACCCCTCGACCGAGACGGACCTCCACTCCCTTGCAGTTCTCCTCTTCAACCTCTGGTGCTGGCACCACCCCTTCCATGGCAGGATGGAGTACGAGCTCAGGGTCTGGGACATCCCTGCAAAGAGGAAGGTCTACGGGAACCCTGTCTTCATCTTCAACCCGGCGGACAGCAGGAACAGCCCCCCTCCCGATCCCGATTACCAGACCGTCAGAGCCCGCTGGGGCTACTGCCCGGCATCCCTCAGGGATCTCTTCACCCGTGCCTTCACCGCCGGCGTCCATGAACCGAGGAGGAGGGTCACCGAGGGGGAGTGGCAGAGGCTCTTCCTCCAGCTCTCCGATGGCACCATCCCCTGCCCGAGCTGCCGGGCCGAGAACATCTGGGAACCCGGCGGGAAAATCCTTGCCTGCTGGAACTGCTCGAGCTCCATCCCCCTCCCTCCCAAGCTCGTGGTCACCACGAGTTTCGGCACCCACCACGTCCTTCTCACCGATGGGGCAACCATCGCCCAGTCGGTGATAACCCCAGGGAGCCGGGACGATGCGGACCCGGCTCCGGTTGGTCAGGTGGTGCGGAACCCCGCCGATCCCGCCATCTGGGGTATCCGCAACCTCTCCCGGGTCGTGTGGCATGTCATCTTCCCTGACGGACAGAGCCTCGATGTCCCTTCCCAGAAGTCCGTCCCCCTCAACCCGGGGACCCGGATAGATATGGGCGGGGTCTCAGCGGAGATCATCCTGTAGAGAAGGAGGAATGGCTATCGCCACGGACCGTCCCAGGGAGGAGCTCGCGACGATCGTCTCCCGGTATGGCCGGGAGATCGTGGGCGATCCAAGGCGTTGCGAGGGCCTCCTGCGGGACACCTGCGGCGCCTGTGACCGTGAGATCTTCCTCCTCGCGAGTGTCCACAAAAAACACATCCCCGAGGAGCTCCTTGCCCTCTCCCCGTCCGTACCAAAGGAGATCCTCGTACGCCGGCTCACGGGAAGGATCGTCCAGGAGCTCGGGTTTGCGGAGGAGCATGCCCTCTGGGCCGTGGTATCCTGGGCTCTTGCCCTCTCGGCGCTCACCCAGGAAGATGCAAAGGCCATGGAAAGGAAGGCGGGAAAAAGACGCCGGGGCGAGGGAGTCGTACCATCCGGTACAGCGATCCCTTACCCTCCGGATAGCCTCATCGTCACGCCGGCAGGGGATGGCAATTTCCGCACCATCTCTGAGGCTGTCGCTGCAGCAGCGCCCGGGACCCGCATCTTCGTACGCCCGGGAGTCTACCGCGAAGCGCTGAAGATCGAGAGATCTGTCGAGATCATCGGTGAAGGTCCGGCCTCCGGGATCGTCCTGGAAGGAACGGGTGGGACGGTTATCCAGGCAAAGGCAGAGACCTTCTTCCTTCATGGCGCCACCATCAGAGGGTCCATGGGGGAAGAGACGGCGCCGAGGCTCGTAGAGATCCTCCGGGGGACCGCTCTCATGGAGGACTGCACCCTTACAACCGGGGATACAGGCATATTCCTGGCCGGAAGCCGGACCCGCGGTATCCTCCGGCGGCTGACCCTTCACACATTCCGCACAGGTGCAATCCTCGTCTCTGCCCGTGCCTCCGCACAGCTGGATGGGTTAAGGATATCCTCGAGCCGCTCGGGTATCACGCTGGGGGAAGGTGCTGAGGCCGGGATACATGGATGCCATATCGAGGGGGGCCACTATGGCATCGAGTTCGGTTCACGGGCAGGGGGAAACCTCGGGGGCTCGGAGATCACGCGGTATGCCTATGCGGGGATCCTCGTCCGCGAGGGGGCTGATCCTGTGGTCCAGAAGTGCACCATCCACCATGGCAATTTCGGTATCGAGGTGAGCGACCGCGGGAAGGGGGTCTTCGAGGACAGCGATATCGCAGGGAACGCCCGGGGCCTCTTCATCACCCGGGGAGGGAACCCCCTCGTGAAGAGGTGCACCATCCACGACGGCCAGTTCGGGGTGGGTGCAAGCGAGAAGGGGAAGGGGGTCTTCGAGGAATGCCGGATCACCGGGAACCTGTACGCAGGTGTTTCGGCACGGGGAGGAGCCCACCCCCGTCTCATCAGGTGCCAGGTAACCGGCAACCGGGACGTCGGTGTCTGGGTCTACCAGAAGGCCATGGCAACCCTGGAGGGATGCGACCTTTCGGGGAACGCCCGTGGACCGTTCACCATTGAAGCAGGTTCCCGGGTCACGAAGAAGGATACCCGGGAGGGGTAGTGCAGAGGGAGCGGACCCGGTCCGCAAGGTTACCGACCGCACGCCGGGCAGCGCTCCCTTCCGGGATGGAGACGATGGGCCGGGCATCGAGGTCAGCTCTCTCCACCTCCGTGTCCTCGGGGATGGACGCGAGGATCCCCCTCGCCCCGATCCAGTCTGCGCCCGCCGCCCCGATCCGGTCTGCGCCCCTCGCCCCGATCCCCTCCGTACCCCCCTCTGCCCCGGCCCGGTTCATCACAAGGTAGATCCGCTCATCCGGTATTCCGAGGGTGATTGCCAGGTCATGGATCCTCCCTGCAGTGCGAACCCCGCGGGCCCCGGGGTCGGTGACGACCAGGAGGAGGTCAGGGATCCCGATGGTCCCCCGGGAGAAGTGCTCCATCCCCGCTTCCATGTCCATCACCACGAACCGGTAATGGCGCGTGAGGAGGTCCATGGCCTCCGAGAGGAGGCGGTTCGCGAAGCAGTAGCACCCGGTCCCCTCGGGCCTCCCCATGGCGAGGAGGTCGACCCCTTCCGATTCGACGAGGACCTGCTGGAACCGGTACTCGATGTAGCCCGTCCGGGACATCCCGGGCGGGATGGACTTCGTGAAGGCATCCTCCCGCATGGACCCCAGGGTCTCGCGGAGGGGGAGTCCCAGGGCCTCGTTCAGGTTGGCGTTCGGGTCCGCATCCACGGCGAGGATGGGGGACTCTCCCATCCCGATGAGGGCCTGGATGAGGAGGGCGGAGATGGTGGTCTTGCCGGTTCCACCCTTTCCCGAGATGGCGATCCTGCAGGGTCCTTTCACTGTATCACCCCAGGTACACGCCCCGCGATGGCTGCTGCCGCCTCCATGATCGCCACCGCCTCGCCCTCGGTCCCGAGCTGGATCCCGCAGCTCGGCGTGATGAGGGATGCCCTGTCAAAGATCTCCCTGTCCACATGTTCTGTCACCGTCTTCCGGATCCCGAGGTAACGGTTCGTCAGTGAGTCAACCGTCTCCCTGCCGAAGACCTTCGGGTCGGAGGGGACGATGCCCCAGGCGATGACCCCTCCCGACTCCATGTATCGTGCAACGTCGTCCATGTAGAGGATGAACTCCTTCGCATTCCCAAAGGCATCGAAGGAGATGACCGAGGGGTCGAGGGAGATGAGGAAGGACCAGTCTGTGTTTGTGCAGCAGTGGATCCCGAGGCCCCCATCAACGAGGGCCGAGATGTCTTTCCAGTTGGAGATGAGCGAGTCGCTGTCGATGGGGATCACCGAGGATCCGAGTGAGGCAAGGTACGGCTCGTTCAGGATCACGAGGGTATGTAATACCCCCGTCCGCCTTCGCATCTCCTCCTCGCACCAGCGGGCACGGAGGGCCATGAGCTTCCCCAGAATGTCTGCGAACTGGGGATCATAGTAGATGGGGCGCTTGGCCGCATCCACTACCTGCATGCCGAAGGTGACAGGCCCCGTCACCTGGCACTTGAGCACCATGGCGCCACTGATGGTCCGGGTCATCATCTCGTGAAAACCCGAACCATACTCGGAAAGGGTTGCATACGGGGCGGTTGTCTTTTCCATGTAATCCAGGTAGATCCTCTCCATGTCACCCAGGAGATCACGGGAGGTGTCGACCATGAGCCGTCCGTCCCGGATGATCCGGCCCGGGAGCATGGCCGAATCTGAGAAGACGATACTCTCGAGGAAGCCACGGTTCGGGAGGGTGGGGATGTACGGGAACCGGGGAAAGATCCGGAGAACCTCGTCGACAGCCAGCTTCGGGTCCCGGTGGGGGAGGGCCCCGACGCCAGTGGCAAGGGTTCCCGGTGGCGGTATCATCTGGGACAACCGGTCACCCCCGGCGGACCCTGCAGGAGTCCAGGATCCTCTGGACGCCGGGGAAGAGGGAGAGGTCGGTGTGGGGGAGGAAAGATGCCCGGGTATACTCGTCCATGAAGGCCGGCTCGGCGTTCAGCTCGATGTAGGCAACGGTCTTTGCGATCTCGTCGAGGCGCTTCCGCATCTTACGGTTGATGAGTGCGATGTTTGCCCCCTCCACGGCCCCGTTCCCGATGTTCCTGATCTGCTCCACCGGGACCTCGGGGACCAGGCCGACGAGGATGGCATTCTCTTTGTTGATGTAGTTCCCGAATGCGCCGGAGAAGTAGATCTTCTTCACGGCCTCCCTCTCGATCCCGGCCTCCTTCATGAGGAGGATGCAGGCCGCGAGGATCGAGGCCTTGGACATGATGAGGCTCTTGATGTCGTTCTCGGTGATGACGATGTCCTTCCCGATACCGGTCTCCTCCTTCCAGGCCACCACGAACTCGGGGTGGTGGGCCCCCATGCGGACCCGATCGTCCGGGATATTCGTATTGATCCGGCCCGTGCGGTCGATGACGCATGCCCGGAGGAGCTCGGCGAGGAGGTCGATGAGTCCGGACCCGCAGATCCCCCTCGGTTTCACCTGGTTGATCGTCTCATAGTGGGGCTTCAGGGTCTCCATGTCGAGCGTGATCCGCTCGATCGCCCCCGGGTTCGCCCGCATCCCGAAGAGGACCTCACCCCCCTCGAGAGCGGGGCCGGCGGCCCCTGCGCAGGCGAACATCCAGTCCCTGTTCCCGAGGACCACCTCGAAGTTGGTCCCGATGTCGATCATGAGGGAGACATCTTCCCCCTCGCTCATCCCGCAGGCAAGGATATCGGCCACGATGTCCCCGCCGATGAAGTCGCTCACCGCGGGGAAGATGAAGAGCCCCGCGTTCCCGTTCACCGTGATCCCGAGCCGCTGGGCCGAGGCGGTGAGGTAGCGGCGGACGACGGGGACATAGGGCTCCTCGATCATGTAGGCCGGATCCATCCCCATAAGGATATGGGTCATGATGGTGTTTCCAGAGACGACGACCTCGTAGACGTCGTCCAGGTCTATCCCCGCCGTATTCGCCGCGCTCTTGAGCGCGATGTTGATGCTTTCGGCTGCAAGTGCCTGGAGCTTCGGGAGCCCGCCTTTCCTTGCATAGTTCACCCGGGAGAGGATATCCTCCCCGCAGGTGATCTGGCGGTTGTAGTTCGAGGCAACCCCTACCACCTTCCCATCGACGAGGGACCGCACGTAGACCACGATGGTGGTGGTCCCCAGGTCCACCGCCGCACCGTAGAGTTGCGCCGTCGTATCGCCCTTCTCCACGTTGATGAGCCGGTAGCCGCCCGGGACGAGTGCGACCGTTCCGGTCACCCGCCACCCGCTCTCGCGGAGGACACGGGGGATGAGGTGGAGGACCTCGAGGGGGGCGTAGATCTTCTCGACCACCGGCCCCCCTTTCTTCTCGATCCCCCAGAGGAGCCGGGTGAGATCGGGTGACGGGTCATCGAGGGTCGGGGGCTGGAGCTCCAGGGCATACTTCCAGACCGAGGGGGAGAAGGCTGTCTCGAGCCCCAGGGATTCTATCAGGATCTTCTGCTCCTGGATGAGGGAGCTCTCGGGGATCAGGACCTGGAGGTCCCCGAGGACAGCCGCCTGGCACCCGAGGCAGCCCCCAGCCTCGAGCTCCTCACCGGTGAAGAACCTCCCGAACTTCTCCCGGTCAAAGGACACCTCGCCGGCTTTTACAAAGACGATGCACTTCCCGCACTTGCCCTGCCCGCCGCAGACGACATTCATCTGGAACCCCGCCAGCCGGGCGGCATCGAGGATCGTGGTTCCGGATTCAACCGTTATCTTCCGGTAGCTGGGGAGGAAGGTGATGACCGGCATCAGTCAGGTCCCCCCTGCGTCTGAACGGGCGGGCCGTCCGTCTCCATGGTACAGATCTTGGAGGAAAGGGCCAGATATACATATGGTGTTCAGGTGTTCCCGGACAGAGGGGAGGTCAGGAGGATCCGGGATAGGGCACCGAAAGGTGGATCGATGTCATGGAGCCGGCTGGTTCTTCGCCACCCATTCCTTCTCCAGGAACTCCCCGATGTCAGCCGCATCCCTCGGCCCCACGAGGACCTTCCAGCCGGTCACCTCCTCGATCCGGCCCGAGAGGGGTGCTGCATAGCCCGGGATGATGAGGATCCTGTGCTTTACCTGCCCGGCCACCTGGAACCGTTCCATGGACTCCTTGATGAGCTTCTCGGAGAGTTTCCCCGCTGCAACTGCAGTGAGCACCGAGAACCCCTCGGTGTCCACGATGAGGAGGTGGCAGGGGATCCGGGAGGCCTCCAGGTACCCGAGGAGGGTGAAGTACGTGAGGGAGAAGTTCACGGTCGCGAGCACGGGTGAGTCAGGGCCCGGTTCACCGACACGGTAGAGCCCCGGGGTCATCTGGATGGGTTTCTGGGGATCGGTGTAGATGTTCTGCCGGAGGGTGAGGACCATCCTCGCGGTGCCGGGGGGGAGGACGGAGGTAACGATGACCCCGGCGTACTTCAGGATGCCCGTTACGATGGCCGCTTCTTCGGGCACACAGGCCGTGGCGTCAAGGTAGACCGGGTGACCGAGCTCAGGCTCACTCCGGTCGATAGCCCTCTTCCGGATAGCAGTGGACCTGATAAGGAACTCTCCGAGGGTTGCGGGGGCGGGGTCGAGGATGAGATCCCGAACCCGGAGGTCTGTGCAGGCCTTTGCGAGCCTTGCAAGATCGCCCAGATCCCTGGCCCGGACGACCAGGGGGCACCCGAATCGTTTTGCGAGTGGCGCTACCGCTTCGTGGTTATCGAGGGTCGCGGCATGGATCACAGGCCGATAGTTCCCGCAGAAAGAGAGCCCGGAGGCGAGGGCCTCTGCGGAATCGGAGATGAGAACCTCTGGGAACTCTGCCACCTCCTCGACGGCGGCAACGGCCTTCCCGAAGGCCTCCGGGTTCCTGCTCTCGTTCCGTATGGCAACCCCGTTGAACCGGAGGTTCTCTCCCACCCTCGGGAAGACCTCCGCCATCACCCGCTCTGCGGCGGCAACGATCCTCTCCTTCTCCCAGAGGTCCGAGACCGAGAAGAGGATGCCAGGGGGGTGGTAGAAGGTCTTCTCGTGCCGGAAGAGGACGATCTCGTCACCCACCGGGACGGACCGCTCGCCCACCCCCAGCTTCACGAGCTGGATGGGCGGCCGGGTCGCGCCCCGGAGGATCTGCTTGGTAGCATCGTCGAGATATGGGCAGGTATCGGCATCTGCCTTTCCTGCCGCGAGCTTCATTGCAAAGGTAAGGCAGGTAGGATAGCCGCACTCCTTGCAGTTCTTCTTCGGGAGCATCTTGTAGATATCGAGGGCCTTAAGCGCCACCCGCACCACCTCCCCCGGGCGTCACGGGCGAGAGGCTGCGGAAGGCTGTCTTGAGGAGCCTCACGCTCTCCGGGTGCCGGACCGAGACGATGTCCGCTCCGGCCACCGCCGCCGAGAGCGCGAAGCCGAACTCCCACCGGATCGCGATATCACGCTGCCATTCCGGCGGCGCTTCCCGGACCTCCTTGACCGTGAGGGAATCCGGGGCCTGGCTGATCATGGGCATGGCGAGGTCGCGGTCCCCCTTGAGGGCGGAGTCCCGGATCCGCTCCATGACCGAGTAGGAGTACTCGAAGCCATAGCCGAGGGCACCGGTGTACGGGTCGATGACGATCCGGTCATGGGGGACCCCGATCTCCCGGAGGAGGATGTTCAGCTGCTTCGCGAGGTTGATATCGATGGGGGACTGGGCGATAACCGAGTGGCCGTAGGCAAGGGCTGCCGCCGCCACCGACCGGTACCGGTCGGCTTCCGCGGTCCCCAGGAGGAGGCGCTCGCCTGCCCCCGCCTCGCCGCACTTCTGGAAGACCTCACGATCCCGTTCGGCCTCGCTCGATCCCTCGATGATCAGGGGGAGGCCGGTGGCCGAGAGGACAGCCTCCACCGTACGCCCGATGGCAGGGAAGTCGGAGAAGGCCCGGTCCCTCGTCGATGTCAGGACCAGGCGCACGAGGTCCGCAGAGAAGCGTTTCTCGGCCTCCCTCGCCCATGCTGCAGTATCCCCGGACAGGTCGCCGAGCTCCCTCATTACCACCTGCGGCCAGATCCGGGGATCGTCGCAGATCTCGAGGGCGACAAGGGGCGACCGCACGCCCGCAGGGGGAGCAGCGAGGAAGGGAAGGGTGTCCCACCCCCCTATCCGGTAGGAGACGGACCGGGTCCCTCCTTCCGTTCTGGTTGCACCTAAGGTGACCAGATCGATGGATCCTGCATCTGCCGGAGGGAGAACGTCTGCCAAGGATTGCCTCCCGTCAGATGAGGGGCCTCATGGAGAGCGCCGGGTGGTTCACCCTCGCGAGGAACTCCTGGAGCTCCTCGAGGGTCTTCGCGACGTTCTCGTCGGCTATCTTCCCGAAGAGGTCTGCCTTCCCGATCACCTCGAGCCTCTTTTCCAGCCTGGGCCCGAGCTCCTCCTTGAGCATGGCGGGGATCCAGACGAGCCGTTCGATCCCCCCTTCGGCCTGGAGGAAGCGGTCGGAGAGGATGAAGGCCTTGGAGATCCCCGCAAAGCCCGGCGTCTGAGCACCGCCCCCGATGGTCCCCGCTAGGGTGGAGAACGACATCCCGCACGGGGTCTCGCCGGTGAACTCCCGGTTCACCACCATGACCCCGTTCACCTCGGGGAGCACCACCGCGATGCACTCGAAGCACCCGCAGCAGGTCATGGGGTTCTCCATGAGGGCATAGAGGGAGCAGCGGTTCACCTCGCCGTGGGAGGCCTTCCGGACGAACTCGTTCACCCCTTCGAACTCGCCCCGTGCCGCATCGATGAGCCTCCCTTTCCTGACGGGCTGGTTTGCGCCTGCCGGAGAGATCTCGTACGCGGTCCTCCCGTCGAGCCAGCTGATCGCCCCGCAGAGGGCGGGCCGCTGGGGGGTGATGATGCAGACATGGTTCGGGGCGAAGGTCTGGCAGAGGGTACAGGAGTAGAAGGTGTCCACCTCGTCGTCCTTCATGCCCAGGACCCGGCGGTCCCGCTCCTCGTAGGTCTGCTCGGCCTCCTCCATCATCTCCACGACCTTCTTCCCGTCAGTGAAGAGGGTCACCTGGACGGCATCGAGGAGCTCGGGGAAGTCCATCTTGAACTTGGCAGCAAGGAGCTTCCCCAGGTGCTCCACCTTCACCCCCTTTGCCACCGCCTCCTTCGAGAGCCTGACCCAGATGAGGTTCCTCTGGGCGACGTGCCAGGAGCCCTCGCCGTAGTTGACGAAGTTGTGGATCCGGCGCTCGAGCACGGGCTCGAACTCCTTGCGCATCCTCTTCCCCGCCACCTCGATGAGGATCCCGAGGGGGACCGCCGAACCCTGGCGCATCTCACCGATCTCGGGGCCGATCACCGTCACCCGCCCGTCCACCACCTCGCCCGGCCTCCCCGTCCTGAGGAGCTCGAAGGCCGGCGACTTCCCGCCCCCGAACTCCACGTACATCTCCTCCTTCCGGATGCTCTTCCCCTCGAAAGCCGGCGAGCAGCCCATGGGGATGGGGATCGCGGTCACCTTGACCCGGATATCCTTCAGCTCCATCCCGCGGGACACCACCTGCTCGGCCGTCACCTTCTCCCAGGTGCCTCCCTCATAGCCCCCCGTGGTGAGGACCGGGATCGAGAGGGCCTTGAGGGTATCCATAAAGGCGATCTCCTCGTCGGCTAGCCCCGGGAAGATGATGGCAAAGACCTTTGCCCGCTCGGTGGCATAGGCGATAAGCCGGTCTGCATCCCCCGGGACCACCCCGCCGAACATCATGGCCACCCGCGTGACGATGTCGATGAAGTGCACCCCGTGGATGGGAAGGGACCCGAGGGGGGCCAGCCGGTAGTCGAGCCCGGTCTTCACCCCGGCAGAGGAGAGGATGCGGATGATGTCCCCGGCAAGGAAGGTGAGCATGTACTTCTCCTGTAGCTCCCGGGCCATCCCGGCGGCCTCGTCGGCAGAGGCCGGAGATCCCGCGAGGAGGGCCATCCCCAGGATCGATCCGTCCACCAGCGAGTAGCCGAGCTTGCGCAGCACCGTGTCAGGGATGAAACCCGTGTAGGGTGCCCCTTCGTGTCCCGATGCGGCGTCCTTCGAGGCAAGGAGGCACTCGCAGGCCACGAGCGGATTTTCCCCGGATTTTGCGAATGCCTGCCGGGCCGATGCACCGTCCTGTACCGCAACCCCGGTGAGGGCATAGGTGATGGGGAGGTGGTAGGCGGTCTCGGGGTAGGAGAAGGACCCGGTGATGGCTGCCATATCCCTCGCGAGCTTCCCGATTCCCCGGATGGTTGAGGCCGGAATATCTGTCAATAACTCTCCTCCTCTTTTCATTCTGGTATGGGAGAGATACGTAAAAAGTGTTCCCCTGCGCACCGGCCGGCGGCGCGAATGGGGATATTTCCTGACCGGCTCGCATCACCTGCTCTGAATGGGGAAAAGAAAGAGTTTCTCAGGTAAAAGGGAAAAAGAATACAGGATGTGCATCCATGGGAAAACAAAAGTGAGATTACGGGAATAATCCCATTTTAAACCCTATATATAAGTCTTTTTCCCGCTCCGGCGTTCCCATACATTTAAAAAAGTAAAACGAACAAGACTGAGTAATGGTTCCCGCGAAGATCTTCTTCACGAAGGGCGTCGGCATCCACAAGGACAAGCTCGCGTCCTTCGAGCTCGCACTCAGGAAAGCCGGAATCGAGAAGTTCAACCTTGTCCATGTCTCGAGCATCCTCCCTCCTAAATGCAAGCAGGTCCCTGCAGACGAAGGCCTGAAGATCCTCCAGCCCGGGCAGATCGTCTTCGTCGTTATGGCGAGGAGCGACACCAACGAGCCGAACCGGCTCATCTCGGCAGCCATCGGCCTCGCCCGCCCGAGTGCCCAGGACGAGTACGGGTACCTCTCCGAGCACCACACCTTCGGGGAGACCGCCGAGAAGTCAGGAGAGTATGCCGAGGACCTTGCCGCGACCATGCTCGCCACCACCCTGGGTATCGAGTTCGACCAGGACCAGGCCTGGCAGGAGCGCGAGCAGATCTACAAGGCGAGCGGGAAGATCTTCAAAACAACCCATATCTGCCAGTCCGCGCAGGGGGAGAAGACCGGCAAGTGGACCACGGTCATCTCTGCTGCGGTCTTTGTCGAGGAGAATGGAACCCAGCCCAACTCAGCTCCTGTTCCGGATCAGAAAGAGAATCAGAAGACGAAATAGAGGATGAGGATGGCTGCCGTCATGGCGGCCCCGACGGTTCCCAGGACCCTCACCCGCACATCTCCCGAAAGGATGAAGGCAACGAGGCAGATGGCGACGTAGGGGACGAGGGTGGTCACGACCGCGATCGACGCGAGGAGCCCGAAGGAGTTGGAGAAGAAGAGGAGGGCCCCCGAGAGAATGCAGGAGATGACCAGGGCATTCTTGGGGGTCCCGCGGAGCGTCAGCTCGGCGAGCCTGGGGAAGTGAAAGCTCGCAGCCATGTTCTGGAGGACCCGTGATGTCCCGACGATGTAGGCATTCAGGGCAGAGAACATGGTGATGATCCCGATAACGGCGACGACAGGTGCAGCGCCGGAGAAGATGATCCCTGCCGCGTACGCGACCGGTGCAGGGGATGCCGCGAGGCCCGCTGCGCCAACCGAGCCGATGAGGGAGAGGTTGAGCACCAGGTAGATGGTGCAGACGAGGAGCATGACCAGGAGGAGCGCCCGGGAGATGGTCCTCGGATCCCGCGTCTCTTCGACCGGAATGGCACTGATCTCAAAGCCGGTGAAGGGCCAGTACACGATGATGACCACCTTCAGGATGTCGGGCAGCCCGGCGACCTGCTGGGGCACCAGGTTCTCCATGCGGATGAAGGGGATAAGGGCCACCGCGATGATCACGATCGGTACGATCTTTGCCGCGGTGAGGATATTCTCGGTCCTTCCCGAGAAGGCGATCCCGATCAGGTTCACGCCGAGGAAGGCCATGATGACAAAGATCTCGGCAGCAAGAATGTGGGGTATCGCAAAGAAGGTGAAGTACTGGCCGAGGCCTGCCGCGATCGTCGCGATGCCGAAGACCGAGGATACCAGGTAGATAGAGACGATGATCCCAGAGACCCGCGGCCCGAAGACCGGTTCGAAGATGGCGGTGAAGGTCGTGCCTGACGGGGAACGTGCCTGGATCCAGGCGAGGGAAAGGGCCACACAGCAGGCCGAGAGGGCGACGATGAGCCACGCGAAGATGGAGGAGGGCCCTGCTATCCCTGCAGCAATGCCCGGGACCACGAAAATACCCGAGCCGATGGTCCCGCCCACCCCGAGGCTCACGAGCTCCACGAGGCCAAGGGACTTCCGGTACGAGGTCTCCTCCTTCATGACGGAACTCTCACCAGGGATATCGATTAAGAGGCTGGAACAGTATTGGGATTTCCCAGTTATGAACACGGTGGTAGGCTCTTGCAGGGACTGGGGGTAGAGGGGTGATGATCCCCGCAGGGTGAGGGATAGCTGGTGCAAGGACGATACCCCCCGGGAAAATTCCCTCCCTGCTTTCGGGCACTTTCAGGGTGCCCGGCGAGGATTTATCTTATCACCCTGACGAGTCACCCGCATGAACGTCACGGAAACACTCGAGAACTTCCTCGAGGAAGGGAAGGACTGGGAACGGAAGGCAACCTCGCTCCGCGGGGTCTCCATCCTGAGGATGCCACGAACCACAACACGGCCTCCCACCCTTGCGATTGAGATCAACCCTGTCGATGAGAGGGGAACACCGATGAAGAGGAAAGGCATCATGATCCGGAGCCCGAAGGAGCTCGAGGCGCTCAGGAATGTCCTCGAGGACCCGAAGGTCGCGAACCTGATGGGGGCACTTGCCTCTGTAGTCCCGGCGGCTCCGCCCGCAGGGAAAGAGAATACCGGTGTGATCGAGATCTGAGGGCAGGAAGACTCTCCCGGGACTGATCAACGGTGAACCAGATGGAGACAGGAATACGGGATAAGGGCGCAGGTCCAGGTCGAGAGAGGCCGGTCACCCGAAGGAGAATCTCCCGTAGCGGCCTCCGCCGCCCGGGAAGAGCTGCACCTGTCCGGTGCGAAGCTTCCCGACGGCGTCGCCGACCTCCTCGTTGAGCCCCTGGATCTCTGAAACAGGTACATCCACGAGGACCCGGATCTCGTCTCCGAAGGTCTCGAGGAGAAGGGTGTAGAGGGCGGTGCAGCGCTTGGTGTTGGGGCTCGAGGTCCCGAGGACCCTCTGGATGATCTCGAGGAGCGGGATGAGGTGGAGGTACGGCGGCCTGGGTTCGCCGGGACTGTCCGAGAGTTCCTTTGCCCGGTCCGAGACCCCTTTCTTGAGGAGCCTGCCGTCATCCGGGCAGCGCCATTTGAGGCTTCCCGCCTCCTCAAGGGTGAACTGCCGGTAGCACCGGGTGCAGGCAGTCCGGTTGTACTTGCCCTCTTCAGGGAAGAACCCTGCATTCATTGCGATCCCGCCTTTCTGAACCGCTTCGAGGACCGCTTTTACGGTGAGGACCTGGACCTGCATCCTGTTGAACTCCCTCCCGATCTTCACCGGCGAGGGACTGTGCGCGTCCGAGTTGGAGAGGAAGGGGATGCCCCGGAGCTCAGAGATCCCCGCGCCGTAGGATGAGTCGGCAGAGAGCCCGAGCTCCAGGAGATCAGGCCTCTCTTCACCGTAACATTCCCGGGCCAGGTCAAAGGATGCGTAGAGGGAGGTCCAGGGCGTGAAGGCATGGGCAGGACCGATCAGCCCTCCTGCATCGTGGACCTCATGGGAGATCTCCTCTCCGGAGAGCCTGAGGTGAGGGCGTCCCATTGTTGTGATGGACGGGGCAGATGGTGAGAACCGGAGCGCGAGATCCTCGAAGATCCCGAATGTCTCGGCCAGGATGAGGTGGTGGACCCGGTTCCGGTCCTCGACTTCAGCCGACGGGATGACGAGAACCCCGGCTTCCCCGGGAGACTCTTCCCACATCTGCCGCCATTCCCTGTGGAGGGCGTCACCGCTCCCGACAGCGGCGATCCCCTTCCTCCGGCATCCCGCGAGGATCGAGGAAGGGACCATGGATCGCGAAGAAGCGATGGAGAACCGGGAGTGGATGTGGAGGTCGGTGTCGAGGAGCATGGATCAGCCGATGTACCGGAGGGCTTCCTCGTCACCGGCCCGCTCGCTCTCGGTGAGCTTCGCGATGACCTGTTCCATCTCCGCGGCCCTGGTCTCGAGCTGGCTCTTGTCCACCTCGACCCCGATGAGGGCCGAGAGGACGGCAAGGAGGCTCGACGCGGCCCTCGGGTCGACCAGGTAGCCGCTCGTCTCCCCCATCAGGCAGACGGCGTCCATCCCCCTGCGGAAGGAGAGGCCCAGGAGGAGCCCCGAGGCGCCGATGATCCCGCCCGGGGGCTCGTCCCGGTTGAACTCGGCCCCCGCCGCCTCGACGTCGGGCCGGAGCTCCGCCCGGTTCACCGCCGAGAGCACGCGGGGCTCCGAGACCAGGTGGCCGACCCCGTATCCGCCGAGGGTGTAGATCCGGCGCACCCCGAGGCGTTCCGCGATATCGAGGTAGGCCTCTGAGAGGAGGTAATGCCCCTCGGCGGACGCGCTCTGGTAATCGCCGACCAGAAACGCGATCCGCTTCTCACCTTCGCTCACATAGACCTCGTTCCGTACCAGCCGCGCAACGCCGTCCGGCTCGATGATGACCTGGGGAGGGAAGTGGGTGGAGTAGAGCTCGGCGACCTTCGAGGCATGGAACTCCTGGATCATATGCTCGGCCACGAGCTTCCCCACGTGGCCGATGCCCGGGAGCCCCTCGATGAGGATCTCGGCAGGACCAGTCTCTTCCTTCAGCCACCGGATCTCTATCGCGTCCATACCCGTGCCATCCTCCTGAGCCTTCCCCTCCGGTCATTCAGGGAGAACCTGGCAGGGTGGGCTGTGCGGGTCGGCCTCTTGCAGCAGGGGCATAAAAGTGAGAGGGTATAGGTGGAATCGGCGGGGCAGCGCCTGATCCGGCCGCTCATACAGGTCAACCGGCCTTCTGCTTGCGGACGAACTCCCCGGAGTCCCCTGTCTTCTCCATGATCCGGATGGCGGCCATCGCTGACTTCTCGATGGCCTTCTCGGCCTGCTTGTAGTCCGGTGCGGTCACCTTGATGCGGTAGATGGGTGCGCCGACGTACAGGAGCTCGATATCCACGTTGTCGATCTTGGTGATGGCGCTCCGGAGGGCCCGCCGGATGACATTTACACCGTCGGGTTTGGTGGAGGTGAGGTGGAGGTACCCCGCGATCGTGACCCGGGGTTTCCGGACGTTCTCCCCCGCAATGCGGAGAAAAACAGGCCGTGCCGGGTCAGGAATGGCCAGCTTCTCGAAGACCTTCTCCCCCTCAACGACGGCATCCTCGAAGGCGCGGTAGAGGTGGGTGTAGTCATTGCGGATTGCCTCCTCGATGGCCGGTGCCGGCACCTTTGACTCGTCGGCGACAAAGCCGATCCACTTATGGGCCTTCTGCTCGTTCTTCCACTCCTGGATCTTCTCGCGCCGCTGGTGCTCATTCACGTCCTTCAACGAGAGGTCGATGTGCCCGCGGTTCCTGTCGACGTGGAGGACCTTGCAGACCACCTTCTGCCCCTCGCGGACGTGGTCACGGATGTACTTGACCCAGCCCTTTGCGATCTCCGATATGGGGATGAGCCCCTGCCGGCCCCCGTACTCGTCGAGCCGGACGAAGGCCACGAAGTCCTTCACGGCCTCGACGGTGGAAACGACCAGTTCCCCTTCCTCGGGCCACTCCCTCTCGGCCATCGGACGCTCACTCGATCTCGGAGAGGATCTCAGCCGTGATCCGCGCCTTTCCCCCCGCCGGCTCGGCGAGGACCTTCCCGCAGACGATGCAGTCGACGACGGTGCTTGCCTTCCCGAAGATGACCTGCTCGTTCTCGCAGTCAGGGCACTTCACCCGGTAGAACCTGCTCCGGTTCTCGCGATTCAGACGGACCATTCTCTCACTCCGTGAGCTCGAACTTGGAGAGCCGGAAGCCGGGCCGAAGATGCGCCTTCTTGCACTTCGTGCACCGGTAGCGCACGTTGATCTTCTTCGTCGGCTTGTCGCCGCCGGGAACCTTGGAGAACTTGCCCATGTTCCCGACCTTTCCCCTTCTCGCCTTCTGCCGGTCGATCCAGTGGAGACCCCGGGTCTTGCCTTTCTTGACCCTCTCGACCTCGTGAATCTCGTGTTTCCGGCAGAAAGGGCAGTATGTGTTGAATTTCACCGGCATCTTCATGATATTGCCTCCTCCTTTCTGGCTGTCCCAAGTATCATAATTATTTTCCGGGTATGATATTTAAGGCTATGTTGCGGTCGATCAGGACCCCCGCATTCCTCTCGGGGAGGGTTACCACGTCCTCTGCCTTCAGGTGGTAGATACGCCCGTCCACCCCCATGAATGGCTCCATGTCCGAGACGATCCGCACCATGACCATGGCCTCTTCTGGAGCGGGGGGAGGCTCGGGGGTGCACGTACCCCCTGGACTCTCGGTCCCGAGAGGAATCTCACCGGTGGGAAACCCTCTCGGGACCTGGCCCGAGAGCGCCGCCTTCCCCTTCTCGAGCTCCCGGACGATCCCGTCGAACATCTCCCGCTCCGCGGGGAGCATCTTCTTCAGCTCGTCCCTCTCGGTGGCCTCGGCCTCCACCTGGACGAGGGCCAGGGAGAGGATCTTCCGCGAACGGATCCTGAAGATATCGCGGACGATCTCCCTCATCGCTTTCACCTCCTCGATCAGGGTCTGGGCCTGGTCCGAGAGGGGGTCGTTGCAGCTGTAGACCTTCTCCTGGAGGGAGGCGAGGTGCCCGCGGATCCCGTCATATAGCGTCGGCGGGACCTCCGAGAGCCGGCCGCTCTCCCGCTCGTTCAGGATGATGATCCGGAGGTCATCGAGAGGCACGTCCACCCTCCCCGGCAACCTCCGCGAGCCCCCGGGCACAGAGGAATACCGCGAGGGCCTCGGGGACCACGTTTGTCCCCTTCCCGATCGGGTAGGTGTTTCCCTGTATCTCCATGGTGAGGTTCATCGCCGCATCCACCTTCACCTTCCGATCGGAGAAGACCACCGCATCCTGGAGCGGGTCGAAGGAACCGAAGTCATCGAGGGGGACGGGGGTGACCCGGAGGCCGCTCCCGCCGTGAAGGGAGGTGGGCATGCGGATGAGCCTCCTCGTGTCGGTGGTGACCGGTTCGTCTGCAAGGGCCGCCTTCCCGCGGAGGAGCTCTCGGAACTTCCCTCCCTCCTTCTCCGAGATGGCAGAGAATGCCTGGTTCGTGAGAAGGGGCGCGTAGTCCCCCTTCGCAAGCCCCGCGAGATATTCGCCTATGGATTCAATGAACTTCGGGGCCCGCTCTTTGCCAATCCCGGCGAACTCCATCAGATGCTCCACTCCCTTCTCCCGCCCCAGCCCCCTGAGCCAGAGAAGGTACTCGGAGATTGTGGATATATATCTCTCCTTCCAGCCCCCGGTTCCATCGGGAGGGCCGGAGAGGAGCCCCCGGGGATCGATCCCGATACCGCAGACATAATCGATGAGCTCCCTCCGCTCCTGGCTCCCCCAGCCCCGCACCGCAATCTCCCTGACATGGATGTGGTATCCCCGGCCGCCCGAGAAGACGAGATGGATCTCCCGCTCCGCGAAGCCGAGTTCGCCGGTGAGCATCGCGAGGAGCTTTTCGGTCTCCACCTTCACCCGGTCGAGCATCGCCCGGTAGGGCCCCCGCATGAGATGGTCCGCATCGAGGTCGAAGATGAGGTCCGCACCGGTCCAACCCTTCTCCGCCATCGTGCCTGCGCCCGGGGCGGTGTAGTACGCGCTCGAATAGAAGGCATGGGCAGGGACGATGGACCGGATGTACTCCCCGAGCTCCTGTGCGCTCCCGAATCCCATATGCCGCCGCATACGCACCTCAGGGGAGTCGGGGTCAAAGAGGATGAACCCGAACTCCCTCTCCCCGACCGACGGCGGCGCCTGGATGCGCTCCTTCCGGTAGTACTCGGTGAACCGCTGCCTCAGGAACTCGGTCGTCGCGGGCCTCATGCCAGCTCCTTCACCATATAGGGTCCCCGCCTCTCATAGCCTCTCTGCCGGTAATAAGGCCGGACACCGATCCCTGAGAGAATGGCGATCCTGCGGAATCCCTCGGATCTGGAGAGGTCCTCGGCCCTGCCGAGGAGGAGCCCGCCGTACGAGCGGTGCTGCCACTCAGGACCTCCGGCGTGCTTCCCGAGGGGCACCAGGGGCCCGTACACATGGAGCTCCCGGAGCAGGGAGGCGTTCTCAAGCTCTGTGGCCTCTGTCGTCCCCGGGAACCGGAGCCGGGCATAGCCGATGAGGGAATCTCCCGCCACGGCTGAGATGAAATGCTCCAGCCCGCCGCAGCAGGGGTAGGAGAGGACTTCAACCGAGGTCGTTCCCTCCGGGGAACTCCTCCCTGCCTCGCGGCAGCGGATGCACCGGCAGGAACCGCCCAGCTCTTCGAGGCGCGCCCTTGCCATCTGCCTGAGGTTCCCGTGTATTGACCCTGCGGTGATGAGCTTCGCCGGGATATCCCGCTGTATACGCTGGAGCCGGACATAGGGGGGGAGCATGGCCTTTGCCCGGGCGATCAGGTCAACCAGGTCGGGTTCCGGGTAGGGTCGGTAGCCTCCCTGGAGATAGAGTTCTTCAATGCCGGACCCAGGAGTCACCAGGGTGGGGTAGATTTTGAGGAAGTCAGGCCGGAATCTCTCATCGGAGAAGAGGGCGTGGAACATCCTCTCGTCATCAGCAAGGGTTGCGCCCGGGAGGTTGGGCATCACGTGGAACCCTACCTTGAACCCCGAATCCCGGAGGAGCCGGTTCGCTCTGACGGCGTCCCCCACCAGGCAGCCGCGGCGGTTGAGGGTGAGGATGCGGTCGTCGACGTGCTGGACCCCGAGCTCCACCTTGGTCACCCCGAGGGAGAGCATGTCCGCCACATGATCCTTCCGGCAGTAATCGGGCCTCGTCTCGAAGGTCATGGCAACGCACCGCACCTGCGCCGCCTCGTTCTCTTCCGCTAACTCCTCGAAGGAATCCGCTGTTGACCGGTTACCGCCGAATTCGTTCATGGCACGGAGGCATTCGGCGACGAACCCGCGCTGGTACGAACGCAGCCTGGCCGTCATGGTCCCCCCCATGACGATGAGCTCGGCCTTGTCCACGTGGTGCCCGAGGACCTGAAACTGGTCCAGGCGTGCCCTCACCTGGAGGTAGGGGTCATAGCCATGCTCCCGCGCACGGAGCGCTGCGGGCTCCTCGCCGGTGTAGCTCTGGGGCGTCCCGAAGGGATGGTCGGGCCCGCCCGGGCAGGGGAGGCACTTCCCATGGGGGCAGGAGGCCGGGGAGGTCATGACCGCGACGGGTGCGACTCCCGAGAGGGTGCGGGTGGGCTTGAGGAGGAGGAGGGCCCGGAGCCGTTCGCGCTCCCCGGGTTCTGCTGCGGCGAGGATGGCTGAGTTCTTCGGGATGACCGGGGAATGGTGCGCCCTGCAGACCTCGATCTTCAGGTGTTCAAGGCGGGAAGGGGACAGGGGATGAGAAGAGAGGCGGGAGATGATCTCCCGGCAGATCGTGAACTCATCCATGGATCATTGTTCAGCAGCAACGCGTCCTGTTGCCGCGTCGGGGCTCATCTCCACAACGGCCGGCCGGTGGCCCCTGATGTGGGAGACGATCTCATCCCCGAGGGTGAGGATTGCTTTCTTGTGGAGAATTTTGTTCTTGTGGATGTGAACCGGTGATATGGTCAGGGCATTATACCGGTCAGTGAAGATCTCATCAGAAGTGAGGTTCTCATAATATTTCTTTACATGAATGAGCAACATATGTAAGTGGAGCAACTCTTCCTTCTGCACGCTATCACCATCTTTAACTCTACTGTTCATTCCTAAATATAATTTATTGGTGATCTTTATATTGCAAGAAGAACGGGCTGTGGGAGTGCTCCTGGGGCTCGCGGTGGGGGACGCGTTGGGTGCGCCCCTTGAGGGGTATCCGCCACCGACGGTGAAGGTCACGGAGATGCCGGCAGGGGGGATGTACACCGATGATACCCTCCAGGCCCTTGCCCTTGCCCGCTCTCTGGTGGTCTCCCGCGGATTCTCTCCCGAAGACTGTATGATACGCCTCCTGGAGGGTTACCTGAGATATCCAGGATTCTATGGCCCGACATCAAGCGCGGTCTTCTCGCTGGTGATGGGGGGAATGCCCCCCCTGGATGCTGCCGGACAGGTCCACCGCACCCTGGGCGGGAGCAGGTCCAACGGGTCGGTGATGCGGGGCCCCCCGCTCGGGGTCTTCTATTCCTCTCCGCTTCTCGAAGAGGTGAGCATTGCCTGTTCCCGCCTCACCCACTGTGATCCCGTTGCGGGGGCATGCTCGGCCTTCGTGAACCGGATGGTCGCCGATCTCGCGCGGGGCACTCCCCGGGAGGATGCTTTCAGGCATGCCTGCACCACGTGCCGCATCACAGAAGTGAGTGAATACCTGAGCGGTTTCCGGAATCACCCACCAGATCCTTCCCTCGATGCGCTCCTCGCCACCCATTGTGCCCTGACAGTCTTCATGGGGGTGGAGTCCTTCGCAGACGCGGTGATCCTGGCGGTGAACCTGGGGGGGGACGCAGACACGATTGGTGCTATAACCGGGTCACTTGCCGGCGCATACTGGGGGGCCACGGCCATCCCGCCGCTGTGGCGGGTGCAGCTCAGGGACCATGACAGGATCATTGACCTGGCCGGCGACCTCTTCCGGGCGGCGGTGGAGAAGGGAGAGTAGAACCTGAGAGAATGCTCCTTCAAGTCAAGCAGCTGTAAGTCGAAGGTCCCCGGTGGACGCTCCTGGGGGATTCGCTCCGCTCACCCCCGCCGCTGTGGCGTACCCCGCGTGGGGATAGCCCCTTTCCAGAGGCACGAGATCCCTCCCTAAAAACCGCCGGTCACATGTCACAGTACACAACGGGGGGTGCCCGCGGCGGGGGCGGAAGTCCCCCGAGAGCCCAGTATAAAAACACATCCTGAGAACCGTAGAGAGGATAAAGAAAGGGGAGCCGTATTGGATCTTTACCTCGATTGGTTAGAGAGGCCTCAGCTCCACGAGTTTCAGAGCCTTGCCCTTCTCGCAGATATCGGGCGCGTTCCCCAGGATCTCCCCGACAAGGTAGCGGTCGCCATCGATGACTCCGTCAGGCCTGCAGAGCTCGAAGGATTTGCACTCCTCCTTGTTGCACGAGAACTCGAAGGTGACCCGGGAGTTCATGATCGCCATGTCGGCGTTCACGAGGGCCACGATGGGCGACTCGATCACCTCCACCGCGCACGTGCCTCCCTCGTGGACGGAGCAGTCGTGGGGGGCCGTGGTCCGCACCGAGACGATGCGGTACTTCCTCCCTGACTGGAGGTTGTTGCAGGCCTTCCTCACCCGGCAGTGCTCGCACTGTGGGAGCTCGCCCTCGAAGATGAACTCGAGCCCCGGCCGTGCAAGCAGCCTCCCGATGAGGGTTACCTTGGGTTTTGCCTCCGGCATACCGATCTACTCTTTATAGAGCATCCTGATTAAAGTCTCTGCGGATTCCCTGGTGAGGCCCATGTCCAGGATCGTGAACCTCTCGGGGCGGATGGTCTTGGCCATGAGAAGGGCCTCCACGGCCGTTGCGTCGCTGATGCCGATCTCCTTCGGCGTGGTCGGGGCCCCGATCTTCTTCAGGGCATCGCGGATCCCCTGCCAGTCCCCACCGTGGAGGAACATGGTGATAATGGTCCCGATCCCGCACTTCTCCCCGTGGAGCCCCTTTCCCGGCGCGATTTTGGCCAGGGCATGGGAGAACTTGTGCTCCCCCCCACTCGCGGGGCGAGAGGACCCGGCGATGGACATGGCCACCCCGGATGCAACCAGGGCCTTTGTCACCATCCAGGCTGTCTCCTCCTTGTTTGGCTTGATGAGGTCGGCGTTCCTGATCATGAACTCGGCCGTGATCCGCGAGAGGGTGGAGGCGTACTCGGAGATGGGCTCGCCCCGCAGCCTGTGGGAGAGCTCCCAGTCAAGTACCGCGGAGGAGTTGGAGATGACGTCGGCGCACCCTGACGCAAGGAGCCGGTGGGGTGCCGAGGCGATGATCCCGGTGTCGGCGACGATGGCAATAGGCGGCTGTGCCTGGAGGGAGAGGTTCCCCTCCGGCGTGGGGACCGAGGCGCTCGCAGAGGCGATCCCGTCATGGGACGCGGCGGTGGGGACCGAGATGAACTGCCGGTCTGTGTTGAAGGATGCGATCTTTGCCGTGTCGATGACCTTCCCGCCACCGACGGCGACGAGGAACTTCACCCCCCTGGCCTCCTCCTCGGCCTTCCTGATCACTGCGGGGCTGATCTCCTCGGCGAGGAAGGTGCGGGTGGAGTAGTCCCGGGAGAGCATCTTCACAACCTGCGCTCCTGCCACCTCCATGGTATGCTTCCCTGTGACGATGAGCACGGAGTTACCGAGGGAGAGGTCGTCACAGACCTGGGGGAGCTGTCCGAGGACATCGTGCCCGACGAGGACGTCCCGGGGGAGCTGCATCCATTTGGACTTGTCAAAACCTTTATTCCTGAGTACTTTCATACCATCTGCGCTCATTCGGATAGATCATGATTAGCGACTTCATCTACAAATACTACATCGATCCCATACGTCTCGGCCAGCCCTATAATATCGTTGATACCCTCACCTACGCGATCATCCTTGTCCTCTCCGTCTACCTCGTGTACCGCTGGCTCCGGCGTTCGGGGGTGGCCCTGGACAGCCCCTTTGTCATCGCCACCATCCCGTACGTTGTCCTGGGCGGGCTCCTCAGGGTCGTCGAGGACACGGGCATGATCCAGTCCGACCTCCGGTTCCTGCTCGTCACCCCCCTCATCTTTTTCGTCGTATTCTTCATCGCCGGAGGATCCCTCGTCCTCTCGCGAACCCTCGGGAAGAAGGGCCTCGTCCCGAACTATCTCACCTTTTACGGGGGCGTCGGTGCCGGCGCCTCGGTCGTGGTTGCTTGCCTCCTCGCGTGGTTCGGACTCACAAGGACAACCATTGACCTGGTGGTCCTCATCTCGATCCTTCTCCTCGCCACCGTGACATCCCTTGCGGTCATGGCCCTCCTCCAGAAGGTCTTCCGGTGGGGGTACGCGGGAGATCCCCTCTACCGGCTCCTGATCATCGGGCAGATGCTCGACGCGTCCGCGACAGGGTATGGTATCGACTTCGGCCCGATACCCTACCAGGAGGTGCACGTGGTCGGGTCCGCCCTCATCAACTGGACCCATACTGCCTTCTCCCTGTTCCCCCTGAAGCTGCTCGTGGTTATTCCGGCCATCTATGTACTGGAGATGTACCGGCGGGAAGGGAACCGGGAGTTCGCGAATATGGTCATCCTCGCCATGATTGTGGTCGGCCTTGCGCCGGGGGTGCGGGACATGGTGCGAATGGTGCTTCATGTCTGATGTGATGAAGCCCTCTGCCTACCGGCAAGAGGTGCTCCATGTTTGATGCCATGAAGCCCTCCGCCTGCCGGCAGGAGGTGCTCCATGTCTGACCTTGCCTTCAGGTCAGCTGCAGCCATCGCAATCCTGGCCTTCCTTCTCACCGCCATCGCCGGAGTGGCGGTTGTGATCAACAGCCCTTCCACAGGAAAACAGTTCATCCAGATCGTGCAGGACCAGGTCGTGGGGAAGATCGATGCAAAGGACCCGCTCTCCCTCGCGATCTTTATCTTCGCGAACAACCTCCAGGCCTGCATCCTCCTCTTCCTGGGCGGGGTGACGCTGGGCATCCTCACGCTCTTTATCATCGCCTCGAACGGGGTTATCATCGGGGGCATCATGGAGCTCGTCCGTGAAGAGAAGGGACTCCTCTTCGTCTCTGCGGCGATCCTCCCCCACGGTATCTTTGAGGTCCCCTCCTTCATCATCTCGGCCTCCCTCGGGTTCATCGTCGGGTCCTCCGTCCTTGCCGAGTGGCACGGCGAGGGGGACTCGGCAGAGACCGCGAGGGCCCATGCCCGCACATTCCTCCTCGTGGTTGTGCCCCTTGTGGCCATCGCGGCATTTATCGAGGCATTTATCACGCCCCAGATCATACATCTGGTGTCCTAGAGGTGGATCTTTGCCCGGTGAGGTGGCTGGCCCGCTCCCGCAGAAAGGGGACTTTTCCGGATGGTACAACGAGATCCTCTGGCAAGCCGGGATCATCGACAACCGGTACCCGGTGAAGGGGCTCTGTGTCTGGTACCCGTACGGCTTCGCCCTCAGGAAGCATGTCTACGGGATCCTCCGGGAGCTGATGGACCGGGACCATCAGGAGACCCTCTTCCCCCTCCTCATCCCCGAGAACGAGTTCATGAAGGAGGCCGAGCACATCAAGGGCTTCGAGGACGAGGTCTACTGGGTCACCCGCGGGGGAAAGAATCAACTCGATGTCCCGCTTGCCCTGCGCCCCACGAGCGAGACCGCCATCTACCCGATGTACGCCCTCTGGGTCCGGTCCCACGCCGACCTTCCCATCCGGCTCTACCAGATCGTGAACACCTTCCGGTACGAGACGAAGGCAACGAAGCCCCTCATACGGCTCAGGGAGATCACATCCTTCAAGGAAGCCCACACGGTCCATGCCACCTGGGAGGAGGCCGAGGCACAGGCTGAAGCTGCCATCGGCCTCTACCGGGCCTTCTACGACCGTCTCTCTATCCCGCTCCTCATCACCCGCCGCCCCGACTGGGACAAGTTCCCCGGGGCAGATTACACCATCGCGGTCGATACCATCATGCCCGACGGGAGGACACTCCAGATCGGGACCGTCCACCACCTCGGTGACCACTTCTCCCGCACGTTCGGGATCCGGTATGAGGACGAGAAGGGGGAGCAGCAGTATGCCTTCCAGACCTGTTACGGGATCTCCGAGCGATCCATCGCCGCGGTCATCAGTGTTCACGGGGATGACAGGGGACTCGTCCTCCCGCCCGAGGTAGCCCCCGTCCAGGTGATCATCGTACCCATCATCGTGGGAAAGCGGAAGGAAGAGGTGGTTGAGGCCGCCCGCAGCCTGAAGGCGGAGCTCGTCTCGGCAGGCTACAGGGTCGAGGTGGACGAACGTGAGATACGACCGGGGGCGAAGTACTATCACTGGGAGATGAGAGGCGTTCCTATTCGATTGGAACTAGGTCCTCGAGACATAGATAAAGGGGTTCTTACCCTTGTCATCCGCTCGGGAGATAAAAAAGAAATACCCCGGAAATTAGTCAATTCAGCTATGAAAGAGGAAATGAAATTATTTACCGAGAATCTTCGGAATAAGGCCGATTCTCATATGAGGAACCGAATTAAGATAGTCCAAGGTTTCGATGAAGCTCACGATGCAATAAAAAATGGAGTAGCGGTTGTCTCTTGGTGCCACCAGAGGGAATGCGCGGATATCCTCGAAGAAAAAACGGGCGGAAGCATCCTCGGGACTGATATCGGGGGGAACATGCTCCCTGAAATACCCCGGCCATGCATCGTGTGCGGGAAGGAGGGGACGCCCACCCTCCTCGCCCGCACCTTCTGATCAACACGACGGGCAGATGTAAGAGATGTCCTGGGTGGTGTGGCCCAGGTCGCCCGTGACGAGTTTCCTTCCTCCGCGGAGGAAGATCCTCCTGCACCGACTGCACCGCCTGGGAAGGATCCGGTCCCGGAAAGTCAGGGGTATCTCGATCGAATAGGGGGTCCCCTCGGGATAGGAGGGGCCCATGGCGGAGGGATCATCGCACTTCGAGATGAGGTTGAGGGTCTGGAGCGGGCTTGCTCCCATGGCCTCGAACTTCCGGAAGAGGAAGTACTGGTACACGAGCCAGGTGAGGTCCGAGTGGTCCAGGAGCTCCTCGAACCCCTCGCAGGAATCCTCGCTCCCTTCCAGCTCGCAGCCGCAGAGCGGGCACCGGCCGCCCACGAGCTCCTCCATGAAGACCTCCTCCTGGCAGCCTGGGCAGGTGATGTGTCGGGCATTGATCCGTGGAGCCAAAGATAAACCCCCTGTGGGCGGATTGCGAGGGATTCCCTCTCCGCCTACCTGAGGGAGTATGATCTTCTCGGGAGATAAGTGTTCGTTCTTCGGCCCCGAGAACTAGAAAACCTTTGTGGATGACCGTCGGTAGTGCATCATGGGAAGGAATCCATTCCCTGACCGGTTCAGGCCGGAATGTCAGCAGGACTTGAAGGAAAGAGCACCTGGAGAACCCTGTCAATCCGGCGGAATGCGGCGAGGGTTGCCCTGGCATCTTCAGGAGAGAGCTCTCCCCTGGCCTGACGGGCTCCGAGCTCTCCGACGGACAATCCGATCCGGTCGACGGCACCCTTCACATCGAGATCATCATTCATCCGTTCCCTGAACCCCTCCTCGAGGTACCGGGCGACAGGTAAATCCCGGGGTTCTGCAGGGAGGTTCCCGGCACCCTCTGAAATCCTCGCGATCAGATCTTTGAGATCCCGGAGAACCTCCCTTGCCTCGCCGAGCTTCTCCTCGGTCATGTCCAGGCGGTCACGATAGTGGCCGTACGAGAGGAAGAAGCGGACCTCCTCGGGAGTGCAGCCCCGGGAGGTGAGGTCAGAGAGAGAAACGATATTCCCCCTGCTCTTGGACATCTTCTTCCCGTCGATGAGAAGGTGTTCCCCATGCATCCAGTAGCGGGCGTACTCCCTGCCTGTAAGAGACTCGACGATTGCGAGGTTGTAGTCATGGTGCCGGTAGAGGTTGTCTATCCCCCCTGCATGGATGTCGATGGAATTTCCGAGGAACGGGATGACCATCCCCGGGTCCTGTACATTCCATGACGGCCTCCCCCTCCCGATCCGTGTCTCCCACACGACGGTATCCCCCTTCCGTTCCCCGTGCCAGAGGATGAAGTCTCCGTAGTTCCACTGGATGCCCGGGTAGGTGTCCTTCCCGAAGTGCCTCCTCTTCTTCGGCCACCGGGACATGTCAAGGCGGAAGAGCTTCCCGAACCCCCGGAACTTCAGGGGATCGAAGTAGATATCAGGGCCATACCGGTAGGCAACGCCCTTCTCGAGGAGCCGCTCGATGATCTCGACGGCATACTCTATCGTCGTCGAGGAACGGGGGTTGTAGGTCGGGGGCTTCATTCTCAGGAGGCACGCGTCCCTGAAGAACTCCTCCGCCACCCGGCCGGTGAGGTCCGGGAGGCTCATCCCCTCCTTCTCTGCCTGGGCGAGGGCCTTGTCCTCGATGTCGGTGAAGGGGAGGACCCGCTCGACGTGGTACCCGAGGTACCCCAGGTAACGCTCGAGGATATCCTCGTACAGGAAGGTGCGGTAGTTTCCCAGGTGGGGGCGCTGGTAGATGGACGGTCCGCAGGTGAAGAACGTGACGACCGGCGGCGCCCTCGGGAGAAAGGCCTCCTTCCTCCGGCTCATGGTATTGTAGATGCGAAACATGCCCTCTCGCCTGTCAACTGATTTCAATAGCACACCCGCACTCGCGGGCTGCGGTCTCAACCGCGGCCGCGACCTGCCATGCAACCCTCCGGTTCAGGGTGCCCGGGAGGATCCTTCCCCTGGTCGGTTCCTTTACCATCCCCGTGAGAGCATGAGCTGCTGCCACCTTCATCTCGTCTGTGATCTTTGAAGCCCGGGCATCGAGTGCTCCCCTGAATATGCCCGGGAAGGCGAGGACATTGTTGATCTGGTTCGGGAAGTCGCTCCTCCCGGTCCCGACCACCGCTGCCCCGGCCCTCTTCGCGATATCGGGCATGATCTCGGGGACCGGGTTTGCCATGGCAAAGACCACCGGGTCCTTCTTCATGGACCGGACCATCTTCCCGGTCACAATCCCGGGGGCCGAGACGCCGATGAAGACATCCGCCCCTTTCATCGCATCAGCGATGGTCCCGGTCCGGTTCCCGCTGTTCGTCTCGTGGGCGATGATATACTTGTACTTGTTCTTCAGGAGGTCGGGGCGGTCGCGGTGGATGATCCCCTTCGTATCGCAGACGATGAGGTCCCCCACGGGGAGGCAGGTCTTCCGGTCATAGCCCAGGCACTTCAGGAGCCGGAATGTGGCAAAACCCGCCGCACCTGCGCCGCTCATCGCGATGGTGATGTCGGGGAGGTGCTTTCCGGTGGCCCTGCAGGCGTTCAGGAGGGCCGCGAGGATCACGACAGCTGTTCCGTGCTGGTCGTCGTGCATGACCGGTATCCCGATATCCTGGAGGGCGTCTTCCACCTCGAAGCACTTGGGGGCGGCGATGTCCTCCAGGTTGATCCCCCCGAAGACGGGGGCGATGTTCTTCACGTCCTCGATGAAGTCGGTGTGGTAGCCCTCGAAGCAGATGGGGAAGGCGTCGATCCCCGCGAAGTCCTTGAAGAGGAGGGCCTTCCCCTCCATGACCGGGATGGCCGCGTACCCCCCGATGTTCCCGAGGCCGAGGACCGCAGAGCCGTCGGTGACTATCGCCACGGTGTTGGCCTTGATGGTATAGAGGTAGGCGCGGTTCCGGTCCTCCTGGATCTCACGGCAGACCTGCGCAACCCCGGGGGTGTACGCCCGGGAGAGATCCCTCCTCGTCCGAACAGGGACCTTCCCCCTCACCTCGAGTTTCCCGCGCATCCTCCGGTGGAGGTCCAGGGACTCCTGGTAGATATCATCCATCCCGCATCACCGCCCCTCTGGAAGTCTTCCTTGCTGCACCGCTGATTCGCCCATCCCGTTCACTGTCCGTCCTGTCTCACCAGTGGAATTGCATCATCCCTCAATAATACCTTGCTCGCCATACCGCTGGCAATTGGCGCAGCAATTATATACCGGAGGGCGGATTGTATCTCACACCTGAGGGGTTTGAGAGGAATGGCGCGGTGGCTCTGCCAGGTATGCGGCTATGTCTATGATGAAACGCTCGGGGAGAAGGACACGGGCACCCCGCCCGGGACAAGATTCGACGATCTCCCACCCGACTGGAAATGCCCCATCTGTGGATCGGGGAAGGAGGTCTTTATAAAAGTCGAGGAAGGGGCCCCCGCCGCCCCCCAGGTTACCACGGTCTCTGATGTAGTCATGGGGAACCTGGCCGCGTGGGGGGTCTCCCTGGTCTTCGGGATACCGGGCACCTCATCTCTGGGACTCGTGGACGCCGTGAGGAAGCGGCCCGATATGCGCTATATCGTGGTCCGGCACGAGGCGAACGCCGCCTTCGCAGCCTCGGCCTACAACAAGCTCACCGGCGGCCTTGCGGCCTGCCTCACCATCGCGGGCCCGGGGGCAACGAACCTCGCCACCGGGCTCTACGACGCAAAGGAGGACAGCGCCTCGGTCATATCGCTGAACGGGCAGGTGGAGATGCAGTACACGGGGCCGGGCGGGTTCCAGGAGATCGACCAGGACGCATTCTTCCGGCCTGTGACGGTCTTCAACAATACCATCGCCGATCCGAAGATGACCGTGACAATCCTGGAGAAGGCCCTGCGCCATGCCGTTCTCGACCGCGGTGTAGCCCAGGTATCGGTCCCCAACGATGTGCAGAAGGAGCCCCTTGCTGCCGCGTACTGCAGCCGGAAGAGCTGCATCCCGGACACGAATATCATCCCCGACGAGCGGGAGATGCGCCGTGCGGCCGACCAGGTATCACGGGGAAAGACCCCCGTCATCCTCGCCGGGTGGGGGGCCTTTCCTGACACCGACCTGGTGCTCGCCCTCGCAATGAAGATCAAGGCCCCGATCATCACCACCTTCCGGGCCAAGGGGATCCTCCCCGAAGACAACCCCTGGCTCGTCTCTGTCCTCGGGACCGTCGGATCACCCGAGGCCCGGGTCCTCGCGCAGGAGGCAGACCCCCTCATCTGCCTCGGGGTCGGGTTCTCGAAGCAGACGAACGTCCCCCTCGACCGCCCCATGGTCCAGCTGGACATCGATCCGGTGAAGCTCGGGAAGAACCCTGCGTCGGTGAGCCTCTGGGGCAACTGTCATTCGGTCCTTCCAAAGTTCATCGAGATGGTGGCGGAGAGGGAGGACGGGGAGGCCCTGCCACGTATCGCGATCCTGAAGGAGAAGATCCGCGAGCGCCTGGACGCCGAGGCAGATCCCCATGCAGTCCCCATGCGTCCCCCGTACATCATGAAGGTGCTCTCGGAGACCATCCCGGAGGATGCCATCATCTCCATCGATGTCGGGGAGAACGGGTGGTGGTTCGGCCGGAACTTCAGGATGAAGCGGCAGCGTTTCGTGATGTCCGGTTACCTCGCGACGATGGGATTCTCCCTCCCCGGGGCCATCGCGGCGAAGCTCGCACACCCTGAGAAGACGGTCTTCTGCATCACGGGCGACGGCGGGTTTGCCATGGCCATGGCCGAGCTCGTCACCGCGGTGAAGTACCACCTCCCCATGGTCGTGGTGGTCCTGAATAACCGTGAGCTCGGCATGATCCGTATCGAACAGCAGATGGAGCATTACCCGAACTTCGGGACCGATCTCCTGAACCCGGACTTCGCGGCCTATGCCGATGCCTGCGGCGGGAGAGGGATCCGGGTAACCCGGCCCGAGGAACTCGAATCCGCGATCCGGAAGGCGATGGCCCTCGATACCGTGGTGGTGGTGGACGTCGAGACGGACCCGCGGAGGTTTGTGTGAAAGAGAGAATATTCTTTCTTATCGAACAACCATTCTCATTTTAAGAAAAGCCTGATCCGGTTTCCCCTTGAAGGGAATCTGCCAAAGGAAGCGCTCATGATCGATCCCAAAATTGCCTTTGAAACTATTCAGAAACTCCTTGAAAAATATCAGTATCTCCGTGAGGGTTACCTCAGAGGCCAGTATAACGAAACACAGCTGCGTCGCGATTTTGTCGATCCTTTTTTCAAGGCCCTCGATTGGGACGTGGATAACACCAAGGGATTCTCTGAGGCCTACCGTGAAGTCGTCCATGAAGAACCAATACCAATTCGGGGAACCACGAAACATGTTGATTATGCTTTCCGGGTCGGAGGAACACGGAAGTTCGTGGTGGAGACCAAGAAACCATCGGTGAAAATCCAGGACGACGCGGAATCAGCTTTCCAGCTCCGCCGGTATGCCTGGAATGCAGATCTCCGCCTTTCTATCCTCACCAATTTTGAGGAATTTGCAGTTTACGACTGCACGAAAAAACCCCTCAATACAGATAACGCCGGGGTAGCCAGGATTGAATACTTCACCTTCCGGGATTACCCCGTAAAATGGGAGTGGATAGTTTCCATTTTCTCGCAGGAGAGTATCCTCAAAGGCTCATTTGACAGGTTTGCTGCCACGACAAAAGGGAAGAAGGGAACAATCGGAGTAAACGACGATATTCTCACAGAGATCGAAGGATGGCGAGATGTCCTCGCCCGGAACATCGCACTACGGAATCCATCCCTCAGCGTGGAAGAGCTGAACGCCGCTGTGCAGAGAACCATCGACCGGATCATCTTTCTGCGAATCTGCGAGGACAGGAGGATCGAACCTTACGAAACTCTAAAAAAACTCCTTGATGGAGAGAGGGTGTACGAGCAGCTTCGCGAACTCTTTCGGCGCGCCGACGACCGCTACGACTCCGGTATCTTTCACTTCCAGGAAGAGAAAGACCGGGAATTACCCGACACCCTCACCCTCACACTGGTTATCGATGACAAAGTGCTGAAGGAGATCATCAAGCGCCTCTATTATCCCGATTCCCCCTACGAGTTCTCGGTCATTCCGCCTATCATTCTCGGACAGGTGTACGAGCAGTTTCTCGGAAAGGTGATCCGGCTCACCGAGGGGCACCATGCGAAAGTGGAAGAGAAGCCCGAGGTAAAGAAGGCGGGGGGTGTTTACTATACTCCGCAGTTCGTTGTGGACTATATTGTGAGGCACACCGTCGGCGAGTTGGTAAAAGGGAAGACGCCGAAAGAGGTTGCGAAACTTCGCATTCTCGATCCTGCCTGCGGTTCCGGCTCATTCCTCCTCGGCGCATATCAGTTTCTCCTCGACTGGCACCGTGACTATTACATCGAGAAACTTGTCCCGGTTTTCAATGAGAAGGGTTCGGTCACTGCACCCGAGGTGCAGGCGCTCCTTCCAGAGCCTCTCACCGATGCGAAAGGGAAAAAGGGCGCCCCCCGTGACCTCCCTATCTACAAGATCGCAAATGGTGAGGAGACCCGCGTTCGCTCGAATTGGAAGCTCACCACCGCCGAACGCAAGCGCATCCTCCTGAACAACATCTACGGTGTGGACATCGACACACAAGCCGTAGAGGTTACGAAGCTCTCCCTGCTCCTGAAGGTTCTCGAAGAGGAGAGCGAAGAGACGGTTTCGAAGCAGCTGAAACTGTTCCAGGAAAGGGCGCTCCCCAGTCTCCACCGGAATATCAAGTGTGGGAATTCGCTCATCGGCCCGGATTTCTTCGAGCAGAAGCAGGTTGAACCCTTCAACTTCGAAGAACAGAAGAGGATCAACCCTTTCGACTGGAAAACCGAATTTTCCGATATTATGGCTTCCGGCGGGTTCGACGCGGTGATCGGGAACCCACCATACGTCCGGCAGGAGGGGCTTGGCAAGCCATTCAAGGATTACACAGCCCAGCATTACGAAACATATGCAGCGACCGCCGATTTGTATGTATACTTCTTCGAAAAAGCCCATGCCCTTCTCCGAGTCAAGGGCTTCTTTGGAATGATTTCCTCGAACAAATTTATGCGGGCTAATTATGGATCCAACCTGCGTAAATTCCTCGCAAACAAATCAAAATTATTACAAATTATTGATTTCGGGGAATTACCTGTTTTCCAAAATGCTTCAACTTTCCCAAGCATTTTCATCACACAAAAAGTGATCGTACAATCGCAGAATTTCACTTATGCTCCAATTAAATCGCTTCAATTTTCTTCATTGGATGAAGAAGTGAAAGGAATTGGTTTTATTCTCGATAATAGGGCTTTAATCAACAATATATGGACTCTCGTCGATATTTCATCAATCTCTATTATCGAAAAAATGAATAAAATTGGGACACCCCTCGGGTATTACGTGCATAATACCATATACAGGGGCATTATAACGGGCTTAAACAAAGTTTTTGTCATAAGTGAAGAAAAAAAGAAGGATTTGATTAGCAAAGATAGATTATCAGCGGAAATTATCAAACCCTTCATAATCGGTGATGAAATCAGAAAATATCACATAGATTCTCAGAAAAAATATATCATTTTAATTCCGAAAGGATGGACAAATGAAAAATCAGGCGCAGCGAAAGATAAATGGCGATGGTTACAGGAAAAATATCCTTCCATCGCAGAATATCTCGCTCCCTTTGCTGCTGACGGCGAAAAAAGAGGGGATAAGGGAGATTATTGGTGGGAATTAAGGGCTTGTGCTTATTTATCTGAATTCGAAAGGCCCAAAATCATTTTCCCGGATATAGCCAAGGAAAGTAGAATGACCTACGATGTTGAGGGATTCTATATCGGGAATACAGGATATATGATTCCGACAAATGATCTCTATCTTCTTGGTACCCTTAATTCAAAACTCATATTCAATTATTATAAACGGATTTCAACTGTTATTGGTGATCCAGATAAAAAAGGTCGTCTTCGCTGGTTTACCCAAGATGTAGAAAAAATCCCTATCTACGTCCCCGACTTCGACGATTCTGCCGACGTTGCCCGCCACGACCGAATCGAAGCCCTTGTTACTCAGATGCTCGACCTTCACAAGCGGCTGGGCGAAACCACGCTGGAGCACGAGAAGACGGTGATCCAGCGGCAGATCGAAGCGACGGACAAACAGATCGATGATCTGGTGTACGAGCTCTACGGGCTGACGGAGGAGGAGATCAAAATTATCGAAGAGATAGGATGAAATTTCCTTGGGGGTTTTCTAATTGGATAGAAATTTAGTAGAATTTCTTGAAATCTATAAAAACATCGCTGAAATATTTTCCGAGGAGTGGTTCGAATCCGAATTAAAAAAACCTAAAGACGAAATGCATGTACTTGCAAAGCAATTCACTTTTGGTAATACATCCTACAATAATTCGATTTCCAATCATAGGTTCGATCATTTAGAAGAATATCTTAAAAATTTAAAAAATGAAATTCAAAGAAAAGGTAAAATAAAACGAAAATTAAGAGATTCTAATGAATTCCCCAACTTTATCGGACAAATTGAAATAAGCTCATTTATTAAAAATCTGGGATTTACCGTGGAACTAGATCCATTAATTCCCAATTCTCGTAACATATCGGATATCAAGATATCAAAGGGGCAAAATTCAGTTTATATTGAAGTCCGGACATTAAATGAACGAGCAGGCGAAATTATTTATCAAAAAGGCAGAATAATAATCAGGACTATCAACAAACATCCCACAATAAATATTCAAAATAAAATTGAAGACAAGACTAAACAATTATCTCATTTATATCCGGGAATAGTCGCGGTTTATTTAGATCCCTCCATTGCATTGACACGGCACATTGAAACCGCATTTTTTGAGATTGCTGAGGTCAATCCGATAATTACCGGATTATTGTTATACCATCATTATCAGAACAATGAAGGCTGTCATATAAGTGTCAGGTTATTCATGAATCCCAATGCTGATAAACCATTACCGGAGTCCATTAAGAAGGACCTTCGAAATGGAGGCATTCAAATTTATTATCTGACTGATGACCACCGATGGATTATGGAAGAGGCGACCAAGGGGGACAAGAAGGATACCTAGTTCCATCCTTCCGCACCCCCCACCCGCCCCCGCCGCCCTGCCAGCCCCCGAATTCTGATAACCAGCCTTAATCCTCACCAAAATACCCGAAACAGGTATATCCCCCTGTGTCCACGTATCTTATAGGAATATCCCGGGGTAGTCTCACCTGATGCAGCAGAGGGCCGGATCGAACCGAACCGTTTCTGAACCACAGGACGGCCTCCTGCGCATCGATATGCACGTGCATTCGTCGTATTCGAGGGACTCGGTGATACCGGCGAAGACGATCTTTCAGTCCTGGCGGAGGACGGGGATCATCCCCCTCGTCTGCGACCACGACACCCTCGAGGGTTCGAACCGGGTGATGAGAGCGATTCACGCCGAGGATCCCGATCTCCCCCTCCTCCTCGCCGAGGAGATCACCACCCGGGACGGGGAGATCATCGGGCTCTTCCTTACCGAGGAGATCCCGCCGTGGCTCTCCGCCGCCGAGACCCTCGACCTGATCCATGGCCAGGGGGGGCTCTCCCTCATCCCCCACCCCTTCTGCACCTACCGGGGAAAGGTGCTCAGGCCGGATGCAAGGAACGCGCTCGTGGACCGCATCGACCTGATCGAGGGGCACAATGCACGGAACCTCTCGGACGAGGAGGACCGGCTGGCCGTGGTCTTCGCATGCGACGTGGGGATACCCTTCACGGCAGGCTCGGATGCCCATACGACGATGGAGCTCGGCAGGGTCTGGATGGAGGTGCCCCCCTTCGACAGCCCGAAAGGACTCCTGAGGGGGCTTGCAGGGGCGCCGTTCACCTTCCGGAGGATGAACCGGGGGGTCCACCTCATCACCCATGTCGTGAAGCGGGTCCGGGAGAGGCTGGACTGAAGGAAACCGACGAGGACGCGGGGCCCCGATAGCATCCATGCAGGACCGTCTTCATGTGGGGTTCCGGGCTGGAGTGCTGCCACTCGGACAGGTTCCTCACCGGCCCGCCATAAACCTCCCATCTCTCTGGCCTTCTGGCAGGACGGGATAGAATTTTTACCAGTTCCTGCATTATATTGATTGGATGAACTGGCAGATCGCCGGTATAGCGCTCACGGTATTTCTCGCGACCTTACTGGGCGGGCTCATCGTGTTCAGGCTCAAGAGGACCCTGCCCTACCTCTTCGCCTTTGCCGCCGGAAACCTAATCGGGGTTTCCTTCTTCGATATCCAGCCGGTGCTCTTCCAGATCGGGGGTCCCTCGGGGATCTCCATGAGATATCTCATGGTCATCATCGTCGCCTCCTTCTTCTTCTTCAACCTGCTGGAAAGGTACCTCGTCCTCTACCATACCGACAGCGACAACTTCCATGGCCATATCATGGGGCCCGTGGGTGCCGGGGGCCTCGTCATCAACAGCCTCCTGGACGGGGTGGCCATCGGCATCGCCTTCCAGGTGGGCGCGGGCATCGGGCTCATCGTCGGTCTTGCCGTAATCTTCCATGACATCACGGACGGGATGAACACCGTGGTGATCATGCTGAAGAACCGGCAGTCAACGAAGAATTCGATGGTGTTCCTCCTCCTGGATTCCATCGCCCCCGCCCTCGGGATCCTCCTTACCGTTCCCCTCCAGATCCCGGAGCCCGTCCTCGCCATCCTCCTCTCCATCTTTGCGGGCGAGTTCCTCTTTATCGGGGCGGCGAGCCTCCTCCCGGAGACCTACCGGTACCCGCCAAGGAAGATGGTGATCTCCATGGGACTGGGGATCCTCCTGATCCTTGCCCTCACGCTCCTCGCGTAATAGGGCTCCCGGTCCTTCTCCACCCATTCGTCCCGCGGTGAAAATTCTTTCCCGCGAGGTCTGCTTTGCCCTATACCCTCAATTCCGGGGGTTGCAGGGTATGGGAAACGGATCGCCCAGCCGGTCGAGGGTTTTCTAGGCCCGCCTACTCCGAAAGGCAAATGGCTCTGGACTGGTATCTCCTGCTGGTGGTGAGTATGAAGAAGTGTATCGCAGAACTGCTCGGCACCGGCATCCTGGTCTTCATCGGGTGCGGGAGCGCGGTGATCGCCGGAAAGCAGATCGGTTTCCTGAGGATCGCCCTCGCCTTCGGCCTTGTGCTCCTCACGATGGTCTATGCCATCGGGTCCATCTCGGGCTGCCACGTCAACCCTGCGGTCAGCATCGCGATGCTCGTCGCAGGGAAGATCAGCGTGAAGGATGCCGCCGGCTATATCATCGCCCAGTGCATCGGGGCCGTCATCGCGGCCGGTCTCCTCCTCGTCATCGCCTCGGGCCAGGCAGGATACTCCATCGCGGTGAACGGCCTCGCCTCGCCGGGGGGCTACTCCCTCCTTGCCTGCGCCCTCGGGGAGATCCTTCTTTCGGCCCTCTTCATCTTCGTGATCTTCGGCTCCCTCTCGAAGGACGCCCCGAAGGGGTTCGCCGGCCTCGCGATAGGATTTGCCCTCGGCATGGTGCACATCATCGGTATCCCCCTCACCGGCACCTCGGTGAACCCGGCACGGAGCCTCGGCCCCGCGGTCATCGTCGGCGGGACGGCCCTCGCCCAGCTCTGGCTCTTCATCGTCGCCCCCCATCATCGGCGGGATCCTTGCGGCCCTCGTCTGGAAGTACGCCTTCGAGCCGGCCACACCCTAACTCGTTTTTCCGGTCCAGCCGTCTTTGCGTCCTAATCCTTGCAAAATATCCCTTTGCATCGAAGGGAAATCCGGGGCTGGTCGATCTTCATGTACTGCTCACCGTGTTCCTTCTTGTCAGGAGGCCAGGTGTGTGACGAGGATCTGGATCCCGATACCGATGAGCACCACCCCGCCCAGCACCTCCATGGTCTTCCCCCACCTCTCTGCGGCAACCCCTCCGAGAACCGCCCCGAGAAAGGAGATGCAGAAGGCGGAGAGCCCGATAACGAGGCATGGGACGAGGATACCGGAACTGAGAAGCGCAAGGGAGACCCCGACAGCGAGGGCATCCATGGAGGTCGCCACCGAGAGGACGAGGAGGTGGGTGGCATCCAGGCAGGGGCTTCCCCGGCCCATCCCGGCGGATATCCCGCCGCGGATCATCCGCAGCCCCACGAACGCGAGGAGGCCGAAGGCGACCCAGTGGTCGAAGCCGGAGATGAGATCTGAGAGCGTGTGCCCAGCGAGCCAGCCGAGGACCGGCATCCCGGCCTGGAAGAGCCCGAAGGCAAGGGCGATTCGCATTGCGCCCCTGAACCGCTCTCCAGGCCTGATGCACGCGGCGAGGGCAACTGCAAAGCAGTCAAGGGCGAGGGCGAGAGCGATCAGGAGGAGGGTGGTGAGATCCATGGGGCATCAGTACCAAAGCATCCGGCTGGCATGCCAGCCACGAAAGAGGAATATGGGGTTTTGGGGATTCTCTCTTACGCGCTCTTGCCGCGTTTCCCGAGCTCGTGGTCCAGGAGGTAGAGGAGGACCGCTCCCTTCTCTACTGACGCGAGTTTCATCTTGAAGACGATCTCGGTGGCATTGGCCTCCTCCTCGACCTGTTCCTTCACGAACCACTGGAGAAAGCCAGCGGTTGCATGGTCCATCTCTGACATGGCAAGCTCCATGAGGTCATGGATCCTCGCCGTTACCTTCTGTTCGTGCCCGAGGGTATGCTCGAAGGCGTCGAGAGGGTTTGTCCACTCGGATGGCGGGGCCTCGATGGCGGCGAGGGAGATCCGGGCACCCTGGTCGACGAGGTAGCCATAGAACTTCATCCCGTGGGCATGCTCCTCCTGCGCCTGCACCTGCATCCACCGGGAGAACCCCTTCAGGTTCACCGATTCGAAGTAACCGGCCATGGCGAGGTACAGGTAGGATGAGAAGAACTCGCGGTTCATCTGGGCGTTGAGTGCATCCCGGACATTTTCCTTGATCATGGTACTGCCTCCAATCCCTTAAGGCGGAGGATCCATATATATCTGAATGTGCGGACGAAAACCGGACGGGAGGGGGGATCCCGCCCTGATCACCGGTAGCTCTCGAGGATCGTCCGGATCTTCCCCATCCGTTCCGCGGGGACGGCGGGCTGTACGGGAAACCGGCCGTCGAAGGTGGGGATCTCTCTCTCAAGGAAGGTCCCGAGGGCGATAGGGGCAGGGTTGTTGTAGTCCCATTCGAGGATCCGTTTCATCGCCTTTGCGGGGTCGTGCGTGTCATGGTCCTTGAGCTCATACACGTACTTGTCATACACGTCGTGGACATCGAAGTAGGTGGCGCAGATCTGGAGGATATCGACAAAGGAGAATCCCTGGTGGCGGACCGCATCGGCCATGATCTTCTTGAGGAGCGGCTGGTTGCGGGTGTAGCCCCGGGCGACGAAGCTCGCCCCGCTCGCGTACATGAGCTCGAGCGGGTTCAGGGGATACTCCAGGGTCCCCGCAGGGGTGGACCTCCCCTTGAACCCCAGCGGCGAGGTGGGGGTGTACTGGCCGGTGGTCAGCCCGTACACCCTGTTGTTGTGGATGAAGAGGGTGATATCGACGTTCCTCTTCGCGGCGAAGATGAGGTGGTCAAGGCCCTCGGCATAGGCATCCCCGTCCCCCGCGCACCCGATCACAGTGAGGTCGGGGTTCGCGAGCTTGATGGCGGTGGCGACGGGGAGCACCCGCCCGTGGATGGAGTAGAAGGTGTTGATGTTCAGGTAATCGGCCATCTTGGCATGGCACCCGATCCCCGTCACAAGGACCACGTCGTCCAGGGAGGTCCCTCGCTTCTCAAGGTCCTGGAGGAGTGCCTTTAAGGCGAACTGGATGGAGAAATTCCCGCACCCGGGGCACCAGGTGTTCTGGGCCCCGGTGATGAGCTGCCTGCCGTTCATAAGAGTACCTCTCTGACCCTCTTCTCAAGCCTCTCAAGGGCAAAGGGCCTGCCGTTCATGCGAGCGCCTCCCGGACCCTGGCCTCGAGTTCGTCGAGGGCAAAGGGCCTCCCGTCGTACTTCAGGATCCTCCCGTCGGGCCGGATGGAGTGGAGGGCGAGGAGCTTCTCGAGTTGGCCGGTTGCGTTCTGCTCAACGGTGACGACACGGCGGGACCCTTCCAGGGCCTCGCGGACCTTCCCTGCGGGGATGGGGTTGAGGACGACCGGCTGGACGACCCGGAGCCCAAGGGCTTCGCCCACCTCCCGGCAGACCCCGGCGGTGGAACCCCAGCTGAGTAGGGTGTCCCCGGCCCCTTTCGACCCGCTGACCGTCACCGTCGGCATCCCCCTGAGATCTTCTGCAAGCCCCTCCCCCTTCCGAAGGATCTTCTCCTGCATCCGGGTCACCATCCCTGCCTCCTCCGTCGTGATCCCCGACTCGTCATGGGCATAGCCGTTCACCTTCACCACCGCCCCCTTGGCTGAAGGGAAGGCGAGGGGAGATACCCCGGATTCGGTGAGGGCATACCTGCGGTAAGGGGTATTCCTATCCCAGGCCATCGCAGGCATATCGGGAAGGGGTGGGACGGAATCGATATCGAAGTTGTACCCATGTTCGGCCAGGTTCTTGTCATAGAGGACAATGGAGGGGATCTGGAACTTCCAGGAGAGTGAGAGGGCGGCGGAAGCCCAGAAGTAGGTCTCCTCCAGGTCGCCCGGGGCGACGATGAACCGGACAAACTCACCCTGCCCTGCATTCGCTGCGAAATGGAGCTCGGTCTGGCACGAGTAGGTGGGGAGGCCGGTGCTTGGCCCGGGCCTCTGGCCGAGCATGACGACGACGGGGATCTCGGACATCCCCGAGAGGGAGAAGCCCTCGGTCATGAGGCAGAAGCCTCCTCCCGAGGTGCCGACCGCCACCTTCTTCCCGGCGTATGCAAACCCCAGAGCCATGAGCATCACCCCGATCTCGTTCTCCGGGTGGACGACGGTGAGACCGAGGTCTGCGGGGACTCCTGCCAGGAAGTGGAGGAGGTTCGAGGTGGGGGTCATGGGATAGGCCACGTAAGCCTGGAGCCCGCCAGCGAGGAGGCCGAGGCCGGCAGCCTCGTTTCCCGTGAGGAATGGAAGGATCTTCTCAGTCCGGGGAAGGGTGGCTATCCGGGCGGCAGGGACGGGCTCCACAGCAGAGAACGCCCTCCGTGCGATCGCGAGGTTGCTCTCGAGGCCTCTTGGGATCTCCTTCCTGAGTGTGCTCTCGAGCACATCCCACGGGATACCGGAGGCCCCGCAGAACCCAGCGATGATGCCCGTGTTCCGGGCGATCTCCGGGGCGCCCTCCTCCTTGGCAATCTGCGAGAGGGGGAGGCCGATCCCCTCGGCCTTCACCGCGTCCGAGTTGAAGATGGCAACCGTCCCTGCACTTCTCCGGTGTGCATGGAGATCCAGGGTCTCCCGGTTCATGGCAAGGAGGAAATCCACCCCGGTACGGTGAGAGTAGATCCGGCGGGGTGCGGCCCTGATGATGGAGAAGTTATGGCCTCCCCGGATGAGGGACGGGTAATCATAGTACATGAAGACTCGGTACCCAAGCCCGTTCATGATCCGTGCAAGGATGATCCCCGCTTTATTCAGTCCTTCGCCCGCTTTTCCCCCGATGAGGATGGAGTACTCCGGCATGAAATCTCTCCGTATATGCATACGCATTCGGTAGATAAGGGTACCGCTCAGGTCTGAAAGGGCGTGTATTCAGGCCAATCTTAGGGGCAGGGGAATAAATCGGTCCAGAACCCGATTCATGATAAAACCGGTGTTATGTCCTTGGTTTGTATAAATGGTCTTAAAAACTGGCGGAACACATTCAGGAAAAGATTACATATATATAAGGATTTCTATTTTAATTATGTTTGAATAACAAGGATTTTCATAGACAGATACATTTTTCATTGGAATTCTAAATCAAAGCATTTATATAATATAATGCTGTAGTAGCAAGTGCCAGCGGTGGCAGTGTTGGCCACCAGCACCGGCCCTGAGTCCTTGAGCTCACCACCCGGTGCGGGCACAGCACGCACCCTGGGTGTGAAGGAGAGTACCGGGATGACGGGCGAATTCCGCGCTCACGGGGCATATCGGGGATCCAGACGGGTTCAAAGCGCACCAGGGGAGCCCGGTGGATGGTCCCCCGGCGCAGAACTGCCTCTCATCCCGGTGGCGGGGAGGAACGGTGCTATCGAGAACCTCCGATCTATCATCTCCGCGACATATCTTCCCCTCGCCATCTCCGCACTGATCGCAGCCGTGGGCACCATGGGCATGGTTCATCCTGTCCTCTTCACGCAGATGCTGGTCGTCGCCTGTGGTGCTTCCACTGCAATTCAACTCCTCCAGCACGAGAGTCACGTCCCTCCGGCTGGCATTTCAAAGAGAATCACAACCACCTCCGCATCCGAATGTACCATATTTCCGCTCTGTCCCTGGAGTGATTGGGGCTCACTCCACGGAGCTGCCCCTGCGGTTACCGTACCTGCTTCAGCAGGAGCGTCCCCTGCTGAAACGGTTGTACGGGGTAAGACAGGGGAGAAACCAGGCCACAGGGGCAGCAGGACCACTGCGAACGGGCAACTCTGTGCGATTCCCTCACCAGGAAGCGTAATTCATTCCTTGAATCATCCTCCTTACATTTCAGAATTGCAATAATCTTCCCGTCTTTTTCGGAGCGCCATCCCTCTTCCAGAGGATGATCCCGAAAGAACCCTGCTCCACGGATACAAGAGATACTACGTGGGGCTCTTGCGAAAACAAGGGAAAAGGATGAGGTTGGAATGGGTTTATGACTCAAGGATAGCCTCTGCCTCGTCCCGGTAGGCCTCCATGACGTAGGGGATGCCCGAGATACGGGAGGCCTCTTCTGTGAGGGCCATGATATCCTTCCGCGTGATGGAGGGGACGGTGAAGTTGCGGGACCCTGCCATGATCTGCTGGAGCCCGGTCCTGAACCGCTGGGCATAGGTGTAGATCCCGATGGCGCCCGTGGGGATCTCCTTCATCCGTGCGCCGTACTTGGCGCGGATGTCCTCGTAGGAGATGAAGATCTCCTCGAGGGACTTTCCGTACTTGGAGACCGTGTTGGGGAGGGTCCCTTCCTTGAGCCAGATACCGATGTTCTTCCCGACCATGCCGGGGATCATGAGGCCGCGTCCCATGCAGACCGCTTTTATAAAGGGACTTCCCATGGCGAGGGCCTTGAAGACCCCGTCCTCGGAGGAGAACCCGCCGGCCATGGCCATGTCCGGTACCCTCTTCCCCCTCCTCTTCAGCTTGTTTGCATACTCCATGGCCAGGCACTGGAGATAGAAGGTCGGGATACCCCACTCGTTCATCATGGGCCACGGGCTCATCCCTGTCCCGCCGGATGCCCCGTCGATGGTGAGGAGGTCGATCTTCGCCTCGGACCCGAACCTCATGGCTAGGGCGAGTTCCACGGCCGAGTAGGCGCCAGTCTTCAAGGTCACCCGTGAGAACCCGAGATCGCGAAGCCGGTCAACCTCCGCGAGGAGCCCGTCGCCCGAGACAAAACCCATCCTCGAGTGGCGCTCGAACTCCTTGAAGGAGCCGCTCGCAAATCCCTTCTGCACCTCGGGCAGGGTCGGGTCGGGGAGCACGATGTAGCCCATCTTCTTCAGGGCAAGGGCCCGCTCGAGGGTCTTGACCTTGATCTCCCCTCCTATGCACTTGGCACCCTGCCCCCACTTGAGCTCGATGGTGTCCAGATTGTGGGTGGAGGAGACGTACTCGGCCGTCCCGAGGCGCGTGTCCTCGACGTTCATCTGGACGAGGATCTCCCCGTATCCCTCGTTGAACTTTTTGTAGGTCTCGATCCTCCGATCGATCTCCGGGGATTTCTTGACCTTGCCCTTGGCATCAAGCACCAGGTCCGGGTCCATCCCGCAGACGTTCTCGCCGCAGACGATGGTAATGCCGGCCATGGCAGCGCCGACCGCAAAATGCTCCCAGTTCTTCCGCGCGATCTCGGTGGACCCGAGGGCCCCGGTGAAGATGGGGATCCTGAGTTTTACCTTCTTGTCCCAGCCATAGGAGGTCTCGGTGTTCACCGAGTAGAAGACCGCCGTGTCGGGGCCGATATCGGTCCCCTCCGGGAGCCCTTTTGCACCCCGTGCATAGCCCTGGATATTTATGTGGGAATAGTCGATGGGATAGTCCTTGTCTGCTCCTGCGGTCATCTCCCCGAATGGTCCGGGGTAGAGCACCTCGCGCCCGCGGAAGGTGGAGAGCCAGATGTCACACATCCCCTTGCAGCCGTCCAGGCAGCGGGTGCAGATGCCGGACATGGGAGCCACGTTCCGTGACCGGTTCGAGGTCCCCAGGGCCTCGTTTGAGTTTGGCCGTCGTAAGTTCATACGAACACGTTCTCTTTCTCCCTGTAAAATGATTTTCGAAGATGGTTGTGGACCATCTTCCTGTCACCCCGCGCACTTTCATCCCGGCCGGACACCGGCCAGAGGTCGATGTGCCGCTCTCTTCCCGTCAATCTCCCTGTATAACGGATTTGTGGTAGAGCACAATCCTCAAGTATCCGGAGTTCATACCTCCGGGTATGCACTGGAGGATAGCAATCATTCCCATTCTCATGGTCCTTGTGGCTGCCCTCGGGGCAGGCTGCGCAGGGACCGGGCCGGGGCCGACACCAACCCCGACGCCGGCAACGGAGATGAGTACACCACCGACCACCGTGGAGACCCCGCCCGTGACAACGCCCGGCTCTCTCGAGCCAGGCCCAACCGTGACCGTGCCCCCTGTCTTCGATATCGCGGTCCAGGTACTGCGCGAATCGAACACGTTCACCAGGAAGATATCGGTCATCTTCCAGGGGGGGAAGGGACAGTTTATCACTCAGGAGATCGATGTGAAGGTGACCCACGAGGACGGCACGACCGAGACGAAGTCCATCACACGGCCCGAATCAGGATCCATACAGGCCGGGAGCACACTAACTTTCACGGGAACAAATCTTGACCGGGTCGAAATTACAGCAACGCTCAACGGGGTTTCCTATAAGATCTATGATCAGCTTCTCCCGCTCATCTCAAGGAGTTAAATAACCCGGATCCTCTTTTTCCCGCTCAGGAGCGCTCCGCCGGGTAGCTCTCCTTCCAGGGCGATCTATTCCTCTTTCTTCCCGGGACCGGGCGCGGCCCCCCCTTCACCGCGGTTCCCGTTCCCCTGGTCGCCTCTCTTGTAAGGGATGAGGCCCCCTGGTACCCTGAGGTCCCCTGAAGCGGGAGGCGGGGATCCGGTGACCGGTGCCGAGAAGACGATCCTGTCGGCAGAGGATTCCTGTCCTTCTTCGCCGCTCCGGATCTCGGGAGGGGATCCAACCTCCCTCGCGAACCCGGCGAAGCGCTTGAGGAGGGATCCCTCGGGGCTCTCATCGGATTCCCTGGCCGACCCGACGGCAAACTCCCGGCACGCGAGGAGGACGAGGAAGGGGAGCATGAGGATCCAGTAGTGGAGGTACTGGCGGATCAGGAGGGTCCCCAGGAAGAAGATGATGAAGAGCCCGAAGGAGTACTCGTCATCGGTACGGAGGCCCCTCCTCCAGATGCTCGTTCCCGCAAAGAGGAGGGTGGGGAGGACCATCATGACCGAGCCGAGGAGGTTCGCGGTGAAGGCGAGGACATTGTCGGGCTGGTATGCGGGGACCTCGATGAGGTTCCCCGTGACGTATGAGGGGGCGATGCCGAAGGTCCAGTTGATCGCGCTCCTCGTCGTGTCCGGCCCGTAGGCGAGGTACAGGGCCCCGAAGATGCAGAAGAATACGCCGATGGCCGGGACGATAAACTCGACGTAGCCGAGGAGCCTGCGGTTCCCCTTCACCCGGGCGAGGAAGAGGAGGGGCGGGATGGCGAGGAACGCGTACTGCTTGAACCCCATGGCAAGGCCGAGGCAGAGGCCTGCCGCCGCAAGATGGTCCTTCCGCCCGAGCATGAACGCGAGGATGAGGAAGAGGACCGCGAACTGCTCTGAGAAGAGGAAGTAGCCCTGGACAAAGACCGCTGCCACCAGGTACAGGAGGCCGGCCGAGAAGCCCGAGATATTCCCGTAGTCGTTCCTCCCGATCCAGTAGATGAGGATGGCGCAGAGGACGTTCACGCCGGACATCACGATGATGTCCACGCTCCCTGCAGGGGCGATGAGGTCCATCAGGGAGACCATGAAGAAGAGGAGGGGCGGTTTCGGGTCCACGAAGTCGATGTAGGGCTTGAAGCCCCCGATGATCACCTCTGCCATTGCGTGGAACCGGTCGGCATCGAAGGTGAGCCAGGCCGAGCCGCTCCCGCTCAACAGGTACATGAGGACGGCGATAAGGGCGGCTACACCGGTATAGCAGACAAGGACCACCGCCAGGTCCACGAGAACACGCCGGTTTACCGGCGATTTTTCACCCGCCACCGCAGGAGCACTCCTTCCCCAACCTCTCTCACATCCATGAGACTCAGCCGCACAAATTCGTTGTCATTCAAAAAGCCCCTGCCGTCCACGGGTGTGGGGGCGTCCTTCCCCCCGATGATGAGGTTCCCGATGAAGGTGAAGAACTCGTCCACGAGCCCGTGGGAAAAGAGGGATGCGATGAGGCTCCCCCCGCCCTCCACCATGAGCCTCCCGATCCCCAGGTCATGAAGCCGGGCCATGAGCAGGGGCAGGTCCACCTCCTCCTCGCCTTCAATGAGGACCGTGGCGAGGCCACGGAACCGTTCGGGGGCATCCCCGCCTGCTCTCTGTGAGACGGCAATGATCCGCTCGCCGTCCCCCTTGTGGAGGATATCTGCGGTGAGGGGCGTCCTGCCCTGGCTGTCGACGACAATTCTCGCCGGGTTCTCCGCCTTCCCTGCAAGGACCCGCTCCCTGCGGAGATCCCCGGACTTCACGGTGAGGGACGGGTTATCGGCAAGGACCGTTCCTATCCCGACCATCACGGCATCGCTCCCTGCCTTGATGGTATCGACCCGCCCGCGGTCTTCTGCCCCGCTGATCCTCACCTGCCTCCTCCCGACAGACGAGATCTTCCCGTCGGCGCTCATGGCCATGTTCACGATGATGTACGGCCGGCGAAGGGGCCCGGGAGAGCCCCCGTCACCTTCCTTCTTCCCCCGGCCTTTCCCGGGGTCACCGCGTCCCATCGGGCTCACCCGTGGCGGGATCGAGTTCCTTCGCCTTCTTGAAAGCCGCCCTCTGTTTCCGCTTTCCGTTGAGCTTCACGAGAGCTCCCCCACAGAGGGATCAAGCTCCTTCGCCTTCTTGAAGGCCGCCTTCGCCTCCCGTTTCCTCTTGAGCTTCACGAGAGCGGAACCCTTGTTCATCCACGGGGAGGCATATCCGGGGTTGAGGACGATGGCTCTTTCGAAACAGGCGAGAGCCTCCTCGATTCTCCCCATCTGGAAGAGGGTACCTCCCTTGTTGTTCCAGGAAAGGGCATCGTCCGGGTTGATCTGGAGGGCCTTCTCAACCGCAATGAGGGCCTCCTCGTGCCTGCCCTGGCCTCCCTTGACCGCTGCAAGGTTGTACCATGCGCCGGCAAGGAGGGGATCTAGCTCGACGGCGGTCTCGAAGGAATGGATCGCCTCCGGGATCCTGCCCATGCGGTAGAGGAGCCCGCCCCTGCTGTTCCATGCCTGGGCATCCCTTGGCCCGGTCTCCACCGCCCGGTCATAGGCCCTGAGGGCCTCCTCCGCCTTTCCTTGCGCGTCGAGGACGGCGCCCTTCCCCAGCAAGGCGGGGGCGTACCCCGGATCCGCTGCGAGGATCTTCTCAAAGTCGGCGAGGGCCTCGTCGAGCCTCTTCTCCCCATGGAATGCCCAGGCCTGGTTCGAAAGCGCGATCTTGTTCACCGGATCCCTCTCGAGGGCCTTCTGGTAGGAGATGAAGGCCTCCTCCTTCCTCCCGAGCATCCCGAGGGCGAGGCCCCGGTAGGTCCAGGAGAGGGGGTTCCCGTCGTCAATCTCGAGAGCCTTCTCGAAGGACGCGAGCGCCTCGGTATGGCTCCTGATGGCCATGTAGGCATATCCCCGGTTATGCCAGGCACCCGCATCCCCGGGGTCGATCTCCAGGGCCCGTTCAAAGGATGTGATGGACTCCACGAACCTGGCCAGGGAGAAGAGGGCGAGCCCGCGGTTGTACCAGGCTCCCTGGTGGCGGGGCTCCAGCTGGACGGCATGGTCAAAAGCCGTGATCGCCCCCTCCTCGTTGCCAAGGTTCCTCAGGGTGAGCCCGAGCCGGTACCACGCGTCGGTGTTCGATGGGTCTATCCCGAGAGCCTTCTCAAGGGCGGCCGTCGCGTCCCCGTGGCGGCCCTGCAACCCGAGGAGCGACCCCATGCGGTGCCAGGCGCGGCCGTCGCCGGGATCGATCCCTGTGGCACGCTCGTAGGACTGGATCGCTTCACCAGGCCTGCCCAGCTCCTCCAGGACGACCCCCCGGTCGTACCATACCTGCCCCTGGGCGGGATCCAGGCCGATGGCCTGGTCATAGGCAGCGAGCGCCTCCCCATTCCGCCCGAGGGCATGAAGGATGAGTCCCTGGGTGTGCCGCGCGCCCGTGTGGCCAGGGTCTAGATCGAGCACGTGCTGGAGGGATTCCAGGGCAGGGCCATTGGCCCCCAGCTGCTTCTGGATGAGGGCCCTATTGTACCAGGTTGAGGGGTTGCCAGGCTCGATCTCAAGGGACCGCTCAAAGGAGGACTCTGCCTCCCTGTACCTGCCGAGCTCGAAGAGGGCGCTCCCGCGGTTGTTCAGGGCCGCAGCGAAACGGGGATCGGCCTCCAGTGCCCGGTCAAAGGCCTCGACCGCGGGTGCGAACTCCCCCCGCTCGGAGAGGATGCACCCCCGGTTGTACCAGGGCCTCGGGTCCCGGGGGCTGAGCTTCGTGGAACGGTCGAAGGCCCGCAGGGCTTCATCGGTCCTGCCGAGATGGTAGAGGGCCCCCCCTGCATGGTACCACGCGTCGCCGTTCCGGGCATCGATCTTGAGGGCCCGCCGGAAGGACTCGACCGCGTCCTCATACCGTCCGAGACCCTCTTGGGCGATCCCGAGGTGGAACCATGCCGGCTCCAGGGTCTCGTCCCCGGCGAGAGCCCTGCCGAAGGAGGAGATGGATTCCTCCAGCCGGCCGAGATGGGTCAGGGCGGCACCCTGGTGGCACCAGGTGAGCGGGTTTCCTGGATCGATTGCCAGGGACCGGCTCAGGGAGGAGGATGCTTCCTCAAACTTCCCCGCCCGGAGCTGGGCTCGCCCCAGGTTGAACCAGATGGCTCCATCACCCCCTGCCGCCGCCGCCTTCTCAAGGTCGGAGACCGCCTCGGGGATCCTCGCGAGTGAGAGGAGGGCGACCCCCCTCTTCATGAGGGTTTCTGGGTTCTCGGGGAAAAGGGCGAGCGACCGGCCGTACGCCTCCACCGCCTCATCTAAGCGCCCCATCCCTACGAGGACGGCCCCCTTCTGGTACCATGCTCCGGCGTTCGCCTCGTCCGCCTCGATAGCGAGGAGGAAGGCCCCGAGGGCCTCCTCGGTGCGGGAGAGGGAGAGGAGGAGCTTCCCCTTCCTGAGGTATGCCTCCAGGTTCCGGGGGCTCTTCTCGAGAGCCCGGTCGAACGTTTCCAGGGCTTCGTCGGGTCTTTCGAGATCGGCGAGAGCATCCGCCCGGGAGATGAGGGCATCCCCGTTCCCTGGATCGATGGCAAGGGCATGATCGAGGGCCGCGAGGCCCTCTTCAAGCCTGCCAAGGGAGATGAGCATCCGGCCACGATGCAGCCACCCCTGCCCGTGATTTGGATCGAACCTGACCGCCGTCTCATAGCATCCCGAGGCCTCCTCCCTCTTCCCGACGGACTCCAGGGCGAGCCCCTTCTGGAACCATGCGCCGGCATGCTCGGGGGATATGCGGAGAACGGAGTCAAAGGCCGGGATCGCCTCCTCCTTCCTGCCCATTCCTGCGAGGACGAGCCCCTTCCGGAACCAGGCATCCGCATGGTCGGGATCGATCTCCAGTGCCTGCTCAAGGCTCCCGAGGGCCTCGCTCTCCTTCCCCAGGGCCATGAGGGCGACGGCGCGGTGATAGGCGGCATCCCCGTTCCCGGGCGAGAGCTCGGTCACGCGGGCAAATGCCTTCTCGGCCCCACCATGATCCGACAGGGCCTCGTGGGAGAGCCCCATCCGGAACCATGCCTCTCCCATCTCCCCGCGAATGGCAAGCGTCCTCTCGAAGGATTCGATCGATTCCTCGTACCTCCCGAGGTCATAGAGGGCGATACCCCGCGCATACCAGGACCCGGCATCCTGCGGGTCCAGCTCCAGGGCGCGATCGAAGGCCTCGATTGCCTCGTTCATCCGTACAAGCCGCGTGAGAACGAGCCCCTGATAGTGCCAGGCTCTGGCCTGGTCCGGCCGGATATCGGCGCTCTTCCTGAAGGCATCGTAGGCATCCTCGAGGTGCTCGAGGAGGAGGAGCACCTCTCCGAAGTGGAACCAGGTAAAGGCGTCCTCGGGAGAACGTTGCAGGCTCTCGCCGAAGGCCTCGGCAGCCTCGCGGTGATGCTGGAGGGAGAGCTCAGCCCTCCCAAGGCCGGACCAGAGCAGTGGGTCATCGGGACTGAGGGAGAGGGCGGTCCTGAAGGCCTCAACCGCACGGGCGTTCTCGCCGAGGGTCTCCTCGAGGGCGCCCTTCTCGGCCCAGGCAGAAGCGCTTTTCGGGTCGATCTCAAGGGCCCTGTCGATGGCCGCCATGGCATCGGGGAGTTTCCGGAGGGCCTTCTTCACAAGGGAGAGTTCCCGCCATGCGGCGGAATTCCCGGGTTCACGGCTGAGAACCTCCCCGAGGGCTGTCTCGGCCTCCCCGTTTCTCCCGAGGGCGTGGAGGGCCATACCCTCGCCCTGGCGGGCGTCAGTGAGGCCAGGGTCGAGCTCGAGGGCGCGGGCAAACGCCTCGATCGCCTCCCCGGTCCTGCCCAGCCGCACGAGGCTCCTCCCCCTGCTGTTCCAGGCGTTGGCCTGCTTCCCGTCGAGCCCAAGGGAGCGGGAGAAGGCCTCTACCGCTCCGCTGTCATCCCCGCTCCCGGCCAGGGCGAGCCCGCGGTGGAACCATGCGCGGGCATCGCCCGGATCGAGAGAGAGGGACCTCTCGTAGGCCTCCGCGGCGTCCCCGAACCGAGAGACGGCCAGGAGGGCCTCCCCGTACCGGGACCATGCGGTGGCACTCTCGGGGGGGAGGCCGGTCGCTTTCCCGAACGCCTCCACCGCCTCGGGATGGCGGCCCAGGCCGGTGAGGAGATCCCCGGTCTTCATCCAGGCTTCCTGGCTCTCCGGGATCAGGGTCAGGAACCCTTCCAGGGCGTTGAGGGCATCCTCGGGCCTGCCTGCCTTCTCAAGGGTGATGCCCAGGTGGAACCATGGCTCGGGGTTCCCGGGCTCGATCCCGATGGCCTCGCCGAAGGAGGCAGCAGCATCGGCGAACCTCCCGAGCTCCTTCTCGCAGGTCCCCTTGAGCATCCAGAGGCCGGCATGGTCAGGGCTGATGAGGAGCCCCCGCTCGAAGGCCCTCACCGCCCCTTCATGGCGCCCGAGGCTCATGAGGGCTCTTCCCAGCGAGAGGTGGACAGGAACGCTCAGGGGTTCCAGGTCGATGGCCCGGTCAAAGGCCGCCACCGCCCCCTCGTATCTCCCCAGGTGGGAGAGGGTGGTCCCCTTCCCGAGCCACGCCGGCCCGTGGGACGGGTCAAGGGAGAGGACCTCATCGAAGGCGGAGATGGCCTCCTCGTATCTCCCGCTCGCTGCCAGGGCGATCCCTTTCCGGTTCCGGGCATCGGTATTCCGGGGATCGAGCTCGATGGCCCGCGAGAGGGCTGGGACGGCACCGCCGGGCTCCCCGAGGGCGAGCAGGGCCAGTCCCTTCCGGTAGTGGGATGCGGCATGCCCCTCGTCCCGGGCGATGACCTGGTCAAAGGACTCGATGGCATCCCGGGGCCGGTCGAGCCTTGCCTCCATGAGGCCCCGGTGGTACCATGCCTCGATATTGCCCGGGTCGAACTCCACGGCCCTCCGGAACGCCTCGATGGCATCCTCCCGGTGCTCCAGCCCCTCGAGGGCAAGGCCGCTCTCGAACCAGATCCTCCCGTCCTCCAGCTGGAGCTCGAGGGCCTGGGTGAAGGAATCGAGGGCCCGGTCATAGGTCTTCCCACCCATGAAGACGAGGCCCATCTGGAACCAGGCCTCCGGGTCCCCGGGGTCGAGCTCGACCGCCCGCTCCAGGGACTCGAGGGCATCGCTCCCTTTCCCGAGCGCTGCGAGTGAGACACCCCTCCGGAACCATGCCGGACTGTCATCGGGGGAGAGGGCGATGGCCCTGTCGTAGCAGGCGACGGCCTCGGCGTGTTGCCCGAGCTTCTCGTGGGATACCCCCCTCTGGTACCACCCCTCGGCAAGGGCAGGATCGATATCCAGGGCCTTCTCGAAGGCCTCGGCGGCCAGGGCATAGTGCCCGAGCTCCATCTCGGCGAGGCCGAGGTTGTACCAGGCCGGACCATAGCCCGGGGTCGTGGCGAGAACATGCCGGAATGCTTCGGCAGCCTCGGCAGAGCGCCCGAGCCCGAGGAGGGTCCCCCCCTTGTTGTTCCAGGCCTGGGCATCATCCGGGTCGATGGAGAGCGCCCGGTCAAAGGCGGCCACGGCCTCTTCGAGGCGGCCGAGGCTGTTCAGGATGCACCCCTTGTTGTACCAGGCCGGCCCATGATTGGGATCGCGCTTCAGGGTCTTCTCGAAAGCCTCCAGCGCCTCGTCCTCATCCCCGACCAGGGAGAGGCTCATTCCCAGCCAGTACCACGCCTCCCCGTTGGCGGGGTCGAGCCGGACCAGCCTCCTGAAGTACTCTATGGCCTCGGGGTGAGATCCTGCACGGGACAGGATCCTCCCGCTCTCGAAGAGCGCTCCCGGGTGGGAGGGCTCCAGCTCGAGGGACTTCGCGAGAGAAGCGACGGCGTCCTGCTCCCTCCCGAGCCGCTCCTCGACGAGGCCCTTCTCGAACCAGGCCTCGGGATCGTTCGGCGAAAGGGCGATGACATGGTTCAGGGACTCCAGGGCCTCCCCGTACCTGCCGAGGTCCTTCTGGGCGATCCCGAGGAGCGTCCATGCCCTCGGGTTCCCGGGATCGGTCTTCCGTGCACCGTCGGCTGCACCGGCAGCCTCCTCATTCCGCCCCACTTCATGGAGATCGAAGCCCAGGAGGAGCCATGCCTCAAGGTTCGCCGGGTCCAGGGCAACGGCCCGCTCGAAGGCCGGGATGGAATCCGCGTACCGTTCGAGGCGGTGGAGGGAGACCCCCAGGGTGAACCAGCCCCGCTCGTCGGCGGGATCGATCTCCACCGCGACCCCCAGGGCCTGGGCTGCCTCCTCGTTCCTGCCCAGCTCCGCGAGGGACACCCCCTTCCCGTGCCAGAGCCTCCCGTCCCTTCCCTGGATGAGAAGGCCCTTCTCGAAGGCCTCCAGGGCCTCGCCATGCCGCCTGAGGGCAGAGAGGGCGATGCCCCGGTAATACCATGCGTCCGGCGCACCGGGCTGGATCGCGAGGGACCGGTCAAAGGCGGCGATCGCCTCCGGGAGCCTCCCCAGGGTATGGAGCGCAAGGCCCTCGTGGTACCAGATCCCCGCCGATTTCGGGTCCAGCTCGGCTGCACGGGTGAAGACCTCCACGGCCTCGTGGTGCATGCCCAGGGCATGGAGAGCGAGCCCCTGGTGGTAGAGGGCCTCGGGGTTGTCAGGGTCGGCGGCGAGGGACCGGTCAAAGGCATTCACCGCCTCGTCGAACCGCTGGAGCCGTTCCAGGGCCAGGCCGCGCACGAACCAGGACGGGCCATGGTTTGGCAGCCTCCTGAGCGCCTCGTCCACGGCCTCCACGGCCTCTGCGGGTCTCCCGGTGCGCTCAAGCCCCTTCCCCTTCTGGAACCATGCCTCCGCGTTCCCCGGGTCCAGGTCGAGGGTCCGGGAAAAGGACCCGATGGCCGCCTCGTCCTCCCCGAGCTCCATCTCCACGAGCCCCCGGTTGAACCATGTCCCGGCGTTCTTCCCGTCGATCTCGAGGGAGTGGTCGAAGGCATCGACCGCCTCCGCGTTCCGCTCGAGCTGGAAGAGGATGGCGCCCTTGTTGTTCCAGGCCCGGGAGTTTCCCGGTTCGATGGCAAGGGCGCGGTCGAAGGAGCCCACCGCACCCTCGGCATCCCCGAGGTCGCCGAGGATACAGCCGCGGTTGTACCAGGAGCCGGCGTCCTTGGAATCGATCTGGAGCACACGGTCGAAGGCCTCGAGGGCTGCATCGAGTGATCGCTCCTCGAAGAGGATGGAACCCCGGTGCTTCCAGGCCTCCTTTCTCTCCGGGTCAAGGTCAAGGGATCTCCCGAAAGCCTCCAGGGCCTCCTTGCCCCGCCCGAGGCTCTGGAGGGCGACCCCCTTCTCGTACCAGACTATCGGGTTCCGGTTGTCGAGGCCCAGCGCCCGGTCAAAGGAAGCGACCGCCGCTGCATGCTCCCCTGTCTCGAGGAGGGAGAGGCCCTGGTGGAACCAGGCCTGCGGGTTCTCGGGGTCATGGAGGAGGGCGTTCCCGAAGGCGCTGACCGCATCCTGGTGCCTTCCGGCCTTCGCCAGGCAGATGCCCTTGTGGTACCAGGAATCCACGTCCCTGGGATCGATCTCGAGGGCTTTTTCAAAGGAGAAGACCGCGTCGCTCGAGAACCCCCCCTCCTCCTCGCAGATCCCGCGGTGGTACCAGGCAGGCAGGTTCCTGGGCTGGATCTGGAGCGCCCGGGCAAAGGAGTCCATCGCTTTTACGAAGCGTTTCATCTGCTCCTGGGCGAGGCCCAGGCTGTACCAGGCCATGGCGTTCCCGGGTTCGAGCCTGAGCCCCTCCTGGAACGCGAGGATCCCCTCATCGTAGTTCCCGAGCCCGGCCAGGGAGAGGCCCTTCTGGTACCATGCATCCACCCTTCCCGGCTCGATCTCGAGGGCCTTTCCGAAGGCCTCTGCCGCCGTGGCGTATTTCCCCTTCCTCTCCAGGGAGAGCCCTTTCTCGTACCAGGCCTCGGCGGAACCGGGCTCGATGAGGAGGTAGCGCTCCAGGGCCTGGGCAGCCCCGTCGTCGTCCCCGAGCTCCCGAAGGGCAAGCCCCTTCCTGAGCCAGGCCCGGGGCTCCCCGTCCTCGTGGGCGAGGACACGGCTGTACGCCTCGACCGCCTCATTGAAGCGTTTCTGGAGAGAGAGGACCTCGCCTTTGAGGAACCAGGCGGGGTGGTACTCGGGGCTGATCTGGAGGGCGCGGTCCAGGCAGACAAGAGCCTCGTCGTTCCCTCCGAGCTTGAGGAAGATCTCCCCCAGGCGGTACCATGGCTCCTGGTTCTCGGGATCGAGCTGGATCATCCGGTCGAGGGCATCGGCAGCCTCCTCGTCCCTCCCGAGGGAGGAGAGGGCGAGGGCCTTCCTGAACCATGCCGGGGCGTTCCCGGGCTCGATGGCGGTGACCTGGTCGAAGGACGAGACCGCGTCGCCGAACCTCCCCATCTCGTGGAGGGCGAGGCCGCGGTTGTACCAGGAGCCGGCATCCCGGGACTCGATCCGGATCGCCTGATCGAAGGCATCCACGGCCTCTCCATAGAGGCGCATCTCCCGTTCCGCCCACCCCATGTTGTACCAGGCGAGGCCGTGATCCCGGTCCTGCCCGACGACCTTCCGGAAGGCCTCGACGGCCTCCCCGTACCTCCCGAGCCGGTTGAAGGCCATACCCCTCGTGAACCATGCCCGGGTGAGGGCGGGGTCCAGCTCCAGGGCCTTCTCCGTGGCATCGGCCGCCTCACCGTACCGGCCGAGCTCGTAGAGGGCCTCGCCGAGCTGGAACCATGCCTGGGTACTGTGGGGTTCCCCTTCGAGAACCTTCCGGAAGGCCTCCACCGACTCCTCGTGCCGGCCGAGGTGGCGGAGGATAGATCCCTTCAGGTTCCAGGACCCCGTGTCCCCGGGCCTGAGAGTGATGGCAGTATCGAGCGAGGCGAGCGTCTCCTCTTCCCTCCCAAGGAGCTGGAGGGCAACCCCCTTCTCATACCATGCCTCGGCGTTCCCGGGATCGAGGTCGCATGCCTTCTCAAGGGACGAGAGAGCGGGTCCGTACCTGCCGAGCTCCTTCTCTGCAATGCCCCGGGTCAGCCAGGCCCTGGCATTGGACGGGTCGAGGAGAAGCCCCTCCTCGAGGCTCTTCACCGCTTTCTCGTGGTTCCCGAGCCGCTCGTAGGCGATGCCTGCGTAGAAGAAGGCCAGGATGTTTGCGGGTTCGAGGAGGAGGGTCTCCCGAAAGGCATCGGCGGCCTCCTCGTTCCTCCCGAGATCCATGAGGGCGATGCCCCGGTGGTACCACGCCCCCGCCCTGAGCGGCTCCCTCTCCAGGGCCCGGGCGAAGGCCTCCTCCGCCTCACCCGTCCTCTTGAGCTGGAGGAGGGCGAGACCCCGGACGGTATGGAAGCCCGCGTTCTGTGGATCCATCCGGATCCCCTCATCGGCCGCGGCCAGGGTCTCCTCGAACTTTCCGAGGGTGAGCAGGATCTGCGCCTTCTGCTCCCTTGCGAGCAGGTCACCCGGCCGGAGCCGGATCACTTCGTCGTAGGCTACGGCCGCCTCCGGGTGCCGGCTCATCCGTTCGAGGATCACTCCCCTGTAGAACCATGGCCGTGGGTCAGACGGGTTGAGGGTGATGGTCCTCTCCAGGGAGTCCAGGGCCTCGCTGTGCCTGCCGAGCTCGAGGTACGAGAGGGCTGCCTGGAGCAGGGCAGGCTGGCAGGAGGGTTCGAAACGGAGCGCGGTTGCCAGGTGGTCGATGGCCTCCTCGTGGATCCCGAGGAGGGCCATGATCGCGCCCTTCCGGTACCATGCCTCCCCGTTCTCGGGTTCGAGGGCAATGAGCCGGTCGAGGGTCTCCAGGGCCTCCCCGTACTGGAGCCCCTCCATCTGGGCCCGCCCCTTCTCGAGGAGAGCTTTCGTGTTCCCGGGGTCGATGGCGAGGGCATGGTCCAGGGATTCGGCGGCCTTCCTGTGGCGCCTGAGCCGGTTCTCTACGAATCCATGGTAGTACCAGGCATTCGAGTTCCCGGGGTCCAGGGCAAGGCAGTTCCCGAAGGCATCCGCGGCATCCCGGAACCGGCGGAGCTCGACCGAGCATACCCCGAGGTAATACCATGCACGGGCGAGGGCCGGGTCAAAGACCACTGCACGGGCGAGGGTCTCGATGGCCTTCTCGGTGAGGCCCTCCTCCATGAGGGTGAGCCCGAGGGCGCACCAGGAGGGCCCGTGCTGGGGCGAGAGGGCGAGGGCCCGCTTCAGCGACGCGACCGCATCGCCCTGTCTCCCCAGCTCCTTCTCTGCAAGACCCTTCTCGAACCATGCCATGGGGTTCTCGGGCTCCATCCCGAGGTTCTTCTCGAGGGCAGAGAGCGACTCCTCGGATCGTCCAAGCCTCCGGAGGATCTCTCCCTTGTGGAACCATGTCTCCTTGTCCTCCCGATCGAGGGAGAGCACATGATCGAAGGCCTCGAGCGCTCCCGCGAGGTCACCCGAGTGCTGCAGGGTGAGGCCCCGGTGGAACGAGATCGACGGGTTCGAGGGGTCCCGGGCAAGGGCCTCGTCGAAGGATTCCACGGCCTCCGCGAACTTACCGGTCCGCTCCTCGGAGATGCCTTTCCGGAACCATGTATCCGGATCGTCAGGGGCGAGGGAGACTGCCTGTGCAAGGACCCGGGAGGCATCCCCAAACCTCTCCAGGAGCATGAAGGTCTGGCCCAGGGCGGCGAGGGTCACCGGCCGCTCCGGCTCGAGCGAGAGGGCCCGCTCGAAGGCGTCCACGGCCTCGCCCCCCCTCCCCAGCCCCCTGAGGGCGATTCCTGTCGCATGCCATGCCTGGCTATCGCCGGGCTTCCGGGCTGTTGCCCGCCGGAGAGCCTCCAGGGCCTCCCTCCACCGGGAGAGCTGGATCAGGTCCGATCCCAGGTGGAACCAGGAGACCGCCTCATCGGGTGCTATCTGGCCGGCTCTCCAGAAGGCATCGGCTGCATCCCCGAGGAACCCCATGGCCTCGTGCGCAAGGCCCAGGTGGTGCCAGGATGGGGCATGGTCGGGGTTGAGCTCGATGGCCCGCTCGAGGGCCTCCACTGCCTCCCCGTGGCGCCCCAGCCCCGAGAGGCACCGCCCCTTGAGGAACCAGGCCATGGCCTGGGAGGGGTCCCGCTCGATGACCTTCCGCGAAACGGCCAGCCCGTCCGCGAACCTCTCCGCGAGCGTCAGGGTCTCGGCACGGGCGACGAGGGCGGAGATGTCACCGGGGGCGATCTCGAGAACCCTGTCAAAGGCCGAGAGTGACTCATCCGGGTGCCCGCGTGCCGCCTCGCACCTCCCCAGCTGGAACCAGACCTGGGTGTCGCGGGGGTCGCCTTCCAGTGCCTTCATGTACGCCTCGACCGCCCCGTCCAGGTTCCAGAGCCGCTCTCTCACCATGCCTGTCCGGAACCAGACCCGCGGTTCCGCCCTGCCCCGGGCGATGGCCTGGAGGTAAGCCTCCTCGGCCCGCGCAAAGAACCCCATCTCCTCCAGGGCGACCCCCAGCCGGTAGTACCCCTCCCCGTGCCCGGGTGTGATGGTGATGAAGTGCTCCAGGGCGTCGCGGGCCCCGTCCGCCTTCCCGAGCTCGAGATATACGTTCCCGAGATGGAACCATGCCGGCCCGTTCCCCGGATCCAGGGAGACTGCCTTTTGGTAGGCCTCCTCTGCCTCGGGAAACCTCCCGAGGTGCTCGAGGGCAAAGCCCCGATGGCACCAGGAGAGGGGATCCTCCGGTGAGATCATGCAGGCCTTCCCGAAGGATCCTGCCGCCTCGGCGTAGCGCTCAAGGTGCTCCAGGGCGAGCCCGTGGTGGAAGAAGGCGCGTGGGTCCTTATCCGAGAGGGCGATGGCCCGGGCAAAGGCATCTTCCGCCTGGGGATATTCTCCGAGGGAGATCCGGGCCTCGCCCAGGAGGGCCCAGGTCCGTGGATTCTCCTTCTCAAGGTCAATGGCGTGCCCGAGGACCTGGACCGCCTCCTGGTGCCTCCCTGCCGCCTGGAGGTTCGAGCCCTGGTGGAACCATGCAGCGGCGTTCTTCGGGTCGAGCTCCATGGCCCTCCCAAAGGCCGGAACCGCGTCCTCGTGCCTGCCGAGATCCTCGAGGGCGAGCCCCTTCTCCACCCAGCCCTCTGCGAGGGAGGGATCGAGGGCGAGGGCCTCGTCCAGGGCATCGAGCGCCTTCTGGCTCTGGCCGAGCCTGCGCTCTGCAATGCCCAGCCGGTGCCAGGCGGGCCCGAAAGAGGGGTCGAGCTCCGTCACCCGGGCAAATGACCTGGCGGCTTCGTTCTCCTCGTCCAGCGCTGCACGGGTGAGCCCCAGGTAGTACCAGGCCTGTGGATGGGTCGGGGCGAGTTTGGTCGCCTTCTCCAGCGATACGGCTGCCTTCTTGAACCGGTCCAGCCGGTAGAGGGCAAGGCCCTCGAGGTACCTGGCCTCCGCATTGTCGGGCTCGAGGCGGATGGCCTCCTTGAGGGGGGCGAGGGCATCCTCGAACTTCCCCAGCTCCTGGTAAGCCTGACCGAGGTGGAACCAGGAACGGCTCGACTTTCCCTGGATCTTCACCGCTCTCCCGAAGGACTCCACCGCCTCCTCGAACAGCCTGAGGGCGAGCTGGGCGAGGCCGAGGTGGAACCAGGCCTCCCCCGAGCCCGGGTCCAGCTCCACCGCCTGAGCAAAGGAGCGGGAAGCGCCGGTGCGGTCCCCCAGGTCCTCGAGGACCAGGCCGTGCCGGAGGAGGACCGGTGGACCGCTGTAAGAGAGCCCGATTGCCCTCTCCAGGGCGTCCCTCGCCTCGGGGAGCCGCCCGAGCATCTGGAAGGAGTAGCCCATCTCGTACCATGCACGCCCGTTCTCGGGCGAGAGGGCAACCGACCGCTCGAATGACCCGATCGCGCCCGGCTGATCCCCTCCCCTCGCCATGGCAACCCCGCGGACGCACCATGCCATGCCATGGTCCGGGTCCAGGGCGATGGCCCGGTCCAGGGCATCGACCGCCTCGCCGAACTTCCCGAGCCGCTCCCTTGTGATCCCGAGCTGATACCAGGCGTCCGCCGACGGTTCGAGGGCAAGGGCCTTCTCCAGGGAGGTGGCCGCCTCGAGGTACTTCCGGGTCTTTATGAGGGCGAGGCCCCGGTGGAAGAGGGCAGAGGGGTTCCTGGGCTCCTTCTCGAGGACCCGGGAGAAGGACTCCTCCGCTCCTGCATGGTCTCCCAGCCGTTCCCGGCAGAGGCCGAGATGGTAGAATCCTTCCGTGAGCTGGGGCTCAAGACGCACCGCACGCTCGAAGGATTCGAGGGCCGGGGCATACCGGCCGAGCTGTTCGAGGGCCTCTCCACGGTGGAACCAGGAGAGGGTCCGTCCGGGATCGAGGGCGATGGAGCGGTCGAGGGAGGTGACCGCCTCCTCGTCCCTCCCGAGGCGGTGGAGGAGGAACCCATGCTGGAACCATGCGTCGGGATCCTCCTCTTTTCCGGGGAGCGCCTTCTCTATGGAATCGAGCGCGTCCCCGAACTTACCGACCATTGCCAGGGCCAGGCCGCGGCTGAGCAGGGAACCGGCATGGTCGGGCTGGAGTTCAAGGGCCTGCTCGAAGGAGGAGATCCCTTCGTCGGTCCTCACCAGCTCCAGGAGGACCAGGCCCCGCTCAAACCATCCCTCGGGGTCTCCCGGATCGATCTTCACCGCCCGATCCAGGGAAGAGAGTGCCTCCCCCATCCTGTTCGAGAGACGCCCGGCAACCCCGAGCTGCAACCAGGCCCGGGCCCGGGAGGGATCCGCGTCGATGGAGGCCTTGAAGGCTGCCATCGCCCCCGGGAGATCCCCGAGGGCCTGCAGGGAGAGCCCCTTCTCGAGCCAACCGTCCGGGTTCGCCGGATCCAGGGAGAGAGAGCGATCGAGGTCCTGGACCGCGTCCCTGTGCCTCCCGAGGGCCGAAAGGGCGACACCTCTCCTGAACCATGCATCCGCATTCCCCGGTTCGAGATCCAGGCTCGCAGCGAGGGCCTCTGCCGCTTCTTCCCGGGTGCCCATCCCGAGGCAGGCGAGGCCTTTCCGGTAGAGGGCCTCCGCGTTCGCGGGTGCAAGGGCAAGGGATCGGTCCAGCGCATCCACCGCCTCTGCAAACCTCCCCAGGGAGAGGAGGACCGAGCCGCGGTGATGCCAGGCCACCGGCTGGGCCGGGTCGACCCCGAGGCTCCTCCCGAAGGACTGGAGGGCGGGCTCCCATTCCCCGAGTACCTCCTCGGAGAGGCCTCTCTGGGTCAGGGCCCCTGCATGTCGGGGATCGAGCATTGTGGCCTGGTCGGAGGCCTCGATGGCCTCCCGCGGCTTCCCCATGCCTGCATGGCACCGTGCGATGTGGAACCATGCCTCGGGCTGGTGCGGATCGAGCGTGAGGGAGGTATCGAGGGCAGAGAGTGCCTCCTCGTACTCCCCGAACTGTTCGAGGATCAGGCCCTCCTGGAACCATGCATCCTTCCGGGACGGGTCGATATCGAGCACGGCATCGAAGGCATCGATGGCGGCCTCGGGTCTCTTGAGGGCAACGAGGATGAGGCCCCGGTGGTAGTGACTGTCCGCGTGACGGCCATCCAGGTCCACGCAGCGGGTGAATGCAGAGAGGGCACCCTCAATATCCCCGGTGACCTCCCGGACGAGTCCCGTCATGAACCAGGCATCCCGGTGCTCCGGATTCAGCGAGACGACCGTCCCGAAGGACTCCACTGCCTCCCCGTCCCTCCCGAGGTCCCTCTGCACCTCCCCCAGGTGGAACCATGCCTCCTGGTTCTCGGGGTCCATCTCCACAGAATGGGAGATGGCCTCGAGGGCGTCCTCCTCTCTCCCGAGTGTCCGCAGGGCGAGCCCTTTTCGGTGCCAGGCCTCCCCGTCTCCGGGGTTGAGGGCAAGGGTCCGGTCCAGGGCACCGATGGCTCCCGCATGATCCCCGAGGGCCGAGAGGGAGAGCGCCCTCCGGAACCATGCATCCGCATTCTCGGGGTCCAGCTCCAGGGCGCGGTCGAGCGCTGCCAGGGCCTCATGGTGATCTCCGAGAGATGAATAGGCGAGGCCCTTCTCGTACCAGGCCGCCTTGTCGTCCGGGTTGATCCGGGTCGCCGTCTCAAAGGCATCGGCCGCCTCCCCGAAACGGTCGGACCGGGCAAGGGCGAGGCCCCGCTGGATCCAGGCCGCGAAGTTCCGGGGGGCGAGCTCGGTGGCCCTCTCGAACGCGAGGAGCCCCTCGGCCGGCCGCTCGAGAGAGATGAGGGTGAGTCCACGGTGGAAATGGGCCTCTGCATCGTCGGGACTGGACTCGAGGGTCCGGTCATATGCCGAAAGAGCCTCGCTGAACCGGTGCTGGGCCTCGAGGATGAGGCCCCGTGCATAGGAGCAGGGGGCGCACTGGGGGTCGATCTCCAGGGCCCGGTCAAAGGAGACGAGGGCCTTCTCCGGCCTCCCGAGGTCCCTGAGGGCAAGGCCCTTCAGGTACCATGCATGGGGGTGGTGGGGGTCGATCTTCGTTACCTCCTCGAATGCCCGGGCTGCCTCCTCGTTTCTCCCCAGGCGGGAGAGGCAGATCCCGCGGTTGTACCTGGCGTGCATGTCGCCAGGATCGAGGGAGAGGGAGACATCGAAGGCCTCCAGGGCCTCTGCATCCTGCCCCTTCTCAAGGAGAGAGATGCCCGAGTAGTACCAGGAGCTCGCATCATCGGGGGAGAGGTCAAGGGCCTTCCTGAAGGAATCGATCGCCTCCCCGTGCCGGGAGAGCGCCGCGAGGGCCAGCCCCTTCTGGTACCAGGACCCGGGGTCCTCGGGTCTCTTCCCGAGGGCATGGGTGAAGGAACCGAGGGCCTCCTCGTGCCGCCCGAGCTCCATGAGGGCGAGCCCGCGGTGGTACCATGCCTGGAAGCGCGACGGATCGGCCTCGAGCACCCGGTCGAAGGCTGTGACCGCCTCCTCCATCCTGCCTACCGCCGCAAGGGCGAAGCCGAGGTAGCACCTGCTCTCGGTATCCTCCGGGCTGACCTCGATGGCCCTCTCGAAGGCGATGACCGCCTGCTCCTCCTTCTCGAGGGCGAGGAGGGACTGGCCCTCCCGGAACCAGATGGGGGAGTTTCCGGGATCGAGGCCGAGCCCCGTCCCGAAGGCCTCCACCGCCCTCTCGTGCAGCCCCTGGGCCGCGAGGGCCGCCCCCAGCTGGAACCAGGCGGGCGCGTACGACGGGTCTCTCTCCAGGGACGCGTCGAGGGCCTCCATGGCCTCCCTCTCCTTCCCGAGGGCCCCGAGGGCGAGGGCCCGGTTATAGTAGGCGCCTGCATCATCGGGGTGGATGCGGATCGCCCGGTCAAAGGCCTCGACCGCACGGTCATAACTCCCGAGCTTCGAGAGGGTCCACCCGAGCATGAACCACCCGACGCCGTTCATCTCGTTGATCCCGGCGGCGCGCTCGAAGGATGCCACGGCATCTTCGTATCGGCCGAGCTCCTTCTGGGAGAACCCCTTCAGGAACCATGCGCCATCGTGGCGTGGATCGATCTGGAGGGCCTTTTCTATGGAGGCGATCGCCTGGTTATGCCGGCCGAGCTCCTTCTCGCAGGACGCACGGTTGTACCATGCCTGGAAGTTCCCGGGGTCGAGGGTGGTGGCCCGCTCGAAGGCCTCACTCCCTTCGTCGAACCTCCCGAGCTTGACGAGGGTCCACCCGAGGGTGTACCAGACCCGGGCGTCGTCGAGCTGGATCTCCAGGGACCGCCGGAAGGCGCGGGCCGCCTCCTCGTAGTTCCCCTGCCCGTTCTGGGCGAGGCCAGCGATGTAGTGGGCCTTTGCATCGGCGGGGGCCATCCGGGTCGCCCGTTCGAGGGCCTCCACCGCCTTGTCGTAGTGGCCCAGGTCCTTCTCAAGGGACCCGAGCTGGAAGCTGGCCCTCACGTCCTCCGGGTCGATCCTGAGCGTCTCGCGGAACGCCTCTGCCGCTTCTTCCGTCCTTCCCAGGGCGGAGAGGGCGACCCCGCGGTGGAACCAGGCCTGCGCATGGTTCGGGTTCGACCGCAGCGCCTTCTCCAGGGACGGGATCTCATCCTGGTACCTCCCCAGGTCCTCGAGGATCAGGCCCCTGCTGAACCAGTCCTCCGGGCCCCTTGGCTCGATGGCAAGGCCCTTCTCGAGAGCCTGGAGGGACTCCCTGCTCCTCCCCAGGGCCTGGAGGGACCGGCCCTTCCCGTACCAGGCCCCGATCCCCTTCGGGTTGATGCCGATGGCGCGTTCAAAGGCAGCCACCGCCTCCCTGTGTTTCCCGAGCTCCTCCAGGGCAAGGCCGTCCTCGAACCATGCCTCTCCCTGGCGGGGCTCGAGGGCGAGGGAGCGTTCGAGGGATTCGTGAGCCTCTCCGGGCTTCCGGAGGGCGGCGAGCGCGCGTCCCCGGAGCAGCCAGCCCGCCACGAGCGAGGGATCCCGTGCCACAGCCTGGTCTCCCGAGGCAAGGGCGTCCCCGGCCCTCCCGAGCCCGAGCTCCAGCTCCCCGAGCCTGAGCCATGCCCCGGGGGTATCGGCCTTCCGGGCGGTAGAACTTTTGAGCGCGTCCACGGCACCGGCGGGATCGCCGTCCTCTTCTCTGGCCCTCGCGAGCTGGAGCCATCCCTCCGGGTTCGAGGGGTCGATCTCCAGGGCCCGCTGGATGGAGACCGCTGCCTCCTTCGGCATCCCGAGTGCAAGGAGGGTGATGCCATGGCAGAACCAGTACTCAGCACGGCCGGGTTCGAGCTGGAGGGCCTGGTCGAGGGATCGCTTCGCCTCCTCGAACCGCCCCAGGTCATAGAGGAGGAGGCCTTTCTGGTACCAGGAGGATGGCTGCGATGGATCGATCCCTATCCCCTTTTCGAGGGACTGGACGGCGAGCTCCCGTCTCCCCAGCCCCTCCTGGACGCGGGCGAGGGAGAACCATGCCAGTCCGTCCCTCGGGTTCAGGTCCAGGGAACGGGAGAGGGTGGTCGCTGCATCCTCAAACCTCCCGAGGTCTGCGAGCGCCCGTCCCCTCCGGGACCAGGCCTCGGCAAAGGATGGATCCAGCTCGGTGGCCCGCCCGAATGCCTTCTCGGCCTCCTCGTTCCGCCCGAGCCCGGCAAACGCGAGGCCGAGCCGGTAGTGCCCGAGCGCGTTCTTCGGATCCCGTTCCGCGGCATGGCCGAGGGCCTCCGCCGCTTCCCTGTTCCTGCCGAGGGTGAGGAGGGCACTGCCCCGGTCGAACCAGGCTTCCGCCCGTTCCGGGGTGATCCGGGTGCTCTCCCCGAGGGCAGTCACCGCATCGTCAAGCCGGTCCAGCCTGACCAGGGCAACCCCCCGCCGGTACCATGCTTCACCGAAGAGCGGGTCCAGCTCCAGGGCGCGCTGGAGGGCCTTCTCCGCCTCCCCGAACCGTTCGAGTTCCAGGAGGAGGAGCCCTTTTCCGAACCAGGCGTCGCGGCTTGCAGCATCGAACCGGGTCGACTTCTCGAGGCAGGCCAGCGCCTCCTCCCTCCTCCCCTGGTGGTGGAGGAGGGTGCCCTTCTGGAACCATGCCCGGGCATGGCTCGGGTCGATGGACAGCGTATGGTCCAGGTCCTTGATGGCATCCTGGGTCCGCCCGATCTCGGCGAGGGAGAGGCCCCGGTGGAACCAGGCCATGGAGAGCCCCGGTTCGAGGGCGACGGCGTGGTCAAAGGACTCCACCGCCTCCTTGAACCGGTCCAGGCCGACGAGTGCGAGCCCCCGCCGGTACCAGGATCCGAAGTGTTCCCCCTCCAGGGCGAGGCTCCGGTCAAAGGACTCGACGGCGGGCGCGAAATCCTGGAGTTCGATCAGTGCGAGCCCGCGGTTGTACCAGATCACGCCCAGGTTCTTCTCGATGGCGAGGGTCCGGTCGAAGGACTCGACCGCATCCCTGTACCGGCCGAGCTCCCTCAGGCAGAGGCCGCGGTTATACCACCCGTTGGCGTTCTGGGGATCGCCTTCGAGGGACCGGTCGAGCATCTCCACCGCCTCCCCGTACCTCCCCATGGCCTTGAGGGCGAGCCCCTTGATGCCCAGGGTGTTGGGGTCCTCCGCCTCCACGGCGAGGACCTTTGAGAGGGACGCCACCGCCTCCTCGTTCTTGCCGATCTCGGCGAGGGCCAGCCCCCGGGTGTACCAGGCCCGGGCATGGTCAGGTTCGAGCTCCAGGGCGCTGTCAAGGGCTTTTACGGTCTCTGCGAACCTCTCGAGCTCCATGAGGGCGAGCCCCTTCGAGTACCAGGCGCCTGCCTGCCGCGGGTCGATCTCGAGGGTCCGGTCCAGGGCCTCGAGGGCATCGCCGAACCGCTCGAGGTCGATGAGGGCGAGGCCCTTCGAGTGCCAGGCGCCGGCATGGAGCGGGTCGATCCCGAGGGCCTGGTCAAAAGCCTCGAGGGCCAGGGGATAACGCTTCATCTCCATGAGGACGAGGCCCCGTGAGTAGAAGGCAGCCGCGTTCCGGGGGTCGATCTCGATGGCATGGTCGAATGCACCGAGGGCCGGGGCATAGCGCTTCATCTCCATGAGTGCGAGGCCTTTTGCGTGCCATGCGCCGGAATGGCGGGGCTCGAACTCGAGGGCATGGTCCAGAGCTTCGAGGGCGTCAGCGGGCCTGTCGAGGTCGATAAGGGCGAGGCCCTTTGCATGCCATGCGCCGGAATGGCGGGGCTCGAACTCGAGGGCATGGTCCAGAGCTTCGAGGGCGTCAGCGGGCCTGTCGAGGTCGATGAGGGCGATGCTTCTCGCGTACCATGCATTGGCATGTCCGGGATCGATACCGAGGAGACGGTCGAATGTCTCGAGGGCAGAGTCGGGTCGCTTGAGCGAGAGGAGGGCGAGGCCCTTCGAGTACAGGGCATCGGAGTGCCCTGGATCGATACCGAGGAGGTGGTCGAATGTCCCGACCGCCTCCTCGAACTTCTTCTGGTCCTTCTGGACCTGCCCGAGGGAGAACCAGGCGCCCGTGTGCTTCTCGTCCATCTCGAGGACCTTCCCGAAGGAGGCGGCGGCCTCCTTCAGCCTCCCCAGCCGCTGGAGGGCGAGGCCCTGCTGGTACCATGCATGGAGGTTTCGCGGGTCGATCTGGAGGGCGAAGGAGTAGTACCTCACCCTCTTCTCGGGATCCTTCTCATGGTATCCCAGATCGCGCCATTCCTCGGCTGTCTTCCCGCCTATCTTCCTCTCGCGCGGCCCTTCCATTCCCTCACTCCAGCTGAATCGGGTTCCCTATCTGTATCGGCCCGGGCAAAATGTCTCTTTATATATATCGGAAAAATTGGTTTAAATCTTTACTGGCACCTTTTTCTCACACGGATCACCCCGTATTCCGGTAGTATGTGAGAAAGGGGCCCGGTATCGGGCATGAACGGCCCGCGAGGTCAGTCGTGGGGCCATTTCCCGGAACCAGGGGTTTCTGCCTCTTCCGGGAAGGATCGGCAGGGTATTTCCCTTCATTCGTTATTCCTGACGGGCATCATCCAGCGGGAGAGTGCCCGCGAGCATGCCTGTGCCGGGAGAGATCCCGCGGGTCATCCTATCCGGAATGACCTCATCGAGATGGAGCCGTTCTGGAACCCCTCGTGGATGAACCGTATTCCCTCCCCCTTCACCTGGAGCGCAAGGGCGTAGATCATCGGCAGGTAGTGATCGAGGGTCGGGATCGCGAGGGAAGATCCGTCTCCCATGGACAGGTAATCGATGAGTTGCTTGTGTTCTCCGGCAATCAGGTGCAATCGCATCTTCGCATCCATCTCGACCGCCCATTCATACGGTTCCGCGTCCATATCCGAGAAATCGATGAGATCGAGGTTATGGACCATGTTTCCGCTGCCGATGATGAGGACACCATTCCGCCTGAGGGATCCGAGCCTCTTGCCGAGTCCGTAGTGGTACTGGACCGCCTTCGGGTGCCAGTCATTGAACGAGTAGTCCAGGCTCATCTCGAAGACGGGAATATCGGCTGCAGGGAACATATGCCGGAGAATGGAATATGAAGCATGGTCCAGCCCCCGTGTATTGTTACACCTGATGGCGCCGCCGCCGTTTCCAACCTCGACGGTACGATTCGCATACCCGGGCGCACCCGTGCATTCGTACTTCACCTTGTAGAGGTCCCTGGGAAACCCATAGAAATCATAGATCATGCGGGGTTGTTCAGCGCAGGTGACGAAGGTGCCATGGGTCAGCCAGTGTGCCGATATGACCATGATGGCATTCGGCCTCGGAAGGGCAGGTTCCAGGTCTGCAAGACTCATCGTGAACCGGTTCGAGAGGACCATGTTCATGGGGGAGCCGTGCCCGATGAAGAGGACCGGCATCTTTCCGGTATCCGCGGGATCTTCAGTGGCTTCCATCCCAGGTACACCAGAATGAGATGGGGTGATATCTATTTCAGCTTTTTCGCGGGCTGGTCACCTTCAGGTTACCATGGCGATCGTGGAGGCAGAACCGCCCTTTCGCACCGTAGGCCCTGCGCAGGGACCGACCGGTTTTGTCCGGCGTTTCAAAAATCTGGAACCCGGAGAAATCTTTATCCCTGAATAGGAAGCAAAGCAGGAATTCAGGTCATTCGGATTTGGCAAAAGTTCAGGTCGGCCTTGTGAAGGACGTTGCCCCGGGTGCGATGAAGGGGTTCAAGGCAGGGGACAAGGGGGTCCTCGTCTCAAACATCGACGGGAAATTCTATGCAATCGGCGACAAATGCACCCACAGGGGATGCAGCCTCTCCAAGGGGAGGATCGAGGGGGATGTCGTCACCTGCCCCTGCCATGGCTCGCGGTTTAATGTAAAGACCGGTGTCATTGTAAGGGGCCCTGCGGGGGAGCCGGAACCCTCATTCCCTGTCCAGGTTGAGGGGGACGGGATCTGGGTGGAGATGTAAGGTCTCCTGATGGGGTTCACCGCAATCGAGCTGATGGGGGTAAACATCCTCCTTGGGCTCTCGGTGATGTATGTGATCCAATATATGTTAAATAAATAACTGAGATGGCGTATGAAAGTTCGAATTTTATTCGTTATATCGAAGAAATTCCATAGTTATTCCACACTTAGAACAAACCTTGGATGGTTCACATATGGATTTTTCGATGTCAATCTCATCTTTAATTTTGATATATTCTCGTCGACTCCAATCATCCATCCGAAAACGTATTCTCAATTCTTCACCACATTTCGGGCATTTATATGAGGTATCAGACATAGTTTCCCATGCCATTGTTACTCTCCAATCTGGATGCTTATAGCGAGTGAGATTAATATTTTTGCTGGTTAATCTTCATCTCTCCTCAAATGTTCTTCTACTCCTGCCCCATCCAGCTCGCTGAATTCTTGTGGGCTTGCGATTATTTCCTGGAATAAGCCTGAAATTTGTTCGCTTTGAATATTACAGTATCCTTTACTTGGATCCACCTGAAGGAGTAATTTAAAAAATTTTTCGTAAAAAGTATTGGGTCTCCGATGAATTTCATCTTGATATCGAGCATACTGATTGTGCAATTCCATCAAAGAATTTGAGGATAGGAGAACAACACTTCTATCGCCGATCCATGTTTTCTTCCGATTTAGAGCTTTAGCGAAATTTTCAAACATCGATGGATCAACGGAATTTGATATGATTATATAATGATCAAGTTTCTTGTTGAAATGTTTTAAATCGTCGGAGTTTAGAGTACCACGTATATAACGCCAAGCTTTATCGATTTCACTTTGATCAAGTAGGTAATTCCCTCCCCTTGCGAGCTTGCAGTCCCATTCAAATACCCGTTTATGTTTTCGATTTGTTAGGTATTCTAACCCAACAAATCCTTCGGGAACATACTTACCTCCGGCGCGGTATGCGGTTGGGAAAATCTTCTTAAGAATATTAAAAGCATCTGTTTCAAACTCCTGTGGCGAGTACTCCTGGGGTTGGTTAATTTTTTGTCTGAGATTATCGTATGAACTCCGGGCGGCTCTCAGTTCACGATCTAAAGAATATGAACGAAGTCTTGTTAATTTATCCTCAATTTCTTTTAAGCCAGCATTTTCATCAATTAGTATATCACTTAAGTCTATTTGCTCGAAAAGTCGCTGTTCTATATCAGAAGTATTAACGACCTTGGCAATATTTATGAAAAGAATTGGTAAGCCAGATCTTTCAAGATAACCTAATAGATTTTTTGATACCCGTTTAAAGTTTAAATAGATGAATATTGGTTGGTTTTCGATTTCAACCTCATAAAATTCGAATTTAGTCCTGTTTATCTTGAGTATCCGTGAAGTCCGTTCTCTGAGTCGAGGACTCCTTGAGATAATCCCACGGATATAATTGCGAGTTCCTCTTTCTGAGACTTCTAACTTATAGAATTCGAATTTTTTAATTGCTTGAGACCCGCAATCACGGCATAGATCGATTTCATCCGAGGAATTCATCAAATGCCTGCAATCGGGGTTTGAACATTTTAATTTGAATTGCTTCTGTCTATTTAAAACGCCAATATCATGAAGTCTTTCAATCGCATCCAATTTGAATCGTGAGGGATTATTCACACCTGGTTCCGAAAGTAAATTCTTGAAGACGGATTTTTGATTTGCAGCTAAATCCGTTGGATCAAGAGGAATATTTAATCCAATTCCAAATCTTCGGGAAAATAGACTAATAAATTCACGACGTTCATCATCCTTCAATTCTTTACTATTCAGACTTAATATCAAAGTTCCATCTTCGTTTTCTTTTACGACGACAGTTTTTCTTTTTCCGACTTCTCTTGTTTGAGAGAAACTTACAGAAAACGTATCGATATCCGAAAGATTTTCTAAAACAATTACATCGTATTCGATTAGTTCACTAATTGCCTTGGAAATATCAACAGCCTCACTAAAATTATCAATTTCAATTGGAACCCCCTTGTCCAACTTCGACCGTTTTGTTTTGAGCGATATAATTCTGAATTCATCATGGCTATCTGATGAATTCTTTAATCTTGTTAAAAAGGTACCAAAGCTGCCTCGGATCGGGGTGAGGTTTTGGTCTATTAGCTCAATTGAATACTGCGATTCAAGTATTTTCTTTATACTTTCAGCAATGAATTTACTCGCTCCTCTTACTTCGCGGATCTCTATTGAACTTGGAAGAAATTTTAAGAGGATATATTTAGATGGTTTCACCCTTTTATGCCCGGACGTTGTTTGAAGTAATTTATCTCCGGTTTGTTTATCGAAAATGAAAATCGAGTCAGCTGCTCCAATAAATCGAACTTTTCTCTTCCCGAAATACCAATTTTTTGTGGACAACCTCTTGGCAAAAATATGAACAAAATGGGTAAATTGATCAATAAAATCACCGGGAAATGGCGTCGTAGAATTGAATACAGTCCCTGTAGAGGCAGCATTCCAAATATGATAAACGAATATGTTGAGAAGATGATCAGTAGTTGGATCTATAAATAATTTAAATAATTTTATAAACGGCTTGTGTGTGATGTCTGTTCCAGTTGTTTGTCTCGTTGAATAATCCAGAATACTTTTTTGGAACTTTCTTTGAAACTCAAATACTAAAAATAGCTGGAATGCTTTTTCTGATATCAATATGTTATTTAGATAATTCTGTTTATCATCTATCGGGGGGTTACTCAACCCCAGTTCCCGATGAATATATTTTAGGTCATCGATTGAAAGGTTTTCGAGATTATGTTTTAATAGTGCCTTCCCTGTTGTTTTCCAACGTTCCGAAAAAAAACTGTAATTAATCTCCCGCTCATTCCAGAACTGATTATTTTTCTCTTCAAACATTGTTGTTACCATTGGGAGGAATCAATTGTCGCTCATTCCTAAATTTAAATATTCCACCATCTCTATATTTATATTTTTATGAGGCCCAATTTTTTATATAATTATTTTAGAGGCAATGAACAAAGAAAAATTTTGAGAAGTGCCTCAGCCCGGATTTGAACCGGGGACAACCAGATCTTCAGTCTGGCGCTCTCCCAAGCTGAGCTACTAAGGCAGCGACCATACGTATCTCTCGTATGAATATTAAATCATCTGGTTTCACGGTTCTGACGGTACCCCGGCTGGTGCGGAAGGTCACCCCTTATATAGGGTGCCGGGGCAACGGTATACCGATGGCCGGGACGGTGCCGAAAGGGAAATTGAGCGGCGAGGAGCTGAAGGAGGCTCTCCGCGGCAGGAAGGCGAAGGTGGTGCACCTCACCCACAATGACCTGGATGCCGCAGGGTCTGATGCCATCCACCGGCTGAAGTACGGGGAGGTCTTCACGATCTGGGCCTCGGTCGGGAACTACTCCTTCCTCCTCTCGGCGCTCGCCGAGGTGAAGGGAGGGGGTGACCTCCTCTCCATCACCGATCTCGGGTACCAGCAGGGCGTCGAGCGCTGGCTGAAGAAGGCGAGGGACGCCGGCTGGAAGGTGGAATGGAGGGACCACCACCGGTGGGAGGATCGGGAGGCTGACATTGTACGGCCGCTGGTCGCACACCTCTCCATCGATACCGCCACATGCGCGACGGGGATTGCTGCAAGGGAGCTCGCCGGAGGGGACACGCGGGCGGCGGAGATAGCGAGGGTGGTCTGCGACTATGACCTCTGGAGAAACGAGGACCCGAGGAGCACGGTCCTCGGCAGGATCCTCTCGAAACCGGGCCTGCGGGATTATGTACGGGACCGGCTCGTCGAGGGGACTTTCATCGACCCCGTCATCCAGAAGGAGTATGACGGGATCCTCGCCGAAATGGACCAGGACATCAGGAAGAGCATCCGGCACACGAAGCTGTTCGGGGAGAGATACCGGATCGCCTTCTCACCCCTCTACGGGTACCCGAGCGATACAGCCTCGAGGGTGAGGGGGACTTTCGGGTCGGATATCGAGGTGATCGTCTCGCGGAACGGCCGCTTCTCCATCCGCTCGGTCCCCGGGATCAGCCACCTCATTGCAAGGAGGTTCGGCGGCGGCGGTCACCCCCATGCCTCCGGCGGGGCGTTCCCCTTCACCCTGGTCGACCGGATCGCCTTTGTCCTCTTCAAGAAGAACCACCACTTCGGGGATCTCGTTGAGGTCGCCGAGACTATCGGGGAATGACCGCCCTCTCCACAAGCTCCTTCCAGTACCTCTCACAGTCCTCCGTGCAATAGCCCCCGAACGAGATCTGCTCGGGGTCCAGGTACTCTGCGGCAGCGAGGATATCCTCCTGTTTCCCATCGACGATGAACAGGGAGCGGAGGTCGTATTCATCAAGGAGGTCAAGGGCGGTGGAGAGCAGGCTTACGGGTACCGCAACGGAGGTCTGGAACTCGAGGATCACAGGGAGATCTTCTTCTGCAAGGTCGGGGTAAAAGAAGAAGGTGCGCCGGAGCGCCAGGTGTTCAAACTCACTTTCGTGGACATCATCCCCGAGAAGGATATGCCCGCCGGCACCCGAATCCCTCATCGCCCGCATCACCTGCCGGTAGCAGGTGCAGATCCCCTCGCAGAACTCCTCGCGGTCATGGTAGTACTCGTCCCTGATACCGAGGAGGTGGGGCGCGGGGATGGAGAACCAGAGCCCCTTCTTCCTGGCGGCGCCCCAGCGCGCATCTTCTTCGACAAGGGCGGTCTCAACGGCGGGTTCCCGGGTGAGGGTCTCCCCTTCGAGCCCAACGAAGGTCTCAAGGATCCTGGCAAGGTAGATGCGCCCTCCGGGACAGGGCAGGTCCACACCCTCCTGCGGGCGCAGGGATTCCTCGAGATAATAGGTGGTGAGATCCCCCGCTACCCCCTTCCTCTCCTTCACCCATTCGGCCAGCACCGGGACAGTCGGCTGGGGGGTCTCAGAACCGAACGACCTGACAGGAACCCTCCGGATCTTTGCCATACCTTGTATCCTATTTATAGCACGAGTATCAAAAAGCATAGAGATGAGTGATGGACCCCTGCTCGTAACCTGCGGGCTCCCCTACACGAACGGCCCCTGTCACCTCGGCCACCTGCGGACCTACGTCCCCGCAGACTTCTACGTCCGGTTCCTGAGGAGGAGAGGCGAGGAGGTTCTCTTCGTCTGCGGCTCGGACAATCATGGCACCCCGATCGTGGTCATGGCCGAGGACCAGGGGGTAACCCCCCGGGACCTCTCCAACCGCTACCACGAGCACTTCGCCCATATCTTTTCGCGGATGGGCATCCGCTTCGATCACTTCGGGATGACGGACGGGGAGACGAACCACCGGCGGACAAGGTCCATCGTGAACGCCCTCAAGGAGAAGGGCTACATCTACTCGAAGGTGGTGGAGCAGAGCTTCTGCCCGAAGTGCAAGCGGTTTCTCCCGGACAGGTACGTCGAGGGGATCTGCCCTTACTGCGACACACCTGCACGGGGGGACGAGTGCGACCAGGGGTGCGGGAGGCACCTCGAGCCCGGGGAGATCAAGAAGCCGCGGTGCCTGGTCTGCGGTACGGATGCAGAGCTCAGGGAGCAGGAGCACTTCTTCTTCCGGCTCTCGGAGTTCGGGGGTTTCCTGGAGAGCTACCTCCCCGCCCTCCAGGGCACCGCGAACGCCCGCAACTATGCCCTCGGCTGGGTGAAGGAGGGCCTCCGCGACTGGTGTATCACCCGCACCCTGGACTGGGGGGTGAAGTTCCCGGGGCACGACGATCTCGTGGTCTATGTCTGGGTCGATGCCCCCATCGGCTACATCTCCTTCACCGAGGAGTGGGCGAGGGCGAGGGGACTGGACTGGAAACGGTACTGGTGCGGCAAGAACCGCGTCACCCACTTCATCGGGAGCGACATCATCTACCACCACTGCATCTTCTGGCCCGCTCTCCTCACCGGCGCCGGCTATACCCCGCCCCTCGCCGTCGTCGCGAGCGGGATGGTAAAGATCGATGACCAGAAGTTCTCCAAGTCGAGGGGCTATGTCGTCTGGACAGGGGAGGACTACCTAGACAAGGGCCTCCCCCCCGACTACCTCCGTTACTACCTCCTCTCGTACACGAACCACACCAAGGAGCTGAACTTCTCCTGGCAGGTCTTCTCGGAACGGGTCAATAACGAACTGGTCTCCACCCTCGGGAACTTCATCTACAGGAGCCTCTTCTTTGCCCACAAGTTCTTCGGAAAGGTGCCTGAAGGACCGGTCGGGGCGGCCACGAGCGAGGCTATCGGGTGCTGCATAAGGGAGATGGACCGGTCGGTACGGGAGTTCGAGTTCAAGGGAGCCATCGACGCGATGATGGCGCTTGCGGCCTACGGGAACACCTACATCCAGAACCAGGCCCCCTGGAAGCTCATCAAGACGGACAAGACAGCTGCCGAAAGGGTGGTGAAGGACTGCCTCCAGATCGCCCATGCCCTCGCCCTCCTGATGGAGCCGGTCCTTCCCGACGCTGCCGGACGGGTGTGGAGGATGCTCGGGAATACGGATGTGGTGGAGACTCACCCCGTCTCTGACGCGGCTGTCCAGATTCCATCGGTCGAGCTCCCCGAGCCGTCTCCCCTCTTCGAGAAGCTCGAGGATAGCCGCATCAGGGAGCTGGAGAAGATCCTGAAGGGGAGGACGGAGAAGGCGAAGATGGCGGCAAAGGAGAAGGACCTCGTATCCATCGAGGAGTTCTCCCGAATGGACCTGAGGGTCGGGAAGATCCTCTCAGCCGAACCGGTGAAGGGCTCGAAGAAACTCCTGAAGCTTACGGTGGATATCGGGGACGAGAGGCGAACCGTGGTGGCGGGCATGGCCGAGTTCTACCGGCCCGAGGAGATGACCGGGCTCTCGGTCATCATGGTCACCAACATGAAACCGGCGAAGATCTTCGGGGTCGAGAGCCAGGGGATGGTCCTTGCCGCGGGAGAGGAGGCGAGCATCCTCGTGCCACAGAAGGAGGTCCCTCCCGGAACGAAGATCCGGTGAGGGGCCTTCTGGGTCGAACCTCTTCCGGTTGACTCACCCGACCTGTTTTTCCAACGGGTCCTTCAACTTCCCAAGCACCATCTTCCAGTTCTGCTCCGAGTGCTTCCTCTCTTCTTCCGAGGCATTATTATCCTGGATGACGGTGAGCCTGGTTCTTCCTGGTTCCGGCGTGAGTTCATAGGTGACCTGCTTGTAATTCTCCGGGGTGTCTGCAACGCCGGAGAGGCTGCTCCAGAACGTCGTCTCGAGCAATCGTCCAGGGACAACCCGGATGACCATCCCTTTGTCCTCGTAAGTCCGGCCCTCCCATACACCCCTGTACCTGATAGGACCACCGACTTTCCAGTCAGAGCTCACCTGTGTGCCGAACAGGTACTCCTTGATCATATCTGGGTCAGTGAGGGCCTTCCATACCCTTTCGGGAGGAGCGTGGATAACGATGGACTGGCGGGCAACGATTCCCTTCATGGCCGGGATGAGAGCCTGGTCCCGGGGACCTTTGTCTGTATAATGCTTCTCGACGAAAACCGGAGATGGCTGCTGTCGCAGAAGGGCTTGTTGAAGGAATGGCCGCAGCGGCAGAGGGTGACCCGGTTGCGGATCTCGTGCACCCAGCCGTCATCGGAGATGATGGGGATGCCTCCCCTGACCCAGACCGGGCCGCTCAAACCTTCCTGGGGGATACTCCACGAGCCCGATGGAAGGCTCGAACTTGGGCTCGATGGGGGTCTGTGTCATCTTATCCCAAACGACGAGGCGGCCGGAGGGGCAGGCCGCGGCCTCCCGGATGGCGATCTCCCTCGCCTCTTTATTCGCCGACTCGAGGGTCAGTTTCCAGATCCCCCCCGCCCTCTCGCAGAACTTCGCGACCGAGCAGAGGATCTCGGCATCGGTCAGCACCAGATCAGGGCCGGCATACTCCTTTGACTGGCTGATGTACGGCTCCCGGCTGGCGTGCTCGGTTCCCATGAAGAAGATCTCCTTATGGATACCGTCGCAGAAGGGCCGGGTGCCCGATCTCCCGCACCGGCAGAGGATGTACTGGTCCTGCACCGGGAATTTCTCTTCCTCCCTCCACTCTGAGGAAAACCCGTCCTTGTCAAGGACGATCCTCTGAACGGAGAGCGGAATACCGCCGAAGACCTGGTAAGGCCCATTCTTGCAGACCCTGATCCTCTGTCCATATTTCTGGATCTCTTCCCATGACGGCTTCGCGGGGGCCGTTCCCTCCCCCTTCTCTTCTCCCTCCCTATTCATCGTCGATCTCCCCTCAAGTTTCTGCTTCCCCTTCAGGATTCGAGAGGCGAACCTGACGGTGTATTCCGGATCGAACCTGCAACGCCATACACCACCCCGGAGACATCCCGGATTATAATTCTTGGGGTGGGATGATGGCCTTGGAAATGGCACAGAATTGTCCGATCATCCGGAAAGGAGAGATGGCTGAGCGGGCCTGGGGGGATTCGAACCCCCGGCATCCGGGTTAGAAGCCCGGCGCTATGTCCTGGCTAAGCCACAAGCCCCTAGCGGAGATATTAGGCCTTCATGCGTCATTAAGCCTCGGAAAAAGGGGATGGATGCCCCGTCAGGGTATCAGCGGGCGTGGTAACAACCGGTCTTTACGAGCTCGATGGTGATGGGGCTCGCCATCCTCCGGGTCTCCACCTGCTTCACAAGGGAGGTCCCGCAGTACCTCACCTGCATCCGCGCCGCCATCCTCTCCCGCTCCTCGAAGAACATGGGGTTCGTGAACTCGATGCTCCGCTTCATGGAGATGGCGAGGGAGAGAACCTCGACGAGGATCCCGGGATCCCCCGGGGACAGGTCCTCCATGTCAAGGGCGGTTATGAAGATATGATCGCCCGGCTTTACGCCGGTCAGGGTGATGACATTGTTGGCCGAGGTGAGCTCCACGGTCCTCGGCTTCCCGTGCTTCAGCTCCGCAATGATGGCAGGAGAGATACCGGTCAGTGCTGCATAGGACATGGATCTCACCCGTACATGGGGAGCTGCTCTTTCTTCTGTCCCGCCTCGGTGGTCTGGACCTCTTCAGCGATCCGGTGCATGGCGGCCTCGATCTCCTCGGCCTGCTCCACGAGGGGCCCGACATCGAGCTTGAGATCGTACATCTTATTGAGGACCTGGATGGTCGCGGCCGACGAGCGGGGATCGGGGTTGTTCACCGTCTCGCCGAGGAGCCCGAGGCCCCAGATGTCCCGGATCTTGCACTCGGTAAGGATGGAGCCGGCGATCCCCGAGATGGATCCAATCGGGAGGATCATGGTCAGGTCCTGGATCCGCTGGAGCGCCTCGGTGTTGGTGGCCACACCGAAGACCCTCTTCTCGGGCTCGTTCGTCACGATCCCTGCAATGGTGAGGATCTCCTTCGGCTTGAACTGCGCGAACCAGTCGAGGAGGCCGCATGCCACCTCGTAGCAGATCATGGGGTGGATGGGGATATCGCCCACCACCACGGCTATGTCATCCTTCTCGTAGAACCGGACCGGGACATTGATGACCCCCTTCGTCATCATCGCGAGGGGCGGGAAGTACTTGCTCGTCACCGAGCCGATCTGCGTGAACTCGAGGTTGTCGACCAGGTACTGGAGCGCGATGGACCCCACGAGCCCGCTCCCGGGGAACCCGATGAGCACGGTCTTTGTGTTATCGCCAAGAGGTTTGGATATGATACGAATTTCATCCACAAGCATCACAGCATCTTAAGATAGTGGAACCTCCTTAAAAAATATTAGGGTTGGACTAGCTCAGGGATAAATCAGGAAGATGGGTAGTAAAAGAAAATTTTGTATCAGGGAGAGGGGGTCACTTCTTCTTGGTGGCCTTCTTCTTGGTAACCTTCTTTTTGGTGGCCTGTGGCTTTTTGCTTGGCATGAGTATTTCTTCATTAGAATAACTCAAATAGTTTCTTTGCCGGGAACATGAGGGCACCGGCATTCCCACATCTCCGGATTCTCACGGGGCGAGGTAAGGACGGACCCGCAACAAGGACAGGGGAGCAGGGTTCGGTCCATGAGGGAGGGGGAGGATATGTGGGTATGTCAGAATTGGGTTGGGGGAGTTATACTTTCGCAGCAGAAAGGAAGAGAGGGGTCTTCCCGGTCGGCAACGGCGTTATGTCGGGGGAAAAAAGGAAGGAAATTAGCCAACTTCCATCCTAGAGAATGTATAGGCACCAAGGAAAAGGAATAGCAGTGCGAAAGCGACAATAACAGTGACATCAATCCAGAGCGGAATGATGAATACGCCGGTGAGGAGCCCCCGTATCCCGTCTACGCCGTAAGTGAGGGGATTGACGAACTGTAACTGATACAGAACAGGTATGCCCTGAATCATGTTAATGGGCAATAAAGCACCGGACAGGAAGAACATCGGAAACTCGATCATGCGTATAATCGTCATAAACCCCTCGGTCTCCTCGATCATCGCGCCAAGCGTCAGGCCGAAACCGACGAAGGCAAAAAAGGTAATAATCATAAATCCCAGCGCCAGGACAAAACCGGAAACGCTGATGATCCTGAAACCAAGCCATATGCCAAGGATGAGCGCAACTACCATCGTGGTCACTGCCTGAATGAGTGCAATCGTCAGCGCTCCCAGGCTCCTGCCGATCATGAGTGATGTGCGCCGTACAGGAGCGACCATCACTTCTTTCAAGAAACCAAACTCCTTATCCCAGAGAACGGTGACACCACTGTTCGTGCCACCGAACAGCAGGCCCATGCTCAGAACCCCCGGGACGATGAACGCGAAGAAGGTCAATCCCCCGAACATACTCTGGATATCCCCGGTTGGGAATACCTGGCTCAACGGGACACCCAAAAGGACAAGCCAGGTGAACGGCGATGCAAATGTCGCGAGGATCCGGGACGGCATAGCGATGAACCGCAGCAATTCCCGCAACCACATGCTGTAGATCGGCTCCCCCTCAAACAACGGTTTTTGTTTTACTGTTTTTGTTTCCATTTTCCTCACATCTCCCCCATAATTCTTCCCGGTCTCATGTCGGTACCCTCGCCTTCAGCTTCCCGTATCGTCCTCCCGGTGAAATGCACAAAGACGTCCTCCAGGCTCGGTTCATGCTCATCTATAGAGGTAATGTCAAATCCATGCGCATCTGCAAAATCTATGAGGTCAGCCACCCGTCCCTCGCCGCTTTCCGCATTTAACAATATCGAATTGCTGTATTCCTCGACACGCTTGACCCAGTCTAATTCTTTTACTCTCTCCATGAAGGCAGATCTTCTCTCTCCCCCGTCAGCAATCTGGACGGAAATTAAATCCGTACCTACCGCTTCCTTCAGCTTCCGGGGCGTATCCAGCGCTACAATTCGTGCCTTGTCGATGATCGCCACCCGGTCACAGAGATAGTTCGCTTCCTCGATAAAATGTGTCGTGAGCGAGATGGTTACCCCCTCTTTCTCCCTCGCCGTCTTTATCTGGTTCCAGAGATCCATCCTCGCCTTTATATCAAATCCTATGGTCGGTTCGTCGAGGAACACGACATCGGGACGGGTCATGAAGCCCCGTGCCACTTCAAACCGGCGACGGACACCTTCCGGCAGGATACGAAGCCTGATGTTCTCTTTTCCTTTCAATTCGAGCAGGTCAAGAACCTCTTCCATCTTCTCCTCACGGTCTCTTTTGCTCATACCGTACATCCGTGCGTGAAAATCGAGGTTCTGCCGGCCGGTGAGATAGTCATCGCTGGACCGGTCCTGGAAGACAATCCCGATATGCCTTCGGACTTCATCGCCCTCTTTTGCCACGTCGTACCCGCAGATCCGGGCGGAACCTGAGGTCGGGTGCAGCATTGTTGTCAGCATCTTGATGGTCGTTGATTTTCCCGCTCCATTTGGACCAACGAATCCGAATATTTCGCCTCTCCTGACGGTAAAATCGATGTGGTCGACCGCAGCAAAGTCACCGAACTTCTTTGTGAGCTGATGTACCTCAATTACGTCTTCCATCATTCATCGTGCCCCTTCCGTGCCCTTCTTCGTGTAATGCAGTAAAACATCATTCAGGCTTGGCGTGCTCGATTGTATAGAGGAGATGCCAAACCCGTGTGCTTTGGCCATTCTCACGATTGCGGGTATGCCGATGCTTTTATCCTTCAGGCTCAGCACGAACGTGCCGTTGTCCCGACGCTCAATGCTTTTTGTCCAAGGCATCTTCTGCAGCAGTCCTGCGAATTCTTCCGGAGAACCCTTTGACAGCTTAAACGTTATCAGGTTCTCCCCAATCGAGGCTTTCAGCGCCTCAGGGGTACCTGTCGCTACTATCCTACCTTCGTGCAGAATCGCTATCCGGTTACAGAGATAATCGGCTTCGTCAAGATACGATGTCGCCAACAGGGCAGTTACCCCTCGCTCCCTGTTCGTTCTTCGGATGTAATCCCAGACATATCTCCGCGTCTGTACGTCAAGGCCAATGGTCGGCTCGTCAAGGAGGAGGACCCGGGGAGAGGTCAGCATTCCTCTTGCTATCTCAAGCCTCCGCAGCATCCCCCCGGAATAATTCCTTACTTTCGAATTCGCGTGCTGTTCCAGCCCGACCGTTTTTAAGACCGACGCTACCATCCGCTCCCTCTCCTGCCGGGAAAGACTGTACATGCGCGCGGCGAAGTCCAGGTTCTGCCTGCCGGTAAGGTAGATGTCAACGGCCTCTTCCTCGAATACAAATCCGATGGAACGCCGCACGTCATCCTTCTCCTTCATGACGTCATACCCGCATACGCTCGCGCTGCCGGAATTTGGATTGAGAAGGGACGACAGGATCAACATTGTTGTTGTCTTCCCGGCGCCGTTCAGGCCGACAAGCCCGAAGATCTCTCCCTCAAACACCTCAAAGTTGATGGCATCCACTGCCGTGACCCTGCCGAACCTTTTGCCCAGATTCCTTACGACAAGGATTGGTTTCCTGTCTTGGTCGAGCGTGAACCTGGGGGGTGCGCTCAGGTCATTGACGGTATTCAGCTCGTCAACCCCACGAGTGAGGTGCTCTGTTGCGAGGATGGACACAGTCTACGTCACCTCTCTTTTTCGTGTGCCGGTTGCAAAGACAGTTCGCAGTGTTTCCATGGCTTTGTCGATAACTTCTCTCTTGTCAGCCTCCACACCGCTCAGTTTGTCTGCCAGATATGACAGAGTTCCCTGGGTAGAAGCCCCCAAGATCGCCAGTCCATGATCGGTGACGGTTAGCCTTACACGTCGTCTATCTGCGGGATGATCTTCCCGTGCCATCAGACCCCGCTCGATGAGACCGTCCACGAGCCTGGACATGGAAGGGGGAGTCAGCCCCATGTGAAATGCCACCTCCCAGAGTGAAGAACCTTCATTGCGGTTCACAAAAGCCAATGCGCGGAACTGAGGGACGGTCAAGTCGAGTGAGCGTCGCCTCCGCATCTCGGATCGTATATCCTGCATAATAATTGGAACCACTTCGAGCAGCTTACGGGCGGATTCTTCCAGGTCACCGGTCATATTAATTGCATCTTCTAACAATTAGACATTCTAATTATTTAATCGTTGCGCAAACGGATTCTCCGGTCGAGACGAGAACCGACCCGCAGCAAGGACAGTGGACGAGGGGATCGGTTGCCCCCCCACAACCTTTAACTCCACTTCGACAGAATCCAATACAAAACAAGGTGTTCCTGCATGTCAGCAAAACTGATGGAGTATTTCAACAAAGCACCGCGGATCGGAACGCTCAGCACCGCAGACAAGGCGGGAAAGGTGGATTCCGGCGTCTTCGGCTCGCCCCGTATGACCGACGAAAAGACCGTGGTTATGGGGCTCGGGAAGAACCGCTCGCTGGCTAATCTCCAGCAGAATCCCCACGCCGTGTACCTGATCATGGAGCCGGGAGCAACCCTCAAGGACTGGAAGGGGATCCGGGTCTACCTGAAGGCACAGAACATCGCAACATCCGGGCCGGTGCTCGATGCTTTCAAGGCCCAGATGGCAAAGGTTACCGGGGTAGAAGCGACAAAGATGATCCATGCCGCGGTGAGCTTCCTAGTCACGGAAGTCCGGCCGCTCATCGATATGGGCCAGGGCTGGGAGAAGTCGGTTTAGGACTCCTCATCTCTCCGCCAAGTGGGAGAATTAGAACCCCAGAAGAATCGATTAAGGCTAGAAAAGGGTAAATAAGTTACTTCGGCAAAAACAACAAGAAACTGGAGATTTTGAATCTAAAATTTTAGATGTGAAATATCGTTATGATGATTGAGTTGGTAAAAAATATTATGCAGGAGTTCCAGGTCAAGCGGGGCCATACAAAGGATCTTGGAGAGGAGGTGGAGAAGGCGTTCACCGAGGGCTTTGGTGTACGGCCGGAGAAGGAAGGTGGCACCTATGCCATTTCGTATGGAGCGCTCTCGCGGATGGAGGTGCGCGTCGGGGAGGGCGGGAAGACGGTGACCGTGAATACCGTTTCAAGGAAGGATGCGGACGAAGCGACCATCCTTGACACGAACCGCAGGTTCCGGACCTTCCTCGACCGGGTGACAGGGTTCAGCTCGAAAGAGCGGGTGAAGCGGGCGAAGAAGGCGATCGAGGAAGAGGAATAACTCCGAAAAATTCGCCTGTCCCAGTACACGGCGGGGAATGCCTGCGGCGGGGGCGGTAGTCCCCCAAGAGCCCAATAGAAAGATGAACACCCATACAGTTCGGATCATTCATTTCTCAAAGGATTCGGATCATTTGTAGCCGCTCGTGGGGGCAAACCCTGAGAGCGGTCACCGGTTGGAAAAATCAGTGTCTAAAAAATTATTCTATTTTATTCGATCACGATCGCGGGCTTGTAGGGCAGGGCGAGCCGGGCCTTCGGGTGGCTGGACTCATCCGCCGAAAGAACCCTTACAGCGACGTGGAACTCCCTCCCGATAAAGTCCTGTGCGGCCACGAAGACCCCCTTCTCGTCAACCTGATAGGAGAGGAGCCCTTCCCTGTACCCGGGCGGCAGCCGGTGTATCAGGGATGTGATCTGCTTCACCGCATCCGCTGACTCCTTCCCTCTCCTGCGCATCCCCTCGTCTTTCATGATCTCCCGGACGACATCCCTCTTCTCAGGAGACCCGGCAATGGTCACGAAGATTGCCCGTTTCCATTCTGGTGCAACGAGGATCTGAATCTCCTTCGGGTTGACGGGAAGGATCTTGGTGATGGACTCGATGTCCTCCAGGGTCCGGGCAAGGAGTTCCTCGGCGAGTTCTGCATCCGGCCGGATCTTCTCCGGGTCAGCCTCCGGCCAGCGGGCGAAGGCGATGGGCCCCTCCTCTCCCAGGGCTTCCCAGAGGGCTTCACAGGTATAGGGGATGAAGGGGGCGAGGAGCCGGATCCATGCAGAGGCAAGGGCTCTTGCAGCAGGCCCTGGATCTGACTTTTCTCCCATTCTGCGGCGGTACCATCGCAGGTCCGCCTCCATGCCATAGAAGCATTCCTGGAGGGCCTGGCGGGTCTGGAAAAGTTCGAGGGCGCGGGTTGTGCGGGCGACCCGTCCCTGGAGCCGGCTCTCAAGCCATGTGTCGAGGGCTCCTCCTGATGCACCCTTTGCGGCGGCGTTCTCCTGGACCGCGGCCCAGAACCGTTCTATCTGCTTCTTCACCGAGAGGACAAGCTCGTTCCTCCAGTCGAAGTCCTGCCATGGCTCGGCGCTCCCCGTGAGGAACATGCGCACGGTATCGGCCCCGAACTCCTCGATAGCATCCTCGAGGAGGAACACGTTCCCCTTGGACGAGGACATCTTTGCCCCTGAGAGGAGCCCCATGCCAAAGACCACCATGCCCTTCGGCTGCAGCTCGGGCGGGAGGAGGGCCCTGTGGTGGAAGAGCTGGAAGGTGAGATGGTTGGATATGAGGTCCTTTGCCGAGAACCTGAAGTCGTACGGGTACCAGTAGAGCAGCTCCCGCCTGATGGGTTCGAGGACCTCCATGGGCAGGGTGGACGGGGTCCCCTTCCCGAGGAGAATGTAGTCGAAGACCTCGGGGGTGAGTTTCTCGGCTGGCAGCTTCTTCATGTGGTGGGCGATGGTGTAGTAGGCCATGTAGATGGTGGAGTCAGAGAGGGGCTCCACGATCCAGTTCCGGTCCCAGGGGAGCTTCGTCCCCAACCCGACCCGCCGGGTGCAGGCCCAGTCCTTCAGCCAGTCCACCGTCCGCTCGAACTCGGCCCGGGTCTCGGGCGGGACGAGGACCATCTTTCCGAGCTGATCGTGGACCTCGGCCTTCCACGCAGGGTCGCTGTAGGCGAGGAACCACTGGTCGTGCAGGATCCGGACCATGACCCGCCCGCCGCAGCGGCAGACCACGGGGCGGGTATCGAAGTCATAGAGGACGGCGGAACCGAACTCGGCCAGCATCTTCTCCGTGATATCGTCCCTCGCCTCCCGCACGCTCCGGCCGCCGTACCGGTCATGCATCTTCCCCCTTGCGAACTCGGCGCTGTAGATCTCCTGCGTGATGGACTCGAGCTTCGGGTCCTTCTGGTCGCGGATACCCGCCCGTTCCACGGCATCTTTTGCCGGGAACTCGCCGTGGCCTTCCAGGGTGAGGAGGCTCTTCGGCCGGATATCGGTGTACATCCCCTTCTCCTGGAGGTCACGGAGGGCGATGTAGTCGTACGGGGCATGGGCGGGGACCGACATGACCATGCCGCTCGCCATCTCGGGGTCGACAAAATCGGCCGGGAGGATGGGTATCTCGCCCGAGAGCGGGTGGGAGGCCTTCTTTCCCACGAGATCCCTTCCCGGGATCTCGTCCCCGATGGTGACCGTGTGGTCCTGGAGCTTCAGCTTCTCGGCAGCCTCCCGCGAGATGATCCAGGCGTTCCCGTCGACCATGGCCTTCACGTAGGTGACGTTCGGGTTCACCCAGAGGTTCGTCACGCCATAGACCGTCTCGGGCCGGAGCGTCGCGGTGGGGATGAAGGAGTCCCCGAACCGGAACATGACGAGTACGAACCTGATGATCTCGGCCTTGTCCCCCTCGAGGAGGTCATGGTCCCCGACCGGGTTGTCGCACTGGGGGCAGAACTTGACGGGATGGACCCCCTTCACCACGTGGCCCAGGGCATGGAGGTGCCTGTACTGCCATTCGATGAACTTGCTGTACTGGGGGTCGACCGTGATGAACCGCCTGCGCCAATCGATGGAGAGGCCCAGGCTCCGCATGATCCGCTCGTACTCGCCCGCAAAGTAGCGGACGATGACCATGGGGTCGGTGAAGCTATCGAGGACATCCTGGGGAACCCCGTAGAGGTCGCGGTAGAGCCAGACGGTCTTCTCATCCTTCCGGGCGATCCGTTTCGAGATCCCGATGACCGGGGTTCCCGTGACATGGAAGCCCATCGGGAAGAGGACCTGCTTCCCCCGCATCCTCCAGAACCTGGCGACGATATCGGGCACCGTGTAGGTCCGCCCGTGCCCGACGTGCATCGCCCCGCTCGGGTAGGGGAAGGCGACGTTTAAGTAGTACTTCTCCTTCCCCGAGGGATCTGCCTCGAACTCGGCCGACCAGCGGTCCCGGTACTTCTCCTCGAGTGTATGGAGATCGACGGTGTCTGCCACAGTCCGCCTCCCGTCCCGCCTAGACCGGCTTGACCCGGATGCTCTCCTTGTTATTCAGCCTGCGCATCATCTCCTGGGCGATGGTGCTGTTCCGGGCCAGGCGGATCTCGCCATCCTCGCCGACGGTCGCGGTGAAGAGGTACTCCTTGCCCGCGAAGAGGTCCACGATCTTCCCGCGGTGCTCGGTCGCGACGATGGAGAGCTGCTTCCGGTCGGTGCGGATCCGGAACCCGCCCTCCAGCTGGACCTCCTCCTCGGAGACCGGCTTCTCCAGCTCACTCCTGGGCCTGATGTCGATGCCGACGGAGAGCTTGTTCACGATCCCCGAGACATTCTTCCCGCCCTTCCCGATCGCGGCCGGGACGTCCTTGTCCTCTATGTAGACGACCGCCTTGTTGTCGCTGATCATGCGGACATCCACGAAACCTGCGGTATATCTCCCGATCTCCCGCTGGATCTCCTTCTCCAGGAGTTTTCTCGAGAGCCTCTCCTCGCTCCGGGCAGCCCCTGCACCCGCGGGGGCGGGTCTCGGCTCCTCCTCCTTCACCGGCATAACGATGGTCTCGCCCTCGTGCCGGTAGACCTCGAACTCGATGGTGGCGGTCTCCTGGTTCCGGACAAGGATGACCGGCCGCTGGTGCGTCTCGCCCGCCATACCCGACGGCACCTGGATCCCGAACTGGAGCTCATAGACCTGCGAGACCTCCCCGTCCGTCACGAAGAAGATGGTATTCACCACCTGGATGAGGACCCCGAAGGCGACCCGCTCCAGGAACCGCTGGAGGGCATCCTGCACCTCGAGGGCATGGACCACGCCGATCATGCTGACTCCCGCGAGCCGCATGTCCGCGAAGGTCGTGAAGTCCTCGTTCTTCCGGAGCTCATCGAAGATGACGAAGTCCGGCCTCACCAGCATGAGCACGTCGCCCGTGGACTGCATCGAGCCCTCGAGGGAGGTGTACTGGGTGATTTGATCAGGGACCTGGAGGTCCCGGGGGGCCTCCATCGTCTTTACCACGAGCCCCTGGTCGGAGAGGAAGGTCGCGATGGACTGGGCGAGGGTCGTCTTCCCCGACCCGGGCGGCCCGGCGATGAGGAGCCCCCGCCGGTCGGCGATGACCCTCTTCTTGATGAGGGCGGCCTTCCCATAGTCCTCGAGGGTGACCTTCCCCACGGGCCGGACGGCGGAGATCTCCATCCCGTCGGAGAAGGGCCTCCGGGCAATGGCGATTCTGAGCGACCCGATCTGGATCACCGTCACGCCCCGCTTCTCCAGCTCGATGAACCCGTCGGGATCCCGCTTCGCCCGCTCGAGGATCTCCTGTGCCATGGCCTTGAGCTCGTGCTCCGAGAGGGGTGCATCGCGGATGGTGACGAGCCGGACCTCCTTCAGGGTCCCCTTCTTCGCCACGGGGGGCATCCGCTCCTTGAGGTAGACCGCCATGGTATGTTCGTCGAAGAACTGGTCGATCGCAAGGGGGGCGAAATCTCCGATCTGGGGTTTTAAGTACGTGACATCGAGGCCCTTTGCCCGCGCAACCTCGGCCTGGACCACGTCGCTCGTGATGAACTGGGCCTCGTGCTCGATCGCGACGTTCCGGATCAGGGCATCGATCTCCCCCCCGCTCGCGAGCTTCACCTGGTCGAGGCTCGGCCGTTCGCCCACGAACCTGAGCTCGATCGTGCCCTCCTTCGCCATCCGGGAGAGGTCCTGGAGCTCGGTGAGGCCCGAGAACCCTATCTCCCTTCCCTGGTTCGCCTGGGCCTCGAGCTCGGCAACGACCGCCTCGGGGATAATGACAATTGCACTCTTGTATTCACCCGTCTTGATCATCTGGGTGATGCGCCCGTCTATCACGGCGCTCGTATCCGGGACTATCTTCATAAAAACACTCACGCCTCCAGATGTTCTCGTATGTGGGATCAGGTTGTTGTATTATTCAGGAAGATGTTGCATGCACGGGGTCATTGATTTTTTGTTATGATCCGGACGGGGTAAAGAGAAATATCGCTGGGGTTCAGCGTTTCATGGTATCTTTCCTGTACACATCGGCAGGATCGATGACCCGGGATGAAATCTCCTCCCCTTCGAGGGTCCGGTAGAAACAGGACCTGTGGCCGGTGTGGCAGGCGACCCCTTTCTGTTCGACCTCGTAGAGGAGGGTGTCCTCGTCGCAGTCTACGAGGATCCTCAGCACCCGCTGGAGGTGGCCGCTCTCCTCGCCCTTCTTCCAGATCTGCTTCCGGGACCGGCTGTAGTAGTGGGCAAAGCCCGTCTTCCTGGTGAGCTCAAGGGCTTCCCGGCTGGCGTACGCCACCATGAGCACCTCGCGGGTCCTCGCATCGACCGTGACCACCGGGATGAGATCGTTGGAGTACTTCAGGTCTATCACGGGTGCATCACTCCATCTCACCAGCCGCCTGCCGCCCTCATAACGGTGAAGAGGATATCTCCTCCCACAAGTGCCGTTGCGAACCCTGCAAGGATGGGGAGGATGAACGGGACACCGTAGGAGATCCAGACCTCCCCGGCCCTGCGGTAGAGGGCGAGCTCCTTCCCGTAGCGTTCAGGGTGCTCCTTCAGGTGCTTGGTGTAGATCCTCCCCTTCCCCTCCACCATACGCCTGAGCGCAGATCCGATGGGAATGAACCGCCTCTTCAGCTCGCCCCCCTCCTCCCTGAAGTCCTCCATGACGAAGCCGAAGGTATGCTCGATGGAATCCCCTTTCACCGGGTAACCGAAGAATGTATAGGGGAAAGGCGCCCGGTTCCCCCTGACGGCGTTCAGGATGGCGAAACCGACCGGTGTCACCAGGTTCAGGATGACCGCGTTCGTAAGGGCGGAGAACGGGAGGAACTGGAGAGGGGGATACCCGAGGAGAGGCTCCAGGGGAAAGACCGGCACGAAGAGGGCGATGGCGACGAGTGCGATCGCATCCGCCCCCCCGAAGAGGTTCATCCCGGCAAAGACGAGGAAGAGCTCGGAGTAGAGGGCAACGAGGACCAGGAGGAGATCCCCGGAACCACCCTTCCCTGCGAGAAAGAGGGCGGCCCAGGCAATTCCCTGGAAGGCGATGATGATGGGGACGTGCCAGACCCGGAACCACCGGGAGGCCGGGGAGAGGGTCTCCTCGTTCAGGCTCGCCCGTCTCTCAAGTTCGAGGCCAGTCCAGAGTGCAGCCACGATGACGATGAAACCGGTGATGGCGGTGAACCCGAGGTTCCTCCAGAGAAAGCCCCAGGCAAGGGCCTGAAAGACGGTCGCACCGAGTGCCAGGAGGAGGACCTTCGTTGCGATCTTCCCGTTCTCGACCTCAAGCTCGATGCCATAGATGAGGGTGACGATGAGGGCGGTATACCCGATGACGGTTCCCCAGCCTGAAGGGGCTGTTATGAGGTACCAGAGAACTGCGACGGTCCCGACGAGATAGAGCGGATACCAGGTGTGAACAGGGACAGATCGTTCCCGTACGTCAAGGATCGATGCATACGCGAGAGTTATCAGGACGGCGATGGACGCGACAACAAGCGGGAGGATCATGGATTGTCTGATATTTTTCTCCCCTCATTCTTATGCTTGACGGTTCCCGTTTTCGCGTATACTTTGGATAATATAAGTATTTAACTTTGCACGGAGAACTTTGTATGATTAGCAGAAGGTACGGTTCTGTGATCGAGATCAGGGTTGACGACAACGCGTGCAACGGCTGCGGTCTCTGCGTGAAGGACTGCCCGATGCATGTTTACGAGCTCAGGGAGAGCCTCTCGGTTCCGATCCATCCCGAGAACTGCATGGGCTGCCTCTCCTGCCACGAGATCTGCCCGGCACAGGCCCTTGAGCACAAGGGGATCTACCCCTCCCGGAGGCACTACATCGATATCCGGGTCTGCGAGATGTTGAACAGGGTGATTTAATGAACCCGAACAGGGGTTTTAAACACCCTGAACAGGGTGATTTAATGACACTCTCGAGGGTGATCTGATGACCGATGGTACCATCGAGAAGATGAAGGGGGCCTTCTCCACGGACCTGGTCTACCGGTCCGAGGATGTGCCCCTCACCTGCATTCCCCACCCCGAGGAGCTGGAGGATACCCTCCACGGCCTCATGAAGCTGAACGGCCTCATCATCCGTTCCCTCGAGGAGGTGGCAGGGAGGGGCGCGAATGCCGTCACCTACCGTGCAGGGAGGAAGTACGGCCACGAGGTCGCGAAGTACTTCGAGAAGATAGAGAACATCGAAGAAGCGCTGAAAGAGCTCTCCGACATCCTCCGCGGGCAGTTCACCTTCGAGATCTGGAAGCCGGCGGACAAGACGTCCTACATCATCCAGGAGAACGGGTCGACCTTCATCTACCTCGTCTTCCATGACTGCATCGTCCGCCAGACCCTCCGGAGGAACGGCCAGGCCCAGGGTGGTCCCCTCTGTCAGACCCTCTACGGCTATGTCGTGGGGGCAATCGAGGAGATCACGGGGAAGAAGGCCAAGCTCGAGATCGTCCACACGGGCCCGAACGCGTGCCTGAAGAAGCTCATCATCCAGTGAGGGGGAGACATGAAGATAGCCATCGAGGAACTGGCGAGCTGCTCCGGCTGTACCATTGCAATCCTTGACCTCCACGAAGCGCTCCTCGACATTCTTGGGAAGGCCGAGATCGTCTATGCCCCTGTCATCATGGACGTGAAAGAGCCTCCCGAAGGGATCGACATCGCCTTTGTCACAGGAGCGGTGAGGAACGAGGAGAACCAGGAGCGCCTCCGAAAGATCCGGAAGAGGGCAAAGACAGTGGTTGCCCTTGGGACCTGTGCCTGCTACGGCGGCATATCCGGCCTCTCCATGCTCTTCAACCGTGAGGACCTCTTCAACTACGTCTTCCGCGGCGTCGAGACCGTGAAGCCGGACGGGGTCATCCCGACGGATGTCCCCCCGTTCCTGTACCGGGCCTTCGCCGTCGGGGATCTCGTGAAGGTGGACTATTACATAACAGGGTGTCCCCCCAAGGAGATGTACCTCAAGAAGATCCTTCCGGCACTAGTCTCCGGTGAACCCCTCGCCCTCTCCAAGAAGTCGGTCTGTTCCGAGTGCGACCGGATCATGGGGGCGCACGAGAATTGGCAGCTCAGGCGCCGGCATGAGGGGATCCCGGACCGGGAGCACTGCCTCCTCGGCCAGGGGTACCTCTGCCTGGGTGCCGTCACCTTCGGACGCTGCGGCGCATCCTGCCCCCACAGCAACGTCCCCTGCCACGGGTGCAACGGGCCGTCCCTCGACATCCTCAGGGAGCCTTGCCGTGATATCTACAATATGATGATCCGGCGGATAGCGGACCTCACCGACAAGCCCGAGGCAGAGATAGAGAAGGGGATCTACGACATCGCTCACACCTTCTACCCCTTCACCATCGGCTCCCTTATCATGGAGGACAAGGGGATCTCCAAGATCCGCGACCTCATCAAGGAAAGGAACATATGACCGAGATCCGGATCAGCCCCGTCACCCGGCTCGAGGGGCATGCCCAGGTCCGCATCACCCTGAATAGCGAGAACCAGGTCGAGAGGGCCCACTTCAACGTAATGGAACTCCGGGGGTTCGAGAAGTTCCTCATCGGGGCCGCGGTGGAGGAAGCGCCCCGGATCACCCCCCGGATCTGCGGGATCTGCCCGACCTCGCACCACCTGGCCTCGGTGAAGGCCGTGGATGCCATCTTCGGTGTCCAGCCGACCGAGACAGCGAAGAAACTCCGCGAGCTCCTGAACCATGCCCAGTACATACACTCCCATGCACTCCACTTCTTCATGCTCGCGGCACCGGACTTCCTGATAGGCCACGATGCCCCGGTTGCCGATCGGTCGGTCATCGGCATCGCGAAAAAGGCACCAGCTCTCGCAAAGAAGGCCATCGAGGTGAGGAAGCTCGGGCAGCGGATCACCGAGGCGGTGGGCGGAAAGCCCATCCACCCGTCGAATGCCGTTCCAGGCGGAATGTCCAGAGCCCTGGATGAAACCGCACGCGGGAACCTCCTCGCCATGGCAAAGGGCGGCCTCGCAATCGCCCAGGAGGGGTGGGATGTTGCCCGGACGATGATGGACGGGACCGATCTCACCCTCGGCATGGTGGAGACCGGCTTCATGGCGATGACGAAGGACAGGAAGTACTCCCCTTATGAGGGTACTGTCGAGATCATCGGGAAGGACAGGAGCCCCCTCGGGACCTTCACGGGTGCTGACTATACCCAGCATATCGAGGAGTTCTCAGAGGACTGGTCATACCTGAAATTCACGCGCCTTTCGAACGGCACCTTCTACCGGGTCGGTCCCCTCGCCCGGCTCAACATCTGTGCATCCATGGGCACACCCCTCGCGGACGCCGCCTTCAAGGAGTACCGGGCGAAGTTCGGGGAGATGGTCCAGGCGCCCCTTGCCTACAACATGGCCCGCTACGTCGAGTTCCTGGCGAGCTGCGAGAAGGTGGTGGAGCTCCTCCAGGATCCCGGGATCACGGGAACGAATGTCAGGGAACCGGTGACAGGGGTAAAGGCGAGGAGAGGGGTCGGGATCATCGAGGCCCCGAGGGGGACCCTCATCCATGACTACACGGTGAACGAGAAGGGCTTCATCGAGAGGTGCAACCTCCTCGTGGCAACCTGCCAGAACAACTATGCCATCGACCGGAGCGTGGAGGCGGTGGCACGCCCTCTCGTGAAGAACGGCGTTCTCTCCGAGGCCGCGGCGAACAGGATCGAGATGGTCATCAGGGCGTACGATCCCTGTATCTCCTGCGCCACCCATGCCGTTGGGAGAATGCCTGTACGGTTCGGGTTTGACCGGGGCCGGTGATCGGTTCGTTGAGGAGAAGGATTAAGGCTATAAAAAGGGGATAATCTCTTATGCTGAATCAGATCCTGGCCGAATTCCTGAAGCTGGACGGGGTGTTCGCTGCGGTAGTGGTAGGGAGGGACGGGATGGTCATCGAGAGCGCAGTCTCGGGAAAGGTCGACACGGACGCCCTCGGTGCCATGGCTTCCACCGGCATGGGCACCGCCGAGGCGATGGGGAACGAGCTCGGAAAGGGCGAGCTCAACCAGATGCTCGTGGAGCTGGAGAAGGGCCCCATCCTCCTCTCTCCTCTCTCCAAGGACGAGCTCATCGCCATCGTCAGCGACAATACGGGAAATATCGGGCGCATCAGGTATGAGCTGAAGAAGAACAAGGAACGGATCATTGCAGCACTCTAGACTATGACCACGACACCGATACCGACGGGGAAGATCAGGGGATCCCTCCGGGATGTGATGCCGAAGCTCCGGAACTTCGTGGGCGCGGTAAAGGTCACCACCCAGTCGGGAAAAGGCGGCATCCTCGTGGATATGGGAAAGCCCGTTGCATCCTACCTGACACAGGAAGGGGTTCTCCACCGGGGAAAGGCATCCCTTGAACTCCTCGAACAGAAGGAGATCGCAGAGTTCGAGATCCTCCGGTATGACGAGGAACAGTTCAGGGAGGCCATGATCATCTGCGATAACCGGGGGCTCCTCCTTACCGAGGAGAAGGGTGCAGCTGTCGTCGCACCAGCACAGTCCAGGGAGACGAAGCCGCGGGAGGAGGAGAACGTTCTCTCTGCGATGATGAGGCGGTTTGCCGCCCCGAAGATTGGAGAGAAGCAGGAACCTGCCCGGGCGGCGGTTCCGAAGGCTGAAGCGGGAACACCGGTTCCGGCGACAGTGGTGGAGAGGGAGGAACCGAAGATGCCTGAACCACTTCCACCTGTGATGGAGAAAAAGGGGCTTCATGTCCCCGAAGGGAAGGAAGTCCCCGCGAGCCCACCGCAGGAGACCGAGCTCTCAGCCATCATACGAAGGCTCCGGGAATCAGGCAGGATCGAGAAGGGATCGGCACCCACCCCCGACGTGAAGGCAGAAGAGATCACCCCGAAGGCAGGGGTTCCCGAACCGGAATGGAAGGCAAAGGCTGCCGAGAGTATCGTCTCCCAGATTCTGAGACCTCCGGCTGCTGCCGAGGCAAAACCGCCTGTCGAAGAGGCGGGGCCGCGGGTCCCGGAGGGCAATGCGCCGGAGGGCCGTGTCAGGGTTGACCTGGGAAAGATGATGAAGAGGATCAAGCGCCTCGACATCACCTCCATCCGCGAGGAACTCCAGGCAGGTACTGAAGGTGAGGGATCTGTACCCCGGGGGACTGCTGAAGCCCCATCCGCTTCACCCGGGCCGGCCGAAGCTCCTGCAACGGTCCCGGTCCGGGCCCCTGCCCCCCCGGCCGATGCAAAGGGCAAAAGCGATATCGATGAGCTGAAGGCCTTTATCCAGCGCCTGGAGGTCCTTGAGGAGCCGGGGGAATCCCCGCCTCCGGGGAAGGGGTTGTTCGCCAAGCTCGGGGTGAAACCCCGGGCGGCTGAAGCGCCGGCACCTCCCAGGAGGCGCGAGATCCCGATTCCGATCTCGAAGAGAGAGAAGGCCCCGGAGGATGCGGTGGCGAGACCCGAGGCGAAGGCCGAGCCGAAAGTTCCCGAGGTAAGGGAAGCGCCCCGCCCCGCCGAACCTGATCGCAAGGCAAAGATCGCCTCCCTCCTCAGGCGCTCCGGCCTGGTAAAGCCCCCTGCCGAGGAGCCCCCCGGGGAACTGATCTCCGAGATCGTGGTCGAGCCCACGATCCCCGATGAGAAGAGGGAACCTGCCGCCCTGCCCGATGAGGCCGAGATCAGGCTCCCGAGGCCCCAGAGGAAGAAGGTCGAGATCACCCGCGTCCCGAAGAGACCCGAGAAGCCCCTGAGGGAGCCCCCCCTCCTCGATGAGAGGATGATCCAGAAGATCCTGAAGCAGCCGGGGGTGATCGCCGTCTCCACCTTCTTCGAGGGTTTTGCGGTCCAGTCGGCCGGGCGGGCGGACTTCGAGCAGGTTGCCGCACATGCCGAGGATCTCTTCCGGGCAGGGAAGAAGATCGCACGCGAGATCGATATCGGCCCGCTCAGCCAGATCATCCTCGAGACCGGAAAGGGGAAGCTCATCATCGCCCCTTACGGGGATCTGAATGTCTGCATCTTCACCGAGTCCGATGCCAACCTGGGTCTTATCCGGGTTGCCGTCAAGAGTATGCAGGTGGAGACTGGTTGATGCAGATCCCGCCCTCGGAGCGGCAGGAGGTCATGAAGGGGATCCCCCTCAGGACACTTCTCTCCGAGCTCGAGAAGAGGCGGTTCACCGGCTATTGTGCGATGCCCATCGCCGGGGCGAATGCGCTGCTCGTCCTCGAGGAAGGGAAGTACATCCTCGCGGAATACCGGGGTATCCGGGGGAAGGACGCTCTCGTAAGCATCCGCTCCATCGGTGACCCCCTGATCGACGTCGTCATCGCCCCTTCAGATAGGAACCAGATCGCGGAAATGAGGCTGATGAACGAACCCTTCCTCGTCGATCCGCCGCGTCCGCCTGGATCCGCCCATGGGACAGATGTGCGTGCGAGCACGACTGTCATCCGTCCCGTCAATATCGGAGGCGGGCCAGGGAGACCGGTGAAGGTGATCGCAGTCCAGACCCGGAGGGTGGAGGAGAAGGCACGGCCATCCCCGGCCTCGAGGAAGGAGAGGGTACCCGGAGTCAGGGCGGCCCCGGGGCAGGCCGAACGCCTGGACCGGAAGGGCCTCGAGAAGATCAAGTCCCTGAAGGACAGCTTCAACGCTGCAGACCTCCTCTCGGAGCTGAACCTGAGTCATCTTGTGGTGAATCGCTCCAAAACAGACAAAGGAAAAGAGGGTGAAGGGGGAGAAAAGAGTGGTACAGGGTGATCACGTTGACAGCAACGGATAAGTATTTGAATAGAGAAAAGTTAAACATGAGATTTATAGGGATCTCGTCATGAGAGGGTGTTGAATGTTCAGAGCGTACACGATTGCTTCTGGTAAAGGTGGAACAGGAAAAACAACGGTCACCGTGAACCTGGGTACATCCCTCGCCCAGCTCGGGAAAGAGACCTTCATCCTCGATGCCGACATCGGTATGGCCAACCTCGGACTCGTCCTTGGTCTTGAGAGCGTCCCGGTGACCCTCCACGAGGTCCTTGCGGGAAAAGCGAGCGTGGATGACGCCATCTACGAGGGCCCGAACGGCCTCAAGGTGGTGCCGAGCGGCATCTCCCTCCAGGGGTTCCAGAACGCGGATCCCGAGAAGATGAAGGACGTCATGAGGGACCTCATCGGCCGGAGCGATTTTCTCCTCATCGATGCCCCTGCCGGGATCAGCAAGGACGGGGTGGTGGCCCTTGCCATAGCCGACGAGGTGATCCTCGTCGTGAACCCGGAGCTCTCGTCCATGGCCGATGCCCTGAAGACCAAGATCCTCACCGAGATGGTCGGGGGGAAGGTCTACGGGGCGATCCTTAACCGGGCAGGGATGGAGAACACCGAGCTCAGGAGGCACAGCGTCGAGGATGTCCTGGGCGTGCGGGTGATCGACATGATCCCCGAGGACGCGAATGTACGGCGGGCAGCCGCGTACAAGACCCCGGTGGTCATCAAGTACCCAACCTCCGGGGCCTCCCGGGCATTCCGGAGGATTGCTGCAGACCTCGCGGGCTCGGAATACAAGGAAGAGCCGGTCAAGGTCCAGGAAGGGTTCGTAGACCGGCTGGCACGGACGCTCTTCGGCGGCGCCACTCGCTGACCGAGGAGAAACACCCTCCCAAAGAGATTAAACGAAGCTTTTTTCCATATTTATCTTTTAATTCCAGATTGTTTAAAACATAACATTTAATAATATCTTGAAGACGAAATATACTTGTACCGACCACTGGGCCTGAAGTCGTCTTTCAGATCCTTTCACGGACAGTAAGGCACAATGAACCGGGAGTGGATGTTGGTACGGGGGAAATAATCCAGATCATCGATGAAGTGCTCGCCACTTCAGCCTATGTTGCGAGCTACAGCTATCCCGAGCTCATGGCATACACGGGCACCCATGCCACGAACGGCATCGGTGTCCACGATGAGAATGACAGGAAGTTCTACATCGTCTTTGAGGCCGGGAACCCGGAAGGGGTCATCTTCACCGATAGCAAAGGAACCCTCTTCGGCGACAAGGCCGCGATCCTCCTCACCGGCCAGGAGACCTTCGAGCTCTTCGATGTGAGCCAGTCCATTGTGAGCGCCCTCGAATCCAGGTGCAGGATCTTCGACAAGAGCCATGTGATGAAACGCCTTGACGATGACCTGCCCTCATTCGGGGGCATACACCGGAGCCCCGGTATCCTCTGCCTCACCCTCGCGAAGGAGGGGGTACCCCAGCAGGGTATCAGGGTATCCATCAAGAAAGGCCGGCAGATCATCGCGAGCGATATCACGACCACGGACGGGAAGGTCTGTTTCAAGCTCCTGAACGGGACGTACGACTGCATGGCCGTTGACCGGGCCCAGGAGATCTACACTTTCATGGTTGACTTCAATGACCGGTACGCTGAATCGGTCATCGAGATTGGGGGGTAATGATGACGTCACAGGAACCAGAGAAGAAGACGGAGCTCGATGCCATGATGAAACGCCTCGGGCTCCTCGGCATCGATAACAAAGAACCCCGGCCAGGGGGGCCGGGTGCAGAGGGCAGGGCAGGGAAGGCCGCAGAACCGCAGATCTCCCCTCCGCTCTCCCCGGGCAGGGTGCAGGCCGACGAACTGAAGGACTTCCTCAAGCACCTGGAGACCCTCGAGAAGGAGGGCGCAAAGAAGGTCGAGGGACTCTCAGCCGAGGGGGATTCGGTCATGGCACGGCTGGAGAAGCTGGATCTCGGAAGCCTCCGAGAGGAGGCGAAGGCCCAGCAAACCGCCCAGCCCAGAGCCGAACCAGCCCATTCCCGGCCTGAACCCGAACCAGCCCCCTCCCGGCCCCAGGCGCCGAGGAAGGATGACGATTTCGTTGCCCTCATCAGGGGCATCGAGGAGGTGAAGAGGGATCTCCTCCCTGAGTCAACCGGAAAAACAGCCGTCAGGAGTGAGATCAAGGCTGAGAAGCAGGATATCGCCGGTGACAGGAGAGAGAAGAGACCGGCCCCTGATGAGGGGCCCGGGGGCGATGAGGCTGAATACACCTCTATCCTGGATCGCCTCCAGAAGCTCGATCTCACCAACGTCGGAGGCGAGACGAAGACGGATCTTGATGATATCGCTTCCTGGAAGAAGGAGATCCGCAAGGATGCGAAAGGCACCGGTCCCGGCCCGACTGATGCTGCACCCCCCCAGCCGTCCCAGCAAGCCCAGAGCGTCGATACGGAATCGATCCTCAAGCGCCTTGAAGGGCTCACCCCCCCCGCAGAGCCAAGGACATCCACCCCGAAGGCAAAAGCGGCCCCGAGAGGAGCTGCACCCCCCCAGCCTGTGAAGGCCGCACATCCCTCCCAGGGTGTCGACGCAGAAACGATCCTCAAGCGCCTTGAAGAGCTCACCCCTGAAGAGGCAAGAGCTGTCGCTCAGAAGGTGACAGCGGCCCCGAGGGAGGTCGCGACCTCCCAGCCTGTGAAGGCTGCACAGTCCTCCCAGGGTGTCGACGCAGAAACGATCCTCAAGCGCCTTGAGGGTATCGCCCCTGCAGGGCCGAAGCCAGCCGCTCAGAAGGGAACGGCGGCTTCGAGGGAGGCCGCATCTCCCCAGCCTGCCCCCCAGGCTCCCGCAGGGGGCGATCCCAAGTCCCTCCTCAAGGAGTTCGAGGGAATGGCTCCCCCAGACCAGAGGGTGGCCGGGAAGAGCAAGTGGGAAGCCGCTGCCCCTGCAAGAGAAGAGCCGAAGGCGAAAGCCGCAGAGAGCGCCCAGCCAGGGACGGGAAAGAACGGGTCCGAGAAAGACGTCACTTCGGTCATCGATACAATCTTCAAGGTCCACAAGGGATCCCCGATGGGTGCTCCCACCGAGGATGTGGATGCCTCCCTGAAGCAGATCATCGAGGAAGAGACCAAGGCAGGGGCCGCGGTGGACGAGGAGAGAGGGGCCACCCACGCGAAGAAGACCCGCTGGTCCGATGGGGAGCAGGATGGGACCGAGGAGGCAATCGTCTCGGTAGACGAGATCAAGGACATCTCCAACCTCATCCTCCCCAAGGGCGCCACCTTTGCCATCGACGAGGTGAAGCTCCACGAGAGGACGGCGGTCTTCGAAGTGAAGGGCGGCGTTGTCCCGAGCGAGATTGTCGAGAGCTGGCAGTCCCAGCTGCCCTCCGGCGTCATCAAGGATATCGTGATCGGGAAAGAGGCCGGAGGGGAGACGAAGCCAAAGGGGCTCTTCGGCAGGCTCAATATCATGAAGGTGATCCGGAAGGAGGTCGAGGAGTACAACCCGCGGCTCCATGGCCCCCTCGTGGATCTCGCCTTCCGGCCCGCCCCGAATATCGAGGAGGTGGAGGTCTACCCGGTGAACGAGCCGTTCGCCTTCATCCGGGTCCTCCATGACAACTCGACCCATGAATATACCTATCAGGTCCTCGAGCCGGTCCTCAACCCGGCCGAGAGGGAACTCGTAGGGGAGCTGAAGCAGCGCCTCTTCGAGACCCTCGAGGTGAACACCAAGGATCTCACCAAGGATGCGGCCCATAGGGCCATCCGCGGGGCGGTGGACACCGTGCTCTCGGACTACGGGATCTCCCTCACACCAATTGCGAGGGAGAAGATCCTCTACAACATCGAGAAGGAGTTCCTCGGTAATGGCATCGTCGATCCGATCATGCACGACAAGTACATCGAGGATATCTCCTGCGATGGCCTGAACATCCCCATCTTCGTTTATCATACGAGCTACGAGAACACGAAGACCAACCTCAGCTACAAGACGGCCGAGGACCTGGACTCGTTCGTGACGAAGATGGCCCAGAGGGCGGGGAAGCACATCTCCATCGCCGAGCCCATCCTGGATGCCACGATGCCCGACGGGTCCCGTATCCAGATGACCCTGGGGAGCGAGGTGACGGCCCACGGCTCAACCTTCACGATCCGGAAGTTCCGTGAAGAACCCATCACCCCGACGGACCTCATCGAGTGGTCCACCTTCTCGCCCCTCGCGGTCGCATTCCTCTGGCTCGCCGTGGAGAGCGGGAAGTCCGCAATCTTCGCCGGCGGGACCGCGTCGGGGAAGACCACGTCCCTGAATGCCATCTCCCTCTTCATCCCGCCGATGGCCAAGATCGTCTCCCTCGAGGATACCCGGGAGCTGAAGCTCCCCCACCCCAACTGGATCCCGAGCATCACCCGGGACTCCTTCGACACGAACGGGAAAGGGGAGATCGATATGTACGAACTCCTCCGGGCAGCCCTCCGTCAGCGGCCCGAGTATCTCATCGTCGGTGAAATCCGTGGCAAAGAAGCCCTCACCCTCTTCCAGGCGATGTCCACCGGGCACGTCACCTATGCGACCATGCACGCCGACTCGGTGGCATCGGTCGTCCACCGTATCGAGAACCCGCCCCTCTCGGTCCCGAGGAACATGCTCTCGGCCCTGAACCTGGTCTGCGTCCAGGCCCAGGCCCGCATCGGGGGCCAGAGGATCCGGCGGTCCAAGCAGATCATCGAGATCCTGGACATCGACCCGAGGACGAACGAGCTCATCACGAACGAGGTCTTCCGGTGGCACCCGACGACGGACGAGATCCGCTACTCGGGGAAGTCCTATATCCTCGAGGAGATCATGGAGGAGCGTGGCTGGAGCGAGGCGCGGATGAAGGAGGAGCTGAAGCGCAGGCAGGAGCTCCTCGAGTGGATGCGCCTCAAGATGATCCGGCACTACAAGGACGTTGCGAAGATGCTCATCTCCTACTTCAGGGATCCCGAGGCGGTCATCGAGGTGGTCAGGGCTGACCTCTACTCCGAGGGGAAGGCCGCATGAACAGTTACCAGAGATTCTGCTTCAAGATCCTCGGGGAACGGCTGAAGAAGAAGAGGGGGGACTACGTGCAGCTCAGGAACAACCTCATGAGGGCAAGGATTAAAGTCCCCTTCGAGGCATACCTCGCCTCGGCGTACGTCACCGCCTTTATCGTTGGGATCGCCACGGCCATCCTCCTCGGGCTCTTCTCCTACCTGCTGAGAATCCCCGAGATGATCACCTACAAGGGGACCCTCCCCGACTTCCTCATCGAGCTCGGCCAGTACCGCCTCCTCTTCGGGACCATCGCCGCGGTCGTCCTCTCCCTCCTCATCTTCGGGGGGGTGACCTACGTCATCTTCCTCGTCTACCCGAGCATCCATGCCGGCGAACGGCGGAGGAACATCGATGCCACCCTCCCCTATGCCATCAACTACATCACGGCCATGTCCACCGCGGGGATCACGCCGGCCGAGGTCTTCAAGCTCCTCGGCGAGAGCCCCATCTACGGGGAGAGCGCGGTGGAGGCCAAGTACATCGTGCGTGAGATCGAGATCTTCGGGAAGGATCTCACCGACGCCATCCGGATCGTCTCCGGCGTCACCCCGAGCGACCGGATGAAGGAGTTCCTCCAGGGGGCGGTTGCAGCCATCTCCGCAGGGTCGAACCTCACCGATTACTACCGCAACAAGGCAGCGCAGTACACCATCGAGAACCGGCAGCAGCAGAAGATCTTCCTCGAGACCCTGGGGCTCATCGCCGAGTCGTACGTGACTGCGCTTGTGGCAGGGACCCTCTTCCTCATCATCCTCCAGTCTATCATGTCCATTATCAGCGGCGAGGTGAGCCCCATGTTCCTCTACGTGGTCATCTATCTCATCGTTCCTTTCGGGAGCATCATGTTCGTGATCCTCATCAGTTCCATGACGCCGGAGGTGTGATATGGGCTTCCAGGAGATCCTGAACAACTTCCTGAACCGGTCGTCGTACAAACCGGCGGATATCCCCGGTTATGCCCTCGATGACTACGAGCGATCCCAGCAGGAGATCACAGGAAAGATCGCGAACCAGAAGAAGATCCAGGAGGGCTTCGGGAGGTTTCTCAAGCACCCCTTCGAGGTCATCAGGGAGCACCCCACGAATGTCCTTTATATCACCCTGCCCATCGCCGGCCTTGTCTTTCTCACCGGACTTATCTTCGTCGTCTCGAACTACGGGATCCTCTCCCTCTTCGAAGATACGATAATCGATGATGTCATCGTCTGGTCAACCCTCATTGCAGTGATCCCCCTCGCCCTCATCCAGTATGCCGAGAACAAGCGGGTCTACAGCCTCGAGGAGTCCCTCCCGAACTTTTTCCGGGACGTGGCAGGCATGAACGACAGCGGCATGACCCTCCCGAACGCCATCAACAACGTGGCCCAGGGCGAGTACGGGGCCCTCACCGCGTATATCCGGAGGCTCAACGCCGAGATGTCCTGGTCGGTTCCCTTCGTCGAGGCATTGATCCGGTTCGGGCAGAGGGTCGGGACCCCCCTTGCCGCCCGTTCCGTGGACCTCATCGCCAAGGCTTCCCGGGCCGGCGGCGACGTGGGCGAGGTACTCCGGGCTGCCGCGAACGACACCTACGAGTTCTTCAACCTGAAGAACGAGCGGAAGAACAACATGCTCATCTACATGGTCATCGTCCTCGTCTCGTTCTTCGTCTTCCTCTTTGTTATCGCGATCCTGGAATCCACCTTCCTCACCACCATGGCCGAGGCGGGATCCAAGGTTGCGACAACGGGGGCGAAGGGATTCATGGCCAAGGTGAACATCGAGTTCTATAAGCGGCTCTTCTCTCACGCGGCGATGATCCAGGGCTTCTTCTCGGGCCTCGTCGCAGGGCAGATGGGCGAGGGGGATGTTATCTCGGGCCTGAAGTACTCGGCCATCATGCTCATCATCGCCTGGGTGACCTTCAGGTTCTTCATCTAGGGAAGAGATCTGATATCACTTTTCTTTTCACAGGGTCTGGGCAAGCCGGAGGCGAAGCCCTCCAGAGCCTTCGCCTCAGATCCATCCCGGATTGAGACCGATGCGAGCAATGTATCTCAGAATTCGTCATTCTGTTGGGCTCTTGGGGGACTTCCGCCCCCGCCGCGGGCATCCCCCGTCGTGTACCGGGACAGGTGGATGACGGTTCTCGTGAAAGATCTTATGCCCCAGTAAAAGGTCCTATCCTCTCTGGGGGACGCCACAGCGGCGGGGGCGAGCCGGAGGCGAAGCCCCCAGGAACATCCACACCGGATCCCTCAGGATAGAGACGGACATAAAAACTCAGACGAGAGCAAAAAAAGAAGAGAACCCTTTCAGGGGCAGTCAGCTGATATTATCCAGTTTGTACCCCTTCTGGGCGAGGAGATCCTTCACCCGCTCGAGGTGATTTCCCTGGAGCTCGATGGACGAGCCCTTCACGGTTCCCCCGCAGGCGAGCTTGCCCTTCAGGAACTTGGTCAGGTCGCCGAGGTCGATGTCACAGGGGTCGATTCCATCGATAACCGTGACCTCCTTCCCGTAGCGTCTCCTGTTGATCTTCACGCTGATCCTTTGCTGCTCCTTTGCTACCTCCTCACAGATACATAATTCCTTTGGAAGCCCGCAGGTCGGACAAATCCCACCATTCATTACCATCTATGTTAAAATTCTCCTTATTTATTTCTTGGCATGATGATCAGTCCACTCTGCAGACCTCGCATCCCCGGGAGAGGACCTGGTCGGGCTTGCTGTTATATCGGTACACCGTGATCCCCTTGCACCCCAGGGACCGTGCGAGTTCGTAGATCCGGGCGATATCCTCCGGGGTTGCATTCTCCGGGAGGTTCACCGTCTTTGAGACGGCGTTGTCCACGTATTTCTGGAAGGCAGCCTGCATCCGGACATGGAGCTCCGGCGAGATCTCCGGGGCGGTCCTGAAGAGATCCTTCATATCGTCTGGGATGGGCAGGTTCCGTGCAGATCCCTCCACCATCGCACGGTGAATGAGATCGGTCGCCCGCGGGAGGGTGGAGACCGCCTGCACGAAGAGTTCGTTCACCATGGGGACGGTCCTCCCTGCCATCTGCCTCTGGAAGGCGAGGGCGAAGAGGGGTTCGATCCCCGAAGAGGTATCTGCGATGATATGGAGGGATCCGGTCGGGGCGATGGTTGTCACCGTGGAGTTCCGCATTTCGCCAGAATACGTGCTCTTCCCGATAGTAGGGAAGGACCCCTTCTCAGCCCCGAGCTCACGGGATCGCTCGTGCCCAACCTCCTGGATAAGGGACATGACCCGTCCGGCAAACTGGAGGGCTTCGTCGGACTCGTAGGGGATCCCGAGCTTGATGAGGGCATCCGCAAACCCCATGATCCCGAGCCCGATCTTCCTCGTTGAAAGGTTCATCTCCTGGATCTCGGGGATGGGGAACCGGTTCACGTCGATGATTGCGTCCAGGAAATCGACACCGGTCCGTGTAAGATCGGTGAGCATCCCCTCGTCCAGTTCCCCTCTTTTCACGCATCGCGAGAGGTTGATGGACCCGAGGTTGCAACTCTCGTAGGGGAGGAGGGGCTGCTCCCCGCACGGGTTCGTTGCCTCGATGGGGCCCATACCGGGGAGGGTGCTCAGCCGGTTGATCTCGTCCATGAAGAGGACCCCCGGATCCCCTGTTGCCCAGGCCTGCTCTGCTATCTCTCTCCAGAGGTCTTTCGCCGGGATCTCGGACCAGGCGCTCCCGTCCCGGGGGTTCACGAGGGGGAAGTCCTTTCCGGCCCTCAGCGAGTCGAAGAAGGCTGTATCGAATCCCACCGAGATATTGAAGTTCCGAAGTCCTCCGCTCTTCTTGGAGGACACGAACTCCCTGATATCCGGGTGATGGCAGGAGAGCACCCCCATGTTCGCTCCCCGTCTCCTCCCCCCCTGCTTCACCGCCTCGGTAGCCTTGTCAAAGACCTCGATGAACGAGACCGGGCCGCTCGCGACCCCCGCGGTCATGTTCACCATGTCCCCCTTCGGCCGTATCCGGGAGAAGGAGAAGCCGGTGCCGCCGCCGCTCTTGTGAATGAGGGCCATGTGCCCCATGGTCCTGAAGATGCTCTCGATGGAGTCCTCCACGGGGAGGACAAAGCAGGCCGAGAGCTGGCCGGTGTTGGTTCCGGCGTTCATGAGAGTCGGGGAGTTGGGGAGGAAGAGGAGTTCCTCCATGACCCGGCGGAACTCGCCCGTATTCCCGGTATTCACCGCGTCAGCCACCCTCGGGAAGAGATGGGCGGGGTTCTCGTTTGCATTCAGGTACCGGGCCTTCAGGAGGAGTTCTGCCGCCTCGGTGAGTGCCATACGGTGAGGTGTACCCATCTCTTTTAATAAAAACCCATGCCCACCTATGGATGTATGTCGCTCATGGTTCTCGGGACCGCGTCCCATACAGGGAAGAGCATAGCGGTGACCGCCCTCTGCCGGGCGCTCCACCGACGCGGCATCCGGGTTGCCCCCTTCAAGTCCCAGAACATGAGCCTGAACTCCTTCGTGACAAGGGACGGGTCAGAGATCGGGATCGCCCAGGCGGTCCAGGCCTTCGCCGCAGGGGTCGAGCCCGAGGCCGGGATGAACCCCGTCCTCCTCAAGCCCAAGGGGGAGGGCGTCTCCCAGGTGGTCCTCCTGGGCAAACCGTACCGGGATCTTCCCATCCGGGAATACTACCGGGAGACAGAATTCCTCCTCGGCGAGGTCCTCTCGGCGTACCGGAGGCTGGAGGAGAGATTCGGCCAGGTGATAGTGGAGGGTGCCGGGGGAGCCGCGGAGATGAACCTCTACGACCGCGATATCGCGAATATCCTCCTCGCCCGGGAGCTGAAGCTCCCCATCCTTCTCATCGGGGATATCGAGCGGGGCGGGATCTTCGCGCAGGTGTATGGCACAGTCCAGCTCCTCCCCGAGGATATCCGCTCGCTCGTGAAGGGGATCATCGTGAACAAGTTCAGGGGGGACCCCACGCTCTTCTCCTCGGGAGTCCGTATCCTCGAGGAGATCACGGGAATCCCGGTCCTCGGTGTCATCCCGTACGCTGACATACCGCTCCCGAGCGAGGACTCTCTCTCCCTCGCCGATAAACGTCCGGCAGAGGGGCCGGTGCGGATCGCGGTCATCCGCCTCCCCCATATCTCCAACTTCACCGACTTCGAGCCATTGGAGCGCCTGGTGCCCGTGGATTATGTCGATGCCGGCCGAAGCCTCACCGCCTATGACTGCATCATTCTACCGGGTACCAAGAACACGGTGGAAGATCTCGCCGTGATCCAGGAGTCGGGGGCAGCACTGGAGATCAGAAAGTCAAGGGAGCGGGGTGTACCTATTATCGGGATCTGCGGGGGGTTCCAGATGCTCGGCACAGAGATTCATGACCAGGGGATCGAGGGGGGGCACGGGGTCTATCCTGGTCTCGGCCTCCTCTCGGCAATCACCCGGTTCGCCCGCTACGAGAAGACCACGAGGCAGATCCGTCTCCGGGCGCAGCCGGTGGGTCCCATCCTCTCGGCCATGGGCGAGGTGACCGGATACGAGATCCACATGGGCGAGACCGAGCGGGGGGAGGACGGGGAGGCCTTCTCCGGGGACGGGGCCGTATCCACCGACGGGCTCGTCTTCGGGACCTACCTCCACGGCCTCTTCCAGAACGAGGGTGCGGTGCATGCCCTCCTCTCCTATCTCTACAGGAGGAAGGGTCTCGAGTGGAAAGTGGATCTCGCTTCCGAGGGAGCTTCCCTGCCCGTCGGAAAGAAAGGCGAGGACGAAGCCCAGGAAAGGATCTCCGAGGGATCCGATCCCTATGACCGGCTCGCGGACCTCTTCGAGTCCCACTTGGATATGGAGAAGATCCTCTCCCTTTTTTCGGAAGATCGGGCTAGCTGATGATATTCATGATGGAGCGGTACCCCTCCCCTCCGAGATCGTCACACTCCACTTCTTCCACCGTCGAGAGGTCCACGTCCTTCTCGGCCTTGCTCCTCATGCAGTAGGCCCGAGCGGGGGAGGTGATCCATACACCTTTGATCCGGAAGGAGGTGGAGTGGGCGCAGAACCTGCACCGGTCCAGGGTAACTGGCTCTCCGACAAGGCATTCCACCTTCCCCATCGTGACCGCTAGGATGCGCCTAGTCCTCGTCATAGATGACCACCCGGTATCCGGCTGAAGAGAGGGCTTTCCCCGCCTTCCCAAGCCAGTCCTTCAGGGAAGAGCCCTCGATCACCGCCACGTGCTCGCGGAAGAACTGGTTCAGGCACTCGTCCTCGGAGATGAGGCCCCGGTTCCCGCCGATCTTCCCGACCTGTCTTCCTGTCCGGTCATAGATCCGCATCAGGCAGCACCGGAACTCGCGGCAGATAGAGGCGTTCGAGTCGTGGACGGTGCAGACGAAGCCCGGCCCCTCCGGAGAACGCCTGAGGAAGCGGCACCATGCCGGGTGGGCATCCACCTCGGCCGTATCCGAGAAGATCTCCCTCCACTCGGGCATGACCCGTGCCCTGAAGACCTCGTTCGTGATGAGGAACCGGCAGGAAAACTCGGTACCAGAGAGCTCCCGTTCGATACGTATCAATTCGCCGAAGTTCATGCAGCACTTCCCGCACCGGGTGCAGGCGAAAGAGGGCATCCTGAGGGTGTCTCCCGGGCTGCGGCTTAATGGTTTAGCTATGCCCGGATCCCCTGTGCATCATCGGCCCCGGATCCCTTTGTGCCCTCCCGGCCCCGGACCCCCATGCGCCCCCAGGTCCGGATCCTTACGTTCACCCCGGGCGCAGGCCTCCCGCGACCCTTAAGAACCCCGCCGCCCCATACTCCTCGATGAAGGTCTGCATCATGTGCGGGGGCGAGGGAACCCGGCTCAGGCCTCTCACCTTCGAGCGGCCCAAGCCCTGCATCCCCATCGTAAACATCCCGTCCATTGCCCACCTGGTCTCCCACCTCTCCAACCTGGGGTTCACCGAGATGGTCCTCACCCTTGGGTACATGGGGGAGGTGATCGAGAAGGCGCTCGGCGATGGCTCCCTCTTTGGCACAAACATCAGGTACGTCCAGGAGAAGACCAAGCTCGGGACCGCCGGCTCCGTGAAGAACGCCCAGCGCCACCTTGAAGGGGGCAGGTTCCTGGTGGTCGGCGGGGACCATGTCACCGACGTGAACCTTCTCGAGTTCTTCCGCTCCCATGCCTACGGGAAGGGGATCACCACCATCGGCCTCATCTCAATCGACGACCCGAGCGAGTTCGGGATCGCCGAGATCGATGTGAACTACCATATAAAAAGGTTCAAGGAAAAGCCCGGGCCGGGCGAGATCTTCTCGAACCTGGCGAGCACGGGGATGTATGTCTGCGACCCCGAGATCTTCGACCATATCCCTCACGGCAGGAAGTATGACTTCGCCCGGGACCTCTTCCCGAAGCTCCTCTCAGAGGGCCATATCCTGAGGGGCTGGCTCGCACGGGGCAACTGGACCGATGTCGGGAGCCCCCGGTCCCTCCGACAGGCCGAGCGCTGGAAGCTCCAGGAGATCCAGTACATGGCGGTCTCCGGCGATCTCCATGTCCAGGGGGCCCAGATCGCCGGACCTGTCCAGTTCTCCGGGTCCGTGACCCTGGGCACCCACTCCCGGATCATCGGCCCTGTTTCCATCGGGGCCGGTACAACTATCGAGGGGAACGTCCTCATCGGCCCCTATACTTCCATCGGGGAGGGGTGCACCATCAGGGGGCACACGAAGATCTTCTCTTCCTCCATCTACAACCGGGTCGTGATCGGGAGGAACTGCACGATCAGCGGTTCTGTCATCGATACCGATACCGTGATGGGGGAGGAGTGCAGCATCGAGAACGACACCATCATCGGGCCCCGGGTCGTGCTCAGGGACGGGGTCGTGGTCCACTCGGGGACCCGCATCTGGCCCGAGGTGACAGTCGAGGAGAAGACGATCGTCAGGGAGCATGTGCTCAACCCGAAGTTCGACCCGAGTATCGGCGGCTCCTGATTCACCCGTGCCGGACCAGGCGGTGGGTGAGGGCGACGAGGGGGTGGCGGGCGTAGTCCATGACTTTGATGTCGTCGAGGCTTGAGAGGTTCATGGCCCGGGCCGTCCGCTCCATCCCGAGCTCGATATCCTTGTCGATCTCGATGATATAGGCCTCGAGGTGGGTGATCCCGAGCCTCTTTGCCGCGATCGCACGGTGATGGCCGTCGACGAGGATGAACCGGCCCGGGCGCTTGACGACGATCAGGGGCTCGGCGAGCCCTTTCTTGATCTCGTACATCCTCCCCTCGAGCTCGTCCTCGTAGATCTTGGTCTGGGTGGGCAGGAGGGTATCGATCTCCACCTGGTCACGGTGGAGTTTCGGCTCGACACCATAGAGCTTCCTCAGGGTATCGATAAACTTGAAGACCTTGTCGGGGGAGACATGCTCGATCTGGGAGCGGATGACATCCGCGTTCGAGATGATCCCCAGGAGCTTGTTCATCTCGTCCACGACCGGCAGCTTCTGGATCCCGCTCCTGAAGATGACCCGGGCAGCGTCGTTGATGGACATGTCGGGGTCGGCGACGATAAGATGGGTGGACATGATCCGCTCTACCGGGGTACTCGGGTGGACGAAGAGGAGGTCCCGGGCGGAGATGTAGCCCACCACCTCGCCGGTGTTGGTCACGGGAAATCCGTCGTGTTTCGTCGTCTGGATGGTCTCGATGACGTCCTTCACCGTGGCATGGACATCGACCGTCACGACGTCGTAGGTCATGTAGTCCCTGACCTTCTTCTTGTCCATCACACAGAGCTGGACGTTCCGGTTACTTGAATTGATCGGTGAAAAAAGAGGTTTATTCGATGGGGATCTTCTTCACGGACTCGGGGGTGGCCTTCTTCAGCCTGACCTCCAGGACGCCGTTCTTGAAGGTCGCTGTGGCGCCCTCGTCTGCTACATCAGAGGGCAGCCTCACAACCCTGTCCATGGACCCGTAGGTCCTCTCCCGGACGAAGTACCCTTCCTCCTTCTCTTCCGTCTCGGCGCTCCGCGAGAACGCGATCCTGAGGGTACGGGGATCCACGACCGCAATACTCACGTCCTCCTTCTCTACGCCCGGGAGATCGGCAGCGACGATGATCTCGTCATCATGCTCCTTCACGTCCACCCGGAACTCGCCGCGGATCGCGGGGAGCATCCTCGCCCTCATCTCCTTTCCGGGAAGGGCCTTGGTGGTGGCGAGCTCCTCCAGCATCTCGTTGAACTGGGTCTCCATGTCCTGCATGAAATCATCGAACTCGTTCCAGAACGGACCCAAGAGATATCTCCGTCTCCACGCCATAAGTTCCTCCACTCACGGTAGTGAGGTCCATGCTCCTTTGGGCATGGGGTAACTACCGGTAGCCACGGGAGTATATATAGGTCTCTCCACCTCTCAATTTCAAGAATACGATGATCCCCGAATCGCATGTGCAGGATGATAACCGTCGTGAATCCGGATGGGTTCTTCCCCGATATCCACCCCGTTCCAGTCAGGATCCGGGGTCGCCCTGACCCGCGTATACCTGCAACCGGGCCCATGAAAGAGTTTATCTCGCCGTGAATCCTCCTAAGTACGGATGAAAAAGGAGAAGAAAACAGAGATTTTTCCCTGGAAGAAGGTCTTCGTCATCGCGGTGGGGGTGCTCTTTGTTGCCATGATGGTCCTCTCCGCCATGGGGTCGAGCTGGCTCCAGTCCTTCAGGACCGTGATGGCCAACGATACCGTTACCATCGATCTCACGCTCCGCGATGCCATGGGCCAGCCCGTCCTTACCACGGACCAGAACCTCTACCAGACCGCCCTTGCCCGCGGATACCCGTTCTTTTACACCTCACCCCTCACGGTCCGGGCAGGGTATGTCGGAAACCCCCCTTACACCGGGCTGCAGGCGGATAATTATTATCTGAGCCGTTCCGGCGGGCAGATCAAGTTCGGGATCCTCGGGCAGGAGCTGGACGAGCTCGATGCGGGAGTCCTGGGCATGAAGACGGGCGATACGAAGACCATCCATTTCACCTTCTCCGATCCCCTTATCATCACCATGCAAAAATATGAATTTACGGCCATGGGCGGGAACTTCACCGCCACCGCTCTGGGCGACCTTGTTCCCATCGGGATCTCGGAGACCCCCATGGTCCAGGGCGTGAACGGGTACAACTCCAGTCCCACGAATGCGGTGTTCAGGATCGGGACCGTCATCAACAAGACCGGGGACTCTATTGAGGTCCAGCACCGCTACCCGTCAGCAGATATCACGGTAACGGCAATCAAATAGGACCTCATACCTTTTTAACCCCTCTCCCCTATCCTTCTCCCATGGGAGTCGCGGTCCTCTGTTTCGACCAGGAGGGGTGCATGGGATGCGTCGAGCAGTCCCCCATCAACCGCCAGGTGGAGAAGGCCCTGCACATCGAGATCCAGGAGATCGACGCGGTAAAGAACCCGCGTTTCGTCAGCCAGTACCACCTCCACGTCACCCCCACCATCGTCATCCTTAAGAATGGAAAGGAGATGAAACGCTTCGAGGGGCTCGTCCACCGCGAGGAGCTCGAGGCGGCCTTGAAGGAGTATTTATAACCGGAACAGGACATGAAACCTCTGATATCCGGAAAAGGAGTACTCTCGAGGCGGCCTTGAAGAAGGACCTCTAACCGGTACTGGATACGAACTTCTGGATCTTCCGGTATTAAGTACTCTCGGGGCGGCGGTGAAGGAGTACCTATAACCGGTTCCCGTAGATCCTTTTCACGGCCCGTGCGGGAGCCCTCTGCCCGTCTTTGCGGAGCACCTTCCCGTTCCGGAGCTTCACGTGGGTGATGCGGAAGGGGAGGGGACCGAAGGTCCAGGATTCCCCGACGGAAAATTCCTCATTCCCCTCGCAGACAACCGAGACGGGGCTCGTGACCCAGCCCTTGTGGACCGAGGCCCTGACCACCACCTGGTCGATCGCCCTCGTCCAGAGGGCCGAGGTATCCCGTGCCCTCGCCTTCTTCACCCGCTTCCCTTTCGCCTCGATGGAGGTCACCTCGACCCCGAAGGCCTCGTCCCCGCACTCGGCCGCCAGGAAGTCGCCGACGGCAACGAACTCCGCGGGCTCGAGGGATACCGAGCAGACCCGGGACTCCCCCTCCTGGCTCACGATGACCCTGACCGGGATCTCCTCCTCCTCCTTCGCCGGTACCCTCCGGTGGATGTGGCCGCAGATGGTGCAGCGGACGACGGGGTTGCGGGATTCGTCCACGAGGAGATGCTCGCATTCCTCGCCGCAGGAGGGGCAGGGGAGGATGATATGCATTTTATATGAATGGAGCCCTCCACATAATAAAAAGATGGAGGCGGAGGAGAGGATAACCTGCAGGGGGCATCCCCTTGTCAGGGCAACCCACCCGACGACGTTTGAGGTGACAACGGTGGACCACCTCACCCGGCAGGGGGACTGCATCATCGGGGTCCGGGCTGACAGGGGCGCGGGAGGCCTCTCGCCGGAGTTCAGGAGGGTGCTCGCCGATGACAGGGCGATTCTTGTTACGAGGCTCACAGTGGGAGCGTTCTCGGCCGAGGTGCACGGGCGTGGCTCCTCACGGATGACCCTCGGACACCCGTCCGATCTCGTGTGGCGGAGGAGCAGTTTCGTCTGCGAGAGGACCGTGGCGGTCCACTGCGATCAGGTTGCCGCGACCCTTCCCCGCGATCTCATTCGGGCACTCCGGGAAGGGGCCGAGCTCGAGGTGGAGATGATCGCCGCGCTGGAGGAAGTTACCCCTCGGTAACCTCGGTCACCTTCAGCTCCGCCTCCGCGAGCTTCCGTTCGCACTCGTGGATGAGCGCAGCACCCCGCTCGTAGAGGGCGATGGACTCGTCCAGCCCGGTATCAGGGTCCTCCATCTTCTTCACCACTTCCTTCAGTTCCTCGAGCATCACCTCAAACTTCCTTGTCATGGAATACCTCCTCGACACGCGCCTTCGCGCCGCCACCTGCCATCCGGAGTTTGATCCTGTCGCCGGTACTGAGATTCGCTGCTGATCGGACTACCTTTCCCTCCTTCTCGGCGATGCAGTAACCTCTCGAGAGGATCGTGAGCGGGCTCCATCCCTCGAGCAGCGCCTTCAGCCTCGCGAGTTCGCCCCTTCCCCGCTCGATCCTCGCAAGGATCGCACGGTTCAGGTCTTCCTCCATCTCCGAAACCTCTTCCCGGTTCTCGTTGATCCTCTTCAGGATCCTCCTCGGCTGCAGGCGGAGCCTCAGGTCCTCGAGGAGGAGGGCGGCGGCCTGGACCTTCTTCTCGAGGGCATTCCTCATGCGGTCGAGGGAGCCCGAGATCTCCCTCGCAAGCTCCGCTTTATCGGGGACGACCAGCTCGGCCGCCGCAGAGGGAGTCGGGGCCCGCCGGTCTGCAGCGAGGTCGCAGAGGACATGGTCGACCTCGTGTCCCACGGCGGAGACAACGGGGGTCATGCAGCACGCGACCGCCCTCACTACGTCGGGGTGGTTGAAAGGGAAGAGGTCGTCGAAGGAGCCCCCGCCCCTCGCGACGATGATCACGTCCACCCGGCCGTCCAGGATGCGTATCGCCCGTGCGATCTCCAGGTGGGCAAGATCCCCCTGCACCGCCGTCGACGAGAGCACGATCTCAACAGGGAAGCGCCTCCCGATGACGTTCAGGATATCCTGCAGCACGGCCCCGGTCCGTGCGGTGACAACTCCAACGGTGGATGGGAACAGGGGGAGCGGCTTCTTCCGCTCCTCTGCAAAGAGGCCCTCGGCCGCGAGCTCCCTCTTCCATTTCTCGACAAGGAGGTGCTTCTCCCCCTCGCCTGCAGGGAGCATCTCCTGGACATAGAACCCGAGGTCCCCCCGGGCCTCGTAGACCTGGACTGACCCCAGGGCGATGACCGCGAGACCGTCCCGGGGCTCGAAGTCCAGGCATTGCGCCCTGCTCTGCCACATGATACACTTGATGGCGAAATTCCTCCCCGAGACCTGCTCTGAGAGTGAGAAGTAGCGGTGGCCAGAGTGGTGATGCTTGTAGCTTGTGATCTCCCCGCGGACCCAGATGTCCTGGAACCGTTCGTCGTTAAGAGCATCGGAGATGATCCCCGAGATCTCGGCAACCCCCAGCACCGTTGGCCCCGGCACGGGCTGGAGGCCAGCGGGGAACTGATCCATCCATGCCTATTATGGTTGTTGCGGTTATGAACATGTGGGATGAAGGGTGAATATCCGGTATGGTGAGAATCGCCGTATCCTCCATGTTCTTCCACGAGTACCCCATGGACGAGGGCTTCGACGCGGTCGAGAGAGCGGGCCTTGACAGCATCGAGTTCTGGGTGGAAACCCCCTCCTTCTGGCTGAACGGGCACCCGGTCGGGGCGCTCCAGGCATGCCTCAGGGATCATCCCGGGTTCACCCCCGTGAACGTTCACTCCCCCATCCTGGACCTCAACCCCTGCTCTGTCAATCCCCGCGTGGCCCAGGCGACCCTCGCCTATGCTTCGGAGGCCATCGAGCTCGCAGAGCGGATCGGGGCAGGGGTGGTGACCGTACACCCGGGGAGGAGGACGGCGAAGCGGCCCCCGAGTGCGCCCGAGTACACAAGGTTCGAGCACTTCCTGGACCTGCTCCGTGCCGGCGCCTCGGGAAGGCGGGTGAAGGTATCCATGGAGAACATGGAGCGGGCGGTCAACTCCATCCTCTCCCGCCCGTCGGAGATGCGCGAGCTCCTGGACAGGGAGCCCTGGCTCTTGTTCACCCTGGATGTGTCCCATGCCATGGCCCTCTCTGTCGAGGAGGTCACCGGCTTCATCGACCTCTGCGGCGACCGGCTCGCGAATATCCACCTCTCGAGGAGCGAGGACGGGAAGACCCACCTCCCCCTGGACGGGAGCCCCCGGGCGAGAGCCGTCCTCCAAGCCCTCCGGGAGGCCGGCTACTCGGGATCCCTCACCCTCGAGATCGAGGACAGGAACTTCGACCACGACCTCTCCCTCGAAGAGAAGGTCGGCCTCCTCGCCCGCGAGGCAGAGTTCATCCACGCGCATATCACGTAATTCGCTACCTTTATTTCATCCCTCTCCCACTCTTGGGTAGACGGGAAGGGGAGGCATAACCGTGCCCTTCCCCTGATCCCCGCGTGAAACCCATGGCTTCAGAGATCCAGGTCCTGATATTCTTCCTCTGCATCCTCCTCTCCGCCTTCTTCTCAGGCTCCGAAGTGGCCCTCCTCTCCATCACCCATGCCAAGGTGAAGACACTCCTCGCAAAGGGCGGGCGGAGCGCCCAGGCCCTCGCCGACCTGAAGAGGTCGCCGGATCACATCATCATCACGGTCCTCATCGCGAACACCCTGGTGAACGTCGGAGCAGCCTCCATCGCCACGTCCCTTGCCATCGAACGGTTCGGGAATGCCGGCATCGGGATCGCCACCGGTGTGGTGGTCCTCATCCTCCTCGTCTTCGGCGAGATCGGGCCGAAGATGTTCGCCGTCCGGTTCACCGAGCCGGTCGCCCTCGGTGTCTCCCCCATCATCCGGTTCCTCGCGACCGTCTTCTCCCCGTTCATCTGGGTCTTCGACCGGCTCGCACGCTCCATGGAGCTCACCAAGGCCTTCGCGAAGCCCGCCATCACCGAGGAGGAGATCAGGGGATGGATCGAGCTCGGGCAGGAGGACGGGACCCTCGAGAAGGAGGAGCAGGAGATGCTCTTCAATGTCCTGGAGTTCGGTGACACCATCGCCCGGGAGGTGATGACCCCGCGGGTGAACGTGATGATGATCGACGAGAAGGACAGCCTTGCCCACGCCGTGGAGATCTTCAAGGAGACCGGCTTCTCCCGCCTCCCTGTCTTCTCGGGGGAGAAGGGGAACGTCGTCGGCCTCCTGAACGTGAAGGAGGTCTTCCCGGTGGTCCTTGAGCAGAAGGCCGGGGTAACCATACGGGATCTCATGCACGAAACCTACTTCACCCCTGAGACGGCAAAGATCGACGATGTCCTCAAGGAGCTCCAGAAGAGGAAGATCCACATGGGATTTGTCCTGGACGAGTATGGGGAGTTCTCGGGGATCATTACCGTCGAGGATATCCTTGAGGAGCTGGTGGGGGAGATCCTCGACGAGTTCGACCAGGACGAGCCGGAGATCCAGACCGTGGAACCCGGCGTCTACCTCATCAACGGCCAGGTGAGGGTGAAGGATGCGAACGACCGGCTCGGGATCTCCCTCCCCCTCGAGGCATCCTACGATACCCTGGGGGGCCTCGCCACCGAGAGGCTCGGGCACATCCCCCGACGGGGAGATACGGTATCCATCGACGGTGCGGAGATCACGATCACGGTCATCCAGATGCTCGGGCGGCGGGTCGGCAGGGTGAAGGTCAGCGTCCCCCTGCCTGCAGCCGGGGAGGGCTGAGAATGGGGTCCGGAGGCTCTTCGTCCATGAAAGAGATAGGCGTCCTCGCCTCGGGCCGGGGCTCCAACTTCCAGGCCCTCATCGATGCCGCCCGATCCGGTTACTTCCCGGCCGCCATCGCGCGGCTCATCACCGATAACCCGGAGGCATATGCCATCAAAAGGGCAAAGGACGCAGGGATACCGGTCTCGGTCCTTGACTTCGGCTCGTTCCCCGACAGGGGCGCATACGAAAAGGCGTTGAAGAGAGAGATGGAAGCCAGCGACCCCGACCTCTTCGTCCTCGCCGGTTACATGCGGATCCTTCCGTTGGCCATCGTGAAGGCCTTCCCCGGCCGGATCATGAATATCCATCCCGCCCTCCTCCCGTCGTTCCCCGGCCTCCATGCCCAGCGGCAGACAATCGAGTACGGGGTGAAGGTATCCGGATGCACCGTTCACTTCGTGGATGAAGGGACCGATACTGGGCCCATCATCATCCAGCGGTGCATCCCCGTCGAGGATGAGGATGACGAGGAGGCCCTCGCCGCGCGGATCCTCGTTGAGGAGCACCGGATCCTCACCGAGGCAGTGAGGCTCTTTCTCGGGGATAAGATCAGGATTGTTGGGCGAAGGGTCATCATACGGTGACCCCAGGTCCCGGATCCCTTTGTGACCCCTGGCCCCCGCTTCACCCCTCTGATCGGGAACCCTCCCGCAACTGCTATAGGGCCTGCGAACCAAAGGATGGGTTGGATGGGACGGCGATCGCAGACCCCGGAATCAAGGAAGCTCGCACGTGAGCGGATCGAGATCCTCTTCGAACGGGCCAGGGAGTTCTTCCCCGAGAACCCCCTGTGGAGCGACCGCTGCGTCGACCTCGCGAGGAGGATCGCCATGCGGCAGAGGGTGCGGATCCCCCGCGACCTCAGGATGAAGTTCTGCCGGCGGTGCTCGGCCTATCTCGTCCCCGGGTCGACGGTGCGGGTCCGGGTGCACCGGGGAAAGGTTGTCATGACATGCATGCGGTGCAGCGGGCACCGGAGGTTCAGGTTAGTGAAGGGGGGGATGAGGGGTGACGGATAAATCCCCGATGCAGACCCTGAAGCCCACGGTCTGGATCGGGAAGAAGGGGTGCACACCGGAGGCAGTCGCCGAGATACGGCGGCAGCTCGAGGGGCGGAAGCCGGTGAAGGTGCGGTTCCTCCGCGGGGCGGAGATGGATCCCGAGGCCCTTGCGGCAGAGACCGGCGGGGAGATCCTGGGTGTCAGGGGACGGACCGTGGTCCTCGAGAGGAGGCGATAGGGGGAGCGGCAGGGCACCCGGGCACGGGAAATACCTTTCCCTCACCCTCGGGGGATTGAGATCCCCATACGGGGTCGGGAACTACGTTCCCTCTCACTCGGCTGATTGAGATCAGCCTCGCGCCTCGGGAAATCCTTTCCCTCACCCTTCGGGTTCGGGAAATTATTTCCCTCTCCTTCGGGGGATTGACATCCCCCTACAGGCTCGAAATATATAAAAGCGCAACTGACGAATATGTAAAGACTGCGAGAGAGTTAGACGCGAGGGCGAGAGTGACTGTATGACAACGATCTATGATATCCCGGCCGGGCTCCTCATCCCGAAGGTGGCCGAGGAACTGAAGAAGAGGAAGGAGATCCAGCCACCGGTGTGGGCAGCCTTCGCCAAGGCCGGTGTCCACCAGCAGATGCCGCCCGAGGATCCCGACTGGTGGTTCATCCGGGCCGCATCGGTGCTCCGCAGGCTCTACATCGACGGGCCGGTCGGCGTGCAGCGGATGCGCACCGCGTACGGGGGGAAGAGGGATCGGGGCTCGAGCCCGTTCCAGTTCAGGAAGGGCGGCGGGTCGTCCCTCCGGAAGGTCCTCCAGCAGCTCGAGGCCGCGGGCTTCGTGGCAAAGGACAAGAACGGGAGGAGCCTCTCGGTCGCCGGGAGATCCTTCCTCGACGCTGTCGCCCACGGACTCCGGAAGAACGCCGAGGAGAAGGTCGCGGGGCTCTCCAAGTACTGACGTGATGCCTGATGGGTGACGACGAGCTCGCCGACCTCCGGAGGAGGAGGCTCGAGCAGCTCCAGCGGCAGTCCCTGGACCAGCAGTCCATGGAGGAGCAGCTCCAGCGACAGAAGCAGGCAGAGGCGCAGATCCACCAGGTCCTCCTGCAGATCCTGGAGCCCGAGGCCCGCGAGCGCCTGGCGAACATCAAGCTCACCAAGCCCGAGTTCGCCCGCGCCATCGAGCAGCAGCTCGTCGCGCTCGCCCAGAGCGGGCGGCTGAAACAGAAGATCAGCGATGCCCAGCTGAAGGAACTCCTCCGTCAGCTCGTCCCCGAGAAGAAGGAATGGAATATCAGGCGGATGTGATATCCCCTCCTGCCTGGATATCCCCCGATACCAACAAAAATCCTGGAGAGTGAAGTATGAGCAGAGTCACAAAAGGTCTCAAGATTCGCCTTGCGAAAGCATGCGAGCAGAACCGCCGTGTACCCGCCTGGGTCACCATGAAGACGAAACGGGCGGTGACGACCCACCCGAAGCGCCGCACCTGGCGGCGGTCCACCCTGAAGGTGTGATCCATGGTCGAGAAGCTGAAGGAGCAGATCTACATCATCCCCCTCCGCGACGTGCAGCACACGCCCAGGTGGGAGCGGGGGAAGCGGTCGATGAAGGCCATCCGCGACTACCTCGCCCGGCACATGAAGAGCGAGGATATCAAGCTCGACCAGAACATCAACGAGGCGGTCTGGGAGCGGGGGAGCCACAAACCCCCGTCACGGATCCGTGTCAGGGCCATGAAGTTCGAGGACGGGCAGGTCCAGGCCGAGCTCGCCGAGGAGTGAGATGAGCGCCACGATCGCCTTTGCCGGCGACCCCCACATCGGTGTCTTCGCCCGGGTCCTGGAGGACCTCGCGATCGTGGCCCCCCAGGCCCCCGAGGCCTTCAGGGTTGCACTCCGGGAGGAGCTGGACGCCGAGGTCGTGGATACCACCATCCAGGACTCGGCCATCGTAGGGGCCCTCGTTGCGGGCAACCGGTGGGGGATCGTTGTCTCCGGCCTCGCTTCGAGGGAGGAGATCGCGCGGATCTCAGAGCACCGTGAGGTGATGCTCCTCGAGAAGGGGATGAACGCAGCAGGGAATATCATCCTCGCGAACGACATCTTCGCGGCGGTGAACCCCGAACTCCCCCTGGAGATCGCGGAGGAGATCGGGTCATTCCTCAGGGTTCCCGTGCTCCGCGTCTCCTTTGCGGGCTACAAGGCCGTGGGGAAGGTCGCGGTGGCCACGAACCGCGGGATCCTCGTCCACCCGCGGGCGAACCCCGGGGAGATCGCGCAGCTCGAGGAGGCCGTGGATATCCCCATCGGCGTGGGGACGGTGAATATGGGGAGCGGGCTCGTGGGGAGCGGCCTTTTAGCGAACAGCAGGGGGTACCTCGCGGGTATCGGGACGAGCGGTTTTGAGCTCGGGAGAATCGAAGAGGTACTGGGATTTCTGGAGTGATACGATTATGGAAGCACAGAGTTACCGTGTGGAGGGAACGTTCAGGATCGGTGGGGCATGGAGGCCGTACAAGAAGGTCATCAGCGCCCCGAACGAGGTACAGGCGAGGGAGAGGATCTTCACCCTCCTGGGATCCCAGCACCGGCTGAAGCGCCGGGACATCCAGGTGGGCAAGGTCGAGCCCTTCGAGGGTGAGTGAGATGGCCGAGCCGGAGGCCGATCTCCAGACCCTCCAGTACTACCTGAACGAGTACAGCCAGCAGGCAGAGATCTTCTCCCGGCAGCTGGAGATGATCGAGCAGAAGCGGATCGAGTCCCTCGCGGCCATCGAGACGATGAAGAACCTTGCGGGGGACAGGGACTCGCCGGTCCTCCTCCCCATCGGCGGGGGCACCATGGTCAGGGCAAAGGTCAGCGATCCGGAGAAGATCCTCGTGAATATCGGTTCGGACGTGGTCATCCAGCGCACGAACGGGGAGGCCATCACCTTCCTCCAGGAGAAGATCACCGAGATGGAGGCCATGGAGAAGAAGGTTGCGGCGACCATCGATCAGCTCAGGGGTCAGATGGCTGAGATCGCGCAGCGGATCGAGACAACCTACGTCCAGCAACAGAGAAGCCAGGGTTAGGGTTCGGGCATGTTCGATGGCCTGAGGGAGAAGCTCCGCTCGGTCCGCGAGATCTTCGGGACGAGCATCAGGGAAGCCTCCACCCCTCCGGCCGGAGATGCCCCGCCCGCGAAGGGCGAACCGGGCCTTGCCGAGCGGGTGAAGATCCTCGTCACCGATGGCGAGCTCGTCCTCACCGAGAGGCAGATCCAGGCCCCTCTCCAGGAGCTCGAGATGATCCTCCTGGAGAACGATGTCGCCCTCCCCGTGACCGACGAGATCCTCCGGCGGGTCCAGAAGGAGCTCGTAGGAAAGCACCGGGGCATCGGGGTCTCGCCCGAATCCGTCATCATTTCGGCGCTCAGGGGTGCCATCGTCCAGGTACTCGGGGAAGGGTTCGATCTCGCCGGCTACGTCCGCGACCACAAAAGGCCGGTGAAGATCCTCTTCACAGGCGTGAACGGCACCGGGAAGACCACGACGGTTGCAAAGGTGGGGAGCTACCTGAAGAAGCTCGGCTTCTCCGTGGTCATCGGGTCGGGCGACACCTACCGCGCGGGCGCCCTCGAACAGATCGCCACCCATGCCGACAGGCTCGGGATCAAGGTCATCCAGCACAAGGCCGGGGGCGATCCCTCTGCGGTCCTCTTCGATGCCGTGGAGTATGCCGGAGCCCACAAGATGGACGTCGTCCTCGCCGACTCGGCAGGCCGGTTCCACAACCGGGTGAACCTCATGAACCAGCTCGAGAAGATGAAGCGGGTGATGCAGCCCGACCTCGTCGTATATGTGGACGAGGCGGTGGCAGGGAACGACGCGGTGGTCAGGGCCGAGGAGTTCGAGAGGCTCGTCGGGACAGACGCCGTCATCCTCACCAAGGCGGATATGGACATGCGGGGCGGGGCGGCCATCTCCATCGCCCACACGGTGGGAAAGCCCATCATGTTCCTTGGCACCGGCCAGGGATACGACGACCTCATGCCCTTCTCGCCCGACCGGGTGGTGGACGAGCTCCTGGGAGGCGTTGGCTGATGCTCGACAAGCTCTCTTCCTCCCTCAAGGATGCGCTGAAGAAGCTTGCAGGGAAGGCGGTGGTGGACCGGGCCGCGGTGGAGGAGCTGATACGGGACCTCCAGCGGGCGCTCATCCAGGCAGACGTGAACGTCCGCCTTGTCCATGCCCTCTCCCAGGCGGTGAAGGCGCGATCCCTCGACGAGCAGCCACCCAAGGGGATGTCGGTCCGGGAGCATGTCCTCAGGATCGTGTACCAGGAGCTCCTCCGGCTCATGGGGTCGAAGGCCGAGGTCGCGCTCGGCCCCCAGAGGATCCTCCTCGCCGGCCTCCAGGGGAGCGGGAAGACCACGACGACCGCAAAGCTTGCCCGCTACTTCCAGCGGAAGGGCCTGAAGGTGGGCGTGATCTGCGCTGATACCTTCCGGCCGGGGGCATATGACCAGCTCCTCACCCTCTGCGGGAAGGTGAACGTCCCCTGCTACGGTGAGCCGGGCGAGCTGGTGGCAGAGAAGATCGTGGAGCGGGGCCTTTCATCCCTTGCTTCCTCCGAGGTCGTCCTCATCGATACCCAGGGGCGCCATGCCCTGGAGAAGGACCTGATCGACGAGATCATCCGGCTGAATGAGATCACGAGAGCTGACCACCGCTGGCTTGTCATCGACGCAGCCCTCGGCCAGCAGGCGCGGGACCAGGCGAGGCGGTTCCACGAGGCGATCGAGGTCGACGGGGTCATCGTGACGAAGATGGACGGCACGGCCAAGGGGGGCGGGGCCCTCTCCGCGGTCTCTGAGACCCAGAGCGGCATCGTCTTCATCGGGAGCGGCGAGACCCTGGACGACCTCGAGCGGTTCGATCCCGACAGCTTCATCTCGAGGCTCCTCGGGATGGGCGACCTGAAGTCCCTGGTAGAGCGGGCCGAGGAGGCGATCACCGCCGAGGAGATGGATGTCACGGGCATGCTCCGGGGGAAGTTTACCCTGAGGGACATGTACAAGCAGCTCGAAGCCGTGAGCCGGATGGGCCCGCTGAAGCAGATCATGTCGATGCTCCCCCTGGGCGGCGCTGACGTGCCTTCGGAAGCCATAGACGTCACCTCCTCGAAGATGGCCCGCTACCGGGTGATCATGGACTCCATGACGGCGAAGGAGCTGGACGACCCGAACATCATCAGCGGTTCCCGGATCCACCGGATCGCTACAGGGGCCGGCTCCTCGCCGGACGAGGTGCGGGAGCTCCTGAAATACTACCGGCTCATGCAGCGGGCCCTGAAGGGGATGCGGGGGGGCAAGTTTAACCTCCAGCGCCTGATGAAACGGTTCTCCGGGATGTGAGATGCGGACCTTTGCCGTGGTGGGGCATCTCGCCCCCACAGGGAATGGTTTTCCTCTCGATGACCTCCCGGGTTCGGCAGGGAGGATGGACATCCTCTGCCGGTGCGTGAATGCGGCCCTCTCGATCTCGCATGGCATCCGGAGGGACGCCGAGATCCACCTCATCCTCCTCGGGCCCCCGTCCCCACCGAAGGACCTGCTCCTGCAGGGATCGGTCGTGAGATCCCTCTCCCCCGATGAGCGGAGCACCGCCGCCCTTATCCGAAAGGCCCTCGCTCTCCCAACCGGGGAGTCCTTCCGGGAATCAAGTCCGGGGATCCTCGTGAGGCGCGGGGGCCTCGCCGGCCTCATCGCTGATGGGGGCTATGCGGTTCTCTCCGAGGATGGCCGGGACATGCGGACATTCCCGGATCTCCCGGGGGCATTCCTCCTCTCGGACCACCTGGATTTCACCGCCGAAGAAGAGGAGATTCTCCCGGGACTCCCCCGCATCTCCGTCGGCCCGAGGGTTCTCCATGCCGACCATGCCATCACGGTCCTCCAGAACGAGCTCGACCGGAGGGAGGCGGGATGGAGCTAGATGAGCAGCTGGAGAGGATCCTTGCCTACGGGGAGATCTGCGATCACTGCCTGGGGAGGTTCTTTGGCAAGCGGTCCCATGGGCTCTCCAACGGGGAGAGGGGGCAGGGGCTCCGGGTCGCCCATGCCATCGAGAGAAATATCCCCTATAAACCGCACGAGGGATCCTGCTGGATCTGCCACGATCTCTTCTCCGATATCGGGATATGGGCGGCGCGGGTGGGGGAGGCCCTCTCAGGGATCGACCACTCCACCTTCCTGATCGGGACGAGGGTCCCCCCCCTCATGGCCGAGAGCGAAGAGATGGTCTGGTCGGATCTCGGCCTCACCGGACCCGAGCCCCTCAAGTCCGAGATGAACCGCGAGGTGGGGAAGGCTGTCTCTGCCATCACAGGGAAGTCGGCGGATCTCTCCCATCCCGATGTGGTCGCGATCCTCAACCTCGCGGAGGGGGCCGTGGAGCTCGAGATCACCCCCGTCTTCTTCCGCGGCCGGTACACGAAGCTCGAGCGGGGGATCCCCCAGACCAGGTGGCCCTGCCGGGTCTGCTACGGGGCCGGGTGCGAGCGCTGTGGCTTCACCGGGAAGATGTACCCCGACTCGGTGGAGGAGCTCATCGGGAGGACCGCGGTGGAGGCGTTCCAGGCCGCGGATGCCGTCCTCCACGGGGCAGGGCGCGAGGATATCGATGCACGGATGCTCGGGTCAGGGAGGCCCTTTGTGATGGAGATGGTGGCGCCCCGGAGGCGCGCCCCCGACCTCGCGCTCCTCGAGGAGGCGGTGAACCGGAACGCCGCGGGCAGGGTCGGGGTCTCCATCGGTGGCTGGTCCACGAGGGGGGCGGTGGAAACCCTTAAATCAGAAAAAGCCCATAAAAAGTACAGGATCTCCGTTGAGGTTGAGGGCGGAATCGCCTGCAATGAACTCGAAGAGGCCCTGGATCGCCTGAAGGGGGCGGTGGTCTGCCAGAGGACCCCGACCCGGGTGGTCCACCGGAGGGCTGACAGGATACGGGAACGCCGCGTCGTCGATGCGAGAGTGGCAGGCCAGGAGGACGGCAGATTTTTCCTTGATGTCGTCGGAGAGGCAGGCCTGTACGTGAAGGAGCTCGTATCGGGTGACGGCGGGAGGACGCAGCCAAGCCTCGCCGGTATCCTCGGGAGGCCGGCACGGGTCATCCAGCTCGACGTTCTGGAGGTCGAGGGAAGCGAGGAGATGGAGTAAATGGCACACCACCATGGTCCACGGAAGAAGACACGCTACAAGTTCAAGAAGGAGATACGGCGCCGGGGTATCCCCCCTGTTACGTCAGTGATCCAGAAGTTCGAGGTCGGGCAGAAGGTACACATCGTCTGCGAGCCGAGCGTCCACCAGGGCATGCCCAACAGGAGGTTCCACGGGAAGACGGGGACCATCGTCGGGCAGCGGGGGCGGGCCTGGCTCCTCCAGATCCGTGACGGGGAGAGCACGAAGACCGTCATCGCACGACCGCAACATCTAAAAGCCCAAAGGTGAAGTATCCGGGAGGGATCTGGCGATGCGGGTAAAAGGGGTACTGGGAGAGGAGAGGATCACCCTCTCAGAGCTGAAGGAGGTTCTCTCGCAGGTGGAGGAGGCCCGGAGGGAGGATGCCACCGAGATGGCCTACGAGCTCCGGCGGTCCATCGAGCATGTGACCCACCTTGCGAAGAATACGCCGGAGCAGGCCAGGGATCTCGTCGCGGCCCTCCTCAAGCTCGAGAAGATGAAACCCGACATCGCCTTCCGGATCGCAAACATCATGCCTAGGACGAGGGACGAGCTCCGCGCCATCTATGCGAAGGAGCGGTTCACCCTTACGGGGGAGGAGCTCGAACAGATCCTCTCCTTGGTCTCTGAATATCTCTAGAGGGGAGACGCCGATGAGGACCGAGAAGAAGGAGAACTACTGCATAGTGCTGGATATCCTTCAGAAGGGGCATGCCGATGATCCCCGCCCGGTCTACAAGCGGGAGCCCCTGGTCCAGGGGATCGGTGTCGAGCAGTTCAAGCTCCTGGAGCTCGTCCCGAAGCCCGCCGCGAATATCCAGATCCACGAGAAGCTCTATATCGGCGACGAGGAGCGGGAGAAGGTGGAGCGGGTGAAACGGCGCATCGGCTTCGAGGAGCTCACCCCCACCGCCCGGGTGGAGGTTCCCTACGTGGTCGAGCAGATTGTCCGGGAGAACGAGGTGCACTTCGTCCGGTTCTTCAACACCTCGGTCCCCGTCACCCCGAAGCTTCATATGCTCCACCTCCTCCCCGGGATCGGGAAGAAGCTCCTCTGGGAGATCCTCGACGAGCGGCAGAAGAAGCCCTTCGAGTCCTTCGCCGACATCTCGCACCGGATCAAGGCCATGCCCCATCCCGACCGGATGATCATCAACCGTGTCCTCGAGGAGATCGAAGACCCGGAGACCAAGTACCGGGTCTTCACCGCGCGATGACAGCCCGGAGGGACCAGCACTTCCTCGTTGACGAACAGGCTGCGGAGCGTATCCTCTCCCTCGTGGATGTCACGGGGAGGGTGGTCCTCGAGGTCGGGCCGGGCAGAGGGGTTCTCACGAGGGGTCTCCTGGACCGGGGGGCCGAGGTGGTTGCAGTCGAGATCGATTCGGTCCTCGTTGAGGAACTCAGGAGTATCTTTGCCCCAGAGATCGCAGACGGTTCCCTCCACCTCATCGAGGGCGATGCCGTAAGGGTCGAGCTCCCGCCCTTCGAGCTCGTGGTCTCGAACCTCCCCTACTCGATCTCATCCCCGATTACCTTCCGTCTGCTGGAGAGAGGATTCACCGAGGCCATCCTGATGTATCAGGCAGAGTTCGCCGACCGGATGGTGGCCCGGATCGGCACCCCGGCATGCGGGCGCCTCACGGTCATGGTCCAGACCTATGCCGATGTGAAACGGTGCCTTCATATCCCCCCGAATGCCTTCTCACCCAGGCCCCAGGTCCACTCCACCGTGGTGCGAATCATCCCCAGGCAGCCTCCCTACCCTTTAAAAGACAGGAAACGCTACGCCGACGTGGTGAGGGCCCTCTTCTCGCACCGGCGCAAGACGGTGAAAAACGGCCTGAAATCCGCGAGGGGGATCTTCGGAGGAGAGGTGGTGGACCGGATGACGGCATCCATCCCGCCGGAGGTTCTGGCCCTGCGCCCCGAGGCCCTCTCGCTCAGGAATTTTGCCGAGATAGCCAACGTGATGTAGATGGACGCCGACCCAGACCAGGTTTATCCTGTCCGGGAAGACACCCTCCTTCTCCTTGAGGCCGCTCTCGACGAGCTGAAACCCTCCGACCGGGTCCTGGACCTGGGGACAGGGAGCGGGTATATCGCCCGGCATCTCGTGGGAAAGGCTGCCATCATCATCGCAACGGACGTGAACCCCCACGCCTGCCGGATGGCATCATCCGATGGGGTTGGAGTTGCCAGGGCGGACCTGACCGCCGGCCTCCGGGGACACTTTGACCTCATCCTCTTCAACCCGCCATACCTCCCCACGAAGCCCGGGGAGCGGATAGACGACTGGCTCGAGGAGGCGCTCGACGGGGGTGAAGGAGGCCGGGACGTCATCAGGAGGCTTCTATCGGATCTCCCCCGGATCCTTGCACCCGGCGGGAGACTCCTCCTCGTCATATCGGAGATAACCGGTGTCGAAGAGGTTCTCGGTCTCCTCCGGGATGCCGGGTTCTTTGCCGGGGTTGTGAGAAGGAACCGGGTAGAAGGGGAGGATCTCCTTGTGGTGAGGGCGAAACGGTCCAGGGAGCGGCCGTGAGGGGGGAACCGACGATGACCTCTACTCCCTCTTCGAGCGGCTGGGGACTATCAGCCGGTTCGTTGAGAGGATGAAGGAGGTCATCCGCGAGGGGCCGCCGAAGAAGCGGAAAAAAGGTAAGCTGATTATCGTCCATTTGCTCCGAGGCGTCCACTCATCAGGACTCTATATCCTACCGTACCTCTTATGAGCCTGTTCGGTGGTCATTATCTCGTTGACAACGATATCCTTCCCGTCAGGGTAGAAGAATACGGTGTAACGGTAAGACACATGCATCCGGTAGCGTTCCTTGGGGGTATTGAGACGTTTGATGTCCCCATGTGCATGCGGATGATTAGCGAGACGATCGATGTGTTCGACTACGATGCGACGATCCTTTTCATGAAGGCCAGCAAGAAAGTTTTTGGCACGTTGAGTTATCTTCAAATGCAAAAGATTCACTCCGTGGTACCAAGCTCCTGCTTCGCCTGATCCCACGGAATGATTGTTTCAGTAGCATCAATGGCATCAAGATCCGTGATTAGCTGTAATCGTTGACGCTCGCCGATCAATTCTGCGACTGTCTGATCAAATGTTTGACCAGGGCGACGCAGATTAGAGAGGGCTTCCCATGTACTCGGTGTCAGTGCAACCCTCTTGTTCGCGGTCTCCTCACCTGCGGTCACTTTCTGCATATCTTATTTCCTTCCTTTTTTGATCCGGCTCGCTTTAATTTACAAGTTGTCAAGGCTTGACAACTTATCCAACATTGGCTTCCTGTATAAATAAAAGTGTCGTCCAAAATACGGTCTAATTATGTTATCGGTAATCAAAGGGGCAGCACCACCATCAGGAAGGCGGACCGCCCCGAAACTACAATACCTATCCCCATCCATTATTTCTGGGATTCGTACATGGGAGCCACCATCGTCGAGAAGATCTTCTCCCGCGGGTGCAGGCGGGAGGTCGCTACAGGAGAGGTGGTCATGGCACCGGTTGACGCGGCCATGATCCATGACATCACCGGCCCCCTGGCCATTCAGAAGTTCCGGGAGATGGACGGGAAGAGGGTCTTTGACCCCGGGAAGGTGATCATGCTCTTCGACCACCAGGTGCCGGCCGACTCCATCCCCGCGGCCCAGAACCACATCTTCATGCGGATGTTCGCCGAGGAGCAGGGGATCCGGAACCTCGACCTGACCGAGGGCGTCTGCCACCAGGTCGTCGAGGAACGGGGGCTTGCCGCCCCGGGCGAGATCGTAGTCGGGGCTGACTCCCACACCTGCATGTATGGGGCGACGGGGGCGTTCGCCACAGGCATCGGCTCCACGGATATGGGTTTCGTCCTCAAGTTCGGTGCCCTCTACTTCCGGGTGCCCGGGACCATCCGGGTTGAGGTGAACGGCACCTTCCCGAATCGGGTGGGTCCCAAGGATCTCATCCTCTCCATCGCCGGCGATATCGGTGCCGACGGGGCCACCTATAAGGCTCTCGAGTTCACGGGTGAAACCATGGAAGGCATGGGGATGGCGGGGAGGATGACCTGCTGCAACATGGCCGTCGAGATGGGGGCGAAGGCAGGGATTGTCCCGCCTGACAGGATCACCTGGGCTTACCTGAGGGGGAGAAGGAGAATGGAGCCCTTCGAACTTGCCGCAGACCCCGATGCGGCATATCTCGAGGAGCGATCCTATGATGCCTCGGACCTTGCTCCCCAGGTGGCAGTCCCTCATAACGTGGACCATGTGGTGGACGTCGGGGAGGTTGCGGGGACTCGCGTAGACCAGGTGTTCATCGGCTCCTGCACGAACGGCCGGTTCGAGGACCTTAAGGAGGTTGCCGAGGTCCTCGGGAAGCGGAAGTTCTCCGACGGGCTGAGGGTCATCATCATTCCGGCTTCCCGTGCGGAGTACCTGAAGGCCCTTCGTGCGGGGTACATCGAACGCTTCGTCGAGGCAGGGGCCCTCGTGGAGGCCCCCTGCTGTGGCCCCTGCATGGGCGGCGCCTTCGGGCTCCTCGGGCCAGGCGAGGTCTCCCTCTCCACCTCGAACCGCAACTTCAAGGGGAGGCAGGGGTCTGCGGATGCAAAGGTCTACCTGGCCTCGCCAGCCACAGCTGCGGCGACGGCGATTACGGGGGAGATCACCGACCCGCGGGAGGTCTGAATCCATGGCAAGGAAGCCAAGGGTAAAATCCGGGCGAAATGTGGAGCAGGCTACCACGGGCGTTCTCACGGGAAGGGTCTGGCAGTTCGGGGACGACGTAGACACCGATGCCATCATCCCGGGACGGTTCCTCACCCTGTACGACCCCCGGGAGCTCGCGAAGCATGCCTTCGAGGGGACGAGGGATGACTTCGCCGGAGGGGCAGAGGAGGGGGACATCATCGTGGCAGGAAGGAACTTCGGGTGCGGCTCCTCGCGGGAGCATGCCCCTCTCGCCCTGAAAGGTGCGGGGATACGGGTCATTGTGGCCGTCTCCTTTGCCCGGATCTTCTACCGGAATGCCATCAACTCCGGGATGCTCCCGCTCGTCTGCGCCGTTGCCGGGGATATCCGCGACGGCCGGATCGCCGAACTCGACCTTGAGGGAGGGATCCTCACCGTCGAAGGGAAGCGCTACGAGCTCGAGCCCGTGCCGGCCTTCCTGCGGGAGATAGTGGATGCAGGCGGGCTCGTCGAGTACGCCCGCGGGCTCTCGGAGGTAACGACATGCCGCGAAGCCATGATGTAGCTGCAATCGCCGGCGACGGGATCGGCCCCGAGGTGATCGCAGAGGGGAAGAAGGTCCTTGAGGCAGCGGGAGAACGGTTCGGGTTCGATATCCGCTGGAGGGATCTCGACATCGGGGCAGAGCGCTACCTGCGGACCGGCGAGCTCCTCACTGAAGCGGATCTCACGACTCTCGGCGGGTGCCGGGCCATCTACTTCGGGGCCATCGGCGACGAACGGGTGAAGCCCGGGATCCTCGAGAAGGGGATCCTCCTCTCCCTGCGTTTCCACTTCGACCAGTACGTGAACCTCCGGCCGGTGAAGCTCCTCCCCGGGGTCTGGACCCCGCTGGCCGGGAAGGGGCCTGCCGATATCGACTTCGTCGTAGTCCGGGAGAACACCGAGGACTTCTACGTGGGGATCGGCTCCCGTTTCAAGGGAGAGGAGAAGCAGGCCCTCGAGGTGATCCGCTCCCTCTACCAGGTGAAGTTCGGGGTCGATGCCGAGAGCGATGCCGAGGAGGTGGCGTACCAGATCGGTGTGATCACCCGGGAAGGAGCGCGGCGGGTCATCCGGTTCGCTTTCGACTTGGCACGCCGGCGGGGGAGGACGCCCCCCAAGGTCACCTCGGTTGACAAGGCGAATGTCCTCACCGATATCTACGGGCTCTGGCGGGATGTCTTTTCCGAGGTCGCGAAGGCATACCCCGGGATCTCCTCCGAGTTCTCCTTTGTCGACGCAGTCACCATGTGGTTCGTGAAGAACCCCGAGTCCTTCGACGTCGTGGTCTCTCCGAACATGTTCGGGGACATCATCACCGACCTGGGCGCGATGATCCAGGGGGGCCTCGGGCTTGCGCCGGGCGGGAATATCAACCCCGGGGGAACCTCCATGTTCGAGCCCATCCACGGCTCGGCCCCCAGGTACAGGGGCCTCGGGGTGGCGAACCCGATGGCGACCATCTGGGCGGGATCCATGCTCCTCGATCACATCGGGGAGCACGAAGCCGCCGCTGCGGTCCTCGACGGGATAGTGCGGGCGATCGCGTCGGGGGTGAAGACCCGGGACATGGGCGGGCAGGCAAAGACCCCGGATGTCGGGGACTTCATCGCCGCGTTCCTGAGAAACCCCTGATCTGTTTCGCGACCCACGCAACACCCTTTTTTCGGAGAGGCAGACCTCCAGCGGCTCATATGGGGGAGAAAATCATACAGGTTTATTATCCCGGAGGGGGAGCTCTATCGTGTTCCAGGGGCCGGAAGGTCCCGGAGATCACGGTAATCCAGACAGGAATAGATGATCTCCTAGCTGGAGGATTGGCGATGAGCGCAGATCTTATGCAGGATATCAACGGTCTGATCGGAATCTGGCAGCCCCGGAAGACCTACCACATCGGACCCAGCTACCTGGATGACCTGAAGAGGTTCCTCCAGGAGAAGCTGGCAACCCCGAGATCGTTCTTCTCCGGGAAGAAGACAGCCATCGAGTTCGTCGACGGGAAGGGCATGGACATCGGAGTAAAGCGGAAGGTGGGCCAGACGGTCGAGGCGGTGGGGATCGTGATGAAGCGCGACCTCGCCACGCTCGCAGACCTGAAACTCCTCATGGAGCAGGTCAACCTTGCCGAGAAGGAGTACCAGGAGATGTTCCTCGTCCTCATGGGAACCCTGACCGCCGACATGGAGGGCAAGCTCGGGGCATTCCTCGCAAACAAGAGCCCCCCGGCGAAGATCACGGTCGTGAAGAAATAATTCTTCACCGTCGTGAAGAAATAAGATCCCTCATTTTTCCGGCCTGCCCGACGGTTCCGATTCGCAGGGTGTCCGTGCAGGCCAGGGTTTACCCTCGGATCTTCCTTCTCCTGTCCATGCATGCGTTGAGGGCCTCCTCCATGAAAGAGAGGGTCCCCTCGATGCCAGCGAGGGAACGGGAACGGAGGAGGACCCTTCCTCTGAGAGGCGGGGTGAGGCCGACAAAGGCTGCGCCGGGCCATGCTGACCTCTCAAATGAGGAACCGATAACCAGATCCGGCTTCTCTCCCGAGAGAAAACCGGATATCTCCCCGATCTGCACCATCTCCCGTGCCGGGAAGGGCGAGGCGCGGAGCCCGTTCCTCGATCCTACCATGAGGATGTCGGCGTCCAGGTACCGCTTCAGGGTATCTGCGGCGAAGGTCGCATAGGCGAAACCTCCGAAGACGACTGCCCTCGGCGGGTCGAACCGTTTCAGGTATTTGTCAGCCGCCCGCTGGATCCTTTCCTCCGCCCGGGAAGTTTCCGCAAGCACCGGGCTGATATCGACCCCAGGTATACGATCGCCAAGAAGGGAGAAGGTTTCTTCGATGTCAATGAGGCCGAGGAGGCTCCCCGCAACCTCCCCCGTTCCAGGGGGAAGATCGGGATTGACCGACACCGTCATGGTCCCGCAGCGGCTGATCCGGTCGAGAGGATCCTGAGGGATCCTGGTCCCGGCCGTGGCTCCAGCGAGGGAGAGGAGCCTCCCGGCCTCCAGGAGGTTCCCTGATGTGAAGGGATCGAGAAGGTTCAGGCCGGCTATATTCACACCCTTCTCTTCGTGGTCGATCCCCGGATCCAGGGCCGCGAGGGCCCTCCCGTATCCCACCTCCATCTGCCCGGCAAAGCCCGGTGAATCCAGGAGGATCGCGCTCTCCGGCAGGACCTCCCGGATCTCCTCGCCGACGATGGCAGGTACGCAGGTCGTCACTACAGCAACCCGGCGGTATGAAGGGGGGATGGAACCGAGAACCTCGGCGAACCGGTCGAGGGAGCCGAAGATCACTTCCCGCTCGTGGATGAAGGTCGAGAAAAGGGGGACGGGAAGGAGGCTCTGGGGGTAGAAGAAGCACCCGCTCGAGCCATGGATCACCACCGCGAGGTCCGGTATCCCTGCAAGACAGGCGACGGCGCCTGTCATCCCGCAGGGCCAGAGCGGTGCCGTGCAGTCAGGCATGGAGCACCCTCCTCCATCGGTGGAGCAGCCGCACGAGCCCACCGGTCCCCACGGGCGGGGGCGAGGGGAGGGGAAGTGGTACTCCGTCCTCACTGAGGAGGAGGCCGAGGGAGCTCACCAGCTCGATTGCGAAGGGGTCAGCGGTATCTCCGGAAGAGGGGCCAATGCTGATCCGTTCTCCTCTCAGGTCTTCGAAGCCTGCGAGTGCCTCATCCTGAAAGGCACGCTCCTCCTCCAGGGCTCCCGCGGGATCCACCCCCAGGAACCCTGCTGTTTCCCCGATGAACCGCAGGGATCCCGAGAGTCCGACGGGGAACGAATCGAGGTACGGGGTCCCGAACCTGGCGGCAAAGGACTCCCCTACCGCACGAAGCTCCGGTTCCCTGAGGATGTTCAGCCTCCCCCGGGAGATCTCCGGGATGTCAGCCCCCCTGATTCCCCGGACGAACCGGAGGCGCACCTTCTCGCCCAAGAGGGCAAGGAGGCGCGAGACCTCCCTGAAGTTCTCCTCCACGTCGTCCTCCAGGTTCTTCTCTCCTACGAGGGTGATCCCCCCCTCACGCTCCACGCGGTCCCCCGCGAGATCTCCAAGTGCAATGAGGGCATTTCTCATGCCATCCTGGAATCCCCCTCCCAGGAACCCCGAGCTCGGGATGGAGATGACGGGCACCCCCCAGTCCCGCCTGCAGACCCCACCCACGTCGTCCCCGATCGTCTGGACGACGCACGTGGAGAGGACGAAGATGGCCGAGGGATCTCCTGCTGCTGCTTCCCTGATGCAGGCTGCAAGAGCCCCCTCCCCCCCGAAGATGACCCCCACCTCGTCAAGGTCCGACGAATGGATCCGGAGGAGGTGCGGGGTATCGTGGTCGAGAAGGGTGGCATGGATCAGCGAGGCGTTGTGCTGGGAGCAGCCGGCCGGGCCGTGGATGATCGTCACCCCGTCCGTCACCTCGGTGGTGACAGAGAGGCCGCCGGTGAGGGTGCACCCCTCAAGCCGGAATGAACTCCATGGCAAGGGATTCAAGGTCATCCATGGAAAGGGGTGTTGGGATCACGAGGTTGCGGTTCTCGAGGATGCTCTTCGCCAGGCTCCGGTACACGCCGGCCTGGGCCGAGTCGGGGGCGAACTCGATGACGGTCATCCGGTTGATCTCGGCCCGCTGGACGATGGGGTCGCGGGGGATGAAGGTCACGAGCCGGGAATGGATCCGGTCGGCGAAGGCCCGGACGAGCGGTTCCTCTCTCGCCTGGCCGGCGCCGTTCCCGATAACCCCTGCGAGCCGGCAGCGGCCCCTGACCCTGCCCGCAAGGCGTGCGATGGCCCTGCAGATGTTATTTGCCGCATAGAGGGACATGAGCTCCCCGGAGGTCACCAGGTACACCTCCTGGGCATAGCCCTCCCGCATGGGCATGGCGAACCCCCCGCAGACCACGTCACCGAGGACATCGTACAGGATGACATCCCCCTTGAGGGAGTCGAGCCTCTCCAGAAGCTGGAAGGTGGCGATGATTCCCCGACCGGCGCAGCCGACCCCTGGTTCGGGCCCTCCTGCCTCCACGCACCTGACTCCCCTGAACCCCCTGAAGACGATCTGGTCCGGGGTGATGCTCGCCTCACGCCCTTCCCGCACCTGATCGAGGACCGTGGGGATCCAGCTCCCGTGCATGAGCATGCGGGTGCTGTCCCTCTTCGGGTCGCAGCCGATCTGGAGGACATCCATCCCCATCTCGGCGAGGGCGGCCGAGAGGTTCGCGGCAGTGGTGGACTTCCCGATCCCGCCCTTCCCGTAGAGGGCAATCTGCTTCATCCTCTACCCGGTTGGCCGGCCCTGTATATAGATTACTTGATCTATAGCAAGTAAATTTAATTATCATCTATAGTATACTTGATAAATTATTCGCAGCTCTCGACTGCTATCCGCCGGTTGATAATCCTCCAGGCCAGGATGAGCTGGACGATCTCCCCGGCGGTGACCGTCGAACGGTGCTCGAAGATCCGGATGGGGTGGACGCCGGTCTGCCGCTCCACGGCGGTCTCCAGCCTCCGGATCAGGGCATAAGGGAGCTCTCCGTCGAAGGTGAGGGCCCCCATCTCCCTCCCGTCGACCTCCTCGAGCCGGAACTCCATGAGGAAGTGGCGGTCGGAGAGGGAGAGGAGGTGGGAGAGATCGATCGAGAGCTCGATGTCCCGGATCCTCTCCTCCGGCCGGGTCTGCAGGAGAGTGACCTGGTACAGGTTCCTCGATGCCCCCAGGTCCTCCCCGTACCTGGAGAAGCCCGCTGAGATGACGGCATCGGCATACCGCCGCTGGGGTGCGATGTACTTCTCGTAATCGGCGGCCCGGGCCGCGAGTTCCCCCTCGACCTCTTCGGACCTGTACCCTCTGTCACCCGTATCCCTTTTCATCTTCCATAACCGCTTTACGTCCTCATCAGGGTCTACGAAGAGGGTGAAGTCAAGGAGGTTCCGCAGGCCCGGGGTGAAGAGGGGATGGAGCCCCTCCAGGATCAGGATCTTCTTCGGGTTGAAGGGGATCGGGGCATCGAAGGTTCCTGTTCCGTGGTTGTACACCGGCTTCTCGATCCTCTCGCCTCTCTTCAGGCTCGCGAGATCCCTCTCGATCTGGTCGATCCGGTTGGCATCGGGGGAGAGGGGGGTGATCCCGAGATCCCTTCGCTTGTCCCGGTCGTAGCGGTGGTAATCGTCAAGAGAGAAGGAAGAGACGAGATCCTCGCCGAAGATCTCCCGGATCGCACCCGTGAAGGTGGTTTTCCCTGAACCGCTGTCCCCCGCGACCCCGATGGCGAAGATGCAGGGGGATAGGGCGATGACGTCCTTGAAGTTCCCGCGGGCCATGTCCACAGGTTACATCGGAGGCGTGAGATATGAACCTTTATAGGATCCCGTAGCTTCGGTGCTTCTCGGCGATCTTGTCTGCGAGGAGGTCGAGGGCGTTCAGATCCTCGGGCCCGGGAAGGCCCTTCACGAGGACCGGGTCAAGGAACTCCACGGGGAGCCCCTGGAGGATGCCTGCAATCTCCTTCACCGTTTTCCCGCCCCAGCCGTAGGAGCCGATGACCCCGCAGGCCCGCGCCTTGGGTTTAAGGAGTTTCACCAGGTAGGTGGCATAGACCGCCGCAGGGTGGGGGCCGGTGAGGACCGTTGGGGTGCCAAGGATCACGGTTGCCGCATCCACGAGGGCCATGGCGAGCTCCCCGATGTCGGTCACCGTGAGGTTGAAGGGGATGGCCACGATGCCCCGGTCCGTGAGCGCCCTCTCCAGGTGGGAGACCATGGCGGCCGTGGAATGGTGCATCGAGACATAGGGGATGACGACCTCGTTCTTCACGGAATCCGAGACCCAGTCCCGGTAGGCTGACAGGATCTGCTCGGGCTTCCTGTATACCGGTCCATGGCTCGGGGCGATGATATCTATCGGGAGAGGCTTGATCTTCTCCAGGTGCCCCTTGATGAGGCCCCGGAAGGGCATCATGATCTCGGCATAGTAGCGCTTCGCCGCCCAGTATACCCTCCCCAGGTCCCCGATGGTGGGCTCCCCCGGAGCATATGCATAGTGGGAACCGAAGAGATCACAGGTGAAGAGGATGCGCTCCTCCCGGAGATAGGTGAGCATCGTTTCCGGCCAGTGGACCCAGGGCGCGTGGATGAACTCGAGGGTCCGGTCCCCGAGGGAGAGGGTCTCCCGGTCCTGCACGGTGGTGATCTTCTCGTCGGGAATGTGGAGGAGCGGCCTGAGCAGTTCTTTTCCTCTCGGGGTGGTGATGACCCGCGCTGATGGATACCGGGAGAGGATGCGGGGGATGACCCCCGAGTGATCCTGCTCGGAATGATTCGAGATGAGGTAATCGATGCGATCCACCTTGAGCTCGTCAAGGTGCGCGAAGAGCTCACTCTCCTTCGTGGGATCCACGGTATCGATGAGTGCAGTTCCCGTGCTCCCTCTCACCAGGTACGAGTTATAGCTCGTCCCCTCGGGAAGAGGGATCAGCTCGTCGAAGATCCTCCGGTCACGATCGATTGCTCCGACTGAAAAGACTCCAGGCCTGATCTCACGCGAGTTCATGGAGTATCCTCCGATCTCATCCGGTACATCGGTTCTCATTTCTCCTTTCTTCATTTATTCGTATCGAATCCCCGGGCTGCCCCCGGGAGATACGGTCCCCGGGGTTCCCCTTGGAAGACGCTTCAAAAAAAGGTATTCCTGGACCCGCTCACGCTGCCGTTATCGCGAAGGAGGCCTGCGCAATGGCCTGGGTTTCTGGAACGGCAGCATAGATGGTGTAATCCCCGGGCGCATAGGCGGAGGTGTCAACCTGGAACTGGAACACTCCCTGCGTCAGGGTTACGGGGACGGCCGCGGACTCGAAGCTGGTGCTGTTCTTCAGGGTGATGGTCACCTGGGGTACCGCGGGATCCGTCGAGCCGGAGGCCAGGATGAAGCCACCCTGGGGGACACTCGTCGCATTTACGGAGATCTGAATGGCCGGGCCCGGCGGTAACGTGGTTGTTGCGGGAGGGAGGGTCGTCACCGTGGCCGGGGGTGTGGTCGGGGATGTGGTTGGCGGTGTGGTCGTTTCCGTGGTCGTTTCCGTAGTCGTTGCCGTTGTCGGCGCAGGGGTCTCGTTCCCGGTGAGTGGTGGTCCGGTTGTGGGAATCGTGGTCACCACCGTTGTCTGCGTAACAACCGGCGTCGTTTCAACAGTCGTCACGGGCTGTGTGGTGGGCGGGACCGGCGTGGTGACCGCAGGGGGGAGGGTCAGGATGACGATGGTCGGGGTCTGGGATGCGGTGTTGAGCCTCAGGACGTAGGGGGTAATACCGATCACGGCGGCGATGATGGTACCGACCGTGGCGATGAGCTGTATCCAGGGGAACTTATCTTCTGCCATATCCGATTCCTTGAAGAGCTGAGGTCTATCTGTCGCTTCTTATGTGTTGTGCTCTGCATCTCCGGTATCCTCAATGATCCGCAGTTTTTCCGTCAATCCTCCCCCTTCCGGAGGGCACCGCGGCAGGGTCCGTGGAAATCATGAGGGCAGGGAAACCGGTTACCGGAAAAGGCTCACAGCCACCCGCGGGTTCTCATGGCCTCGACCACCCTCTTCACCGCGATGGTGTAGGCGGCCCGCCGCGGGCTCGTTCCATAGGAACGCGAGAGCCCGTCCACTGCGCGACAGGCCGGCTGCATCCGCTCTGCGAGCCGGGAATGGACGTTGGCCTCGCTCCACTGGTCCATCGAGAAGTTCTGGACCATCTCAAGGTAGGAGACGATGACCCCTCCTCCATTGCAGAGAATATCCGGGATGACGTGAACACCCTGGGAGGAGAGGATCTCGTCTGCCTCGAGGGTCGTCGGGCCGTTCGCGAGCTCGGCAAGGATCTTTGCCTTCACATGTGCGGCATTCCGGCCGGTGATGACATTCTCAAGGGCGGCGGGGATGAGGATGTCCACCGCGAGCTCCAGGAGATCCTCGTTGGTAATACTGTCGCTCCCCGGAAATCCCACGACAGTCCCGGTTTTTCCTTTGTGGCGCATCACCTCTTCAGTGTCGAGGCCTTCCCGCCGGAATATCCCCCCGTTGCTGTCCGAGACGGCGATTACCCGGCACCCGAAGAGGGACCCGGCGAGGGAGGCAGCATAGGACCCCGCGTTCCCGAAGCCCTGGACCGCCACGGTGGCACCCTTCAGGCTCATGCCAAGGCCCCGTGCCGCCTCTTCGATGGCGAACCAGCCGCCCCGGGCTGTGGCATCGAGCCGGCCCTCCGAACCTCCTACCGCGAGAGGCTTCCCGGTGATCGCCCCGAAGGTGGTCTTCATGACGCACTTGGAGTACTCGTCCATCATCCAGGCCATGACCTGGGGGTTGGTGTACACGTCGGGGGCAGGGATATCCTGGTCAGGCCCGATGATCGGGTAGATGCTCCGGATATAGGCCCGGGAGAGGCGCTCGAGCTCGCCCGGCGAGAGGGCCTTCGGGTTGCAGATGACCCCCCCTTTCGCGCCCCCGAGAGGGAGGTTGTGGAGGGCGCACTTCCAGGTCATGAGGGAGGCAAGGGCGCGGACGGTATCGATGGTCTGGTCCGGGTGGAAGCGGATACCGCCCTTGGTCGGCCCCCGGGCGTCGTTGTACTGGACCCTGAACCCCCTGAAGACCTTCATAGACCCGTCGTCTATCCGTATCGGGAGGGCGACGTGGAGCTCCCGCATCGGATTCTTGAGGAGGGCCTCCATCTCCGGTGTTATACTGAGCTCCTGGGTACATGAACAGAGGTTCTTCTCGACTATCTTCATGAGGTTCGTTTCTTCCATGGAATCACCCCAGCGTTACCCCGGAATGGGGAGCGGGGGTATTAGAACCTTCCTGACCCCGGCGTCTCCCGGGATCAGGGATTGAGGAGGAGGATGCCGGCGTTCAGGCCTGTGGCTATGGTGACCCAGATGAGGTAAGGGACGAGGAGATATGCCGCGGGCCGGGAGATCTTGAGGAACTGGAGGAGCGTCGCAGCGATGGATCCCCACAGGAAGAGAATCCCGATCAGGGCGAGGAACGGGGACCGGAGGCCGAAGAAGAGGAAGGACCAGATGACATTGAGGCCGAGCTGGATGGAGAAGAGGGAGATGCCTCGTTTCACCTCTGGCCGGCCCCTGTCCCTCTCCAGGACCAGGAAGAATGAGATCCCCATCAGGAGGAAGAGCACGGTCCAGACTGCCCCGATGAACCAGCCGGGCGGGGTGAAGGGTGGTTTCGCGAGGCCGGCATACCAGGTATCCACCGAGAGAGCGGTAAAGGCCGAACCCACGGCGGCGGCGAGGTAGCAGATGCCGACCGCTAGGATGAAGGTCCCCGCCCGGACAAGGGTACCCTTTCCCGAGGGTTCCCCTGTCATCCTGACCATCCTGCCCTGCCCGTCACCGCTTCTTCCGGAGGCGGTCGACCTCGTCGGAGGACTCGATCCTGAGGAGGAATGTCCCGTGGCAGGGCTTCGTGTACGGGAAGACCACCGCGTCCCCCTCGATCCCGACAAGGATGGGGGGGATGCCGATGATATACGAGTCAAAGATCTTGAACCCCGGCTCGACCTCGATTCGCTCCTTGAAGTGCTCCTTCACGTACTCCCGGCACTCCTTGAAGCTCGCGTGCGAGATGATCGTCTCGTACTTCAGCTCTTCGATGCAGCCCATCCGAACACCTTGTCGATCTTCTTCTTCAGCTGGGCAGGGTTGTGCACCGCCTTTTCCACGATCTTCTCGCACTCGAACTCGGCGAGGCCGGCGAGGGCCTCGGCATCCCGGCCAAAGATGATGAGGTAGAGGGGGGAGGCCGAGACGTACCGGATGGTCGCCGCGTAGGAGATCCCGGCATCGTTGTGGGCGAAGGCCACGGTCATATCCGGGCGCACCCTTCCCTCGATGAGGTCTGCCATCGCCCTCTCCAGGTTTATCACCCTCTTCACATAGTGCTGATCGGGATCAGAGACCCGGATCAGCTGGATGACCGACGGGTTCCCGGCGAGGACCACCGATACCCCGCTCTTCTCGAGCCGGCTTGCCAGGTAGAGGGCGATGCCCATCTGGACCGGGACCTCCGGGCATCCCAGGAGGAGATAGGCGGTCTTCCTTCCTTTCTCACCGCCAGCGTCTGGCGGGTCGGTTGGATCCATCTTCACGACACCCCGCATCCGAACGTTTTGCCGCATTCCTTCATGAGCTTATCCTATGGTTTTTCCCCTGCGGAACCGGTTTCATCCATCACCCACTGGAGATACCCGCTAAAACCGCCCCACACTGGGAGGGCGAGTATCTCAGGGATCTCGTAAGGGTGGAGTTCCCTCACCCGATCCCTGACCCGGGCGAAGAGGCTCTCCCTCGTTTTCATGATGAGGAGTTCCTCCCTGTCCCTGCAGATCTCCCCCTTCCACCGGTAGCAGGAACGGACCGGCGTTGTATTCACGCACGCCACAAGCTTTTCGGAGACAAGGGTCTCAGAGATGCGTGCCGACTCGGATTCCGGAACCGTCGAAAGAACGAGAATAACCCTGTCGCCCTTCATATCATCACCCCGGGAGGCTGCAAAAGGCTCCCTGGTAGATTTTCTCCCACCCATGAGAAAGGTCTTCCCATTTCCCAGGGTCCGGACTCCTCCGGAATCCAGGTCTTCTACAACGCCTGACCTGTGAGATTATGAGGCCAGCGCTCCATACTAAAGGAACGATGTACTCGAACCGCCTGGGCAACCTCCCGCCTTACCTCTTCGCTCAGATCGACGAGCTGAAGGAGGAGCAGGTGAAGAGGGGGGTGGATGTCATCGATCTCGGGATCGGGGACCCGGACCTCCCGACACCCCCGCATATCGTGGATGCCCTCTGCAGGGCGGCAAGGGACCCTGCCAATCACCACTACCCGTCCTATACCGGAATGAACGAGTTCCGGGACGCGGTGGCCGCCTGGTACCGCCGCCGGTTCTCGGTGAACCTCGATCCGGAGAGCGAGATCACGGCCCTCATGGGCTCCAAGGACGGGATCGCCCATATACCGGAGGCGTTCGTGAACCCGGGCGACTTTGTCCTCGTACCGGACCCCGGGTATCCCGTGTACCGCACCTCAACCCTCTTTGCAGAGGGGAGGGTCCACGAGATCCCGCTCCTCGCAGAGAACGGTTTCCTTCCGGATCTCTCGGCCATCCCCCCGCAGGTCGTGAAGAAGGCGAAGATCCTCTTCCTGAACTACCCGAACAATCCCACGGCAGCGACAGCACCCATGGAGTTCTTCGACGAGGTGGTGGACTTCGCCTGCGAACATGACATCATCGTGGTCCATGACAACGCCTACTCCGAGGTCTCCTTCGAAGGGTACCGCGCACCTTCTTTCCTCTCGGCCCACGGGGCCATGGAGGCGGGGATCGAGATGCACTCCCTCTCCAAGACCTACAACATGACCGGCTGGCGGATCGGGATGGCCTGCGGGAAGATGGAAGTCATCAAGGGGCTCCGGAGGGTGAAGACGAACATCGACTCCGGGGTCTTCAACGCCGTCCAGCACGCGGCGATTGCGGCCCTCACGGGGCCCCAGGACAGCATCCGCGAGGCATCGGATGTCTACCAGGAGAGGAGGGACCTCCTCGTCGGAGGCCTCAGGGAGATGGGCTTTCCGGTCGCCCTTCCCCAGGCCACCTTCTATGTCTGGATGCCCGTTGAAAACGGGTTCGAGTTCGCACGGAGGCTCCTCAACGAGGCAGGGATCGTCGTGACCCCGGGCGTCGGGTTCGGGAGATACGGGGAGAAGTATGTCCGGTTCGCCATCACCCGTTCGAAGGAACGGATAGAAGAGGCCCTGGACCGGATGCGGGGGCTTGACCTGTGAACCTGCCGCCTTGCCTCTCGGTGCGAAACGGCCACCTTCACATCGGCCGCCATGACACGGTCACGCTCGCCGCCCGGTTCGGGACACCCCTCTATGTCACAGACGAGGACCGGGTCCGCGCCCGCTACCGCGAGGTCCACGCGGCGTTCTCCTCCCGCTATGACCGCGTGAGGGTCCTCTATGCGGCCAAGGCCAACGGGAACCCCGCCATCCTGAGAGCCCTTGCAGATGAGGGATCCGGAGCTGACGTCTTCTCTGCCGGAGAGCTCATCCTCGCCCTCGAGGCCGGAATGGATCCGGACAGGCTCCTCTTCAACGGCTCCTCGAAGAGCCCCGCGGATCTCGCCCTCGCCGTTGAGAAAGGGGTCCGGGTCTCGGTCGACTCCCTGGACGAGCTGCAATCGCTCGACCGGATCGCGGGGGAGGCAGGCGAAACAGTGGAGATCGCCTTCCGGGTGAACCCAGCCCTCGAGGTGCCCACCCACCCGAAGATCGCGACCGGCCTCAGGACCTCGAAGTTCGGTATCCCAGCCAGTGATATCCTTGCCGCATACCGGGCCGCTCTCGGGTGCGAGCATGTCAGACCCGCGGGGATCCACTGCCATATCGGGTCGCAGATCCTCGAAGTGGAGCCGTTTGCACGGGCGATCTCGGTGATGATCGATCTCGCCGCCCGCCTCACCGACCTCGGGGTCAGGCTCCGCTTCATCGACCTGGGAGGCGGCCTGGGAATCCCCTATAGGCGGGGCACGGACCCCGAACCCTCTTTCTCCGACTATGCCTCGGCCGTGGTACCGGTCTTCACGGAAGGCGTGGAGGAGGCAGGGATCTCGCCGGAACTCTGGGTGGAGCCCGGGCGGTACATCGTCGCAGATTCCACCATCCTCATCACAGGGGTCAACTCGGTGAAGGAGGCCCACAGGCGCTTTGTAAATGTCGATGCCGGCTTCAACCTCCTCATCCGGCCGGTGATGTACGGCGCCTACCACGGGGTGGTGGTGGCAAACAAGGCAGACCAGGCGCCGGCTCACCGGTACACCATTGCAGGGCCCATCTGCGAGACCGGGGACCTGCTTGCAGAGGACCGCGACCTGCCCGCTATCGCGAGAGGAGACCTCATCGTGGTTCTCGATACCGGCGCCTATGGGTTTGCCATGTCCTCGCAGTACAACGGGCGGCCCAGGTGCGCAGAGGTTCTCGTGAGGGGTTCGGATGCCGCCCTCATGCGAAGGGGAGAGACGATGGACGATCTCATCGCCGCCACGGAGCGACCCCCCTGGCAGGCCCGCCGCTGATCCCCGGGACCCGGCATGAGCTTCCACTACGCCCTCGTGGACGACCTGCTTCCCCGGGAGGAGTTCGACCGCAGGGTAGAGGGGGTGATGGAAACGAGCGGGGATCTCTACGACGAACCTACCGCGGCGATGATCGTCGTCCGCGACCTCGGGAGGGCCCACGTAAAGATCCGGGACGTCGGAACAGGGAGCAGCCTCTCCTGCTTCTTCGGGAAGGTCGTCTCCACCACATCCCCACACGAGTTCCAGAAGGGCGACGGGAGCACCGGCCTCGTAGCCGACATACTCCTCGGGGACGAGACCGGGCAGGTGCGGGTAGTCCTCTGGGACGAGAAGGCCCAGGCAGCGGGGGAGGTCGATGTCGGGGAGGTCCTCGAGGTCATCGCAAAGCCATCGCCCCGGTTGAAGGGGGAGGTGAGCGCCATGGCCTTCCGAAAGGCGGCCTGCGAGATCAGCTGCGCCATGTCCCCTGACCGACGGTTCCTCCCTCCCGAACCGGTGGCAGAGCTCGAGGCCAGGGTCATCGAGATCGGGAAGGTCCGGACCTTCACCCGGAGGGATGGATCCGAAGGCAGGATGGTGGAGGCGGTCATCGGGAACCAGGGGGAGACATCGCGGCTCGTCTGCTGGGCGCCTGAGCTCCTCGAGGGGATCGAGGCCGGATCTTCCGTGCGGATCCTCGGTGCCACCCGATCCTCGAAGGGCGATGGTGATGAATACCAGCTGGATGAGAAGGGGAAGATGATCCCCCTGGAGAGGGATATCGAGGTTCCCACAACCGGTATCGGGAAGGTCCCGGACTCGGGGTTTACGTCGGTGAATGGGGTGGTCCGATCCGCCGGCCCCCTCCGGTCCTTCACCACCCGCAAAGGGCAGCCTTCCTCGGTGCGGAACCTTACCCTGTCAGACGGGAGCGGGGAGGTGGCCCTCGTCCTCTGGGGCGAGAAGGCAGCTCTCGACATCGCCGAGGGGGATGCCGTCACCCTGTACCGGGTCCAGGTCCGCAGGGGCCGGGACGGGGGGCTCGAGCTCCATGCAGGGCGGGGAAGCGCTGTGGTCCTCCCGGGCGGGGAGGCTGAACCGGTGGATCTCGAAGGCATTGTCATCCCCACGGCCACGGGTGCCTGCCTCGAGGTCGCCGGGGATTGCCACCCCGTCGGCGGGGACCTCCCCATGGGCCGGCTGGTCCGGGTACGGGGGAGACGCGTGAGACGGACGATCCTCCCCGCAGAGGTGGAGGTGCGGGAAGCGGATCCGGCCGGGGCGAGGGATCGCCTCGCCCGGTTCAGGGCAGGGCTGTGTCCGTGAGGAACGGGTCCGGGGGGGAAGAAGGCATCCGGGCCCGTGGGGACATGATGGGATCCGGGTCCTGGGGATATCACTTTCACGGCGCCCGCCCTCACCTCTATAAAGGGTCCCGGGGAATGGGGAAGTGTAACAGGCTCCCCAGGGGGAGATGGTATTGACTGGAAACGTGAATGATATTGAAGATCTGCCGGGTGTCGGGCCAACGACGGCCGACAAGCTGAGAGAGGCAGGGTACACAACTGTTGAGAGTATCGCCACCGCATCGCCGAATGAACTTGCAGAGGCGGCCGAGATCAGCGAGGCAACGGCAAAGAAGCTCCTCAAGGCCGCGAAAGATCGTGCCGTGGTGGGCTCCTTCAAGACAGGGACGGCAATCCTCGAGCAGAGGAAGAACGTGAAGAAGCTGAGGACCTTTGTCCCGGATCTCGACGCCCTCCTCGGCGGCGGCTTCGAGACCCAGGCCATCACCGAGCTCTATGGCGAGTTCGGATCAGGGAAGAGCCAGATCGTCCACCAGATGGCGGTGAACGTCCAGCTCCCCGAGGAGACGGGGGGCCTCGCCGGAAGCTGCGTCTTCATCGATACCGAGAACACCTTCAGGCCCGAGAGGATCGAGCAGATGGTCGCGGGCCTCGGCATGGACATTCCCCCGGCCCAGGAGTTCCTCGATCACATCCATGTCGCCCGGGCACACACCTCCGATCACCAGATGCTCATGATCGACAATGCCCGGGAGCTCGCGAACGACCTCCGGGAGAGCGAGAAGCCGGTGCGGCTCTTCATCGTTGACTCCCTCACCGCCCACTTCAGGGCCGAGTACGCCGGCCGCGGGACCCTCGCACCCCGGCAGCAGAAGCTGAACCGGCACATGCATGATCTCTTCAGGCTCCTGGACGAGCACAATGCCATCGGCCTCGTGACGAACCAGGTCCTCTCCAACCCGGCGGTCTTCTTCGGCGACCCGACGAAGCCCATCGGAGGGAATATCGTCGGCCATACGGCGACGTTCCGGATCTACCTCAGGAAGAGCAAGGGTGGGAAGCGGATAGCCCGGCTCGTCGACAGCCCATACCTCCCCGAGGGCGAGGCGACCTTCATGGTCGAGCAGGCAGGCCTCAAACCGGCTTAAAGTTCTCAAACCGGTTTGAGTACGGCCTCAAGCCCTGCTGAACGTTTCACAACACCTCACTTTTTTATCTGGCGGGATCCAGATCAAGAAGCGTGCCGTCCCTGAGGGCGGTGGCGTGTGATGTAGATGGAACCATCACCGACAGCCATCGCCGCATCAACACCGCTGCCATCGCATGCATCCGTCGTCTCGTGGACAGGGGGGTGGAGGTGGTCCTCGCGAGCGGGAACACGGCCTGCTTCCTGGACGCCCTTGCCCGGATGATTGGGACCCCGGGGACCTTCATTGCCGAGAACGGGGGTGTCTACCGGATAGGCTTTGGGGGCCCCATCCATATCGAGGGAGACCGGAGCGAGGCCCTCGCAGCCTTCAAGGTCCTCGAAGCGTATTACCGAAAGAAGGGGGTCACCCTGGAACTCTTTGGTGATCAGTACCGCTTCTCAGATGTGGCTTTTGCCCGCACGGTGCCGCCCGAGGAGGTGCGGGAGGTGATGCGGGAAGTCGGCGTGAAGGTCCTTGACACGGGTTTTGCCATCCACCTCCAGGCAAAGGGGATCAGCAAGGGTCTCGGCCTCTGGAAGCTCGCCGCCGACATGGGGATCCCGATCCAGGAGTTCCTCGTGATGGGGGACTCTGAGAACGACCTGGAGATGATCCAGGCGGCGGGCGTCGGGGTCGCCGTTGCAAATGCCAGGGATGCGGTGAAGGCTGCTGCCGACTATGTCACAGAAAAAGGGGATGGCGATGGGTTTGTCGAGGCAGTGACGAGGTATCTGCCTTATTTCTTGGAGAGGTAACGATCCACGACGATATAGTCCTTGATGTCCTTCACCGCTTCGAAGGGGATGAACATCCGTTCGCCGTCCATGCGGAAACCCTCGACATTAAAGTTGGGGTCCGGGACCACGATGAGATCCACCACCTGCCCGGTATCGAAGTCCACCATCACGTTCCGGAGCGTCCCGATGACCATCCCGTCATTGGACATGACCTTTTTTCGTGAAAGGTTGCGGGATAAAATTACACTCATATAAAAAAAGGAGTACTTTGTAATATTTAAATTGTTCTCTATGACGTACGGGCGAAATCAGGAAATTAACACAATCTGAACAAAAATCGGGATTTACTCGCGCGCCCGTGCCGGTTGGCATCTCCGTATTCGCCCTGGATCGGTCTCTCTCTTCCTCAGCAGGTGGTGAGCATCCCTGGCACGGGTGGAGCGCTGCGTTCCCTGAGATATGGGGACACTAGGCTCTCGTGATCTGCCATGGGAGGAGACCGGCCACAGGTCAGAGAGACGGGAAGACCCCGAGGACATCGGACTGGGTGAGGATCCCGACCGGTCTCCCGTTCTCAACCACGATGAGCCTCCCTATCTCCTGCTCCTTGAACCGGGTCACCACCTCGTAGAGTTTTGTGCCTGCGTCGGCATAGACCACCTCGCTTGTCATGACCGACGAGACCGGCGTTTCGATGGGCCGGTTATCATCGAGCCCTTTCGCGATGTCGGTGATGGTGACGATTCCCACGAGCTCCCCGCCCTTCATGACCGGGGCGCCATGGATATGCTTCGCGGTGAAGAGATGGATGGCCTCCCTGAAGCTCGAGCCCGGGGAGAGGGTGATGAGCGGCGTGCTCATGTAGTTGCGGATGGCCTTCTTGGGGAGGGAGATCATCTCGGAGATGGAGATGAGGACGGACTGCTGCACCTCGTCCTTCCCGTAGATCTCGCCGCGGATAATCAGTTTGTTGACAGGCGTGGGGCCGATGGCGATCTCCTCGCCGATCTCGAAGGTCTTCACCGAGCCCGCGATCTTCACCATCGCGTGGCAGAGGTCGGGGTGGCAGAGGGTGGTGAAGTCGACCTCGGTGACCCACGTTCCGGGGACCGGCTCGCCGTTCCGCAGGATGGGGACCGTCGCCTCCTGGTCGATATTGGAGAGGTTCAGCTCACGGTAGGCGAGGGCGGTGGGGTTGTACCCTCCCTTGGGACCTGGCACGCCGTCCACGAACCCGATGGCCTTCAGCGCCTGCATCTGGTTCCTGACCGTCCCCGGGTTCCGGTTGAGGACGTCTGCGATCTCCTCTCCCTTGATGGCATGGGAGTGCTGGCGATAGAGGGTGATGAGGGTGATGAGGATCTCTTTCTGGATGAGGGACAGATCCATAATGATTAATCATAGGAATTTCGATATATAAAGATAGGTTGTGAGGCGTGGATCTCGAGAAAATCCCGACGGTACCGACGGCGGACGAGGTGATGGATCGCTCCCTCCGGAGGGCGGCGTCCAAGATGAAGGAGAAGAAGAACAAGGAGCGCGCCGACCGCGAGTTCGTGATGGCAATCGCGGCATCCCTCCACGACCGGCTCGTGAAGGTGATCCGATCCTTCCCCGAGTTCGAGGCCCTCCCCCCCTTCTACCGGGACCTGGTGGAGATTTTCTTCGGCCTCGAGAAGCTGAAGATGGCCCTCGGGGGGGTCGGGTGGGCGGCCTTCAATACCCGCCGGATCGGCCTTCAGATGTCGAGGGAGATGCGGAGGGCGCCGGATACCCGGGGGGTCCGGAAGAGGGCGGTGGCCCGGCTCTCCTCCATCGTCCACCGGGTGGACAAGGACCTCCGGTTCCTGAACGAGGTCAGGAACACCCTGCGCGTCCTCCCCGAGCTCAGGGACGAGTTCACCGTCGTCGTGGCCGGCTACCCCAACGTCGGGAAATCCTCCTTCATCAGGCTCGTCTCCAGCGCGGAACCGGAGGTGGCATCCTACCCCTTTACGACCAAGGGGATCATCGTCGGGCACCGGAAGGTGGGCCGGTCGGGAGTCCAGTTCGTCGATACCCCGGGCATCCTCGACCGGCCGCCAGGGGAGAGGAGCCCGATCGAGCGGCAGGCGGTTGCGGCCCTCATGCACGTCGCGCAGGCGGTCCTCTTCATCCTCGACCCGAGCGAGATGTGCGGCTACCCCGTGGAGAACCAGCTCGCCCTCATGGAGGAGGTGAAGGGGATGGTCGGGGTGCCGGTCGTGATCGCGGTGAACAAGGCGGATGTGAAGGGGATGGAGGGGTTCCCGAACATGTCCACTCTTACGGGAGAAGGCGTGGAGGCGGTCCTTGAGGCCCTGCTCAAAATAAAGGGACCCAGCCCCACGCCCCGGCGAGGGCGCAACCGATCAGAAAGCCGGTGATGGTACCTGCGTTCAGGGGCGGGAGGCCCGCCTGTGGCTTCCCCTGCTTCACGGCGGTCAGGAGGACGGCGAGGCCGACAACGGAGCCCGCGATCGCCCCGATCGCAGGGGGCGAGAAGGCCCAGCCCGGGACCCTGAGGAAGACATTCGCCGAGACGACGAGAATGGTCGGCATGATCATGTCCCCCATCCCGATGATAAAGGCACCCCGTTCCTTCGGCTCCCCGTCCTCTCCCTTGATGGCAAGACCCTCTTTTATGAAGGAGTAATCCCTGCGCTTGGGGATGACGAAGAGGATGGGCGCCTTCAGGGAGAGCACCCCCTCGGCGAGGGTGATCATGTGCTTCGTGCGATAGACCGAGATATAGTCGTACGCGGCGAGGAGGACGAGGAGGAGGATGGCCGGGATGATCCCGATGGCGATCCCGAAGATGGACGCGACCCCCGCGCAGAGGAGGATGCCCAGGGTATCGATGACGTACCATTCCGGGTACTTGTAGAGAACCACGGTGGCCCCGATAGAGAGCACGATGGTCGCGAGCCCCGCGAGGTCGGTCTCCCCGGCCAGGGCGAGGGCGAGGGATGCGAAGATGTAGTAAAAGGTGAAGAAGAGGGAGAGGGCGATGATCGCGGAGAGGAGGGACTTCACCCCGAACCGGATGAGGACGAGGATGAAGATTGTGAAGACGAGGAGCATGGCGAGGAAGACCACCACGTTCAGCGGGTTGTCGGGGGAGTAGGGTAAGGCGGACACCCCTGCTTCCTGGAGGGGCCGGGAGAGGAAGAGGGCGATGATCTCGACGACAACGAGCATCCCGGGCATGGCGACCAGGGGGAGGTAGTTCTTCAGGTCCATGGTATCCAGCTCACAGGTTTCCTCAGGGGTATTTTAAATAATGGGACTTCAACATCTAAAAGCATGGAGATCCGAAGTTCCAGTCTGGATGTCGCACTCACCCTCATCCTCGTCATCTCCACCCTTGTCCTCGTGATGCGCCTCTGGCAGGACGTGGTCATCGCCTCTGCCGCGACCCTCATGATGCTCTCCATCGCGGGCCTCTTCCTCTCCATGGGGAGGAAGATCCAGCGGCTCGATGCGAGTGTCGTCTCGCGCGAGCGGACCATCCGGGTGAACCTCGAGGAGATCTCGACAGGGATGGCCAGGAAGTACGACAGCACCGTCGACCATGTCAACGGCGTCATCCAGGAGCTCTCGAAGCGGATGTACCGCTGAAAGCAAGGGTCGATCGAGAACAGGGGGGCTGACCCGTGGGCGTCGATATCCGTGATATCCTCCTGGAGTACAAAAAGACGGTGGGCTGGGAGACCCTCACCGGGGTTGCAGCGGTGGACGCCCACAACGCCCTTTACCAGTTCCTCTCCATCATCCGGCAGCCCGACGGGACGCCCCTCATGGACTCCCGGGGGCGGGTCACCTCCCACCTCTCCGGCATCCTCTTCCGGGTACTCAACTTCCTCGAGCTCGGCATCCGCCCGATCTTTGTCTTCGATGGCGTCCCGCCCGAGTTCAAGGCCGGGACCATCGCGGAGAGGAAGGAGATCCGCCTCGCGGCGGGGGTAAAGTGGCAGGCGGCGCTCGCGAAGGGCGAGGTGGCGGAGGCCCGGAAGCATGCCCAGGCCTCCTCCCGGGTGGACGAGTTCGTCGTCTCCTCCAGCAAGGAGCTGCTGGGCCTCCTCGGCATCCCCTGGGTCCAGGCCCCGTCCGAGGGAGAGGCGCAGGCCGCCTACATGGTGGCGAAGGGGAACGCCACCTACGCGGTCTCACAGGACTATGACCTCCTCCTCTTCGGGGCCCCTGTTCTTGTCCGGAACCTCACGGTCTCTGGCAAGCGGAAGGTGCGGGGGAGGACCATCACGGTGACCCCGGAGAAGTTGCTCCTCAAGGATGTCCTCGACGGCCTGCACCTGACGAGGGAGCAGCTCATCGAGATAGGGGTCCTCGTGGGGACGGATTTCAACGAAGGAATCAGGGGGATCGGCCCGAAGAAGGCGATCCAGATCGTGAGCGACGGAAAGTATGAGGAGACGCTCCGCGAGAAATTACCCGGCTTCGACCCGAAGCCGGTGATTGAGTTCTTCCTGAAGCCGCCCGTTACGGAAGATTATCAGCTCACCTGGAAACCGGTGAATGCCGACGGGGTGTGGACCATGCTCTGCGACGGGTATGATTTCTCAAAGGAACGGGTGAACTCGGCGCTGGACAAGGTGAAGCTGACTGCCGGGCAGAAGACGCTGGACCGGTGGTTTTGAGAAAAAAATATCGAATGAAAAGTGATATTGAGAATAACTGACCTTAAACAAGTTTTTCTAGAGAGACCAATCAATATTCGTATATGGCTGATCAAGAATTACCAACAATAGAACAAATTCAGCCAAAGAGACAAAAGCCCATTGTTTTCAGACAAAAGATTCACAAATGGGGAGGAATTCATCCGCGAATCAGTAGAATTCTTATTTATTTTGGAATTTTATTAATCACCTTGATCTTTGGGAATCTTATATTCATGAAATTTAATTTTTACAATGCTGATCTAGACACCGCGCGATATTTTTTAAGTGCCTTGGTTCAATCTCAAGCCGCAATTCTCTCAATTGTTATTTCATTGACACTAGTTGCGGTTCAGATCACAGCCTCGAAATATTCATTTAGAGTTATCGAGGTTTTTAAGAAAGACCCTGATATGTGGGTATTATTAATTTTCTATGTTTTCTCACTCATATATGGATTTTTAATCTTAAGCGAAATTAAAGAAGATCCCTTCATTAAAGAATATTTGGGTTTTCTGATTGCTCAAGGATATTTACTAGGTGTTTTCACCTTCGTTATTCTCCCTCCTTATTTTTCGAATACGATTAATCTTTTGAGAATTGATACAATTCTCACGAAATTAACACGAAATATCAAGTTTGATTCTTTCGCTGATGAACGTGATTATGACGATTGGTATTTGGATGATCCATTACAGCCTGTATTCGACATAATCCATGATTCGATATTGAATTACGATATTTTCACGTTAAAAAGTGGTTTAAAAATACTCTCTCAAAGAATCGATGAAGAAATGGTTGGTAATAAAGAAACAAATCTTAAAAACAATATTTCTAGTCGTTTTTGTGAAAATCTAAAACGGAGCGGTTTGCTAACCCTTGATAAATACGACAAGGATTCAGGAAAACTCATAATAGATGTCTTGGAACATTTTGGCAAGAAGGGAATCGAAAGGATGGATAATTGGTCCGCTATTACATCTATCCACGCTTTAACAACAATTGGAGAGTATTCAGTCGAAAGGAAAACCAAAGATATCATCTACTTTGTTGAGGAAGCTCTTTCTCTTCTCGGTTCTGAAGCGGCTGAGAAAAGGATGCGAAATGTCACATCTTCCTCAATTAACAAATTAGAGAGGATAGATGAGATAACTTGGTCTTCTGAATCAGAGGATATGAGAGACTATGTTGCAACTTTAATATTTAAGATCGGGGAAAATATCATAGAATTCGCTGATAAGACGAGGCTTAGTGAAGACAGGTTTGCAATTTGCGATCCAATAATTTCTTTAAAACATATTGCTGTGCTACGACTAAACCGAGAGAAGAATAATAATTCAAATATTAGTATTGATGAAATCGGAGCATTGGGCTATTCCGCGGCTCATCTAGGCGATAAAATAAATGGTTTTGACAGAGGTTCTCGCGAAGCAGCAGATGCTTTGGTTGGATTAGGATTAGCTTTCGCAGATTTGGGACTCGAGTATAACCTAAAAATTACTATTGAGGAATTGGAGCATATATTATTGAGGTCAATTGATAATGAGTTATCAGAAACAACTTCGTCGATTATCAGATTTTTTAAGAATTTATGCGCATTTACGTTCTCTATGGATCGAAGTAACGATCTTAAAGGTGCTATTCAACAATTCATCAGATCATTAATTAGTATCTATCTCTATATCTCTCGAAATGAGATAAAAAACTCGCAGGCGAAGGAAGTCTCTAATCTCGCAGTTGTCTCTTTGAAAGAAATTAAAAAAGATTATGCAAGCATTTTTTCAAAAGAAATCAGGGAGTACGATACACGAATTCCTGATGAAAAGGAAAAAGTTATTTTCAAAGTTTTGCTAGATCAAATTTAGATTCATTCCTTCCTCACCCCCGTCGCCTATAAATCCCATCACCATCCATCTTCTAAGCTAAGTATCACCGGTGGGGTTCATTGTCAGAGATCCGTATCGTCGGAACAGCTCACGTCTCGGCGCAGAGCGTGGAGGACGTCAAAAAGGCCATCGACGAGTTCCAGCCGAATATCGTCGCGGTGGAGCTGGACCTCGGACGCTTCCAGGCCATGAGGAAGGATACGAAGGAGCCCACCGTTGCCGAGGTGCTGGAGGTCAGGAACTTCAACCAGCTCCTGATCCAGTGGATCCTCTCCTACCTCCAGCGGAAGATAGGGATTGACGTGGGGGTGGAGCCGGGCGCCGAGATGAAGGCCGCGATTGCGGAGGCGGAGCAGCGTGGTCTTCCGGTCTCGCTCGTGGACCGGGACATCCGGCTCACCCTCCTCCGGTTCTGGCAGTCCCTCGGGGTCATCGGGAAGATTAAGATGTTCTTCGCCCTCGTCATCTCCATCGCCGAGGTGGACGAGCTGGAGAAGGTCGATATCGAATCGATGAAGGACCAGTCGGTCATCGACATGGTGATGGAGGAGTTCAGGAAGTTCTCACCCGAAGGTGCCCGGTCGCTCATCGACGAGCGTGATGCCTTCATCGCCCATAACCTGGTCCGGCTGAAAGAGCAGGACGCAGGAAGGATCCTCGCAGTCGTCGGGGCGGGGCACGTGAACGGTATCAAGCGATACCTCGATGCACCCGAGACCCTCCCGCCGTTTGAGTCCCTGACCCGCCAGCCGAAGAGCTTCCCTTGGGGGACTGTCTTCGGTTTCGCCGTTACCGCCCTCTTCCTCCTCCTCCTGGCGGCAATCGGCTTCTCGGGGGTGGGCCTGAACACCCTCCTCTACGCGTTCCTCTTCTGGGTCGTCATCCACGGCGTGCTCGCGGGGGCCTTCACCCTCGCTGCGGGGGGCCACCCGTACTCGGCCCTCACCTGCTTCGGGGTCGCCTGGATGACGTCCCTGAATCCCCTTCTCCACGTCGGGTGGATCGCGGCCGCCGTCGAGGCAAAGGTGCGGAGCCCCGCGGTCACGGACTTCCGGAAGATCTACGAGGCCGAGACCCTCACGGATATGGCCCGGATCCCGCTCTTCAAGGTGGTCCTGATCGCGGCAGTCGCGAACATCGGGAGCATGCTGGGCACGCTCCTCTACTTCATCTTCCTCTTCCCTGTCCTCGGGATCGATCCGGTCGTCGTCATCTCGACAGGCCTCCACAACATGGTGGCATGGTTCGCAGGGCTTCTTATGGCATCGGGTGTATGACAGAAGCGGGAGGATCGGGAACCACCCGTCCTCGTGCCCGCCACAGGAAAGGGGCGATGGATGGGACCCTCGTCCTGAACCCGGTCCCCCCCTTCAATTTCGACCTCTCGGCATCCATCTTCGCAGGTGGCGACCCGCAGATTCGCTCCTACTCCGACGGCATCTTCCGGCAGGTCACACGGGTCTCCGGGGCTCTCCTTTTCGCCGAGGTGACAAGCGGGGGGTCGGGAGACCATCCGGAGGTACACCTCCGCCTCGAACCCGGATCTGTCGCCGGAGAGATGGCCCGGGAAGCGGGAGAGATAATTGCAAGGATCTTCAACCTCGACCTGGATCTCTCCCCTTTCATCACAGCCGTGAAGGACGATCCTGTCATGTCTGCCATCGCCCGGCGCCTCCGGGGACTGAAGCCCCCGAGGACCATGACGGTCTTCGAGGCCCTCGTCGACTCCATCATCGAGCAGCAGATCTCCCTCACCGCTGCCCACAGCATCGAGAAGAGGGTTACCCGCACCTTCGGGGACACCCTCGAATGGGAAGGCAGGGAATATTATGCCTTCCCGACACCCGGGCACCTTGCGGATGCCTCCCCTGATGAACTCAGGGCCTGCGGGCTCTCCCTGAAGAAGGCGGAGTATATCCTCGGGATCGCCCGCCAGATCCGGGAGGGGACGCTGGACCTTGAGACCCACGGACCTGCAGAGAACACCGAGAACATCGTCCGGGAGTTCTCCGCCCTGAGGGGTGTGGGTGTCTGGACGGCCGAGCTCGCGGCCCTCAGGGGGCTCTCGCGCCTCGACGCCCTTCCCGCTGACGATCTCGGTATCCGCAGGTCGATCTCCCGGTATTACTCGAAGGCGTCCAGGATCGACACCGCCGAAGCACGGCGTATCGCCGGTGCATGGGGTGAGTGGAAAGGCCTTGCCGCATATTACCTGCTGGTGGCGGAACGGATGGGGATCGGGGTCCCTGACCTGGAGATCGGACCATAACAGGGTGTTCAGGGCCCCGCCTGGTGCAGGGTTCCTCCGGGCGCCATCCAATATCCATATATAGAACAAAGGGGAGAGGGCATACTATTCCGCGAGCCGAAGGATCCGAGGGTCTCGCGAGATGCGTGAGGTACTAGGTATGGCGAAGCTGACCGATGAGATGAAGGCCGTCTTCGGGAAGAACAAGATCTTCCCCGTGGCAACGGCGTCGAAGGGCGGTGTCCCGAATGTCGCCCCCATCGCCTTTGTCCAGATCGTCTCCGACGATACAATCTGGCTCGGGGACAACTACATGGTGAAGACGCTCGCGAACGTGAAGGAGAACCCGAAGATGGCGATCCACTTCTGGGACCCCGAGACAAAGAAGTGCTTCCAGGTGAAGGGGACGGTGGAGGTGAAGACAGCAGGGGACGACTACGAGAAGGTGAAGAAGATGATCAAGGCCAAGAACGAGAAGTATCCTGCGAAGTCACTCCTCGTCATGAAGATCACCGAGGTCTTCGAGTGCACCCCGGGTGCCTCGGCAGGGAAGAAGGTCGCCTGATCTCCCTACCTCTCCTTCATCTTTTTTAACATCTGGGCCTGGATCCCGTGGAAACGGGACACCCCTTCGGCATGCCCCTGGTCGAGGCTCATGCTGTCGAAGGAGACCATATCTCCCGAGTAGAGGGCATCGGGCGAAGAACGGCCCGCTACCCGGACCGACCCCCGGTAGAGGACAAGGTCCACGGTCCCGTTCACCCGTTCCTGGGTCTTCTTGATAAAAGCGTTTAACGCAGCAAACAGGGGTTCGTGGACGAGCCCCTGGTACGCAAGCTCGGACCAGCGGTCATCCACCCCCCTCTTGAAGGCGAGCTCGTTCCTCGTCAGGACCAGGTGCTCGAGGTCGGCATGGGCAGTGATGAGGGCCGTTGCCGCAGGGTGCTCGTAGATCTCGCGGGCCTTGAGGCCGAGGATCCGGTCCTCGATCATATCGTTTCGCCCGACGCCGTTCCTCCCTGCCCGGAGGTTCATCTCCTGGACGAGATCGATCCCCTTCATCCGCTCGCCGTCGAGGGCCACGGGGATACCGGCCTCGAAGCAGACCGTCAGCTCCTCAGGCGTATCCGGAGCCTTCTCCGGTCTGACGGTCCACCGGTAGATAGACTCGGGGGGGTGGAAGGACGGGTCCTCCAGCCTCCCGCCCTCGATTGAACGGTTCCAGCAGTTCTCGTCCACGGAGTACGGGTTCTTCTTTGCCACGGTGACAGGGATCTTGTGCTTCCGGGCGTACTCGATCTCCCAGGTGCGGGTGAGGTTCAGTTCACGTATCGGTGCCACGACTTCGAGGCCGGCGGAACGGATGATGAAGTCAAACCGCAGCTGGTCATTCCCTTTCCCGGTACAACCATGTGCAACCGCCTTCGCCTCGTTCGCCCTCGCGATCGCCACGGTCTCTTCGGCGATGAGGGGCCGGGCGAGGGCTGTCCCCAGTGGGTAGCCCTCGTACGACCCGTTCGCCTGGATGGAAGGGAAGACGTACTCCTCCACGAACCTCTCCTTTGCGTCGATGGTGTAGTGCGCATCGGCGAATCTCCTGCCCTTCTCGGTGGCAGAGCGGATATCCGACTCGGGCTGGCCCACGTCCACGGCGACCGTGACGACCCGCTCGTAGCCGTAGCGCTCCCGCAGGAGGGGGATGCAGACCGAGGTGTCCAGCCCGCCCGAGAAGGCGAGCACGACCGTTCCCTTCTTCATGGTTCAACTCCGATGTAGTGCCCCAGGGGCTCGATGGTGATCTTCTCCTTCCTTATGGCGTCGATCGCGTTTGCGGCGGCCTTTGCCGCCTGGGTGGTGGTGATGTAGGGGATCCCGAGCTCCACCGCCGTCCGCATGATCTGGTAGTGATCCTGTCGGGACTGCTTGTCCCGGGGGGTGTTGATGATGAGCCGGATCTCCCCGTTCCGGATCATGTCGATCACGTTCGGGGAGCCCTGCTGGACCTTCCTCACCATCTGTGCCTCGACGCCCACGTCATGGAGGAAGGCGACGGTCCCGTCGGTCCCGTAGAGCGAGAGGCCCATTTTGACGAGCTGCCTCGCGATAGGCCCGATCTCCTCCCGCTGGTCGGCCGAGATGGAGATGAAGACATTCCCCGAGGTGGGCAGTTCGTTGTCCGCCGAGATGCATGCCTTGTAGTACGCCCTTCCGAAATCATAGTCGATCCCCATGACCTCCCCCGTGGACTTCATCTCGGGGCCGAGCACCGTGTCGACGCCCGGGAGCTTGTTGAAGGGAAGGAGCACCTCCTTCACCGCGACGTGGCTGATCTCCCGCTCCCGGTAGCCGATGTCCCGGATCTTCCTCCCCATCATCACCTTCGCGGCGACCTTGGCGAGGGGGATGCCCGTCGCCTTCGAGACGAAGGGGACCGTCCGGCTCGCCCGGGGGTTTGCCTCGAGGACATAGACCACGTCGTCCTTGATGGCGTACTGGATGTTCACGAGCCCCACGACCCCGAGTTCAAGGGCGATCCTCCTCGTGTAGTCGTCGAGCCGTGCTATCTGTGATGGGGTGAGGGACTGGGGCGGGATGACGCACGCCGAGTCGCCTGAGTGGACCCCGGCCTCTTCGATGTGCTCCATGATCCCGCCGATAAGCACCTCCTCGCCGTCGCAGGCGGCATCGACGTCGATCTCCACGGCGTTCTGGAGGAAGAGGTCGATGAGGACCGGGTGCTTCTTGGAGACCCGCACCGCCTCCTTGATGTAGGTGGCGAGCTCCGCGCTGTCGTGGACGATCTCCATGGCCCTCCCGCCGAGGACATAGGATGGCCTGACGAGGACCGGATAGCCGATCCGCTCTGCGATGGCGAACGCCTCCTGCTCGGAGTAGGCCGAGCTGTTCGGCGGGCTCGGTATCCGGAGCCGGTCCAGGAACTCGCTGAACCGGTCCCGGTCCTCGGCGATGTCCATGGCATCGGGGCTCGTCCCCAGGATCCGGGTCGGGATCCCCAGGCGCCGGATCTCCTTCTCGAGGGGGAGGGCGAGGTTGATGGAGTTCTGGCCCCCGAACTGGACCATCACCCCCCAGTAGCTGTCCTTCTTCAGGATGTTCACCACGTCCTCGAGGTGCATGGGCTCGAAGAAGAGCCGGTCCGAGGTGTCGAAGTCGGTGGAGACCGTCTCGGGGTTGTTGTTCACGATATGGACCTCCACCCCCTCGTCCCGCACCGCCTTCACCGCATGGACCGTGCAGTAGTCGAACTCGATCCCCTGGCCGATGCGGATGGGCCCCGATCCCAGGATGAGCACCTTCCTCTCGGCCGAGGGGATGATCTCGCAATCGGTCTCCCACGTGGAGTAGAAGTACGGGGTGGTGGCCGGGAACTCCGCCGCACAGGTATCCACCATCTTGTAGCTGGGAAGACCGGAGATATTCTCCACCTCCTCCCAGGGGAGGCCGGTGAGCTTCACGATCTCGGCGTTGGAGAAGCCGAACTCCTTGGCCTTCCGGATGAGGTCCGGGCCGCACCCTTTCGCGAGCTGCCGCTCCATCTCCACGACGTCTTTCACCTTCTCCAGGAAGTAGGGGTCGATGGAGGTGAGCCCGGCGATCTCCTGGACGGTGAACCCCTCCCGGAAGGCGTCGAAGAGGCACCCGAACCTCTCGTCGGTGGGGCGCGAGAGGATCATCCGGATCTCGTTCGGGTTCGTGTGCCGGGTGATGTCGGTATCGAGGGAGCGGAGCGCCTTCTTGAAGCCCTCCTCCACGGTGCGGCCGATGGCCATCACCTCTCCCGTGGACTTCATGGCGGTCGAGAGGGTGCGGTCGGCGGTCTTGAACTTGTCAAAGGGCCAGCGGGGGACCTTCACCACGACGTAGTCGATGGCAGGCTCGAACGAGGCCGGCGTGCAGCCGGTGACGGTGTTCATGATCTCGTCCAGCCGGAGGCCGATGGCGATCTTTGCTGCGACCCTCGCGATGGGGTAGCCGGTCGCCTTGGATGCGAGCGCCGACGAGCGGGAGACCCGGGGGTTCACCTCGATGACCCGGTAATCCCCGTTGCGGTAGGCGAACTGGATGTTGCACCCGCCCTGGACCCCGAGGGCCCGGATGATCTTGATGGCCGCGGACCGGAGCATCTGGAACTCGTCGTCCCTGAGGGTGAGGATAGGGGCCACGACAACGCTTTCGCCGGTGTGGATCCCCATCGCGTCCACGTTCTCCATCCCGCAGACAATGATGCAGGTGTCCGCGGCGTCCCGCATCACCTCGAACTCGATCTCCTTCCACCCGAGCACGCTCTCCTCGATGAGGACCTGGCGGATACGGGAGCGGGTGAGGCCGACCTCCGTGATCTTCCTGAGCTCCTCGCGGGTATGGGCGACCCCGCCGCCGCTCCCGCCCAAAGTGTAGGCAGGGCGGATGATGGCCGGGAGGCCGACCAGCCGCTCGGCCTCGTCGAGTTCGCTGATATTCCGGAGGATCAGGGAACGGGGGACCGGCTCGTCGATGGCCTCCATGAGGTTCTTGAACTGCTCCCGGTCCTCCCCCCGGTAGATGGCCTCGAGGGGAGTCCCCAGGATCTCCACGCCCGCAAGGGCCCCCATCTCGGCGAGCTCCGCGGTCATGTTGAGGCCGGTCTGCCCGCCCATGCCCGAGAGGATCCCGTCGGGGCGCTCCTTCTCGATGATCTTTGCGATGGTCGCGGCCCGGAGGGGTTCGATGTAGATGATATCTGCCATCTCGGGATCGGTCTGGATGGTGGCGGGGTTGGAGTTGACGAGGACCACAGTCACCCCCTCCTCCCTGAGGGCCTTGCAGGCCTGTGACCCCGAGAAGTCGAACTCCGCCGCCTGCCCGATCTGGATGGGCCCTGAGCCGATGAGCAGTACTTTTTTGATATGCTCCTTCCGCGGCATCAGGGGATCCTCCGGAACATCCTGCCGAAGTAATGCTCCTCGGTGTCGCGGGGACCCCCGTGTGCTTCGGGGTGGAACTGGACGCAGGAGATGCCAAGGTCCCTGTCCTCGAAGCCCTCAAGGGTCCCGTCGTTCACGTTCGTGTGGGAGACGATGCACCCTTCGGGGAGGGTCTCGCCATCCACGACGAAGCCGTGGTTCTGGGTGGTGATGTAGATAGACCCGTCATGGTACCGGACCGGCTGGTTCGTGCCCCGGTGGCCGAACTTCAGCTTGTAGGTATCCGCCCCGAGGGCGAGACCGGTGATCTGGTTCCCGAAACAGATTCCGAAGATCGGGATCTCCCCGATGAAGTTCCTCACGCACTCGACAGAGGCAACAGCCCTCTTGGGGTCCCCGGGCCCGTTGCTGATGAAGAGGGCATCGGGCCGGCAGGATGCCACGACGTCGTGGGGGGTGTCGTGGGGGAAGACATAGAGGTCGGCCCCCCGGTTGCTCATCGAGACGAGCTGGTTCCGCTTGATCCCGAGGTCGAGGACCGCGACCTTTTTTCCGGGGCCGGGGATCCGGTAGGGCTCCCTGCAGGAGACCGCCGCGATCAGGTCCACCTCCGTGATGAGGGGCACGTTCCGGGCAGACTCCACGGCCTGCTCACGGCTGGCATCCCCGACGAAGAGGGCGGCCCGCATGGTCCCCATCTTTCGGCACTTGATGGTGAGGCGGCGGGTATCGACCCCGGTGAGCCCGAGGAGGCCGTTTCTCTCGAAGTAGCGGTCGAGAGGGGGACCGCCGGAAGGGGCCCTGCAGATCTCGCGGACCACGCACCCGAGGGCCTTCACCCCGTCGCTCTGGAAGTTCCCCTCGTCGACCCCGTAGTTCCCGATGAGGGGATAGGTGAACATGAGGATCTGGCCGTTGTAGCTCGGGTCGGTGAGGGCCTCCATGTACCCAGTCATCGTCGTGCAGAAGACGAGCTCGCCGGCGCAGGAGCCCTCCACTCCGAAGCCTTCCCCGATGACAGAATCACCGTCTTCGAGTCCCAGGACCGCCTTCATGGGTTACCATACAGAATGGTGAACCGGACGTATTAACGATACGGATATACGAGCGGGGCCGGGATGGCATCAGGCTGCAGTCACCTCGACGAAGACGGTGCAGGGATCGATCCTCCGGTCATAATGGATCCGGTTGATGTTTCCGTTGTACTTCCTTATGATGGAAGCAGCCTTCTGGAGGGAACCAGGTTCATCTGGCACCCTGGTGATGAAGAAAAACCTCCGTTCCATTCTTCACCATACGTGATTGATCTGTATCACGTACTGTGAGTATGATGACATGAAGATTGCTTGCCCCGGTATCTTCCGTCTTCCAAATTCCCCGACGATTACATCCGGAATCGTATACATAATTTTATAGGATAGGAGATTGATAGCAGGATGGTATTTCTCACTCCGGAACCGGGTATCCTCGCATGCACCCGGCTATACAGGGTGCGGAAATAGTATCTGATCGGAGGGTTACACCATGGTGATGAAAGGCAGGTTAACGAAGTTCTTAGCTCTTCTCGTCATATTCGCGCTGATTGGAACCGTGCAGGCGCAGGGATCCACCGGCAACGAGGCCAAGAACGGTTATATCGTCGTAGGACTCTATCCAGTAGCAGACTTCTCGGCAAACCCGGTCTCCGGGAAGGCACCTCTCGTCGTTGCCTTCACGGACCAGTCAACGGGCTCGACACCCCGGACCTACCAGTGGAACTTCGGTGACGGTGGCACTTCCACTATTACCAACCCGACCCATACCTACACCGCCGCCGGGCTCTACACGGTCACCCTGACCATCACCAACTCTTACGGGACCGATACCGCGACCAAGGTGAATTACATCCTGGTGGGGATCGGGCCGGTCGCTGACTTCGGGGCAACCCCCCTGAGCGGCAACCTCCCCCTCGCGGTGACCTTCCAGGACATGTCGACCAGGAACCCGACCTCCTGGTCGTGGAACTTCGGCGACGGGGGCATCTCTGTTGAGCAGAACCCGCACCACACCTACACGAGGGCAGGGACCTATACGGTCAGCCTCACGGTGACCAATGCCTTCGGCAGGGATACCAAGACCAAGTCAGGCTATATAAGCACCGGCACGCCGCCGACCGCTGATTTCACGGCCGTACCCACAACCGGAGGGGTTCCCCTTTCCGTGAAGTTCACCGATGCATCGAAGGGAGGGCCCACCTCCTGGTCCTGGAACTTCGGCGACGGGAGCACCTCTACCGACCGGAACCCGACCCATGTCTTCACGAGCGCAGGGACATATACCGTGGCCCTCACAGCCACGAACCCCTACGGGTCTGACACCGCGACCAAGGTAAACTTTGTGACCGCAGGGGCGAAGCCCGTGGCGGAATTCGCGGCTAACCCGCGGTTCGGTATAGCACCCCTCACCGTGACGTTCACGGACCTCTCGACCGGGAACCCCGCCACCTGGGCCTGGAACTTCGGCGACGGGAGCACGTCCACCGAGCAGAACCCGGTGCACGTGTACAAGCTCGAGGGTTCCTACGACGTGAGCCTCACGGTGACGAACACCTACGGCGCCGATACGATGACGAAGACCGAAACCACCGGAGGAACCTGTGTGAGCGGTGCGAGCGGTTACATCGTCGTAGGACGCACTCCGGCCGCAGACTTCTCGGGAAACCCGGTCTCCGGGAAGCAGCCCCTCGTTGTTGTCTTCACAGACAGGTCAACCGGCGCGGCACCCCTGACCTACCAGTGGAACTTCGGTGACAGTGGCACATCCGCTGATAGCAACCCGACCCATACCTACACTGCCACCGGGGTCTACACGGTCACCCTGACCATCACCAACTCCTTCGGGACCGATACCGAGACCAAGGTGGATTACATCCGGGTGGGGATCGGGCCGGTCGCTGACTTCGGGGCAACCCCCGTGAGCGGCAACCTTCCCCTCGCGGTGACCTTCCAGGACCTGTCGACCGGAAACCCGACCACCTGGTCCTGGAACTTCGGCGACGGAGGCGCCTCCAGCGAGCAGAACCCGCACCACACCTTCACAAGGGCAGGGATCTATACGGTCAGCCTCACGGTGATAAACGCCTTCGGCAGGGATACCAAGACCAAGTCAGGCTATATCAACACCGGCATTCCGCCGACCGCTGATTTCACCTCCACGGCGAGGACAGGATTAAGCCCCCTCTCCGTGAAGTTCACCGATGCATCGAAGGGAGGGCCCACCTCCTGGTCCTGGAACTTCGGCGACGGGAGCACCTCTACCGACCGGAACCCCACCCATGTCTACACGAGCGCAGGGACCTTTACCGTGGCCCTCACGGCCACGAACCCCTACGGGTCTGACACCGCGACCAAGGTAGGCTATGTGATCGCCGGGGGAAAGCCCGTGGCGGATTTCACGGCTGACCAGCGGGTCGGTGTCAAACCCTTCACCGTGACGTTCACGGACCTCTCGACGGGGAACCCCGCCACCTGGGCCTGGGACTTCGGCGACCAGACAACGTCCACCGAGCAGAACCCGGTGCACGTGTACACGCACGAGGGTGCCTACGACGTGACCCTCACGGTGACGAACACCTACGGCACCGATACCGTGAAGAAGACCGCAGCCAGTGCATCAGGTCCAACCGTTGTGGCCCCTGGGGCCACCTCAACCGCGGGCGTCACCTCTACCACGGCCCAGGGGACTGCTGCAGCCCCCCAGCAGACACAGATGCCCGGGTTTGAGGGCATCCTCGCCATAACCGGCCTCGCCGCCATGGTCTACCTGGCAAAGAGACATTAATTCTTTTTTGGATATTCAGCCCCTACAAGAACCTTTCCCGGTTTCGGGTATTCCAGAGAGCATCCACCGGTTCCCCTCCTCCTGCTCTCTGCGGTGAAAGGCGGAACCGATGGCCCGGACCTTTTCTTTCCTAACACTGGCACCGCTCGAAGAAGAAGGCGCCGAGGGCGACCATGAAGAGGGACACGACGACGAGGATGGCGAGGTCAACCACGGGGGGGAAGCTCGAGAGGCCGAGGAGGGTACCCCGGAGGCCGTCCACGCCGTACGTGAGGGGGTCGAGGTAGGCGAAGACTTGTACCTGGGGGGGGAGGTTCCCCACCGGGAAGAGGGCCCCCGAGAGGAGGAAGAGGGGGAAGACGATGAAGTTCGTGATCATGTTGAACCCGTGGATATCCTTCATGTTCGAGGCAAAGACGAGGCCGAGGCTGATGAAGATGACCGAGATGAGGAGCATGAAGAGGACGGCCGCGAGGACCGGGAGGACCCCGGGGATCGAGAATCCCAGCGGGATAGAGAGGAGGAGGATGATTGCCCCCTGGATCAGTGAGGTGGTCGCCCCTCCGGCGATCCGGCCGAGGACGATGGAGACCCGGCTCACCGGCGCGACCATGATCTCCTTCAGGAAGCCGAACTCCCGGTCCCAGAGGACCGAGATGCCCGTGAAGGTGGAGGAGAAGAGGAGAGTCATCCCGACGATCCCGGGCACGAGGAACTGGATGTAGTTTACCCCAGCCGGGAGGTTGGGGAGCTGGGCACGGGAGAACCCGAAGCCCAGGAACGCCATGAAGAAGAGGGGCATCCCCAGGGTCCCGATGACCCGGGACTTCGCCCTCACGAACCGGGTCATCTCCCGGAGCCAGAGGACATAGATGGCGATCCCATCGATCACCGGAGCATCCTCCGCGTGATGAGCTCCTTCCTCGACTCGGTCGCCGAGACCTCTCTCTCGCGGATAGAGCGTCCCGTGAAGTGGATGAAGACATCCTCGAGGCTCGGCTTCCTCAGGAGGACCGAGTTCACGTGGATCCCATGGCTCTGGGCGAGGGAGACGAGCTCGGGGACCTTCCGCTCACCTGCCTCAACGGTAACGGTGATCTCCCCGTTGTGTTCCTTCGCACCCTTTACCCAGGGGATCCCCTCAAGGAGATGGATGAAACCGCCCCCGGTCCCGTCCAGCTCCAGGGTGATCACGTCGCCCCCCAGGACGTCTTTCAAGCTGGACGGGGTGCCCATGGCAACAATCTTCCCCCGGTCGATGATGGCGACCCGTCCCGAGAGGTAGTCTGCCTCCTCCATATAATGGGTGGTGAGGATGATGGTGACCCCCTCCTCGCGGTTCATGCGCCGGATATACTCCCATATCCTCCGCCGGGTCTGGGCATCGAGCCCGAGTGTTGGCTCGTCGAGGAAGAGGACCGACGGGTGGTGGATGAGCCCCCTCGCTATCTCCAGCCTGCGTTTCATCCCCCCCGAGTAATTCTGGACGAGGACATCGGCCCTCTCGGCGAGCTCCACGAGCTCGAGGACCTCGGCGATCCTCTGGCTCCGCTCGGCCCGGGAGAGGCCGTACATCATCCCGTGGAAGTTCAGGTTCTCTCTGCCCGTGAGGTCCTTGTCGAGCGCCGGTTCCTGGAAGACGACCCCGATATGGCGGCGGACAGCCTCCTTCTCCCGCGAGACATCGAACCCTGCCACCCAGGCTTTCCCCGAGGTGAGGGGAAGGAGCGTGATGAGCATGTTGATGATGGTGGTCTTCCCCGCGCCGTTCGGCCCGAGAAGGGCGAAGAGCTCCCCCTTCTCCACGGTGAAAGAGATACCATCCACCGCGGTAAGGGACTCAAACCGCCTGGTGAGATTCTCCACAGTGATGGCCGCGTCCATACTCCCCCTCCCTGCATGGATCTTCGACCCCTTGCACATTAAACGTGCCCCGGGGCGGGTTGGTCAGACGGCATCCCGGAGGATCCGGGCAGGGTCGGCAAGGTGGGCGGGCTTCCTGGAAGAGAACCAGTTCCCACCCTGGTACTCGGGATCGGTTCCGGGCGCCGAGGTGAATGCCTCGAGGTGGAGCATGCTTGACCTTCCCTGCTCTTTGAGCTCACGGATATAGGCCGGGGATCCCGCTCCGACCAGGGAGAGGTTGAGGACCTCGCCGACGTGGCCGATGATCTCCCCTCCGTCGACCTCCCTTCCAGCTTTTACGGTGACATCCCTGAGTTCTGCATACCGGCAGAAGACGCCGGAGATATGGGCGATGGTGACCTGGCATGTCCTGTTCCAGTAGGGAACACGGTCCGGCGAGGTGAAGATCCCGGCGGAGAGAACCTTGCCGTCTTCGATGGATACGACTCGCGTCCCGGCTGGTGCATAGAGATCCAGCCCGGCATGATGGCGGTCACCCCTGTCCTCCCAGAAGGATCCTGCTTTCCCCTCTGACGGGAAGGTGTGTTCAGTACCGGGGAGTGGCCAGTATCTCTTCCGTTCGGGCTCTCGTTTCTTCCCTTGATCCGGGGTGACAGGCCGGGTTCCGCGTGAAGAAAAGTCTCTCTGCCGGGGTGACATGGACAGGTACTTTCTCAGCCACCGGTGGTAAAAAGAGTTGTTCCTCCGGTGTCCTGTGAAGAATTGAGGGGATGAGGTTCAGGAGGTTGCAGTGACCGGGATCCGGAGCTGGTAGGTGGCCGGGCCCCGCCTGGGTATGAGCCGGGTCCGCTCCCCGGGCACTTCGGCCACCATGGCATAGCGGCTCTCACCGGAGAGGACGGAGCGGAGCGCCCGAAGGGAGATGGTGTACCTCTCGGCCGCGAAGAGTTCGATGTTCACTGCCTTTCCGGACCGGGAGACCTCTGCAACCCCTTCCACCCCGTCCAGGTAATACCTCCAGTTCCTCCGGAGCCTCTCTACCCGTGCCTGGGCCTTGCCCCCGAGGAGTCCCTCCATCTCGGAGGTCCGGACCCCGAACCTCATGCCCCTGATGTTCAGGGAGAGGACCTCCTCCTCGTTCCCCTCCCCATCAAGGACCCTCGACCCGTCCTTCAGGATATACCCGACGTTCTCCATGGGTTCTCTCCGATCTCCTCACTACCACCCGGGTTGCCGGGAAGAGTATATAAAGGCTCGATGGGCGCGGGGTGAAAGTGAAGGCCTGCGGGCAGGGAGGGGGTGGGGAGAGAATCGTCAGATGAGGGCATTCGCGGAGAGCGAATGACGTCGGGATAAAGACCTTCACGCGGCAGTGGAGGTCTTTAGATGAGGGCCTGGATGCCGGCTACGATGATCTTCACCGCGATGGCGGCTACGAGCATCCCGAGGACCTTTCCCATGACATCGGTGACGGTCTCTCCGAGGAGCCGCTGGATCAGGGTCGCATACTTGAGCACGAGCCACGTGGCAGCGAGGGAGAGGGCAGAGGCCACGGCAACCACAGGGATGCCGAACTCTTTGGAGAAGATGAGGACCGTGGTAATGGTCCCCGGTCCGCAGAGGAGCGGGGTCCCGATGATGACTGAAGCGGATGTCTCGGTCTTTCTCGCCGTTCCGATGGTGATCCCGAGGGTCTCCTGCATCCCGAGGAGGAAAAGGAAGATTCCTCCGGCTACCTGGAACGTGGCGATCGTGATCCCCAGGGTCTCGAAGATCACGAAGTTCCCGAAGAGGAAGAGGTACATGAGTATCCCGGCGACCCCGATAGCAATCCCTGCCTCGCGGTTCACGAGCTTGGCACTCTTCCCCTTTGTCATGTTCACGAAGATGGGCACCGAGAGGAGGGGATCGAGGATGATGAAGAGGGCGAGGGTGGTATAGAGGATCGCCCCGAGCACCGCGTCCATACAGGGTGGTTCTCCCGGAAGGGGATAAAGCTGGGGCTGGGAAGGACCCCACATCACCGTTCCGGGGGCGAATCTCTCCTCTTCGATATGCTTAATAAGAGAAAGAGCCGAGATGTTATGCTCTCAGCGTGCCGATAGTGTAGTGGTTATCACTAGGCGTTGCCAACGCCTAAACCCGGGTTCGAATCCCGGTCGGCGCATTTTACTTTACGGTCGTATGCGCTTCCCTTTTGTATATTTTTTATCGAATTGAGAGTCTGATAATCTCATCAACCTCATGAGTCAGGTTACAACCCGTGAACGATGTCGAGAGCCATGTGAATTTCGGTCCTTTTTTCCTCGGTCTCATCATCACTTTGGAGAGATCCCCGTATGACTTTATAAAAAATTAACCCTGAAATTAAGAAATCTTCTTTATAGAATAATAAACTTTATATATTCCGGCAATGAGTAAAACGCCCGAAACCACCCATCCCGCATAAAAGTAAAAAGAATATTGAGTACAATTTGCACTAAAAACTGCATTTATGAGCGAATTTGAACAATAGGTATTCAATTGGGCAATTGAGAACGACGACCCAAGGATTGTAACAAATGGAAGTAGGTATAAAGCCCCTAACACGAAAATTCCAATGATTATAGCAATTATTCCCACTAACGTGCCATCCGAAGAATGTTTAGCGTTTTCATCTACCATTTTTCCCGCACTCCTGACAAATTTTGGAATTTGGATAGTTCTTCTTAAGTAGATACCTTAAAACTTTGTATGTTTGTTTCAACTGGCTGTTTTTTCAATGCATTCAGAATGTCAGGAACTCTTCTTCATTGTGTAATATACTTCGTATACTCCGACAATTATTAAAAGCACCGAAACCAGCCATCCTGTGTAAAAATACAAAGAATTTTGATCACAATGAGGACCAAAGGTTGCATAAAAAAATGTCTCTGAACAATACGCATTGAGTTGGGCTATTGAGAACGACATCCCGAATAATTTCACAACCGGAAACAGGTATATGTTCAGCAGCACAAAGATTGCAATGATCATGGGAATAATTCCCAGTAATATGCCAGCCCAGGAATGTTTATTGGATTTTCCTGTCTCTTTTCCGATATTCTTGGGAGCCGGTTGATAATCATCTCCGGTCTTCGATACTTCCTCTTTTACAACTCTCGTTCCACAGAAAGAGCAGAACATCGCATTTTCATCAAATAATATCTCCCCGCACCTGTGGCAGAACTTTGGCATCCGGTTAGTTTTTCAGGGATAGATCATTTAAGTCTTTTTATCGATCACTCACGCGGCTTGTTTCTTCAATGCATGAAGAATGTCGGGATATATCGCCCGCGTGCGGGTTCCCGCTCCAATAATCGCCGTATCATCTGGCCGATCTCCGTGACCTGGTGCTGGACTTCCTAAACGGTACTTATCCCGGGCAGTTCCGGTTTTACAGAAACCCCTTATAGTTCCGGGTCGCACAGTACCGGAAAACCGGGTTCCGGTGGATGCATGGACGAGGATACGACCTTCCTGAGGTTCCGGGATCTCGTGGAGAGGACCGGCCTTCCCGAAGCGGACGTGAAGAGGTTTCTCCGCACGTATACCGGGTTCTTCACCTCCACCAGGCAGGGAAGGACACGCCTCTACTCGCCGGAGACGGTGGGCCATCTGAAACAGATCGCTGAGCTCGAATCCGTAGGGACTGCCGTCCCCACCATCAAGGGGATTCTCAGGGGAGGACAGGCAGAAACGGAAGGAGAGGGAGATCCTGAACCCGGTGTGGAGGGCGGATCCATCGCGTATGCGGGTGAGAACCTCACCCTGGGAGTCCTCTCGGATATGAAGAACCTCCAGGAGGCGGTGAGGGATCTCGGGGAGCAGGTGACCTCCCTCGCGGAGAAGGTCGCCGGGCATGAGCAGCGGCTGATCGGCCACCAGCAGCAGCTCCGGATCCTCAGGCGGGATCTGGACGAGCAGAAGACCGAGACCCTCGCAAAGAGGATGGAGAAGAGGAACAACCCCTTCTGGAAGCGGCTTTTTCCCGGAAAAGGCGGCACGCGGCGCTGAGATGCGGGCGGCTCCTCCCCGGGAGTGGCGGCCTGCGGCGGTGAATTCCTGCCGGCGGGCTGCAATACAACGTTTCAAACGGTGCCGGAAACCGAAAGCTATATATTTACTCTTACTGACGTGCACGAGAGGAGGCGGGTGAATTGCCCGCCCACCGTGATAGAACGACTCAATGGAGGTTTCTATGCCTGAATTCCTGAACCCTTTCACCGGAGTGGTTCCCGAGCGGAAGCTCACCAGGGAGGAACTGATCCGTGCAATCCGCCAGGACCTCGCAGCCGAGCATGAAGCGACCCACCTGTACCTCGCCCATGCCGATGCGACCGACCACCCCCTTGCAAAGGCGGTGCTCACCGATATCGCGAACGAGGAGCGGGTCCATGCCGGGGAGTTCGCCCGGCTCATCGCCATCCTGACAGGTGACGAGGATACCTTCCTTGCCAGGGGCGCAAAAGAGGTGGACGATGTTGCTCTCGGACTCGGAGGGAAGGAGAGTCCCCCTGCGTCCGCCAGCGGGGCAAAGACCGTGGGGTCGCTCAAGGAGTGACGGAGGCGATGATGATGGATGGAAGATACCTTGGACGAGACGATGCACCCATAAGCGCTGAGACCTGGGGACTCCTCGATACCGTGATGGTCGAGGCGGCGAAGGGGATCCTCTCAGGGAGGCGCCTCCTCGGCATCAGCGGCCCCTATGGCCTCGGGCTGAAATCGATCCCGATGTCAGACGGGAAGGGAAGGAAGGGATTCATCACGAGCGAGTGCCTGCCGGTCCCCCTGCTCCAGGCTACGTTCTGCCTGGGGAAGAGGGATATCGCGGCGTACGAGCGGGATCACGTCGCCTTTGACACCTGTGCGGTGGCAACGGCGGCCTGCGCCTGTGCAAGCGGGGAGGATGCCCTCATCTTCCAGGGAGCCCCGGGAGTCCCCGGCCTCCTCTCGGCGAAGGGTTCCCAGTCAGTGAAGATCTCCCCCTGGGAGGCGGTAGGCGCAGCTGCTGATGAGATCATCGGCGCTGTGACGGCGCTCGACGATGCGGGCTTCCATGGCCCGTACTGCATGGGCCTCGCACCCCGTCGCTACAATCTCCTCTTCCGGCGCTATCCGCAGGGCGAGGGGACCGAGCTCGACCATCTCCGGACCATCGTGACCGGCGGCATCCACAAGGCACCGGTGCTCGCGGACGGGGGGGTGCTCCTCGCCTCGGGAAAGCAGTTTGCAGAGATCATGGTCGGGCAGGACATGTCCGTCGGGTTCATCGGTCCTGCAGAGGAGAACCTCGAGTTCTCCATCTCCGAGAGCCTGGTCCCGGTGATCCATACGCCGGACGCCGTCTGCGTATTGAAATAATAAAGAATTCCCCCGCTTTTTTTCGCCGGTTGGACTGACCCAGCAGCAGAGGGTATCTTGAGGCCATCGAAACTCCCCTCTCGCGATGCCTGTCCCGGTCTCAAAGCCCTGAGTCATCCCGCCCTTCCCCTAGATCCCAAGGAAGAAGATGACGACGAAGGAGACTGCCATGGCAGTGAGGCCGATGGGAACGCCCACCCTCCCCCACTCCCTGCTCGTGATCCCGAGCTTCCCCGCCGCGATGATATTCGGGATATTCCCGGGAATGAGCATCCCGCCCGAGAGAAGGAGCCCCATGAGGGCGGCCCGGATCTGGAGGGGCGAGAGGAACGGCCCGATCTCCGCCGCGGTGAGGGTGGCGTTGTCAAGGACCGCCGAGACCATGTTCACCCAGAAGAGGCCGTCGGCCGGGATCCCTGCCACGAACCCGAGGATGAGGGGCTTGAACCCCTCGCCCAGGAAGACGAGGGCCATGATGAAGAGGTAGACCCTCGCTGCCCGGATAGCAACCTCACCCAGCGTGCCCCGCTCAACCCTGCAGAAGACGGGGCCGCCTTCCTGCGTGTCCGGGCACCTGACCAGGCAGACGGCGAGGAGCCCGAACGCGAGGATCCCCGGAAGGATATAGATCCCGAGCAGACGGGCAAGGAAGTCAAAGCCGGCGTTGTAGGGGGGGCCCGAGAGCTTCGAGACCGCGATGGTGGAGAGGGGCTCCCCGAGGGGGGTGAGGGCCGCCCCGAGGCCGATTGCAAAGCAGGCCACCACCGCGAGCCGGATCTTGGGCTCCTTCGGGAGGGGGAGGGCGCAGAGGATCTCGATGAGGAGGATGGAGGCGAGGATGGCCGAGATGATGCTCGAGAGGAGGCCGAGGGCGACCACGAGGAGGAAGGCGAGGGCCCCGAGAGGGACAGTATCCACGACCCTCTGGATCGCCATCTCGAGGGGGCGGTGGCCCAGGTAAATGAGGAACCCGACGGCAAGGACGATCTGGACGATCCCGACGGGGATCCCGAATAACCGGCCGATGAGGACGGGCGTGGTGAGGGCCTCCCACACGATACCAGGCGACCAGCCGGTTGTCACCCCCGGGATGGATGCGAACCCGGCAATCGTGAGGGCCGCGACGCCGCAGGCGAAGAGGAAGGCCTCGAGGTTCTGCTCGATCCGGCGGAACAGGAACGGGCCGGCGAGTACAATGGCAAGGATAGCAACAAGGCCGGCGATCGGGAGGATCTCCATGGTCTCTTCCCCGAGCCTCCCTTCCCCTGTCAGGATAATATGAAGGGAGGGTCAGGATATCTTTGGTCCCGGACGACTAAAAAGGAACGATCTGTTTCCCGGGACGACCGGTTGACCCAATCTTTTTATCAACCCCTTCCCCATGCGTACTGGGCGCAGAATACCATGAAGAAGGTCGCTGTCATCGATTACGGGCTCGGGAACCTGAGAAGCGTGATGCGGGGGCTCGAGCGTGCCGGTGCGGAGGTATCCGTCACCTCCAATGCCCTCGAGATCGAGGCAGCGGACGGGATCGTGCTGCCCGGGGTGGGGGCCTTCCGGGACGGCATGGAGATGCTCGGCGATCTCCGAGCCACAGTCACCACCCTCGCCGGCAGGGTACCTATGCTCGGCATCTGCCTGGGGATGCAGATGCTCGCCGAGTGGAGCGAGGAGCACGGGGTCCACGAGGGGCTCTGCCTCGTCCCCGGCGGGGTGCGCCGCTTCCCGGCGGAGCCGGGCTTCAAGGTCCCCCACATGGGGTGGAACACCATCCGAAAGGTCAGGGACGATCCCCTCTTCGATGGCCTCCATCCGGACGAATACGTGTACTTCGTACACTCCTATTATTTTGACACGCCGGAAGAGTTCGCAGTCACGGAGACCGACTATGTCTTACCTTTTGCCTCATCGGTCTGCCACGGCACGGTCTACGGGGTGCAGTTCCATCCCGAGAAGAGCGGCGACGTGGGGCTCCGGATCCTGAAAAATTTTATAGGGATGCTGTAAAGAGTTCCTTCACCCCTTCCTTGCCCGGTGCCATACCCATACCTCATATCCCAGCATTACAAGGATCACGAGTGCCCCACCCAGGAAGAAGACGAGGGGAAGGGATGGTACGGCGGGTACTGCAGCTGCCTCCGGCATACCGCCTGTCACCTGTGTGGCGACGGGTGCTGGTGTCTGGTTCGCGGCCCCTTTGAGGAGGTGATCGGCTGCCACGCCCGCTTCGGACGGTGCCCGGGGAAGGGCAGTAGGGAGCATATTCTGGACGGCTGGAGAAGCCACGGGGGCAAAAGACGGGCCCAGGAGGGCAAGGACGATGCTCGCGAGGATCACGACCGCGAAGAGGGAGCCGTACCTGAGGAGGATCCCCTTGAGGTCCCCGCCGTGCGGCACCACGATGAGCATCTGGTCCCGGAGGCCGTAGACCTTCACCTCGCGGCCCTTCTGTGACCACCGCTTTTCTACTATGGTGATGATCCCCGCGTCCACCAGGTTCTCCAGGTGGTACTGGACCGTGGTGATCGGGATCTTCAGTGCCTCGGCGATCTGGGTGGAGGCATGGCCCCCGTCCTTCAGGAGCTGGAGGATCTCGCCCGCCGTTCTGCTCGAGATGGCCTTTGCGATCTTCTGGGCCTTCTCGTCGCCGGGCTCGAGGATGATGACGCCGTCAGGCATGTGGTTCCTTTCCAGATGTTTCAAGTTTTTTCTTGAGCTGATAGTGTATTGTCATAAGTGTAGGACCTATCATCTCAACCTTCGGCCCTCCACCTTGCGCCCACTGGGGACTTCCCCCACCCCGCCCACCAAGAGCTTTGGAAGCATCTGTGACGATTTCGGCCACATTAACCTCTGTGGACCCAGTTGCGCCTACTACATAAGCATTGATGCTCTCTCCAGAAATCAGCACCGCAGTACCGCCCTGCGCCGCGATCTTCTGGGCTTGGACGTTCAGATCCTTCGGAGCAAGATCGATTCGTTTCACCAACACCAGATGGCCATTCATATCCTCGAGCTCAATTGCCTTCAACTCAAGCTCGGCCAGTTTCGCCTTTAGCCGCTCGATCTCTTTCCCCCGCTCCTTCCACTCGGTGAAGAACCGGGTCGCCGACGAAGGGAGATTCTCTGGCTGGACCGAGAGGATCCCCGATGCGTCGGAGAGGAGCCTCTCGATCCGCTGCATCTGGTAGAGCGCCGCGATGCCTGCGGAGAACTCGATCCGCTCCACCCCGTCCTGGATATGCTCAACCCGGATGACCTTGATCGCGCCGACCTCGCCCGTCGAGTGGCAGTGGGTCCCTGCGCAGGCCTGGACCTCCCCGTCCACCTGGACCACCCGGATCTCCTTCCCAGGCGGGACCCCGCCCTGGTAGAGGTCGAACCCGAACTTCTGCTCGGCCTTGTCCCGGTCCTCCCATCGGATATAGACCGGGAGGTCCATCATGACCATCCTGTTCGCCTCGACCTCGATCCTCGAGAGTTCCTCGGGGGTGATGTGCTTGAAGTGCCTGAGGTCGAGCCGGGAAGACTCGCTCCCCTTCTGGGCCCCCGCCTGGTGGATATGGCTCCCGAGGACCAGCTTCGCCGCATGGAGGAGGATGTGCGTCCCCGTGTGGTGGCGCATGAGGGAGAGGCGCCGCTCCTCGTCGAGCTTCCCCTTCACCCGTTCACCCTTCTTGATGACCCCGCCCTTTGTCTGGTGGAGGATGACCTCTCCGAGCTTGACCACGGACTCGACCCGGGAGATCCCCTCGGAGGTGACGAGGGTTCCCGTATCCGACGGCTGGCCCCCGCCCTCGGGATAGAAGAGGGTCTGGTCCATCACGGCGAACCCGTCGAAGTAGTCGAGGACCGTTGCCTCGAACTCCATCTCGCCCGTTGCCTCGTAGTAGAGTGGGCGGGTAGGGGGGAGTTCCTTGATACGGTCCCGGTACTTCGCAAGGGGATCGTCGGCGGCATGCTCCTCGCCGGCATGGAGATCCGCGATCCGCGAGTAGAAGTCGTCCGGGACTTCTGCCCCCACGCCCTCAAGGGCCACGAGATCCTTCACCGTCTCGGGGGGGATGCCGTGGGAGTCGTAGAGGGTGATGACTTCTGCGAGGGGGATAGGCGCGTTCCTCTTCCGGTAGGTGCCTGCGATCCGCTGGACGATCCGGCTGCCCCGTTCCATGGTCTGCCTGTACCGCTCCACCTCGCGCTCCACGATCTCCCTGACCACCCTGTCCACCTGGACAAAGCCCTCCTTCCCGATGATCGCCATCTGCCGATCCACGAGATCGGCGAGATTGATCGAAAGATCAAGGTCATGCATCATGCGGAGGGTGCGGCGGAGCACGAGCCGGGCGAGGTAGCCTTCCCTGACATTGGAAGGGACGATGCAATCCCCGAGCATGTAGGCAAGGCACCGGGTATGGTCGGCGATGGCATAGATCTTCTCCACCGGGACGATCTTCTTCTCGAGGATCTCCACGGGCACATCGATAGATGCGGCCACCCTCTTTCGCAACTCGGAGAGGTTCGAACCATGGATGTCCATGAGCCCGGCGAACTTCGCGCTCTGCCCGAGGATCTCCCGGTACTCAGGGTCCCGGTAGGCCTCCCCGAGGCCTGCCGCGTCCATGAGATCCGGGATCATCTCGGGGAAGACCGCGTCGTACACGGTGGGAGAGCCCTGGGAGGCCCAGGCGAGCCGCTCGAGGCCGTAGCCGGTGTCCACGATCCTCGTCTTCATCGGGTAGTAGGCCACGCCGTCGAGCATCACGGGGGGCTTTCCCGTGTTGATCCTCCCCATATTCATGAAGACCAGGGTCGCCACCTCGAGGCCGCCGATGAGCACCTCCACGCTCGGCCCCGCGTTCCCCCCGCCGATCCAGGGGCGCTCCTTGTAGGTAACCCGCCGGAGGTCGGCACCGATGGATGCGAGGAACTCGTCGCAGAGGGCCACCGTCCGGTCCTTCCAGTAGACCTCGTGCTCGTCGGTGTTGAAGGCATGGTGGGCCATCATCTCGAAGAGGGTGAGGTGCCGGCCCGACCGCCCCACCGAGTCCAGGTCATTGAGCCGGATGCAGGGCTGGGAGATGGTGAGGGGGTTTGCCGGGGGCGGGACGACCCCCGAGGTGACGAAGGGCTGGAAGTCGGCGATGGAGGCGATGGTGAGGTAGATATCGTCCCTCCACCGGGCCACGACCGGGTACCTCTCGATCCGGGCATGCCCGTTCCTCTCGAAGAAGGAGAGGAATGCCTCCCGCATGGCCGCAAGAGTGTGAAGCCGGAAGACCGGGTCCCCGATGAAGTTGTAGGGCTCGCAGGGGGCGTCCCCGCAGAGGGTCCTCTCCGGGTCCCGGGTCCAGAAGGCCGCTCCGCATGAGGTGCAGATCCTCCTCTCGAGCCCCTTGTCCCTGAAGTAATCGAGCAGGTACTCATCCTCGAGCATGAAAACCCACGTTTCCGTATGGATCTTCGTGGTGATTCGATAAATAACTCATGCCTCGCGATTCTCCTTCTTCCAGATGTCCTGGTACCAGAGGGGGAACTCCTCGAACTGGCCTGTGAGGGATGCGATCCGGACGGCGATGACATGGGAACACTCCCCCCTGCGGAAGAGGGCGTCGCTGCAGGTGCAGAACTCCTCCTCGACCACGTACTCATCGGAGCTCCCGACCACCACGAAGAAGTCCAGGTATCGTTTCACCCGCCCTTCGTCCACGATCTCCAGGGCCTTTACCCCCCTCTGCCCGTACCGCTCCTCAATGAGCCTCCGAATCTCGGGGGTGAGTCTCCTCTCCTTCCCGAGGATCTTCCAGGGATCGGTCATGCGACGTTTCTGACTTCGGGCGGATCGTCGATGAACTGCCACCCCATCTGCGAGGCGATACGCCTCATCCCGGGTGCCTCGAGGGCGTAGTGGGTGGCCTCGATGCAGGGGATGGGAGTGGAGAGTGCGACGTGATGCTTCATCTCGGCGGAGAGGAAGGCATCGGCCCCACGATAGGCGGCTTCAAGGATCTGGTCGGGATCAAAGCCGCTCCCCCCGACAACCGCAAGCCGGGAGAGGTTCGGGATACTGCCCCATACCCGTACCGGCCCCCCAAGGCGACGGGCCAGCTCCCCGAGATCAAGGGAGCAGTCCCCGATCAGACCCATCTTCATAGCCTCGGTGTTCCGAAGGCCGAGCAGCTCGGCGAGGGCGTCGTTGATGCCGCGGGGAGCCCGGTCGAAGTTCGTGTGCATGACATAGACGTTCACCCGGTTGGCGAGGAGGGGTGCGAGGAGGCTGCCCAGCGGGCCGGTGAGGGACGTGACCGGCTCCCAGAGGGGGGTATGATGGACCACGAGCATCCCGGCCCCCGCCTCAATTGTCCGGGCGACGACCCGGGGGGTGACGTCGAGAGCCGTACAGATCGTCCCGACCTCTGTCCTCCCCTCGATGATGAGGCCGATCCTTCCTGCGTCTTCCGCGTCGGCAAGTTCAGGCGGGGCAAGGTGCGTAAGCTCCCTGATGAAACCATCCCTCTGCATACATACCCGTGTGCCGGGCATGCATATAGGGGCATTTATTACTGAGGATAATACAAAACATTAATATTTATTCACATAAAAGATTATGGCCATGGAGAAGTCTATCGAGCTGATCAATAAACGGATCCGCGAAGGGAACGCCCGCGTGGTCACCGCCGAGGAGATGCCGGGGGTGGTCGCCGAGCTGGGCGAGGAGGGCGCCTTCGCCGAGGTCGATGTGGTTACCACCGGCACCTTCGGCGCAATGTGCTCGACCGGTGCATTCCTCAACTTCGGCCACTCAGACCCGCCCATCCGAATGTCGCAGGTCTTCCTGAATGACGTGGAGGCTTACGGGGGAGTTGCGGCCGTAGACGCATATATCGGGGCGACCCAGCAGTCCACCACCCGGGGGATGGAGTACGGCGGGGCGCACGTCCTCGAGGACTTCGTGGCGGGAAAGAGAGTCGAGCTCAGGGCTCTCTCCCCGGGGACAGACTGCTACCCGAGGCGGGAGCTCACGACCGAGCTCATCCTCGATGACCTGAACCAGGCCATCATGGTAAACCCCCGGAACGCGTACCAGCGGTATAACGCGGCTACCAATTCAACCGACCGGACCCTCCTGACCTACATGGGGATGCTCCTCCCGTCCTTTGGGAACATCACCTACTCGGGGGCGGGCGTCCTCTCCCCCATCTCCAACGACCCGTCGTTCCATGTCATCGGGAGCGGGGTCCCCATCTTCCTCGCCGGGGCGCCGGGGATGATCATCGGGGAAGGGACTCAGCACTCGCCGGGGAAGGGGTTCGGGACCCTGATGGTGACCGCTGACATGAAGGAGATGTCCCAGGAGTACCTGCGGGCGGCCACCATGACGGGCTACGGCGTGACGATGTACATCGGGGTCGGCGTCCCCCTGCCGGTCATCGACCTCGGTGTTGTCCGATCCACGGCGGTGCGGGATGAGGACATCCGGGTAAACGTCATCGACTACGGTATACCTTCCCGCGACCGTCCGGCGCTCAGGGAGGTCTCGTATGCCGATCTCAAAAGCGGGAGCATCGAGATCCGGGGGGAGGTGGTGAAGACTTCATCCCTCTCGAGCTACCGGCGGGCACGGGGGGTGGCCCTCGAGCTGAAACGCTGGGTGGAGTCAGGGAAGATGACGCTCTCCCTCCCTACCAGGAGGATCGATGCGACCAAGCTCGTCAGGCCCATGCGGGAGACGGCGCGGGTGCCCCGGGTCCAGGACATCATGGACAGGAACATCTATTCGGTCTCGGACGGGGATGAGCTCAAGGAAGCCGCAAAGAGGCTCCTCAAGGGGGATACCAACCACCTGGTGGTCCTGGACAAGGAGGGAAAGCTCGTCGGGATCATCACGACGTACGACCTCTCCAAGGCCATCGCCCGGCCCGGCCGGGCAAAGAAGGTGAGGGATATCATGACAACCAGGGTGATCACCACAAACCCCGACGAACACGTCGATATCGTTGCCCGAAAGCTCGAGCACTACAACGTGAGCGCGCTCCCGGTCGTGGACCCGGATGAGAAGGTCCTGGGGATGCTCACGGCCATCGACCTCGGGAAGCTCTTCGGCGGGAGGTGGCTGAAATGAAGCTCCTTGTCACATTCTCGAGGAGGAAGGGGTACGAGCCCATCATCGCGAAGGCGGTGAAAGAGACCGGAGTCCTCATCCGCGTCGACCGGGCCCACATCGACTCTTCGGGGGGGGAGGTCCTCATCGACGTGCCCGAAGAGAGCTGCCGGCTCGTCTCCGAGAAGATGGGATCCCTCGGGGCGACAGTGAAGATCCTTGAGCATCCTGTGGTGCGCGACGAAGACGAGTGCGTCGACTGCGGGGCCTGCATCAGCATCTGCCCGAGGGAGGTCTTCACCTTCGACGGCGAGTGGCGCCTGGCGATGGAGGTTGAAAAGTGCGTCCTCTGCGGGAAGTGCATCGATGCCTGCCCCCACGACGCACTCTCGCAGCAGGTGCCCGGCTGACGGGTCATCCCAAATCCTCCCCACCTCCTGATCCTCATATACCGGTAGGTAGATAGGGACTCTGGACCGGGTGAATGGGATGGATCTCCGGGAGCTTGCTGCCTTCATCAGGATGGGGAGGCTTCCCCTTCTCTTCGGGGGTCTCCTCTATTACCTCCTCGGTGCACTCACGGCGGTCGCAGCCGGCTATCCCCTCCAGGTCCCGCGGATCCTCATCGGCTATGCCATCCTCGGCCCGGCCCACCTCTCGGTCCATTTCAGCAACGATTACTTCGATATCGACGGGGACAGGAGGGGAAGGCCGACGGCGGTCTCGGGCGGGAGCGGGGTGCTTGCTGGCCGGCCGGACCCACGTCCCCGGGCGAGGAGCATCGCCCTCCTCCTCATCGCGATCTCGTTCATCGCGGGGATCTGGGCGTATTTCACCGTGCTCCCGACGCCCTTCCTCCCCGCCCTCCTCGTCCTCGGGAACGGTATCGGGTGGTTCTACTCGGCCCCGCCCGTCCGGCTCTCGTCGCGGGGACTCGGGGAGGCGGCGACCGCCATCGCCATCGGCCTCCTCATCCCGGGGATGGGCTATCTGGTCATCGCCGGAAGCCTGGGTCTCAGTTTTCTCTTCGCCATGCTCCCCCTCCTCCTCTACGGAGTCGCCTTCATCCTCGCAGTGGAGATACCAGACCGGCAGGCGGATGCCCTCTCGGGGAAGAGGACCTTCATCGTTCGGAACGGCGTCCCGGCGGGTATGCTCCTCGCCCTTGCCGCGACCTTCCTTGCAATCGTTCTTTACTCGACGGCACCTTTGACCGGTATTCTCCCTCCAGCCGCACCCGTTGGTGTGATTGCCCTCGTATCCTTCATCCCCCTTGCCAGTACCCTCCCGGCGAACCTCCGGGAACCACGGGATGAAGGGGACCTCATGGCCTTCGCGCAGCACACTGTGCTCTCCCTTATCGCCTTCGCAGTCCTCACAGATGCCTGTCTTCTCTTCACCGCTCTCAGGGGGTGAAGGATCACCTTGTTCTTCCCCCCGGGGTATCGTGCGTGATCCCCCGGGCAACGATCTGCGACGAGATGAGGGTCATGGGGACACCGATGCCCGGGTGGGTGTACTGGCCGGTGTAGTAGAGGTTACTCACCTTCCTGCTCTGGTGGGAGGGCCGGAAGAGGGCGGTCTGCCAGAGAGTGTGGGAGAGCCCGAGGGCGGTCCCCTTGAAAGCGTTGTACCGCTCTTTGAAGTCATTCAGGGAGAAGATCCGCTTCACCGCGATGGAATCGCGTACGGGTTCCCCGATCGATCGCTCCAGGTGGTCCATGATCAGGGTATAGAACCGCTCGCGTATCGCCGGTGTATCAGGGAGCCCCGGGGCAAGGAGCGCGAGGACAATGAGGGTATCGCAGCCCTCCGGGGCGGCGGTGGTATCGGTCCGGGAGGGGACGTTCACGTAGTACGAGGGATGGTCGGGCCAGGCTGCCCTCTTCGGGTCGAAGATCAGGTCAAAGCTCTTCTCCCAGTCCATGTCCAGGAAGAGGGTGTGGTGGGCGAGCCCCCGGACCTTCTTCCTGATTCCCAGGTAGCAGACGAACGCCGACGGGGCCAGAATCCGCTTCTCCCAGTAGTCTTGCGGGTAGGAACGGTACTCTTCGTCCAGGAGGTGCATCTCTGAGAAGGCATAATCGGCGTTCACGAGGACGATGTCCGCGGGATAGCATCCGCGGGCCGTCGTTACCCCCCGTGCCCGCCCCCCGTCGACGTCGATCTTCGTCACCGGCTCGTTGAAGAGGAACTTCACCCCCTGGGAGAGGGCGAGGTCACGGATGGCATACGCGACCCGCCGGATACCACCGTCGGGGTACCACACCCCCCGGGTGAGGTCGGTGTGGGAGAGGACATGGTAGAGGGAGGGGGTATTCTGGGGCGAGCCGCCCAGGAATCCGATCGAGTACTCCACGATCTTCTTCGCACGGTCGCTCTCGAAGTACCGGCTCACGAAGGTCTCCAGGTTCTCGAAAAGGTGGAGGCTCGCTTCCTGCATCAGGATCCGCTTGTCCAGGAAGTCAAAGAGGGTGCGGTAGTCATGGTAGAGGAGCTCGCGTACGGCAAGGTCGTACTTCTCCCTCGCCGATACAAGGTAGTTCCTGAGCTTCTGCGCCCCGTTCACCTCCAGGGCAGCAAAGAGGGCATAGGTCCTTCTCAGGTCCGAAGGGATGTCGAGGGTCCCTCCCCCCCCGAAGTAGATGCGGTAGCTCGGGTCCAGCCGCCGGAGCTCATAGAAGTCCGAGGGCTTCTTCCCGAACTCGGCGAAGAACCGCTCGAAGACATCGGGCATGATGTACCAGGAGGGGCCCATGTCGAAGGTGAACCCTCCCTCGCGGTACACGCCCGCCCTTCCGCCGATCTGCTCGTTCTTCTCGATGACCGTAACCTCGTGGCCGTCCCTCGCGAGGAGGGCTGCGGCTGAGAGCCCGCCGAACCCGGATCCGATGACGATGACCTTCACAGGGCCTCCCTCGGGAAATGGGAAAGAACCGGCCCTCCAGGAACGCGTGATCGGGGGATATCAGAGAGTCCCCTCCCACCGGCGCCTCGAGAACCAATACATCATCTACAAGGGTGTATAAAAAAGGTGGGAAATCGCCCCCGGCGGTGAACGGTTCAGAAGAAGATCTCCTCCTTCGGGAACCGGAGCTTGGGCATGGGCCGGTCCGCGGCGTAGCCCACGGGGCAGAGCATGGTGGGGACGAGGGTGGACGGGAGCCCGAGGATCCGGGAATACTCCTTCGGGTCGAACCCGCCCATGGGGCAGGAGTCGAATCCGAGGGACTTCGCCCCGTTCAGGGCATTCCCCAGGGCGAGGAAGACATGGTGCTGCGCCATGGCGAGCTGTGCCTCCGGGGGGATCTTCAGGAAGTAATCCCGTGCCATCCCCATCACCATCTTCGCAACATCTTCGGGCATCTTCGCCTGTTTCAGCAGCCGTTCCAGCCTCTCGATGAGCCCTTTGAAGTCGGTGTTCGCGCAGAAGACGAGGAGGTGGGAGCAGGTCGTGATCTGCTCCTGGTTCCATGTCGCAGGCTTCAGCTGCTCCTTCACCTTCTGGTCGGTGACGACCTTGATCTTCCAGGGCTGGACGTTTAAGGCAGAGGGCGCATACCGGATCAGCTCGAAGAGCGCCTTGATCTTTGCATCCTCGATCTTCCGGCCGTCGAACTTCTTGGTTGCATACCGCTGCATGACGATATCCTTGAACTCCATACGATACCACTCCGAAAACAGAGGAGGAATGCGCCACGGGGATATTAAAGGTTGTTCCCTGTCCCACCTTCACTCGTTGAACTTCCGGTAGAGGTAGTTCCCGAAGGCCTGGAAGCCGATGATGAAGGCGGCGAGGACGAGGATATCGAGTATCGGGCTGATATGGCTTGCCCCGTTATACCCGAACCTGATGAGGTCGCTCGTGTAGGTGAGGGGCGAGAAGAAGGCCACGGCCTGCCCCCACCCGGGGAGGGAACTGAGGGGGATGAAGACCCCCGAGAGGAAGATGAGGGGGAAACGGATGAGGTTTAAGATCGACATCACCTCGCCGACGTTCTCTGTCGGGTAGGAGGCCACGAGGGTCCCCATGGAGGAGAAGCAGAGGGAGGAGAGGAAGAGAGCGAGGAGGAGGACGACCGGCGAGAGGATCTGGTTCCCGAAGAAGAGGACCCCGATAACGAGGGGGATGAGGGCGATCCCGACGCTGTAGAGGGTCCCGCTGATGCTCTCGCCGAGGACGAGAGCCTGGAGGGAGATGGGCGCCGAGATGAGCCGGTCGAAGGTCTTCATCCTCCGCTCGATGGGGATGGAGACCGGTTCGATTGAGGAGGCCGAGAAGAGGACGGTGATGGCGAGGAGACCGGGGATGAGGGCCCCGAGCTGCGCTATCTCCGAGGTTCCTCCCGTCGGGGGCGCACTCCCGCCGATCGTCCCGATCGCAAAGGCGAGGAACATGAAGAGGGGGAAGAGGATCCCCGAGACGATGATGTTCGGCCTGAGGTAGTAGATGATCATGTCCTTCCGGGCGATGGCCCACGCGGCCGAGAGGTCGAGGGGGACCTGCCGGAGCCTCGCCCTCATTTCCATAGGGGCCTCCGATCATTCTCTGTATCAAGGCCGGTCAGCCGGATGAAGACGTCCTCGAGGCTCGGCCCGCAGGTCGTGAGAGAGAGGACCCTGAGGTGCTCGCGTTCGGCATACGCGATGATCGCGGGAAGGACCGCCGATGGATCCTCTGTGAAGAACCGGATCTTGTCCCCCTCCTTGCGCACCTCGTTGACCGTGGGGATGTTCATGAGCCCATCCTTGATCTCAGGTACCTGCCGGTCGAACCCGACCTCCACGGACTGGACCGACTGGATGGTCTTCTTCAGCCGCTCGGGGGAGTCGATGGCCGCGATCTTCCCGTGGTCGATGATAGCAACCCGGTCGCAGGTGAGGTTTGCCTCCTCGATGTTGTGGGTGGTGAGGAAGACGGTGACCCCTTCGCCGGCGAGCTCCCGGATCACCCTCCTGATGATGAGGTTGGACTGGACGTCGAGGCCCGAGGTGGGCTCGTCCATGAAGAGGAGCCTCGGGTGGTTGATGAGCCCCATCGCGAGGGTGAGGCGCCTCTTCATCCCCTTGGAGAAGCCGTGGGCAAGGTCGTCCTTCCTCGCAAAGAGATCGAAGGTCTCCAGGAGCTCCTTTGCCCACTCGTCCCTTCCTGCCCTCTCCACATGGTAGAGCTCGGCGGTGAAGATGAGGTTCTGCCAGGCGGTCAGGTCATCGTACACATTGGAGGTCTCGTGGACGATCCCCATGTGCCTCCTCGACTCGATGGTCTCCCGGATGATGTCGTGCCCGAAGATCCGGGCGGTGCCGCCTGTGGGGAGCGTAATTCCCGTGAGGATGCGGATGGTGGTGGTCTTGCCGGCGCCATTCGGCCCCAGGTACCCGAAGGTCTCCCCCTCGGGGACCGAGAAGGAGACGCTGTCGAGGGCCTGGATCTGGCCGTACCTCTTCGAGAGGCTCTGCACCTCGATGGCCGGGACGGGCATAGGAATAGTTTGGGGTTTTCAGGGAGAAAAAGGTTGAGGGGTGGAGACGGATGCGACGAGGCCAGGAAAGGATGGACGCCACTTCGTATTAATAAAAAGGTGAGATCAGTGGGTGCCGACCCACCACAGGGACAGGAGCAGGATGATCACGAGGGGGCCGAGGAAGATGAACACTTCCCAGCCTACGGAAAGGCCCACGGATGCTGAAATCTCCTTCCAGGGGGTCCACAGGGTGTTCCAGAGGGTCGCCACCGCGATGACGGCCCCGATAACCGTTAATCTGTCAACCAGGTTCTCCAGCGGGTGTGTGTCTGTCATAGGTAAACCTCATAAATCCTAGCATATATAATTTTGTAAATAGATCTCCCTCGGGAAATTCTCTTCCGGGCGGGGGGAAACAGGGGAGCAGGATCGCCAAGCACGACGTGGAAGTATACCTATGACCCATAGAAAGGTTGATGCTATGTCAGCTTCGTTTCTTTGAATCCCAAACAACCTCGTTTCTTCTAAAACATAATAGTATTAAAAAATTAAATGTCTAGTAAGCGATAATTATTATCATTTAATTTATTATACCTCTTTTTTATAGACATTTAATTCCTTATCATCATAAGGCTTAAGATGTTAGCCGCCCTAATACCTAGAGGGTCGTTATGTCACCAATATTCGAGGAGAAGATGCTCATTATTTTAACAGATATCCGATCATACTTGCGTACTACCGCTGCTGCGTCGTCCAGATCAGCAGCTCAACGAGTCATAGACTCCCAAGAAAAGGCTGTTGCCTATAGTAAAATGGATGGCAAAACTTCAACATACGCAATTGCTGACGCAACCGGTGTTCCCCCGAGGACCGTAGCGAATTGGGCAGAGGATTTTGTTCACGCTGGATTGACCTCTCCTCCCGGCGAATTGTTCCCATCACATAGAGCCTTGTTCTCACTGAATGAACTATCAGTGAATCTTACAATCTTAAAGGCCCGCAAGAAAAAGAAGGAAACTCCCTCGTCCTCATCCTCACAACTGCAAAATACGACTCTAACAAATCAGACTACTGGGGGGAATACAAACGGTTAGCGAAATTAGCAGTAGCAGGGTCGAAGAGCTTCTCTCCGAGATTTTAAAATGGATTAAATTCTCGGGTGCAAAGGAAGTGCGCGGGGTCCTTGAATCAACACTCGACACTGAAACAAAACGGATGATCTACCACCTGAGTGATGGAAAACGAGGAAGTGTTGAGATAGCTGGGCTCTCGAAGACAAGCGATAGTACCGTCAGAAGGTACTGGGCTTCTTGGGCAAAACTAGGCATAGCCGAATCGTTCAAGGTGCGGGGTGGGGACAGATATAAAAAATCATTCGACCTTGAGGACTTTGGAATTCCGGTACCTGAACTTCCCATAGATGCGGAGCCAGCGAGTATTCCCGGTAAGGAAGAAAAACCATGACAATAGAGAGTGAAATACTCAAAGAATTGCGTCAAATCTCCAAAATATCACTGCTAGCCAACGCCGAGGCAGTCGAAAATGAATTGGAGAAATTGGTGAATACGAATGAAAGGAAAAGGATGTGGGTATTAATCAACGGTAAAAGGATGGCTAAAGACATTGCAAAAGAGGTAAATGTCAGTGAAAGGGCTGTAAATTATTTTATTGCGGCTGCGCTAGCCGCCAATCTCGTCGATTATAAAAAGGGAGAGCCTCCGAGCAAGATGTTGGATTATTCCCCGCCCAGTTGGATTATGCTCACATTGGAAAAGCCAGAAGGAGCTGAGAAGAATGGATGACAAACAGTTCCAAATAATCGTCTCCAAACTTGACGCTATCATCAAGTTACAAGCAATGGCCGCAGTGCAAGGAAGAGCGTTAAAAGAGCAAGTTGCCACTTTGTCAGCATTCAATTTCCAACCAAAGCAGATTGCAGACCTTCTTGGGAAAACTCCAAACCACATTAGTGTGATTTTATCTGAATTACGTAGAGCTGAGAGGAAAACTTCGGATCAACTTGGGGAACAAAGTGGTCGATTAAACAAAGGAAGGGAGGAAAGTAAATGACGGGGGACAGACTTGATGAAATCAAGAATCTTCTCGAAGATATTAAAGGAATATTGCTCCTCACAAACCAAGATCAATTGAGTGAGATGAAAAAGAGGCTCTTAAAACCTGGTTCAGTGGAAAATCAAGTTTATGAATTATGTGATGGAACAAACACAAGTCGGGATATCGCGACGAAGATTCAGAAGACACCCGAAAATGTTGGTACGGTGATTATCTCCTTACGACGTAAAGGATTAATAAGGACTGTTGACCGTGATGGCAAGAAATTCCATGAACAACTATTCTAGATCAACTCTTCGGTGGAGATACAATGCCAGAGACTCCTGAAGTGCATAAAGAAATAATAGAAATCAAAAGAGAAGTTAGAGAGATTAGGCAAGCCCAAGATGCTATATTCCATCAGGATCGCAAAAAATGGGAAGATCATCTCTTTAAAGTGGTACAAAATAATCCTGATGCCCTCCGGGTTCTTCTCGCGATTGATGGGACCAAATCGGTGAAAGATTTGGAGAAAGAATGTGGGCTTAAACGCATGAAATGCTGGCGAATTTTACATAAATTAGATAATGGAGGCATCATCTCTAAGCTTGAGGAAACTAAGAAAGGCAGCCTCATCTATATAAAGAGAAGATGGTACACGGTCCTTAGATTGGACGACCAGGTTTCGAAGATACTCACTTCGGGAAGTCTCCAATCATAATTAAACGTTGAGCAAGGAATGCCACCTATTGATAGATTAAGAATCAAGTTATTGAACCTAATTTTAAATTATATCGGTTCGCACCATTGGACAAACTACGACAGTTTTACTGAAGATTTCGTGGAGCGAATTATCGCGAGCTTTCAAGTAGGTGATTTCGATTTATTAAAAATCATTTCAAAAGCTCCTTCCACATTTTTTCGATTTAATTCAATCACCAAGGAGTCGTTTCTAACTGACGGGTTAGCCAAGAAAATCAAAGAAATATGGGAGAGGGAGATACCAACAATTGTTGACTTCGTTTCAATATTCCCAGAAATCAAGAGGATTTCAGATGAAGAAGCAAACACTTTAATTGCCAAAATTGGAATTCCAGAAGAGGATATTCAAAATGCTCTTAGAGCGGCGTTACGTTCCAAGGGTGCATCCCCGATTCCTAGAAGGGGCAAAGATTCTCCGTTAGAAATTGCTGATATTGAGCATCTCAGATTAACGATTGCAAGCAAGATTTTGACATTCGTCGTCATTGTAAAGGGTTATGGTAGCATTAGGTCCGCAAGATTGTCATGGGAAGATATTGCCCATCAAGTTACTCGAGCTTACTCCGAGACTCACCCCGACTATCTTCTGATTCTGACGGCCAAGGAGCCGAAGGACGGAGTAATTACACATCTGACGAAATTCGCGCAGGATGTAGGCAACCCGAATCTGGTAATATTGGTCACACCACTGGATCTCGCAAAATTCCTTAGAGCTTTCGGGACCATCTGAACATCCCTTTCGATGTAACATTTTCACCCTCTCCCAACCCAAACTTGACCTACCCGGATACCCTCCACTCCTCATGGATCGCACCCTGCTCCCTTGTCCTTGCTGCGGATCGGTCCTCACCTCGGCGAGGGAGGATCCGGAGATCTGGGAGTGCCGGTATTGTTATGCGATTTTTCCTGTTAATTTTACTCGGGACAAACTATTTCGAATCATGATTGAGAAAGAATCAATGTAGAAATTCCTCATAAGGAATCGTTTATGAACATCGCATTCGTCATTATAGGAATTCTTTGTATCATTGCATTATATTCAGTTCCAGTTCCGGTTTATCCTCCCCCAACAATTCCATCCATCGTTGCATCATCGCCGCTTTGTGGGAAAACTACCAATCAAATTTACCTTCCTATTTCGACACTGGCGAACTCCATAAGTGATCCTCTTTTGGTTGGTGGACTCCTATGTGGAATAATAGTTGGCGGCCCGACTTATCAACTCTATAACGGGTTGTTTTACGCTGGCTGGATTGTAGGTGCTATTTGTATCATATACGGACTTTCAAGATAGGCGAATATCCTCATTAAATTTGTAGGGGTTGAAGAAACGTGATATCACATGTGGCGGGTTGTATTTTTACATCCGCCATTTAAAGTGAAAACGACCGTAAGTACTCCCCAGGCAATCCGATGTGGGTTAGGCAGCTTCGGGCGGATGGAAAAAATATTGAGTATTGGTAATTTGTATTCTCATGTTAAAAATTGGAATATGACTTAGGGTGTTAGTGTATACTTAACACTAAAAGATTTACCGCAATTAGCATCTAAAACAACGTTAGCAAAGTTCTGCGAGCCCCCAGCCGGTATATACCCAAGATTCAATGATTTAGAGTCACGAATAGATCCAGTTTGATCATCAATAAGAGTCAGATATAAAATTGCATTTTGCGCCGGACCATTCCCTGAATTATATACATATCCTGTTGCTGTATAATAGCAACCTTGTGTTAAACTAATTTGAGGTTGTGTAGTAACAGAAGCATGCAGGACAGGAGTTGGGACAATACCTCCACTGGATCCAGATCCGGTACACCCACTTAACAACGATACGGCTAATAGTGATATTATTACCGCCGCAAACGGTATTGATTTCAGAAGGGACATATGTGAATGTATATTTTGTATATAAATATATCATCCAGACCAGGATGAAGTGATATCACATCTGATGGGTTGCATTTTGCGAGATACCTATAACCCAAAACAACAGTGCGAGGGGTAGGATTTGAACCCACGAAAGGTGGTAGTTTTTAAAATTTAGATTTTGTTCGACTTACTTCCACTCCCACCACTTGTCCTCGACCATCCCGTCGGGGGTGAGCTCGATCTCGAATAGTATCGCCACCTCGTTGAGCCGTTTCAGGGCGGCCGAAGTGGTCTGGGCGTCGCGTAGGCTCGGTGGGGGGGTGATGTGATAATGGAACTCTTGACGATGGGTGCCTTCGCCTTATGGATCTGCGAGAACCTGAAAGCAAAAAGGTCCGCTGCCCTGCCAGCGGGTCGGTCCTGACCTCGCCACGGGAGGATCCAGAGATATGGGAATGCTGTTATTGTTATGCGGTGTTTCCGGTTGGACTCAAGAATCCAAAGTAATATAGGTGAAATAAATTAGTTATTAGCGTTGGGAGAAATTAAATGAAAAAAATCCTGCTAATAGTGTTTTTCATTATCTGGATAAGTCTCGTCCCTGGATGCACAACTTCAACTCAGTCACAAGTTACACTTTCTCCTACTACACCAGTACCAACACCAGTATTAACTTCGGATTCTTCTGTTCAGGTAACAAGCATCCCAACACCATCATCTGTTCCAACAACAGGTCCAACTCTGGTTGGTGCAGTGCGTATAACGGTTCCTATGATGACTCCTACCAAAACAGCTGTCCCTTCGACTATTCCTCCAACTCTATCACTGACACCTGTGACATTCCAGGAAGATTTGTCTCCTCCACAAGGACGGATCAATCTTGCATGGGGCGTTCTTGAAGGGTATCAATCTCTTGGACAGGTTCACGCGTATTATTATGGTCGGAGGTGCGTCGATATGGCAAATGATATTAGAAACAGGCTTGATAGCGTCGGAATCAATGCCGTAATTATGGTTGGAAGTACAGATAGATCCCCCTCTACCATTTTTACTGCTACCCATGCTTGGGTGATGATGCAAACAAACCTAAATAAATGGATAGCCGTGGAAACAACGGGAGTTTATGGGGGATGGCTGGTCTGCCAAAACCCTCAGATATGTGGTGATAACAATCCACTATATTACACTGGCTGGGTCTACAAAGACGATGTAGAATTGAAATATTACGAATCTTGTGATGAAAATGGATGCTGGATCAACAGAGACCGCCTATGCCCGATGGGATATACGTTTGAAAATGATAACTTGTGCCATTCAGTTGGATAGGTATTGCATCGAGGGATATGTAAGGTGTCATTGTAGGCTTATAACCCATCGGTTATGCACTTTCACCATCCCTCCAACCCAACCCTGACATTCCAGGATAATCCTCCCTCTCCTCATGAACCGCCCCCCGCTCCCTTGTCCTTGTTGCGGGTCGGTCCTTACGTCGCCCCGGGAGGATTCGGAGATGTGGGAATGCCGGTATTGCTATGCCATTTTTCCGGTTTTAAGTCAAGGAATCCAAATTAATATACGGAGAAGAAATTAGACTATTGCGTTGGAAAGGAGGTTAAATGAGAAGAATTTTTTTATTAGTGTTTCTAATTATCTGGACAATTCTCATCACTGGATGCACAACTTCAACTCAGTCAGTGGTTAAACCTTCTTCAACAATACCAGCACCAAAAGGAGGAGGGAGCCTCATCGAGCGCGTGGAGATCACTGGGAGCCCTGGTACTCATCTGACTCTCACCGGATTAAATTTACAGAAAGGTACGACATACAATTTCTATTTTATGCTCCAGTCCACGACGACCAATGATGTTGGGTATTACTGGACAGTCAATGAGGATAATACCGCCAGCCACTATTATGAGACGGCTTTCTACCTGCACAATGCCGATACCTCATTACAGTATCACAATGCAAATAGCAACGAGATCAATGACAACGATGCAGCCGGGGGGAACTCACTGTGTCTCAATATCTATACTCTCGTAATTGCTCCCGATGGAAAAGTCTACGGATTGGGGCATGAGGGGGGCTATACGACTGCCGAGACCGGGGTTCAGTCGATTTATTACACAATCCCAGTAAGTAGTATTACTTCTATCGATATCTCAGCGAATGTCCCGAACACCCTTGCTGTGGGGAGCTATGCAGAGATATATTATGCCGGTAGCGGGGGCCCTCCATGAACAACTTGAGTGATATCAGAAGAGATAGTTTACATTTTGCCTGATACCTATAACCCGAAACGAGAGTGCGAGGGGTCGAATTCGAACCCAGAGAAATTATCTCACCCGTGCTCCCAATAGGCCTCAATGAGCATCGCACGTAGCCTTATCCGACCTTAGGATTCCGGGAAAAACGAGGGATGGAAGCGAGATGTTACTTCACTGCGTCAGCGTGAAGCAGAAAAGATGGGGGTTAATCGGGGGACCCGTTGGAAGGAGGGAGTACATTTTGCCACATGCCTATAACCCGAAACAACAGTGCGAGGAACGCAAGAAAAAGATTGAAAGGAGGTTTCATCGAAAACGAACCCGATCAGGACGGGAAGGTTTCCGGTCGAATACATGAATACCGGGTTGAACCAGTGCTTCTCGCAGTACGCCCTGGCCCCGTCGCTCATGAGCTTCTGAGCGCATGCGCTATTTCTGTCGACCTCGACAATGGTCTTCCCATCGATGTTGATCTCCCTCCCGGGATAGAAGACAACGCTATCCGGGGTATCCGGGATCTCAAATATGTGCTTCTTGCTCATTGGCTTTATATATTTTATCGTAGGAGATATATAAATCTAATCACATCATCTCCGTGACACAAAACGACGCTCAGAGGGATTGGATTCGAACCCAGGAAATTCTTTCACCGGTGCTCCCAGGGCACCTCGATCAGTATCGCCGTCGCCTTTCCGATCCGGACAAATCCGATCCGCTTCAGCAATGCCATCGGAGATCAGGAACCTGTTTTTCCATCCGGATCGGTTTTTAAAAAAATTTATTGAATATAGGGTAAATAGGATTGTAAAATCAGAGTAGGAACTATCTTAGTCTCGATGAATGCGGATACCGCAAGGAATGAGAATCCGAATATGAATGGAGGAATACAATAGATAAAAGAATTTTTTATTCTCTGAAACAAGGATAGACCGGATTCTGGATGCATATCCTCGGTCATTTTATCAAGATTATCGAGAGACCAGACAGCACAGATGAAAAAAGTCGGGATCTCAATAAATCCATGGTATATATAGTAAGTGTAGAAAATACCGAATGGATAGGTATTGAAAAAAGGATAAACATTTGGAAAAGAATTATAACCGAAGTACATCATCAAAATATACACTAAAATTTTTAAATTTTCTGGGGAAGGGTATGAAATCCCTCGTAAAAAGCTTAAATTCATTATTATTAGCCAGTATATGATTACCGGTACAAAGAGCAAAACCGCCATTGTACGAATATTTCCAGTAAAAATTCCCTGAAAATTCCCCCTGAGGGTTGGTAATTCATGATCCCTGAAATTTTTATATTGGGATTGTAATTCTGTCTCGTTCAGACGATGATATTTTGTGAATAAGGCCCCGGATAATAAAATATGAATCAAGATTCCAATAATTGTAAAAATAATAATAAATAAAGCATACATCCATTTTGATTTTTTTGAACGTAAAAAAATATCATTAAATTTGGTCATAATGGTTTGATAGCTCATTTGATTTTATATTTTATTTTAATTGGTGTGGAAGACTACTCAGGGCCGCTTTATCCGTTCCCTGTCCAAGCGCCGGCTTTCCCCGCCGCCACCTCTCCAGGATGCCATCAGGCATGGATCATAGTTCTGCCCCTTTCCTGATAGGTATTCCGACACCAGAAAGTTCCAAAAAAAGGAGAAGTCCTCAGAGGATATACGGGATGAGTTTCTTCGTCACCTTCGTGTACTGCACATACTCATCACCGAGTTCGGAGATCAGGACTTTCTCTTCCATCTGTATCCGATAGCTGTAAGCGAGGCCGGTAATGAACAGGATCACAAGAACCGCTCCCCATGACCGGAGAGCGAGGCCAACTCCCACAATGATCAGGAGTGCTCCCGTGTATGAAGGGTGACGCACAAGCCGGTAGGGCCCGCGGTTCACCACCTTCTGGCCTTTCTGGATTCCAACCGTTGGTGAGAAGAAACTCCCAAGCACCGCTATGGACCATTGTCTGACCGCAATTCCTGCAAGCATCAGCGCTGATCCGGTATAAGAGATGAAGCCGGGCAACAAAGCAATACCGGATGCTGCGAAGGTGAATGAGATGGCAATAGAGAGGAGGATGCATCCAATGATCAAGAATTGCGAACCTTTGTCTCGTCTCTCGATCTTTGTCCCCCGGCGACGCAGGTGGGGGATGATGCCACCCCCCACCACCTCGCTCAGGATCCACAGGGAAGCTACGAGGTCATAGAACAGTTCCGCACTGGCCGAGAGGAAAAACTGCGCCATACTCGCTCTTCTCAGGGTCTCCGTTATACCAATTCTAGGTTTTGGTTGAAAAGGAAATTTCTTCGGGATGACTGGAACCCAACATGGTGCCGCGAGGTGTGGAATTTGAACCTAATCCTATCACCGGTGCCCCCCCAGTACGAATCGATGAGCAATGCCGTTTGCTTTATCCGCCTCAGGATTTCGCGGATACCGAAGAATGGAGGCGAGAATGGAAGCGAGATGTTACATGAAAGCGCCAGCGTTAGCTGGAAAAGATGGGATTCGGAGGGACAACGTGGAGATGGAAGAAGGGATTGTGCAAGTTGTGCATTATCAAATCCACGGAAAGGGGGCACCAAAGTGCCTCCATAACCAGCCTTGCCCCGTCTCACCTTGCCGTAACTAGCCTTGCCATGCCTGGTCCCGCCCAGCCACCTCCCTTATCCACTTGTCCTGAATCGTCGGGATGGGCTACCCGCCGAAGAATCTCCGAAGGAATTTGATCCGGTGCTCAATGATTATGAGGAAGAGAACCAATTCATTTACGTCAGATACCCGGAAGAGTTTATTCGTGGGAATAAAGCGAAATGCCGATTGGGTAATCGTATCGAGGGACAGAGGACATTGGATAAGCAAATTGTCGTGTGTTTCAGGAGAAGGGGGATTGCGGGTTATCCCACCTCGCCAGGGGCCATGAGAACGGGTCGGATTGGAAAAGAACCGGATAATGTTTTGGGAGTGAATCTTTGGTCCAGGACATATTCATAAGCCTCTCCATGAGGAGCGTCAGGAGACACCTCCTCCGGTCCCTTCTCGCAGCACTCGGTATCGTTATCGGGGTCACTGCGATCACGACTCTGGGGATCATGGGTGTGAACCTGTCCCTCTCGATTACTTCACAGCTCTCCAGTTCCGGGAACGTAATCATCGTAACCCCGTATATCGGGGTGAGTGGGGGGATGGGTGGGGGTCCCAATGCGCAAACAGGTGGGGTGACGAGTGCGAATTTATATATCACCCAGAACCAGCTCCAGAAAATCGAAAGGGCGGTCGGGGCGAATCTGGTCATTCCTGTCTATTCAACCTCGGATCAGATAACTGTCGGTCCTGATAAAGGGAGGGTAAACATCATCGGCCTTAACCCGGATACAATTCAGACAGTTCTCGTCGTCACGAATGGGACCTACATCAGGGGAGGTGATAGTGTTCTTGTCGGGCCGACCCTTGCGAGTAATTTCAACCTGAAAACAGGGAGCAGGATCAAGATAGGTTCTGCAATGGGAAACAGCACAACGGTTCGGGTGGTCGGCACACTTGAATCAACCGGGTTCGGATCCGGTTTGAACACTGACAGGGCGATCATCGTCACAGATAAGTGGTACACGTCCGTTTATGGGGGTGAGGGACAGTATCCCCAGGTAAACGTCATCGCAAGCGATATCAGCCAGATCGGGGCAATCGAGAACAACATAAACAAGACATTGAACCGGAATATAAACAATATTGAAGTTCAGATCACCGATTCGGGCCAATTCCTCACGACAATCAATCAGGCCCTGGGCACCATCACCGCCTTTGTCACGATGCTCGGGGCCATATCCCTCATCGTAGCGGCGGTGAGCATCTTCAATGTGATGATCATGTCCGTATCGGAGCGGGTCAAGGAGATCGGGATCCTTCGATCCATCGGGACGCGGAAAAGTGAGATCAGGAAGATGTTTCTCTACGAGGCGGCCATCATCGGGTTCATCGGTGCCGGGATCGGTGCCACCTTCTCGGTCTTGACAGGATATTTGATAGTCCTCCTCCTCTTTGGGAACACGACGTACTTCTTCACACCTGCGAGCCTGATCTACATCCCGCAGGGCATGCTCATTGGAATAGGGACATGTATCTTGTCCGGGATGTATCCTGCATGGAGGGCAGCAAATCTCGATCCCATCGAGGCATTGAGGGCGGAATAGGTTCGGCCAACCGGATGGAACGGGAACTCCGCATGCCGATTCCGGGGTAAAGGTACATTTTTATTTGATCCCCTTTATGTCCGGTTAAATGGGGATGGTCCTCGGACAACATGATGTCAAACTGATCGATTGCGATTTGAAGGCGCACCCGTGCCCTTGCAGGATATCAGAAGGAAAAAGATTGTATCTGGCTGGATAACCCGGAATAGTAGTGCGAGCAGCATATTCGGATCCGGAAAAATCCTATCACCGGTGCCCCCAGTACGCCTCGATCAGCATCGCCGTCGCCTTCTCGATCCGCACAAACCCGACCCGCTCGAACTGGACAACTTTTCCGGCATCCAACGCAACCATCGGCTCGCAGTAGCCCTTCATATCCCCGTCAGGCTTGTGAAGGACGCAGGGGATGGTGTGCTCCGGCGGGACCCACTGGACGATGGGCGCCTTCGCCTTCCGTGCTTCGTCGAGGGATTTGCCGGCGAAGGTGGCGACAAGGCAGTCCTTGCCCTCCCCGAGCCGGATGTTGAAGAGGTCTTTCAGGCGGATCATCCCGGGACAGACGAGATCGGCCTTCGGGATGAAGACGCTCCCGTCGAAGGGGAGGTTGCGGTACCCCCGCGAAGGATCGTTCGGGTGGAGCATGGCCTGCGCGACGAAACCGCAGGGGGCATCCGCGATCTCCAGGAGGACCGGGTCGGGGACGAAGGAGTACCGGTTCGCGACGGGATCGACGATGTCGCGGTTCTTGGCATAGAGGTTCTCCCAGGAGAAGGAGATGTCCGTCTCGCCGATGCCGATCTCGAGGACCGCGTTTCTCACCGCCTCCGGGGTGATCCCCCGGCGGGCGATTGCACGGAGGGTCCCGAGCCGGATGTCGTCCCAGCCGGTGTATATCCCGTCCGCGATCCCGGCCTTCATCTGCGAGGTGGAGAGGACAACGCCCTCGATGCCCATCCGGCCGTAATGGCGGTAGACCGGTGGTTTCCAGCCGAAGTAGTCGAAGATGTAGCGCTGCCGTGCGGTGTTCGCGATATGGTCCTTGCCCCGGATGACGTGGGTCACGCCGAGGAGGTGGTCGTCGATGGCGACCGAGAAGTTCATGAGCGGGAAGACCGTCGCATCTACCCTCGGGTGAGGCGGGGAGGAGACGATCCGCAGCGCCGAGAAGTCCCTGACGGCCGGGTCGGGGTGCTCGATATCGGTCTTGACCCGCAGGGTGACCTCCCCCTCTCCATACTCGCCATTGAGCATAGCCTCGAAGAGCTCCAGGTTCTTCTCGGGTGAGATCTCGCGGCAGGGACAGGCACGCTTCGCGAGCTTCAGCTCCCGGAACTGGTCGGCCTCGCATGTGCAGACGTAGGCCCCGCCGATTGAGATGAGATTCCGGGCATATTCGTTATAGGTATCGAGCCTGTCGCTCTGGAACACGATCTCGTCGATAACGAGGTCCAGCCAGGTACAGTCCTCCCTGACGGTGGTGTAAGCATCGGGGTCCACCCGCCTTGGGTCGGTGTCCTCGATCCGGAGGATGTACTTCCCGCCGTAGCGGCGCACGTACGCGTCGTTCAGGAGCGCCGCACGGGCATGGCCGAGGTGGAGCGGACCGCTCGGGTTGGGGGCAAACCGCATGACCACGCCGTTCTCGGCACCTTCGAGGGCCGGGAGGCCGGCCTTTACGTGCTCTTTTGTCAGAGAGAGCTCTTCGAGGAGCCGGGGTGCAACCTGCGCCAGCTCCTCCTTCTGCTTCTCGGGGGAGAGCCTGGAGACCTCCTTGACGATGGCGTTTGTGAGCATGGAGATCTTACGCCCTTCCGACCGGAGCTCCGGGTACTCGCCCATGACCCTTGAGATGACCGTGCCTGCCTGCGGCTTTCCCCCGTACTTCACGGCGTTCTGGAGGACGTACTTCCGAAGCAGGATATCGAGTTCCTCTGTCATCTACGAGCCCCGTTCGAGGAAGTGATCACCGAGGGAGACAAGGAGGCGCTTCTCTTCGCTCTCGGGGATGACCCCGAGGCATGCCTTCCCGGTGCCGAGGATCCGTTCTGCCGTCTCCCTTACGTCGGCGATGACCCCGGCCTCCTCGAGGTTCTTCACCACCTTCTCCACCTCGTCATCGGAGAGGGGGCCCTGGGGAAGGGAGATCCCCTTCTCCATCGCCCGGATGGCGATGATGGTCTTCTTCCCTTCCCTGAGGTCCGAGCCGCGATCCTTCCCGCTCACCGACGAGGGTACGGTGAGGTCGATCAGGTCGTCCTGGATCTGGAAGGCGATCCCCGTGGTGAGGCCAAACTGGTACAGGGCATCGGCCTGGACCGGCCTCGCCCCGGCGAGGATGGCGCCGATGGATGCGGAGGCCGCGTACAGGGATCCCGTCTTCTTCCTCACCATCTCCAGGTACTCCACCTCGGAGACCTCGGCCTGGTCCTCGAAGGACATGTCCTGGTGCTGGCCGTTGCAGATCTCGGCGCAGGTCCGGGCGAGGAGGGAGACCGCCCTCACCCGGGCGTTGTCGGTGGCCGGTGCCCGGCAGAGGAACTCGAAGGCCTGGGCATAGAGGACGTCCCCGGCGAGGATCGCGGTCGGCTCGTCCCAGAGGGTGTGGACCGTGGGGACTCCCCGCCGCTCCGCATCCTGGTCCATGATATCGTCGTGGATGAGGGTGAAGGAATGGATGAGCTCGACGGCGAGGGCGGCGGGCATGAGCTCGAAGGCCGCCCCCTTCTTCACGGTATCCGCGGCGAGGAAGAGCATAGCGGGCCGGAGCCTCTTCCCCCCGGCCGTGAGGAGGTGGGCGCTCGCCTTCGCGAGTTCGCCGTAGGGCGTCCCGAAGTAGCGGTGGATCGCGAGGTCCACGTCCCCTGCCACGTCTGCCAGGTACTCGGAGAGTTCCATCGGTACCGCCTCATCTCGTGAGGATCATCCTCTGGCCGTTCCGGAGGATGTGGAGGTCCTTCTGGAAGGTATAGCCGCACTCCTCAGCAAACTCGGCGTAGGCACCGGTCTGCTCGATCCCGCCGTGGGACGGGATGATATGCTGGGGGTCCAGGAGGTGGACGAGCTCGTAGTGGTCCTCCCGGTAGGCATGGCCGGAGACATGGAGATCGTCGAAGATCCGTGCCCCTCTCATCTTCAGCCTGGTCTCGACCATGTACCGCTGGCCGTAGTTCATGGGGTTCGGGATGACCTTCGCCGAGAAGAGGATCTTGTCGCCTTTGTCGATCTTGTAGGGGGTGTCGTCGAGCGCAATCCTCGTGAGGATGGAACCCGGCTCCCCCTGGTGGCCGGTGACGATGGGCACGAACTTCTCCTTGCCCATCTTCATCATCCGCCGCATGGTCCGCTCCACGGTGCGCCGGTTCCCGAACATGGAGAGGGTCTGGGGGAACCCGACGAGCTTCATCTGCTCGGCCGTCGAGCTGTACCGCTCCATGGACCTGCCGAGGAGGACGGGCTTCCTGCCGATCTCGTGAGCGCACTCGGCGATGGTCTTCACCCTCGCGATGTGGGAGGAGAAGGTGGAGACGATGATGGCGCTCTTGTCATCCTCGTAGCTCGTCATGGTGTCCCGCACGATGTCCCGGGCGATCCGCTCGCTCGGCGTCCGGCCCTTCAGATGTACGTTCGTGGACTCGGCAAACAGGGCGAGGACCCCCTCCTTCCCGATCTGCCGGAGACGTCCGAAGTCCGGGGGCTCGCCGATGACCGGTGTCCGGTCCAGCTTGTAGTCGTTCGAGTACACGATCGCCCCCTGGGGGGTGTGGAGCACGGGCATCACCGTATCGATGATGGAATGCTGCATCCGCACGAACTCCAGGGTCAGGGTGGGCGAGATGGTATACTTCTGCCCGGACCTGAGCACGAAGAGCTTGTTGTTCACCCCGAACTTCTGTTCGCCCGCGATCTGTTGCCGGATCAGCTCTATCGTGTAGGGGGTGGCCACGATGGGTGCATTGTACCGGTGGGCGAGCTTCGTCACCGCGCCGATGTGGTCCAGGTGGCCGTGGCTGAAGACGATGGCCTTCACCGTCCCCTCCACGGTATTCATCATCGTATCGTCCGGAATAGCCTTCATCTGGATGAGATCCAGCGAGTGCATGTTCTCGATCTCGGCATCCTCGTGGATCATCACCTGGTCGAGGCGAAGCCCCATGTCGAATACCACGATCTCCTTTCCGCAGCGGACGGCGGTCATGTTCCGGCCGACCTCGTCGTAGCCGCCCACCGCGATAACCTCAACTTCCATCTGGTATCTCCTCTATCTTCCCTATCATCTGCCGGGTTGTCCCGGTGATCCATGTACGAACGCTTCTCATTGACTTCACGGTCCTGGCACCCGAGAGGAACATCGCAACCGACAGTTCCTTCGTGAACCCGTCTATGACACTCGATACTGCTTCTTCAGATTCCATGGCGGGCGCAAGGAGCGGGAGCGCCATCCCGCAGAGGTCCGCCCCGAGCGCGAGGCCCTTTGCCATGTCAAGGCCGCTGCGCACGCCTCCCGTGGCGATGACCGGCCCCGTGCCTGCCACTTCCCTGAGGCTCACCACGGTGGGGATGCCCCAGTCCACGAACCGGCCACCCATCCTGGCCTGGGGGCTCTCCGGCGACCGGATGCACTCCACCCTCGCCCACGAGGTCCCGCCGAGTCCCCCGATATCTATGGCCGATACGCCAGCGGCCCAGAGGAGTCCCGCCGTCTCGCGGGAGATCCCGGCGCCCGTCTCTTTCACGATGACCGGAAGGGTGAACTCCCTGCAGAGGGTGCGGAGGGCATCCAGGCACCCGCGGGCATCGTGGTCCCCCTCGGGCATGATCGCCTCCTGGAGGAAGTTCGCGTGGATGCAGATTGCCTGGGCATCGATCATCTCCACCGCCCTCTCGGCCCACTCGATCCCATGGTCCCTGAGCTGCACCACCCCGAGGTTCGCGCAGATGAAGGCCCGGGGCGCCGCCTCCCGTACAACGGTGAAGGAGTCCTCGAGGTCAGGGTCCTCGAGAGCGGCCCGCTGGGACCCGACCCCCATCCCGATGCCGAACCTCTCGGCGGCTGCGGCGAGGTTCCGGTTGATGGGAAGGGCATCGCGATGGCCGCCGGTCATGGCCGCGATGAAGAGCGGCGAGGCGAACCGGTGGTTCAGGAACCTGACCCTCATATCTATCTCCCCGAGGGAGCACTCAGGGAGGGCGGCATGGACGAGCCGCACGTCGGAGAAGCCCGAGAAGCCCGCCTCTACATGGCTCTCAACGCAGATCCTCAGGTGGTCCTGTTTCCTTGACGAGGTGACGATCTCTTTTGGCACCTTACCCGCCTCCTTCCACCGTTGTTCCCCCGTGGGGGCGGCCGTCCAGGAAGTCCCCGATCCTTGAAGCATGGAAGATGGAGGAGCCGATCCCCGCGTCCGCGAGGGCCAGGAGTTCCTCGAGCTTCCCCTCCATCCCGCCGGTTACGTCGGTGTTCCGCGAACCCGCCACGAGCCCCTTCCCTTCACCGCGCCGGATCCTCCCCACCACGGTACCATCCCCGCCGAGCACCCCCGGGACGTCGGTGGCGAGCCCGACCCGGTCAGGGGAGAGGGCCCGGGCGAGGCTCGAGACGAGCTGGTCGCCCGAGACGATGGAGGCGCCCCGGACGGTATCCATCACGACGTCACCGTGGAGCACGGGGGTAATGCCCAGGGAGAGCATGAGGCCGACCGGCCGCCAGTCCGGGTCCTGGAGCCTGCCGGCGGCCGCCACGCAGTGGCCGAGGGGATGGATCCCCACGGCCTCCCGTCCGGCCCGCCGGAGGGCATCCACCACTATCCTGTTCAGACCCGCCACGGCATGGTGGGTCTCGGAGATGCCTGCGACATCCCCGGGCGGGACCCCCTGGTCCAGCCGGTGGCGGTGTGCTTGCGGGTGGCCGCACGATCCCGCCCCGTGGACGAGGACGACCTGGACCCCCGGGCGGCGGGCGATCTCCCCTGCGCACTCCTCGATCCTGTCGTTCCGGACGGCGCAATCGCCGGCCTTGTCGGTGACGACACTCCCTCCCAGCTTGAGCACGACTCTAGCCATCCTTCTCCTTCCTCGCCCCTTCCGTGTCAAGAGTGGTCATGATGGCCTGGGCATCGCATGTCCGGATGGCCCCTGCCACGCTCCCCTTCGCCCGCGACGGTGCAAGGGCGATCATGCACCCGCCTCCGCCGGCACCCGTGATCTTCGCCCCGAATGCCCCGGCAGCCCGTGCGGCGAGCACGAGCCTGGTGAGGGCAGGGTGGCCCACCCCGAGGGCGTCGAGGAGGGCGTGGTTCGTGTTCATGAGCATCCCGAGGACCCTTGGGTCATGGAGCTGGAGGAGCGCCTCCTGGGTGACGGCCCCGATGGCATCCAGGATAGGGTTCACGATGCCCGGGTGGCGCTCCCGCTCCCTGCCCACCTTCTCCACCATCAGGGAGGTGTTGTGGGAGACCCTGCTGTTCCCCACCACGAGGGGGAGGTTCATGGGTGGGAGCCTCTTCTTCTCGGTGCCGCGGATGAGGACGACCCCACCGAAGGAGGATACGTAGGTGTCTGTTGCGCTCGCCCTCCCCTTCTGAACCTTCCTCTCGATCTCGTAGCCCTTCTGGGCGACCTCCTCCCTGGTGAGCCCCTTCCCAAACTCGTCGTTTATCGCAGCAAGGGTGGCAACGGTCACCGCTGCCGAGGAGCCGAGGCCGCTCGAGGAGGGGAGCTGGGATCGGACATAGACCGTGGCCCGGACACCCATCGCACCCAGACACTCGTTGATGTAGGGGGACTTCACCCGGCCTGGGCTCCGCTTCTTCCTCACCGTGACGGAGACACGGTGCTGGATGGCCATGGCAAGGCCGGGCCTCCCGTAGACCACCGCATGCTCCCCGAAGAGGAAGACCTTGCCGGGCGCGGACCAGGTCGCCACCCTACATCACCGCGATGGCGGCGTAGCCCACCACTTCCTCAAGGTCCCCGGTGACGTCGCCGCTCGTCCGGTAGGTGAGGAGCTCCGCCCGCGAGGCTCCCATCTCCCTCCCCGCGAGGCAGAGGGTCGCGATGGGGCCGTAGCCGCAGGCAGAGACACCCCTTTCCTCGACCCGCCGGTAGAACTCACCGGTATCCAGCTTCTCCAGGGCCTCTATGGCATAGAGATCGTCCCTCCGGGCAGTCTCTTCGGGGACATAGTGGGAGAAATCGCTCGAGGCCACGATCCGGATCTCATGCCCGGTCCGCTTCCGGGCCTTCCCGATCCTCCCGGCGAGATCGGCTGCGGACCGGAGGCTCTGGTCCCCCATCATGACCGGTGCCACCCGTGCACGGGGGAACCGGTACTTGATGAAGGGCATCTGGACCTCCAGGGAGTGCTCCCCCTGGTGCGAGAACTCGTCCACCTCGATCTCAAGCTCCTCCACGAATGCGGTGTCCACGTCCACGATCCCCACGGGGGTCTCCCAGGGGATCGCCGAGGCGCAGGTCAGGTATCCCCGGTGGCTGGGCCCGACGACGACGAATGTCCCTGAGAACTCCGGATCCATGGTGGAGAATGCCTCTCCGGCGACCGCTCCCGAGTAGGGGTACCCGGCATGGGGCGAGACGATCCCCTTGACCCCGTCGATGGGCGGGCGGGCCTTCAGGTATCCTGCGACGAGCTGCTCCAGGTGGTGCGGGTCCCGTGGGTAGAACATGCCTGCGACGCTGCAGGTGCGGACCTTCATCCCATCACCTTCCGAGGAGGTTAGATCTCTGTCTCAAAGTCCTCGAGGGTGAGGTTCGTTGCCACTCCCCGGAGGCGGAGCATCTCCTTTGTCAGGAGATAGTAGATCAGGGAGAGGGCTTTTCTCCCTTTGTTGTTCGTCGGGATGACCAGGTCGATGTAGCCGGTCATGTTGTTCGTGTCGCAGAGGGCGATCACGGGGATCCCCGACTGGACCGCCTCGGTCACCACCTGGGCATCGCCGATCGGATCGGTCACCATGACCACATCAGGTTCCAGGTACCCCGGGATAACCTGGTTCGTGAGCATCCCCGGGATGAACCGCCCGGTCACGGACATGGCCCCGATGGCCTCGGCGAAGCGCTTCGCCGGGTACTGGCCGTACTGCCGGGAGGTGACGACGAGTACCTTCGGCGGGTCGAACTGGGCCAGGAACTTGGCTGCGGTCTTGATCCTCTCGTCGGTGGCCCGGATGTCCAGGATATAGAGGCCGTCCCCTCGGACGCGGTAGATGTACCGCTTCATGTCCTTGGACTTCTGCTGGGTCCCGATGTGGACGCCCGCGGCGAGGTACTCCTCGACGGGCGCCAGGGGCTCCTTTAATTCTATCTCCATCTCGTTCGCTGCAGTCATAGTATCTCCTCGATTCGTATCAGTTCATTCAGCTTCGCGGTCCGCTCGCCCCCGACCACGCCGCACTTCAGGAAGATGCACCCGAACGCGGTGGCGAGGTGGGCGATGGTATCGTCGGTGGTCTCTCCGCTCCGGTGGCTCATTACCGTTTCCATGCCATGGCGGTGCGCGAGCTTCACGGCCTCGAAGGTCTCGGTGAGGGTCCCCACCTGGTTGGGCTTGATAAGGATGCAGTCCGCAGACCCCGCCTCGATCCCGGTCATGATCCGCTCCGTCGAGGTCACGAAGAGGTCATCGCCGCAGATGAGGCAGCGGTCGTTCACCTGCCGTGTCAGGTCGGCAAAGCCTGCAAAATCGTCCTCGTGGAGCGGGTCCTCGACGTAGACCAGGCCGTAGGCGTCGATGAGCTCGGCCATATAGGCGATCTGCTCCCCGGTGGTCCTCTCGGCCTCGCGGTATCGGTACCGGCCGTCGGAGAAGAGCTGGCTTGCCGCGACATCGATCCCCATGTTGATGGAGATCTTCAGCTCGTCGGAGACCGCGTCCACCGCCTCGCGTACCACGTCAAACGCGGTCCGGTCATCGATCTCGGGAGCCCATGCCCCCTCGTCGCCCTTCCCGCAGGTCCTGCCCCTCGCGGTCAGGTTCTCCTTCACCTTCCGGTGGACGGCCGCGTTCGCGAAGACAGCCTCGCCTGCATCGGCGGCACCGGTCGGCACCACGAGGAACTCCTGGATCTCGGTTGCGCCCGGCGCATGTGCCCCGCCCCCGATGACATTCCCCAGCGGGAGCGGGGTGCCGGTCACGAAGATACCGCCCAGGTACCGGAAGAGCTCGAGTCCCATTGCCGAGGCCGCCGCCTTCGCGTTCGCGAGGGAGAGGGCGACCGCGACGTTGGCCCCGATGGACGAGAAGTCCGGTGTCCCGTCAACCTCCCGCAGCAGCTCATCGAAGCCTATCTGGTCGGCCGCGTCTTCGCCGATGAGGGTGGGGATGAGCCTTGTGCAGGCGTCCTCCACCGCCTCTCTCGCAGGCCTCGCCTTCGCCTCGTAGGCGCCTGTCGAGGCACCGCTCGGGGCCGCCGCCCTCCCGAAGCCGTTCTCGGTCCAGACCTCGGCCTCCACCGTTGGGTTCCCCCGTGAGTCAAGGATGGTCCGCATCCTGATCAGCTCGATGGCGGTCATCGGTCAGATTCCTACCTTTCGCTTCACGGTGATGGGAATCACCCCGGAGGCGAACTCCTCCAGCGCGATCTCGAGGGGATCGATCTTCTCGCTCTTGATGAGCACGGGTGCCCCCATCGAGATCTGGAGCGCCCGCGCCCCGATGATCCTCGCTCGTTCATACCTCGTATAGGTTTCCATCATCCCTCCCATTCGCTCGAAGATTACAAGTTTGGATGGGGCCGCTGAGATTTGAACTCAGGTCACAGCATCCCGAACGCCGCAGGATGGTCCAGGCTACCCCACGGCCCCTCACTGGTACGGATTGAGATCGTCGATGATCTCCTTGTGGGAGAGGAGCATCCTCCTGCAGCAGTAGCGTTCGACGCCAAGTTCGGTGAGGACCTTTCCCTGGTCCTCGCCGGCGTCCCGCCGCCTCTTGAACTCCTCCCATACCGTAGATATCACCTTTCCACAGGTAAAGCATCGCACGGGAATCATGCCGATCGGTCTCTCATAAGTTCTTTGCCCCCTATCGATAAGACTTTTGGAACTTCTTCCTTGCCCCGCGGCCGTGCGGTTTCTTGCTCTCTTTCTGCCGCGAGTCGTTCACAAGGAGCGTCCTGTCGTACCCGAGGTAGATGTCCTTGATCTTCGGGTCATTGTGCCAGGAGAGGATCCCCCGGGCGAGGGCGGTCCGCACCGCCTCGGCCTGGCCCGTGACACCTCCCCCGTTGACCTCGATGGTCGCGTCGATCCCCTCCATCGCCTTCGGGAGGAGGGTGAGGGGCTCGGAGATCTTCATCCGGGCGAGCTCGGTCCCGTAGATCTCAAGGGGGATCGAGTTGATCCGGATCCTCCCCTTCCCTGCCTTGAAGGTGGCCCTTGCCACCGCGGTCTTCCGCTTGCCGCTCGTGTTGATGATCTTCACCATGAATTCACCTCTCGAATGAGGCCCCGAGGAACTTCGAGACCGTCCCGAGGGTCACGAACTGGGGGCTCCCGAGCCGCTTCACGGAGGCTGCCTCGAGGGTCTCCATCTCCTTCCCGACGAATCCCTTGGGGACCCCGACATACACCTTCACCCTCTTCAGGGCATCATGGCCCCGTTCCCGCCGGTAGGGAACCATCCCCCGGATGGTCCGCTTCACGATGTGGTCCGGGCGCCTGGGGAAGAACGGCCCCCACCCCCGTGAACCGCGTTCCCGCTTGTGCCTGTAGTTCGAGAAGACCCGGGCCTTCGTGCCCGAGATGATGGCCTTCTCTGCATTCACGACCGCGATCTCCTCTCCTGCGAGGAGGCGGGTCGCGAGGATGGAGGCCATCCTCCCGAGGATCATCCCGTCTGCATTGATGATGGTAACCATGGCACTCACCTGAGGATCCTCACCCCGTTCCCCTTGGGGTTCTTCTTCAGGAGCTCCTCGATGGTGAGGCAGGTCCCCTTGGCCTTCTCGATCTTGTCCGCAGCCGATGAGGAGAAGTTGAGGGCCGCCACGACCACGGGCTCGGTGAGGGCACCGGTCCCGAGGACTTTTCCCGGGACGATGAAGGTCTCACCGCCACTCGCGTAGCGGCTGATCTTGCTGATGTTCACCTCGGCGTAGTTCCTGCTCGGGGCCTCCAGCCGGTCCGCGATGTCGCGCCAGATGCCCACCTCGTTCTTCCGGGAGGTCTCCTTCAGGCGGGTGATGAGGGTGAGGAGGCGCGGGTTGGTCTTCCCGTTTGTTCTCGTCATGGTTTCTCCCTCCCGGAGACATCGGAGAGGATCGTCTCCAGGTCGGTTGCTTTCTTCCTGATGTTCGCGACTGCAGTCGAGAGGACCGCGACAACGGGGAGGGACCCGTCCCCCTCGACGGTGAAGATGAACCTCGTGGGGTCGGGGTTCACCCGGATGGACGACTCCGCCCCGATGGACGCCGAGAGGCATGCCCGCTCGCAGAGCTTGCAGAGGGAGCACTCCTCGAGCCGGCCCTCCACCACCACGACCTTCCCGTTCTCGGTTGCAAGTACTCCCCGCGGGCAGTCGTCCACGCACATCCCGCACCCGTCGCACTGCTCGTCGATGACGATGACCGGGTAGTTCTTGTACCCGCACGCAGTGGTCGGCTGCCACTTGGCATGGTTCCTTCCTGTGGAGAGGTGTGCCTTCGCTTCGACGACCACCTTCTGGTCCTCGGTCAGCTTCACGATGGGGATATTCTCGTGGACTGGCGCCGAGGTGGAGTCCTGGGGGATGAGGTCGTTCGAGTAGACCGTGCGCGGCCCCTCCACCGAGAGGGTGTAGGTGGCCGTGCAGGTTGGGCATCCAACCCCCTCGCAGGAGCACTGATCCTTCGGGACATGGGTAGAGAGATCGGTCCGGAGCGGGATGAGTCCCAGGCGGTGGACGAGCATCTCGTCGAAGAGGACACTCGTGTTGTCATAGATCCTGACGTCCTCGATGGCAAGGGTCGGGACACCGGATATCATCTCCCGCCGGATGGTGTTCGCAAAGGCAGGCCAGGAGTCGGTGATGTAGAACCGGGCCAGGTTGTCAGCGACCCTGACAAAGGCGATCTCCATCAGACTCTCCTTCCCCGCCGGCCGCCCTTCGGCCTGCAGCTGTCGTGAGGCACGGGGGTGACATCCTCGATCCTCCCGATCCTCATCCCGGCCCGGGCAAGGGCCCGGATGGCTGCCTGGGCACCCGGTCCGGGGCTCCGCTGCTTCCCTCTTCCGGGGGCGCGGACCTTTACGTGGACCCCGACGATCCCCTTCTCCATCGCGGCTACAGCGACGTTTCCCGCCATCTGCATGGCCGCGTACGGCGAGGACTCGTTCCGGTCCTGTTTCACGACCATCCCGCCGCTCGACTTGGTCACCGTCTCGGCACCGGTCAGATCGGTGATGGTGATGATGGTGTTGTTGAAGGACGCAAAGATATGGGCGATCCCCCACTTCTCCTTCTCTCCAGCCATGGTCACCGACCTACCTTGCTGATACGGGCCCGCTCAGGGTGGACCTCGTTTGCGATGGGCGAATGGACTGCATAACAGATCTGGCTCTCCTCGTTCCGGTTCACGTGGTAGCCGGGGATGGTGACCTTCCTCGTCCCGATCATGATATGTCCGTGGGTGATGAACTGCCGGGCCTGCTTCGGGGAACGGGCGAGCCCCTTCCTGTACACGACGGTCTGGAGGCGCCGTTCCAGCTGCTGCTCCACCTTGAGGGAGAGGACGCTCTCGATATTGGCATCGCCCCCAAGGAACCCCAACCGCTCCAGGTGCTCGAGCATCTGCCTCTTCTTGGCCTCGACGGCCTTCGGGTCGACCCCTGCAGAGCTCATGGCCGTAATGTCCCGTGCGGCGCGGCGGAACCGGCGGAGGACCATCTGGGACTTCCAGATCTCCCGCTTGTTCCGGAGGCCGTAGTTGACGAGGAGGCGCATCTCGTCGGCCTGGCGCTCCTTCTCGAACTTGCGGGTCGGTTTCTCGTACTGTTTATGGTTCTTTCCCGGGTATCCCATGGTACACCTGCCTTACTCCTTCTTCCTCTTCACGCCGACGGTGGTCCCGGTACGGCCCGTGGACTTGGTCCGCTGGCCCCGGACCTTCTGGCCGGTCTCGTGCCGGATGCCCCGGTAGCAGCGGATCTTCCGCATCCGGTTCACGTCATCCTCCTTCCCGATGAGGACATCTGTGGAGAGGAGGTGCTTCCCCTCGCCGGTATAGGGATCGGCGGGCCGGTTGAGCATCCACCTGGGGACCTGAGGCCCGTAGTTGTCAACGACCTCGCGGATCCGGTCCACGCCTGCGTCGTCGAGCTTCCCCATGATGGCCAGGGGGTTCACCTTCGCGAGCCGGGAGATGGCCTGTGAGGTGATCCTCCCGATGCCCGGGATCTTGGTGAGGGCAATCTGGACCGAACGGGTCCCGTCCAGGTCCGTGTTCCTGATCCGGACGAAGTACTTGATGTCCTTGTCCGGAGCCTTCTCAGGGGTCTTCTCTGGAGCTCTCTCCTTTCCCTTCTCCGCTGCCTTGTCCATGCCCTTCTCCGGAGATTTCTCCTTCGCCTTCTCCGGAGCCCTGTCCTTTGCTTTCTCCTGATTTTCCATCCCATCGCCCCGCAGAGGAGATCCCGTAGCGCTGAGGGAGGGATTTGAACCCTCGAGTCCCACAGGGACACAGGTTTAGCAAACCTGCGCCATACCTGGCTTGGCTACCTCAACAGAGAATCTCGCATCTTTCGATACTCGCGATGCAGTACCTGCACCGCTCCACGAACGGCGTATGTAATTGGCGACGGGGTCACATAAGGGTTGTGGTGGTCACGGGAGCCGCTTCCTCTCCCGCCTCTCTCCCCTTGCGATGAGGGCCGAGGTGACGAGGGGGAGGGCGATGATTATACGGGCAAGTATTTACCCATGTATATACTAACCCATTTTTAATAGTTTAAAATCATTATAATAAGTAAGTATGAAGGAAATTCTCGTTCATGGCAAGCATCAGACCGAATGGATAACCATATCCAAGGATGAATATGACTCCATGAACCGTACAATCGAAGTTCTTTCAGATAAAGATCTTATGGCACAAATTAAGAAAGGAAAAAGAAAGAGTGTTAAATCGCGTAACTTTGAAGAATTAGCTGAAGATCTTCAGATCTAATATTTATCCTTGTGTTTTATTGCTTCAATATAGACTATATGATTGCTAATATCGATAGAGTATATTATCCTAAACTTTCTCTCAAAATAGAGTTCCCAATAGCCATGGAGTGGTTTTCTTAGCGGTTTTCCATGAATTTCAGGGTATTCAGCTAATTTCCTGATCTTATTCGCAAACCGCTTCTGGATATTCAAATCGTATTTCTTTAACCATTCCTCGGCAGGATCCTTAATGCGTATTAAATAACGAGTCATCAACGGTTACTCCGCGCTAAAGACCTTTAGTAACTTGATTAATTTCTCAATATCCTCTCTCACGCTATCAGAAGGCAAGATAATGCTTGCTTTTTTTCCGGAGACAGTAGTAATTTCAATTTTATCGAAACCAATCACCTCAGGTGATTTTTCACCTGGAGTTATCGAGGGGCGATATTCAGGTTGTCGAGAAGATAATTGTGTTGCATTTTTATCACTCTCAAAGCCCTCCACATTAAGTCGATCATTTGAATCGAGGGCATTTACATACTGGGCACTTTCGATGAAGGCCTTGACGGCCAGGTCTAAAACGATTTTTGCTATTCCTAGATTATAGAATACATTTTTCAATATTTCAAAATCCGGTAGGATCATCTGATTATATTTTTCGAGGATTTGTTGGTATAGGAGAGGTGATTTGAATGCTTCAATCAATAATTTTTTTCTCTGCTCTTCACCCAGAGGAGGATATAAAATTAAAGTACCCATTTCCGTGGGCTTAATGCCCATATCAGTTTTCTTGATTAGACCAAAAATTTCAGAACTACTCGTAAGGTATCTGTATCTCTTCGTGTCGGGAGAAGTAATTTTCAATTTCGATAATATTGCCTCGATAGGTGCTTCTTTTTTACCCCCAATCTCATGAACAAGTGAAAGATATTCGATGCATTCTTTTAAGCCGTAATGTGGGTATCTGACACTCTTTTCTCGGGTTTTTTTCACTACAACTTCCGGCACATATTCGGCATCATTGGGAGACATGACAGGTCGTTGATTAGATCTGTGGGTTCTGACCTAATAAGACTTTTCAAAACCTATTATTACTCAAATAAATGGATCCCCCAAAGAGAGTCTATGACGAAATAAAAAATAATAATATTACTAATTCACATGAAATGTCAGATTTTGTTGTAAGGAGAAGGATGAAGAATAATCAACGAAACAGTACTTTTACCGATGATTTCTTTTATTCTTGGATATTGTGAAAGACATTCCCCTGAGAACGACTACCTTTATTGACATATATTACTCATTTTAGCTTTTCTTCTCCCGTCTCTCCCCCCTCGCGACGAGGGCCGAGGCGACCAGGGGGAGGGCGATGGTCGCGTCGCAGAAGACCTGGACCTTGGGGGAGGCGGGGGACTCCTTGCCCCAGGAGACCGCCTCCTCGAAGGTGCACCCCGAGAGGCCCCCCCAGTGGGGTGCATCCGTCGTGTACTGGATGGCATAGTCATGGCCGCCCAGGTCCTTTTCATGGATGGAGGCGACGACCTGGGTCTGCTGGATGAAGTTCTTGGGGACGCCGCCGCCGACGTACACGACCCCTGTCTTCTTCGAGTTCTCCACCATCCGGGTGATCTCCTCCACGTCCGCGATCTGGTCGACCTCCACGGTAACTCCCTGCCGGCGTGCCATCACGAGGCCGATCCCGATGGAGGAGTCGGCGAGTGCGGGGATGAAGATGGGGATGCCCTTCTCAACGCAGGTGGTGGTGAGAGACCTTGCCTGGGGCGCCTCCTTCCGGAGGTACCGGCCCAGGCGCTCGATGAACTCCCGGGAAGAGCCCTTGAACGGTGAGATCTCCCTCGCGAAATCGGCGATCCGCTGGTCCACCGCCCGGAACTCCTTCTCATAGGCATAGATATCGTGGATCCTGTCGATCCCCCTTGACAAGAGCTCCGCGTCGTCTGCATGGTGATGCCCCTGGTAGTGGCGGACCCCCAGGTGCTCGCAGGTGTCGTGGAAGATGTTCGCCCCCGTGGAGACGAGCACGTCAAAGTAATTCCGGTCCGCGAGCTCCATGAGGATCCTTTGCATGCCTGCCGGTATCATCGCCCCCGAGAGCCCGAGGAAGATGGTGCACTCAGGGTCACGGATCATCGCCGCCCAGACCTCCACCGACTCCCCGAGCCTCCGCCCCTGGAACCCCGTCTTTGCCATACCGGCAAGGAGCTCCCCGACGTTCTCGGCCGGTACGACAGGTTGCGTGGGCTTCATACGTCCTCTCTCATCGTTGCCGCCCAAGGATAAAAAGAATTGGGGGTTTCGGTCATGCCGGCGAGGCGGCCCGTTCCCCGGGATGGGAAGGGACGGGCATATCTATGGAACGAGCGATCGGGCATATACTTCTCCCTGCGTCTTGAGGATCGGGAGAGCCGGATCCGACCCTGGCATTCTCTCTCCGGGGCATCGAATCGCCTCGCGAAGATGGGGCGGAGATCGCCCCCAGCATCTCAATTCGTTCCGGGAGGAATTCCTGAAATCAGGCCTTCTTCATCATTCCAAGGGGAGCGACGGTCCTCCTGTACGCCTCGTTCAGCACCTGGGCCAGGCCCGAGTATACCGCCGAGAGGCCGCAGAGGATCCCCTCGTATCCTGCAACCATCGTGATCGCCCCGTTCATGGTTGCCTCTCCGGCAGCGAGGAGGAAGAAGAGCAGGGCGAGGGAGCCGAAGACGAGCTGCATCGCGCGGGAGTGGTTCAGGGTGGCGATGAACATCACGGCGGTGAAGAGGCCCCACATGAAGAGGTACGCTGCCATGGAAACGTTGTTCGAGGCATCTGCGAGCCCCAGCTTGGGGAGAACGATGAGGGCGACCAGGCTCAGCCAGAAGAACCCGTAGGAGAGGAATGCCGTGGTCCCGAAGGTATTCCCCTTCTTCCATTCCATCACGCCGGCGAATATCTGGGCGAGGCCGCCGTAGAAGATCCCCATGGCAAGGATCATCGAGCCCAGGGCGAAGAACCCGGCGTTATGAAGGTTCAGGAGAACCGTTGTGATCCCGAACCCGAGCAGGCCCAGAGGGGCCGGGTTCGCGGTCAGGTCAAAGTTCTTTACCTCAAGTTTCTTCTCAGTTCCTGTTTCCATCAACCACAACTCCGTGAGTTTCGGACATCCATGATAGATCCCTGGAGATCCCGCCTTCGAGGGAGAACCTCTTCAGGTTCAGAGATCTTACATTATTAATCATGTGGATCTGGATAAGAAGGTTGCGATTTTATTATGGCATCAAGGGGAGGATCACGATCCTCTGCCGACAGTGAGAGTGGGAATGATCCGCTTCAGATCAGAAAAAATAGATGGATTCCGATCCTTTAGAGCGCCTTCACCAGGGACTCCAGGGTGAGCAGGCCCGCGAGCTGGCCTGCCTCGGTGATGGGAAGGGCTGAGATGCCCTTCCCGAGCATCAGGTCAACGGCGTCGGGTACCGCAACGGTCTTCTCGGCCGCGATCACCGGGGCGGACATGATGTCGCTCACGATGAGGTTCCTGATCCGTGCGTCCTGGTGCTTCGTCTCCACCATCTCCCGGAAGCTGCGGAGGGAGGTGGCTACGTCCGTCTCGGTGACGATCCCCACGATGGACCCGTTCGCCGTGACGACGAACCGGGTGATGCTGTCGTCGAGCATCCTCCTTCTTAAGTGGACGACCCGCTCATCCGCCTGGATGGTATAGGCCTTCTCCATCATCCTCTCGATGGGTATGACCGGCCTCATCACCTTCAGGAGGTCACCGTACCCGACCTGTCCGATGAGGTGGTGGTCGCTGTCAAGCACCACCACGACCTTGGAGGCCTGGAGGAGGGGTACCAGGATATCGACCGACTGGTCCGGGTAAGCGCTCGTGAAGTCATCCTTCACATGGTTGGCGACATGGATCTTGGTGGGGGAGATCTGAGCGTTCTTCTTGGACCCCATGATCTCGGCGATGGTCCTCCTCGAGATGGTCCCGATGACCTCACTGTTATTCGTGACGATGAGGGGATCCACCCTCCCGGCGAGCATCTTCTCGAGGGCCTCGGTGATGAATGCAGACTTCGCGATCGATGCCGGCTTTGCCATCACGGCTCGGACGTTCATTTTGCCACCTCCCGGATGATATTGTCCCTGTTCACGACCCCTGCGAGGTTTGTCCCATCGACCACGACCACGGAGTTGATCCCGTTCTCCCGCATCAGGGCCACGGCAGCGGTGACAGGGGCCTCCTTCCCGATGGTGATCACCGGGCGGGTCATGATATCCTCGGCAACCGCGTGTACCTCCATCACGTACCTCATCCGTTTCCTCCCGCCGGACTCCCCCTTCCGCAGCATCTTCACGTCCTTCTCCGGAAGGCCAGTGCTGGAATCGGTGGAATATTTGAAGAATGCGAGGTTGCTCTCGGTGATGATCCCGGCCAGGGTGCCGTCGGTGTTCACCACGACGAGGGGTTCATTCCGCTCGCTGATGAGGTTGATCACATGGTCGAGGGAGTGGTAGCGGTTCACGGTCGCAGCCTCGCCCATGAGGTCGGCGGCACTCGCGGTGAGGCTGTTCACCGAGGCCGAGCGGAGGAGATCGGTCTTCGTGACCATCCCGACGAGCTTCTTCCCGTCGAGGACAGGGAGCCCCGAGAAGTCCCGGGCCACCATGAGGGCGGCGATGTCCCGCACGCTCGTGCCCGGGGCGACCGAGACCGGGTCGGGGACCATGAGTACGTGGACAGGGATCCGGTCGATCGGGCGCCGCCTCCAGATCGGGTCCGACTGCCTGAGCCGGTAGGCGAGGTCCTTCTTGGTGATGATGCCCACGAGATTGTCCCCGTCGAGCACGGGCAGGCGCGAGATCTTGTGGGCAAGCATGAGGTGGCGGGCATGGGCGACGTTCTCCTGGGGCCCTACCACGTAGACCGGCGATGACATGATGTCTGATGCGATCATCCCTTACCTCCTGGCAAAGGCTTTCACGAGGTCGAACTCGGTGACGAGCCCCACGAGCTTTGCGTCCTCGATCACCGGCAGCGCCCCGACGTTCCGGGCAAGCATCTCCCGTGCGGCCTCGTTGATGTTCTTCTTCGGGTCGATGGTGTGGAGGTTCCCTGATACCAGGGTCCGGACCGGGAGCGCCATCACCTCGGCCACGTTCCCCGTGACCATGCGCTGGAAGACCTGGCCGGTCCCGAGGTACTTCATGATATCTGTTGCCGTGATGATCCCGTAGAGGACATCGTCCTTCACCACCGGGAGCCTCCTGAAGTGGTGGGTGATCATCTCCTTTGTGGCTTCGCCGATGGGGGTCTCGGGCCCTGTCACCTTGAGGGAGGTGGACATGATCTCCTCCACGAGGCGCGGGCTCCTCTCTGACGAGAGCACCTTCATCACGTCGCGCTCGGTGACGATCCCGACGAGAACCTCCCCGGCATCCACGATGGGGAGCCCGCCTATCCTCTTCTCAACGATGAGCGAGGCGGTGTCCGCGATCTTCGCATCGCTCCCGATCGTGAGGACCTTCTCGGTCATGATCGCGCGGACGTTCTCGTTGATGGCGGCGAGCAGGTTCCCTGCATGCTTCTTCCTGACAAGGTTGAACTTGTTCCCGCCGCCCATCATGTCGATGATATCCCCTGCGGTCACGATCCCCCGCAGCCGGTGGGTGCCGGCATCGGTGACAGGCAGTCTCCGGAAGCCGCATTCTGTCATCTTCTCGATGGCACCGATGATGGTCATGGTGGGGGGTACCGAGACAACCTCGGTGCTCGCGATGGCCATGATCTCCCCTTCCCGAACGGCCTTCCGGGACTCGAAGTTGACCGGGCCCCGATCGGAATTGCCCGGCAACCTCAGCTGCCGATCCCCCTGTCGTTCATTGATCCTGTTATTCCGGTTCATGGTTCCCAACCTCTTTTGTGGTCACTGCTTAAAAACAAGACCCTTCAGCACATCGTGCCGGTCGATGATCCCCACTATCCTTCCGCCTTTCACGACAGGCATCCTGCTGATGTCGTGCCCGACGAGGAGATTCGCTGCATCCGCTGTGGTTGCCTCGGGGGTGACGATGATGACCTCCTTCGTCATCACCGACTCCACCTCCACGTGGGCCGTGTTGTCGAGGGCTTTCCTCACCCTCCCGGCAGCAAGGAGGTCGTGCCGGGATACGATCCCCACGAGTTCCTTCTTCGAGACAACGGGAAACGCGGTGAAACCGCTCTCCATGATGAGGGTGTACACCTTCTGGATGGGCTCGTGGGCCATGGCGGTCACCACGTGGCGGCTCATCCAGTCTCCCACAGACCCCTTGAGTTCGTGGCGGGTGATGAGGATGGGGAATATCTCGGAGAGGAGGACCGCGCCCAGGATGATGCGCTGCCCGTCGACAACCGCCGCACTGTCGGTCGTGGCGTCCCGGATAACGACCGCAACTTGCTCCAGCGTATCAGCTGGTGAGACGCTGACCGCATCCTTGAGAAACCCCTCCACCGTCACGTTGGAGCGGGTGTCGGTGATCCGGAGGGCATCGGTGATGTCCACGTAGCCGGCGAGGTGTTTCTTCTCGTCCTGGACATAGACCTCGCGGAAGACGTCGTCGCGGAGGATCTGCCGTGCCCGGGTGATGTGGTCGGTGAGGGAGAGGACCGGCACCTTCACCATGACGCTCTCGGCGGTTTTCATACGAGGAGATCCTCCGTCCTGCAGGCGGGGCAGAGCATCAGGTTGTCGCTCCGGCGGAGTTCGTCGGACATCGTGCCGCACCGGTCGCAGACCCCCATCTCGAGGATCTCCTCACGGTTCACGTCGATGAGCTCCGCGAGGATCTCCTCCATCGCGCTCGCCACGGAGAGGATATCCCGGACGGTGACGATCCCCACGACCTTCTGCCCCTCGACGACGGGGAGCCGGCGAACCTTGTGCGCAACCATCATCTTCGCCGCATCCCCCGCCGACTTCCCGGCGCTGATGGTGATGAGGGGGGAGGACATGGCATCCTTGACATAGACATCCGAGGGCTTCCGGTCCTTGGCCACAACCTTGCAGTTGATATCCTCCTCGGTGATGATCCCGATGGGGAAGTTGTTCTCGAGAACGATGCAGCTCCCCACCTTGTCGCGGCACATGGCAAGGGACGCGTTTGCCACCGTTGCATCAGAGTCGATGGTGGTAGGGGGGTATCGCATCACCTCTCGGAGGGGGACGCGAGTCTCGAACTGGATGGTTGGCCTTTTCTGGGACATAGAGACTACCCTAGAAACTGAATTGAGGTTCGCACTATTATGGAGTTTCACTCTTACTAGGTGAAAGCAGTATAAAAGAATTCTTCTCACCGTGAGAAAACCGGGGCGATACGGGGCGGCCGGGTGGAAAAAGGGGAGGGAGCGCACGGAGGATTATATATGCCGGAAAGGAGAAATTTACCATAAAGAAGCACTATCACGGGAGAATCTGGGGGAATGGAATGAGTATCTTTGTCAGAACGAGGAAGAAGTTCTCGCACTTCCTGAAGATCTTCTTCAAGAAGCGGAGGGCGAGGATCGGGATCTACGGCCCGCCCAATGCAGGGAAGACCACCCTCGCGAACCGGATCGTGAGGGACTGGACCGGGGATAACATGGGCGCGGTCTCCGAGATCCCCCACGAGACCCGCCGGGCGCTCCGGAAGGAGAACATCACCATCACGGGGGTGAACGGGGACTCGGTGGATATCGATATCGTCGATACGCCCGGGGTGACCACGAAGATCGATTACCGGGAGTTCATGAACTTCGGGCTCTCCAAAGAGGAGGCGGTGACGAGGGCCCGGGAAGCGACCGAAGGTGTCGCCGAGGCGATGCACTGGCTCCGGGAGGATATCGACGGGGTTATCTACATGCTTGACGCGACCCTCGACCCCTTCATGCAGGTGAACATCATGATGGTCGGGATCATCGAGTCGAGGAAGCTCCCGGTCATCATCGTCGCGAACAAGATCGACCTCCCCGAGGCGGCCCCGAACCGGATCCGGAGTGCCTTCCCCCAGCACCCGGTGGTCCCCATCTCGAGCCTGGACGGGTCGAATGTTGAACAGCTCTACGAGATCATGACCGAGAAGTTCGGGTGAGGGGCATGGCGCAGGGTATTCAGATCGACCTCATCTCCGAGGAAAGGCTCCTCCGCCTCACCCCCATGGAGAAGATCCGGCTCATCCTCGACGACGTGAAGAAGGGGAACATCGTGGTCCTCGAGAAGGGGCTCCCCCCCGAGGAGGCCTCCAAGCTCATCGAGATCACGATGATGGAGATCATGCCCGACGGGTTCACCGGTATCGAGATGGAGACCTACCCGGCGCGGGAAGCAGCGGAAGGGATCTCCGGCATCATCTCCCGGTTCGTGGGGAAGCGCCCCGAGTCCCGGCTCACGGTCATAGGCCCGGCGAACCAGCTCAGGATGATCAAGAGGGAGAAGGACCTCATCTCAGCCTGGGTCTCCTCGCGGTAAGCAGATGCCTCACAAGTGCACGAAATGCGGGAGGGAGTTCAAGGACGGGTCCACCGAGATCCTGAAGGGCTGCCCGAGCTGCGGCAGCAAGAAGTTCCTCTACATCCGGGAGGAGCACCGGCACCGCGACGTGCTCGAGGAGAAAACCATCTCCGAGATCGCGAAGGAGACGAACGAGGAGGTGCTCGAGGTGGTGGACGATTCGTCGAAGGCTGGCGACGTCCGGGGAAAGATCGAGTCCATCCGCATCCTCTCCCCCGGGAGCTACGAGCTGAACCTGAAGAAGCTCGCCGAGAGCAACGACATGGTGGTGGGTCTCGGGAAGGATGCCAGGTACATGGTAGACATCTCCTCCATGGGGAAGAAGGAGGAGAAGAAGGAAGGGAAAGGGAAGAAGGACAAGGGGAAGAAAAGGGGCTGACCATCCTTTTTCTGTCCCCCTTCAGACCCCCAAAATCAAATCAGATCTTCAATTCCCGTTTTTGGGGAATCCTTCGGAATAATCGGAGGGGAGATGCGGTATGACGGAAATATCGGATCTCACAACGGTACAGGGATCAGCACTTCCACCACGTCTCCTCGTTCCCCACAGAGGAGAAGGTGGAGGGACTGTTCTGGTTCGCGTACTCGGTCGCGATCCAGGTGGAGGATCGGTTGATAGTCGAATAGCGCGCCTCGTCGAGTGCCCCCGAGTAGTAACCATCTGCTACAACACCGGGCGGCCAATTGCCACTTATGTGGTATGACCCCATCCTAAGGTAGCCGGTCATGGTCTGGGGGGTTACACTAGTTTTACTACCGATAAAGCTCCCGTCAACATACAAACTAAGGTTTGTATCGGTCGAAGATTGGTTATAATAAGTTAAAACCGCATAATGCCAGTTGCCATTATTCATTGGCGAGCTAATGATAGTTTTCGAACCGCCGCTATATACCCCGCCCACCACGTTTCCAGTCGGTTCCATGTAAATCATCCAATCGATAGCACTCGACCCTGTTCCGGTTCGTTGGTTTTCAAGACTGATGAGCTTCGCTTCAACCGAGCTCGTGGTCTGGAACCAGATGGATTCCGTAAATGCCGAACCATATGGCGGGGGGGAACTAACCAGATTTGTTGTAGCAATGTAATCATTGGCACCGTCAAAACTCTGCCCATAACTGATCTGCCCCGCGGCCTGGGCAGGGACCGCGCCGGCGGTTCCGCCGCCTCCCTGCCCGTTGTTGGCATTGGAGGTGCTGTCGCTGTAGGCGTTCGCCCCCGTGCTGCCCACCTCGACCAGGTGCCACACGGCCTTGAAGTTCGCGTCCCAGACCGCCGCGGGGTTCTGCTGGCCGGTCGCAGTTGAGTTCCCGTAGTACAGGTAAAGGACCGTATCGGTTGCCGAGGAGAGGGTCGGGACACCCACCCATGCAACAAGGGAACCGGTGCTGCTCGTGTAGTTCTCGATCTCATGGTTGAGCTTGGTTGTGCCGTCGGAAGAGGTAAAGAGGATGTCATTGCCATTGCTCTGGGCTTTGGCTGAGAGATCCGTGTCCGTGAGGCTCACGAGGACCGGGAAGCTGGACTGGTCAGCAGAGACTTTGGTATGGTCGATGGTGATCATCTTCCGGTACTTCCAGTTACAGTTCCCGGTGACCGGATTGAAGTACCA
>JACTUA010000008.1 GCA_015660865.1 Methanomicrobiales archaeon | reverse complement strand
ACCAAGCTCTTCTCCCTTGCCGTGCTGATCATCGGGATTACCCTCCTGCGAAATCCGCTCGTCCTCCTGGTGCTGTACCTGACGGTCCTCTCCCTGTTTATTCTTGCGAAGCTCCCCGTGAAGAAGCTCTTCCGCTGGTACCTCTTTCCCCTCCTCTTCGTCATCTCCCTCGTGGGGATCCTGGCGTGGACCCAGCCGGGGAATCCCGTCCTCGGCTTCTCGGTCGCAGGGATCCCCGTCATCCTCACTGACATGGGGATCCTCCTCGTCGTGACCCTTTCGCTGAAAACCCTGATATCGGTCACCTATTCCCTCTTCTTCCTGATGACCACCCGGTACGAGTACCTCTCCGGGATGATCTCCCGCATCTTTCCCGCCCCCATTGACCAGATCTTCCTCATGGCGTACCGGTTCTTCTTCCTGACCTTCGCCATGGTGGGGTCCATCCTGAAGGCGGTGCGATCCCGTGGCGGGAGTCTCGTCCGCGGGATGAGGACCGAAGGGACCCTCTTTGCCGAGATCATCGGCCTCGTCTTCATCCGCTCCTTCGACCGTGCCGAGAGGGTGGAAAAGGCGATGAGGGCCAGGGGTTACCGGGGCTCATACTCGAATACGACGGAGATACCGGCTCCGGGCATCGGGGGGTACGGGGTTCTCGCCCTTTGTATTCTTGTCATGGCCGCGGGTTCCCTGGTGCTTTCTTCGGGGGGTTGGTGACCGGCCATGACGATCACACGAAGGGAGGTACACGGGCCGACCCCGTGCCCGGTCGTAGATCCAGAGCGGGAGATCATCCACGTTGACTGCGCAAGCCACTCCTATCCCGATGGGAGCATCGGGATCCATGACATGTGCTTCCATGTCATGAAGAACGAGATCGTGGTCATCTGCGGGCCGAACGGTTCAGGGAAGTCGACCCTCATCGAACACTTAAACGGCCTCCTGACGCCTTCGCAGGGTAAGATCCTCGTCCAGGGAAGGATGCTCTCGGTGGCCGAGAGATCCGATCTCTGGAGGGTGGTTGGAGTGGTCTTCCAGCAGTCCGACGACCAGCTCTTTGCACCCACGGTCCTCGATGACGTGATGTTCGGGCTTCTCAATATGGGTCTCGCTCGGGACGAGGCAAAGGAGAGGGCGATGCAGGCACTTTCGGCGGTAGGCGGGGCGCATCTTGCGAGGAAGATCCCGAACTACCTGAGCGGGGGAGAGAAGCGCCTGGTAGCCATCGCCGGCATCCTTGCCATGAGGCCGCAGGTCATCGCCCTCGATGAACCCACCTCGGACCTCGACCCGGTGCACAGCGGGATGGTCGAGAGACTCATCATCGGCCTCAAGGAGGAGTTCGGGATCGGGGTGGTGGTGGCCACCCATGATCTCGACTTCGCGGCACGGATCGCCGACCGGATCTGCATGGTGAAGAACGGGTCCGTCTTTGCCGAAGGCCCGCCCGCCGAGATCTTCTATGACACGGACCTGATCCGGGAGGCCGGCCTTGCGATCCCGTCGGGTATCAAGCTCTACCTGGACTGCTGCACGGCAATGGGCGTCGTCCCGGGAAAACGGCCGGTCAGGCAGGTGGAACTCGTCGCCGCGCTGAAGGAGGTCCACGGGAAGGGATGACCGTCCCAAGGTTTTGTACCGGTCCAAATTCTCAGAAATCTTGATAAGGGCATCGGGCGATATACGACAGCCGGATACGGCCGGTCGGTAGCGGGTTCCTGTGGCACACATTCATCTCCCTGACGGTTCCTTCACCCTCTTCTGGGTACTTGTCTGGTGGATCTTTACCCTCGTCCTCATCGGCGCTGCCCTCGTATGGGCGAGGATGAGGAGAGCGGGGGCGAGAGAGATTACGGTTGCTGCCTTTGTCACAGCGGCCTCTTTTGCGGTATTCCAGGTGCAGGTTCCCTTGTTCGGGGGTGTGCACATGAACCTTACCCCCCTCATCGGCATCCTCGCGGGCCCGGTCCTCGGGAGTTTCATCGTCTTTATCGTGAACATCCTCTCGGCGGCCATCGGCCACGGGGGATGGGGGCTCATAGGGGCGAACGTGCTCGTGAACTTCTCCGAGGTGACAACCGGGTACCTGACCTTCAGGGCCTTAAAAAGGGTCACCCCCAGCCTCTTCTCCCGGGCAGGGATTGCCACCTTCGGGGGGCTGTTCGTCGGGAATATCGCGATGATTGCCATCATCCTCGTTTCGGGGATACAGGGCGTGACCCAGACACCTGTCCAGATCCTCACCGGCCTCTCCCTCCTCGCGGCCGTGAACATGGGTGTCGCGGTTGTCGAGGCCTTCGTTACCGGTTTTATCGTAGAGTATATCGGAAAGGTGAAACCCGACCTCCTGGGTGGTGGCCGCCCGTGACTGCGCTGGACCGCAGGAAAGGGCTCATCCTATTCGGGTTGATCCTCGTTATGGTTGCCATCATATCCCTCGCGGCATACCGGATGACGGGACCTATGGGAATTGAAGAGCGGTACAACCAGGCAGTCGGCCTCCCCAGCGCGGAGGAAGAGCCCGGGGGTGGGTGGTTCGGGTTCTCACTCGAGGGGAATCCTCTCCTGTACGGTGTTATTCTCGTCGTCCTGGGGGGTACCTGCGTCATCGCATACCTCTGGTGGAGAAGAGAAGAGTCCCGGTGAGCCGCCATCCCTGATACGGTACGGGAAGTGGGTTCTCCCATCCGGAAGTTCACTCCGCTGGATTTCAGGATATTTTCTTTACGTCTCCCTGCGAATTGATAGTGCAATGACCGGCCTTGAGGACGAGATCCTTGCGATAGGGGAGGAGATCAGCTCCACCCCCTACAACAAGGCCACGTCGAAGCACATCGGCCGGCTGAAGGCCAAGCTCGCGAAGCTGAAGGATGACGCCGTCCAGCGGGCGTTAAAAGCCGGTGGCGGGGGCGAGGGCTTCTCGGTGAAGAAGAGCGGGGACGCCACCGCCGTGCTGGTCGGGTTCCCCTCGACAGGGAAGTCCACGCTGCTCAATGCCCTCACCGGGACAGAGTCCGAGGTCGCGTCCTATGCGTTTACAACAGTAACCGTAATCCCCGGGGCGCTGGAGTTCCGGGGGGCGAAGATCCAGATCCTGGACATACCGGGCATGATCGCGGGGGCCGCGATGGGCAAGGGCCGGGGCAAGGAGGTGATCTCCGTCGTCCGTTCGGCGGACATGATCGTCCTTCTTGTCGATGTCTGGAACGAGAAGCACTTCGATATCCTGATCAGGGAGCTTGCGGATGCCGGGATCCGGATCAACCGCGAGAAACCGGACATCACCATCCGGAAGACATCAATCGGCGGGGTGCATGTCGGTTCGGTGGGGGAGATCGGCATGGACGACGAGGAGATCCGGGCCATCATGGCCGAGTACCGTCTGGTGAATGCCCATGTCCTGATCCGGGGCGGGGCCACGCAGGACGACCTTATCGATACCATGCTCGGGAACCGGGTCTATGTGCCCGCTCTCCTTGCGGTGAACAAGGTGGACCTGGTGGACGGGGCGACCATGCAGTCCATCGAGGAGGACCTCACCGCGCGGTTCGGCGAGCGCCCCCTCTTGATCTCGGCGGCTTCGGGATATCACATGGAGGAGGTGAAGGATGCTATCTACGATCACCTCGGCTTTATCAGGGCGTACATGAAGCCCCAGGGAGAGGCGGCGGACCTCGAAGAGCCCATGATCCTCCGGAGGAATGCCACCATCGAGGATGTCTGCCGGAAGCTGCACCGGGAGTTCGTGGAGAAGTTCCGGTACGCCCGGATCTGGGGAGATGCGGTGAAGCACCCCGGGCAGCGGGTAGGGATCCATTACAAGGTGCACGACGGGGATATCGTCTCTATCGTCACTCGCCGTTGATCGCCCGCTCCAGCACCCCGACGGGTGCATCGGTCTTGATCGCGGTCCCAGAGTAGTGCGCCCGGCTCACCCGGTAGCCCGAATCCTCAACCCTCCGCAGGACTGTCTCTATCGGCGGAGGGGAGGTGTGGAGGGATCTTGCCATCCGGTGGTAGTCGTAGTGGCTCGATGTGGGAAGTTCCTCCTGCAGGAGTGAGAGGAGCCGGAAGAGTTCCTTGCCCGCGGCAAGCGGCACCGAGGGGAGCCGGTCGAGCATGGAGGAGATGACCCCGGGATGGTTGATGGCCCCGAGGTAGAGGGGCCCGATAGGGATGAATTTCCCGCCGCACGTGCATTGCCCGCCCGAAGGGACGAGGCCGGGTTCCTCCAAGCGGTAGAAGCACCGGTTGCACTGCAGGATGAAGCCCATCCGATCAAGGGTCTCGTCGGCATGACGGACTCCGGGATGGATCTTCAGGTGGAGACGTATGGCATGCTCACGGGTGAATGAGAGGAGGGGTTCCAACCCCCTGTCATACTTCACCACCTCCCGAACGATGAAGCCGAGGAGGGTGCGCAGGCCGGTCTCGCGATGGTATTCGTTATTCACCGGATGCGCGAAGTACCGGCGGGCCCCCGCACGCCCGTGGGCTCCGCAGAGGGGGGCGGTATCCGTGGCGGTGACGAAGAGGTACTTCCGGGCGGAACGGGCGGCTGCGTCGACAAAGGGGGCCGGGGTGCCGAAGGGATCGAGATCCACTGCATCGAACCTCCGGGACGAGAGGAGAAGGTTCACGTCACACTGGGTAATCTCGGCGGGAACCCCGGCATAGGCCGCGTTCTTCTGGATCACATCGACTGCGAGGGTGTCGCGGTCGTTGATGGTCACCGGAATCCTGCACTCGCCTGCCACGCGGATCCCCCGGGCACCTGTCGCCCCCATGGCGTCCAGGTAGCTCTCGAGGGGGATCCCCCGGAGGAGGAGGGTGGTGGCATCCCGGGAGAGGGCCATCCTCGGGTTGAAGAAGACCGGCGAGGATCCGGGGGGGAAGGCGCGGGCAGGGTCCTGGACAGGAACGAGGAACTCGGTCCCCCCCTCGGTGACAGGTACGAGATCCATGAAAAGCCCCCGGGATTCGACGCTACCATTATAGATATACCCAGAGAAACGTAATAAAAAGAGGGCTTGTGGCCTAGCCAGGATAGGGCGTCACTCTCCTAAGGTGAATGTCGGGGGTTCGAATCCCCCCAAGCCCGTACCTCCCACGTTCAGGAACTAAAAGGATATTATGGTCGGATATCCACCTTGATCCCATGTACGGATGGGCGGGGAACCCCGCCCTGCCCCTGATCCCCCCTACCTTCCACCAGTGGTCCACGCTTGACCCCAGAGAACGACGAGCAGGAAAAGGAGCGCATCCCTTCCAGGATCCGCCACGCGGTCATCGGAGCGAAGCGGAATATCGCGGATCCCTCCCTCTTCCACAAGATCGCCCTCATCCCGATCCTCGCCTGGATCGGGCTCGGGGCGGACGGGCTCTCCTCGTCATCCTACGGCCCTGCCGAGGCCTTCATGGCCCTCGGGAGCCATCTCTATCTCGCCCTCTTTCTCGCTTTTGCCACCGCCCTCACCGTCTTCATCATCTCGTACGCGTACTCGCGGATCATCGAGCACTTCCCGAGCGGTGGAGGCGGCTACATCGTGGCTACCCACACCATCGGGGAGGAGGCCGGCGTCGTATCCGGTTCCGCTCTCCTCGTGGACTACATGCTCACCATCACCGTCTCCATCGCTGCGTGTGCAGAGGCCCTCTTCAGCTTCGTCCCGCCCGAGTTCCAGCGGTTCAAGCTAGTCTTCGCTGTCTTCCTCGTGCTCCTCCTGATCATCCTCAACCTGAGAGGGGTGAAGGAGTCGGTGATGGTCCTCGCGCCTATTTTCCTCGTCTTCATCGCCACCCATGCCCTCCTCCTCGGGTACGGCATCATCGCCCATATCTCGGGGTTCGGGGCGGTGTCATCCGGAATCCAGGCGAACCTTGCCACCGACCTCTCTGCCATCGGCCTCATCGGGATCCTTGCCATCTTCTTCCGGTCCTACTCCCTGGGTGCAGGGACCTACACCGGTATCGAGGCGGTCGCAAACGGCCTCCAGATCATGCGCGAGCCGAGGGTCCAGACAGGGAAGCGGACCATGGCCTACATGGCCTCCTCCCTCGCCATCGTCGCCGGTAGCCTCTTCTTCTGCTACCTCCTCTGGCATGTCGTCCCCGTCCCGGGGAAGACCCTGAACGCGGTCCTCGCGGATCTCGTCTTCTCGGGATGGTCCTTCGGGGGGCTCCTCGCGTTTATCACCATCTTCTCCGAGGGGGCGCTCCTCATGGTCGCGGCCCAGACGGGATTCATCGACGGTCCCCGGGTGATGGCGAACATGGCGATCGACTCATGGTTTCCCCGCAGGTTCGCATCCCTCTCCGAACGGCTCACCATGCAGGACGGGATCCTCCTCATGGGCAGCGCGGCCCTCGTCCTCCTCGTCTATGCCCGGGGGGCGGTCACCGTCCTCGTGGTCATGTACGCCATCAACGTCTTCATCACCTTCTCCCTCTCGGAGTTCGGGATGTCCCGCTTCTTCTTCACCCGGAGGAGGGAGGATCCCCTCTGGAAGCGGCACATCAGTATCCACCTGACCGGTCTCATCCTCTGTTCTACCATCCTCTCCATCACGATCTTCGAGAAGTTCACCGAGGGAGGCTGGCTCACCCTGCTCATCACGGCCTGTGTGATCGGGATCTGTTTCCTCATCAGGAGGCACTACCGGGAGGTGACCGTCGGGATTCACAAGCTCGATTACCATTTAAACAACGTCCCTTCGGCAGGCACGGTGAACATGGATCCCCCTGATCCAAGGAAGATGACCGCCGTCCAGCTCGTCACGGGCTTCAACGGCTTCGGGCTCCATACCTTCTACTCCATCATCAAGAGCTTCCCCAACCTCTACGAGAACTTCATCTTCGTCTCGGTCGCGGTCGTGGACTCGGGTTCCTTCAAGGGGGCGGGAGAGGTGAAGGCCCTCGAGGAGTCGGTGCAGGCAGGTCTCCAGAAGTACGTGGACCTCGCCCGGACCCTGGGATTTGCAGCAGACTGCCGCACCGCGACCGGGACGGACGTCGTAGAGACGGCTGTCACCCTCTGCCAGTCGATCGCAAAGGAGTTCCCCAACTCGACCTTCTACACCGGCCAGGTAGTCTTCCGGCACGAGAGCCCCTTCCACAAGGTACTCCACAACGAGACCGCGTTTGCCATCCAGCGCAATCTCCAGTTCAGCGGGATAACGACGGTGATCCTCCCCGTCCAGGCCGAAGAATAATAGATCTTTTCGTATTCGGGCCTATCCTCATGAAATTCCAGAGGACGCCCACTGATTCGGAATTGTTGTGGAATCGCTCCCACACGGTTTTAGAGAATTTGTTACTATTGGGCTCTTGGGGGACTTCCGCCCCCGCCGCGGGCACCCCCTGTAGTGTCCCGGAATATCTGGAAGGCGGTTTCTTTGCGATATAAAGGTCCTATCCTCACGGAGGGGGACGCCGCAGCGGCGGGGGCGAGCCGGAGGCGACGCCCCCAGGAGCGTCCACGAATGACCGATTCCCTTGAGAGTCGAATTTTTCGAACGGCTCACGGCGGAGGGCCGGGACCGAATTGACCCCCCAAGAGGGTGATTCCCGGTCAATCAGCCTCCCTTCGGGACCTCCTCGACAGCCTCTCCATCCAAACCCATGCCTTGAATACCCTGCCAGTTCAAAGATCTTTTATTCCATGACCGTCGCGGGCCTCCTCAGCATCACGCGGCCGGTGAACTCCCTGGTGGCCGGCCTCGCGGCTCTCCTCGGGTACATCGTTGCCACGGGATCCCTTGCGCCGATCTCACTCCTCCTCGTCCCCATCGTCTTCTCCATCACCGCGGGGGGGAACGTCTTCAATGACCTCTGCGACCTTGCGATCGACCGGATCAACCGCCCGCAGCGCCCCCTCCCTTCGGGGAAGGTGACCCCGGAGGCGGCGGGTATCCTTGCCGCATCCCTCTTTGCAGCCGGCCTCGTCCTCACCATACCCGCGGGTCTCCCCTGCGTCATCATCGCGGTCGCGAACTCCGCCCTCCTCCTCTCCTATCCACGCACCCTGAAGCGGACGGCCCTCTGGGGGAACGTGGCGGTCTCCTACCTCTCGGCGAGCATCTACCCCTTCGGCGGAGCCCTGGCCGGCCTCATGGCCATGGAGAGGACCCTGCCCCTCGCAGGGATCACCTTCCTTGCGATGCTCTCCCGCGAGCTCCTGAAGGATGCGGAGGATGTTGAAGGCGACAGTGCGGCAGGCGCCCGGACCGTTCCCATCGTGGCCGGGGTGAAGAAGACAGGGGTATTTGCCTATGCCTGCGCCCTTGGGGCAATCGCTGTCTCCCTTCTCCCTGTCGTCCCGTGGTGGGGACCGGCTTACCTTGTCGGGATAGGAGCAGCGGACGTTGTGATCCTCTTCGGGGCGGCGCGTGCCCTCCGGTGCAGAACACCCGAATGCGTCCGGAGTTCCCTGTCGACGAGTATCCTGAAGGCAGGGATGTACCTGGCTCTCGCGGTTATCACGGGAGCTGCCATCCTTTCCGGGAACCTTCATATCCCGGTATCCTGAAAAGATGGTGGGGACCGTGAAGATCTACCGGTGGAACGATACCTTCATCGTGCCGAAGAGGGCCTACTTCGAGGGGAACGTCTATATCGACGGCGACCTCCTCGTGCCCCGGAACACCCATTTCTGGGGCCGGCTTGTCGTGGAGGGGGATCTCACCCTGGGCCCTTACTCAACGGTTGCGGCGGGGGTCTGGTGCGGGAACGCCATCGTCGGGGATCATGCGCGGATCCGGGGACCTCTTGTCGCGGTCGGCGACGTCATGGTCTGCGATGGAGCGGCAATCGGCATGATCCGGGCTGCACGGGATGTGAAGCTGCGGCCCGGGGTCAGGGTGGGGGACGTGGTGAGCGGGAGGACCATCCTTGTCCAGGGGAGGGTGGAGAGCGGGAGGCTACTCGGAAGGAAGGTGAAGGTCGTCGGGGCCTGAGGAAGGGGCGAGCCCGAGGGACGCAACCTCGAGGACCTCGTTCCAGTTCACGCAGGTCTCCACGCACCCGTCCTTCAGGGTAACGACGCCCATCCCCGGGATGCCGAGCTGGTCGCACAGGTCGAGCCCTTCCTTTACCTCCAGGGTGCAGCCCACCCCGATGATCCCCTCGGGGCGGTACTTCTTCACCATCCTTTTTATGAAGCTCGACCCGGGGACGATGAAGACCCGGTAGCCCATCCTGAGGAGTTCCCGGATCGCCTCGCCGGTGGTGCAGAGGCCGCACCCCTGGCACCAGATCCCCTCCGGTGTGAGGTTCGCCGGGCAGCGGGCCGAACGGAGGCACTGGGGGAGGAAGATGGCCCGCTTCTCCACCGGCACGCCCTCGAAGGACTTCTTGTTCATCGAGTTCTGGAGCTTGATGGAGAAGGAGATGAGGTCCCGGTCGTCCAGGCCGAAGAACCGGCAGATGGCCTTCACGAGCCCCTCGAGGAGGAAGAACCAGGGTTTCATGATCCTCGGGAGGTAGAGGTGCCCGTTCCTCACCGAGACGAGGGCGATGACGAGGAGGATGAGGGCCATCGCGACGAGGAATACCACGACGAGGACCGTTGCCTCGCCGAGGAGGATCATGGTGTTGTTCCAGAGGGGACTGTCAAAAAGCATGTTTTACGAGAATATCTGCTGGTTCAGGAGATATACTTCATCCCGGCGCGATCAGGTGGATGCCGGGCTGCCGATGCGGTAGGGGGGCCGGAGCACCCCTTCCTCGGTGATAATCGCCGAGACCAGGGAGAGGGGGGTTGCGTCGAAAGCGAGGTTCTTCACCCGTGCCTCATCCGGGACCAGGGTGCGCCCGCCGCACCGGCTCACCTCGCTCCTCTCCCGTTCCTCGATGGTTACACCGTCCTCGCCCGAGCGGAGGTCAAAGGTCGAACGGGGTGCGGCGACATAGAAGGGGATGCGATGGTGCCGGGCACAGACGGCGTGCATGTAGGTGCCGATCTTGTTGAAGACTGCGTCCCGGGTGATCCGGTCAGCGCCCACCAGGACGAGATGTATCTCGCCCCTTCGCATGAGGTATGCGGCGCTCCCGTCGGGGATTACGGTCACGTCGATCCCGTCGCGGGATAGCTCCCAGGCCGTGAGCCTCGATCCCTGGAAGAGGGGCCTCGTCTCACAGGCGATGACCTTCACCCGTTTGCCGGCCCGGGCGGCGGAACGGACAACGCCGAGGGCTGTGCCCCATTCGGTGCATGCAAGGGCCCCGGCATTGCAGTGGGTGAGGATCGTTGCCCCGTCAGGGACAAGGGGAACCCCGTTATCGCCAATCCTCATGCAGGTCGCACGGTCCTCTTCCGCCATCGTCACTGCCTCCATGACCGCAATCCTCCTCGCCTCAGCGGGATCCGCCGCTTCGGTCACGCGGGCGAGGACCCGGTTGACCCCCCATGAGAGGTTCACCGCGGTGGGGCGCGTGGCGGCGATGCGGGCTGCCGCCCCCTCCACCTCCCGGAGAAAAGCATCCCTCGTGGCTGCCCTGCACTTTCCGGCGGCAAGGGCTACGCCCATCCCTCCCGCAACGCCGAGAGCAGGTGCTCCCCGCACCTCGAGGCGCGAGATGGCAAGGATGAGCCGTTCCACGGTCCCGCAGGAGACGACTTCGCAGCGTTCGGGAAGGAGGGTCTGGTCGATGAACCGGATGGTTCCCGATCCCCTGTCCCAGGATATGGTTGGTTCCGGCGTATCGGGCATGGTGTCACTCCCTGAGGGTGTCGGTGAAGGCCCGCATGGCCGCGGCGCCGCCCATCGCCACCGAGTCAGGGATGTCCCTGGGGGCTGTCGCGGTGCCAGCGAGGTAGATCCCGGGCCTTCTTGTGAGGAACGGCCCGAGCTTGTCGTCGAGAGGGCGCGCGAACCCCGACTTCTCCAGCGGGATCCCGAGGATTCCGGCCACCTGGCAGGTTCCCTCCCCGGGCCCGATTCCGACCGAGAGGATGACCAGGTCAGGGTGGAGGATCTCGATCTTCTGGGTCTCGGTGTTCTCCACCTGGAGGGCTGGGCCCCTGCCATCGGACCAGACCTCGCCCGGGAGCCCTTTCAGGAACCGGACCCCCATCCGCTCGGCACGGTTGAAGTACTCCTCGTAGCCCTTCCCGTATGCGCGGATATCGTTGTGGCAGATGGTCACCTCCATCCCCGGGTCCTTCTCTTTGAGGAGAATGGCGTTCTTGATGGCCGCCATGCAGCAGACGCAGGAGCACCAGGGCCGGTCGATCGAGGTGTCGCGTGAGCCGACGCACTGGACAAAGACCACACTCTTCGGAACCCTCCCCGTGGAGAGGCGGACGACCTTACCCCCTGTAGGCCCGCCCGCATTGATCATCCGCTCGAGTTCGAGGCTCGTGATGACATCGGGGACGGTCAGGTAACCGAGCCCCCCCTTCTTCCGGGCATCGAAGACCGAGTACCCCGTGGCGATGACGATGCTCGCCACTTCGATCTCGAATGTCCTCTCCTCCTCCTCTTTGCGGATGGCATCCAGGTCGCAGACGTCGTAACAGAGCCCGCACTCGATACAGTGCTCCGCGTCCTTGATCACCAGGTCGGGGACCGCCTGCGAGTGGGGCTTGTAGATGGCCTTCCGGACCCCGATCCCGGCGTCGAACCGGTTGTAGACCTCCACCGGGCAGATAATGACGCACTCGCCGCACCCGTTGCAGAGCTCGCTGTCGATGAACCGGGGCTTAGCCACGAGGGTGAGCCGGTAGCTGCCTGGCTCTCCCTCGACCGAGGTGACCTCGGTGCAGGTGTGAAGAACGATCAGGGGGTGCCGGGCGACGTCGTTCATCTTCGGCGAGAGGATGCACATCGAGCAGTCGTTCGTCGGGAAGGTCTTGTCGAGCTGGGCCATGTGCCCCCCGATGGAGGGCTCCCGCTCGATGAGATGGACCCGGATCCCGTGGTCCGCGATCTCGAGGGCCGCCTGGATTCCCGCGATCCCTCCTCCGATGACGGCGACCTCAACCATGCCGGTAGTCCCTCGCGAGGGCGATGTAGCTCTCGGCGTTCCTCCTGATCCCTTCCTTCTGTTCGGGGCTCGCCTGCTTCACGACCTTTGCAGGGACCCCCACCACGACCGATCCCGGGGGGATCAGGGAACCCTCGGTGACCACGGCTCCCGCGGCGATGATGCTGTCCTCCCCGATCTTCGCACCGTTCATGACGATCGCGCCCATGCCGACGAGGACCCGGTCGCTGATGGTGCACCCGTGGAGGATGGCCCCGTGGCCCACCGAGACCTCCTTCCCGATGAGGGCGGGATAGCCCCTGCTCGTGTGGACGACGGCATTGTCCTGGATATTCGAACCGGTCCCGATCTCGATCCGGTCCTTGTCGCCCCTGATGACCGCGCCGAACCAGATGCCCGTATCCTCCCCCAGCGTGACATCCCCGATGACCGTTGCCGTCGGGGCGATGAATCCAGGGGTCCCGGTCCCACCACCAGCCATAATAACCAGTAAAGGTTACATTTTCTCTCGAATGAAGGTTATGGTGGGCGGGACCTTCGACCCGCTTCATGCGGGCCATCGCAAGCTCCTCGAACGCTCCTTCGAGCTCGCTGGCACGGGCGGGAGCGTGGTCATCGGGCTCACGACCGACGAGTTCGCCGGTCGAAAGACTCACCCGGTCCGGCCGTTCGGGGAACGGAAGCGGGAGCTCGAGAGGTTCATCAAGGGAAAGAAGTTTCGGGCTGCGTACCGGATCGAGCCCCTGGGGGACCGGTATGGTCCTGCCCCTGAGGAGGACTTTGATGCTCTCGTGGTCTCCGAGGAGACCCTGCCGGTGGGGATGGAGATCAACCGGCTCCGGCAGGACCGGGGGAAGAAGAAGGTGGACATCCACCAGATCACCTGCGTGCTCGCCGATGATGGGAAGTGGATCTCGAGCACCCGGATCCACCGCGGGGAGATCGACCGGGAGGGGCGGCTCGTCAGATGATGTGGCTCGCGATATCCTTCGTGATCATCCAGTCGCAGTAGAGGCAGTGGAGCCCCTTCGGGAGGACCTCGAATGCAGACTCGATGGGCTCGCTCGCATTGGAGATGCATCCCGGGTTCGGGCACTTCACGACGGCGCGGATGACCCGGGGGATGGTCACCCCTTTCTTCTCGACCACCTCGTAGTCCCTGATGATATTGATGGTGGCATGAGGGGCGATCAGCGCTATCCGGTCCACTTCCTCCTTCCTGAGCTCGCGTCGCTCGATCTTCACGATATCCTTCCTCCCCTCCCTGCCGCTTGCTACGTTTGTCGCGATCGAGAGGGACTCGGTGGTAGTCCCTGCGATCCCGAGTATCGTGAGGACGTTCAGGGCCTCCCCTGCAGTGATATGGTCGATGACCGTCCCGTCCTTGATCTGGCTCACGAGCAGCGTCCGGTTCTGAGCCCCCGGGGTCATCTCATCACCTCCGAGAGAAGGGCCATCCGCACGGGGACGCCGTTCCGGGACTGCTCGAAGTAGCGGGCATGGGGGGTGCTGTCCACCCGGGGATCGATCTCGTCCACCCGGGGGAGGGGGTGCAGGAGGATGAGCCGGTCCTTCACCCCCTGGAGGGTCTCGGGGGTGATGCGGTAGCTGGAGGCGACATCGTAGTAGGAGCCGAGGTCAGGGAACCGCTCCTTCTGGATCCGGGTGATGTACAGGACGTCGAGGTCGCGGATTATCTCTTTCACATCGCGGTGGGCCTTCACCTCCATGCCCCGGTCATGGAGCTCGTGATTGAGCCCCTCGGGGAACTCGAGCCCACGGGGGGCGATAGTATGAAGGGTGACCTGGTAGAGGGAGAGGGCGTAGGCGAGGGAGTGGGCGGTCCTGCCATAGCGCAGGTCCCCGAGGATCCCCACCTCGAGGCCGTCGATATCCATGGACTTCCGGATGGTATAGAGGTCGAGGAGCGTCTGGGAGGGGTGCTGCCCCGCCCCGTCGCCCGCGTTGATCACAGGCACCGTAGCGAACTCGGAAGCGAGCCGTGCCGCGCCCTCCTTGGGGTGCCGGAGCACGATAGCGTCTGTGTACCCGCTCACGACACGGATCGTGTCGGCGAGGGTCTCGCCCTTCGCGATGGAGGAGGCCTCGACAGAATCGACCGAGATGCTGTCCCCCCCGAGGCGTGCCATCGCTGAGGCAAAGGACATGCGGGTCCGGGTCGATGGCTCGAAGAAGAGGAGGGCAACGATCTTCCCTGCGAGGAGGTTCCTGTCATACCCCCCGGCCGCGAAGTCCTCGGCACGGTCGAGGAGATGGTCGAGATCCCGTCGCGAAAAATCCCTGATGGAGATGATATGCTGCACCGGATCACCCCGCCCGGTGCCCGGATCCTTCCAGGAACAGTATCATTTTCGAGACTCCGCGAGAAATCCCCCTTCCGGTTCGGTGTGGGTTTTCCAGAAATTATTCGGCATCACTCCTGATAGAAGTATCCACCCGGCTGGTACGCGGGCTCGATGAGATCTTGCGAAGAGGGTTTTTCGGTGGAAGAGTTCTTGACCCGGCCCCGCCAGATGGTTCCAGTGATACCGATGTGCGATATAAACGTGGAGCTCGGAGGGAAAACCGCGAGGGGTTTTGTCTACCCCTTGGGGCCGGTGAGCCTGGTCGGGGTTGTTACTGATGTGGGAATGGTGGGGTGCGGGGCATTCGATGTCGCAGCCCTGGAGAAGTTCGGGTATCCCGCAGCGCGGGTGAGGCCATCCACCGGACCCTCGATAGTATCCATCCCCGACCTCCTCGCAGGGATCGTGAAAGATGCAAACGTACCTGCGCAGTCACGAGGGGTGAAGGTCGGGATGACGGGGCGGGAAGCGCTGGAAAAGTTGTAGGGTTCTCTTACTTCCTCGCGAACGTCAGGTAGCCCGAGTGGGATACCCGGGTGGAGGGCCGCGTGCCCCGGGGGCTCCGGACGATCTCCCGCTCGATGCTCTCTCGAATATGCACCTCGGGGAAGAGCTTCTTCGCCTCCTCGACAATGATGAAGAGCTGCTCGAGGAACGGTGAGTAGCAGGCCAGGAACCCGCCTGGCCGGAGGAGCGCGTGGGCATGGGAGATGTGCTCCGGGCTGATATGCATGTCCAGGTGGACGATATCGTATTTTCCGTCGGCGGTGAGGATATCACCCTCCACGATCTCGACGTTATCGATGTGTGCGGCCTTCAGGTTCTTTGCCGCCATCTTCGAGAAGTTGGACCGGATCTCGTAGGTCTTCACCGACTTCGCGATACCGGCGTAGTAGATGACCGCGATCCCTGATCCTGTGCCGGCGTCGAGGATCTCGTCATGCCGGTTCATGCCTGTATGGGCGATGACGAGGCCGATGTCCTTGGGGAGCATGGGGGCGCCGCTCCGTGCCGCGTGGGTGAAGAAGTCCGGCGCCCGGGGGAGCCGCACGACGAACTCGGATCCCAGGTGGGTCCTCACCACGTCCCCGGGCTCTGCTCCGACGAGGACCGAGAGGTCAATGGTCCCGAGGTCGGTCGCGAACTGCTTGTTCCCAGCCTGGACGTAGAACTCCCTGTCCTCCCGGACGAGGAGGACCCGGTCCCCGTCCTCAACCATGGCCCTGGAGCCGCAGGATTGCCTCGGCGATGTCGCCACTGGTCTCGGCCAGGGTCCGGCGGACCTTCTCCTCGGGGGCCTTCGTCTGCTCCATCACGAGCTTTACGTCCTCGTCGGAGATGGGGGGCGCCTTCGGCTCGAACCGCGGCTCACCGGTGATCTGGAAGGTCTTCACCCCCTGCATGGTCATCGCGACCACCTCTGCCCCGTCGAAGATGTAGTTCCCCGTCGCCGTGGAGATGACGATCCGCTCCACTCCTTCCAGGGGCTCCATCTCCATGCCGAGCTTGTTCATCATCTGCTTCATCTTCCGGGGGTTCATTCGTCCTGGAAACACGGGCTCTCCCTTCCCTGCCGTACCTTTACCGCTGGACCGTAATTAAATGCCAGCATCTCCGCCCCGCCCAGGAGCGCCATCCCCGTGGCGAGGAGCTCGTCATCCCCCATGACCACGAGCACCTCGTCCCCTGCCCGGATCCCGGGGTCAGCGGCGATCACGTGCTTTGCAAAGGCGGTCTTCCCCTTCGCGATGAACTCCGAGACCGCCGGATCGATAGAGACCCGGTACATCGGCGGGGGGATGGCTTTGATGAGCCGGGTGGCGCCCGCATAAGAGAGGGTAAGACGTCCGTCGCTCGCACGAACGGTTGCAAGACGTTCCCCGGAAACGAGGATCTGGCGGACCCGTCCCGTCTGGGAGAGCTGGAACTCGCACCCATCGGGGAAGAGCCCCGCCCCTGCTCCGGTCCCGAACTGGTAGTCAGCGATGGTCCTGACCCGGGCGAGCATTCTGGCATTCGAGCCTTCGGTTGACACAGTGGATGAACCTCTCCTCGAGTTCCCTGGGGATGTAGGCCCCTGCGGCGATGCGGTGGCCGCCGCCGGACCCCCCCACCTCGGATGTCGCGTCGACGATGGCCTGCTGGAGATCGGTGCCCCCCTTCACCATCTCCTCGTTTGTCCTCATGGAGACCTTGGTGATCAGGGGGTCATCGCTCATCTCTGCCATGATCAGGATCGGCTTTCTCCGGTTGAGCCTCGACAGGGCCATCCCTGCACCGATCCCGATGATGGTATCCGGGAACCGGTCCCCGACATGGATGTGCTGGAGATGGGAGATCTCGGTCACCCCCTTCTCCAGGATGAACTGGAGGAGGTCCCGGATCATCCCCCTGTGGTGGGTGAGCATCCGCTCAGCCTCACGGAAAGCGATCCCCCGGTCCCCCCGGCAGATCCTCGCCCCGACGGTCGGCTTCGCCCACCTCCCGCACGCGTTGAGCACCGTGGCGAACTCGGAGGCGTTGCGGAGGGGTCTCTGGGTCTCACCGGGGAAGAGATAGGCCTCGGCGAGGAGCCGGTCGGGGCTCCTCCCATGGGAGAGGAGCTGCTGGGCGAGGGCAGAGATCACCCTCCTCTTCTCCTCGATGGGGATCTCCTCCCAGACGAGCCAGCGGCCCGAAGGGTGCTTCAGGTTGACCCCGAGGCGCTGGAGGAACTGGAGGGCCCCGTTCGGGTTGCTCGTGACGCCGGGGACGAAGGGGTCGTCGCTGTACGCGAGGCAGAGGTGGACCGGCCGGGTGGAGATGCCGAAGCAGTTGAGATCCTTCTTCACCACCTCGATCGAGCCGTGGCGGACCCCATCCTCCGCGATCTCCCGTGACGGGCCAATCAGCCCCAGATCCGTCCGGGCCATCATGTCCCCGACGTTCCCTATCACCGCGAGCTTGGCGAGATCCGTATTCTTCGGATCCAGGGCCCGGGCGACGAGGTATGCCACGCCCGATGCGGCGAGCTTCCCGTGCCCGTAATTGAGGGCGTTCACCTCGCGGTAGGACTTTCCCGCGGGCTGGCTGACATGGTGGTCCAGGATGAGGACCTCATCCTCGGAGAGACCGTGCTCTGCGAGGAGGTTCTGCTGCCCTGAACCGAGGTCGGTGAAGATCTTGAAGGAACGGTCCTTCGGGACGGTGCCCATCGTCATCGGCTCCAGCTGCCTGACGAAGATGGGGTGGACGGGGATCCCCCGCCGTTCGAGGGCGAGGGAGAGGATCGCCTCAGAGCAGATGCCGTCGGCATCGATGTGGGAGACGAGGGTCACCTCGCCCGCTTCAGCCACGAGGCCAGCGGCGGCCTCCGCGTCCGACAGGAGATCCATTATCATAGAATATATCTCCCTCCAGATGAAGGGTAGCTGTAATGGAACCGGAGATGCGGGAGTTCCTTGAGAAGGGGCTCGTGAGCGCGGCACGGATGCGGGCGGTGGAGGGGAACGCCATCACCCTCGGTGTGGGGTCCCTCCAGATGATGGAGAGCGCGGGGAGGGCGCTCGCCGGAATGGCTCTTGAGTTCTCACCCTCCCGGGTCCTCGTCCTTTGCGGGAGAGGGAGGAACGGGGGGGACGGGATGGCTGCGGCACGCTACCTCCAGAACCTCTCCACCGACGTCATATATGCCTCTGACGGTCCCCTAGCCCCCGAAACCGAGGTCCAGCTCCGCATCCTGGCAGGCTCCGCGGTCATCCTCTACCCGGTGAAGTGTGCTTCCGATGTCGATGTCCTCTCACCCCTTTTTGCCGCCGCGGATGTCATCATCGATGCGCTCATCGGTACCGGTGCCTCGGGCACGGCACGGGAGCCTATCTCGCGCTGCGTTGAGCTCGCTAGCGGGACAAAGGTCCCGATCATCGCTGCCGATCTCCCAACGCTGGGGATGCGGGCCACCCGGATCTGCGCCTTCCACCGGCCAAAGACCGAGGGTGCTGAGGTGGCAGACATCGGGATCCCCCTCGCGGCCGAGGTCTTCATGGGTCCGGGCGATCTCACCCTGGTCCCGCGACGGGCAGCGAATGCGCGGAAAGGTGAGAACGGGGAGGTCCTGGTCATCGGTGGAGGGCCCTACCAAGGAGCCCCCTACCTTGCCGGGTTGGGAGCCCTCCGGGCAGGGGCGGACATCGTGCGGATAGCCTCCCCGGTCTTTGAACCTGTCCCGGACCTCATCCACGAGCGGCTGGAAGGAGATCGCATCTCCACCGGCCATCTCGAGAGGATCCTCGGCCTCGTGGAACGGGCCGATGCAGTGGTGGTGGGAAACGGCCTGGGCACCGAGAGCCATGATGTTGTCCTCGCCGTGGCAGATGCGGCCAGGAAGGCGGTCTTCGATGCAGACGCCCTCCGCCTCCCCCTGCCGGTCTCGAAGGAGACCATCTATACGCCCCATGCCGGGGAGTTCCAGCGGATGACCGGAAACCTCCCCCCCGAAGGGCTTGTGGACCGCGGGCGAGCGGTGCTGGAGGCTGCAGGGGGCGGAGTCGTCGGTCGAAAACCGGCATTGCCGGTTTTCTCCACGACCGGCCACTCTAACGAGCGCCCGGTCGTCGGTCGAAAACCAGCTTCGGGGGTTTTCTCCACGACCGGCCACTTTAACGAGCGCCCGGTCGTCCTCCTCAAGGGGCCGGTGGATGTCATATCCGACGGGAGCAGGGTGCGGTTCAACCCGACGGGCTCCCCCGCGATGGCGGTGGCAGGGACCGGGGATGTCCTTGCAGGGGTCACGGGAGCCCTCCTTTGCAGGCTCCCGGCTTTCGAGGCCGCCTGCATCGCCGCATACGTGAACGGGTCGGCGGGGATGATCGCGGCCCAGAAGAGGGGGGACGGGATGACGGCGAGCGACCTGGTGGATGAGATACCCTCCGTCCTCTTTGCCGGGGGTGCCGGGAATGGCTGAGTTTACCCACATCAAGGGAGATAAGGTGCAGATGGTGGACATCTCCGGGAAGGAAGAGGTAGTGCGGGAGGCTGTTGCTGAAGGAAGGATCCGCCTCCGCGAAACAACGCTCCGTGCGGTACGGGAGGGGACCCTGGTGAAGGGAAATGTCCTCGCGACCGCGCGGGTGGCCGCGATCCTCGCGGTGAAGGAGACCCCGCGCATCATCCCCCTCTGCCACCCCATCCCCCTCTCGGGGATCGACGTCGACTTCTACGACGGCGAGGGCTCCATCCGGGCAACGGTCACGGTCCGTTCCCGGGGACCAACCGGGGTGGAGATGGAGGCCCTGACCGGCGTCTCGGTCGCCCTCCTCACCATCTGGGACATGGTGAAGTCGGCAGAGAAGGATGCAGCGGGGCAGTACCCGGAGACCGTGATCGACGGGATCCGGGTCCTCGAGAAGCGGAAAGGGGAGTGACAGAGCCTTTTATATCATCCCCGGCTGACTTATACAGAACCACGGGATGCGTCCCGTTGGAAAGGAATGTGGCCTATCACGGGCTGAACCTTGAGGTGAATGTTCCATGGTACGATCGATGTACGCATACGTACGGGAGGCCTGGAAACACGCCGATGCATCCGGCGTCGCTGACCTCCAATGGGAGCGGATGCAGGTATGGAGAGATGAGGGAACGGTGGTCCGGGTGGATCGCCCCACGAGGATCGACCGCGCGCATGCCCTCGGCTACAAGGCCAAGCAGGGCATTGCCGTTGCCCGGGTGAAGGTCCACCGCGGCGGGCGGCGGGCGAGCCGCTATGTCCGGGGCAGGCGGACGGCCCATATGGGGATGAGGAAGAAGACCCCGGCAAAGAGCCTCCAGCGGATCGCCGAGGAGCGGGCATCCAGAAAGTTCCCCAATATGGAGGTTCTCAACTCCTACTGGGTCGGGGAGGACGGCCGCCACCGCTGGTACGAGGTGATCCTTGTTGACGGGCACCACCCCGCCATCCGGAGGGACCCGCATCTCTCCTGGCTCGCGGAGCGGGGGCACCGCGGGCGGGCGGAGCGGGGTATGACGAGCGCAGGGCGGAAGGGGCGCGGCATGAGGCGGAAGGGTATCGGCACCGAGAAGAACCGGCCGAGTATCCGCTCCCACGCGAACCGCGGGAAGTAATCCCCCTCTTTTTCGACCATGCATGCCTCTCATTGACGGGTGCATCCACCCCTATCCCGAGGGGGACTCCTCCATCAGGCGAATGGCTCTTACGGCCCGCGAGCTCGGGTTCGACCAGGTGGTCGCAGCGGGCGGGAACGACGAGGTTCCAGGCGTGCTCAAAGGGACCATCATCGCCGCAACCTCGGTGAAGGAGGTGGTCTCCACGCTCCAGGGGATCCCCCAGGGCGACGGGGTGGTGATGGTGACCTCGGGGGATCTCGCATTCAACCGGGCCGTGATAGGGCTGAGAAGGGTCCGGGTGCTCAAAGGAATCCAGCGGTCCCCGAAAGGGGCTTTCAATCACGTCGCAGCAAGGGAGGCGGAGGCGAAGGGAGTCGCCGTCGAGCTCGATCTCTCCCCCCTCGTCGGGGAAAGGGGTATCCAGCGCCAGCGGGTGATCTCCCGGTACAGGGATCTCCTCCAGCTCCACCGCCGGTACCACTTCCCCGTTACCCTGGCCTCCAATGCGCGTTCGATCCTGGGACAGCGCTCGGTACGGGATATGGTCTTCCTCGCGCGACTCTTTGACATGGAGGAGGGCGAGGTGATGGGGGCGCTCTCCTCCCTCGATTCCATCCTCTCCGGGAGATCCCCTGTGCAGGTGGTGCGGGGATGAGCCAGCTCCCTTCCCAGCGCGAGAGGCGGCGGTATGTCCTCGTCAGGTTCGTGCCCGAGGGGATATCGCTCGATCCGAGGGAGGTATATGCGGCTGTTGCCGAGGCCTGCACCTCCCTCTGGGGTGATACCGTATCATCCGAGATCTCACCTTCAGTCATGGCCTGGGAAGGGCAGGCGATCGTCCGCTGCCGCCGGGGAACCGAGGACCGGCTCATCACCGCCATCTCAACGATCACGCGGGTCGGGGACGAGCGGGTTGCCCTCCGTACCATCACCACGAGCGGCACCCTGCATGCCATCAGGAGCCGCATGTACCCCAGGCCGGAGCTCCTCTGGGAGAGGAAGGTCGGGATCGGGGGAAGGATCTTCCTCGCGAGGGCGTATTCGGGTCAAAAGGTTGATTTGATCGAAAAGGGAATAAAAGGTCAGGAAATGTTGTTTTTCGCAACTGAAGACGGAGAGGTGAGGTAATGCAACCCCAGTACCAGATGGGATACGACCGTGCCATCACGGTCTTCTCCCCTGACGGGCGGCTCTACCAGGTCGAGTACGCCCGCGAGGCAGTGAAGCGGGGGACCACCGCGGTGGGGATCAAGTGCACCGACGGTGTCGTCCTCATCGTGGACAAGAGGGTGGCGACCCGGCTCCTGGAGCCCTCCTCCATCGAGAAGATCTTCAAGATCGACGAGCACATCGGGGTTGCCTCGAGTGGCCTCGTTGGGGACGCCCGGGCCCTCGTGGACCGGGCCAGGATCGAGTGCCAGATCAACCGGGTCTCCTACAACGAGGCCATCGACGTGGAGACGCTTGCAAAGAAGCTCTGCGACCACATGCAGACCTATACCATGTTCGGCGGCGCCCGGCCCTACGGGACTGCCCTCCTCATCGCCGGCGTCTCGGACGGCACCGCCCGCCTCTTCGAGACCGACCCGAGCGGCACCCTCCTCGAGTACAAGGCCACGGGCATCGGGACGGGGCGGCCCGCGGTGATGAAGGTCTTCGAGGAGGAGTACAACCCGGACGCAGGCTGCAAGGACGCGATCCTGCTGGGCTTGAAGGCCCTCCATGCCGCCACCGAGGGGAAGTTCGACGTGAATGCGGTGGAGATCGGCATCGTGGAGCAGAAGACCCGCACCTTCCGGAAGATGGCCAAGGCAGAGGTCGCGAGCTTCGTCGAGCAGTTCGAGCACACCGGCGTAGCATGATCCCCCTGGACCGGGCGGTCGTTGCCCGGCTGGAGACCCACGGGGAGCGTTTCGAGATCCTCGTGGACCCCGACCTTTCCGTGAAGATCCGGCACGGCGAGGAGATCGATATCGAGGACGCCGTCGCGGCCATCTTCATCTTCGAGAACGCCTCCCGGGCCGAGAAGTCCTCGGACGAGTCCCTCCAGAAGGTCTTCCAGACCACCGATTTCGAGACCATAGCGAGGCGCATCATCGAAAAGGGCGAGATCCACCTCACCTCCGAGCAGCGCAGGCACCTGATCGAAGAGAAGAGGGGGCAGGTCATCACCTTCATCGCCCGGCATGCGATCAACCCCCAGACGGGGCTCCCCCATCCCCCGGCGCGGATCGAGATGGCCATGGAGGAGGCGAAGGTTACCATCGACCCCTTCAAGCCCTTCGACGACCTGGTGGCCGAGACCATGAAGGCCCTGCGCCCCCTCATCCCCATCCGGTTCGAGGAGCTCCGGGTAGCGGTGAAGATCCCTCCCGAGCATGCGGCGAAGGCCTACGGGGATATCGATGCCTTCGCCCGGATCGAGCAGGAGGAGTGGCAGAAGGATGGATCCTGGATCTGCGTGGTCAAGATACCCGGAGGGATGCAGCAGGAGCTCGAGAACCTTGTACGGAAGGTCTCCAAGGGGGGCGGGCAGGTCCGGGTACTCTGACCCATCCGATTAAGTATATGAAGGGAGAGGTCGAAGTAAGAGGGACATATCGGGGGAGGATCAGATGAGCACAACCAAGCAGAAGAAATCAAAGGGACGGATATCCAGGAGCGCCGGCAGGTTCGGCTGCCGGTACGGCAGGTTCATCAGAAAGCGTGTCGCAGAGGTCGAGGACATCTCGAGGGCGACCCACACCTGCCCGAGCTGCGACCAGGTTGCGGTGAAGAGGAAGGGAACGGGCATCTGGGAGTGCCGGAAGTGCGGCTATAAGTTTGCCGGCGGGGCATATGTCCCCCAGACCCCGACATTCAAGATCGCCCAGCGGTCGATCGAGCGGCCGCAGGCTCCGGAGGGGTAGGCCCCGTGCCCGGAGTCTACAAGTGCGCCCGGTGCAAGCACAAGGTCGAGATTGACGTGAACGTCAGGTGCCCCTACTGCGGGCACCGCATCCTCTTCAAAGAGCGCGGGGCCGGGATCAAGGATCTCAAGGCCCGATGATCCTGGTCACGACCTCCAGGAGAGCCGATCCCCTCGTGCGCCGCATCGGGAGGGACCTCGCTTTTGCGACAGGCGGCAGGTATCTCACCCGCGGGAAAGGGGGGCTTTCGCGGCCCCCGTTCTCTGACGGCAAGGTGCTCATTCTCTGCAGGGACGGGAACGGGATGCAGATGCAGCTTCTCGATGGGATGAGGGAGGTGGCATGTCTGCGGTTCCCCTCGGTGAAGGAGGAGGACCGGCCAGGCCCGTTGAGGAGGGACCTCTTCACGGGCGATGCAGGGCTCCTCTCCAGCCTCTCCCCCCACATTCCCGTCAGCTGGGAAAAGTCCCTTCCGCACACCCTCGTCCTGGACGGGATCCAGGGCAGGCGCGTCTCTCTCGAGGTCGGATCGTGAAGCACACGGCGGTCTTCTCCTGCCGATCCGGCATGGCCCCAGAGATATACCGGGCTCTCACCCCCGAGATCGGCGAGATCAACCCGAGGACCGAGGTCGGGGTTTCCCTTGAAGGGGATGATCTCCTCGTGATATCGGTTGCCGCAGAAGACATACCGGCCCTCAGGGCGGCCCTCAACATGTGGCTCCGGCTCGTGTCCGTGGCTGCCGAGATGCTGGATATGACCGGTAATCAGGGATAAGGCGGGGCCGGAATGCCCGGAAGGCGGGGGTCCATGAAACCAAAAGACCTGCATCGGGGGCGGTTTGGCAATGCCGTCATGGTTGTCCATGGCCCCGAGGCTTTTGATTGCGGGGACGTTGCCAGGCTCCAGGACCTCCTCTCGCCCGGAAAGACCATTGTTGCCGGGGTCATGGCAAGGACCGCTGCAGAGGAGTCGGGCCTGCCTGTAACCTTCGATGGCGACCCGCCGAGCTCTGTTCTCAGGAGGGCAGGAGGGAAGGTGTTCCTGGTGAACCATGGGAAGACCCCCGAGTCGGGGAGGATCTTCGGGGAGATCGTTGCTTCGCGTCTCCCCGCTGAGAGCTCCCTCGTCCAGCTGGAATGCTCCTCGCGGACAGTGTACCTCTGGAACGGAGGGGACCGGGATTTTGCCCGCCTCCTTGCGAGGGAGACTGGATACTCCCTTACAGAGGCAGCATCGGGCTTGGGACAAGGGGGTATGGACCGGGAGATCCGGGGCTGCCTCCCCGGCGAAGCAGTCCAGGTCCAGGGGATTGTCATCGGCACGGCTCTCGCAGAGAAAGTCGTGATCCGGTCAAGGGATGGCGGTATCGAGGCCATATCCGGCCTCAGGCCCAAGGCCCATGGCCTGGAGAAGCTCGCGAGAATGGGGGGGATCGACCTCTCCAGGGCCTGGTGCAAGAGCGGTTCCGTGAGAATTGCGCCCCCGCGAAAGGGTGGCCCTGCTCCCGCTTCAGGAAGGATCGTCGTTGCCGACCATTGCGGCAAGGATCTCTACCGGCTTATCACCCCGGATACCTGCGGGGTCCTTGCCATCGGAGACGATACCACGGCGGTAAGCGGGCACATCTGCTCCCATTTGGGCATCCCGGTCTTCGGTGTGGTGGACGGGGACGTGGATGGCCTCGTCGAGGCCGGTTATGCCTTTGGGTCTGTGGTGGTGGAGGTTGTGGAAGGTAGGGATGATGAGGTCGGCCGGGAGCTGGCGGCAATGACTCCGGAAGGGCCGGTGGCCTGGAGCGACTGGATCGCCCGTGCCCTTGCCTTCCTGGGTAACCGATGCAGAGTCATCTATCCCCCACCAGGGGCCCGGTGATTGTGAAGAGAGTGCCCTGGGGGAGACCTCTTCACGGGCCGTTTCCACCTGGAATCCTGTTCTGGAAGGCCCGGCTGGCTTTTGACTGGCGATGATGATGAACCTTATCTACCTTGGCAGGATATGTCATATTATGGAGCGATACCGCTTTCTGGCCCTCTTCCTGCCGATCGTGGCGGTGGTTGCATCTGCCCAGCCCCCCTTCAGCCTGCAGACAGAAAGCACCCAGTTCATGGGTTTCATCTCCGACTATTACCTCACCCTTCTCGGGGGCCTTCTCCTCCTCTTCCTCATCTTCTCCATCCTCAACCGGATCCTGAAACGGAGGTTCGGTGTCATCGAGTTCGTTGCCACGGTCCTTGGAATCATCCTTGCCCTGGCCCTCGTAGTGATAGGACTTGTATTCCTTGCCGCAGCAAGCGTCCTCGCCTGGGGAAGTGCCATCAAGGATATGAGTTACATGGGGGCGGACGGATGGGCTGTTCCCATAGCAAACGAGATCCAGTATTATATCCAGCCTGCCCTGGACACGATATTCGGGTCGATTGACTATGCCATCTACCTGCAGAACATCCTTCTCGGGGTTCTCCTCGTCGGGGGCGGGATCCTCGTCATCATCGGCATCCTGCTCCTCGTGAAGCTCCCCAAGAGTTCCTTCTACAAGATCATCAAGCCCAGCGGGACCACCACCTTCAGGGAGGTGATGACGAGGGGCCGTGAGCCTCTCGCGCCCACCGTCACATTCAAGGTGATCAACCGGCTCACGAACCAGGCCTCACCCGATGTCAAGGTCATCCTGAAGCACAAGGAAGGGGCGAAGGTGTATACCCGGTACACCGACTTCAACGGCGAGGTGATCTTCCAGAAGATCGATGGCCTCTACTCCCAGTACTATGCCTACGTCGAGGGGGATGAGGAGAGGAAGAGGTACTGGGTCATCAGGACTGCGATTGGCGCTGAAAGCGTGACCTGACGGAGTCGAGGGTCTCGATCTCGTCGACGCCCTTGTCGTCCCGGATCCGTTTGAACCGCGGGAACCTGAGGGCGAACCCGCTCGCATAGTTCGGGGAGGTCTGGATCTCGGAGTAGCCCACCTCGAAGACCACCTGGGGCTCGAAGGTCACCTCCTTCCCCGATCGGGAGACGACCAGGTCCTTCATGGTCTCATGGATCGTGGCGAGCATCTCGTCGGAGATGCCGGTCGCCACCTTCCCGACGGCGAGGAGCCGGCCGCGGTCCTGGCAGGCGAGGAGGAAGGAACCGAAGAAATGCGCCCGCCTCCCCTCGCCCCACTCCCCCCCGATGACGGCGAGGTCCAGGGTGTCGACCTCGGGCTTCACCTTGATCCAGTGCTTGCCCCTCACCCCGGGCTGGTAGAGGGAGCCGGGGTCCTTCACCATGATGCCCTCGTGGCCCGCATCGAGGGCGGCGCTGTAGAACTCCTCGAGGCTCAGGGGGTCGTCGCTCACCCTCTGGGGCGCCACGTGGCCGGTGAGGGCCTCCTCGAGCCGTCTCCTCCGTTCATGAAAGGGGAGGTCGATCAGGGTCTCACCGTCCAGCGAGAGGATGTCAAAGATGTAGGGCACGAGTTCGATCTTCTCTGCCTGGGCCTCGATGTCGTACTTCCGCCGGAACCGTCTCAGCACGAACTGGAAGGGCATGGGCCTCCCGTCCTTCGTGGCGACAGCCTCCCCGTCCAGGATCACATCGTGGGAGGTGGCTGCAGTGAGCTTCGTAATCACATCGGGAAGGGCATTCGTCACCTCCTCCAGCTTCCGGGAGTAGATCCGGACCTCGCCCCCTCTCTTGTGGAACTGGATCCTGGTCCCGTCGTACTTGTACTCCGCCGCCACCTTCCCGTGCTCCTTGACCATGTCCGCGATCGACCCCTGCTGGGCGAGCATCATCTTGATCGGCCGGAAGACCTCGATATGGACCGCGGAGAGGGCCTTCTCCCCCTCCCGCGCGAGGCGTGCCACCTCCCCGAGGTCATTCATCGCCTGATAGGCATGGTCGACCTTTGCAGGTTCCAGGGAGAATGCCTTTGCGACTGCATCCCGGACGTTCCCTTCGCCGATACCGATCCTGAGCTCCCCCAGGATGAGCCGTGCGAGGTACCTGCCCTCCAGCGGTCTTGCGTTCGCGAAGAGCTTGCGCACCGCGAGCAGCTTCTCGCGCTGGGACTTCTTCCCCCCGGAGGTGGCGATGGCCTCGCACTCCCGGTACACGTCCCCGATGGTCAGCTCCTCGGCGAAGAACGAGGTCTGCTCCTTCCCGATGAGGATCCTCTCTACCGCCTTCCCCGCATCCCCCTCTGCCGAGACGGCGGAGACGATGGCCTCCTTCTTCATGCCTGCGACATAGGCGATCGCCTCGTAGAGGAGGTTCGGCCCGATCCCGAGCTTGAGGGGAGACCAGTCGGGGAAGATCCTTCCCATGATGAACCTGACGAAGATGGGGAGCTCCCGGTCATCGAGCACCGGCAGCTCCCTGGCGAGGACGTCGATCATCTCGAGCCTCCCCGGGATCGCCTCCAGCCGTTCACAGATCTCCGAGAACTCACGGAAGAGCATGGACCACCCCGACATGCCTCTGGGCATATGCCCCTGGGACTTCGGTATCACCTCTATCTTCATTCCGGATGAAAAGACCCTTTCCTTTCGCCCTTCTCCGGGAGGAAGGGGGGGGTCGCTGGCCGGTCAGAGCGAGAGGGAAGATGAGACCTTGTGCTGGTGAGCCACGAAGACCTCAACGTCCCCGATGTAGAACCCGAGCCCCTCCTTTGCCGAGGCAAGCGCCTTCTCCGGGGTGTTGTTCACCTCGGAGAGGTGGGCGAGGATCACCGCACCGATATGACCGCCGATCTCTCTCAGGCAGGTCGCCGCCGCCGTGTTTGAGAGGTGCCCCCTGCGGGACCGGATCCTCCGTTTGAGGGACTCGGGGTACGGGCCGGTGGCGAGCATCTCCGGGCAGTGGTTGCTCTCGAGGAGGATCCCGTCGCAGCGCGAGAGATCCCGAACAAGGGGCTGCGGGAGGAACCCGGTATCCGTGCAGAACGCGAACCGGGAACCACCGTCCTCGATGAAGTAGCCGCAGGGCTCCCGGGCGTCGTGGGAAGTGGGGAATGGATCGATGAGGAACTCCCCGAGTCCGAACCGCGTGGATGGATGAACGGGGCGGAGGGGGGGCGTATCCCCCTTGCGAACCTCCCGGGGGAGGTCCTGGAGGGTGCCCGCGGTCCCGAAGACAGGGACCTTCAGCTTCCGGGCAAGGGCCCATACCCCTCGGATATGGTCCACATGCTCATGGGTGACGAGGATCCCCTGGATAGCCACGTCCCCGCACCTGGCGGCTGAGAGCCGCGAGAGGACCTCCCGTGCCGAGAGGCCGCAGTCGACGAGAAGGGCACCTCCCTCTCCCCTGACGAGAGTACAGTTGCCCTTCGACCCGCTCGCGAGGACCGTGATCTCCATTCAGGCTCCCCTCGTGGAGGGGTGATCAAGGATACTGGCCATTTCACTCCGGATTCATGTCGGCGCGGACTCCCTCATCGGAGGCATGCGGTCTCCGAATCACCGCGAAACCGGCGGTCAGTCCGATGAAAAAGGTTGGATCCTCGTGAAGATAAAGACGTGTATTCCCTCAAAGGGCAGCGACTTCCTTCCCGGGAATCACACCTGGGATCATGCGGTTCCTTCTTCCCAGCGGGAGGATGTCCGGATCCTGGAGCGCTCCCGATCCAGCCCTCAATTTACTTTTCAGGAAGCACATGGATCGCGGTCGCCTTCACCGATACCCAGACCTCTTTCCCGATAGAAAGGTTCAGATCCTCTGCAGACCTGATGGTGACGAGTGCCGTAATGTCGATCCCGCAGTCGATGATCACGTGGACAAACGGTCCCGAGGGTATCAGGCGCTTTATCCTGCCTGGATAGACATTCCGCGCACTGGTCTTCGGGCTCTCGTCAATACCAACGGTTACATCCTCTGCACGGAAGAGGATACTTGCCCCCTTCCCTGGCTGGACCGGGGAGATCGCCCTGAAGATCTTTCCCGAGACCTCGATGGATACCTCTCCGCTCTGGCTCGCCGTGACCGCACCGGGAAAGATATTATCCATCTGAACGAACCGTGCGATGTTCTTCGTGGCCGGCCTGTGGAAGATCTCCACGGTGGTTCCTATCTGGGGAAGCCTCCCCTCCATCATGACACCCATCCTCCCCGCCAGGCGCTGCCCCTGGAGCATGTCGTGGGTGCTGACGAAGATGGTCATTCCTGTCTCATGGTTCAGGCGGGCGATGATCTCCTCGATCTTCTCGGCCGAAGGGGGATCCAGGTTTGCCGTGGGTTCGTCGAGAAAGAGGACCTCTGGATCGGTGACGATGGCACGGGCCAGCGCGACCCGCTGGGCTTCTCCCCCTGAGAGTGTCCGCGCTGACCGCCGGGAGTAATCTGATAGACCGATCTCGCGAAGGGCCTCCCTCACCCGTCTCCCGATGGCTGCCTCCGTCTCCCCGCGGTACTTCATGCCGAGGGCGATATTCTCGTACACGGTCCGGTTGAAGATGATGGGTTTCTGGGAGAGCATCGCCATCCTGCGGCGGAGATGGAAACGGGCATCCGGGGAGAGGGCGTCCTCGCCAAAGACCGAGAGGGTTCCTTCGGTCGGCATCTCGATGAGATCGAGCAGCCGGAGGAGGGTACTCTTCCCGGAACCGCTCGGGCCGATGAGGCCGAAGATCTCCCCGTCGGGAATGGAGAAGGTGATCTCCCTGAGGATCTCCTTCTCCCCGTACCGTTTCGCGAGACTCTCTGCCTCGATCACGCTCGTACCTCACCGGAACTCAGGATGTAAATGAGCTCTTCCATACCGAACCTGACTGGATGAGGTTCAGGCCGATGTTGACGACGATTGCAACCCCGAGGAGGATCACCCCGAGGGCGATGGCAAATGCGAAATCCCCGACGGACGTCTCGAGGGAGATCGCGGTGGTCAGGACCCGGGTGTACCCGCGGATATTCCCCCCGATGATCATCGCAGCCCCGACCTCGGAGATCGCCCGCCCGAAGCCGAGGATCACGGCGGCAAGGATGCCGAACCTCGCCTCGAGGATCAGTGTCCGGACCGACTGCATGCCCGTCGCTCCCAGGGACGTGACGGTCTGCCGCATCTCCGGATCTATCCCGCTCAGGGCCGAGAACGTGAGCCCGGTGATGAGGGGGAGGACCAGGATCATCTGGGCAATCACCATGCCGGGGGCCGTATAGAGGAGGCTTAAAAAACCCAGCGGACCCTGGTGGGAGATGATGAGGAAGAGCACGAGACCGGCGATCACGGTCGGCAGGGCATAGAGCGTCTGGATGATGTTGATCAATGCCCTTTTTCCAAAGAAGTCATGGTAATACAGGAACGCACCGATGGGAATAGCGATACACGCGGAGAACAGGGTGGCGGTGAGGGAGATCTCCAGGGAGAGGATGGTGATCTTCACCACCTCCGGGTCCATGGTCACGATAAGCTGGATCGCCTGGAAGAACCCGTCTATAATCTCATTTGCCATCTATCTCATCACCCATCGATCAAGCCCTTCCACTCTATATCTCGGTTTCGAATGATGACGTCCTTGCTGACAAATGATAAATGTTAAATAACTTCCTAAACATTAATCTGCCACATGAAATTCACTGAAAATCATTTCCTCGGATGCCTGCTGGTCATCGCAATCCTGACAGGGATCCTCATTGCCGGGTGCACCCAGCCCCAGACCACTCCTGCGACTCCGGCCCCGACCCCGGTCGCAACGACGGCAGCACCCATCCCCGCCCCGACTCCGGCCGCAGCCACCCCGACCCCGGCTCCGACCGCAGCCACCACAACGGTGGCAGCCACCCCGGCCCCGACCCCGGTCGTCCACGAGACGAATACCCTCCTTATCGCCACCACGACAAGCCTCTACGACACCAAGCTCCTCGACTCGATACAGGACATCTACGAGAGAGAGACAGGGGTTCACCTGAAGATCACCGCCCAGGGCACCGGCATCGCGATCCAGATTGCGACCCGGGGAGACTGCGACCTCCTCCTCGTCCACTCGCCCTCCCAGGAGAAGGCGTTCATCGACAAGGGCCTCGGGATCAACCAGCGCTGCTTTGCCTATAACTACTTCGAGGTTGTCGGGCCTGCGAACGATCCGGCAGGCGTCAGGGATCTCACTCCTGAGGCTGCCTTCAAGAAGATCCGGGGGCTCGGGCTGAACAACACCCCGAACGTCTTCTTCGCCTCGCGGGGCGATGGATCGGGAACCCACACCGCCGAGCAGGCCATCTGGGCGAGGGCAGGCTTCAATTACACGAAGGACGTCGCAACCTCGGGTCCGTGGTACCTCTCTGTCGGGAAGGGGATGGGAGATACCCTGGTAGTGGCAGATCAGAAAGGGGCCTATACCCTCACCGATGAGGGTACATTCCTGGCCTTCAAGAAACAGCTCAGCCTAATGCCCCTCATCACCAACAAGCCAACCCTCCTGAACCGGTACAGCGCCATCGCCGTGAATCCCGCGAAGAACCCGAACGTGAACATCGTCCAGGCCGACCGGTTCATCAACTGGCTGACCGGTGCAGAGGGAATGCAGATCCTCAGTGATTACGGGAAGGACAAGTACGGGAAGGCCCTCTTCACGCCGCTCACGCCCAGCGTGTGCAAGGTCACCCCCTTCAACTGTACCTGTTCCGGGGTCGTCTCCCCCTTCTAATCCTCTTTTTTATCCGATACCAGGGGAACCCGGGCCGGGTAGCTTCGTTGCAATCACCGTGCCGAACACGGGAGAGAGGGTGCAGCTGCTGGCGGGGACTATTCCAGGTACGGCGCCTCCACCGGAAGGATCCGGTGAGGATGACACAGAAAAAAGGGGATTCCGAATGAACGAGAGGGATCAGTGTCTCTGCCTCGTCTTCGCCCCTTCCTTCTCGGGCTCGAGGTAGACGACCTCGGCATCGATGTCTTTTGCGATCCGTTCGATCTCGAACTTCCGGAAATGGGTGCCCTCGATCTGGATCTGGCCACCGGTGACCGCGAGGATCCGGAACATCGGCTGCCGGACTCCCTCGCCCACCTTCTGCCTCTCGCGCACGTAGATCTTCATAGTTCTCACCAAATGAAACGGTACATCCCTTGGAATTGCCTCCTTTTAATAGTTGTTCCTCCCAATGATCCACCATGGCCAGGGAAGAGAGCGGGCGCTTCCGGATCAGGAGCGGTCTCGAGGGCGAGACGCTCGTAGCGAAAGGGCTCATGAAGAAGACGGCGAGGAACGAGACCCTGCGTCTCCTTCCGGACCTGAACGTGGTGAAGATCGGGGGTCACGCGGCGGTGGACTACGGGAAGAGCGTGATGGTCCCGCTCCTCGAGGAGATCGGGGAACTCTCGAGGGAACACCAGATCCTGGTGGTGACCGGTGGCGGCGGGCGGGTGCGGCACCTGATGGAGATCGGCATCGACCTGGGGATGCCAACAGGGGTCCTCGCCGAGCTGTCATCAAAGATCAGCGAGCAGAACGCGATCATGGTCTCCATCCTCCTCTCGAAGTACAACGGTGTCCGGATCCATACCGGCGATCTGTTGAACCTCCCGTCCATCCTGAAACTGGGGATCCTGCCCGTGGTGCACGGGACGCCCCCCTATGGCCTGTACGAGCACCCACCGCGAGTGGGTTCAATCCCCCCGCACAGGACAGACACAGGAGCCTTCCTGATGGCAGAGGTACTCGGGGCGAGGTCCTGCATCATCGGGAAGAACGTGGATGGCCTTTATACAGAGGATCCGAGGAAGAATCCCGACGCCGAGTTCATCCCCGAGATCGCCGCAGAGGAACTGATGGGAATGGAGATGGAGGACATGGTGATCGAGCGGATGACCGTGGAACTTCTCAGGAATGCCGTGAATATCCGGGAGATCCGTATCGTGAACTGCCATGTCCCGGGCAACATCGGGAGAGCCATCCGCGGCGAGAAACTTGGGACGATCATCCGCGCCAGATGAGTCTCAAGAGTGTGCTCCAGTTCAATTGATTTAATAAACTTTTTGTTTTTTAAAATAATAATACATAACTTCTCAGGGTGAATTGGTTGGTTATCTTCCAGGACAAACAGGTCCGTACCCTGTACAATCTTGCCCGGGATCCGGGCGAGATCCTCATCAGCAATGACCAGAAGGTGGCGATTCAGCTGCTGGGATTGCTTGCGCAGGAAGGGAACAGTGATGCGCGGGGAGCCCTTACGGCCCTGCTCAGGTCACCCGATCTCCACCCCATGCTGAGGGAGATGGTGGCAGCCGAGGTGGGTGTGCCCATCCGTGTGTAACGAAGAACGATTCTTCTTCTGGGTAACGGGTTCCCGCCCCCGCGTCCCGTCGAACCTCCCCAATTTCATCTCCCCATCTGTACTGGTTTTCCCGGGCAAGAAATCTTAAACCGTTTCGCAGCCGATTTTAGGGCATATGTGGAAGGCGCTGGAGATCGGGGAATGGGTCGCATCCCGGCAGCAGAGCATGGAGGATGCGCGGGGGCAGGTCCAGGAGATCATCGGCAGGGTCCGTGCAGAGGGGGACGCGGCCCTCCGTGCCCTCTCCCGGCACTACAAGCTGGAAGAGATCGCGGTTTCCGATGAGGAGCGCGAGGCCGCCTACGGGGAGGTCGACCCCGAGGTGACCGAGAGCCTCATCGAGGCAGAGGCGCGGATCACCCGGTTCCACGAGCTCCAGCGCCCCCGGGATCTCTGGCTCCAGGAGGTGGAGGAGGGGATCATCCTCGGGATGAAGACCACGCCCCTCGACCGGGTGGGGATCTACGTGCCGGGCGGAAGGGCGGCGTACCCGTCCTCGGCCCTGATGTGCGCCGTCCCCGCCCTCGTCGCCGGAGTTCGGGAGATCTGCGCCTGCTCCCCGCCCCCCATCAGCCCGCTGACTCTCGTGGCACTGGACATCGCAGGGGTCAGGGAGATCTACCGCTCGGGCGGCGCCCAGGCCATCGCGGCCATGGCCGTCGGGACCGAGACGATTCCGCGGGTTCAGAAGATCGTCGGCCCCGGGAACGTCTTTGTCACCATGGCCAAGGTGCTCCTCCGCGAGGAGGTGGAGATCGATTTCCCTGCCGGCCCGAGCGAGATCGCGATCATCGCGGACGGGACCGCCGATCCCCGGATTCTCGCGTATGACATCCTTGCCCAGGCAGAGCACGACCCCCGTGCTGCCTGCGTGCTGATCACCCCTGATGCGGCCCTTGCAGAGAAGGTGGGCATGCTGGTCGTCAGGCTTGCCGAGAAGGAACCGCGCCGGGAGATCCTCAAAGAGGCGCTGGAGAACTGCGGGTATGTCCTCGTGAAGGACATGGACGAGGCTGTCGCTGCCTCGGACGAGATAGCCCCCGAGCACCTCTCCATCCAGGTGGCCGATCCCCTCCCCGTCCTCTCCCGCGTGCGGAACGCGGGCGCCATCTTCGTCGGGAGGTACTCGGCGGTGGCCTGCGGCGATTACGCGGTAGGGACGAACCACGTCCTCCCGACGGCAGGGTATGCGAAGCTGTTCTCGGGGCTGGACGTCCGGCACTTCTGCAAGACCTCCTCGGTAGAGATCCTCGACAGCCAGGGGCTGGAAGCCATCGGCGATGTGGTCGAGACCATCGCCCGGGCCGAAGGCCTCCCGGCCCATGCGAGCTCGGTCCGGGTCCGGCGGGAGAAGAGCCGGTGAGATGGACGAACGTCCCCTCCCTTTGAAGATCCCCGCGAGCCTCGACGAGGCGAAGGCCATCCAGGAGGCGATCGCCAGGGCGGCTGAGACTGCACCGCCGGTATCCTTGGACGAGGTGAGGTGCATCGCGGGAGCCGATGCCTCGTATTCCCCTGACGGGAGGACCGTCCACGCGGCCGTTGCGGTCCTCGGCCTCCCGGATCTCAACGTGCTGGAACGGTGCTGGGTCTCCCGGGAGGTTCCCTTTCCGTATATGCCCGGGTTCTTTGCCTTTCGGGAGGGACCGGCCATCATCTCGGCCGTCGGGGCACTCACCCGGCAGCCGGATCTCCTCCTCGTGGATGGGCACGGCCGTGCCCACCCGAGGCGGGCAGGGATCGCGACCCATGTGGGCTTTCTTCTTTCGATCCCGACGGTCGGGGTCGCGAAACAGCTCCTTGCCGGTGACGCCGTAGAGTTCGGGCCGGCCCGCGGCTCTTCGTCGCCCATCTGGGACAGGGGCGAGATAGTCGGCATGGCGGTGAGGACGAAGGCAGGGTCCCGGCCCGTCTATGTCTCGGCCGGCCATGCCATGGACCTGGCGACCGCGGTTGCGGCAGTCCTTGCAACGACCGGTACATCCAGGATCCCCGCGCCTGTCCGAGAAGCACACCGGATCTCCCGGGAGGTCCGGAGGAGTCATATTACATTTTCCGTCAGCCCCTGAGGGTTGTTCAGGATCATGGCCGATGTGGCGGTACCGGATCAGGGCCGACAGAGGCGGTACCGGATCAGGGCCGGAGAGCAGTCCTGAGCCGGATGGAAGGAGGGGTCATCTCCACCTCTGGCGACGGGACGAAGGTCCGCTCCGGAATAACGAACTCGATAGGGCTCTCCTTCATCAGCTCCCCGTTCCGGGCCGGGATAAACACGGCCAGGGCAAAGAGCAGCGAGAAGATCGCGATGAGGAGCACGAAGGTGGTCTCGGAGACCAGCCTTGCAACAAAGAACATCCAGAGGGCACCGAGCTGGAGGAGGGAGAATGCAGCGAGGGCGTATCTCGCCGAGCAGATGTTCGCAAGGATACCCCTCCCCGTCCTCATGCGGTTCTTGAGGCGCCGGATATTCTCAAGGGCAGGGCTGCGGAACCCGTCTCCCGTCATCGATGAGGCAAAGAGCTCCACGGCCTTCTTCCTGTTCCCGAGCCGGCTCTCGATCACCCCCTCGTAAAAGAGGATCCCCGGTTCCCCCGGGCGGAGGGCTCTGGCGTTCCCGAGCAGCTGTCGGGCCTCTTCATCGAGGACCGGGCTGCCTGCAGGCCCCCCCATGGAGATGAGGTGCGCGGCCAGGTCGAGGAGGAGCATCCATCTCTCCGGCCCCGGGGTGAGGTCGAGGGCCCTCCGCAGCACATCCTCGCCCCTCCCCTGGTCGCCGCATCTGGCCAGGGAGAGGGCCAGCCCCCTCGCTGTGCCGGTATCCCAGGGATCGAGCGTGCTGGCCCGCCTGAGATGGAGGACGGCCTCCCCGGCCTTCCCGTTCTGCAGGGCGACAGCCCCGAGGCCGGCCCAGGCCCGGGCATCCATGGGGTCGAGGCGGACGGCGCGCAGGAGGTGGGGTTCCGCCTCCTTCCAGCGCCCCCTTGCGCAGGCAAGGAGGCCCATGTTCCGGTGGCCCGCCGGATCCGAGAGCCGGATCGCATCGACGAGATGGGCCTCTGCCGCATCCAGCCTCCCCTGTTTGAAGGCAATGACCCCGAGGCAGGTATGGGCCGGGGCGAACCTTGGATAGAGGGAGAGTGCTCTCTGTGCAGCGACCGTGGCATCGGCAAGATCCCTAGGCCCGCCCGCTCGTGCAAGGACCATCCCGTGATTAACCTGGACGAGGGGATCCCGTGGCATCGCGGGAGAGAGCCTCCCCATGATGACCGCCGCGTCCCGGGGACGCCCCATGGCGATGAGAAGGGCAGCAAGCCCATGGAAACCCCCGGGATCGCCTTCTGCCCTGGCGAGCTGGAGGAAGATGTCCTTTGCCTTGCCCAGGTTGTGCAGCATCAGGGAGAACCACCCCAGCTCTGCCCTGAGCCCGGGAACCCCCCGCATGGATACCACGAGCTCCTGGAGGAGCACCTCTCCCTCCCTCCCCCTCCCGAGCCTCTCCAGGGCAAGGGCCCTCGAGAGGACAGGTTCAGGCCAGGCCGGATCAGCGAGTGTTGCCCGCTCAAAAGCACCCGAAGCGAGATCCGGTCTATCCTGGTCCATGCGGAGCCATCCCTCCTGGTAGAGGATAGAGGGGCCGGGAGGTTCCAGGGAGAGCCCCGACTCGACCAGGCTCTGCGCCTCGTCCAGGCGCCCCAGGACCCTGAGGGCGGCGATCCTCCCAGCCAGGGCCTCCCTGTCCGATGGATCGAGGGCAAGGATCTGGTCGAATGATGCAAGGGAGAGTCCTGGATCGGGCCCCTTGAACTCCTCCAGGGCCTTGTTGGAGAGCGAGGCGATCTTCCAGGCGAGCGACTGCTTCCCTTCGCCGGTGATGTTCATGACCCGGGTGAAGGTCCTGGCCGCCTTCCCGTACCGTCCCTGCAGGTGGTAGAGGACCCCCAGCTCCTTCAGGAGGTCAACGCTCTCCGGGTAGATCTCGAGGCCCCGCGAGAGGATCTTCTCGGCATCATGGATTCTCCCTCTCTCGAGGAGGGCTGATACTCGCTCGTAGGTGGCCTCCACGCCGGTTGTATCCCCGGGAACCGTGGCCGGAGGGTCCGTGAGAGCGGCCTCTGAGGGATCTTTTCCCGCGGTGCGTCCGGGGCCATCGCCGATCCTTTCCCCGAAGTATGAAGAAAAATCCCCCGGAGTGACGGACAGGCCGGGGAGATCTTCCCCTCTTCTGCGGGGTTCGCGATCCTTCGGGGTCATGACAGCGCCGGGCGGACCCCCAGCCATCCTGGTGGAGGGGATCCTCAGGGGATGATATCAGTACCATACGGCCATGGGGTAAAGAAGATTTCACTCTGATTCCGGGCGCCAGAGACAGTCACGTTTCCTCCCGCGGCAATGGATTTATCCCGTGAGGTGGAGATGTTCAGGGAAGAGTCCGCCCCTCCCTCCCGGGAAGGGCTGTTCACACGTGGAGGACTGGCCCATGGCAGAGGAAAAGGGAGAGACCAGAGCAAAGGAGAAGACCGAGCTGAAGATATCGGGGATGACATGCGCCACCTGCGCGGTGACCATCGAAAAGTCCCTCCAGGGGGTGGAAGGGGTCCAGAAGGCGGACGTGAATCTGGGCCTCGAGCGGGTGGTGGTGGAGTACGACCCGAAGAAGGCGAAGCTCGCTGATCTCCGGAAGGCGGTTGCTGACGCGGGCTATGAGGTTGTTCCCGAGCGGGTGATCTTCCGTATCGGGGGGATGACCTGCGCCACGTGCGTGGAGACAAATGAGGCTGCACTTCAGGCGCTCTCCGGGGTCATCGGGGCCACGGTGAACCTGGGGGCCGAGAAGGCCTATGTCACCTACATCCCGTCCCTCGTGACCATCGACGACATGCGCCGTGCCATCGAGGACGTAGGCTACCAGTATCTCGGGGTCGAAGGGGAGGAGACCGGCGACCTGGAACGGGAGGCAAGAGCAAGGGATCTCAGGGCGAAGTGGAACCGGTCGGTCATCGGGCTCACCCTCGGGCTGGCCCTGATGGCGATCATGTTCTTCCAGGTTCCCCTGCCCCTCCCGATGGGGATCTTCATGTTCATCGTCGCGACCCCCGCCTTCGCGTACCTCGCGTATCCCATCTTCCTCGCCGCCTACCGCGCCCTCAAGAACCGCGTCCTGAACATGGACGTCATGTACTCCATGGGGATCGGCGTGGCGTACGGCGCGAGCGTGCTCGGGACATTCGGGATCGTCCTTACCTCCGAGTTCATGTTCTACGAGACGGCCCTCATGCTCGCCGGCTTCCTCATGCTCGGCCGTTACCTGGAAGCGCGGGCAAAGGGGAGAACGGGCGACGCCATCAGGAAGCTCGTGAACCTTGCCCCGAGGATGGCAATCGTTATCCGGTCGGGGGCTGAGGTCGAGATCCGGGCGGCAGACGTCATGCCTGGGGACCTTGTCGTGGTGAAGCCCGGGGAGCGGATCCCTGTGGACGGCGACGTGGCGGAGGGGGAATCATACGTTGACGAGTCCATGATCACGGGTGAGCCGATCCCGGTCCTGAAGAAGGCAGGAGTCCCCGTCGTGGGGGGAACGCTCAACACGAACAGCATCCTCCGGTTCAGGGCGACCCGGGTCGGAAAGGAGACCGTGCTCGCCCAGATCATCCGGCTCGTCGAGGATGCCCAGGGCTCCAAGCCCCCCGTCCAGAGGATCGCGGACCGGGCGGTCACCTACTTCATTCCCACCGTGCTCTCCTTCGCCATCCTCTCCTTCGCATTCTGGTACTTCCTTGCAGGCCAGACCCTGCTCTTCGCCCTCACGACCCTCATCTCGGTCCTCGTCATCGCCTGCCCCTGCGCGCTGGGCCTCGCCACCCCCACGGCTGTCACGGTGGGGATCGGGCGGGGTGCGGAGCTCGGAATCCTCATCAAGCGCGGGGAGGCCCTGGAGATACCTGACCGGATAACTGCCGTGGTCTTTGACAAGACAGGGACGCTCACCGTTGGAAAGCCGTCGGTCACCGACCTCGTCCCCGCCGGAGTCCTTGAGGAGACCCTCCTCACCCTCGCGGCGAGCGTTGAGAGGAACTCCCAGCATCCACTCGCAGGAGCCATCGTACAGGAGGCAGAGAAGCGCGCCCTCCCCCTCCAGGAGAGCGTCTCCTTCGACACGATCGGGGGAAAAGGAGTTGTTGCGAGGGTGCTCGGGGAAGAGGTCCTTATCGGGAACCGCGCCCTGATGAAGGAGAGGGGGGTCCCTCTGTCCGGGGAGCTGGAGGAGAAGGTCGCCATCCTCGAAAGGGAAGGGAAGACGGTGATGATCGTCTCAGCAGGGGGCCAGCTGGCCGGGCTCATCGCGGTCGCCGATACCCTGAAGGGTTCAGCAGGGGAGACGGTCCGCCGCCTTGCGGCCATGAACCTCAAGATCCTCATGATCACGGGCGACAATGCGCGGACGGCCGGATCCATCGCCAGCCAGATTGGCATCGGGAGGGTGGTCGCGGAGGTCCTTCCCGCCGGGAAGGTGGGCGAGGTGAAGAGGCTCCAGGCAGAGGGGGAGGTGCTCGCCTTTGTCGGCGACGGGATCAACGATGCCCCGGCCCTCGCCCAGGCAGACCTCGGGGTGGCCATCGGGAGCGGAACGGACGTGGCAATCGAGAGCGGAGATATCGTCCTTGTCCGGGACAACCTGATCGATGTGGTCGCCGCGATCGAGCTCTCCCGAAAGGTCATGTCCCGGATCAAGGAGAACCTCTTCTGGGCCTTTGCCTACAACACCGCTCTCATACCGGTGGCCGCCGGACTCCTGTACCCCTTCTTCGGGATCACCTTCCGGCCCGAGTACGCGGGCTTTGCCATGGCCATGTCCTCGGTGACTGTGGTCTCCCTCTCCCTCCTCCTCAAGGGATATATACCGCCAGCGAGGAGAGTACCCTCCGGAGGTGGCGATTCTGGCAATTGATCCCATCTGCAAGATGACCGTTGACGAGAAGACAGCGAAGTGGAAGAGCGAGTACAAGGGGAAGACCTACTACTTCTGCGCACCCGGCTGCAAGAAGAAGTTTGACACCGATCCCGCGAAGTACGCGATGTGAGACCCGGCCGGATGGCCATGGCCTGGGGCCGCTCTCCTCTCTTTTGTTCTCTTATTCACGGTGACGGGAGGAATTATTTCTTGGCACCGGCCAAGGCGGATACGATCTCCTCTCCGAACCTCCGTGCCGCGGCCGGCCCGTTCGCCGTGATGAAGATCCCGTCGGTGATGACGGCATCATCCCGGAGATCTGCTCCGCCTTTACGCATCTCGGCGACCGAATCCGCCATCCTGTACACGGTAGCCTTCTTTCCCCTGAGCATACCCGCCCGGGCGAGGACCACGGGGGAGAGGCAGATGGCGCTGACGAGCTTCCCCGACTTTGCGAACTCGGCCACGAGTGTATGGAGCCGGCTGTTCCCCCAGAGGAACTCCGGCGACCCTGCCCCTCCGATGACGACGATCCCGTCATAGCCCCCGGCCTTCACGCGGGCAATGTCCAGGGTTGCTTCGCACCTTCCGCCGAGCATGCCGGTGCAGGTGCCCGCCTTCACCGAGGCGATATCATAGGCGATCCCGGCATTCTCGAAGACGGAGAGCGGCTCGAAGAGTTCCTCATCCCTGAACCGCTCCGGGGCGATGACAACCAGGAGCTTCATACCAGTCTCTCTCTCCCCTCTGGCAAGAACTTTCTGGCCCAAAAACTCGGGATGCAGAAGGGTCTCCGGTTTCGGAACCCTTTTATGGTGGCGTTCAGAACTTTCCAGAGAGAAAATGAGTTATTTCGAGGAGATACAGAAACGCGGCCGGGACGTCAACCCCTTCTTTGTGATGATGGGGATCGATGTTGTCTCCATCGGTGAAGGCACTGCCCGGCTCTCCATGAAGGTGCGGCCTGATATGCACAACGGGGTGGGCTGGATGCAGGGGGGCATCTTCACCGCCATGGCGGACGAGGCCATGGCCCTTGCCCTCTATACGGTGATCTCGCCCGGAGAGAGGATCGCGACCATATCCGAGACCACCTCCTTCCTCAAAGGCGCGAAGGACGAGGTCCTCATAGCGACAGGCCGGGTGGTGAGGAAGGGGAGGAGGGTCGCCTTCACCGAGAGCGAAATAAGGAAGGAGACAAGCGACGGGGAGATCCTCGCACGGTGCGCCGCGGCCTTTGCGATCCTGTGAGAGTGGGGTGATCCCGTGCCGGATGCGGAAACAGAATAGCCGCGATCGGTCCTTCATCTCATCCGCTTTCTGCGACCGGTAACCGGAGATATCCCCTGGTACTTCTTTCAGGGGAATTCCCCCGTGAAAAGGGGCCATGCTGTAGCTATATCACGTTCGAAATCAACCTGATCTCCAACGGGTGGAGTGCTCCGTGAAGTACATCGTGGTGACAGGGGGGGTGATGAGCGGCCTCGGGAAGGGGATCACGACCGCTTCCATCGGGCGGATCCTGAAGAGCCGGGGCTACTCGATCACGGCGGTGAAGATCGATCCATACCTGAACATCGACGCAGGGACCATGAACCCCGCCCAGCACGGTGAGGTGTACGTCCTCTCGGATGGCGGCGAGGTGGACCTGGACCTCGGGAACTACGAGAGGTTCCTTGATATTGAGCTCTCTTCCGACCATAACATCACCACGGGGAAGGTGTACCGGACGGTCATCGACAGGGAGCGCAAGGGAGACTTCCTGGGGTCCACGGTCCAGATCATCCCCCACATCACCGACGAGATCAAGGCCTCGATCGGGCGTGCGGCGGGAAAACCCGTTGAGAACGGGACGGCGGATATCTGCATGGTGGAGGTCGGGGGGACGGTCGGCGACATCGAGAGCATGCCCTTCCTCGAGGCAGTCCGGCAGATGCGGGGCGAACTTCCTCTCCAGGACATGGCCCTCATCCACGTGACCCTGGTCCCCGTCGATACCATGGGGGACATGAAGACCAAGCCGACCCAGCACTCGGTGAAGGCCCTGCGGGAGCTCGGCCTTGCGCCGGATATCATCGTCGCGAGGAGCGTGCGCCCCATGGGCGAGGCGACGAAGAAGAAGATCTCAGCCTTCTGCGATGTCAGGCAGAAGGCGGTGATCTCCGCGGCCACGATGCCGGATATCTACCAGGTGCCCCTGGAGCTCGAGCGGGAGGGCCTCGCCGACGTTCTCACCGATCACCTCGGCCTGGAACGGAGGGAGGCGGATCCCGCGTGGTACCGGACGGTCATGAAAGAGTACACCGGCCGGGTCACCATCGGGCTTGTCAGCAAGTACGGGATCGAGGATGTCTATATCAGCATCAAGGAGGCCCTGAAGCATGCGGGGAGGGCGCTCGCCACCGAGGTGCAGATCCGGTGGATCGACGCCGAGCACTATACCTCCGCCGATCTCGAGGAGGTGGACGGGATCGTGGTCCCCGGGGGCTTCGGGAGCAGGGGGATCGAGGGCAAGATCCGGGCCATCACCCATGCCCGGGAGAACCGAGTCCCGTTCCTGGGGCTCTGCTTCGGCTTCCAGCTCGCCGTGATCGAGTACGCGAGGGGCGTCCTCGGGATCGCCGATGCCGCGAGCGAGGAGTTCGGGTCAGGGACCTTCGTCGTGGCCATCCTCCCGGAGCAGAAGGGGATAGACCAGCTCGGCGGGACCATGCACCTCGGGAACTACCCCGTCATGCTGGAACCGGACACCCTGGCTGGAAGGCTCTACGGGAGAACGGATATCCTGGAGCGGCACCGGCACAGGTACGAGGTCAACCCGCAGTTCATACCTGACCTGGAGAAGGCCGGCCTCGTCTTCTCGGGCCACAACGGGGTCCGCATGGAGGTCTGCGAGATCACGGACCACCCGTTCTTCCTGGCAACCCAGTTCCACCCGGAGTTTAACTCCCGGCCGGCCCATCCTTCGCCGCCCTTCACCGGCTTTGTCACCGCGTGCAGGGAGAGGCACGGGAACGGGCCCCAGCGGGAGCGGAGAGGATGAACCTCGAGGATTTCATCGGGAAGGCCGTCGAGGAGATCCGGACCCAGGCCGGGGGCGAGAAGGTCGTGATGGCGCTCTCGGGCGGTGTGGACAGCTCGGTCTGCGCGGCCCTCGCGAGCCAGGCCATCGGCGACCGTCTTGTCCCCATTTACGTGGACACCGGGCTCATGCGGAAGGGGGAGACCGAGCGGATCACGCGCCTCTTCGGGGACCTCCCCCTCCACATCGTCCGGGCCGAGGAACGGTTCTTCACCGCCCTCCAGGGGGTGGAGGACCCGGAGGAGAAGCGGAAACGGATCGGGGAGCAGTTCATCCGGGTCTTCGAGCAGGAGGCCCGGGCGGTCAATGCCCGCCACCTCCTCCAGGGGACCATCTACCCGGACCGGATCGAGAGCCAGGGGGGGATCAAGAGCCACCACAACGTGGGCGGCATGCCCCTCTCCATCGCCTTCTCCCGGATCATCGAGCCCATCAGGGACCTGTACAAGGACGAGGTGAGAGAGGTGGCAGGTGCCCTCGGGCTCCCCCCCGAGATCCAGCACCGGATGCCGTTCCCCGGGCCCGGGCTCGCCGTCCGGGTCATCGGCGAGGTGACGAGGGAGAGGGTCGCGGTCGTCCGCGAGGCGAACGCCATCGCCGAGGAGGAGCTCGTCGAGCGCTACCGACCGTGGCAGTGCTTCGCAGCCCTCCTGGGCAAGGGGACAGGGGTGAAAGGGGATGTCCGGATCCACGGCTGGATCATCGCGGTGAGGGCGGTGAACTCCCGGGACGGCATGACCGCCGATCCGCTGGAGATCCCGTTCTCAGACCTGGTGCGTATCGGATCCCGGATAACGTCCGAGATACCCTCGGTGGCCCGGGTGGTGTACGACATCACCCCGAAACCGCCAGCAACCATCGAGTATGAGTGAGGAGAGAGCAATGGGAGACATGGAGAAAGAGAAGGATCTCGAGGCCCGCTACTACCAGCCGGTCTTTACCCGGGACCTGAAGATAGTGCGGGGTGCCGGGGCGAAGGTCTGGGACGCACAGGGGAACGAGTATATCGACTGCGTTGCGGGGATCGCGGTCGCAAGCACCGGCCACTGCCACCCTGCCGTCGTCGAGGCGATCTGCAGGCAGGCCAGGGAGCTGATCCACTGCTCGAACCTCTATTACGTTCCCCACCAGGCCGAGCTCGCCCGGAAACTCTCTCTCATCACAGGGCTCGGCAGGGTCTTTCTCACCAACTCCGGGACCGAGGCGACCGAGGCTGCCATAAAGCTCGCCAGGGTAAGGACCGGGAGGAAGAGGTTCGTGGCCTTCACTCACGGGTTCCACGGTCGTTCCACGGGTGCCCTCGCCGTCACCCACAAGCCGGCCATCCGCGAGCCCTTCGAGCCCCTCGAGCCGAAGTGCACCTTCGTGGACTACGGCGACCTGGACTCGGTTAGGAAGGCGGTCACCAGCGATACGGCGGGTGTCTTCGTCGAGCCCATCCAGGGCGAGGCCGGGGTTATCATCCCACCGGTGGGATTCCTCGCCGGTGTCCGCGAGTGCTGCGATGCAGCAGGGGCGCTTATGATCGATGACGAAGTCCAGGCCGGCATGGGGAGGACCGGGAAGTGGCTCGCCATCCAGCACGAGGGAGTGGAACCCGATATCGTCACCCTGGCAAAGGGGATCGCGAGCGGGTTCCCCGTGGGAGCACTCGTCGCACGGGAGGGGCTCGATTTCAAGAAAGGCGAGCACGGCTCCACCTTCGCCGGTGGACCCTTGGCCTGTGCGGCATCCCTCGCAACCATCGGGGTCATCGAAAAGATCCTCCCTTCGGTGGGGCCAAAAGGCGAGCGGTTCAGGCGTGGTCTCTTGGACTACAACCCCCGGGTGAGGGGTCTCATGGTCGGGATCACCATCGGGGAAGCCTGCCCCGAGATCCAGAAACGGTGTGCGGCCCGCGGGGTGCTTATCAACTGCGCCGCGGACGGGAACATCCGGCTCGTCCCGCCCCTCGTCATCGGGGAGGACGAGATCGACGCGGCGATAGAGGTCATCCATGAGGCGCTCAGTTAGGCGGTGCTTCGAGGAAGGGGGGTATGTCTATGCCACGAGAGCCGCGGAGATCGCGGGAAGGTCGGGGATAGAACCTGTGGCACGCCTGGCGAGCAACGAGAACCCCTTCCCCCCTCCCCCAGTGGTGCTCGATGCTGCCATCCTCGCCCTGAGAGGGGTGAACCGGTATCCTCCCGAGCAGCAGTGCTCCCTCCTCGATGCCCTGAAACGCCACCACGGGGATTACCATTTCGCCGCCGGTGCCGGTATGGACGGGGTGATCGAGACCGTCATCCGCGTCCTGGCGGAACCCGGCGAGAGGGTTGTCGTAGCGACCCCGACCTTCTCCTTCTACGGCGTTGCCGCGGGAGCACAGGGAGCCGATGTTGTCCAGGTGAAGAGGGCGGCGGACTTCTCGGTCGACCCGGACGCCTTTACCCGTGCCATGGAAGGGGCACCGCTGGGGTTCATCTGCTCCCCGAACAACCCCACGGGGAACGCGACCCCTCCCGAGAATATCGCCCGGATTCTCGAGGAGATCGACGGGGTGCTCTTTCTTGACAACGCGTATGTCGACTTCTCGGACCTGGACTACCGGACACTCATGAGGGATCACGACAACCTGATCATCGGTCGGACCATGTCCAAGATCTATGCCCTTGCAGGCCTCCGGATCGGGTATGCCTTCCTGCCCGAATGGCTCGTGGGGCCGTACGGGAAGGGGGCAACCCCCTTCGCGGTGAGTACCGTCGCCGCAGCTGCTGCCGAGGCCGCGCTCGGGGAGAGGGAATGGTCCGAGGCGTACCTCGACCATGTGCGTACCTGGCGGGGGCGGTATACCCACGAGGTCGGGCACAGGGTATATCCATCCCAGGCCAACTTCGTCCTCGTGGACGTCGCGCCGCTCAGGAGCGACGAGGTGACCGAGGCCCTCGCGGCCCGCGGAGTGGTGGTCCGGTCCTGCAGGAGCTTCCCCGACCTGGAGGACCATTACATCCGGGTGAGCATCGGCGACGAATGGGAGAACGAACGCTTCATATCCGAGATCAACAGGCTATGATGTGCGGGATCACGGGAACCCCCGGCACCGGCAAATCTTCGGCAGCGGATGAGCTCGCCCTGAGAGGATACCGGGTGGTCCGCCTCGCGGAGACGGTGAAGGGATACGTTATCGGTGAAGACAGGGAACGGGATACCCGGATCATCGACGAGGATCGCTGGATACGGGAGTTCACCCCCGTCGATGGGATCGTGGAGGGTCATCTCGCCCACCTCCTCCCCTGCGACCAGGTTATTGTCCTGCGATGCAGGCCCGATATTCTCCTCGTCCGGCTGCGATCCAGGGGGTACGGTGAAGAGAAATGCCGGGAGAACGCAGAGGCCGAGGCCCTGGACGTCTGCCTCATCGAGACCCTGGAGACGCATGACCCGGGGCATGTCCTGGAGCTGGATGCGACGGAGATACCCCCCGCGAGGGTTGCCGATATCATCGAGGATTTCCTGAATGGAAGAATCCCCCCGTCACATGGCGGGATCGACTGGTCAGAATTCCTCATGGGGGCGGTATGACCCTCGACCAGTTCAGGCCCCATGCGGGGAACCTCCTCCGGCCTCTCACAAGTCTCTGCATCCGTGCAGGCCTCACACCCAACAGCTTCTCGGTCATGGCCTTCCTGGCCTCGGTTGCCGCCGGGTTTGCGTTCTTCAGGGGAGAGGTTCTCGCAGCCACAGGTCTTGTCGCGGTGAATGCCATATTCGACTCCCTCGACGGGGCCATCGCCCGGGAGATGCAGCTCGCGAGCACCCGGGGGGACTTCCTCGACCATGTCCTCGACCGGTATGCAGACATCTTCATCATCACCGGGATCTTCGCGGGCGGGGTGGCCCCGTGGATCCTCGGGGTCTTCGGCCTCACCGGAGTCCTTATGTCCTCGTACCTGGGAACCCAGGCCCAGGCCGTGGGGATCGGGCGATACTACGGGGGCACCCTCGGGCGAGCCGACCGCCTCGTCCTGATAGTCATCGCGGGTATCCTCACCATAGGGATCCCCGGCGGGTTCGCCGGGTTCTCTTTCCTGGGGTGGCTCCTCGTCGTCTTCGGGGTCTTCGGCCATGCCACCGCTATCCAGCGGTTCTTCTACGTCTGGGGTAAGATCCGCTGAAGGATGAAGAGGACCCTTCAGTCCTCGTCCTGATCCCGGATCTCCTCCCTCATCCTCTGGAGGACATTCCGGGAGGGCTTATTCTAGTCCTCGCCCTCCCGGAGCTCATCCCGCATCCGCTGGATGACATCGAAGACGAGCTGCCTGAACTCGTTCCCGATATCATTCCAGGTCTTCACGTCCGGGGAGACACCCGCGGGTTCGCCCTGGAGCTCCCGCTGCCTCCCGACCCGGAGGAGGTCCCCGAAGATCTTGAAGTACCCGCCGGTGAAGACGATCAGGAAGATCAGGATGGAGAGGAGGATGCGGAGGATCTCGAGGTTCCGGTAGATATCTGCCCGGGTGATGGCATCCAGGAACTCGAAGATATTGAAGATGAAGAGGACGAGGAAGACACTTGCGAGTGCATGGAAGAGGGGTGCCGGGAGGTTGAGGGGGAAGGAAAACCGGTCGAAGATCTCGCCGGTCATCAGGATCAGGGCGATGACGATGAAGTAGGGGAAGTTGTCGGCAAGGAGGGTGACAAGGCCGCGGAGGATGCCGTTTCCCGGGGGAACGAAGACATTGAGCGCGGCCAGGAGGACGTAGAAAGCGATGATCCCGAGGAAGGTGGAAAAAACCGTCCATATGATGGATCGCCGTCTCCAGAGACGCAAGGCTCTCTCTCCCCGGGGTGGTCGGTTTTAGAATTTTGGCGGGGAGGGTCATAAGGATTTCCAGATGCCCTCCTTCCGACGTTCCCCCTGGTTCCGCCCGGAACGGAGCAAGCCGTGAATCGGTCCGGCATCTCACCGGATGGGGGTAGACAGGCTCAAGCCGGGACCGTACCCTATTGTTTGATGAACTCCCCGTAGAGGGCAGAGAGAATACCCAGCCCGAGGCAGAGGATGCCCGCCATCAGGTAGAGGAGATCAGGGGTGAAGAAGAGACCGCCTACCATGAGGTAGCCGCTGAGGAAACCGCAGAGGTACGTCAGGAACCCCCATACACCCGAGAAGAGAGCGAACATGAAGGGGATGAGTGCGATGAGGAGGAAGATGATGAACCAGAGGAGGATATCCACCTTGAAGAACTCATAGGGGATGTGGGTGATGGTATGTTGAAAGATGAGATCCCTGAAGAACTGCCCGATGAGGGGAACAGGGTCAGCACCCGATGGTGCGGCGTACTTGATGATGATCCCTGCGATGACAGAGCCGAGAAGGAGCTTGATGAGGGATCTTCTGGGTTTCATCAGGTGGATGATATAGAAGCAGCTCTATATAAAGGTATCAATGATAAGCGCGCGGCAAATTGGGGGAAATGGCGGGGAATCGTGAGGATTCCGAGAACTTCTTTCGAAAATACTTTAATCGTGCGGGGATAAGATCAGTAGTGAATGGCAAAGAAGAAGGGCACCCAGGAAGAAGCGCCCCTCAAGCTCTTCTACATCTTCTACAGCAAGGAACGGATGGAGAACTGGATCAGGACCCTGCAGGAGCTGAGTTTCTCGGGTGACCCCTCTTCAGAGGAACCTCCCGAGGGCTTTCTTGCCCTGTCCCGGTTTGCAGAGGATATCACCATCGAGGTGCTCAAGATTGTCCGGCTCTTCCAGAACGGCCGGTTCGCAAGGGAAGAGGCGATGCAGCGGATGTGCGAGGTGGAGGCGACGGTCATGTCCGAGGTCCGCGACGGGGAGATCGGGGATGTCGTCGAGTCCCTCCAGCTCTCCCTCCTCGTCCTCTTTGCGGGCTGCAGGAAGTTCATGGACGGGAAGTACGAGAAGGACATAAAAGCGCTCGTGAAACGTGCACGGGCCTTCCCGCCCGAGGAGTTGGAGAAGACCCTGGAGATCGCGGGCGAGATCGGGGCCGCGGTGATCGACGGCACCGCCTGCTGCGAGAAGTTCATGCAGGATGATCCGGGGAAGACCGCCCTCTTTGACGACTGGCTCGTCGAGATCGAGACGATCCGGGACGCGATGAAGTCCCTGAAGGACTTCGACGAGTCCACGGGTGACGAGGATTGATCGCGAGCCGGGCCAGGTTCTCGGGTATCAGGAAGCTCGAGAGGGCCACCGGCCTCCGCCTGCCCGATGCAGCATTCCACGGGGCCTTCCTCGAGGCCATCTCGTCGGGCGTGAACCTGAGATCCCTGGAAGGAGCGCTGCGGGAGCAGATCAGGAATATCCTCCATGATTTCGTCTCCTGCGGGTGCCGGGATGCCCCCGACTGCGGCTGCCCCGAGCGGCGTTTCGCCGCGAGGATCATCGAGCTCCGCGAATCGGGGCTGGATCACCGCCAGATCGCGAACCAGCTCCTGGATGAGTACGGTATCTCGACGTACCCTGCCGATATCCTCTCATTCCTCGAGGACTCTGTGCACGAACTGGAGGCCCTGATGGACGTGGCAAGACTGAGGGGGGAGGAGACGCTTGCTGAGAGATGCGAAGACCGGATCAGACAGATCGTACGATAGGTATCCTCGCCCATCCCCCATTTCCCTCCCCATCTCTATGAAATATGCATCCCTGGCAGGGAGCCGGCCCGGGATCACCTCTTCCTGAAGAAGTACATCCCTGCGAGAACGAGAGCTGTGAGGCCAAGGAGGATCCCGACCACTACCGTGATGAAGGCAGGCGATCCTGGTTCCATGGACGGCCCCCCGGGCGTCAGGGTCACCGTGGCAGTCTCTGTGACGAGGGCAGTCGGGGTCGGGGTTGGGGTGTTCGCGGGCGGGGTATTCTCGGGGGTGACATTCCAGACG
>JACTUA010000004.1 GCA_015660865.1 Methanomicrobiales archaeon | reverse complement strand
GGGTCGTGGCGAACGTGAGGAAGGACCAGATCGAGGCTACCCTGAAACGGCCCGTCTGTGCCGAGGTCGGGGCACGGATCGCCATCAGCCGGCAGGTGGGCGGCAGGTGGCGCCTCATCGGGATGGGAGTGCTGGGCGAGTGAAGGTGCTCCTCGATACCAATGCCTTCCTCCTCCCGGTCCAGTTCGGGATCGACCTGGTCCGGGAGCTCGAAGGGATCTTCGGGGCCTGCGAGCTCCTCACCCTGGATGGGGTAGTCCGGGAGCTCCAGGGGATCGGATCCGGCCGTGGGCGGGACGCGTCGGCCGCACGGGTGGGGCTGGACCTCGCCCGCCGCTGCACGGTCCTCCCTGACCCGGGGAGCACCGGTGATGTGGACAGGGATGTGATCCGTATTGCAGAGGATGCGGGGTGTATCGTCGTGACAAATGACAGGGCGGTTCGGAGATCCCTCCTCGATAAGGGGCTGGGCGTCGTCTCCCTGAGGAACCGGAAGAGGCTTGAGTTCATCCGTGGGTGAGGTGCGAGACATGTACTACAGAATGAAGCTCGTAGACAAGGTTCGGGTCCCCCCCAACAGGCTGGGGGAGCCCCTCAACTCGGTGGTCCTCAACGTGCTCCAGCAGCAGCTCGAGGGGGCAATCGACCGGGAGATCGGGATCTTCATCGCCGTGACAAAGATCCTGGGCGTTGGGGAGGGGGAGCTCATCCCCGGCGACGGGGCGGTCTACTATGACGTGACCTTCGAGGCCCTCGTCCTCCGGCTCGCCCTCCAGGAGGTCATCGAGGGGGACGTGGTCGAGACCACCACCTTCGGGTGCTTCGTCTCTCTCGGCCCCATCGATGCCATGCTCCACGTGAGCCAGATCTCGGACGATTTCATCAACCTCGACGAGAAGAACGGCCGGCTCATCTGCCAGGAGTCCAAGCGCTACATCGGCGTGGGGGACGCGATCCGCGCCCGGGTCGTCACCCTCTCCCTGAACGAGCGGGAGCCCAGGGAGTCGAAGATCGGGCTCACCATGCGGCAGGCCGGCCTCGGGACCCAGCGATGGCTCGATGAGGACCTCGAGAAGGAGAAGGAGAAGATCCATGGTGGTGCGTAAGAAGCAGGCGACCGTCTGCCGGCAGTGCCACCGGGTCGTGGAGGGGGAGGCCTGCACCGTCTGCGGGTCGCCGATGCTCACCCAGGACTGGGCAGGCTACCTCGTGATCATCGATCCCGAGCACTCGGAGATGGCCAGGCGCCTCAATATCAAACTTGCCGGACGCTACGCCCTGAAGGTCCGCTGATGCACCGACGCCTCCCCGAGGCCGAGAGGTCATCCCTCCGGAAGCCCTTCGGGCAGGTGTATCCCGATATCCGTGCCCTCCTCCCGAGGATCCGCGGCCGCACGGTCTATGCGGTGGGTGACGTGGTCACCCATAACCTCGTGAAGGAGGGGATCGCCCCCCAGATCGCCATCATCGACGGGCATACCATGCGCGAGCCCTGCACCCGGGTGCCCAACCTCCCCTTCCGGAGGATCGTGGCCCGGAACCCACCAGGCACCATCTCCGACGACCTCATCCGTGCCATCAGGGATGCGGTGGAGGACCCCCCCGCCCTCATCTTCGTGGAAGGGGAGGAGGACCTGGCGGTCCTCCCCCTCGTCCTCGCGGCCCCTCCCGGGGTGGTAATCCTCTACGGGCAGCCGAAGGAGGGGATTGTCCTCAGGGAGGTGGATGGCGAGGCGAAGGCCCTCGCCTCGGCTTTCGTCGACCGGTTCGTGCACGAAGAGAATCCGTCCGGAGGCGGGAGGGGCCCTACCCTTTAAATAAATCCGGAGCCAATGTATGGAGGACACCGATGACACCAATGGCTGATTTAAAGATCACGAGTGACAGGAGGAACGAGCTTCTCAGGCGGAGGGAACTCTCCTTTACCCTCGGTTATGCCGGGAGTACCCCCTCGCGGAGCGAGGTGATGGGCAAGGTCTGCGCCATCCTGAACCTCGACGAGAAGAAGGTGGTGCTGGACTCGGTGAAGACCCGGTTCGGCGAGAGGAAGATGCTCGGCATCGCCCGCGTGTACGACGAGGAGGAGATGCTCGCGAAGACCGAGCGGCCGTACCTGACGGAGCGGGGCAAGCCGAAGGCGAAGGAAGGTGCCGAGGCAGAGGCAACGAAGGAGGCCCCGAAAGAGGCGGCGAAAGCCGCCCCGAAGGAGCCTGCAAAGGAAGCGCCGAAAGAGGTCGCAAAGCCTGCTCCGAAGGAGCCCGCGAAGGAGGCTGGTGCCTGATGCCGGTGAAGAGATCAAGCTATTACACCCTCCAGGACGACGGGAAGGCAGTCCTCGCGAGGAGGCACTGCCCCAGGTGCGGGCCCGGAGTCCTCATGGCCGAGCACAAGGACCGGGTCTCGTGCGGCAAGTGCGGGTACACCGAGTTCAAGAAGAAGTAATACCGATGCAGAAAGGCCCGGTCCTGGGGATCGAGGGCACGGCCTGGAACCTCTCTGCATCCGTCTTCGGTGACGATCTGGTCACCCTCTCTTCTCATCCCTACCAGCCCCCCCACGGCGGCATCCATCCCCGCGAGGCCGCCCAGCACCATGCCCAGGTGATGAAGGAGGTCATCGCCCGGGCCCTCAAAGGCGTATCCGGGATCTCCGGGGTCGCCTTCTCCCAGGGCCCCGGCCTTGGCCCCTGCCTCCGCACCGCTGCCACAGCAGCCCGGGCCCTCGCCCTCGGCTGGGGTGTCCCCCTCGTGGGGGTGAACCACTGCGTGGCCCATATGGAGATCGGCCGCTTTGCCACGGGGTTCGACGACCCCATCGTCCTTTACGTGAGCGGTGCGAACACCCAGGTCCTCGGCTTCCTGAACCACCGGTACCGCATATTCGGGGAGACCCTGGACATCGGCCTCGGGAATGCGCTCGACAAGTTCGCCAGGAGCCGGGACCTCCCCCACCCGGGCGGCCCGGCCATCGAGGCCCTGGCAGCGAAGGGTGAGCCGATCGAGCTCCCCTACACGGTGAAGGGGATGGACCTCGCCTTCTCTGGCATCGTCTCGGCCGCGAAGGAGGTAAAAACCCCCATAGAGGATGTCTGTGCGGGGCTCCAGGAGACGGCGTTTGCCATGTGCGTGGAGGTGACCGAGCGGGCCCTCGCCCATGCAGGGAAGGAGGAGGTCATCCTGGTGGGCGGGGTGGGGGCGAACCGCAGGCTCCAGGAGATGGTCCGGGCGATGTGCGAGGACCGGGGCGCACGGTTCGCGGTGCCCGAGCCGCGGTACCTGGGGGACAACGGCGCCATGATCGCCTACACCGGGAAGCTCATGCTCGCATCCGGTCAGTCACTCCCCATCGGGGAATCAAGGGTCATCCCCGGTTTCCGGGCCGACGAGGTAGAGGTGACCTGGAGAGGTGCAGGCCAGGGGATGATCATCAGGCACAATATCCGGGAGGACGGTTCCGAAGAGGCCCGCGGTGCCGAGGCAGTTGTGGTCCTGGGGAAGGATTCCGTTGAGAAGCGCCGGTGCAGAAAGCGCTACCGGGTCCGTTCCCTGGACAGCCGCCTTATCGCTGAGAGGACCCGGGCAGAGGCGAGGATCATCTCCCTCGCACGGAGGAGCGGAGTCCCAACCCCAATCATCAGCGACGTGACCAGGGACACTCTGGTCATGGAGCGGGTGGAGGGCCCGCTCCTCAAGGAGGTTCTCACCCCTGAGAATGTTCGGGAGGCAGGAGGGATGGTCGGCCGGCTTCATTCGGCAGGGATCATCCACGGTGATCTCACCACCTCCAACATCATCGTCAGGGGTGAGAACTGCGTGCTCATCGACTTCGGCCTCGCCCTCGTCTCATCGGATATCGAGGCACGGGGGGTGGACCTCCATGTCTTCTTCCAGACCCTGGAGAGCACAACCGGGGATCACGAGACCCTCCAGAGAGCCTTCACCGACGGGTACAGTGCGGAGTTCCCTGGCTTCGCCGAGGTCCTCTCCCGCGAGCAGGAGATCGAGCACCGGGGGCGATACCTGTGAGGCTTGCTGTCGTTACCTCCAATCCCCACAAGGCGAAGGAGGTTGCCGCCTTCTTTAAGGGTGAGCTAAAGGTCGAGCACGTGAACCTCGAATGCCCCGAGTTCCGCCACCCTGACGTCGGGGAGATCGCACGGGGGAAGGCGCGGTTTGCATACGATCAGCTGGAGCGCCCCCTCATCGTGGACGATACCGCGTTCTCGGTGAAAGCCCTCATGAATTTCCCCGGACCTTACGCCGCTTATGTCCTCGATACCATCGGGTACCGTGGCATCCTTCGCCTCCTCGAAGGGGTAGAGGAGAGGGGTGCCTCCTTCGAGACCGCCATCGCCTACGCTGACGGGACGGGTATCCGGATCTTCCGCGGGTTGATCGACGGGGTTATCACCCGTTCCCCGCGCGGCCGGGAAGGATTCGGCTATGACCCCATCTTCGAGGTGAATGGGAAGACCCTCGCCGAGCTCCCCCTAGAGGAGAAGAGCAGGGTCTCCCACCGTGCGAGGGCGCTGTCCGCCTTTGGGGAGTGGTGGCGGAAGGAAAGGGAGAGGTAGACATCCCTAATAACCTTTCTCACCAGCCTCAGTACACGGCGGGGGATGCCCGCGGCGGGGGCGGTAGTCCCCCAAGAGCCCACAAATATCCTTCGCAACGTTGAACCTGGATTCTGATATGTATACACCTCTCATCACCAGCGCAAAACCTTATGACCGCCGGCATCCTTGTATAAAAGGCGATTTGACGAGGTCATATCATGGCACGGTTCCCTGAAGCGGAGGCACGCCTCCTGAATGTGAAGATCTGCATGCGCTGCAATGCGAGGAACGCCCTCCGCGCCACCCACTGCCGCAAGTGCAACTACACGCACCTGCGCCCGAAGAACAAGGAAAGAAAAGACTAGAACTAATTCCCTTCTCCAGAGACCCTTTTTCCCGACGCCTCAGGGTTCTCTCACGCTGGACGCTCCTGAGGCTTCAATTCTGGCTTGCCCCGCCGCTCCGGACGCCCCACCTTTGAGGAGAGGACTTTTCCCAGGGAGGATCCGGATATTCCCGAAAAACCTTCCCTCACCAGCTCCGGTACACGGCGGGGGATGCCCGCGGCGGGGGCGGTAGTCCCCCAAGAGCCCAGTAGAAGGGGGACTTGAAATTCCAATCCTGAATGATAGCGCCTGATGGGGAATACCGAATTCTAGAAGCGGCCTGGTGTGATTTGCTCTAAATTTAGTCTAGGTGATCCTGAGTCGTCACGCGCTGTAGTAGGTGACCTTCTTCCCCTTCTCGCTGTACTCGCCCCGGAACGTCTCGATATTCCTCTTGTACCCGATCCGCTCGATGACCCCCATCTCCCTCAGGCGCTCCCGGACCCGCATCACGTTGGGCTCATTGGCCCAGTCCCGGGTATAGACATAGATCACCTTTCGCTCGTCGCGGGACTCGGGGTTCGGCTTTGCCGTCGAGACCTTGGCCGAGATCCCCAGTTCCCCGGACGCCGTCGCGTTCCTGACCTTCCGCCAGAGTTCGTCCACCCGGTCATCCTGGAGGAAGATGAGCCACTTGCCGGCCATCTCGTCGTCCATTTCCCCAGGGGCAATATCCGGTGCGTCCTGGACGATCCAGTACATGAGGGTGGTCTTCGTGGGGATGACCCCTTCCCCTTCGTAGAGAAGGCGGTAAAGTGCATCGGTGGACCCGAACCGTGAGGTGAGGGCCTCTGCAAGGGCAGGGTAATCCGAGGCGAACCGGGCGAAGATCGCTCCAATATCGTCCCTGAAGTCGGACCCGGCTTCCACGAGCTCGAAGAGGGAGCGTCCCTGCTCTCGCAGCACCCGGTTCAGGAGGATCTCGAAGAGCCCGTAGGCCACATCCGACAGGTCCCCTTCTTCCGCCTCTCCCATACAATCCAGTCGGATCGCTGTCAGTAAAATGATTGCCCTTCCACCCGAGGGATCCTACCGGGGAGCCCCTTCTCCCACCACCCGGAGAGATGAATCCCCGCGGAGGCAGGTCCTGTGCAGAGATCTCCCCACACCAAACGAGGCATCTGGGTCGGAACTCCATACCGCGCCAGCCTCCCGCCAGGCCCGTGGAGGATATCAGGCCGTCGAATGGCATTCCCACAACTTTATTCCTCCCCGCCACAGAGCCCGGGCGGATGCAAAATCCCCGAATTTTACCTGATTTGCCTCCTATGGCCATGAAAAATGCCCGAATTTGCGCCTGGACGAATGTATTAAGAGGAGGATTCCCCATAGTTTAGGAATACTATGAAGTGGCAACGCGACTTTGGACTCACGATAAGGGTCTGGTTCACGATGTTTCTCCTCCTCATCGTGTACCTCATCTTCCTCTCCGTGCTCTCTGCCCTCGGGGTAGGGGTTGGCTGGCTCATACTCGTTGCAGGTGGCCTCGCCTTTGTCCAGTACTTCTTCTCAGACAAGCTCGTCCTCTGGACCACGAAGGCGCGCATCGTCGATGAGCAGGAGTATCCCGAACTCCATGCAATTGTCAGCCGTCTCGCGGCAGAGGTGGACATCCCCAAACCCCGGGTTGCCGTCGTCCAGACCCCGGTCCCGAATGCCTTTGCCACGGGCCGGAGCCCGAGCCACGCGGTTGTGGCGGTGACCGACTCCATCCTCCGGCTCCTCTCCCCGAAGGAGCTCGAGGCGGTCCTCGCCCACGAGCTCTCCCATGTGAAGAACCGGGATGTCCTCACCCTTACCGTCGCCTCCTTCCTCGCCATGGTAGCGGCCATCATCATGCAGAATGCCTGGCTCTTCTCCATGACCAGCCGGCGGGACCAGGGAAACCCCTGGATCGTCGCATGGGTCGTCGCCATCATCGTCTGGCTCGTCTCCACCCTCCTCATCCGCGCCCTCTCCCGGTACCGGGAGTTTGCCGCAGACCGGGGGAGCGCCCTTATCACGAGGAGACCCCATGACCTCATCACGGCCCTCGAGAAGATCAGCCAGCGGATGGACTATGTCCCCCCGAAGGAGAAGCAGGCCGTCGAAGGGGCGAATATGTTCTATATCATCCCCGCCCTCTCGGGCCGGAGCATCATGGAGCTCTTCTCCACCCATCCGCCCCTGGAGAAGAGGGTTGCGGCCCTCCAGCAGATAGAGGCCCAGCTGGTATCCGGGGTGTAACCCCCCTTTCTCCCCAGCGCCCCGGGGCCAGAGATGCCTGCCACGGAAAGAGACGATCAGCCCGTCATCGCTGTTGACCTGGGAGCCACCACCACGCGGGTCGCCCTGTTCGGAACTGGCGGGGAGATAATTAAAAAGGTCTCCTCCTCAACGCCGGCCACCGGAGACTCCCCGGAGATTGTCACCCTTCACCTGGCCGGTCTCATCCGGAAGATACTTCCCCGGAAAGGAGGTCCTTCCCCGGCCGCTATCGGGATCTCGGCATGCGGGCCCATCGACCACCGGCGGGGCTCTGTCGTACGGCCCCCGAACCTCCCGTTCAGAGAAATACCCCTCGCAGGCCCTCTCGGTGAAGAGTTCGGGCTCCCCGTCCGCCTGGCAAACGACTGCCATGCGGGCGTCCTCGGGGAGGTCGTCTTCGGGTCCGGCGCAGGCTGCAGGAATCTTGTCTATATCACCTTCTCGACCGGCATCGGCGGCGGGGTCATCTGCAACGGGAGGCTCGTTCTCGGGAGGGAGGGAAATGCCGCGGAGATCGGTCATTTTCACATCGATACCACCTTTAACCTGCCCTGTGGCTGCGGCGGCACCGGCCACTGGGAGGGGTACGCTTCTGGAAGGTTCATTCCCCGCTTCTTTGCCCGCTGGTGCGATCTCAGGGGTCGGATACCAGGTGAAATCGACAACTCATCGGCTGCAGGGATCTTCGCAGCCGCCCGGAGAGGTGAACCCGTTGCGCTGGACTTTGTGAGGGCTCTCGGGGAGATCAATGGCAGGGGCGTCTCCAACGTCATCGTTGCCTACGACCCCTCCCACATCATCCTGGATGGTTCGGTCGTCCTCCAGAACGAGGACCTCATTCTCTCTTCGCTTCTCCCGTGCGTCGACAGGTTCCTCCCCCTCCCCGAGATACGGATCACCGCTCTCGACGGGCTCGCCCCCCTCTATGGTGCATCGGTCATCGCACGCGGCTATGATACGGTGGTCGGGCCGATCCTGCCCCGCTGATATCGACCAACGGGGAAGGCTTATCAGGACCCCCGGGCTTAGCTCCGGTTGGTTCAGGAATCATGAAAGAATCCATCCCCAAGTTCAGGCAGATCACTGCCACCATCAAGGATATTAGGCGACAGTATGAAGAAGATCTCTCCCTCGTTGTCAGCGTGCCGAGCGTGAGCTCCGAACCGGACCGGTTTCCGGATGTCCGGCGGTGTGCGGACGTGGCCGCGGGGCTCCTCCGGAGGGCAGGCGCGACCGCCGAGGTGGTCCCGACGGGTGGTCATCCGGTTGTTCATGCCTCCCTTGTCACGGATCCGGGGAATCCAACAGTTGCTCTCTACAATCACCTCGATGTCCAGCCTGCTGATCCGGGCGAATGGAGTTCTGATCCTTTTACCCTCACGATACACCGCGGGCGTTACACCGGCCGGGGGGCGACTGATGACAAAGGGCCGGCACTCGCGGCCATGACCGCCGCAGCCCTCGCACGGGACGCCGGAATCCCCCTCAACTACCACTTCCTCTGGGAGCTTGAGGAGGAGATCGGCAGCCCCCATTTCGCATCATTCCTGAGAGAGAGAAAACGACAGATACCGGCTGACTCGGTCATGGTCTCTGACACCATCTGGGTTGCCCGTGCCACTCCCTCGATCCCCTACGGCCTCAGGGGGCTCCTGCCCGCTACCCTCTCCCTGCAAACCGCCCGTTCCGACGTCCATTCCGGCGTTGCGGGAGGTGTTGCCCGGAACCCCCTTCTCGAGATATCGGAGCTCCTCACAAGATGCTGCGATGCAGAGACCGGGAGGGTGAAGATACCGGGATTCTATAAAGGGGTGAGAAGACCCCGGAAAGGTGAGCTGGAGAGGTCTCTTGCTGTCACCGGTTTCACGGCGAAAGGGTTCGCACGCGACCTGGGGCTCACCTCCATCCGCCCGAATCTCTCAACCGACCTCGACGTGGTGAAGGCCTTCTCCATGATGCCAACCTTCGAGGTCCACGGGATCACCGGCGGCTACACCGGTCCAGGCTCAAAGGCCATCGTCCCCCACCGGGCCGAGGCAAAGGTCTCCATGCGCCTCGTACCTGGCCAGGATCCAATCCACATCGCCCGCCTCTTCCGGGAGTTTGTGAAGCGGCAGAACCCGGATATCCGGGTAAAAACCTTCCCCGCCCTCCAGCCCTATCTCGGCGACCACAGGGGCCCCTATGCTAGGGCTGCCCGTTCGGCGATTTCGGCTGCTTTCGGAAAGGAGCCGGCGTTCACCCGGGAGGGGGGATCCATCGGTGCGGTGGTAGCGATGGACCGGATTCTCCGGGTCCCCATCAGCTTCCTGGGCCTCTCCCTTCCCTCCCACGGGTACCACTCCCGGAACGAGCACTTCGACTGGGGGCAGGCCTCGGGAGGGATCCGGATGTTTCTCCACTACTTCGGGGAGATCGCCCGGATCCGGCCTCCCCGCCGACGGCGAACAGCAAAAGGCTAATCTCCCCGGAGAGAATATTCATGGGATACTGCATCGATGATCTAGCGGCATGATATTGGCCTTCCAAGCCAATAGCCCGGGTTCGAATCCCGGTCGATGCATGGGGCTCGTGGTCTAGTCGGCTATGACGTCGCCTTCACACGGCGAAGATCCTGAGTTCGAATCTCAGCGGGCCCACTGCACACACCCCTTTCTCCAGATACATCCGAGCGAGAAGGCGGCATAAACAGGAAAAACCAAGGGGTGGTATCTCGATCACGGATCGAAACGGAGCGAGCGAAGGGCATTTCCCTCCTGCCGCTGAAATACCGGTCATCATGCCCTGCATCCAGTGCGGGTGGTGCTGCCGGCAGTACAGGGGCTTTCACTGGGCAAAGGAGCCCGACCTCCTCCGGTGGCACCGGGAGGGGAGGCGGGACATCCTGCAGTACGTGGCGGCGGGCAGGAACCCCGACGGGACGGTCAGAACAGCTGCGGATCTCGCAGAAGCGGAACTCTCATCCATGGATCCGGCCACCAGCTGGACCGACCCGGTCACCGGAATCGCCCTGGAGGCCTGCCCTTTCCTCGTGAAAGTGGATCCATCCCGCTACGTCTGTGCCATCCACCCGACAAAACCGGCCGTCTGTCGGGATACCAACACCTGGGAGTGGGGGCTCGGGCGGTACGGCCCCTGGGGCTGCCCGGCCTCTCCGCCGTGACCGGATCCTCCTCTACCTTGGGAAACGGCCTGTCAGGCCTTCTTCGCCATCTCCTTCGCCCGCTCGATAAGAACCCGTGTGGAGGCCAGGAGTTCCTCGATATCCCCCCTGTCATAGACGCAGAGGCAGTCGTTTCCTTTCGCGATCTCACGCCCGTACTCGAAGTCCTCGAGGATCGCGGAGGCGAAGACCCTCTCCCTCACATAGAGCTCGTCCATCGCGTACTTCAGGCAGTCGACTCCCTTTGCCTCGTACCCCTTCATGCCCAGGAGGGCCCTGAAGACGTGCATGATGGCACGGTGAGACTGCTTCACCGCCCATTTGTCGGTGCCGTCCTTGAAAGACTTCCCGGCAACCTCGAGGTCGTTCTCCGCTTCCCTCAGCTCTGCACCAATCATTGCGGGATCTATCGGCACCTTCCCGAGGTTTCCCGACTTCAGACAGGCATCAAACCGTCGCGCCACCACAATCACTTCCCCGGCCCCCCGGGAGTTCTCTTTCACGGGGCAGCCTTCAAAGCATGACATTCACAGATCCCGTATATTAACCTACTCCCTGTTCCCGGGAAATGGGATGAACGCTTATCCGGCAGGGAGAAGTGCTCCCCGCTGGCCGAGACATATATATACGGCACCGGTAATTCTTAGTGCCCAAAGGACGGGGTGATGAAATGGTCGAGGTTCTGCCTTTCGAAAGGTTCAGGAACGCATACGACGCGAGCAGGATGGAATGCCCTGCGACGGATACCCTCAAGCCACTCGAGGAGATCATCGGTCAGGAGAGGGCGCTCCGGGCGCTCAGGTTCGGCCTCGAGATCCGGGAGGCAGGGTTCAATATCTATGTCGCGGGGATCGCGGGGACAGGGAGGAAGACGGCTGTCATGGACTTCCTCGAACGTCTGGCGAAGACCAAGCCCAAGGCCGGAGACTGGGTCTATGTCAACAGCTTCACGAGCCAGTACGAGCCCACCGCGATCCGGCTCCCTCCCGGGAAGGGCTCGGAGTTCAGGGACGAGATGGCCGATTTCATCTCCGAGGTGAAGAAGAACCTTCCCAAGGCCTTCGAGAGCGAGGACTATGCCACCCGGAGGGAGGCCACGGTTCGGTCCATCGAAGAGGAGAAGGCGAAGCTCTTCGGGCAGATCAATGCAAGCGCCCAGGAGCAGGGCTTCGCCATCCAGATGAGTCCCGCCGGTCTCCTCACTATCCCCGTGGTGGACGGGAAACCCCTCCCCGAGGAGGAGTTCGTCGCCCTTCCCGAGGAGACGAAGGCCGATATCCAGCGGAGGATGGAGAAGCTCAACTCGGATCTCAGGAATGCCTTCCGGCAGGTCAGGGACCTCGACTCGAAGGGCGTCGAGGCGGTGGACAAGCTGAACCGCGAGGTCTCCCTCTATGCCATCGGCCACCTCATCTCCGACCTGAAGGAGAAGTACCATGATCTCCCCGAGATCCTGAAATACATCGATGCCGTCCAGAACGATATCCTCGAGAACCTGGACCAGTTCCTGGGGGCGCCCCAGCAACCGCAGGGGGTTCCGCCCCAGCTCCAGGCCTTCTTCAAGGAACTCCCCTTCAAGAAATACGAGGTGAACGCCATCGTCGATAACTCGAAACTGGACGGGGCACCGGTCGTCTTCGAGCAGAACCCCACCTACCAGAACCTCTTCGGGAAGCTGGAGAAGGAGGTCCAGTTCGGGATCGTATCCACCGACTTCACCATGATCCGCCCGGGGTCGGTCCACAAGGCCAACGGCGGGTTCATGGTCATCCCGGTCGAGGACCTGCTGAGGAACCCCTTCTCCTGGGACGGTATCAAGACCGCCCTCAAGACCGGAGAGGTCGCCATCGAGGAGCCCGGGGAGAGGATGGGTTTCATCACCACCCGGGGCTTGAAGCCGCAGCCGATCCCCCTTGCGATGAAGCTCGTGCTCATCGGGACCCCCCAGATAAACCAGCTCCTCTACAGCCTGGACCCCGATTTCAAGGACCTCTTCAAGGTCAGGGCCGACTTCGACATCGTCATGGACCGGAACGACGAGAACTCGATGAAGTACGCCGCCTTCATCTGCACCCTGTGCAAGAAGTTCAACCTGAAGCACCTGGATGGCACGGCGGTGGCAAAGGTCATCGAGTACGGCTCGCGCCTCGCCGAGGACCAGAAGAAGCTCTCGACCCTGTTCGCGAGCGTCTCCGACATCATCAGGGAGGCGAGCTTCTACGCCACCCGGGAGAACGCGGAGTATACGACGGCAGAGCATGTCATGAAGGCGATCGATGAGAAGATCTACCGCTCGAACCTCGTCCAGCAGAAGGTCCAGGAGTTCATCGAGAGGGATATCTTCCTCATCGACACGACGGGCGCGAAGGTCGGGCAGGTGAACGGCCTCTCGGTCATGGGCCTCGGGGACTTCGCGTTCGGCACGCCCTCGCGGGTCACCGCGAGCATCGGCGTCGGCCGGGACGGGGTCGTCGACATCGAGCGGGAGGCTGCCATGGGGGGGCCCACCCATACCAAGGGTGTCCTCATCCTCGGCGGTTACCTGGCGGGCAAATTCGCGCAGGACAAGCCCCTCAGCCTCTCTGCACGGCTCGTCTTTGAGCAGAGCTACGGGGGTGTCGACGGCGACAGTGCATCGAGCACCGAGCTCTACGCCATCCTCTCGGCCCTCTCCGGCCTTCCTATCAGGCAGACTCTCGCCGTGACCGGCTCGGTGAACCAGAAGGGAGAGGTCCAGGCCATCGGCGGCGTCAACGAGAAACTCGAGGGGTTCTTCGAGGTCTGCAAGGCAAAGGGCCTGACGGGCGAGCAGGGCGCCATGATACCGGCGAGCAATGTGCAGAACCTGATGCTCAAGGAGGAGATGGTGGAGGCCGGAAAAGCCGGCACATTCAGGATCTACCCCGTGAAGACCATCGATGAAGGGATCGAGGTCCTCACCGGGGTTCCGGCGGGCGAGAGGAGGGAGGACGGGACCTTCGAGGAGGGGACGGTGAACTACCTGGTGGACAAACGCCTGCGGGAGATGGCCGAGAAACTCCGGGAGTTCCAGCCGGCAGGCAGATGACCCACCGCCCGCGGATCACCGAGGAATCCGTGCTCACCCGCTGGATGGGCATGGAGATCGCACGGATAAACGACAGCGTGGTGGCAGGGCATAAGACCCTCGCCCAGCTCCTTGCCGAGGAGAACCCGAAAGCCAGAACAAAGGGCGGAGGGGATCACCACTTCAGCCGGGAGACCCTCGCCTCCCTGGGAAAGGGGCTGGACGAAGAGACCTGGAAGGCCCTGAAACTCCCTGTCATCTTCTTCTTTGACATGGACGTCCGGGACAGCTGCTACCTCACCGACGGGATCGCGGTGCTGGCGCTCCAGGTCCACGGCGATCTGGGAGAGGGGAGAAAACTCACGAATGGCAGGCTCTGGGTCGCCCGGGCGATAGCCTATGCTATTGCCAAAAAGTACCCGACCGCAATCCAGTTCGCCATGGCCTAGTTTTCCATGACTCCATAAAGGACGCTCTCAGGGAGAGATGGACCCTCCGGTGAGCATAAAAAACTCGTGAAACTGCGAATCGGAAGAAAAATGGTGAGATTCAGGCGTTCTTCATCTTGGCCTTTGCCACGAAGCCTGCCTTGTCGATGTAGTACAGGTACCCGAGCTCCTTGGCAACACGCTCTGATCCGACCTTCTTCTTCCTGCCACCCGGGTTGTTCTTCATGGGTGCGGCCCAGACGTAGCCGTCCTTGCCCAGGTAATACAGGTAGCCTTTCTCGCGCTTAATCTTTTCAGATCCAACTTTCTGTCCCATTTTTACTCCTCAAATGTGATTTTAGGTTTGTATAACTGAAATAACGTTTCGAAGGTTTAAATACTTTACGGAGTTTTTTGCCTTGTAATTGAGAAAATCCCCCCGTGAGGGGGATGGGGGAAGCCTTTCCGGGCAAGGATATGATTATTCCCTGACCCGTTTCTGCATGCAAAGATCCCCACCTGTCCGGCCGGAAGAGATCTATCAGATCCCCCGTCGGTCTCCGTCGTTAAAACGACTGGATCTCTATGAAAATATCTGTATCGGGTACCCTGCCTTTTCCACCTCTCTCACCACCTCCCTCCTGTGCTCTTCGTCCCTCGTCTCCACCTCGAGCGCGACGCGGACGGCCTGGACCGGGAGATCCCGCCTCCCCCTGACATGATGGATCTGGAGGATGTTCCCGCCAGCCCTTGCAATCACCGAGAGGAGCCCTGCGAGTGCCCCGGGCACGTCCTCCAGGATCACCTCGGCCTGGAGGACTCTCCCGTTCAGGATAAGCCCGTGGTGGATCACCCGATCCAGGAGAGGGGTGTCCACATTCCCGCCGCTTACGACGAGGACGACCCTGGATCCCTCCCTCGTCTTCACCTTCCCGGAGAGGAGGGCAGCGAGCGGGGCTGCTCCCGCCCCCTCAGCGATCACCCTCTTCCGTTCCAGGAGGAGGAGCATTGCCCTCGCGATCTCCTCCTCCTCCACGAGGAAGATCTCATCCACCAGGCCACGGATGACGGGGAAGGCGAGGTCTCCGACCTGGCGTACCCGGATCCCATCCGCAAGCGTCTCCCCGGCCTCGACGAGCACCGGCCTCCCTGCCTTCACCGCCTCCACCGCCGACGGGCAGGCAGCCGCCTGGACCCCGCAAACCCGTACCCGCGGATCCACCCCCTTCGCAGCAATCGTGATCCCGGCGATGAGCCCCCCTCCACCGACAGGCACCAGGATCAGGTCCGTCTCCGGGAGAGCCTCCAGGATCTCGAGCCCCACGGTCCCCTGCCCGGCGATGATCGCGGGGTCGTCGAAGGCAGGGATGTATGTCATCCCGCCTTTCGCGAGATCCTTTGCATGCCGGATGCTCTCTTCCAGGTTTGCGCCCGAGAGGATCACCACTGCACCGTAGGAGCGGGCGGCCGCCTGTTTGGATACCGATGCCCAGACCGGCATCACGACCGTTGCAGGAACGCCTGCCACCCGGGCGGCCATGGCCACGCCCTGGGCATGGTTCCCGGCCGATGCGGCCACGACTCCCCTCTCCCCGATCTCGTCCCTGCAGGTGAGGATCCGGTTCATGGCGCCACGCACCTTGAAGGAACCGGCCTTCTGCATCGTCTCGAGCTTCAGGTAAACCTCATACCCGCACGTCGACGAGAACGTGGGAGAGTACACGAGGGGGGTGCGGATGATATGGGATGCAATCCGGTCCCTGGCCTCCCTGATTTCGGAGAGGGTGATCATATGGGAGGGATCACTCCCGTGTCCCTTAACCGTTGCGCAGGGAAGGGGAGACGATCAGGGGTACCCTTTTTATCCGGGAGGGCGAATATATTCGAGAATCCTCTTGTACTACCATATCATCCTCACCGACCACTGCAACCTCTCCTGCACCTACTGCCGGGGGAAGCTATTCCTTCCCTCGGCAGCTGAAGAAAAAGGGCCCGACATCGACGGCGATCTCCCCCTTGAGCTCGACTATGATCCGGAGATCCTCTACCGGTTCCTTGAGAAGGACCCCGATGCCTCGCTCATCTTTTACGGCGGCGAGCCCCTCCTTCGCCCCGATCTCGTCTGCGAGATGGTGGAGCATGCCCCCGCAAGACGGTTCCTCGTACAGACCAACGGCCTCCTCCTCGACAGGATCCCCCGTGCCGTCATGAACCGCCTCGATACCCTCCTAGTCTCCATAGACGGCCCCAGGGAGACCACCGATGGCTACCGCGGCGAGGGGACCTACGACAGGGTGATGGCCAATGTTCAGAAGATCGTCTCCGGCGGATATCACGGCGAGATCATAGCCCGGATGACGGTGACCGAGGAGACCGAGATCGTCCGGGCCGTGCAGTTCCTCGCAGATAACCCTGACTTCTCCTTCCCCTCCATCCACTGGCAGCTCGATGCAGACCTGTCCTCCGATCACAGGGACAGGGCCTTCGCATCCTGGGTCGCCCGGACCTATAACCCCGGCATCCTCACCCTCATCGAGGCCTGGGTGGGGAGGATGGAGGCCTCAGGGGCGGTCCCCCGGTGGTACCCCTTTATCGACCCCATGGAGGACCTCCTCACCGGCCGGGAGAGCCTGCTCCGGTGCGGGGCCGGGCATGCCAACCTCACGATCATGACCGACGGCTCCATCGGCCCCTGCCCCTGCATGGTCGGAATGAGGGACTTCTACCTCGGGCATATCGGGGATGCCGATCCTTCGGAACTTTCCATGGACCCCGGCGCGGGGACCTTTTGCGCCGGCTGTTCCATTCGCACCTTCTGCGGGGGGAGGTGCCTTTATGCACAGGTCCTCCGCCCCTGGCCTGACGATATGAGGCGGGTGGTCTGCGGGACGGTGGAGAACCTCCACCGGGGCCTCTTGGATGCCCTCCCGAAGGTGCGTGGCCTCATCGATGAAGGGATCATCGGCCTTGAAGATTTCGCCCACCCGCGGTACAACGGCTGCGAGATCATTCCCTGAGGAGTTCTCCTCCAGTCCTACCGGGATCGGTTTGCAGAACAGTGGCCCCCGGGATCAGGATGAGATGCCACGGATCCTCTTTGGGAGGCGCGATTGCCAGCTCGTTTTATCAGGTGGAATTATGAGATGATGCTCGATGGAGATCCACGCCCGTATCCGGGACCTGGAGAGGGAGGTGGGCAGACTCTCGAGGGTGCAGAAGATCCTCCTCGGGACCGACGGTTCCGTCACCCGCATCCTCGAGGTTATCACCGGGGGCCGGGTGAAGATCACCACCCTCTCCCAGGAGGTGGTCGGGGCCGGGAGGGAGGTTGCCGGCCTCCTTCATGTCAAAGAGGGGGATCCTGTGAACCACCGGGTGGTGAAGATCGAGGGTGAAGGGACCTCATCCTCACCCCTCATCTATGCGGTCTCTGATACACCCCTCGGCCGGCTCTCGCCCGGCTTCCGTGAGGATCTCATGCGGGCAGATATTCCCATCGGGAAGATCCTGGCCCGGCACCGGATCGAGGCACGGCGCGAAATCCTGGATGCGCGGGTTTTCCCCGCAGGAAGCGAGCATGCCCGGATCTTCGGCATTTTCAGGAATGAGCCCCTCCTTTCCCGCCGCTACCAGATCATCCATCAGGGGGAGCCACTCATCTCCATCGAGGAGCAGTTCCCCTACCACGCCTTCCTGGACGAGAGGCGCGTGATCGTGGAGACCCCGTCCCGGCTCCACCTCGGGCTCATCGATATGCATGGGGGAATCGGGAGGGTGGACGGGGGGATCGGGATCTCCCTCGCGGAACCGGGGATCCTCCTCGAGGTGAGCCAGTCCCGGGAGACCGTTGCCCGTGGCGGGGACGAACGGGCACGGGGGATGGCAGAGAAGGTCGCGGCCCGGGTGCTTGCCGGGATCCGGGCACAGGGCGGCGTGGAGATCACCCTCCGGCGGGTCTACTCCTCGCATGTCGGACTCGGGAGCGGGTCCCAGATCGCGCTTGCCGTTGCCCGGGGCATCTGCGAGATCTTCGGCCGGAGCCTCCCGGTGAAGGAGCTCGCCCGCATGGCAGGCAGGGGAGGGACGTCGGGGATCGGGACCGCCGCCTTCGAGCACGGGGGGTTCATCATCGACGGGGGCCATGCCTTCGGGACCGGTGGTGAGAAGAGCGATTTCCGGCCCTCGTCGGCGTCGGACGGGGTGCGGCCTGCACCCGTCATCGCACGGCACGACTTCCCCGCCGACTGGCGTATCGTCCTCGCCACCCCCAGACTCCCTGCCGGGGCGAGCGGAGAGAGGGAGGTCGATATCTTCCATCGTTGCTGCCCTGTACCCCTCGACGAGGTCAGGGAGACCTGCCACGAGGTGCTCATGCGGATGCTCCCCGGGGTCGTGGACCATGACCTGGACCTCTTCGGGAGCGCCGTGAACCGGATCCAGGATCTCGGGTTCAAGAGGGTCGAGATCTCGCTGCAGCCGCCGGAGATTCCCCGCCTCATCGAGGAGATGAGGGGGGCCGGTGCGGCGTGCGCCGGGATGTCCTCCTTCGGGCCTACCGTCTATGCGGTCACCGGCTCAGATGCCTCCGGGATCCTCCGTGCAGCAGAAGAGTTCATGATGGAGCATAATGGCGGCGAGGCCTGGATCTCGGCCCCGCGAAATACCGGAGCCATGGTAAGGGTCTCCTGACCCGTGCACGAGCCTCCTGCCAGCCTGAGCGGCGAGGGTTTATAGGGTATGGCGATAACTCTGGACAGGACTCGGTGGGCCGGCTATGGGTGACGTCATTGTCGCTGAGGATCTCGAGAAACGATTCGGCGACTTCGTGGCGGTGAACCGGGTCACCTTCTCGGTCAGGGAGGGGGAGGTCTTCGGGTTCCTGGGGCCGAACGGCGCCGGAAAGACCACCACCATGAGGATGATCCAGTGCGTCTCCCCGAAGACCTCGGGCAGGCTGGAGGTCTTCGGCATGGACGTCAATACCCACCCGGCCGATATCAAATGTCTCATCGGCGTGGTGCCCCAGGAGACCAACCTGGACCCGGACTTCTCGGTGCACGAGAACCTGATGGTCTACTCGCGCTACTTCGATATCCCGCCCCGGACCGCCCTCGAGACGATCGGCTCTCTCCTCGACTTTGTCCAGCTCTCCGAGCGGCGGGATACCTCCATCGAGAAGCTCTCGGGGGGGATGAAGCGGAGGCTCATCCTCGCGCGCGCCCTCATCAACAACCCCCGGCTCCTCATCCTGGACGAGCCGACCGTCGGCCTCGACCCCCAGGCCCGGCACCTCATCTGGGACCGGCTCAGGGCGCTGCGCTCCCGGGGGAACACCATCGTGCTCACCACCCATTACATGGAGGAGGCGGCCCAGCTCTGCGACCGGATCGTCATCATGGACCAGGGACGTATCCTGGAGCTCGGCCGGCCCCAGGACCTAGTACAAAAGCACGCAGGGGTAGATATCGTGGAGGCCGACAACAAGCCGGAGGTCCTCGCATGCCTTGGAAGGATGGGGGCGAAATACGATGTGGCAGGGGAGCGGGTGCAGGTGTTCACCGAGAAGGCAAGGGAGGTCACCGCGGCCCTCCTCCAGGAGTGCAGCCCGATCGAGGTCGTGGCCCGCCCGGCAGGCCTTGAGGACGTCTTCCTGAAACTCACGGGGAGGAGGCTGAAGGAATGAGCTGGCTCCAGTATCTTCACCCGCCGATGCTGACCCGGAGGACGCTCCGGGTCTGGCAGCGGAACCGCAACGTCTTTGTCAAGACCTTCCGGGTCAACTTCCTCCCGCCCCTTCTCGAGCCGCTCCTCTACCTCCTCTCTCTGGGGTACGGCCTCGGGGTCTTCGTGACCCAGATCAACGGGGTCTCCTACCCCCGGTTCATCGCCCCGGCGCTCCTTGCCATCAGCATCATGAACGCCGGCTTCTTCGAGACCACCTACGCCTCCTATGTGCGGATGTACTTCCAGAAGACCTTCGATGCCATCATCGCGACCCCCCTCTCCATCGAAGAGGTGATCACGGGCGAGATCCTCTGGGGCGCGACGAGGAGCGTCATCAACGCCTCCATCATGCTCCCGGTCCTCATCGCCTTCGGCGTGGTGGACCTCCCGATCTCCTTCGTCATCATCCCCTTTGCATTCCTCGCCGGGTTCCTTTTCGCCTCCATCGGGATGTGCTTCACCGCCCTCACTCCGAATATCGATACCCTGAACCTGCCGACGTTTCTCTTCATCACCCCTATGTTCCTCTTCTCGGGGACCTTCTTCCCCCTGAGCATCCTTCCCATGCCCATCCAGGTCATTGCAACCGCGGTCCTCCCCCTCACCCATGTGGTAAAGATCACGAGAATGATCACCCTCTCCCAGGTCACCCCCGCGATCCTGGTGAGCCTCGCATGGATCATCATTGTTGCGGCCGTACTCTTTGTCCTCGCCGTGAACCTGATGAAGAGACGGTTGATTGTGTGATGAAGAGGGTCATATCCGACTCATCATGGCGGAGGTAATTCATACAACTCATTTTCCTGTGGGGCTCTTGGGGGACTTCCGCCCCCGCCGCGGGCATCCCCCGTCGAGTCCGGGGACTGGGGTGAGAAGGCTTCCAAGAGCTATGAAGAACCTGTTTTCGGGATACGGTCCTATCCTCACACCGGGGGACGCCAGAGCGGCGGGGGTGAGCGGAGCGAATCCCCCAGGAGCGTCCGCCGGTAATTATTATCCGTTAGGAAACAAAATCCGAACTTATTATCTGCGGTATCCTTCTTGCAGGTGTTCTTTACCCGGGGAAATTGTTACAGAAAGTAGTAAAAGAATGAGTTCTACTTTCCACTCTCCTTGTCATTCGAATAATATCTTCTGAGAAACTCCCGGACCTTCTCGGACTCGATCCAGCCCCGGTCGAGCTGGTCGATGATCCCGTCGATCATCTTCGCCTGCTCCAGTATCTTCACCGACGAGGTCCCCTCGGAGAGGTCCGCGAGGCCCACGATGACCGCGAGGGGGTTCCGGATGTGGTCGCCGAGGATGGCGAACTGCTCGATGTTCTTCTCGATCTGCTCGTACGCCTCCCTTTTCTGGGCCTCGATCAGCTTCCTCTGGAAGATCTCCTGCCTGAGCTGTTCGTTGGTGCGCTGAAGCTCCTGGGTCCTTGCCCCCACGAGCTCCTCCAGCCGTGCCCGGTAGCGCTCCAGCTCATCCTCGGCCTGCTTCCGGTCGGTGATGTCCCTCGCGATAGCCAGGACCTCGTCCTTCCCGCTCACGACGAGGCGCATCTCGTAGTACCGCAAGCCTCCCTTCCCGCTCACGGTGTACTCGAATATGAAGACAGGCGATATCTCACCATTCCCCATCTCCCCTCCCTCCGGGCCGTTCGCCCCCTGGGGGATCACCTCGAAGGTCTCCTTTATCTCCTCGATCTCGTTCCCGAGGAGCTCATGGAGCGCCATGGCTCCCAGTTCCGCGGCCGTGGTGGCATTGAACTCCTCGTGGATCCCCTCCCTCTTCACCTGGCATAGGAGGTCCGGGACGGCGCTGAGGAGGGCACGGTTCTTCTCCTCGCTCTTCTGGAGGCGCCCCTGGGCCTTCTCCAGGGCGGCGAGGGTCTTGTTGATGTTCTCCTGGAGGTTCGTCACCTCGTTCTCCTCCTTCCCGACCTTGAGGCGGGCAGAGAGGTCCCGGGTCATCCCGATCCTCTTCACGTCGGTGGAGAGCCGGGAGATGGGGGAGAGGATGGAGCTGTCGAGGAGGTAGAGGAAGGTGATAGCAAAGATCAGGACGAGCACGATGTACGAGAGGGTGAAGTAGTCCAGGGTCGCCTGTCCCTGGGCATAGATCTCGCGGGGGAGCTGCGTCTTGATGATGAGGATGGGGGTGGCATAGAGATCCTCTATCTGGGCATAGCCGGCGATGGTCGTCGGGCTGTCGGGCTGTATGTAGATGGAGCTGTTCGTATCGAGCTCGACCTGGGCTGCCCGGACATCGGCCGGACTTCCGGCTTCACTCCTCGGGTAGATCATGACCTGCTGGTTGGTGAGCTGCCCTATCCGCCGGATCTCGCTCTCGTCGAGGAACCGCCCCACGATGAGGGTCCCCCGGCTCACCCCGTCGTAGTTCTTCGTGGTGATGGGGGCAGAGGCGACCATCACCGGCCCCTCGGAGAGCATGAGGAACCCGCTCATACTTGCATTATTCTGGGGAAACGACCTGAGAACCTGGTTCCCCGTCACCATCCCCTCCAGGATCTCGGGGAGGGGTTCCTCCTGGTTCGTGGTCAGGTTGAAGGCCTTTGCGTAGAAGATGCTCCCGGAGGTGTTCAGGAAGACCATGAAGTTGAGCCTGTTGCTCTTGAAGGTATCGGGCCCGAAGTTCTTGTCGATGTACTGGAGGTTCCCGTCCCTCAGGAAGGTGTAGGTATCGTCCCGCGGTGCCCAGGCCCTCGCCATCGTGTCAAGGGATGAGAGGTCCTCGGAGAGCAGGTTCATGAACCGGTTCATGTTCTGCTGGGTATTCCTCTCTTCGAGCGTAACGAAGGCCCCGAGGACGATCCCATGGGTTATGGCGTAAAAGGCGATGAGGGTACAGACGAGCGTGACACCGACGATGATCAGGAGTTTTCTGCGGAGATCCATACCTGTACCCGGACACCCTGGAGAGGGGAAGGCGCCTTTTGTTCATTTACCATTTTTTATAAGCTCCCAATAATACTTCTCCCTCAGGGCCCCAGCCTCTGTCCCCATCCGGAGAACTGCCGCAGATTTTCCGGAGTCCCGGGCTGCGTGCTTGCGGTTTTTCCTGCTAGAGAGAAGGATTTTATCCCTTTTTTCCCCATATTGCTGTATGGGCGTCAGATGTATCGAGCTCCCCGGGATCGGGACAAAATACGAACTGGAGACCGAGAAGGGGGACAAGGTGGCCATCATCTTCATGGGTTCGCGCAAGTTCCAGCTCTATGTCCTTGAGAAGGGCAAGGGCGCCCCCTCCGCGGCCGAGCTCACCGCTGCAGAGGCGAGGAGGCTGGGGAGCCTCCTCTCGGGGGCGATCATCGAGGCAGAGAAGGAGGCGGTCGAGATCGCGTTCTCCGCCCTCTCGGACCTCCGCATCCGGGTCCACACCTATGTCATCAAGAAGCACCTTGCAGGGAGATCCATCGCCGAGCTCCAGGTGCGGACGAAGACCGGTGCGACGGTCGTCGCCGTCTCCCGGAAGGGGAAGAACATCATCAACCCCCTGCCCTCCTTCACCTTCGAGGACGGGGACATCGTGGTCGCCATCGGGGACACCGACCAGCTGGAAGAGTTCGAGCACCAGATCCTGGGGAACTGATGGAAGAGATCGCCCTCGCCCTCTTCATCTGCCTCATCCTCGCCCTTGTCTCGAAGAGGTACTCCCTCCCGCCCATCCCCTTCTACATCATCGCAGGTATTGCGATCGGGAAGAGCGGCCTTGCCATCGTCCCTGCTGATGCCTACTCCCAGTACCTCTCCTCCCTCGGCCTCATCTTCCTCCTCTTCTACGTCGGCCTGGAGATGCGCCCGAAGTCACTCAGGGAGCGGGGCCGCACCATCCTCCTCTCGGGGGTGATCGACCTGAACGTGAACCTCCTCATCGGCTTTGCCGCGGCCCTCCTCCTCGGGTTCCGGCCCCTCGAGTCCTTCATCCTCGCATCCGCCTTCTACATCAGCAGCTCGGCGATGGCCATCTCATCACTCGTCGAGAACCGGCGGCTCATCCTCCCCGAGGCCGAGACCATCGTCTGGATGATGGTCTTCGAGGACGTGCTCCTGATCCTCCTCATCTCCCTCTTCTCTGCCCAGGCGGGAAACCCCCTCACCTTCATCCTTCTCACCGCCGCCGTGCTTGCCGCCACCGTCCTGATCGTCAGGGTTCTCCGGCGCCCCATCAAGACCATCCTCATGCGGACCGATGACCTCCCGTCGCTCCTCACCTTCACCGCGGTCATCTCCTCCACCTACCTCGCGAAGCTGCTCAAAATCCCCGACGCACTCGTCGCCATCATCCTCGGCTCCTCCCTCGCCGCGACGAGCGGAGCGGCCCTCGACCGGCTCTCCCAGCCCTTCCGGGAGGTCTTCCTCGTCCTCTTCTTCGTCTTCTTCGGGATCACCATCGACTTCTCCGGGGGATTCTCGCCCATCGTCGCAGCGGTCCTCTGCATCCTGGCCATCGGGAGCAAGATGGCCTCCGGGATCCTCGTGGGATGGGGCCTCCACGGATCGGCCCTCTCCGGAATCGAGATAGGTGCAAACACCCTGGGCAGGGGCGAGTTCTCCATCGCCCTCGCCGCCATCTTCGGCTCCGCGACCATCTCCGCAACGGTGGCCATCCTCGTGGTCGCGACCTCCCTCGTCGGGTCCTTTGCCGCACGGTACAGTGAGGGGCTGAAGGACTGGGTCAGCGGGGAGAGGATGAGGGCCCCGGGCACCCCCGGAGGCGCGGCTGAATGATGGCCGTTCCCGGGCTCTCGGAAGCCACCAGGGCCGGAAACCTTTTTTCCGTCCGTGCACGAAACGCACATAAAGAGTTTCCATCATGTGAGGGATCGCCGTGAAGATTCTCGTTCTCTATTACTCCATGTTCGGCCATATCCACCGGCTCGCAGAGGCGGTGGCTGCAGGGGCCGCGGGGGTCGACGGGGTTGCCGTCGACATGCGGAGGGTCCCCGAGACCCTCCCCCAGGACGTCCTGGAGAAGACAGGCGCCCTGAAGGCCCAGAAGGCCTTCTCCCACGTCCCGATCTGTTCGAGGAATGACCTGGGGAACTACGATGCCATCATCTTCGGGACCCCGACCCGATACGGGAACATGTGCGGCCAGATGCGCCAGTTCCTCGACGCCACTGGCTCCCTCTGGGCCCAGGGGGCCCTCGCGGGTAAGGTGGGTTCGGTCTTCACCTCCTCGGCGACCCAGCACGGGGGGCAGGAATCCACCATCCTCTCCTTCCACACGACCCTCCTCCACCATGGGATGATCATCCTCGGCCTCCCCTACCTCTTCGCGGGCCAGAGCCGGACTGATGAGATCACCGGCTGTTCCCCCTACGGGGCATCCACCATCGCGGGACAGGGGGGAGACAGGTGGCCAACCGAGAACGAGCTGGCAGGAGCCAGGTTCCAGGGGAGGTACGTTGCCCTCGTCGCATCGAAGATCACGCCCCACCGGGATGCCATCATCGCCTCCCTCACCCGATGATCCCGCCCTCCCGGAGGGGGTGGCCGGGCTGGAGGTCAGGGAGAGGGAGGTCCGTCATGCGACCATCCGGGTGCTCCCCTCGGGGAAGGTGAGGGTCACCGTCCCGCCGGGAACCCCTGTCCAATCCCTCATCGAGAGGAACTCTGCCTGGATCGAGAGGAAGAGAGAGGAGATCGAAGAGATCTCCCGTGGCGGGACCGGCCAGGAGGGGAGGATACTCCTTGGCGGGAAGTTCTTCCGCTTGGAAACAGGCCCCTCCTGCGGGATTCTGAAGGGGGAGGGGGTGGTCAGCTATACGACCCCAAGGGACCTCAAGCTCTTCCTGAAGAAGGAGCTCAGGGAGGACCTCCTCACCAGGCTGGAGGCGCAGGCGGTGCGGATGCACGTCCGGGTGGCGGGACTGACCGTCCGGGAGCAGCGGAGCCGGTGGGCGAGTTGTTCCCCGGGCGGGAGGATCAGCGTGAACCTCCGGGTCCTGGCGCTCCCGCCGGATATCCGCGACTACCTCGTGGTCCATGAACTCTCCCACCTCCTGGAACCGAACCATTCACGGAGATACTGGAAGAGGGTCGGGGAGTTCTTCCCCGATTACCGGTTTGCCGAAGAGGAACTGAAGAAGTACTGGATCCTCATCGAGAGAGACGGTATCTGGGAAGTGCTGAAGAGGGTGTAGAAAGAGAAGGGAGGAGAGGAAGGGGAGATGAAGGACCCTTTAATCTTTCTTCGAGAATCGACACCACTTGGGAGTGCTCGGGATTGTGAAGAGACGGGAGAAAGGGAGAGGAGAGGGAGGTCCCCTTAATCTTTCTTCGAGACTCGACAGGAAGGAGAGTGAGAAGAAGGAGGTTAATCTTTCTTCGAAAATCGACGCGAAGCGGAGATTGAGAAGAAGGACTTTAGTCCTTCTTCGAAATGGTCCGTTCCAGGGACTCGCGGACCGCCCGCTGGATGGACTCGTCCTCGTCCTTGAGGGCCTGGATGAGCGGCTCGACGGCACGGCCGTCCCCGATATCCCCAAGGGCCACCGCGGCGCCCTTCTTCACGCCCTTGTCCCGGTCCTTCATCGCCGCGATCAGGGACTCCACCGCACGGCGGTCGCCGATCTTCCCCAGGGTCCATGCCGCCACGTACCGGACCCCTGCATCGTCGCTGGAGAGGGCCGCAATCAGGGGCTCCACTGCGGGTTCCCCGATATGCACGAGCACATCCGCTGCGCCCATCCGGACGAAGACGCTCTCGTCCTTCAGGACCTCGATGAGGGGGGTGATCGCCCGCTCGTCGCTCATGGCCGAGAGGGCGCCGGTTACGTTCTCCCTGAGCTCCGGGTTCTTCAGGGCCCCGATGAGCGGGGCGAGGGCCCGGAGGTCCCGGATCTTCCCGAGGGCCACCACCGCCTCGCGCTGCACCTCGAGGTCTTCATCGGAGAGGAGCTCCACGAGGGGGCTCACCGCATAGGGTTCGCCGATCCTTCCCAGAGCGATGGTTGCCTCCTTCCGGACACCCGCTGATTTATCGCCGACAGCCCTGATCAGGGGCTCCACCGCGCGGCGGTCCCCGAACCTCCCGAGCACCCGGGCGGCAGAGCGCCGGACCGGTTCGTGGGAGTCTGCAAGGGCGGCGATGAGCGGCTCGACCGCGGGCTCGCCGATCTCGAAGAGGACCTTCTCGACATCTGTCGTGAAGCCATCGCCCTCCCGCTTGAGGGCGTCGATGAGGAGCGGTACCGAGAGCTCCCCGGCCATGGCAAGGACCCAGGCGGCGCTCGCCTTCATCTCCTCTTCATCCTCAGAGAGGGCCTGGATGAGCGGCTTTATCGCAGGTTTCCCGATCCCTGCGAGGGCCCGGGCACCCTCCCTCCGGATCCCTTCCCCTCCCGACCTCATGATCTCGATGAGAGGCTCCACCGCACGCCCGTCGCCGATCATCCCGAGGGCCTCCACCGCGTAGCCCTTCACCCAGGGATCATCGGCAGAGAGCGTCTTGAGGAGTGCAGGAACCGCAGCCCGGTCAACGATCTTCCCCAGGGACTCCGCGGCCATGCACCTGAGGAAGGTGTCCTCGGCCTCGAGAGCCTCCATGAGGGCTTCAACAGCGTCCTTATCCCCGAGCCTGCCGAGGACCGAGGCCGCCTGCCTCCGCACATAGCGATCATCGTCGCTCAGGGCATTGGAGAGGGCCGGGACCGCGGCTTCGCCGAGCTTCTCCAGCTCGCTCCATGACCCCTTGGAGATGAGGAAGTATGCCCGCTCCTCGTCCGAGAGGGGGCTCCAGCCGAAGGTGGTGAGCACCCTGATGATCTCCTTCTGGGCCGCCCAGTGGGCCTTCTTCAGCACCTCGACGAGGGCCTCCACGGACCGCTCATCCCCGATATCCTCGAGGACCTTGGCTACCTGCCGCTGGACGTCCCAGTCCTCCTCCTGGAGTGCCTGGATGAGGGGTTCGACCGCGGGAGCCTTGATGGTGACAAGGATCCGCTGCGCCTCCTTCCTGATGGCCCAGTCCTCGTCCCTGAGCGCCCGGATGAGGGCCTCGACAGCACGGTCCTTCATATCCGCAAGGGTATTCGCCGCCCGCTCGCGGACATCCTCGTAATCGCTCTTCAGGGCCTGGATGAGGGAGTCAAGAGCGGGGGTCCCGATGGTCCCGAGGGCGATGGTGGCATAGCACCGGACATAGGTATCGATATCCCGGAGGGCCTCGATGAGGGGCGAGAGTGCCCGTTCATCCCCCATCTTTCCCAAAGCACGCGCCGCCTCGCCCCGTACGTCCTCGTCCCTGTCCCTGAGTGCCCCGATGATGGCTGCCACGGCCTGGAGATCCCCGATCTCGCCGAGCGCCCGGGCTGATGCCCCCCTGACCCGCGCGTTCTCGTCCTTCAGGGCACGGACGAGGTGGTCGACCGCGAGGGGATCCCCGATCCTCCCCAAGGCCTCGGCGGCCTCTGCCCGGACCAGCTTGTGCCTGTCCTTGAGGGCACGGATCAGGTGGTCAACCGCCTTCGGGTCCCGCATCTCCCCGAGGGCACGCGCCGCCTGGGATCGCACCATCTCGTCCTTGTCGCTGAGGGCACGGATCAGGTGGTCAACCGCCTTCGGATCCCGCATCTCGGCCGTGGGAACGGCCTGGGCCCGGGGGCCCTTCTCGCTCATTCTGGAAGCTTCCCTCTCTCTCCTGGACTTCATCTGAAACTCCTCTCCTCTCTTCTCATGGCATGAGAAAGCCGGGCTCACTCTCACTTGCGAGAGCTTACCCCTTTATGGTTCGTTTGGTACAATTTATGTTCATGTCAACCTTCGCATTTCGGCATCATTAAATGATGAGAGGGCATATTTTTACCCGGTGAACGCCAATTCTTTCGAATTTCTTGAACCAGTACCGGGCCAAAACTACCCGTGCGATGTATTTGAGTGCATGGGTAAAATTCCTTTCCCTTCTCTACGGTGCCCGCTTGAAGGGAGCCTCCCCGGTGATCCTCGACCCCTGGGTCGCCAAGTACGTGAATGACCTGAGAAACGGAAGACGGGATCTCGCTGCCGACCTCCAGGTCCTCGGAGAGAGCTGCCGGACCAGGAAGACCTGTCTTGGTTACCAGAGCGCGATCCGGGCCCTCCTTGCCGGTGAGGATCTCGCCCTGTCCCCGGGAGGACAGAGGCACCTGCGCCGCGCCCGGGCACCTCACCCCCTGACCAGGAACGAATCCCTCACCCCCGGGAGGATCCTGAAGATCATGGAGCACCTGGATACCCGGGGCAGGGCGATCCTCTATATCCTTATCAGCAGCGGTGCGCGCCTCGGGGAGGTCCTCTCCATCGGTCTCGAGGACCTGGACCTCGATTCCCGGCCGGCCAGATTCCGGATCAGGATCGGGAAAAGCGGAGGATCCCGGGTGGCGTTCATCTCCCGTGAGGCGGCGGGGGCGATCCGGGTATACCTCATCGTGAGGGACCGGTTCGTGGCATCTGCCCTGTCGAGGGGTGGGACGGGGGATGGGGGGCTCCTCTTTCCCCTCGGCACCCGTGCCTTCGAGCAGATCTGGGCACTGGCTCTCTCGAAGGCAAGGCTGGAGAGGTTCGACCAGGTCACGAACAGGCGGACCATCACCCCCCGTGCGACCCGGGAGTTCTTCGCCGTCCGGATGAGGGCCGCTCTCCCGGAACCGGTGGTCGGCGAGCTGATGGGCCATGCCGGGCATCTCCCGGAGTCGTATCGCAGGTACGCAGAAGAGGAGCTGGCCGGAGCCTACCTCAGGGTCGAGGGGGCGGTCACGCTCCACAGGAGCCACCCGAAGGAGAGGGTAGAGAGGAAGATCGCGGATCTCGAGAGGCTCGTGGGCCTCCTCCAGGAGAAGATCGGGGAGAGGGACGAGGAGCTCACCCATCTCGGGAAGAGCCTCCTCAAAGAAAGGGAATCGGATCACCTGAAGGAGAGGGCGAGGCCGGGGATCACCAGGCAGCCCTGATCCCTTCGCCCCGCCGGTTTCCCCCTTCCTTCGGATTCGATCCGTATATCGCCCGGGGTGCGGGAGAGGTCTTATATCCCCGTGAGTACTCTTCATTGGACTGAGGTCATGCACATGCAAGACTTAATCTCGTCTCACCAGACGATCCCCTGTGCCCTGATCACCGGGGGGGTCTTCCTGATCCTCCTCTCCTCCCTCGTGGTATTCCCTTCTGTTGCCCGGACAGATATACAGCACATCCAGGTCGGGGACACGATCTTCATCTACGAGCAGAACCTCGATATCACTGGCCTCCGCAGCACGGGGGCAAACCCGATCACCTCCCTCCGGAAGTACGATGATGATAACCCCACTCAGGCACTTCTCAAGGAGATCCCGGTCCAGGATGATACCAGCTTCAGTCCCATCCCCGAGGCATTCGGAGGGCTGTACGGGATCTACTACGCATTCAACCCAACCGACGGTGCCATGGGTTCGGTCCTGATCACAGAGCCCTCGGTCTCCATCGATGTGGTCCTCGCGAACCCGTACCATGCCGATTCGATCCGGGGTCTCAGCCGCCTCCCACAGGACACCCCGGTCGCCTTCAAGATCGTGGCCACCGACGTGGGTTCGTCCTACCATACAGGGGCCCTCTACCCCGCAACCGTCGATATCGTCCTCACCTACTCCGGCGGGGCCCAGCTCACCTCTATCCAGGGGAAAGACTTCTCGAGGCTGAACGTGAGCAGCCCGGGCTTTTATTCCGATGACCCGGGGAGGCCCGGGGCGATCACCTTCGAGGGTCTCGACGTCGGGACCTATACCGTCCAGGCGAAGTGGCATGATCCGGCCTCTTTTGACCGGCAGGCACCAGACTCCAATATCCTCAGCTTCTCTGTAGGCGGAACTGCCATCTCTCCGACAAACCCGCCGACGCCAACTGCCGGGATAACCACCCGGACCACCACCACTCCGGTCCCCGAGACGACACCGGCAACCACGCCCTTCCCGCCGGTTACACCCTCAACGCCTGTTCCCTCGACAACCCCGGCAACCCAGCCCGGAACCACTCCCCCGGCCGGGACTCCTCTGCCCTCCCCCACATCCGCGCCTGGTGGTGCATGGCCGGCAGTCCTTTCGCCTGCCCTCGCCCTGATCCCCTTCCTCAGGGGGAAGGCAAGGAAGTAGCTGGGCGGGAAGATCTCAGACCCAAAACCTTTTTGTCCACACGCTCTGGCGGAGAGATGCAGCCCGGACCACTTCAGGCCCTTCTATACATTCCCACCAGTTCCCCCTGCGCGAGGATGTGTCCCGTAACAGCATCTGCGAGCATCCTTCCGTCCCGTTTCCCGGTGAGGTGGATGGTCGAATCGAGGGCATAGACCGTGAAATGGTAGTGGTGGGGCTTCCCCCTCGGCGGGCACGGGCCCCCGTATCCCGGGCGGCCCATGTCATTCACCCCCTCGAGGGAACCGGCTGGCAGGACATTCTTTCCGGGAGCGCCTGCGGGGATCCCGCGGGTCCCGGGCGGGATATTGTAGACTGTCCAGTGTATGAACGTCCCGCCGGGGGCATCAGGGTCGGTAACCAGGAGGGCGATACTTGCGGTTCTCTGCGGGACAGGGGCCCAGGAAAGGGGTGGTGAGATATCGGTTCCGTCGCAGGTGTACACAACCGGGATCTGCCCGTCGCCTGAGAAGGCATCGGAAGAGACATCGAGGGCAGGGGCTCCTCCCCTCCCTCCGGAAATGAGACACCCGGAGGAGATAAAGAGGAGGACGAGGGTGAGGTGCCGGGCAGCCCGGGCCGCCCTCTCGCGGACCCGGGTAACCAGTCGGAGCTGCTTCATAGCTGGCACTGATGGAACTTCATCCAGATAACCATTTGGGTGAGAAAAATGAATGTGGGTCAGATCTTTAGCTGGGCGAGGGCATCGTAGACCATTCTCCGGTAAACGGCGGGATCGGGATGGTAATGCTCCTCTGCCCTCTTCGAGTCGTCGGTCTTCCCGATCTCCTCGAGTCGCTCGATGGTGGCCCGGGCCGTGTCGAGGACCCAGAGGTCCCGGGTCTCCCTGTCGACCGTGGTGACCGATTCCGCCCTGACCGAGACGAGCATGGATCCCGTCTGGGACTCGAAGAGGTTCGGTTTCCCGATGACCGCGACAAACGCGGGAGGCTCGATCCGGGCGATCTGCTGCATCGCCTCGGGCTGGTAGCTCCCGGCCATGAGGAAGAAGGTCCCGGTCGGGTCAGCTATCCGGGCATGGTAGAAGACGTTCTGGTCCCCGCGCCGCTCCTTCTCGGTGAGGGTCCCGACGATGAAGATCCGGTTGCACCGGGCGCCCGTCGGGAGAAGGACGAAGCTCGGGCTCTTCTCGTCCTCCCCTTCCCTGAACTGGAGCTTCACCTCTCTGAGCTCCCCTGCAAAGACCCGGCGGGCAGGCTCCCTGTCGAAGGTCTGGCCCGGGCGGGGGCCCGCTGCCCTGCGTCCGTTCATCACTGGGCCTCACCTCCGGCCCGGTTCAGGAGCGCAGCGAGGTCGCCGGGGTCGAAGGCGATCTTCTGGCACTCTTTCACCAGGATCCTCCCGTCGAACTCGCTCCCCCTCACCTGGAAGTAGCGCCCGAGGACCGCATCCCGGATCCGGTAGAAGACTTCGTCCATCCCCAGGGGGCTTGACTCCCCGAGGGCGACCGCCTCCTCGAGCTTCATCCCCGAGAGGGTCTCGACGATATCCCTCTGGACGAGGATATTCCTCGTGCGGATCCCGTCATCGAGGACGCCCTTGATCCGCAGGTCGTACCGGAAGTCCTTCTGGATCTCGTGTACCGGGCAGTAATTCTGCCGGGAGAGAACCCGGTTGCACCCCTCCACCGGGCACCGCTTGATGAGCCCGGAACCGGGGGCCAGGTGGACAATGACTCCTCTCGCCGCCTCACCCTCTGCCACCCTGATCTCGCCCTCCTCGGGGAGGTATACCGCCGTGGAGAGGTTCAGCTGCAGCCTGCCGTTGAACTCGTCCACGAGGGCATAGTAGATGGCGTACACGGCACCGGGAATGAGCTTCTCCTTCCCCTCCTCCCGCCAGATGGTGAACTTGATGGTTCCCGTCTCGTCTCCGAGAAGGCCTGCCTGGAGCATCCGCTCATGGCTCGACTCCCACTCCTGCACCACCTTCACCCTGACGGACCCTACACCGGGACGGAGGTCCCGCACGGGGATCATCTTCGGGATGAGGGAGGTCTCGTTCTCCACCTCTGAGATGGTGGTCCCGCTATGGATCTTCAGCTGCTCCGCGCTGCGGAACTCGTCCACGACCGCGGACTCGATCCTGTACCACTTCCCGACAGAAAGGGGCTGGGCCTTGGCCTTCGCCCAGACTGTGAACCTGATGGCCCCGGAGGGATCGGCGAGGATCCCTGCCTGGGCGATTGCCGGGGTTCGCGGGGAGGTGAGGGCCACCACCTTGCCCTGGACGGTCACCCATTCCCCTACCGCGAGTCCCTGTATCTCCCGCTCCTGTGCCCTCGTACCGGGGGATGGCAGCGAGTGCTCCCGGGCGAGCTCGTTCATCACCGTGCGCTCAGCTTCTGCAAGCTGGACGCCAAACTCCTCAACAAGACGCCGTATCTTTGATTCGATCCTTGACCGGTCAACGGCGATTCCCTTTGCTTCCATCTTTCCGGAGATTCTTTCAACCACATCTGCTACTTCCATAGACATCTCCACTGATAAGAGGCCCCCCGGCCCCTCTTAAAGTATGACGGTGGGGGGTGAAAATGAGGGTTTCCCTGCCAGTGAACCGCCTGTCCTAGGGTTCCCAAGGATTAAGTAGCAGGATGACAAACACCATGGGCATGGCAGTAACGGCTGACAGCACCATCATGGATGTCCTGCAGGCGAAGCCCGACGCGGCCACCGTCCTCTTCAGGTTCGGGATGGGTTGCCTCGGCTGCGCCGTGGCCAGGGGCGAGACGATCCGGGAGGCGGCTCAGGCCCATGGTATTCCCCTCGAGGAACTCCTGACCGCCCTGGGAATTCCCGAGAAGTAATCTTTTTCAGGAAGCGACCTTCTTCAGCTCCCTGAGGCTCGCTTCAGGGTTCTTCCTCAGGTACTCCGCGACCTTTGGGATGTGGAGGAGGGTGCATCCGCTGCAGTTCCAGACCCGCCCGCCGTTCTTGCTCTCCGCCCACTGGCCCAGCCCGGAGTCCAGGCACGGGTACAGGGGGCAGTAGCAGAAATCGCATTGCTGGCCTTCGAAATGGCAGGGATAGTAGGGACAGCCTTCGGGAGACCACTCCACCCAGTGGTCCCCCCCGTAGCGCGAGAAGATGAACAGGGATGGCGCCTTTCTCTCCACCCTTCCCTCGTGCCGGGCCAGTGCCTCCTGCACACCATGGAACGCAGCCCGGTAAATCCGCCTTCCTGCCTCTGTCGCGGTGCCTGCATAGGTGTGGCATACCGGCCCCTCGCATGCGGCAATCACGGCATCGGTGATGGTGCCAGAGAAGGGGTGCCCGAGGGCCCTCACCGCGTCGGCCTTGGCCATGGTAACGGTGAGGATGGTCTCGAGAAGTGCTCCGTCGGTAAATCCCTCGGCTGAATGGACGATGATGTTGATGGTGCCTGCGGGTGCCGGGTTCGGGTTGGTAACTCCTGCTGTAACAAAGAGGGTGATGAAGTCATAATGGAGGATACAGGTGGTCCGGATCGGAACGGCGGTGAGGAGCCCAAAGAAGTCCCGGGAGAACCCCATGCCGGCCGCGATCTCCTCCATGGGACGGAGGGGCTCGGCATGGTCGAATGCATGGTCCACGGTATGGTTGAAGATGGTGGTGGCCTTCCGGAGGCCCCCGTTCACACCGGTGCTTGCGGCTCTGAAATCCCCCCGGAGGAAGAGGGTCTTTCCCCTGAAGAAGTACCTCATGAGAGCTGGTAGCGCACCCGGTCCTTCAGTTCCTGCTTTTTTCCGGCGTTCCAGCCCGATACATCCTGGAGGTAGCCGGTGACCCGGCTGATCTGCACCACGTCATGGGACCCGCAGGACGGGCAGACGGGGCTTCCGCAGAGGGGGCAGTACTCGATCCGTGCGATGATCTCGTGGGCACACTGGCAGTGGTCCAGGGGGCAGAGGATCTGGAGCCGGGTCTCACCGCACTTGGGGCATGGCGTCGAGTCCACGATGGTGTGGCAGGTGAAACACTTGTAGCGCCGTTCCCCGGTAGGGATCTCCTCGAGGGAGCGGAACTTCTCGGTAAGCTTGCGCTGCTCTGGACTCCATTGCATACCGGATCCATGGTGAGGCGACCATAAAATGTTTTTGCGCAGAATAATATTTTGACGCAAAAGCGTAAACACGATTGGAGAAAACCGATAAGGAAGAGAAGGTCGGGCCTTCGACGTAATTCCGGGCTGCCTCAGCTGACTCATAGGGTTCATCACCCGTCAGATCGGCCGTCTCATCATCGGCAGCGCCGCGATAACTCCCTCGCCGCCCCTGCGGGGTCTGCCGCCCCATAGATGGCCCGCCCCACGATTATACCGTCCACGAGATCCTTCACCGCTTCCAGATCCCCTCCCTGGGCACCAACCCCCGGGGACAGGATCTTCAGGGGCCCGACGATCTCCCGGAGGCGTGCCACCCTGTCAGGCCGGGTCGCGGGGGCGATGATCCCGTCTGCCCGGCACCGCACGGCGAGCGCAGCCAGCCGCTCGGCGACCCCGCTGTGAAAGAACTCGGCCGCACCAGGATGGCTCATCTCCGCGACCGCGTAGCATGCCCCGCCGCTCGAATGGGCCACACCGACACAGCCGGAGAGGGCGTCCTCTCCCGGGAATGCATGGGCGATGATGGCCGAGAACCCGGCCTGGAATGCCAGCGTGCAGATCATCTGGTTCGTGTTCGGGATATCAGCAACCTTGAAATCGGCGATGAGGGGGAGGCCGAGGGTCAGGAGATCCCCTGCAACAGAGAGCCCTGCCGGGAGCACAAGGGGATACCCGACCTTGATGGCATCCAGATGAGGTGCGCAGGCTCTGGCTACTGCGATAGCCGAAGTCCGGTCCTGAACGTCGAGAGAGAGGATCAGGTCAGCCACGGGAGAGCCTCTCCAGCACCGCCGCGGTGAGGAGCGGGAGGGTGATGGTCGCGTCCCCGTAGACCGTCACTCCCTGCGCATCGGATGTGAGCTTCCCCCAGGAGCGGGCCTCGTCCAGTGTCGCGCCCGAGAGGCCCCCGAGATCCGGCCTGTCTCCCGTCAGCTGGACCGCGTAGGAGAACCCGTGGGGCGCGAGAAGCATCCCCTGGAAGATGAAGTTCTTGGGCACGCCTCCGCCGATGATGAGCGCCCCGGCCCGCTCTGCCGTGAAGCACCGGTCGAGGAAGCCCTTCATGTCCCGGAAGGCATCCACGACGACGTTGTGGGTCTGGGTGAAAAGGGAGAACTGGAGGCCGAAGACCGAGTCCTGGACCGCAGGGCAGTAGACCGGGACACCCTTCCTCGCCGCGGTGGCGAGGATGCCTGAGGGAAGGTTCCTGCCGACTGTTGCGAGGAGCTCGGTCGTGGAGATGACCGTCCCCTCCTTAAGGCCCCCGAAGACCCCCTGGATGAACTCCTCGAACTGGGTGAAGGCCTCGTCAGCGACATAGACGTCGTAGATGCGGTTGATCCCCTGCTTCCGGAGGTCGTTATCCGAGCAATCCGCCGACCCGTGATAGTGCCGGCACCCGATAGCCTCCACAATGTCGTGCACCAGGTTCGCGCCGGTGGAGACCAAGATGTCCACATATCCCATGTCCACCAGGTCGGACACGATGCCCCCCATGCCAGCAGGAACCATTGCCCCGGCAAGGCCCACGAACGTCGTGGCCTTGTCATCTCTGAACATCTCCTCCGTGATACCGCAGGCCTTTGCGAGGGATCCCCCGTTGAACGCTCCCGATGTCTTGAGCTCCTGGACCAGCTCCCCGACGGTCATACCGGGCCGGACCCTCACCTGCCTCACCGCATCGCCTTCCATAGTCACCCGTCTCTCTCCGGAGATCTCTCCCTCTTCCCTCTTATCTGTGCCGAATCATCCGTATGAGGGGCTTGGCCAGGTGCCTCCGGGCAGACGGTGGGACCTCGTACCATCCGCAGCCAATCCGGCGTTTGCGGACCAGCACCTCTGCATCCTTCGCCCGTGTTCCACACCCCCGGCACTTGTACCCTTTCAGATGCCCGGCCGACGTCATTCTCTTCCCGCATGAGGGGCACCTGGGCGGGTTCTTCGCGAGATCCGGAGCGAGCCCGGTGACATGGATCTTCTCTAGGTTGAGGGATCCCCCCTTGTAGCTCCCGCAGACCTCCGCCATGTCCCCGGGAAGGAGCGCCCTCACCACATCCCTGAACTCCTTCGTGGGTTCGTAGGCCATGCACCGGAGATCGCTTCCCCCTGACTCCAGAGGGAGAGAAACATGACCTCCCTTTCCGGTCTCCGCTTTCCCTGAAACGGTGCCCATTACACAGTATGAGTGACCTGGCATGAGCTCCCCGACGATACCTTCTTCCAGATGCCCATCAGTACCCTGATTCGTGAGAAAGATCTGCTCAAGGCCTGGCGGCTCGGTGCGGACGAAGGTCCGGGCCAGGGCAACGGCGATTGGGCTCTGCCCCCGGATCCCGAAGAGGACGGGATCCGGTGTGTGGGGTGAGCAGACCACGGTATCATTCTCATGGTCTACCGTGTCCCAGGTGGAGGGTGCTGTTGCGGCATCAGCGAGGAAGAAGGTCTCCCGCTCTATCTCCCGTGGGGATCCCCACATGCCGGGAAACCGGTAGACCAGGATCTCCCAGGTGAAGTCCGGAAGATCGCTTGCGATCGCAGCTGTGGCCCCGATGAGCCCCCGGCCTCCTTTCCACCCCCGGTACTTCGCGCCGGCTGCGTCGAGGATAGCAACAGCCTCATCGGGTTCGCAGAACGAACGCAATGCCTTGTGGTAGAAGGAAACAGGGGGCTTCCTCTCGGACACCACGACTCCTGGCTCCGTTCCCTCGGCTGGAAGGTCAGCAAGATCCTCAACGCACCGGCATGCCTCCTCGAACGCGATATCCGGATCCCCATCAACCTCCAGCGAGATGGCAGCGTTCCCCCTTGTCTTATACGGGACGTTCGGGTTGAGCCGGATGAGCCTTGCTTCCGTAAGATTGAAGCCCCTGGCAACGAGCCTCCGGATGAGCACGGCCCCGAGGTACGTGGTGCACATCCCCCGTGGGGAGTCCGTGTCATCGATCCCGATCCACATGCCCGATATCTTATTACCCCGTCACACTATATGGGTTCTTTAGGAGACTATGACCCAGGAGGCCCTGCTCCAGAGGGTGAGGAGCCTGCTTCTCGACACGGGTTTCCAGGTCTCGGACCCGTGCAGCCAGAGGCCCCGCTCCTTCGACCTCATCGCCCGGAACCTCAGGATCCTCATGGTCGTCAAGGCCATCTCCCACATCGACGGCGTCTCCGAGGATATCGCCCGGGACCTGGACCTTGTCTCCTATTACCTGGGCGGGGCACCCCTCATCGTCGGCGAGCGGACAAGGGACGCGGACCTCCCGCGGGGGGCAGTCTATGTCCGCTACGGGATCTATGCCATCTCGGTCCCCACCCTTTCCGACTTCCTCGTCGAAGGCATCCCGCCCCTCGTGTATGTCTCGCCCGGGGGCCTCTACGTGAACCTCGACGAGGCCCTCCTCCACGCCCTCAGGGAGGAGAAGCAGTTCTCCCTCGGCGATCTCGCCCACCTCCTGGGGGTCTCCCGGCGGACCATCAGCAAGTACGAGAACGGCATGGGGACCACCATGGAGATTGCGCTGCGGATCGAGGAGCTCTTCGACGCGGCCATCACCCGGCCCATCGATCTCCTCGCCCACCAGTCCCGGTTCGCGGGCTCGGGTGAGCCGTACCACGGGAAGATCCCTGCCGATCTCGAACGGATGGGGATGGAGATCCACCTCACGCGCCGCGCCCCCTTCGAGGCCCTCGTCCGGTATGGGGACGAGACCATCCTCACCGGGTATGGGACCACCCAGCACGTGGTGAAGAGGGCCCCCATCATCGGGAACCTCTCCCGGATCGCGAACGCCCATGCCCTCTGCGTCCTCATCGGCTACCGGAGGCAGAAGACCATCGGCAACACCCTGGTCATCGGCGAGGAGCGCCTCCACTCCCTGGAGGACGGATCCGAGCTCATCGAGCTCATCCGGGACCACCCGGCGTAAATTCCCTTCTGCAAAGGTGACGAGCTCCCCGAGAAGATCCACTTTGTTTATATAGAACCACAAACCAATAATTTTACCGCAAATACGGTGAGAGAACTATGTCACAACTCACAGGACAACCCATTTATATCCTCAAGGAGGGCAGCTCGCGCACCCGTGGGCGCGATGCCCAGGGATCCAACATCGCAGCCGCGAAAGCAGTTGCGGGAGCTGTACGGACCACCCTTGGCCCCAAGGGCATGGACAAGATGCTTGTCGACACCATCGGGGACGTCGTGATCACGAACGATGGCGTCACTATCCTCAAGGAGATGGACATCGAGCACCCTGCCGCAAAGATGATGGTGGAGATAGCAAAGACCCAGGACGACGAGGTAGGCGACGGGACAACCACCGCTGTGGTCATTGCTGGTGAGCTCCTGAAGCGTGCCGAGGAGCTCCTGGACCAGGACGTACACCCCACGGTCATCGCCCAGGGCTACCGGCTCGCGGCCGAGAAGGCCAAGGAGATCCTCAACGACATCGCCATCGAGGTCAAGCCCGATGACAGGAAGATGCTGTACCGGATCGCCGAGACCGCGATGACAGGGAAGGGCGCAGAGGCCTCCAAGGTGAAGCTCTGCGAGCTCGTGGTCAAGGCGGCCATGATGGTCGCCGACGAGGACGGCACCTTCGACCAGGAGAACATCAAGATCGAGAAGAAGGTCGGCGGGTCCACCGACGACTCGGAGATCGTCGAGGGAGTGCTCATCGACAAGGAACGGGTGCACCCCGGCATGCCCAAGAAGGTGGAGAACGCGAAGATCCTCCTCCTGAACGCCTCCATCGAGTTCAAGAAGACCGAGGTCGACGCCGAGATCAACATCACGAGCCCCGACCAGCTGCAGGCGTTCCTCGACGAGGAAGAGCGGATGATCAAGTCCATCGTCGACAAGGTCGTGGCAAGCGGCGCGAACGTCGTGATCTGCCAGAAGGGGATAGACGATATCGCCCAGCACTACCTTGCAAAGGCAGGCATCCTCGCCCTCCGCCGGGTCAAGAAGAGCGACATGGAGAAGCTCGCCCGGGCAACGGGTGCATCGGTCATCTCGTCCATCGACGCCATCGCGAAGAGCGAGCTCGGCAAGGCAGGACTTGTCGAGGAGAGAAAAGTCGGCGGAGAGGAGATGATCTTCGTCGAGAAGTGCCTGAACCCGAAGGCCGTCTCCATCATCGTCAGGGGCGGGACCGAGCATGTGGTGGCCGAGCAGGAGCGGGCCCTTGACGACGCCATCAGCGTCGTCTCCGTAGTCATGGAGGACAAGAAGATCGTGGCAGGGGGCGGCGCTCCCGAGATCGAGCTCTCCCGGCGGCTCCGCGATTACGCTGCTTCCGTCGGCGGAAGGGCACAGCTCGCCATCGAGGCCTTTGCGAGCGCCATGGAGATCATCCCGAGGACCCTCGCCGAGAACGCGGGCCTCGACCCCATCGACATGCTCGTTGCCCTCCGGGCCGAGCATGACAAGAAGAGGGTCCACATGGGCCTCGATGTCTTCAAGGGCGCGCCCACCGACATGCTCAAGGCCGGCGTCGTGGAGCCACTCCGGGTGAAGACCCAGGCCGTCGCCTCGGCAGCCGAGGCCGCGGTCATGATCCTCCGGATCGATGACGTCATCGCCGCCTCCAGGGTCGCGGCACCCCCCGGCGGACCGGGCGGCATGCCACCCGGCGGCATGGGCGGTATGGGCGGCGACATGGGCGACTTCTGAAGCCCATATCATCACCTTTTTTCTGCACACCCTCTGTCTTCAGACACTCCGTTCATCCTTACGGTTTTATACCCCACCGTCTCAGGTATCCCTCATGGCTGAGCGGTTCATCTTCACGAAGTACCGCACCTCCTGCTATAACTGCGGGAAGGAGGTGGACCAGGTCATCAAGGCAGTGCGGGCCCAGGCACAGGTGGCCTGCTCCAACTGCGGGGCAACCCGGATCTACATCCCCCGGACCTCGGAGGTGGGGAAGCCCGGCCTGTACACGAAGATCGGGTGCTACGATGTCTGGGAGCTGAAGGTAACGGCCCCCTGTATGAACTGCTGCGTGGAGGGGGCCCACGACCTCGTCATCGGGTGCAGCCAGTTCACCACCCGGTGCCACAACTGCGGCTTCACCCACTTCTACAAGTTCAACGTGGAGTACATGGCCAAGTGCCCGCTGCCGGAGGAAGGGGAAGGAACCTCCTGATTCATCCTCAGAGACTGCGTCAATCCGGTCCACTTTTCATTTTCAGGAAGATGCTGACAAGCTCCTGATATACGGGGAATGCAATATTCACCGTGTAGAACCGGGCGTTTCCCCGCGTGCAGCTCATGAGGAGGCCCATCTCCTCCAGGTTCGCGAGCTCCCTCCGCACCGCATTGATGTTTACTTCGGTGATCCGGCAGATCTCCCGGACATGGACTTCCCGCTCCGGGTGCAGGAGGAAGAGTTCCAGTATTTTCACCCTGGTACGGGAAGCGAAGAGCCGATCAAGCATATTGAATAAATAAAGTATTCAATTGAATAATAAATATATTCAAGTGACAAGGGCCTTCCACCGCCACTCTGCCATCCACATACTGCTATAGCCCCACCCCATTAGATTTTCAACAGATCCGGTGTAATGCTACCGCTCCTCCCGTTCCATCCGGATCGCCTTCTTCGGGCACTCGTTCGCGCAGATCCCGCAGCCCTTGCAGAAGTCGTAGTCGATCTTGAGGTCCTCGGAGATAACCCCCTCGGGGCAGTAGAGCGAGCAGAGGCCGCACTTGCTGCACTTCTCCGGGTCGATGACCGGCCGGAAGGTCCGCCAGGCGCCGGTCTTTCCCGACGCCCCCTTCTTCGGCTTCGAGATGGCGAGCCGTTCCCTCTGTTTCTTCCGCCTCTCCTTCCGCTCACCGGCGGGCTTCCGCCCCTTCACAGGACCACTTCCCTGTAGGCCCGTTCCGCAGCACTGACGTTCCTCGGGTCCTGGAATAACTCGGCGATGGCCTTTGTTGCGGATTCGAGGGAGACGACCCCGAGTCGGGCGATGGCCCCGAGGACCGGGGTGTCGAGGACCGGTTCCCCTGCGATCACGAGGTTCTCGTCAAGGGCGATCCCGGTGAGATCCACGCGGTGGACCTTCATGTGGTCGAGGCTGACAGCGTGCCCGCTGTTCACAAGGACGGCTCCCCGGGGCTTCAGGCCCTTCAGCACGTCAACGATGGGCACGAGGGTCCGGTCCAGCACCACGACGAGATCCGGGCTCCTCACCTGGCTGTAGATCCTGATGGGGTTCTCATCGATCCGTGCAAAGGCAACGATGGGCGCTCCCCGCCGCTCTGCTCCATAGAAAGGGGTCGCGGTCGCGTGCTTCCCATCCCGGAAAGCGGCGAGGGCAATGAGCCGTGCCGCCGTCACTCCCCCCTGGCCGCCGCGGGAGTGGATCCGTACCTCATACATCGCCCTTCACCCCGAACCAGTACTCCTCCCCCGGCCTCCTCTCCCGCACAAAGGATGCGATGTCCTCATAGGTCACCTCCTGGCCCCCGAGTCCGGCGATCACGCTGAAGGGCTCGATACGGGCTGCCGAGCAGAGCGAGCGGGCAAGGACCCCGCCGAAACCGAAGGAGTAGTCCCGGTCGATGACCACGACCTCCCTGCCGGTGAGGTCGAGGGTCGGGAAGGGGCGGAACCAGCGGAGACGCATGACCCCGGCCCGCGTGCCTTCAGCCCGGAGCCTGTCGACGGCCACCTCCGCCTCCCTGGCAAGGGTTCCCATGGCGACGACGAGGATATCCGCATCCTCGCACCGGTACTCCTCCGTCACACCGTAACGGCGCCCGAACCGGCCGGCGAAGTCCTTCTCCACACGGGTGATGACCCTTCGTGCCGCCCGCATCGACTTCTCCATCTCCCACCGGAACCGGTAATAATCCTTTGGCCCGGTGAGGGGTGCATAGGCTGCGGGGTGTGCCGGATCGATGGCATGGGGGAGGTGGAGCGGCGGGATGAAAGAACCGGGTTCGACGGTCTCGAGGTCCTGCATCGTGTGAGAGAGGAGGAAGCCGTCCAGGTTCACCATGACGGGGAGGAGCACCTCTTTGTCCTCGGCGATCCGGAACGCCATGAGGGTGGTGTCGTAGGCCTCCTGGGCGGTGGCAACATAGACCTGGAGCCAGCCGGTGTCCCGCTGGGAGAGGGCGTCGGTATGGTCAGCCCAGACGTTCCATGGCGGGCCCACAGCCCGGTTCACGTTCGCCATGACGACGGGGAGACGGGCACCGGCCGCCCAGTGGAGCATCTCGTGCATGTAGAGGAGACCCTGGGAGGAGGTGGCGGTGAAGGTGCGGACCCCGGCCGCGGACGCCCCGATGCAGGCCGCCATGGCCGAGTGCTCGCTCTCCACCGGGATGTAATCGCAGGCGAGCTCCCCGCGGGCGACGTACTGGGCGATCCTCTCCACGATCTCGGTCTGGGGAGTGATGGGGTAGGCGGCAATGACCCCGGGGACCGCCTGCTTCACCGCCTCGGCAATGGCATAGTTCGCGGTGACGATCTCCTTCATGGCCTCTCCGCCTCCGCAAGGATCGCCTCCCTGTTGGTCCCGATACCCTGCTGGAGGCGGGAGAGGAGGGCCGGATCCAGCCCCTTGAACCTCCCCTGCATCCCCAGGTAATCCTGGAGGGGGACCGGCCTCTTCAGGGGCCCTTTTGAGGGTGCACTCACCGAGAGGCGGCCCTGGCCCCGCTCCCAGAGGACCCAGGCCGCGGTCTTCACCGCCATCCTCCCGACCTCGATGGTCTTCCCATGGGGGAACCGCCAGCCCGTGGGGCAGGGCGCGAGGAGGTGGATGAAGGACGGCCCCCGGAAGGTGAGGGCCTTCTCCACCTTCTGGAAGAGGTCCAGGGGGAAGGCACTGATGGCAGTGGCCTGGTAGGGGGGATGGTGGGCCTCCACGATCCGGTCGATCTCCTTCTTCGGGTGGATCTTCCCCAACGGGGTCGTGGTGGTGAGTGCCCCGAGCGGTGTGGAGCCTGAACGCTGCATACCGGTGTTCCCGTACGCCTCATTGTCAAAGCAGATGTAGAGGAAGTCCGTCTCCCGCTCAAGGGCGCCCGAGAGAGCCTGGAGCCCGATATCCACGGTCCCCCCGTCCCCGGCGTACACGATGACCTTCGTCTCCCTCCCTGCACGCCGCAGACCGGCGACCATACCGGACGCACACGACGCTGCGGCCGCAAAGGCTATGTTGTAGACCGGGACATTCACCGCCGTGTTCGGGTACATCCCCTGGATGACGCTCGAGCAGCTCGCCGGGATGACGAGGACCGTATCAGGCCCTGCCGCCTTCAGGATGTACCTGAGGGAGAGGGATGAGCTGCACCCCGGGCAGGCAGAGGTGGTCTCGAGAATGTACTCCTCCTTCGGGATCTGAGCCATGGTCTCGCCCGCCCTTCTCTTGAACACCGGAGGTAATGAGGGTTCCCCATGGGCGGGCGGAGTCATCTCTCGTGGTCTCGTTCCTCTCCAAAGGTTAAATTGTATGAAAGTACCCCATTCATCCCGTTCCAGAGCAGCGGGTCCCTCTACTCGATATCCTTCGGAAGGAGCCCCCGGCTCTTTAACACCCAGAACGTGAAAATGGTCGCTGCCACCGTCGAGAGGATGATAAAACCCAGGTAGGCAGGTATCATTTCAGGGGTGAACTGGAACATCGGGTTGCCTGCGATCGTTGCAATGGTATTCGGGACAAGGAGCGCGGTGCCGATGATGGCGAGGTAGGCGGCGAGCATCGCGAGCTTGTTGTTCAGGATCTGGAGCTGGTTGTTGTAGATGGACTGAAGGACCTCGAGGCCGCTCGCGAGGACCTCGGAGAGGTGTTCGGCAAGGCCGATCTGGGCCTGCACCGCCCCGATGAGGGCATTGACCCTATCGAGGATCCTGTCCTCGTCCGTCAGGAGCTCGGCGTCGCCGTACCGGAGCGATGAGAGCGCGTCCACCGTCGCCCAGAGCCCGCCGAGGTAGATGATCAGGGCATGCTTCATCTCGTAGATCTTCGGGGCGATGACCGACCTCGGGGTCTTCGGGTCAGAGAGAACCTGGAAGAGTTTGTCGCCATGCTCCTCAATCTCGGCGAGGTAGTCGAAGTTCCGGGAGTTGTTCTCGTCGATTATCCGGACGAGGAGGAGGGTCATCTTGTCCTTCGGGGGCAGGTCCGGGGGGATCTTCCGTAGGAGGGTCTCTGCATATCTCCGCATCCGGATGAACCGTTTCACCTCCCGGGTGTGGAGTGTAACGATCACCTTCTCGTTGATGAGGATGTAGAGTGGTTCGAGCCTCACGTCGAATCCCTGCATGAAGATCGCCGGCACGACGAGCCCCATCTCGGTATTGAAGTCCTCGTACCCGCTCTTGGTGCTCTTCTGGAGGTTCCTCACGAGGAGCTCGGAGAAGCCGAGGGCGGTCGCCGCGGGGAGGATGTCCCGTTCCACATCCTCAACCACCGAATCGATCCAGCCGATGTGGGCTGTCTTCAAGGGATGGCAGAACTCGGTGACGCTCTGGGCCTCGAACCGCTGGATCCCCTCCGGGAGGATCAGGGCGCAGAAAGCCTTCTCCTCGGGCGGTGGCGGGATCTCCTGGGGCTTCTCAATTCCCTCCCCCGTCATGCAGGAGAACTCTCTCCGGGGTTCCTATAAGGTTTGTGAGCCGGCCGGAGCCGTTCACGTCCCATGAAGCCGTACAAGCCTGCACTACCCCGGGGGTTATCTCACGGTCTTTCACCGTCCGGTGTCCCTGCTCGTTTCGCATCCTTCTCCCGGATAAACTGGCCGAATCTCGGGGATAAGGACCGCCCGGATGCCTTAAATGGTTTCAGGGAGCAACACACTCTAGGAGAGGCCCGGAGATCGGGCTGGCTCTTGCCCCCCGTATCAGGGGGTATGCCCGGGGGGTTGCAACCTGTCCGGAGGCTGGGGCATGGCTGATAGGAGGGCGGGGGTGAAGGGATGAACTTCTGGTCGAACCTCTATTACCGGTACCGCAGGTTTGCGAAGGCGTTCAAGCTCTACCTGATCCTCACCGGGCCCGGCATCATCGTCATGATGGCCGATAACGATGCCGGGGGGATCACGACGTATACCGTGACGGGTGCGAAGTTCGGGTACGGCCTGATCTGGTTTCTCCTCCTGCTCATCCCTGTAGCCTACGTAGCCCAGGAGATGACCGTGCGCCTTGGAGCGGTGACAAAACGGGGGCATGCGGAGGCGATCTTCGATGCCTTCGGCTCGTTCTGGGGATGGTTCTCATTCCTTGATCTCTCCCTCGTCAACTGGCTCACCCTGGTGACAGAGTTCATTGGCATGACCGCCGCCCTCTTAATCTTCCACGTCCCCGCCGTTCTCACCATCATCGTAGTCTCGGTGATCATGATGCTCATGGTGCTCCAGGGGCGCTACTGGACCTGGGAGAAGATCGCGATCTTCTTCTCCCTGATCAACCTCATCTATATCCCCGCCGCATTCCTCGTCCACCCATCGGTCTCCGATGTCCTCGCCCATGGCCTTATTCCCCATTTCCCGGGAGGGTTCACCGGCGAACTCTTCTTCTTCCTCATGGCAAACATCGGCACCACCATCGCCCCCTGGATGATCTTCTTCCAGCAGAGCGCCGTGGTGGACAAGGGGATGAAGGAGAAGGATATCCCCTGGGGCCAGTTCGACACTCTCCTCGGTGCAGTCTTCACCGCTCTTGTGGCCATCTTCTGCATCATCATGACCGGGACTGTACTTCTCGGGGTGAATATCGGAAGTGCTGCCCAGGCAGCCGAGCTCCTCATGGGGATCAACCCCTACGTGGGGACGTTCCTTGCCATCGGCCTCTTTGATGCAGGGTTCCTGGGGGCCATCTGCATCTCCCTCGCCTCGTCCTGGGCCTTCGGCGAGGTCTTCGGCTGGGCCCATTCCCTGAACTTCCGGGTCAGGGAGGCCCCGTGGTTCTATGCCTGTTACCTCTTCGCCCTGGTAACGGCCGGGAGCGTGGTGCTGATCCCGGGAGCACCCCTCGTCCTGATCACGCTCTTTGTGCAGGTGATCGCGGTGACCCTCCTCCCTGCGGCGCTCGTGTTCCTCATCCTGCTCCTGAACAGCGAGGAGGTCATGGGGAGGTATAAGAATACCCAGATGCAGAATATTGTCAGCTGTGCGATTGTCATCGCCATTATCATCCTGTCCAGCCTGTATGGCATCAGCACCCTCTTCCCGGGGTGGCTGGGATAGCGATGTGAGTGAGGGGGGGATTGGTCCATGGCCTTCGAAAACGGAATGATGCTCGGGCGGGTGAGGGAGTTCATCCGGCGGCAATACTTGATCATCACCGAGATCAACCGGAAGTACGCGACGCCCAGGATCACCATGTCCCGGTGGGTCAAACTATCGCTCCTCCTCCTCCGGCTCTACCTGATCTTCCTCGTCCTCCTGCTCGGGTACAGGTTCCTTACGCTCATCTCATAGGTGATGCATGGCAGCAAACGACATCCCCGCGGTTCCCAGGTCCCAGCCGGACAAGGTATTCTTCCTCTCCGAGATCAACCGGGCCCGGGTTATGCTGAGGGGGAAAAAGATCGGTACCCTCTCTGATCTTGTCATCATCGAAACCGGGAAGATCCCGGAGGTCAGGCAGATAGTTGTCACGAGGCCGTTCGGGAAACCGGCCCTCCTCATCCCGTGGGAGAAGGTCAGCTCCATGGAGGATCGCGAGATCCACGTGGAGATCGGGGAGATGAAGGAGTTCGAGGGGGAGCCCGCAGAGAACGCCGTCCTGCTCCGGGACCATATCCTCGACAAGAAAGTCCTCGACATGGAGGACCGTGAGGTCGAGATGGTCTACGATGTGAAGATGGTCCTCGCGAACCAGAAGCTCTATGCCACCGACGTCGACACCAGCCGGTACGGCCTCCTGCGGCGCATCGGCCTTGCGGGGCTCGCGAACTTCATCTACAGCCTCGCCGAGAAGATCAAGGACCAGACCATCTCCTGGACCTATATCCAGCCGCTCCCGACCCAGATCAGCAGCTTCCAGGGGGACGTCAAGCTGAACATCCTCCGCGAGCGGCTCGAGGGCCTCCACCCCGTGGACCTCGCCGATATCCTGGAGGACCTCGACCCCGACCAGCGCATGATGATCTTCGACGGGCTCTCCCACGAGCAGGCCTCGGATACCCTGGAGGAGATCGAGCCCATGGTCCAGCGGGAGCTCATCTCGACGCTCGCGAAGGACAAGGTCATCCAGCTCATCGACCTCATGACCCCCGGCCAGGCGGCAGACCTCCTCTCGGTCCTCCCCTCCCCCGAGAGCACCGGGATCCTCGGGTCCCTGAAAGCGGAGAATGCGAAGAAGGTCCGGGCCATCCTCGAGAAGCAGGAGGAGAAGGTGATCAACTTCACCACGGCGAAGTTCCTGAAGTTCTCCCCGGATATGACGGTCGAGCAGGCGCAGAACGAGTACGACCGGGCTGCGAAGGGGAAGGACGTGATCATGTACCTCTACATCGTGGACTCTGTGGACCGGCTCCTCGGGGTGATCGATATCAAGGAGCTCCTCCTCGCCCCCGATCACGCACCTCTCAAGGACATCATGGTTGACACGGTCATCAGCCTTGCGCCCGGCAGCACCCTGAAGGATGCATCCGCGCTCTTTGGCAGGTACGACTTCCGCGCCATCCCCGTCCTCGATGATCAGGACACCATCCTTGGGGTCGTACCCTTCCGGGACGTGATGAGCCTGACCCACCACTTCCTGGAATGAGAGATCCGGAACAGGCCCGGACAGCATTCTCTTCCCTGCCTTCTTATCGGACGGCTCTCCGCCTCGAGTACTTTACCGTCGGCTACAACATCCTCGAAGCCACCGCATCCATAGGCTTCGGGACCGCGGCCGGAAGCATAGCGCTTGTCGGCTTCGGGCTGGACAGCGTCGCGGAATCCCTCTCGGGGCTGATCCTTGTCTGGCGGCTCCATGGGCACGAACACCTGTCCCGCGATGAGGAGGATCGGATTGAGCAGAGGGCGCAGCGGTTCGTCGCCCTGACCTTCTTCATCCTCGGCGTCTACGTGCTGTATGAATCGCTGGATAACCTGATCGCCCGGGAGGCTGCGCTGCCCTCGCCGGCCGGGATCGTCATCGCGCTCCTATCGGTTATCGTCATGCCCATCCTCGCCTGGAAGAAGCAACGTGCCGGGATCGCCATCGGGAGCTGGGCACTCGTTGCAGATTCACGGGAGACCCTGGCCTGTGCATTCCTCTCGGTCGCCCTCCTCGCCGGGCTCGGGGCCAATTATCTCTTCGGGTTCTGGCAGGCGGACCCCCTGGCAGGTCTCCTCATCGTCCTCTTCCTGTTCCATGAAGGATACGAGGGATGGCGGGAATCCGGTGAAGGACCGGATACCGCAGATTGAATCCCGGGGAGAACCCCTCTTCATCGCCAGACATCGACCGGTGCGATGTTTGCGTCGATGAGAAGGGAGAAGTCGAAGGCCTTCGTCCACCCTGTCTTCTCGAACATCTTCATGAAACAGACCCCGACGATGGGAACCCTGTACTTCGAGATAGCGGCCTTCATCTGGTCAGCGGTGACGTTCGTGGTCGGCATTGAGAGGCCGCCCATGAGGACGATGACCTTCGGGTTCACCTTCACCCCTTCCTGCGAGACCTGCATTCCCACATCGGGAACGCTCACGATCTTCTTTGCTTTCGACTCGTCGGTGAGGGGGACAAAGACCTGTGTGGCAGGGCTGGACCGGATGGCAAACCCGAGAAGCTCGATAAAGGGGGTGCAGGTTCCAGGACAGCCGTAGTACACGATCTGGTCGGCGCTTCCAAGCTTCAGGCCATCAATGTACGCCTTGAACGGGCGAAGGATGCCCGGAACGGATTCAAAGACCTCGTGCTGCTTCATGGATGATGGGTGGTGGGGAGGAGATACAAAAACGTTCCCCTCCACCCATTTCATCAAGCCTTGATGCGGGAGAATTCACCCCGTGGCGGCCCTCCCGATCTCAACTTAAGCCCCACGAGTCACCTATTTATCCTCATCACCTATTACCTACTTGCCTATGACCCGCAGTGAACCTCCAATTCCTGGAGATCATCAAGGAGGTCCCAGGATCCGTCTCCCCTCCGGTGGCCTCTTCATCCTCATTCCCGTTCTTATCATCGTTTCACTCGTCGCCTCTGCCGCCGCGGCCCCCATCCATGTCGTCTTTGGCGAGGATATCCCCCTCGGCGGCACCGCCCCCGGGAGCGACTTCATCTACCTCTTCCTGACGGGCCCGAACCTCCCCGATGGAGGAATCAGCCTTGCGGGCGGGACTCCCGTTACGACAGGAGTTCCCTCGAGCTTCACCAGAGTTGAGGTGCAGACCGATGATACCTGGGCCTATACCTGGAGGACCGGCTCCACGGGCCGGATTCTTGACCCGGGTACGTATACCATCTACATCGTCCAGGAGCCCCGGTCGAGGCCTGATCTCGATGACACAGTCTTCGCCACCCAGGCCGTCATCTTCGGACAACCCGTGGAGACGGTAACGGTTACTGTTACCGAGAGTGGCGGATTCCTCGCTGTCGATTCGTCCCCGGGAATGTCTGTTGTCACCCTGGACGGTCACACCGCTGGCGTCACCCCGCTGGTACTGTCAGGAATTCCTGCCGGGTCCCATACCCTTGTCGTCACGCACGACGGGTATTCGGTGAACAGGACGGACTTCGTGATCTCGGCCGGGGAGAGCCGGGAGATCTCTGCCGTTCTCCAGCCCCTCAACGCAACCCCCTCGAACCAGGTGACCGCGCCCCTCACGACTGCATCACCGGGCCGGCTCGCGACCCCCTCCATAGTCGCCATCGGAGCGGTCATCATCGGCATCCTTGCATTCTATTACCGACGAAAGATCCAGCGGGATTCGCGGGGAACGGAATGATTATCCCCCTCCCGGGACAACCCACCCGTATGACACCGAAGATCGCTCCCCTCCTGATTCTCATGCTCTGTGCGCTCTCCCTGGGCGCCGGCTGCACCGCCCCACCGGGGGGCGGGGGATCCTCGGGAGGGACGCAGGCACCACCCGCGAACCAGCCCCAATCGGGAACACAGGGAACTCTCTATCCTGGCCCCGTCGTGACCGTCCCCCCGAACTACGATGTGGCGATCCAGGAAAACCGGAACCACAACCCCATCCACCCTGATATCACCGTGACCTTCCGGGGGGGAAAGGGACAGATATTCCTCCAGAAGATCGTCGCCACCGTTATCCGCTCGGACGGCGGGGTGATAACGAAGGAGCTGGACCGGCCCGAGAACGGCCAGATCTCCGTCCAGGATTACATGACCCTCCAGGGGACCACGGGGGTTGACCGGGTCGTGGTCATTGTCACGATCCTGAACGTGGACTACAAGATCCTCGACATGAACGACGATTACAACTCACACCCATGAAGACACTCGTTGCTTACTACACCTGGCAGGGGCATACCGGAAAGGTGGCGAAGGCCCTTGCCGGCCGGATCGGGGCGGATCTCGTGCAGATCGAGCCCGAGCGCGAGTCCGGCATGGTTATGAAGGCTATGTCGGCATTCCTCGGCCGGTCGGCCCCCATCAGGCCATGCAAGACCGACCTCTCGGGGGTGGACTTCCTCGTCCTCGCAAGCCCGGTCTGGGCGCAGAAGGTACCGCCGTACGTGAACCGCTATATCTCCCTCCTCTCGAACACCTCAGGGAAGCCCTTCTCCCTTCTCGCGGAGATGGGGGGCAGGGGAGCCGAGAAGGCCATCGCCCACATGAGGAAGCACATGGAGGCGAAGGGGATGCGGTTCGTCTCCTCGGCCTTCACCCTGGAGGCCGAGGTGGACGCGGGGTCCTTTGTCCCGAAGATCGCGGAGTTCGCAAAGACGATAATCCAGGAATGAAAGGCCGATCCCCTTTTTATCGCGATCCGGGGGCCCTGGTTGCAGGATGAGGGGGCCCTCCAGGAAGCGTTCCGATTGTACCCGGTTGATCTTGTTTTAAAATGAGAGATGAGCCGGCCTACACCCGGTCGATGTAGTCCGTGGGCCGGGGCATCTCGAGCTTGAGCCCCTTCCGCTTCCGGATGGCCATGACCACGTCCTTCAGGATGTTCGCGGGGACCACGTCGAAACCCGCGAACTCCGTGGACCACATGGCGCGGCCCTCGGTGGCAGAGCGGAGGTCGCCGGCGAAGCCGAAGAGCTCAGCGACCGGCGCCCGCCCGACCACCACGAACTGGTCACCCTCGGTCTGCATGTCGAAGACCTGCCCCCGCCTCCCCTGGATCTGGGAGGTGGCGGCCCCCATCTGCTCCTGGGGGACGTTGATCTGGATCTTCTGGTACGGTTCCATGAGCACGTCGCCCGCGATGAGCATCCCCGCCTTCACGGCCGCCCGCACCGCCGGGATCACCTGGGCCGGGCCCCGGTGGATGGCATCCTCGTGAAGTTTCACGTCCACGAGCTTCACCTTGAGGTTCATGACCGGTTCGTCAGCGAGGGGACCGCCTCCGACCGCCTCGTGGAAGCCCTCGAGGATCAGCTCCATGGTCTCGTTCAGGTACTGGACCCCTTTCGTCATGTCGATGAAGACGTTCGTGCCCTCGATATCCTTGATCCCCTTGGCCTCGTCCTTCTCGAACCCCGCCTTCTGGAGGACGGTCCTCCTCTCGATCTCCATCATGTTCATGGAGACCTCGCCGTTCCGGATCGCGTCCACCACCGACAGCGGGAGAGGTGAGAGGTCCAGGTAGAACCGGTTGTGCCGGTTCGGGGACTTCCCTTCCACATCGCTCGCTGTCCCCGATACCGTCTCCCGGTAGACCACGATGGGCTCGGAGGTGACAATCTCGACCCCCTTGTCCCGCTTGATCCGGTGGGTGATGATCTCCAGGTGGAGCTCCCCCATGCCGCTGATGAGGTGCTCGCCCGTCTCCTCGTTGATGGAGACCTTCACCGTCGGATCCTCCTTCGCCACCTGCCGCAGCACGTCCACGAGCTTGGGGAGGTCCTTCATGCTCTTGGCCTCGACCGCGACCGTCATGACCGGCTCGCTATAGTGCTTGAGGGACTCGAACGGGGTCATATCCATGAGGGTGGTCACCGTGGAGCCCACGATCGCATCCCGGAGGCCTGTCACGGCGATGATGTTCCCCGCCGGTATCCCCCCCTCAACCTCGTTCCGTTCGGGCCCCATGAAGATCCCAACCGACTGGAGCCGGTTGCCCTTCTTGGCCGTGCCCATGACAAAGAGCTCCATGCCCCGCTGGACCTTGCCGGAGAAGAGCCTTCCTGTCGCCACCTCGCCCGCATGGGGGTCGAAGGAGATGTCGGTGACCATGAGGCTGACGGGGCCGTTCGGGTCGCAGGTGAGCATGGCCTTTCCCTCCGGGGTGGTCTTGTCCCCGTGCCAGATGACGTTGATCCGCCGCGTCTGGGCTTCAAGGGGGTTCGGGAGGTGGTGCACCACCATGTCAAGGATCACGGAGCAGATGGGGCTCTGCTTGGCGAGCCACTTCTGGTCATTGTCCCGGCACCTGTTGTACACGTCCTTGAAGGAGACATTGGACTTTTTCATGTAGGGGACCGAGACCGCCCACTTGTAGAGGGCCGACCCGAATGCCACTGAGCCGTTCGCTGCGTCGATCTTCCAGCCCTTCTGGTACATCTCCTCGTTCATGCCGCGGATGAGCTTGTTGATCTTGTCGATGACCTTCCCCAGGCGTATCTGCATCTCGGTCTCGTCCACCTTGAGCTCGTTCACGAGCCGGTCGACCTTGTTGATGAAGAGGATCGGGCGCACCTGCTCCTTCAGCGCCTGCCGGAGCACCGTCTCGGTCTGGGGCATGGGCCCCTCGACCGCGTCCACGAGGACCAGGGCGCCGTCCACCGCCCTCATGGCCCGGGTCACGTCACCGCCGAAGTCCACGTGGCCGGGAGTATCGATCATGTTGATCAGATACTCCTGGCCATCGAACTCGTGGACCATGGAGACGTTCGACGCATCGATGGTGATCCCCCGCGCCTGCTCCATCTCGTCCGAGTCCATGAAGAGCTGCTTCCCTGCAAGCTCCTCGCTGATCATCCCCGCGCCCGCGAGGAGGCTGTCGGAGAGGGTGGTCTTCCCATGGTCGATATGGGCAACGATCCCGATGTTCCGGATGTGCTCGGGCCTGCCCATCAGGGTGGTAACCCGTTCCACGATCTTTGCTGCTCGAGTCATGATCTCACCTGAAAAAAAGATGATTTCTTATCGGGAGGCCTTCGCGATCCGCTCGCGTTCCTCCCTTTTGGTCACGGAATAGCATTTCGAGTCGCCCCGGGCCGCGCCGATGAGCTCGTCGGCAAGGCAGTCGGCGACATCCTTCTTGTTCTTGTGGGAAGCCGCGAGGACCCCGCCGCTGATGAACATGAGGGCCGAGTTCACCCGACGGAGCGGCGCGGTATCCACGGATTTGGGGACGTTGATCCCGCCGTACTTGAGCCTGACCGTCTCTTCGCGGGGGCCTGCCTGGGTGATGGCATCCACGAGGATCTGGACCGGGTTCTTCTTGGTCTTCTTGTAGATGGTCTCGAAGGCATCCTTGGTGATCCGGATGGCACGCTGCTTCTGCCCCGTGTTCATCTCGGTCTGCATGAGCCGGTTGATGAGCCGCTCCACGATGAGCATCTCGCCCTTCGCGAACTGCTGCTTGGTGAACTTGCCGCTCGAGTGGGGGACGATCATCGAGTGGAGGTTGATGTACCGCTTGAGGCCGGGATCGGTCACCTCCACCTCGTTTAAGTCCCAGCGGTTGAAGAGGAGCCGGGGCTCCTTCTGCTCCTTCTCCTTCTCCGGGGCCGCAGGTACCGTCTCGACACCGGGCTCCTTCTCCTTCCCGGCCGCCTTCTGGAGGATGGCCCGCGCCGCGTCCTCCTTCTCCTTCTTTGTCTCCTTTGCCCCGGGCTTTGCGGCCTCCTCTTTCTTCGGGGCCTTCTCCCTCTTCGGCGGTCTTGCCGCCTGCTCGCGCCTCGGCTCCTTCTCCTTCGGGGCCGCCTTCACCGCCAGTTCTACCGGGGCATCCTTCTCGTCTGCCATCGAACTCACCTGCGCGGCTTCTCCTTCCTGCCGATGACGAGCTCGCGGAGAGAGACGTTGTTCACCTTGGTCACCACGTAGCGGACTCCCGGGATGTCCCCCATGGAACGCCCGAGCCTGCCGCCGATCCCCTCGATCTCCACCTCATCGTGCTCGTCGATGTAGTTGATGGCGCCGTCGCCCGTGCAAAAGGCGGTGACCTGCCGCCCGTTCTTGATCAGCTGCACCCGCACCGCCTTCCGGATGGCGGAGTTGGGCTGCTTGGCCTCGATCCCGATCTTCTCGAGCACGATCCCCCGCGCCTGGGGAGACCCCTCCAGGGGATCGGCCTTCTCGTCAAGGTGGAGGAGGCGTCGCGCGTAGCGCTTGTCGCTCCACCGGAACTTTTTCGAGTCACGCGCGAGTTTTCTTGCTGCGAATTTACCCAGTCCCATCAGATGTCCCCGTACAATCGTTTCTTCAGGATTCGGATCCTGAGCATGTGAGGTCTAAATTTTCGCGCGGGGAGAATTTATATATTGCGGCGGGGTTCGGGACGACGGGCTAATTATTGGTGTTCTGATGTAAGAGATCGAGTTACCGTTTTCGCGAGGTCCAAAATTCATAAACTAATGTCGGGATCTTTCTTCATCATAGAAGGAGCTAATCGCTTTCGTAAGCCAAAACAATTCGTCTTCACTATAGGCATCTATTACCCAAGAGGGTAATGCTCCCCTCGAGATCTGGAGGGTTTCCAAGGCATGAGCTAAGGTTTGAATTTTATGTTCTATTTTATCTTCGAGGCCCATTCTTTCCCTGCTTACGTTCAGGGCCTTAACTAAGGCTAATAAAGCTTCGAGAAACACGTGCTGGGCCGTGTTCGGCGTTATTGGGTTTCCCAAAAATGCCCAAAAGTCCCTTCCAATAACTCGATAGACACGGATAGTATGTGTTGTTTGATCTATGAGCACGCCAGGCTTTGATTCACGATCTTCTTCTATGAACCCGCTATCGAGGAGCTTAACAAGGATCTGGTTCTCTTTGTTATTCGTGGTCTGGTCAGTACCGTAAGAGATGCCAATTACAATATCGAGCAATAAACTACCAGGGTATGTTGCATGCGTCGCAAGTGCCCAGTCTTTGTGGTGTGATATTATTGCATCAGTCATCGCTGCAACTTGAGTATCGTTAATATTATTGGGACCACTTTTAATGCTGAGAATGAACCGTCGATTTCCTATTACTACTGACTTATCAATCTCTCTCCAAATAGAATTTTTACGTTGCCTCGCTTTTTCCTCGGTACTAAGACCCTCTAACCCTGCAAACTCGGTTTCTTTTTCGATTGGGGTTGTCCATTTATTCTCTCCGATTATTGGGTATTGATCTGTAAACGCAGCTTCTATTAACTTCCCGAAAGAAGTCTCGAGGCCCATATAGAACTTGGTGTTAAAAAGGAAGTCGGCTAAAACTCTTTCATTATCAATGCCCATAACGTTTGCTGAAGTCATTAAAACATATGGATTAGTTTTGTAATCCCGTAACGTCTTTTTTTTCTTCAAAGTTTTTGGCATGAAGACTTCAACATACGCAGAAATTCGGGACGCCAAATTATCAATTCTCGTTCTGTCGATGTCCCGGAAATAATTCGCGATTTCATCCGATGAGAAAAAGTGTTTTTGTGCTTTTAAGATTTTATATAGGTTTTTTTGTCTGTTATCACTTGGCATAAGCAACCCTCGTGGCTAGCATCTGCCGTGTTTTCCTTTTAGTCCGAGGGGTAGGATATTTCGTATTACCATTCTCACAACCATCACTCCACACGTATGTTTTCCCTTCTTTGAACCACTTACGTGTACGAATATGTGATTGAACATAAATTACTCGGTACTTCGGAATCGGCGCCGGGTTTATAATATAGTTTTTATCTATGAGATCATCAAGCGCTCGGGCGATAACATTTCCCGCAACTGTTCCCAAACGAAGAGGCACAGCATTTCCAACTTGCGCATATTGTTGTGCGGGTGTCCCAGAGAATTCCCAGTCATCTGGGAATTCCTGAATCCGAGCGTACTCCCTCAGGGTCAATGCCCTAACGTTTTTAGGATGGCAGAGTGATGTCCCTGCATGATTTGGCATTGTAATAAGGGTCGGGCACGGGAGGTCATAGCTTAAACGTCTCCACCATCCTGAACGGCCACCTTTTGCAGTCCAAGCTTTGCCCATGGACTCTTTTTGGATGTCAACAGGGAGGCTCCTCCAATTTGAGCCAGGGGGGACCATTGAGAGGTATTCCTTTTTCCTAGGGCTAAAATCCATGATAATGGGGTTACCTTCTTGAAGATCCCCAATTGCATTCCCCAAGGTTCTCCATGGAATTAGCGGTTTAATTTTACGACCCGGGAGATGTTGTTGATGAGAGGCCATATCAGAAGGGCTACCATGGGTCGGATCAGGGAAATTTACTTGAATATTATACCTATTTCCGATGAATAGCGCTCGCTCTCTTAGTTGAGGTGCGCCATAATTTACGGCGTTGACCTCAAAACAGTCCATGTGATAAGCTCCTCCTTTGATTTGTTGAAGGTCTTTGGCAAAGAGCTTAATAACTGACCCTGGCCTCTCGTCTGGCGCTAGCGGGGGACCACCTTTTTCAGGCCGGTTCGATATTGGTCTATGATGAATCGCGGCTGACAATAGTCCACGAACATTCTCCATCAGGAAAAACCGTGGGAGCATTCCCTCGATAAACTTGAGGTATTGCCAAAGGAGGGTTCCCCGAGTATCTTGTACGGTTCTCCGTCTTCCTGCCGTACTGAACGACTGACAAGGAGGGCCTCCAATAAGAAGATCAATGTCGCCTGGGGATATTTCGAGGTCATTTAAGACTTCTTCGGGGCTCAAGTTATTGATGTCAGTTTCATAAACTTTTAACCCGGAGTAGAGTCTCCCTACTTGTAAGTTCTGTCTGATAGTCTCAACAAAAACAGGTTCTTTTTCAACACAAGCGACGACTTTAAATCGCCCTGTTGATTCGACTCCGAGGTCCAGACCCATCGCACCTGAAAACAGAGAAACGACTTTAAATTTTCTGTGCAACAGGACCACCAGCCAGGGGAACCCCTTCCTATGATTACAAATCTCCTCGTGACTATTCAATCATTGCGATGTGGAATGTGAAAGTATCAATCTGAGATTAAACAGGACGTGTTCTTAAATTCGCATATCCCCGAAACTGGACATTTCTGAGAATTGCATGAACGATACGTGCAAACAAGTGCTCCTAAGTCAATTAACCCGTAATTAAGGAGTTGATGGTCTTTCTGGGGGATTATTCCAGATAGAAATTCTATGACCTGTTTCACAGATGGCTGTTCCCCTAATATGTCTCTGAAAACCCGGGATGTTACCCTGATAACATTGGAATCGACGACAGGAACAGGATCCCCCATTCCAAATGAAAGAATGCACCTCGCGGCGTATTCCCCAATATGAGGGACTTTTAAAAGCTCCTCAAGGGTCTTCGGAAAATTGCCGCAATGCCTCTCTTCAATAAATTTTGCTGCTTGAATAAGTCCGATTGACCTTTGATAATACAAGCCAATTGGTCTTAGGTCTTCGGAAAGCTCTTCACTAGAACTTCTAGCGAGGCGATGTATCGATGGATATTTACGAATTATTTTGTTGAAAACTCTACCTGCAGCTTTGCTTGTGGTTCTGCGTAAAATGGTCTCGGCAATAAATATCCTATAGGGTGTCCGCCGAGATCTCCATGCAAAATGCCTACGGTGCTTCCTAGACCACAGGATAACTGATCTTGAAAATTTGTGCCGTCTTTGTTGATTGATTTCCATGTTGGTTTAACTCATTGTGGTCATTTGCTGTAATAATAAGAATATCGTCCGCGCTTATTTGCCAACGATAAATCGAGGGTTAGATCTTATATCCCAATACACCTATCATAAAGGGATGGAGACCAGGATCTACAAGGAGGTCTCGTTCGACGCGTCCCACCGGCTCCTCCATTACGAAGGGAAGTGCCGGAACCTCCATGGCCACCGCTGGAGGGTGGAGATCTGGCTCGCGGGGGAGATCGACGTGGAGACCGGCATCCTGGTGGACTTCAATGTCATCCGGGATGTCGTCGAGCGGTTCGACCACCAGGTGATCCTGAACCGCAAGGATCCCATGATCGCCTGCCTCGGGAAGTTCCAGCCCGTGGTGACCACGGACGGGGATCCATCGAGCGAGGTTCTTGCAGGGGAGATACGGAAGCTGCTCGACAAGGAGTGCAAGCTCGGCGGTACCGGGGCACGGGTGGTGCGGATCCGGGTCTGGGAGTCCGACACATGCTGCGCAGAACAGGTCTATGAGGATCAGTGAGATCTTCCGCTCCATCCAGGGCGAAGGGCGGAGCCAGGGGCTTATCACCACCTTCGTCCGGCTCGCGGGCTGCAACCTGAACTGCTCCTGGTGCGACACCACCTACGCGCGTGAGGGAGGGAAGGAGGTGCCCATCGGGGACGTCTTCCAGGCCGTGGAGTTCTCCTCCTGCGGCCGGGTCTGCATCACAGGCGGTGAGCCCTTCCTTCAGAGGGAGGAGCTGGGGGCGCTTGTAAAAAAGCTCGACGAGGCCGGTTACGAGGTGGAGATCGAGACCAACGGGACCATCGACTTCTCACCTCTCCAGGCGCACGCCTCCATCTGCATGGACGTGAAGTGCCCCTCTTCGGGCGAGGAGAGCGATCTCTCCCTCCTTTCGCGGATCCGATCGGGTGATGCGGTGAAGTTCGTGGTGGACGGGGCCGGAGATCTGGACTATGCCCGGGATGTCATCGCATCCCACCCTATCCAGGGGGAGTACCTCATCTCACCTGTCTTCGGGTCCGACTATGGTGCCCTGGCGCGGGAGGTCCTGGAAAGGAACATGCCGGTGAGGTTCCAGGTCCAGCTCCACAGGATCCTGGGCGTGAGATGATGGGATGACGAAGGAACTCTTCAGGTCCGGCAGGGCGGGCTCATGACAGGGAAGGCAACAGAGATTTACCGGGGAAAGAGGCTCAGGGTGGTGAAGGAGCTCTACCGTCTTCCCTCGGGAAGGGAGAAGGAGCGGGTCGTCATCCACCCGGGGGATGCTGCGGCGATGCTCCCGATCGAGGGCGATTCCTGCATCCTCCTCCGGCAGTTCAGGTTCGCCATCGGGGAGTACCTCTGCGAGGCGCCGGCCGGGACCATGGACCCGGGCGAGACCCCCCTCGCGACGGCACAGAGGGAGCTCATCGAGGAGACCGGTCTCTCGGGCTCGAACTTCATCCCCAGGGGATCCATCTACACCACCCCCGGGTTCACCACCGAGAAGATCCATCTCTTCGAGGTCCGGGGACTTACGCCGTCCCATGAGTATCCGAAGGACGAGGACGAAGATATCGAGGTGGTCAGGGTCCCCGCCACCGAGGTCCTGGCCATGGTCCGGGACGGCCGGATCTGCGACGCCAAGACCATCGCCCTCGCCTGCCGGTGCCTGGGGTGAGGGGATGCGATGCGGTTTTGTTCTCCTCGCCGTCCTCATGGGTGGATTGATCCTGGGAACGGGATGTATCGGAACAGGGAATGGTGGAGCTTCCTGGTCGGTCACGGGTGACGGATACCTCGATGTCTCCTGCCCGGTACCGACAACTGTGAACGAGCATGTCATCGAGAAGAATGCATCCCTCACCCTCTCGGAGGTCTCCTTCCAGGACATCGATGAAGCGGTATACGGGCTCCTCGCAGCGCCAGGGAACCCGAAGGGAGCCATTATCCTCGCCCCCGGGGCTGGCGTGACCAAGGAGGACGAGAGGGAGCGGGTCGAGACGTATGCGATGGCAGGATGCGCAGCTCTCGTACTCGATCTCCGGGGGAACGGGGGGGAGACCCGGGGGAGAAGCTTCAACCCGGATCTGGATTTCCTTGCCTTCAACGCGGGCGCCTGGCCGGAGTTCTACAAGACCGTCTGTGACCTCTCGGTGGCACGGGGGATTGCCTCCGGCCGGTGGACGGTCCCTGTGTACTCGATGGGAGCGAGCAACGGGGGCCGGTACGCCGCCATCGCCGCGGCCGCTGACCCGGGCTTCTCCGGGTATATCGGCGTATCAACGTCGGGGTTCGATCTCGCCGGGAACCAGTATACCGGGAACGCCTCCCGTTTCCTCCTCTCCATCGATCCGGACCATGGCATCGGGAAGATCTCTCCAAGGCCCGTCTGGATCTTCCACTCCCGGAGCGACCCCATCATCAACTTCACCCTGGGGCAGGAGCTCTACAGCCATGCCGGGAACCCGAAGGAGTTCATCATCTTCAACGGGACCCATGGCGAGAACGGCGAGGTGGACCAGAAGGTGATCGGGATCTGCACCTCCCCGTGAACCTGTCCGCCCTCCTGACCCGCTCGATGTTTATATAGCATCGGGGCTCATATTAGGGAAGAATCCGGACATCCGGAGATTGTGCATCCACCTTACGGTGGAGGATGAACGGGAGAGAGGAGACAGTGAGCACCGAGAAGGCAGCCGAGGTCGAGCAGGAGCAGGACGAGGCCCGGCGGCGCTACGAGTTCAAGAAGACGCTCGAGAAGCTCGAGGCCAAGGAGGGGAGCGGCACCGAGCTGATCACCCTCTACATCCCGCCCGACAAGCAGATCTACGACGTGGTCGGCCAGCTCAAAGACGAGTACGGCCAGTGCTCCAACATCAAGTCCAAGCAGACGAGGACGAACGTCCAGTCCGCCATCTCCTCGATCCTTGCACGGCTCAAGTACTACAAGCGCCCGCCACCGAACGGCATGGCGGTCTTCTGCGGGACCATACTTCTCGGGGGAGACCGCACGGATCTCCAGTGCACCATCATCGAGCCGCCCGAGCCGCTCAACCTCTACATGTACCGCTGCTCCTCGCAGTTCGAGCTCGACCCCCTCAGGACCATGCTCACGGAGAAGCAGGTCTACGGTCTCATCGTCATCGATCGCCGGGAGGCCTACTTCGGGTTCCTCCGGGGTGACCGGATCGAACCGATCTCCGGCGTGACCTCGATGGTCCCCGGCAAACAGCGGAAGGGCGGGCAGTCCTCGGTGCGGTTCGCGCGCCTCCGGCTCATCGCCATCAACGATTTCTTCAAGAAGGTGGGGGAGCGGGCGAGCGCGGCATTCCTCGCCGAGAAGGACTTCTTCGAGCGGTTCAAGGGGGTCCTGATCGGGGGGCCGAGCCCCACGAAGGAGGAGTTCGGGAACGGCGGGTTCCTCCACCACGAGATCCAGAAGAAGGTCATCGGCCTCTTCGATGTCTCGTATACGAACGAGAGCGGCCTCACCGAGCTCGTGGACGCGGCCCAGGACGCCCTCAAAGGGATGGACATCGTCCGGGAGAAGAGCGTCATGACCCGCTTCCTCCAGGAGCTCGTGAAGGAGAACGGCAACGCGGCCTACGGTGAGGAGTCCGTCAGGAAGAACCTTGAAGCAGGCGCAGTCGCCACCCTCCTCCTCTCGTCCCGCCTCCGCAAGATGCGGGTGAGGATCCGGTGCCCGAACTGTTCCCACAGGCACGAGACCACGGTTCAGACGGAAGCAGGCGTGAAGATCCACGAGATCGAGCTCGGGGGCTGCCCGTCCTGCTCGACCCCCCTCGTCATCGAGGACGAGGTGGACATCATCGAGGCTCTCACCCAGCTCGCGGATAAAAGCGGGGCGAGGGTCGAGATCATCTCGGACGAGTTCGAGGAGGGGGCCGTGCTCTTCAACGCCTTCGGGGGCATCGCCGCCATCCTCAGGTACCGGACGGGATACTAGGATGTTTCTTGAATACTCTGGCCGGGTGACCAAGGCCATACAGGATAAAACAGGTGAGAGTGACCCCTGCCTCGTCGATGGCGGGGAGCACGGGGACCTCGCCTCCACCATCGCCTTTGCGCTCGCGAAACGGGAGCGCACGTCTCCGGTCAGGATCGCTCTCGATCTCGCGAAGGATCTCGGCGCACGGCCCGACCTTACAGGGATCCAGGTCTCCGCCACAGGCCCGTACCTCAACTTCGTCTTCGGCGAGGGCTATCTCCGCGACTCGATCAGGGAAGCGGTGAAGCCCGGGTACGGGACCCTCCCCGCGAGGGAAGGCCGGGTGGTCATCGAGCATACCTCCGCGAACCCGAATGGCCCCCTTCACGTTGGGCATATCAGGAACACCATCATCGGGGACTGCCTCACCCGCGCCTTCCGGAAGGCTGGGTACAGGGTCGAGACCCACTACTACGTAAACGACATGGGAAGGCAGATCGCTATCGTCGCCTGGGCGGTGGACCGCTACGGGGACGGAGATCCCGGGGAGAAAGGAGACGACCGGATCGCGAGAGCGTACATCGCGGCGAACCGCGACCTTGAGGGGAAACCGGAGGCCGTCTCGGAGATCGACCGGCTCATGCAGAAGGTGGAGGCAGGGGACCCGGAGGTCACGAAGAAGTTCCGGACCGCGGTCACGACCTGTCTCGACGGGATCAAGAAGACGCTCTTAGACCTCGGGGTCTCCCATGACCGGTTCATCTGGGAGAGCGACTTCGTCCGGAACGGGGACGTCGGGAGGGTGCTCTCCCGGATCCGGAGGCTCGAGGAGTACCGTGAGGACGAGACGATATGGCTCGATCTCTCTGCCCAGGGGTTCAAAAAGCCCTACATACTCAGGAGGAGCGACGGGACCACTGTCTACGCGGCACGGGACATCGCCTACCACATCTGGAAGGCCCGCAACTTCAGTCGGATCATCGATGTCCTCGGGGCGGACCACAAGCTGATCGGGGCCCAGCTCGTAACCACCCTCGGGATCTTGGGTGAGACAACCCCCACCATTGTCCACTTCGAGTTCGTCTCCCTCCCCGAGGGGTCCATGTCCACCCGGCAGGGGAAGTTCGTCTCGGCGGATGCCCTGATGGCGGAGGTCGCCGCCCGGGCCTACGACGAGGTGACGAACCGGCGAACCGAGCTCGGCGAAGAGCCCCGGAGGGCGATCGCCCGGGCCGTGTCCATCGCGGCAATCCGGTACGACATGGTGAAGATCTCCCCCGAGAAGTCCATGGTCTTCGACTGGAAGGAGGCCCTGGACTTCGAGCGGCAGAGCGGTCCCTACATCCAGTACGCCCATGCGCGGGCCTGCTCCATCCTGGAGAAGGCAGGCCCCTTCGCCCATGCGTACGAGTTCGGCGATCCCCAGGAGATCGCCCTCGCGAAGGCCATCGCCCGGTTCCCCGCGGTCGTCGAGCGGGTGACCGTGGAGCTCCGCCCCCACCTGCTCGCGGCATATGCCCACGAACTCGCGAACCTCTTCAACACCTTCTACCAGCATCTCCCCGTCCTGAAGAGCGAGGGGAGGACCCGGGAGAGCCGCCTCACCCTGGTCTCTGCCACCGAGAACACCCTGAAAGAGGCCCTCCTCACCCTGGGGATCGATGCCCTCGGCACCATGTGAGCAGCTGCGCCGGCAGGGCTACCAGTTCGTCACCCCTGGCGCGTCTGCGGCGGTGAAGCCCTGCCTCTGGTGCAAGAGGGCACTCTGCGGCGGGGAGATGTGCTACAAGCACCAGTTTTACGGGATCGAGAGCCACCGCTGCATCCAGATGACCCCTACACTCCGGTGTACCCAGAGGTGCCTCTTCTGCTGGCGCTCCTTCGAGCATGAACCCGCCGCCGACGAAGACTGCCCGCCCGGGCTCATCGTCGATCGCCTCATCGACCTCCAGAAACGGGCCCTCTCCGGGTATAAGCCCTCGTACCGGGTCACCCCCGACCGGTTCCGGGATGCCCTCTCCCCGAAGCATGTCGCCATCTCCCTCGCCGGGGAACCGACCTGCTACCCGCACCTTGCGGAGCTCGTGGACCTCCTCCATGGACGGGGATATACCACCTTCCTTGTCTCGAACGGGACCCGCCCGTGGGTCCTCGAAACAGTACACCCGTTCCAGACCTATGTCTCGCTCTCTGCGCCGGACCGGGAGACCTACCAGAAGCTCTGCCGGCCAATCACTGACAGCTGGGAGAGGGTCGTGGAGAGCCTTGGCATCCTGGGACAGAGGAGATCGGCGATCCGGATCACCGTCGTCCGGGGAGAGAACGACACCCGCCCGGACCTCTTCGGGAGGCTGATCCAGGAATCCGGCGCCCGGTTCGTGGAAGTGAAGGGTTATATGTTCCTGGGATACAGTAGAAAACGATTGAAGAAGGAGAACATGCCCGGGCACGGGGAGATCCAGGCCTTTGCCGGGTCCCTCTCGGGCTGCTCCGATTACGAGATACGGGACGAGAGCCCGGCGAGCCGGGTGGTGCTCCTGGAGCGGATGGGATGAGGTTCGACGCAGGGAAGTTCAGGGAACGGGCAAAGGAAGACTTCGAGAAGGCCTGGCACGAGGGACCGGAGGTGCTCACCCCTCCCGCCGGCTCCAAGAAGTACCCGCGCCTCCGCTACCCGCAGGCAAGACCCCATCCCGTCTTTGACACCATCCACCGTCTCAGGGAGGTCTACCTCTCCCTCGGGTTTGAGGAGTGCTGCAACCCCCTCATCGTCGACGAGCAGGAGGTGTACCGGCAGTTCGGCCCCGAGGCCATGGCGGTCCTGGACCGGGTCTTCTATCTCGGGGGGCTCCCCCGGCCGAATGTAGGGATCGGGAAGGAGCGGATCGACGCGATTGGTGGGATCCTGGGCCGAGAGATCGGCCCCGATACCGAGGTCCGGCTCAGGGAGACCCTTCATGCCTACAAGAAGGGCGAGGTGGAGGGGGACGACCTTGTCCATGCCATCTCGGAGGTCCTCGCAGCGGACGATGCAACCGTCGTGAAGGTGATGGACCGGGTCTTCCCCGAGTTCCGGGAGCTCTCCCCCGAGTCCACCCGCCGGACCCTGAGGAGCCACATGACGAGCGGGTGGTTCCTCACCCTCTCGGCGAACTGGGAGCACCGCCCCCATCCCATCCGCCTCTTCTCGGTGGACCGCTGCTTCAGGAGGGAACAGGAGGAAGGGCCGACCCGGCTCATGACCTACCACTCGGCATCCTGCGTGGTGGCCGGGGAGGACGTGACGAACGACGAGGGGAAGGCTGTGGTAGAGGCCCTCCTCTCGGCCTTCGGCTTCACGGAGTTCACCTTCAGACCTGACGAGAAACGCTCCAAATACTACATGCCCGGGACCCAGACCGAGGTCTATGCAAAGCACCCTGTAAGAGGGGAGGTGGAGGTGGCCACCTTCGGGGTCTATTCCCCCTCGGCCCTTGCCGAGTACGGCATCGGGGTGCCGGTCATGAACCTGGGCCTCGGCGTGGAGCGCCTGGCCATGATCCTCACGGGTTCCGAGGACGTCCGGGCACTCTCCTATCCCCAGTTCTATCCACGGGATCTCACTGACCGCGAACTGGCGGGTGCGGTCTCCCTCAAGGAGGAACCTGCAACGGTGATGGGGAGGTTTATCGCGAGGGCCATCGCCGAGACGGGCATGGCGAACCCGACAGCCCCGGGCCCCTGCTCCTTCACCGCATGGGAGGGCGAGCTCCTCGGCCACAAGCTGAAGGTCTACCTCGAGGAGCCCGAGGCGAACGCCAAGCTGCTCGGGCCTGCCTGCGGGAACGAGGTATTCGTCCACCAGGGGAACATCCTCGGGATACCCGACAACGAGAAATGGGCGCAGATCCGGAAGGAGGGGGTCTCGACAGGGATCACCTACCTGGATGCAGTTGCAGCCCTTGCAGCGGCGCGGATCGAGGAGGGCGCACGGTGCGGGAACGGTGTCACCGTCCAGGTGAAGATGTCCAAGTTCCCGAGCGACGTGAACCTGAAGGTCGCCGAGTACGCCATGCGGTTCATCACCGACAAGAAGAAGAAGATCGATGTCCGGGGACCGGTCTTTGTGACGGTGCGGTCGACAGTCGAGTGATCCCCCGGATAAAACCGTCCATATTTTAATCACTTTTTTTCGCTCTGCGAAGTTGCTTGGGAGGGCTGGGTACTTATGGAATATCCCTGCTGCCAGTTATATCACTATTCATTAATGTACCATAATGTATAAATAAGTACAATGATAACCATAAGCAATCATGCTTTCACCTGGATTGATGCCTGCAGTACGCGGGGGCGAGGACTCCTCCCGGCTGAACCTCACCGAAGAGGAGTTCATCGCGGCCGTGGAGCACCAGCCCCGCCCTCTCGTCGTACCCCTCTCCCTGGAGCGGCCCATCCCGCGGATCTCCCCCCTCACCATCTATTCCGGCCTCCCGGGCCCGGGGGGGTTCCTCCTGGAGTCGATGGAGGGGAGCGAGAAGCTTGCCCGCTACTCCTTCCTCGGGAAGGACCCGGATCTCACCGTGACCTTTGGAAGGGAGGTTCGGGTCGAGGGAAGGGAGCCCTTTCTCTCCATCGCCCGTTCTCCTGAAGGAGGGAATGCGATCGACGGGCTCGAGTCCATCCTCCGGAGGTTCCAGTTCATGAACCTGAAGGCGCCCAGGTTCTTCGGCGGGATGGTCGGCTACCTTGCCTACGATATCGTCCACGACCTCTCCCCGAAGGTGAAGAGGCGTGAGAAGCCCGGTTCCGGCCTCCCCCTGGCCCGGTTCATGATGGCCAGGGACGCAATCGTCCTCGACCATGTGGCAGGGAAGATCTTCATCTTCTCATCGCCGGTCCTCACCTATGATTCTGATCCTGGAGAGCTCTACAGGGAGAGCAGGGCGAGGATCCTTGCCCTCGACCGGCAGATCTGCGATCTCGAGAGGGCGGGGGACGGGTTCTTTCTCCTGCCCGGAGAGACGGAACCCCTCATACGAAAGACCAGTATCCCGAGGGAGAATTTCCTCGAGGCGGTGAAGAGAGTGAAGGAGTACATCCTGGCAGGGGATATCTTCCAGGCGGTCATTTCGAGAAAGATCGAGTGCTCCCTGGAGGGAGATCCCTTCCGCATCTACCGCGCCCTCAGGATGATCAACCCGAGCCCCTACATGTTCTACCTCGACTTCGGCGACCTCAAAGTGGTCGGGTCGAGCCCCGAGATGCTCGTCAGGGTGGAGCGCGGGAAGGTGACCACCGTCCCGATCGCTGGAACCCGGCTCCGGGGGAAGACCCCGGAGGAGGACCAGCGCCTGGCGAAGGATCTCCTCTCTGACGAGAAGGAGCGGGCCGAGCACCTCATGCTCGTGGATCTCGCCAGGAACGACGTGGGGAAGGTGTCCAGGTTCGGATCCGTGAAGGTGGATGAGTTCATGACTGTGGAGAAGTTCTCCCACGTACAGCACCTGGTCTCCACGGTGCAGGGGACCCTCAGTGACCACCTCACCCCCTTCGATGCCCTGAAGTCATGCTTCCCTGCAGGAACGGTGTCGGGTGCTCCCAAGGTCCGGGCCATGGAGATCATCGAGGAGCTGGAGCCGGAGCGGCGGGGCCTCTATGCCGGCGCCATCGGCTATGCCGGGTTCGACCGCACCCTGGAGTTCGCCATCACCATCCGCACCATCGTCGCGCGGGGGGGGAAGGCCGAGGTCCAGGTGGGGGCGGGGATCGTAGCCGACTCGGATCCCGCCCGTGAGTGGGACGAGACCGAGAACAAGGGCATGGCGCTCATCCGCGCCATCGAGCTGGTGGAGGGATCGGGATGAGGGTCCTCATCATCGACTGCTACGACAGCTTCACCTTCAACCTCTCCCAGCTCGTGGGCTCGCTGGGGGCGGTCCCTGAAGTCATCATGAACGATGCCCCTCGGGAAGTCCTGGAACGGGACGCATGGGACCGGATCATCCTCTCCCCCGGGCCGGGCAGGCCCGAGGATTCCGGGCTCTGCCTCACGGCCCTCGCCACCCTCTCCCGAAAGATACCCACGCTGGGTGTCTGCCTGGGCCACCAGGCGATCTGCACCGCCTTCGGTGGAAAGGTCATCCGCGGGGAACGACCGGTCCACGGCAAGACCTCTCCCATCAGCCACGACGGGGCGGGGATCTACAAGGGAGTCATGAACCCCTTTACTGCGACCCGGTACCATTCGCTGGTCGCCGACCGGAAATCCCTGCCCTCCGACCTCGCGATCACCGCGGAGAGCCTTGACGATGGATGCATCATGGGGCTCCGGCACTTGAGATACTCCATCGAAGGAGTCCAGTTCCACCCCGAGAGCATCCTGACCAGCGAGGGTGCAAAGATCATCGGGAACTTCCTCTCGGGGAGGGCGGCATGAACCCCCGGGAAGCGCTCCTCATCCTCACCTCACCGCGGGACCTCTCGCGTGAGGAGGCGGCATCGGTTATGAGGGCAATCATGGCAGGGGAAGCGACGCCTTCCCAGATAGGGGCCATCCTCACCGCCCTCTCCATGAAGGGGGCGAGGGCCCAGGAGCTCGCAGGGTTCGCAGGCGCGATGCGGGAGTTCGCCGTTCCCTTCCCTCATGGGATGAAAGGGCCCCTCATCGATACCTGCGGGACAGGGGGGGATGGATCACAAACCTTCAATGTGAGCACGGCGGCCGCATTCGTGGTCGCCGGGGCGGGGCTCCCCGTCGTGAAGCACGGCAACCGGTCTGTCACGAGCCGTTGCGGCTCGGCCGATGTCCTCTCTGCCCTCGGGGTCAGCCTGGAGGTCCCGCCGGAGCGGATGGCCGGCAATCTCCGGGCTACGGGGATAGCCTTCCTCTTCGCCCCGCTCTATCACCCCGCGATGCGGCGGGTGCAGGGTATCCGCCAGGAGCTTGGCCTCCGGACCGTCTTCAACCTCCTCGGCCCCCTCGCGAACCCCGCCGGTGCAGGCATCCAGCTCCTTGGTGTTTACCGGCCTGAGATCATCGGCACGATGGCCGATGCCCTCCGGCTCCTGGGAGCGGAACGGGCCATGGTGGTCCACGGTGAGGGCCTGGACGAGATCACAACGACCGGCCCGACACGGGTTGCCGAGCTTGCGGGTGGATCTGTCAGGGAATATACCATCCACCCCGCGGAGTTCGGGATCCCTCTCTCCTCGGTCGAGGATCTGCGTGGAGGGGATGCAGCGGAAAACGCAAGAATTCTCAGAGAAGTGCTCTCCGGCGAACCCGGAGCCGCCAGGGATGCTGTCCTGATGAATGCCGGCGCTGCCATCTACCTCGGAGGGCTGGCGCGGTCCATCGCCGGGGGCATCTCCTGTGCAGAGGAGTCTGTCGATTCCGGGATGGCCCTTCAGAAGCTCGAGGCCCTCATCGAAGCGACGGGGCTGAAATGAGCATGATCCTGGATGAGATCCTGGAGACCACCTGGGAACGGGTTCGCGCCCTGAAAAGCTGTCCTCTCCCCCTTCCTGTTCACCACCCCAGGAGCCTGGCAGGGGCTATCGGCGAAGCCGCGGCAGGGAATGCCATCATCGCCGAGGTGAAATTCTCCTCGCCATCACGGGGGAGCATCCGGGCCCGGGCACCTCCCGAAGGGCTTGCACGGGATCTCGTCGCGGGCGGGTGCTGCGCGCTCTCGGTCCTGACCGAGCCCCGTTTCTTCGGGGGGTCGCCGGATGACCTGGCCCGTGTTCGCCGGGCGGTAGAGGTACCGGTGCTTCGGAAGGACTTCATCATCGATCCCCTTCAGCTGGAGGAGACGCGGTCTCTCGGTGCGGATGCTGTCCTCCTCATCGCATACCTCCTCGGGGACCGGCTCCCCGATTTCGTGGAGAAGGCGCTTGCCCTCAGCGTCGAACCCCTGGTGGAGGTACACACCACGAAAGAAGCTGAGATTGCCCTCCTGACGGGTGCGAGCCTCATCGGTGTGAACAACCGCGATCTCCGGACTATGGAGATCGATCTCGGCACCACCCTCGCGCTCGGACCAAGAATACGGGAAGCCGGAAGAACGGTCGTCTCTGAGAGCGGGATCCGGACACCGGAGGATATCCGCACCCTGAGGCCGGCCTGCGATGCCTACCTCATCGGCTCGTCGGTCATGGCTTCAAGGGACCCGAGGAAGAAGCTGGAGGAGTTCGTATGCGCGTGAAGATCTGCGGGATCACCAGGGTCGAGGATGCGCTGCACGCCGAGAGAGAAGGAGCAGATGCCATCGGGGTGATCCTCTTCTCGGACTCGCCGCGGTGCGTGAACCCCGGGAGAGCGCAGGAGATCTTTGGTTCCGTAGGGCCTTTCACCACAACCGTGGCAGTGACCCACACGAGGTCGAGAAGGGATCTCAACAGGATTATCGCTCTGCGACCGGCCGCGATCCAGATCTCTCACCCCTTCAATTTCCCCAAGAGGCCGCCGGTCAGGGTTCTCCGCGTGGTAGCGCCCGGCGACCCTCTTCCCGAGGAAGCCGACGCACTCGTTGTCGACGGGTCCGGGGGGACCGGGAGACCTTATGACCCGGGCTTTGCCCGTGATGTGGTGCAGCGCTCCCGGGTGCCTGTCGTCCTCGCGGGGGGCCTCAACCCGGAGAATGTGGAGGGCGCGATCCAGGCCGTCCTCCCCTACGCGGTGGACGTCGCATCCGGCGTGGAGATCCGGCCCGGGATCAAGGATCCGTCCAGGGTCACTGAATTCATCCGGGCTGCCCGGGAGGTTCTCCCGTGAAGAAGGGGCGGTTCGGAGGGTTTGGCGGGCAGTTCGTCTCCGAGGCCCTGATGGGGGCTCTCGGCGAGCTGGAGGAGGCTTTCCAGGGGTTCGGGAACGACCCGGCTTTCCTCTCCTCACTGGAATCTTACCTCGCTGAGTTTGCAGGGAGGCCTACTCCGCTCACCTTCTGCAGGAACCTGTCACAGGACCTGGGGTGCCGTGTGTACCTGAAGAGGGAGGACCTCCTCCACGGCGGCGCCCACAAGCTGAACAACACGCTGGGGCAGGCTCTTCTTGCGAAGTTCATGGGGAAGAAGCGGCTCATCGCCGAGACCGGGGCCGGCCAGCACGGGGTCGCAACCGCTATTGCCGGGGCTGTCCTCGGCCTCCCTGTGGAGGTCTACATGGGGGAAGTTGACATTGAGCGGCAGCGCCCGAACGTCTTCCGGATGGAGCTCATGGGGGCGAAGGTCATCCCGGTCTCATCAGGGACGAGGACCCTCAAGGATGCCGTGAACGAGGCCCTCCGGGACTGGGCCGCCTCCGTCGGGGAGACCCATTACCTCCTCGGCTCCGTCGTAGGACCCCACCCCTTCCCCCTCATGGTCCGGACCTTCCAGTCGGTGATTGGGAAGGAGACACGGGCCCAGATCCTTGAGAGAGAGGGGAGGCTCCCGGATGCAATCCTTGCCTGTGTCGGCGGGGGATCAAACGCAATCGGGATTTTCCACCCATTCCTGCAGGACAGCGTGAGACTCATCGGGGTGGAGGCCGGGGGCGAAGGGATCGAGAGCGGCCATCACGGGGCATCCCTCTGCGCCGGATCCCCGGGGATCCTCCATGGGGCGCTCTCCTACCTTCTCCAGGACCCGGATGGCCAGGTCCTCTCGACGCACAGCGTCGCAGCCGGGCTGGACTACCCGGCCGTGGGGCCGGAGCACTCGATGCTCAAGGATACGGGAAGGGTCGAGTACACCTCGGTGACCGACCGGGAGGCGCTCGAGGCTTTCGCCCTCCTCTCACGGAAAGAGGGGATCATCCCGGCTCTCGAGTCGGCCCATGCCATCGCCCGGCTGGCGAAGATGGCCGGGGAGTTTGGCAGGGATGATATCGTCGTCGTGAACCTCTCGGGCCGGGGGGACAAGGACCTTGCCGAGGTGGCACGGCTGCGGGGAGGGATCTGATGACCCGGATCGGGGAGGTCTTCCAGACACTGGATCGTCCGGCCTTCATCGCCTACCTGGTTGCCGGCGATCCCGACCGGGCAGGGTTTCTCGCCGCTGCGCAGGCGGTTATTGAAGGAGGGGCCGATATCCTGGAGATCGGGATGCCGTTCTCTGACCCGGTCGCCGACGGTCCTACCATCCAGCGGGCCCACACCCGCGCCCTTGCGGGAGGCATGACCGTGGACGGGTTCTTCGATTCCATCCGGGATGTCCGGAGATTCTCGGAGATTCCTATCCTCCTCATGGTCTACTGCAACACCGTTCACCGGCGGGGGGTGGAACGGTTCTACCGTGAGGCCGTGGCCGCCGGGGCTGACGGCATGCTCATCGTTGACATGCCCCCCGAGGAAGGCGAACGTGCGGTCCGGGCCGCACGGGTCACCAGGCTGGACCAGATCTTCCTTGCAGCCCCGTCGACAAGCGACCAGAGGCTTGAACAGGTTCTTCAATCCACGAGCGGGTTCCTCTACCTCGCCTCCCTTCTCGGGGTCACCGGCGCCCGTGAGAGGCTCTCCGATGAAGCGGGCACCCTTATCCGTCGGGTTCGCCCCCGCACCCGCCTCCCCCTCGCGGTTGGGTTCGGGATCTCACGCCCGGAGCATGCCACGGCCCTCCGTGATGCAGGGGCAGATGGGATCATCGTGGGATCCGCCCTCGTAAGACTCGTGGAGGAGCATGCCCGGGACCCCGGCCATATGGCTCGGGAGATCCATGGGTTCGTCACGGGCATGCGTGGAGCACTTGAGGGTTGACCTGAGGCCGCAGAATGCCCCCTTCATGCATCTCTCGTGAGCCGGCGTACCTCCCCCAGTACTTCTTGGAATTTCTCATCCCGGTTCTCACGGCTCATGATGATGAGCTTCACATCGGGCCTTGCTTTGATCCCCTCGATGGGGGGCGTCCCCCGCATCGCGATGGTGGCAAGGAAAGGTACGGGTGAATCGAGAGATTCCCTGATGATGTATCGGAACCGGCCCGAGAGGCACTCCATCTTCCCTATCTCGTCGATGACGACAAGGCGCAAGCCCGGGTTCCTGAGTTCAAGGCCATTGAGAAAGGAATCGAAGCCAGGGATGTCAACTCCGTACCTCCCGACCCGATAAGGTCCCCCGATCTTCACGTGAGAGAGAACCCCCCTCCTCCCGTCCATGCCGACAAGAGTAAAACCGAACCGATCTCTTCCCTCACGGATCTCCTCGGTGTAAAAGCCTGTCATGAGAAGATCCCCGAGTTCCTGGGTGATCCTCCGGACCAGAGTGGTCTTCCCGCACCCTGGCGGACCGGTGATGAGAAGGTTCTTCGGCATTATCCGATCCATCACTTTTCCTTCATATTTGACACGCCGACACCACCTGATTGGGCGAGGGCAGCGAGCAGGTAAACCGTCCCCCCCTTATCGAGGGGCGTGTTGTCGTTCCCGCACTTGGGGGAGTAGATGCAGGCCGGGCACCCGGCCTCGCACCGGCAATCATGAACCGCCTCGTGGGCCATGGAGGCGATCCGGTCCATCAGCTCGAAGGCCTTCTCTGCAAGGCCGATGCCTCCCTCGTACCCGTCGTACACGAAGATGGCTGGCCCTTCGGTGTCGGGGTGGCTCGGGGTAGAGACCCCGCCGAGGTCCCGCCTGTCGCAGAGGACGTGGAAGGGGGCAACACCGATAATGGCATGCTCGGCGCCATGGAGGGTGCCTGCGAGATCGAAGCCCGCTGCAGTAATGGCATATGCAAGATCAGGCGAGAGGGTGAACCAGAAAGCCCGGGTCCCGAACTTCAGAGGCGGGAGGTTGAGGGGCTCGAAGCCGATGAGGGAGTCGTACTTCATGATACGGTAACCCGTGAACTGCTCGGTCACCTCCACGTCTCCCAGGGAGAGGGTGAACCCGTTCCCTTCCCGCCGGGATATCTCCCGCACGACCCTGAGGTCAACGGCCTTCAGGGCATCGGTGTAGTAATCCACGTCCGCCCGCTCTACCCGGATCCTCCTCGTGTCGAGGTCCATCTCCTTCACGAGGTAGGTCTCCCCCCGGTGGAGGACGACCGCGCCCTCATGGGCCTCCCGGAAGGCCTGGGCACGGTCCATGGTCTCGAGGAGGGTGCCGTTGCAGGTCATCCGGAAGGTCTCGGAGGAGATGGAGTCGAGCTTCACCGCCTCTGCCGCCCGCCCCCTGCCGCAGTAGACCACCCCGTGCGGGGTCGTGCGGAGGAGGTGGGCGTCCGAGAGGGAGCGGATGGGGGCCTCCAGCTCCCCTGGCCAGAGAGGCCTGTCCCTCTCCGGCTGCACGGGAAGCTCCGAGGCTGCACAGAGAAGGTGGCCGGAGACGATGTAGGGGTTCGCGAGGTCCACGATGGCATGCTCGTGGGGGCTCCCGAAGAAGGTCTCTGGATGGCGCATGAAGTACTGGTCCAGGAGGTCCTGGAAGGCGACGAGGAAGGCGGCCGAGTCCTTTCCCCGCCGGCCTGCCCGGCCTGCCTGCTGCCAGGTGGAGATGATGGTCCCCGGGAAGCCCGAGATAAGAACCGCGTCCAGCCCCCCGATATCGATCCCCACCTCCAGGGCGTTCGTGGAGGTGAGGCCTTTGATGAGGCCGGACTTCAGGCGGTCCTCGATCGCGCGCCGCTCCTCGGGGAGGTACCCTGCCCGGTACGCGGTGACTTGGGCCGGGTCCCGCCCCTTCCGGGCCAGGTCCTCGTGCGCCCAGAGGGCTATCAGTTCTGCCATCCGCCGCGAGACGGTGAAGCAGAGGGTCTGGAGGCCGTGGGTGAGGCACGCGAGGAGGAGATCCTCGGTCTCGCGGTGGACGGACCTCCCGTTTACCCCGTTGTAGAAAGGGTTGTAGAGGACGAAGTGCTTGCTTCCCCGGGGGGACCCATCCTGGCTGACATGATGGTAGTCATGGCCGGTCAGGTTCCTCCCGAACTCCAGGGGATTCGCGATGGTTGCTGTAGAGAGGATGAACTGGGGTTCTGCCCCGTAGTGCCGTGCTATCCGCCTGAGCCTCCGGATCAGGTAGGCCATGTGGGATCCAAAGACTCCCCTGTACCGGTGGGCTTCGTCAATGATCACATAGTTCAGATTCCTGAAGAACCGCTCCCACCGGTGGTGCCAGGGGAGGACCTGATGGAGCTCGTAGGGGTTGGAGAGGATGACCCGGGACCGCTCCCTGATGAGGGGGCGGCGGGAGGATGGCGTGTCGCCATCATAGATGGCGCCCTGTGCGGCGATGCCGGTCCCCTCCTCGAGGTCGCGGATCGCCTTCAGCTGGTCGTTTGCAAGCGCTTTGGTGGGATAGAGGTAGAGGGCCGTGGCCATGGGCCTGTCGTGGAGGGCCTCGAAGATGGGCAGGTTGAAGGCAAGGGTCTTCCCCGAGGCAGTCGGGGTGGTGATGATGAGGTTCTCGCCGGAACGGAGGGCCTCAAGGGCCTCGACCTGGTGGGTGTAGAGGCGGATCCCTTTCCCTGTGAGATACCTGTCCAGGGGTGCGGGAAGGGGACGGCCGGGGATCCCGTAGCTGGCCTCCTGTGCCTGGATGACCCGGACATGGGCTACCCGTAAGGATTGTTTGGGATCTTTTCCCAGGGAAGCGATCAGGTCAGGGATGGGCACGGAGTTCCTCCAGGAGGGTTGAGAGCAGGAAACCCAGGGAGACCAGGTCCTGGCGGTTGTGATCGACGATAGGGACCAGGGGGCCGCAGTTCCCGGTGCGGAGAAAGGCCTCGTAGAACTCCGGCACCAGGCTCCCGGGTATGTCCACCTCACGGGCGATGCCGAAGACATGCCGCTCGAGGGTCGAGAGCCGGCAGTCCGGAAGAGCCCTGCCCCAGCGGCGCCGGGAGAAGTGGAGGAGGTCGAAGTGGGGCCGGTCCAGGCGGACAGGCATGCCGTAGTAGGCGGCCCGCTCGCCGATGAAGGGGATATCGAAGCTCTTCCCGTTGAACGAGATGTAGGCCGCCCCGTCACCGGTGAGATCCTCCAGGGCGGCGTTCAGGGCTGCAGGCTCCTCAGAGATCTCCCGTACGAGGTACTGGCTCGTTGCAAGGGTTGATCCAGCGAGCCTCCCGATGCCGATGAGGATGATGGGCCGGGAGAAGATGCCCAGGGTCTCGATATCGAGGAAGACGAGCTCGTCCCGCCGGTGGAGGCCGCAGGGGCCGAGGGCCATGGGATGGGAACGGGGATACCGTCGGGAGATCCATCCCGCGAGGGGACCGGTCTCATCGCGATCCAGGAGTTCGAGGAACTCTCGGGCGCCCTGCCCGAACCGGCGGTGATCCCTGAGATCGAGAATGGAACGATACCCCCGCCCTCTGAGCCGCTTCTCGGTCACCGACCCGACCCCCGAAAGGAGCCTGAACTCTTCGAGAAGACGCCCCCGGACCCCGTCTCTGTCCAGCCGGAGATCCGGGACCTGCGTCCGTTCCTCGATACAGTACGCCGGGCCGAAGCCCGTCTCTACCTCCTTCCCGTGAAGGACCTGGTGGACCTGCATTCCCTCGTGAAGAGCCATCATGCTCCTGAGGAGGTCCAGGGCCCTGCTGTGCTCCGATGAAAAGACAAAGGTATCGAGGAACGAGGTGCGGAAGATCTTCCCGTCCTCCACCACCTCGTATCCCGGAATGGCATCGACGGCCTCCCGCCATCGCTCTGAGGCTCGATCGAGGGTCTGGAGCATCAGGGAGGGATTGGGATGGGGTGTTTTTAGCGTTTTACGGCGCGGGGTGAAAGTATAACCCTGCCGTCACTCGAGGAGCACGAGGCCGATGGAGACGATATCGCCGTGGACGATCTTCCCGTACTCCAGGTCCTTGCACGGGATGGTGGAGAGTTCCCAACCTGCGTTCTTCGCCGTTGCAAAGACATCCATCCCTGCTGCCTCCATGCTCGGGCGGACCATGTCCATGTGCCGGCAGAGGCGACGGATGGACTCGTCTACGATCCCCGGCTGCTCCTCGGCCACGCAGTGCTCGCAGAAGATGCAGGGGTACGGGCCGAAGCCAAACGCCTTGTAGAAGCCGTCGTAGAAGGCCGTCTTCTCGAGCATGTGGATCGTGGTGTGCCCCCAGAGGATGAGATCCTTGTAGAAGGGGTGGAAGTCCTCGGGGATCTCCTCGGGCTTCAGTTTCTTGTGGCCCGGGACCCCGTCGAACCGTACGAGGATCCCGGTCGAGTAGCCGGAGACCATGCGCCGGGTCTCCTCGGGGCTCGGGGCGTACGGGGGGCAGGAAAGGTGCTTTCCATAGCCCTTGCACCCGTAGCGGCACTTGTATCTCACCCAGTCGGCTATCACGAGGGATCCGGCTGAGATAACGGTGGTCTTTGCGTCCTTCTCCCTTGCAAGGGACGAGAGCTTCTCAATCTCCTCTTCGAGTTCGCGCCTCATGATACTCCTCAGAGGGGTGATGGGATGGGAGGGCTATAAAGAGGTTGTGAACCCGTCCATCCAGGGACTTGCGTCAGGACTTGCCGCGGATCTCGAGAATCCGGTCGATGATCCGCCGGGTACTGGTGCAGCTATCGCCAGAGTATTCCCCGATCCGCACCACCGTTGCCCCGATCCCCCGCTCCTTCAGCGCTTCCCGCAGCTGCTCCTCAGAAAAGTGCTGGTTGAACCCGAGGGTGATCACCGCCGGGTCGATCTCCTCGATGGGCCGGAACATGTCAGTGGCGTCTCCCAGCCTCGCAAAGTCCACCACCCTGAGAGCCTGGACCACCTTGAGCCGCTGGGCCTCCCCGATGACCGGTATCGGCTTGTGCCGGACGTTTGCGTCCTTCGCCACAATGACATGGAGCTCGTCGCCGAGCTTCCGCGACTCCTCCAGGTAGTAGATATGCCCCGGGTGAATGATATCGAAGGTGCCCGTTGCCACCACCCGTTTCATTCCATCACCTCAAGGTCACAGGGGCCCCCGTCAGAGGTGAAACACTTCCAGCTCGATTCCGAGTAGGGGGGCCCGAGGATGATGTGGTACCGGCCGAGTCTCGGGAAGAAGCGGAGGTCGGCATCCGAGGGCCTGAGCGCCCCGGTGGGATGGGAGTGTGCACTCCCGGCGACATGGGGATCGAGGGGCATCAGGTCGTAGCGGAGGCTCGCGCTCACCTGTGTTGAGGTGAATGGGAGGAAGAGGAACTCCCGGATCACCCCGTCCTCCTCCCGGAGCACGGCCACGAACTCCCGGCCGCCGCCTTCCCGGTCGACCTCCTGGGCCGAGGAGAGGAGAGCCTGGAGGAGATCCCGTGCGATGCCCCGGATCTTCATGCCTTTTGTACTGGGACAGGGGGAATGATGAAGGATTCCCCTGCCGGAGTCGGGAAATACATTTCCCTCTCCCTCGGGGGATTGAGATCCCCCTCCGGGTGCCTAGAACTCCCCGTCCTGCTCGAAGGAGCGGCCGAACCGGATCGCCAGGTATGCCTTGTAGAGCTCCTTGCCCAGGTAGCCGGCATGGTCGAGCCGTGAAACCCTCCCTTCGAAAAGGAGGGTGTGGAGCACATCCTCCCATCGCTTCCCCCGGATGGCTATCCCTTCATGGACAGCGACGATCTCATCACCCTCGATCCCGATCCGGAAGTTGCCGCGCGGGTCATAGGTCACCTCGCGGGGCATGGGAAGTGCAGCCTCTGATCCCATGTACGCGAGCGGTGGCTCCCTCCGCCGCCTCTTCTCCTTCAGGACGAGGAGATCGATCCCCAGGTCCTTCGGGTACGGCCTGCCCCTGGCAAGGGCCATCATCTCGGTGGCCCGCCGCATCTCCGCCACCGACCCCCGGGTCTTGTCCGAGTGCTCGCTCGTGAAGATGACCGCTGCACCGAGCTCCATGGCAATACCGGCGAGGAGGGCGTTCGCTCCGATGGAGTCCGCGTCCAGGAGTTCCACCACATTCCCTGCCCCGAAGAAGAGGGGGCGGTCTGTCTCCCTGAACCTGGCAAGGGCTTCGGTGAACCCGGATCCGACAGGCGGGAGCAGGGGATCCGCGATGATTGCCCCGATCCCGGTCTCTTCTGCTGCCTCGATATTCCCGGCAAGGGATCCCTGCCCGGGAATCACCACCGCAGCCGCCCCCGCTTCTGCAACCGCTTTTCCAACGACGGGTATATTCCCTCCATGGAGGGAGAGGACGAGGTCTGCTCGAAGGAGAGCAGCGCGGATGAGGGCGGGATCCTGGGTGTCAACCGCGAGAGGACCCTCGATATCGGCGAGGACGGTGAAGCAGCGGGTCACGTCCCCGGGGGTCGCATCGAAGCCGAAGCCGAGATCCACGAGGTCTGCACCTTCCGAGAAGAGCCGCTCCACCTCTGCGCGGAGATCCTCCCTCCGGTGGGCGTCCATGATCTCTGCGAGGACCTTCATCCGGGATGACCCCCCTATCTTTACCCCACGGATGATGAAATCGGAAGAAGCCCCCTCCTCCTTCAGGGCCAGATCCCGGTATGCCTCCTCGGCCTTCCTCCGGGCAAGGAACTCGTCGGCCGGAACCGTCCGGGAGAGCTCCAGCTCCCCAAGGAGGGGGAGCACGAGAGAGAGGTCTGCCGCATGGCGTGGCCCGCGGTAGACCGGGACACCGGTCTCCCTCTCCACCACTCCGAAAGAGGCGGTGCACATCCCGGAGACGAGGACCATATCGTACTTCCCTCCACGGACCAGGGAGACGAGCTGCTCCGGTGTGAGGAAGGATGCGATCTCCCCGGTGACTGCCACCTCGGCATCATGGCCGAGAGCGGCCTTTCGCACTATCCCGGCGGTGGCGCTGCCCGTTGGGAGGAGGAGGCGCATAAGCTCGTTTAATATGCGAAAGGTGAAAAAATGATCTCTGTTCATGCTCCGCTGCGACCTGCACGTCCACACGAACTTCTCAAGGGACGGGGAGAGCAGCGTTGAGGAGATCCTTGCCCGGGCTGCGTCCGAGAGGCTGGATGCCATCGCCATCACCGACCATGACACCTGCGCAGGGGTGGAGCACGCCGAAAGGGCCGGATCCGGTCTCGTTATCATCCCGGGCATCGAGGTCTCCACGAAACAGGGCCACCTGATCGTCCTCGGCGTGAGGGAGCCCCTCCCCCCGGGGCGCCATGTGATGGAGACCATCCGCCTTGCACGGAGCCTCGGGGGCGTCACCATCCTCCCCCATCCCTACCACATGTGGCGCCACGGGGTGGCGAGGAGGGTGCCCGAGAGCATCGGGGCCGTGGATGCCATCGAGGTCTTCAACAGCCGCTACATCGTCGGGTCAGCCAACCGGAAGGCCGCGAGGATTGCAAGGAAGGTGAGGATTGCCCAGGTGGGTGGCAGCGACGCCCATAATGCAAGGTTCGTCGGTTTCGGCTACACCCTGGTCGCCGCCGAGCCGGAGGTCTCCTCCATCCTCCGGGCCATCCATGAGGGGAGGACCATCGCCGGAGGGAAGATGACCCCGCTGCGAACCTACTCCCGCCAGTCTCTCAGGAATGCCCTCCGGAGAATGAGGCGCCGGGTCCGCTCATGAGGCTTGCCTTCCGGGTTGCCTACCTGGGGGAAGGCTTCTTCGGGTCCCAGGTCCAGGCTGACAGGAGGACCGTCGAGGGCGAGATGATCGCCGCCGCGAGGAGGCTCGCCCTCTTCGACGACTGGCGGGCAGCCCGGTTCACCTTTGCCGGCCGCACCGACCGGGGCGTGCATGCCAGGGCGCAGGTCGCTGCCTTTGACACACCGGATCCCGGGAGGGCGAGATCGGCCCTGAACCTCCAGCTCCCCCGGGACTGCTGGTGCACCGGGGTCTCGGAGGTCCCGGATGCCTTCCACCCCCGCTATGATGCCAGGTCGCGGACCTATCGCTACTTCTTCCCGAAGGCGGGCCTTGACAGGGAAGCTATGGCAGGTGCAGCCCGGTTCTTCCCCGGCAGGCACGACTTCTCACGCTTTGCCCGGGTGGAGGGGAAGGACCCGGTCCGGAACATCCTGTCTGCGAGGATCTTCGATGACGGCTCTGCCGGCGAAGGGTTCACCTGCTTCGAGGTGAGCGCCGAGTCCTTCCTCTGGCAGATGGTGCGGGGCCTCGCGGGGGCCCTCCTCTCCGTAGGGACAGGCGGGCTCGATGAGGAAGGAGTACGGGAACTGCTTGAGACACCATCGGGTGAGCGCCACCCCCCCGCCCCCGCATCCGGGCTTATCCTCTGGGAGGTGGACTGCGGGATCATGTTCGAACCCCTCTCCCGGAGCCCGCGGTCCACGGCCTTCCTCTCATCCGTCAGGAACCATCACGAGGTGATGGCCCGGGTCACCTCTATCCTCGAAGACGGGTAGGAGTGACGGATCAGACCGCTGCCCTCGCCTTGAGCCAGGCATAGGTCCCCTTCCTGTCGTCCTGGTTCTCTAGGATATAGTTGTGGACGAGGGAATTGTCGTTGTAGTCCTTCACCACGGCCCCGTACTGGCCAAGGAGCTGGTTGTATTCCGCGAACTTCCCCCGGGAACGAAGGTCGCTCATCCTTGTGGTGAGGGATGTGAGATCCCGTGACAGGGAGGCCACGCGTGTTTCGGACCTTTCCAGGGCATCTTGGATGGCCAGGGTCTCCTGGCACTCCCCGTAGAGCCTAGAACCGTTCGCGACGGGGATGACGAGGGGCGCCGAGGTCAGGTTCACGCCCCCGTCGAGCTGGATGGTGGGGACACCCACCATGGACACGTTCGTGGTCGCCATGTAACCATAACCGGTATCCTTGTAGTCGCACTGGTATCCCTTCACCCCCACCGCCATGTGGGACTCAGGCTTGAAGTAGAAGAGCGCCACGGAGTACCCCTCCCGTGCCAGGAGGCCGGCAAGGAGGAGGCTCTTGTCATCGCAGTCCCCCCTCCCGTCGACATAGGTCTCGATGGGAAACTTCGGTGCCGTGAGGGTCCCGTTGGTCTCGTAGGGGAGGGACTGGACCGCCACCGCCATCAGCTCGAGGTATTCATCATCATCCAGGGAGTCATTCACCCTGATACTCCTGAACGCCCCCAGGAGCTGGCGGTAGAACTCCTCCTGGTTGGGATCGTTCAGGAAGGCGAGGTAATAGGTGGGGATGAAGATGCTGTCCGGAATATCCCTTGTGAGGATCGCTTCTTTCTCGGCACGCTGCGCCCCGAAATAGACCGTCCCGTTCACCGGGATGGAGAGCGAACGGGTCACGCCCTCGAACCTGAAACTGATCCCCACATCCTTGTAGGTTCCTTCTACCTCAACAGGGTGTATAGAGGGATATATGGTCGCCGGTCTGGAGACCAGGAAATAGCCTGCGCTGAGCAGGATCACGATGGTTAATGCAACGATGATGAGCCTTCCTAGAAGAAGCCGCTTCGGCATGGTGGTACGGTCCGGTTCCTTATAAGTACTCAATCGCCAGCATCTTCAACCTTGGCCCGGAATGCAAGGCTATATATCCTCCTTGGAGAAAACGTCTCGTAGAACAGCCGGTTTGGACGGGTTCTGGTCTGTATGGTGGATCTGCGGGACATCCCCGAGGGGACCCGGTGGCAGATTGCCACGAAGATTCTCTCTTCCCTCCCGATCATGTACGACATCGCCTTCCGGGAGGCAGTTGGCGAGAAGTACGATGAGCTCGAGTACCAGGTCTGGCTGGAGCTCGGGAGGGATGCCATGGATATCGCGAAGGCCTTCCACCTTCCTGTTACCACCGCCGCGGAGCTCGCCGGGGATCTCCGGCTCATCACCAGGATCATCTTCGGTGCCGAGTTCCGGTACGAAGTCCTCGAGATAACGGAGGACCGGGCCACCCTGCTCACCAAGACCTGCCCTTTCCTGGGGAGCACCTACGAGTACGGCGGCAAGGCAAAACACCTCTTCCCCAAGTGCCTGGCCTTCTCAGTCGCCGTGGTGGAGACCCTCAACCCGAAGTTCACCGCACGGTTCGTCCGGTCCCTCTGCATGGCGGATCGCACGTGCGAGATGGCCATCCTCACCAAGGAGGAGGCGAAGAAGATCGACGAGAAGGAGGGGTGATCCCTCAGGGGATACCGAGGGCCGCGAGCTTCTCCTGCGTAGGCCGCCCCTCTTCATCCCACCCGCGGACCCGGTAATACTCCGAGAGGAGGGGCTCTCTCCTCCAGACCCTCCCTGCCGCGGACCCGGTAGAGATGGGCTCCTCCAGAAGGCGGGGGGGAAGGGTGTCGTCCTTCCTCGAGAAGCCGGCCCTCGTGTTAAAGAGCCGCTGGAGGTTCCAGATCCGCTCGCCTGCCCGGAGGAGACTTGCCTCGTCAACGGGAATCCCGGTTACCGCGGCGATCATGGCCGCGTAATCGGCGGCCGATAAAGCCCGGAAGGTGAAGAGGCAGACCCCCGCCGAGTCAAGGGCGGCGGCAAGGTCCTGGAGCCGCATCACCCATTCGGCCTTTCCCTCGTCCACGGAGGGGTCGAGCTTTACAGGCACTCCGAAGACCTCGGGATAGACCATGTTGCCGTAGACATGGCACGCCCCCCGCACGGAGGTGGCATACTCGAGCCCCTGGCCCTGGAGCCCCCGGGGGTCGTAGCCGGGGAGCTCCTGACCTTTCACACTCATGGAGAGCTCCGGGTGTCCCGCAGCGCTTGAGAACCGGAGAGAACCCTCAGCGAGGGCATCGCCGACCCCTTCCCGGAATCCCATGAGCCGCACGAGGTCCACGATTGCCTTCTCGTCCCCGAACCGGATGTCCTCCCTGATGTAGCCGCGGGAGGAGAGCTCCATCGCGCAGGCGATGGTGGAGCCGGTGGAGACGGTGTCGAGGCCGAGCTCGTTGCAGAGGTAGTTGGCCTGTGCGATCGCGGCGAGGTTCGAGACCCCGCAGTCGGGCCCGAACGCCCAGAGGGTCTCGTACTCCGGCCCGTACCCTTTCAGCTCTCCGGCCCTCGTTTCCCTCCCGCATGCAACGCTGCAGGAGTAGCAGGCCGTGACGCGATCCACGAGGGTTTCGCTCATCCGCTCGCCAGAGACCGCCTCGGCCTTCTCGAAGTGGCTCGCCTGGTAATTCCTCGTGGGGAGGAGGTGGCTCTCGTTGATGACATTCATGATACCCGCGGTGCCGTAGCGGCGGAGGCCTCCCTTGTTCGTACCGCTCTTCTCGATCTTCTCACGGACGACGTCCCGGACCCTGGAAAACTCTTCAGGGTTCCCCCGGGGGGCTCGGCCATCACCCAGCACGGCGACGGCCTTCAGGCGTTTCGACCCGAAGACCGCCCCCATCCCCCCGCGCCCCGCTGCCCGGCCATGGTCGTTCATGATAGCTGCCACCCGGGCGAGCCGCTCGCCGGCAGGGCCGATACATGCGACTCTCGCCTTCGGCTCGGCAAGATCCCGCTGGATCCCCTCCATCGCGCGGTCGGTGTTCATCCCCCAGTACGGCGAGGCATCCCGGATCTCGCATTCCCCATCCTGGATCCAGAGGTAGACGGGAGCTTTGGAATGCCCCTCCACGACCACCGCATCGACTCCAGCCCTTCGGAGCTCGGTCCCGAAGAAGCCCCCGCTGTTGCTGGAAGAGAGGGTTCCGGTGAGAGGGGACTTCGCAACGACGCTGTAGCGGGACCCGAGAGGCATCCCGGAACCGGTGAGGGGACCTGCAGCAAGGACGATCGCGTTTCCGCCTGACAGGGGATCGGTGGCCGGGTCCACGATGTCGTACACGAGCCTCACCCCAAGGCCCCTTCCCCCGATATACTGCTCCTTCCACTCTTTTTGGTATGGAATCTTCCCGACCGTCCACTGGGAGAGGTTCACCCTGAGGATCCTGTCGGCATATCCGTCCCCTGACATGGTGAACGGTACGATCGGATGGGATCTTCATAAACATATCCCTGGATCTCCCCTCTCCCTGCCTTCGATATTGCTTTATACCAAAAGGGAAGAGTACCGGGTCGAATGCCAGAGGTCCGGGTTTACTCGACGAAGCAGTGCCCCTACTGCCGCATGGTGAAGGCGTACCTGGAGAGGCGGAAGATCCCGTACGCCGATATCAACGTCTCCGAGGACGCGGAGGCGGCAGGGGAGATGATACGGATCTCCGGCCAGAACGGGGTCCCGGTCACGGTCGCTGGGGACCGGATCATCGTCGGCTTCGACGCCCAGGCCCTGAACGAGGTCTTCGGCGGGGAAGCCCCGGTGGACATGTACGACGTGATCATCCTGGGCGCCGGTCCTGCCGGCCTCACCGCCGCAGTCTACACCGCAAGGAAGCTCCTGAAGATCCTCGTCATCACCGAGAACATCGGGGGCCAGGCCCTGGAGAGCTGGGCCATAGAGAACTACATGGGCTACCGGATGGTCACCGGCGAGGACCTCATGAAGAAGTTCGAGGAACAGGCGAAGGAGCTCCACATCCAGCTGGAGCTGGACGGCGTGCTCGGTATCTCCCGGGACGGCGACTCGTTCACCGTGAAGACGGCGACCGACCGGTCCTTCGGGTCCAGGTGCCTCATCATCGCCACGGGGAAGCACCCGAAGATGCTCGGCCTTTCGGGCGAGGAGCGGTTCATCGGGAGGGGGCTCTCCATCTGCGCCACCTGCGACGGGCCGCTCTTCAAGGGAAAGAACGTGGCTGTTGTCGGCGGCGGGAACTCGGCCCTCCAGACCGCGATCGAGATGAGCAAGATCGCAAAGACCGTCCACCTCGTGGTCCGCTCCCAGATCCGGTGCGACGAGGTCTACAGGAACCTGTACAGCACGAAGGAGAACATCATCACCCACCTGAATGTAGACGTCTCACGCCTCCTTGGGGACCAGTTCATCACCGGGCTCGGCCTCAGGCACCGCGACACGGGAGAGGAGGCCAATATCGAGGTCGACGGGGTCTTCCTTGAGATCGGCTGGCTCCCCAACACCGAGTTCCTGGAGGGGTTCGTCCCCATGAACCCCGGGAAGGAGGTTGTGGTGGACGAGAACTGCCACACGAACGTCCCCGGCGCCTTCGCTGCAGGCGATGTCACGAGCGTCAAGGGGAAGCAGATCATCATCGCGGCCGGGGAGGGCGCCAAGGCGGCCCTCGAGGCCTACGAGTACCTGGTGAGGACCGGGCACGGGTAAGCAAAAAGAGTGGATCGTTTGGAAGGCTTAACTCGCAGGCCCCTTATTCCCCCGGCTGTCAGCCCTTCCCGAACCGGTAGGCCCCTTCCGGCACCTGGATCTCGAACCTGGCGCCCTGCCCGAAGGTCCCTGTCTCTGCAATGGAGAGCCCCGTGATGGAGAGGATCTCCCGGGCGATGAAGAGCCCGTAACCGGTGTTCCTCCCCGTGCCACGGGCGAAGATCTTCTTCTTCTCCTCCGCCGGTATCCCGACCCCGTTATCCTCCACGACGACCGCCAGATCCCCGCCTTCATGGCGGCAGGAGATGCGGATCCGGTCGATGCGCTCCCCATGCCGGAGGGCATTGTCCAGGAGGGCGTAGAAGACCTTCTCCAGGAGGGGATCGGCATAGATCTGGAGGTCCCCCACATCCAGCTCAAGGGCGATCCCTTCCAGATCGAGCGTAGAAGAGGCCATTGCCACCGTGGATGCGATACCATGCCAACAGGGAGAATGGACGCCTATCTCCTGGTAATCCTTGGTAAACGCGATGAGTTTGCGGATGGTCCAGGCCGAGTCCCATGCCCGGGAGAGGAGGGCGGCGGTATCCACATCACTGACCTTGTCCCTTACCAAGCCCAGGTAGCCGGCAAGGACGTTCAGCTGATTCAGGACGTCATGGCGGGTGACGTTCGAGAGGAGGTTTAGTTTCTTATTCGCGGCACTGAGTCCCTCCTCGGCCCGCTTCCGGTCGGTGATGTCATTTCCTACGGAGAGGAGCTCCACGAACTCCCCCTTCTCGTTGTAGATGGCCCGGTTCGTCCAGGAGATCCAGACCCGTTCCCCGTTCTTCCTGATATTCTCGTTCTCGTTGTTCTGGTACCCGTCCGGGTGCTCCCTGATCTCCCGGATCATGGCAACCAGGTCCCTCCCTGCGCTGTCGCTCGCCGGAACGATGGTGCCGATAACATTCCTCCCCAGGATCTCCCCGGCAGAGAACCCGAAGAACTTCTGGGCAAAGTCATTGAAGAAGGTGATGTTCCCCTCCTTGTCCGAGCGGAAGATGATGCTGTTCGCGTTCTCGACGAGATCCCGGTAATTCTCCCGGGAGAGACGGAGGGCTTCCTCGGCCCGTCTCCGGTCCGTGACATCGGTGATCCCCTCGAGCACCTGGACCACCCGCCCCTCACTGTTCCGCACAGGTTGGGTGATGATATGGTACCATCTCCCGTCGAGGGGGTTGTAGCGCTCGTCCTCCTGGATGGTGCCCGTCTCGAAGGTGCGGATTGTCGGGCAGGGCTCGCACGCGTGGTCCAGTCCTTCATAGAACACGTGGCACACCACCCCCACGGGTTCCCGGCCGGGAAAGAGCCTCCGTGTCTCCTCGTTCGCCCACGCGATGGTGAGGTCCTGGTTGATGAGGGCAAGGCCCGTCTTCTGGGCCGAGAGAATGACCCTGAACTGGTCCCTCTCCTTCCTGATCGCGAGCAGGGACCGGTGTTCCTCCACAGCCCTGATGACAGCCATGCAGAGATTGCCCGGGAGGAGACCCCCCTCTGTCCCGGTATCGATGAAGGCCGATACGCCATTGTTGAAGGCGGAAAGGACGGTCTTCATGTCGGGCCCCGCTGTGAGGATGATGAAGGGCGTCCAGTTACCACCGCACCGGAAGCTCTGGAGGAGGGCGATCCCGCTCATTCCCGGGAGGTGCAGCCCGGAAACGATGGCATCGAACTCCGAGATCTTCAGCCTCTCCAGGGCCTCCTCGCCCGACCGGGCCATCTCGACCCTGAAGCACCCTTCCGACTGCAGGTCGTTCCTCGCATATTCTATGAGATCTAGGCTGGAGAGGACGATGAGGACCCGGATATCGGCAGATTCCCCGGGGGGTTGTCCGCTTTTTCCGGGTCTCCTCCCATCTACCGTCATGCAGCCGCCGATTCGCCGGCTTCCCCTCCCCGGTCCTGGTCCTTGCGCCGGTATCCCTCGAGGAGGAGCGTGGTGATGTTCTTCACCGGCCTCTTCGAGTGCTCGCCGATATGGAACTCGCAGAAGGGGCACGAGGAGATCACCCATTCCACACCTGCCTTTTCGATCTCCTCGGCCCTCTTTCCGGCGAGGGCTTTCGAGACCTCGGGCTGGCCCGAGCGGGTCCCTCCCCCTGCCCCGCAGCACTTCACGGGAAGCTCGACCAGCTCGGCGACCCGGGCGATGAGCTCCCGGGGTTGTTTCTGGATCCCCTGGCCGCGGAGGAGGTGGCAGGGGTCATGGTACGCGACCCGGATCGGGAGCCGGGCAGGCTCCTCGATCCCGATCTCGGTGAGGATCTCGTTCACGTCCTTCACCACGAAGGGGGTGCGATAGTCGTTCTTCAGGGTGGATCCGCACCCCGCACACATGGTCACGACGGTGTCTATCCCCCGACAGGTGAAGGCGGCGATGTTCTTCTCCATGAGGTCAGGGAGGATGTCGGTCTGGCCTGTGCGGATGAGGGGCGAGCCGCAGCAGACCTGTTCGTGGGGGATGATCACCCGTATCCCGTTCCTCGACAGGACCTCCATGGCGTCGAGCGCCGTCTGGGGGAGGCGGTTGTTGTACATGCACCCCACGAAGAACCCCACCGTCCCCCGGACCGGGCCTGCGGGCTCGATGACCTCGGGGACCTGGTCGAGGAAGGTCGGCTGGTTCTTCGGGACCGACCGGCCCGTCTCACTGATGAGGGTTGCGACCTCCGCGTGCCTTGGCAGGGTGAGCCCCCTCTGGTTCGCCATCCTCCGGAGCTTCTCGATGGCTTTCCCCGGAATCTCGATCTTCTTCGGGCAGACCTTCCAGCAATACTGGCAGGTGGTGCACATGAAGAGGCCGTCGCGGATGGCATCGGTGATCCGGTCGCAGGAGTCCCTGGGATCGATGGCAAGCCGCATCTCCTGCTTCATCGAGAGGGGGCCGGCGAACTCGGCCACCTCCATCGCCGGGCAGACCGAGACGCAGGCCAGGCACTCGATGCAGGACCTGAGCGGTTTCAGGGCCTCCACCTCGTCCCGGGAGGGGATGCACTCAACATCCTTCGGGACGATGGACGCGATCTTCCCGAGGACCGGTTCCATGTCCACGAGAAGGTCCTTCTTCACCGGGAGGTTCAGGGGATCGATGACCATCCCGTCCCGGGCCTCGGTCATGCAGGCGAGGACCGGCTCCCCGTTCACCCTCACCGCGCAGGAACCGCACTGGCCGGTCCCGCAGCAGTACCGGTATGAGAGGCTCGGGTCCTCTGCATGGATGGCGTGAAGGAGGTGGAGAACCCTGGCTCCCTCCTCGACCGCGACGGTATACGTCTGGTACCGGGAGCGCTGGTCCTTCGCGGGGTTATGCCGGTACACCGTCACGGTGAAACGTTTCATCCGGCGCCTCCGCCTCTTGAAACCGGCATCAGCCGTTTCATGCTGGCGACCAGCCACTCGAAAACGACGTCAGGCATTTTCCTGCTGGCGCAGCCATTTGAAAACGGGAGATCCCCGTTTTCTTGCTGGCACAGCCATTTGAAAATGGCATCAGCCATTTTCATGCCGGCACCTTCCGTTCCTCGATTCCCGCATGGTGGATGGAGATGTAGGTATGGCCATACGGGGAGTTCGCCGCGTCCCAGCTCTGGAAGATGTCGGTCCGGACATGTGCCCCCCGGGACTCGCCCCTGAGGAGGGCCGACCGTATCACGAGAGATGCTACCAGGCACATGTTCTGCACGGTGAAGCACTCGGCACGGTTCATGGGCGTCTGGGCAAGGAGCTTCTTCTTCGCGAGCTTCTCCACATCCACGAGGGTCCGCTCCAGGTCATGGACGTTCCTCGTGATCCCTGCCCCGTTCCACATCGCCTCCTGGAGCTTCTTCACCACGGTGACCGGGTTCACCCCGCCCGAGTGGAACTCGTCCAGCTTCCGCCGGTAATTCTCGAGCTGCCGCGTGTCGATCCGGGTCCCCCGGGATGGGGCTCTCCCCGCAGTATCACCCGCACGCCTCCCGAAGACCTGTGTCTCGGCGAGGGAGTTCCCGCCCAGCCGGTTTGCGCCATGGACCCCGCCCGCGGCCTCGCCGCAGGCATAGAGGCCGGGGACCGTGGTCTCGCATCTCGGGGTGATCCTGAGCCCGCCCATGAAGTGGTGGGCACTGGGCGCCACCTCCATCTTCTCTTTCCTGATGTCAGTCCCGAACGCGAGGAACTGCTCGAGCATCATGGGGAGCTTCTCCTCGATCTTTTCGGGAGAGAGGTGGGTCACGTCCAGGTAGACCCCGTAGTGGGGGGTCGCCCTGCCCTCGGCGATCTCCCTGGCGATGGAGCGGGCGACGACATCCCGGGTCGAGAGCTCCATCCGCTCGGGGTCGTACCGCTCCATGAACCGCTCGCCCTTCGAGTTCAGGAGGATGCCCCCCTCGCCCCGCACCGCCTCGGTCACGAGCCGGCCCCGGGCGTCATAGGGGTAGACAGCCCCTGTCGGATGGAACTGGACCATCTCCATATCGATGAGCTCCGCCCCTGCCCGGTAGCCCATCGCGAACCCGTCGCCGGTGCCGGTCGCGGAGTTGGTGGAGATGTCGTATATCCTTGCAGCTCCCCCGGTGGCGAGGATGGTTGCGTCGGCCTGGAAGGCCGTGAGCTCCCCGTTCCTGTCGAGGGCGACCGCACCGACCACCCTCCCTTCCCGCTTCAGGAGGTCGATGATGGAGACCTCCTGGAGGACCGAGACATTGCTCGCCCGGAGGCGCTCGAGGAGGGTCATCATCATCTCATGGCCGGTCCGGTCACCGGCATAGCAGGTCCGGGGGATCCGCTGGCCCCCGAAGGACCGCTGGGCCCACTCCCCTTCCTCGGTCCGGTCGAAGACCGCTCCCCACCTCACCAGCTCGAGGAACCGCTCCGGCGCCTCGTTCACCAGGATATCCACGAGCTCCGGGTTGTTCAGGTAGGCCCCGCCCCGGATGGTGTCCTCCTTGTGGAGCACGCAGGAGTCCCCCTCCCTGAGGGCCGCGTTGTAGCCGCCCTCCGCCATCGGGGTGCACCCGCCCTTCCCGGCGAGGGACTTGGAGACGAGCACCGTATCCCCGTGCTTCTCGGCCTCGATGGCCGCCCGCACGCCGGCACCCCCGCTCCCGATGACGAGGACGTGACACTCCACCGTATCGTCTGCACGCATCTTATTAGTACTTGGATCGTATATAGATAAAAACTGCAGGGATTGCGAGGGGATCTATGAGGCTCCTGATGAAATTCGGAGGTACCTCTGTCGGGGACGGGGACCGCATCAGAAAGGTGGTGGATATCCTCGAGCCGTACCATGAAGAGGGGCATGAGCTCGGGGTGGTCGTCTCCGCCATGTCCGGGGTGACGAACCAGATCATCGAGATGGCGAACGAGGTGGTGACCTGCAAGGAGAAGCCAGGAATCGAGCCCTTCATTACTCAGCTCAGGGAGAGGCACCGGAAGGCCCTCGAGGTGGCCGCCCCCGATTACCTGGAGGAGACGGGCCGTATCCTTGAAGGGAGGCTCTCGGACCTGAGGAATATGTTCATGGGCCTGAACAACCTGCGGGAGCTGACCCCGAGGTCCCGGGATTACATCATCTCCTTCGGGGAGCGCCTCTCGGCACCGGTCATCCGTGCCGCCCTCAGGCAGCGGGGTATCCCGTCGGTGGTCCTCGACGGCTGCGAGGCAGGGATCACGACCACCGCCACCCATGGAGACGGGATCGTCATCCCCGAGTCCGAGGCGAAGATCCGGGGCCGGATCCTCCCCCTCCTCCAGGACTCGGTGCCGGTCATCATGGGCTACATGGGGTGCACCCCGCAGGGGATTACCACCACCCTCGGCCGCAGCGGCTCGGACTACTCGGCAACCGTGGTCGGGGCTGCCATCGGTGCAGACGAGATCTGGATCTGGACCGACGTGGACGGCATCATGACCACCGACCCCCGCCTGGTCAGGGAGGCCCGGGTCCTCCCCTCAGTCTCGTACCTGGAGGCGATGGAACTCTCCTTCTTCGGCGCAAAGGTGATGCACCCCCGTTCCATCGAGCCCGCAATGAGGAAGGGGATCCCTATCAGGGTGAAGAACACCTTCAACCCCTCGCACCCGGGGACCTGCATTACGAAGGAGAAAAGGAGGGCCCGCCGGGTCGTGAAGGCGCTCACCCACATCACCGGCGTCGCCCTCATCAATGTGAACGGGGCCCAGATGATCGGGAGGCCCGGCGTTGCCCGGGCCATCTTCACCGCCCTCGCCGACAAGGAGGTGAACGTCATGATGATCTCGCAGGGATCCTCGGAGGCAAACATCTCCATCATCGTGGAGCTCGATCATATGGAGATCGCTGCCGAAGCGCTGAAGCCCATGGTCCAGCAGGGGATCGTCCGCGACGTGACCGCAAACCCCGATGTCGCCGCTGTTGCGGTGGTGGGGGCAGGGATGATCGGCACCCCCGGGATCTCGGGGAGGATCTTCACGGCCCTCGGCCTTGCAGGTGTGAACATCATGATGATCTCCCAGGGGTCCTCGGAGGTGAACATCTCCTTCGTGGTGAAGGAGTCAGACGGCCCGAAGGCGGTGCGGGTGCTCCACGAGGAGTTGAGGCTCTCGGAGGAGCAGGATGGGTAGGGAGACCTACCGCGCCGCCGGAGTCGATATCGACCTCGTCAAAGAGGCAATCGGGGCCCTCACGGGCAGGGTGAGCTTCCGGAGGGAGGGACCCTACGGGATGCTCGGCGGGATGGGCCACTACGCGGGCCTCATAGAGTTCGGAGAGCACGTCCTCGCACTCACCACCGACGGTGTCGGGACGAAGATGCTCGTCGCCGATCACGAGAAGGACTGGCGGACCGTCGGCATCGACTGCATCGCCATGAACGCGAACGACCTCTTTGTCATGAACGTGGAGCCGGTTGCTTTCGTGGACTATATCGCGACCGACCTGCTCTCGGTGGAGAAGATGGCCCAGATCGGCGAGGGGCTGAACGAGGGCGCCCGGCAGGCCAACCTGAACCTGGTCGGGGGAGAGACCGCCCAGCTCCCCGGCCTCGTGAACGGCCTGGACCTCGCCGGGACCTGCCTGGGTGTGCAGGAGAGGGAGAAGGTCGTCACCGGCGAGAAGATCAAGCCTGGCGATTGCATCGTCGGCGTCCCTTCCAGCGGGATCCACTCGAACGGCCTCTCCCTTGCAAGAAGGGTGGTGGAGAAGTCGGGCGGGTATAATAAACGCCTCCCGGATGGGATGACCCTCGGAAAGGCCCTGCTCACCCCGACCCGGATCTACCACGAGAGCCTGGAGGCCTGCCGGAGGACCGAGGTCCATGGCATGTGCCATGTGACAGGGAGCGGCCTCCTCAACTTCACCCGGATCACCCACTATGGATTTGAGTTCACCGATCCCCTGCCGGTCCATCCTGTTTTTCCTTACATCCAGGAGAAAGGGCAGATCGATCCGGTGGAGATGTACCGTACCTTCAACATGGGCATGGGGTTTGCCTACGTCCTTCCCGAAGATGGGGCTGGAGTGATACAAAAGCTCATCCCCGGATCACGGGTTGTGGGCAGGATCGTGAAAGAAGCCGGAATCCGGGTCAAGGGACTCTCGATCCGCTAAGCTTCAGGATTGTTCTCCACCTGATCCTGGCAGGCGGGAATCTCACTCTTCTTCGCTTTCTCCGAGACGATGGCAGAGTTCCCCGTGGGATCCTCGATGGAGAGGGTGAAGGACAGGCTTCCCTCCCTCGCGAGTTCTATCCGCCTGCGGAGGGCGAGGGCGTTCTCCCGCTCCTCCCCCTCGGCCCAGGTAAGGACTCCGGAGACGACATTGTCTATCCTGTCGATGACCCCCTCGACGTTGGAAACGAAGCCTTCACAGGCCGGGCCCGGGTCGATCTCGACCCCGAGCTCGGGTATCTCCACCCTCGCCGAGGCAGACCGCACCACCCTGACCGTGAGATCCTCCGGTTCCTCCACACGGAGTTCCCAGCGGGCAGGCTCGCTGTCGGCGAGGACCATGGTGTCCGCATGGCGGTAGCCGCACTCGCACCTGGCACTCACGATGAGGATATCGGAAAAATAGGGGATATTTTCGGTCTTGTAGAGGTATTGAATCTCCCGTTCACAGTATGGACAGCGGCCCTGGACGACACTCTGCACTAGGTGGTTCCGCCCCCGATCTTGTCCCGGGCGATCTTCACCGACATCGGGGTGATCACCACGTAGCGCTGGTCGCCGAGGCCGACGATATCCCCGTTCACGTCCTTTGCCACGTCTTTCAGGTCCTTGAGGACCCGCTCGTACGTGATCTTGTCCATCTTCAGCCGGCCGATGTCGATGATGACGATGTTCCCGTTGTAGACCTCCTCCTTCACCTTCGGGGTGTCCTTCAGGTCCCCGATCGTCGCCACCTTGACGTACATGGTGGCGGGCTGGTCGGTCATCGCCCCCTCGAAGGAGGTGAGGTCCAGCTCCATGTAATCGTCCTGACCGGTGGGAGGGCTCCGGCCGATGATGCTGTCAAGGAGTTTACTCATGGAAGGAGTATTATTACGCGTTTTGTTATAACCTTTCCCTACCTCTCCCGTGGAGAGACTGGCAGATCGGGAGGATCGGTCCGCTGCCAATTCTTCATGGCGGGGACCGGGCAGGAGAAGGCAGATTCCTCACAGTTCCAGGGTCCAGAGGGCGTCCCCGACATGGTGGATGGTCTTTGCCATCTTCCCCTTCGTCTCCCCGCAGATCGCCGGGCCGTCGACGAGGGCTATCACGACGGCGAGTGCCTTTTTGTGCCGCTCATCGACAATCAAGGCCGGGGATCCTTTCCGCACGTCGGGGGTGACCGAGACGATGCCCGGCCGCATCACGTCTGCACCCTTGACGATATAGGGAATGGCCCCCATGTCAACGACGATGGTCCGCTCGGGGAACGGCCGCTCGATGGCCCCGCGGACGGTTGGGAAGGCCCACTCGTCGGTCTTTATCAGGAGGGGTTTCTTGTCTACGAGGTAGAGGTTGAAGGGCGAATCGATCTCTGCCATCTCCACCCGGTCTGAGCGGAACTTCGCCGCAGAGGGGCCGATCTCCTTCTCGAGGAGGGTAAAGAGTTCGGTGAGCTCATCCTTCCGGATCGTATGCCGTTTCTTCACCGTAAGAGCCGCCATTCCCCGTTCCTTCGCCCCGGAGGCGCGAGTACCGGGTAATACGCATCCTCGTTATATTTATCTATCTTCCTTGCGCACTATGAGTACCCCAACAAGCGATTGTCCAGGGAATTTTTATGACCAAGAGACCGATGGAGATACTCGATCAGGCGCTCAACCGCCAGCCGGTTATCGTCTCCCTGAAAGGGAGGCGGGAGATCCGGGGCATCCTCCAGGGCTACGATGTCCACATGAACCTGGTGCTGGACAAGGCCGAGGAGGAGGCAGGCGGGGAGGTCCGGAAGCTCGGCACCCTCATCGTACGCGGGGACAACGTGATCTATATCTCACCCATCGTGGGGTAAAGGAGAGAGAGGTTTATCCATGACAAAGGGAACGCCCTCAAAAGGGAAGAGGCAGCACAAGGTACATATCGCATGCAGGCGGTGCGGGAGTATCTCATACCATGTCCGGCACAAGACCTGCTCATCCTGCGGTTTCGGGCGATCGGCCCGGCTCCGTGGCTACCGGTGGATGACCAAGAAACCGAAGATTCCTACTCATTAGAGGGGTATGTGCGGGATCGTTGGCATCGTTGATGCTGGCGGTGTATCACATTCCCTTTACTACGCCCTTTTCGCCCTCCAGCACCGGGGCCAGGAGAGCGCCGGTATCTCGACCTGGGACGGGTCCTCTTTTTACAAGTACAAGGGCATGGGCCTTGTCTCCGAAGTCTTTTCCGAGCAGAACCTCAAGGAGTTGAAGGGGCATGTCGGGGTCGGGCATGTCCGGTATCCCACCACGGGGGCGAACCTCCCAGAGAACACCCAGCCGTTCAATTTCCGGTTCCAGGACCACCACTTCGCCATCGCCTACAACGGGAACCTGGTGAACGCGGCGGACCTCCGCACCGAGTTCGAACTGCAGGGCGAGATCTTCTCCACCACCACCGATACCGAGGTCGTTGCCTCCACTATCGTCGACGAGTTCCGGCGATCGGGAAAGATCGAGGAGGCCATCATCCATTGCATGCACGTGCTCCGGGGATCGTACTCCGTGATCCTGATGCTCGACGGGATCATCTATGCCTTCCGGGACCCCGTCGGGATCAAGCCCCTCTGCATCGGGACCACCGAGAAAGGGTTCATGGTCGCCTCGGAGAGCGTTGCGATCGATACCCTGGGGGGTACGCTCATCCGTGACGTGCAGCCCGGGGAACTCTTTCGGATCACGGAGAAGGGCTTCGAGGCCATGCAGATCGCGGTAGCGGACCGGCGTGCGCACTGCATCTTCGAGTACATCTACTTCGCCCGTGCAGACTCCGTCATCGAGGGAAAGCTCGTCTACGACATCCGGAGAAAGATCGGCGCCTCCCTCTATGACGAGGCCCCGGTGAAGGCGGATCTCGTCTCGCCCGTCCCTGACTCGGGGACCTCCGTCGCCGTAGGATTCGCCCACCACTCCGGCATCCCCTACCTTGAGGCCCTCATGAAGAACCGGTACACGGGGAGGACCTTCATCAAGCCCTCCCGCGAGGAGCGGGAGCGGGCGGTGCGGCTCAAGCTCAACCCGATCATCGGCCACATCAAGGGGAAAAAGGTCGTCCTCGTGGATGACAGCATCGTCAGGGGGACAACTTCCCGGCGCATCGTTGGGATGATGAAGGAGAGCGGTGCAGCCGAGGTCCATGTCCGGATCGGGTCCCCCCAGATCATCGCCCCGTGCTACCTGGGCGTGGACATGCCCACCCGGGAGGAGCTCATCGCGAGTACGAGGCCGGTGGACGAGGTGAAGGATTCCATCGCGGCGACGAGCCTCCACCACGTCTCCCTGGAGGCCCTGGTGAAGGCCATCGGGATCGACCGGGAGAACCTCTGCACCGGATGCCTTACGGGGAAATACCCCCTATCCATCGAGGGCGAATCGTGCCTTTCCCGGAACATCGATTTCGTGATCGGGAGCTATCAGGCCAAGCTCGGGTCATTCCCCCCGGACAAGACCGCTGCATGAGTCGCGGGGAGCCCCCGAGTAAACATAGCGAGGGATGGATTTGAACCATCGATCTACGGGTTATGAGCCCGTCGGGATATCCTGACTACCCCACCTCGCTTCCAGAAAGGCACCATACTATTCTTGATGATTCGAGATATACTTTGCTGCGTTCCTTCGGGAGACCGAGGGGATCGGGAGGGCTGCTCTCCGATAGCGCCCGGCTCACCAGGGATAAATATGCATGGAGCCTATACTCTTCCCCATGGATGATGATCTCCAGAAGATACGGGAGAAGAAGCTCGAGGAACTGAAGCGGGGTTTTACCGAGAAGCCCGCAGCGAAGCCGGAGGGGCAGGTGCTCGTCCTCGACGAGCGGCAGTTTCCTGCGGCTGTTCGGGACCACCCGTACCTGGTGGTGGACCTGTGGGCACCCTGGTGCGGTCCATGCAGGATGGTTGCACCGGTCATCCAGGAGCTATCGGCCGAGTTTGCAGGGAAGATCAGCTTTGGCAAGGTAAACACCGATGAGAACCAGAAGATAGCCATGAGCTATGGGATCACCGCCATCCCCACCATCCTCCTCTTTGCCCGGGGGAAGCTCGTGGAGAAGGTAATCGGGGCCTACCCGAAGCAGATGCTCCGGGACCGGATCCTGCGCACCTTCGGGATGACGGGGTAATCCGAGGGTTCACCCGAGGATTAACCAGTGCGGGTTAGCCCGTCAGGGGTTACCCGCGTCGGCGTGAGCCGTACAGGGTTGACCCCGCAGGGTTGACCCGTGCCGGGTTAATCCGGCCTCTCCTTCCACTTCTCCGTGATCTTTGCGGCGAGGATGAAGTCGTTCCTGGTCAGCCCGCCGCTCGCGTGGGTATACAGGGACACCGTGACATGGCGCTGCCCGGTGATACACATCTCGGGGTAGTGCATCTCCTCGGCGGCGATGACCGAGATATTGTTGAGGAACTTCACAGCCTCGATGAAGTTCCTGCAGGTGAACTTCTGGACGAGGCGGGTACCCTCGAGGGTCCAGTCCGGTACTTTCTTTGAGAGGGAGAGCTGTTCCCGCCTTGTGAGGGGGGGTGTTCCGGGCTCGATGGGGGCACACTTCTCCCCAGCCAGATCCATATACAAACGTTCCCATGGGAATAAAAATAGTTTCTTTACCGGTGCTGACCGGGCATCTTCCTCCGGGAACCATCCAGGAAGGCCGCAGCGATGATGACAAGGAGAGAGAGAGAGGGCAGGCGATAACGAAAACAGCTATTCCGGCTTCAATTGCGCCCCTCTCCCTTCTCGGCCGCGATCCTCTCCTCGGCGATTGCGATGTACTCGGGGTCGATCTCGAACCCGATGAAGGGCACCCCGAGCCTCACGCAGGCAACAGCCGTGGCCCCGATCCCCATGAAGGGGTCGAGTACCAGGCGTGTACTTTCTACCCCATGGTCCCGGATGCACATCTCTGGGAGGCCGATAGGATAGGCGCTCGGGTGGGGGCGGGCCGTCCGGATGGTCTCGTAGGGGATGAACCAGGTGTTTCCCCTGTCGCGGAGATCCCCCCGCACGCCCTTCCACCTCGTCACGTTGGACTTGTCCTGATACGGCACCCCGATGGCGAGCTTGTCCAGCCCGACATCCCCGCACTTGGTGAAGTGGAAGATGAACTCGTGGCAGTCGTGGTGGTACCGCCTGCTGTTGATGGGCTTGTAGTGCCCGACGGCAATATCCCCCCCGATGTGGGGGTACTTCCCCATGGAGCCGCGGGGGATGGCGATGGACTTCACCCAGTGGATCATATTCTGGAGGACGAAGTGCTCCCTGAAGACCGTGGCGACGTCCAGGGGGATCCAGGGGTCCGTTACCGTCCCGCCGACGTTGAGGAAGAAGGAGCCCTGGTCCCCCATGGCACTCTTCGAGAGCCGGGCGACCTCCCCCATCCACCCGAGGTACTCCTCCCGGCTCCGGCGGTCATGGTAGAGATGGTAGCCGATGCCGATGTTGTAGGGAGGGGAGGTAACAACGACGTCCACCACTCCGGCCCCCAGGGCCCTGAGGCCTTCCAGGCAATCGACACGGTGGATGCGATTGACTTCAAGACCAGGGCCCGGTTCCTCCCCTTTACTCTTCCTGATGATCTCACCCCGGTATCCGCTCAGCAATCATCGGGTTCATGGTCCGCAGGTCCTCGAAACCGTGTCAGATCTCCACGAGCCGGTAGGCTCTCTCCCCGAGTCCGCACTCCTCGGCATAGGAGAGCTGGAGGGAACCATCGGTATGCGGCCAGACCCCCCCAAACTTGTCCTCGCCCGGCCTTCGGTGGGACTGGAGGAGGGACCCGGCAAGCCCGGCCTGTTTGTTCACGAGATCCAGGCTCGCGGCATCGATCGCTACCGGGTCCAGGGATGCCAGGATCCCGATGTCCGGGACAATGGGGGCGTCGGACCAGGGGACGCAGTCGCAGTCCGGCGTGATGGAGAGGAGAAAGTTGAAGAACCCGGCCCGGTCACGCTTCCCTTCGAGGGCCCCGCAGGCATACTCCACCATCCGTTCGACGAATGGGGGGATATCCACCATCCAGTCGAACTCTATCGCCGACTGGAGGCAGACGGTCATGCACTCCCCGCAGCCGATGCACCGCTCCCGGTCCAGCTGAACCTTCTCGCGTTCCAGGGAGAGTGCCCCCGCAGGACAGACTTCAACGCAGTTCCCGCACCCGCGGCACCTTTCCTCTACCACCATCGTGTGGGCCCGGTGCTCCTCTCGCTTGCCCCTCGCAGGGGCACATCCCATGGCCAGGTTCTTGATGGCCCCCCCGAAGCCAGCGAGCATGTGCCCCTTGAAGTGGGAGATGACCACCATGCTGTCGGCCTGGGCGATATCGCCCGCGATGAAGACCCGGTCGAAGTGCTTCCTCCCTGCCTTCACCTCCACGGCGTGCCCGCTCCTCAACCCGTCGGCGATGATGATGGGGGCCCCGACCACCGAGTAGTCGAACCCATGCCCGATCGCCGTGGCGATATGGTCCACGGCATTCGACCTGCTCCCCGAGTAGAGGGTGGCGGTATCGGTGAGAAACGGCCGGCCGCCCTCTGCACGGACCATGTCGACTACCTGGCGGACATACACCGGGTTCACGTGGGTGTCGCACCCGCGCTCCCCGAAGTGGACCTTGATGGCGCAGAGATCCCGTTCCCGGATGCACCCGTCGATCCCCGCTGCGGTGAAGAGCCTCCGGATCTTTGCGATCCTGCTCTCCGCGTCCCCCCTCGCCCGGAGCCCTGCGAAGAACACATCTGCGGTCATGGAAGATCCTTCCTGCATTTAAAGCCGGAACTTTCCCCCGTATTAAACCCTCGTCCTTCCCCCCATAGATCCTCCTGAACCAGCCCCGAAGGATCCCCCTTTCCCCGATGAGATGGCGGAAGATAGATAAAAAAATTCCTGCCATATCAAGGAAAAACGAGTCCATTCCTATCCCGAACTCCACAGGAAATAATGGGGTTGGCCCCCCTGGCGCGGCGGTATTTCCCCGCATGATCGAACCCGGTTTCTCTCTCCTGGCCCCTTCTTCCTCTGGAACATGGAAAACACCCGGCCAGGGGAACGCGGGCCGGATGTCCGAAGTCGATCTCCCCGGTTCTCCCTGTTCCCTAGATACTGTTGCACAACATGGCGGGTCCGAATCTCAGGGCCCATTCCACCGCCGGTAGAGAGAGGAGATCCCAAGAAATGTCCCCGGATATCCGATCCGGTGCCTCCATACGCTCCAATGGAAATAAAGGGGTAATTATGCCGATTTTTTGTGGGAGAATATATACTTTCCCCTTTCACAGGGATCCCATAACGGGTCGATTCGCCCTTTTCGGGTCCAATTTCCGGCGTAATCGCAAGGGAGATCCCGATGTCCTGTCCCCGGATACCCTTTCCGGTGGCTCCATGTGCTCCAATGGAAATAAAGGGGTTGGTTCACGGGCCATTTTGAGTTATACCATATATACTTTCTTTTTCTTTCAAATTTTGAAACATGGATTTCCGATCTTTTCTGGCCCTACCTTCACCTGAACTTGAATAAGAGACCGAATAAAAATACCCGGATACCCGTTCCGGTGGTTCCATGCGCTCCAATGGAGATAAAGGGGTTAGAGGGGTTTCCGTTCAGGGTCCCTCGGGAGGATAGCTTATTCCCGGCTGAGCCCGGAGAGGAACTCTTCCATGCGCTTGAGGGCCGTGCCCAGGTCCTCCCTCGAGACCGCATAGGCGCACCGGAGGTGATCCCTCCCGGTCTCGCCGAAGACGGACCCGGGGACGACAGCCACCTGCTTCTCGGTGAGGAGACGTTCGGCAAACTCCAGGTCCGAGAGCCCGGTGGAAGCCACGGAGGGGAACGCATAGAATGCTCCCCTGGGCAGGTGGCAGGTGAGCCCGATCCTGTTCAGCCCCTCCACGAAGAAGTTGCGCCTGTGCCGGTACTCCCTGACCATGGCGTTCTTCTCCTCCTCCCCGTTCCTCAGGGCCTCGATAGCGGCCATCTGGCCCATGATGGGTGCGCAGAGCATCACGTACTGGTGGATCTTCAGGGCCAGCTCGGAGATCTGTTTCGGTGCACAGAGATAGCCGATCCTCCAGCCGGTCATCGCGTAGGCCTTGGAGAACCCGTTCATGGTGATGGTCCGGTCCCAGAGCTCCGGGTGGGATGCGACCGCGACATGGGTCCCCTCGTAGGTGAGCTCGGAGTAGACCTCATCGGAGATGACCAAGAGATCATGGTCCACGACCACTTCAGCAATGGCGTTGATCTCATCGGTCCCCATGATGCCTCCCGTGGGATTGTTGGGGAAGTTCATGACAAGGACACGGCTCTTCCGGGTGACCTTCTCCATCAGGCCTTCGGGCGTGAGCCTAAACTCGTCCTTTTCATGGCAGGAGACCGGTACAGGTCTGCCACCCGCCAGGGTGACACAGGGGGAGTAGGAGACATAGGACGGCTCGGCCACCAGGACCTCGTCGCCAGGGTCCACGAGTGCGCGGATGGCGATATCGGCTGCCTCGGAGACCCCGCTCGTGATCACGATCTCCTCTTCGGGATCATAAGAGATCCCGTACCGCATGGAGAGGTCCCTCGCCACGGCCTGGCGGAGGGAGAGGAGGCCCTTATTCGAGGTATAGGAGGTGTGGCCCTGCTCGATTGCATAGATCCCTGCCTCGGCCACGTTCCAGGGCGTCTCGAAGTCAGGCTCCCCGACGCCCAGGGAAATGACATCCTCCATGGTGAGGAGGAGGTCGAAGAACCGCCGTATCCCCGAGGGCGGGATCGCACGTGCCCTCGCTGAGCCGTATTCCCTCATTATCTGCCTCTAGAACGTGATGGGGAGTCGCTCCCCGCCCTCCCTCTCGAAGAAGGGGTTCCCGTTCTCCTTGTAGATCTTCATGATGATGTGGGTCGCCGTTTCCCTGATATGGTCCATGGGTGCGATCTGCTCGGAGACGAACCGCGAGACCTCGTTCATATCCTGACCGGTGGCAAGGAGCTGGAGATCATAGACGCCGGAGACCAGGTAGAGCGCCTTCACCTGCCGGAAGCGTGCGAGACGCTCGGCGATCTTGTCGTACCCGAAGTCCCGCTCGGGGGCGATCTTCAGGTCGATGATGGCCGAGACCCGTGAGTTCCCGGCACGCTCCCAGTCAACGACCGCGGTAAACTTGCGGATGATCCGGGATTCCTCCATAGCCCGGATGCGCTCCTCGACCTCGTCTTCGGGGAGAGCGAGGCTTGTCGCGAGCTCCCGGAGGGGGAGCCGGCCGTTCTCCTCGAGAAGGTGGAGGATCTCATGGTCTTTCTCGTCCATGGGATCACCTGACCAATGCCTTCAACCGGTTGGTATCCAATTGTATAAGGGTATCCCGCGAGAGGCGCTGGTCCTTGGAGAGGACCTCCCAGATACGGTTCGTCATCATATCGAACCACATCTCCTTGGTTCTCCCGTACCGCCCCTTGGAGACGACCCGGGTATTGATCACCCCGAGCATCGAGAGCTCGGAGACGAGGTCCGTGATCCTCCGGTTCGTGAGCACGTCTACGTCAAGGGTGCCTGCCACCTCGCGGTAAACCTGGAGAACCTCCCCCGAGGTGAAGATCTTCTTCCCGATATGCTCGAGGAGGAGCATGGAGTAGAGGACCACCTTCGACTGGGTCGGGAGGGTCGAGACGCACTCGATCATGCTGTCTGTCTCGATCTTCTCCTGGGCCATCTTGACATGCTTCTCGGCCACCCGGCTCTCGTCCTCCCGCTCGGCGAGCTCACCCGAGACCCGGAGGAGGTCGAGGGCCCTCCTCGCGTCCCCGTGCTCCTGGGCGGCGAGGGCAGCGCAGAGGGGGATGACCGGGGGGTCGATGACCCCCTCCATAAAGGCGTCCTCCCCGCGCTTCTGGAGGATGTCGCAGAGCTGCGGGGCATTGTAGGGCGGGAAGACCAGCTCCTCCTCCGAGAGGGAGGAGAGGACCCGGGGGTCCAGGAAATCGGTGAACCTGAGATCGTTCGAGATGCCGATGATGGAGACCTTCGAGTCCTTGAGATCCGAGTTGATCCGGGTCAGGTTGTAGAGGGTCTCGTCACCGCTCTTCTTGACGAGCTTGTCGATCTCATCAAGCACGATCACCATCACCCCTCCCACGGATTCGAGGAGGTTCTTCAGCTCCATGTAGACCTGGTCGGTGGGCCACCCGGTGAAGGGGATGTTGCTGCGCGTCCCGTCGCTCGGCCGTTCGTCGTGATCCTCGAGGTTCTTCGCGATCTGGGCGAGGACCCGGTACTGGGTATCTATGACCTCGCAGTTCAGGTGGATCACGTGGCAGGGAATGACGGTCTCCTGGCTCGCCTTCTCGAGCTCGTCGGCGACGTATCGGACGCAGGCGGTCTTCCCGGTCCCCGTCTTGCCATAGATCAGGATATTCGACGGGGTCTCACCCTTGAGGGAGGCGGCAAGGATCGAGGCGATCGTATTGATCTCGGGCTGCCGGTGGGGGAGGATATTCGGCCGGTACGAGTGTCGCAGGACCTCCCGGTTCTTGAATATATTCTTATTCACGAGATATTTCTGGAAAAGTCCCATGGACGAGTTTTCTTCGGGCATATCTGCAGTGGAAGAGGTTGCTCCGGTGATATGGTTCCGGGCCTTCTTAAGCTGATCGTTTTCTCTCTGTTTACAACCCCCCCACTTCCTGTGGAGATCCTTTTATCTTGGTAAATTTTCACGAAATAAGTTGATTTCCAGATTTCCCGGGATGCCATTTTTCCCGTTCCTTCTGCCTGTCCCTGAGGGCATTTCGACTGGCTCGGGTATATCCACCCACACAACCGCACTTCAGGGCCCCTTGAAACAGTGGATAGTCCCGGAAGGATAATCCCCCACCCCCCCTTGTTTCTCATGGAGATGATAAAATAGTCTGATATTTAATTTGATATTTTAATAGAAATAGCCGGTTGTTTTTCTCTCTTATAACATATAAAAATAGATCGAAATGAACCGGGAGCATGAACCCGGGTAGGAGGGAGATCATCCCACTAAGCCTGATGAAAATTCTCATAACGTCCGAGATATCACATTCCCGAACCATTCCAGTGGAAACAAAGGGGTCCGGGTAGAAGCGGATCCCAATATCCCTTTATCATTCCGGGTGCTAACCATCACATCAGGCAATGCATCCTGAACACGTCCACCCGGTTGCTATCACAGCGGCGGTCATCACCGTCTCAAGCAGCCGGACTCCGGAGACCGATGAGAGCGGGCAGGCCATCAGGAATCTCCTCACCGAGGCCGGTCTCGAAGTGACTTATTACGCTCTGGTCCCTGACAGGATCGAACATATCCGGACCGCCCTCGTCCTCGCCATGGACCATGCCAACTGCATCATCCTGACGGGCGGCACCGGCCTCACCCCCGACGACTGCACCATCGAGGCGATCCGCCCGTTCATCGAGAAGGAGATCGAGGGCTTCGGGGAGATCTTCCGGCTGAAATCCTTCCAGGAGATCGGGACCTCCGCCATCCTCTCCCGGGCCCTGGCAGGGATTTCTCATGGAAAAGCCATCTTCTCTCTCCCGGGTTCCGTTGCGGCGGTGACCCTGGGGACCAGGGAGCTCATCCTCCCCGAGATCCGCCACATCCTCTCCCACGCAGCCCCGGATCAGCGATAAACCTCGAGGAGGGCCACCCGTTCCAGGACCAGGTCCCGCAGCCGGGCAGATCCGGCGGCTTCCAGCTCGCCGCGGGTTATCCCGAAGGCCTCCCTAAGCCGCTCCTGTTTATCTTCTGAAAGGATCTCCCAGTCCCCGTCAACGAACTCCATGAGAGCCGAGAGGTCCTGGAACGCTGCTTCAGTTGGTGGGCAGAGGCAGACATATGCACAGTTCTTACCCTCATGGATACCGAATCGTTCCGCTATGCTGCACTGCCGGCTTCCGGACGCATAGAGGAGCGCCTCCATCTCGAGGGAGGAGGAGATAGTCGTCCCGGCACGCACGGACCGGAGGGCCCTCTCCATGGCCGCCTCCACATGGGCACGCCCCGCCATCAGATCGGCGTTGAAGCAGATGATCCGGGTGGCATGGGCGGCCGCCACGGCACGGAGTCCGGAGAGAAACATGGAGCACCCGGAGACCCTGAAGGTGGCGGTCCGGATCTCGAACCCACTGCCCGTCATGAGGGACCACCCCCGAAATGACCGAGGCTAGCCTGTTCGCCCTCGGACTCCGGTGGGACTTTCCCGAGCTGGGCGAAGACCTGCTCTGCGATACCCCGGCCGATGATGGAGGTGACCCGATCGATGCCGGCCGCGCGGATTCCATCAGGTCCCATGATGCCGTTGTTGAAGAGCCTCCGCGCCCGCACACGCCCGATACCGCGGAGGGCGACCAGGGGGAGGAGCTCCGCTTTCACGCCGGACCTGACCCGTACCTCCATATCCCGGACGGGGCCCGCGAGGTGAGGCGCGAACCGCGAGGAGAGCCTGCTCGCGGCGTGGACGAGCCACTGGACGCTCTCGACGAAGGAGTAGATGTCCCCGGGGTTGATCCCGTACCGCTCGCAGATCATGGCCTCCCCCAGCTCGTCGATCCAATCGGAGAGGACGAGGGCCGTCTTCAGGGCCCTGTAGAAGGTCTCGCACTCCTCATCCCCAAAGGAGGGGAGGGTGAGCCAGATCGCCTTCTCGTGCTCGTAGAGGTATCTCTCGAGGAGGTGAAGATCTGCCTGCCGGAGGTAGAGGGTGGGCATATCCGGCGTGGAACAGAGGAGGTGGAGGAGACCGATCGCGGTGAAGTTCTCCACCTTCGCAAGGCAGCTGGTGATGGACTCCGCGCTCCTCGGGTCAAGGTAGAGCCGCGAGACAAGGGTTCCGAGCTCGGTAGCCGAGAGATCGTCTCCCAGCCGGACCACCATCTCGGCCTTCTCCAGGAAGGAGAGGGCGGAGTCCACGATCTCCTCGAGCCCTCGCCGGTTCCGGTTCTCGTGGACATAGAAGGTGCGGTCGAGGAACCCCATGACCTGCCCAACGGTCCCGGCGAAGCCGGTGGCAACGAGGGAGAGGATATGCGTGCAGATGGCCTTCGCCGACCCGCACTGCGAGTGGACGTCCTCGGGAGGGGCCTCGATGTAGGCGCAGGTGAGGTCATGCACCGCTTCCCGGTCCTTTGCGATGAGGACCGCCTCACCGTAGGGGTCCAGCCGTGGCCGGCCGGCGCGCCCCGCCATCTGGTGGTACTCCCGAACCGGAATGGGGGCCATCCCCTCCCCGGCCCGGTAGCGGAGGTAGTCCCGGATGATGACCCGGCGGGCGGGGAGGTTGAGCCCGGCCGCAAGGGTGGGGGTCGAGGAGATGCACTTGATCTCCCCGGCCCGGAACCCCGCCTCCACGATCTTCCGCTGCTCCCTCCGGAGCCCGGCATGGTGGAACGCCGCGCCCCGCTCGACGCAGGCGGTGAGGGACTTGTCCATCTCGGTCTCGGCGAGGCCGGCGAGCTCCCGGGAAGAGGCGGTGAGAGCAGGGGAGGTACGCTTGAGGGCCGATGCGGCCCTCTTCGCGAAGGCCTCGGCGTTGCGCCGCGAGGAGACGAAGACCAGGCACTGCCCCCCCTCGGCGACCGTGTCCAGGCAGAGGTTCAGGTCATCGAACTTCGAGACACCCTCCACCTTCCGTTCCCCGTCGTTGAACTGGATCACTCCGCGGTAGAAGACACCCTCGCGGAGGAGGACCGGCCGCCAGGTGCTGGTCACGGGGTTCGCATCGAGCCATCCTGCGAGGGTCCTCGGGTTCCCGATGGTCGCCGAGAGGCCGAGGATCTGCATCGTGGGGTTCCTCGACCGGAGCTTGGTGATGACCATCTCCAGGGTGGCCCCCCGGTCCTCGGAGTCCAGGAGGTGGACCTCGTCCACGACGAGGAGGGTGAGCTCGGAGAGCCAGGGGGTGTTGTTCCTCGTGAGTGAGTCGACCTTCTCGGAGGTCGCGATGATGATCTCGTTCCTCCCCAGGTATTCCTCGCGCCGGTCGTAGTCCCCTGTGGAGATGCCCACCTTCACCTTCTTCCCCGAGAACTCCCCAAACTTCTCGCTTGCAAGGGCTTTTAATGGGACGATGTAGAGGCACTTCCCCCCCCGGGCGATATGGTGGTGCATGGCCATCTCGGCGACGAGGGTCTTCCCGCTCGCCGTGGGTATGGAGACGAGGAGGTTCTTCCCCTCGAAGATGCCGGCCCGGACGCACTCCTCCTGGGGGGGATAGAGGCTTGTGATCCCCTGGGCGCGGTAGGCCTCGACGAGGTCGGGCGGGATGGGAAGGGCTTTTATCTCCATCTGGACCGTTCTCCCTTCACACTCATCTCCTCCCCTGCCCGGATCGCGTGGTATCCCGGGGGATGCTCTCCCCGAAGGCCGGGGTCCCGCTAATAGTAAGATCCGAAGAGGTCCTGCTTGGCCTCCCGCTTCTTCCGGTCCAGGAAGGCATAGACCGCCTCGTGGGGGACGCCGTTCAGGAGCATCTCCACCGCGGTCCGCGCGGTCTTCGCCTGCTCGACGGACCCGATGATCGCGACCGTCTTTCCATGGACCGATATGGCGGTCCCGGTCATGTCCTCGATCTGCTCCCGCGAGCGCCCGTCCTTCCCGATGACCCGGCCCCGGATCCGGTCCATCTGCTGGGTCGTGTCGGCAAGGGCGTTGAGCTCGATGACGTCGAGTATCAGGTCCTCGTCCTGGAGGAGGACGAAGGCGCGCTCGGGGGAGAACCCCCTCCCGATGGCGTGGACCACCTCGGCTGCAGAGATCACCCCTTGCGCATCCTCGCCCTCCACGGCGACTACGCCCTCCTTGCTGTCCACGCTGATGATGGATCCGGTCTTCTCCTCGAGACTCTTCTTCGTCGCCCCTGCCTTCCCGATGAGAACCCCGATCCGGTCCTGGGAGACCCTGACCTCCTCTCGTGTCATCTCTTCATCCCGGAGATACCTCACGGGCCGGCGAACCTCTCGCCGGCTATCCGCTGGAAGATCTCCTGTTCACCCATGACTTCGCACTTGTCCGAGAAAAACCTGTTTATGTTCTTGATATCGCGCACGAGGAAGTGGAGGGCCCGGGGGTGGTCCAGGGTCACCGCCTGCCCCATGTCGATGATGTGGGGTCCCTTCCCGTACAGGATGTTATACTCAGAGAGGTCGCCGTGGACGAGCCGGGCTTTGGAGAAGAGGGTCTCGATGAAGCCGATGACCTCCTGGTAGGTCTTCCCGGGTTCCGGGATCTCCACATCCCGGATCTGGGGAAAGGGCTTCTGCCCCTCGCCGAGGAACTCCATGAGGAGGATGTTCCGGTCAAAGGAGTAGGGCTCAGGGACCGGGATCCCTGCCTTCCTCGCCCGCTTCAGGTTGGAGAACTCCTTCCTCGTCCAGGCGAAGATGATCTCCTTCCTCGACCTCCGGACATGGGAGAACCGGGGGTCGCCGTCGATGTACTCGGTCATGGCCTTGAAGTTGGCCGTGCTGATCATGTAGATCTTGATGGCAAGCGCCCGGTCCCCGCGCTCGCCATAGAAGACGATCCCTTCCTTCCCCGTGGAGATGGGCCCCCCGAAGGCGGTGATATACCTCCGGTTCGCGAGCCGGTAGAGGGCGAGGAGGGTCACCTCATCGAAGACGTTATCCCTGACCTTCCACTGGTCCTCGTCCTTGATCCGGATGCCGAGCTCCGTGATCTTCCTGTCGAACCTCCTCTCGTCTGGATCGGCGGCCACGAGATCCCTCACCCCCTCTCAACCAAGGCGTTCCCGCACCGGGCGGAGGATCTCCACCAGGTAGCCGGCTGCGGTTCCCTTCAGGTCCATGGGGTGGACCTCGCCCTTTGCGTAGGCCGACGCGATCTCCTCGTAGGTCCCGAAGGTCCGGTCCCCCCCGAACTTCTCCGCCCTCCTCACCGTGACAGGCCCTGCCCGGGGGAAGATGTGAAGCTTGAGGATCTGGAGGATGGGGTTCTCCTCCGTTCCCGGCGGGCAGTAGGCCTTCTGGACTTTCTTCCTGATATCCTCCTCCTTCTCTGCCACCGAGATATAGTTCCCCTTCGAGGATGACATCTTCTCCCCGTCGAGGCCGAGGAGGATCGGGGTATGAATGCAGACGGGGGCCGGGTAACCCACCGAGGGAAGGAACTCCCGGGCGAGCATGTGGATCTTCCGCTGGTCGATGCCTCCGACCGCCACGTCCACCTTCAGCTGGGCGATGTCCACCATTTGCATGATGGGGTAGATCATCTGGGAGACGGTGGGGTGCTCCATCTGCCGCCCGACCTCGTCCATCGACCGCTGGGCGCGGTTGAGGGTGATCTGCTGGGCGAGGCGGAGCACCAGGATCTCGTACTCAGGGCTGAGCTGGAGGCTCGATCCCGTGACGTACTCGACCCCCGAGAGGCCAAGGGCCTCGAAGCAGGCCCGGTTGTAGCGGGCGAGGGCCTCCACCTCCTCGAGGGTTCCCTTCCGGTTCAGGAATGCATGGAGATCCGCAAGAAGGACCACCACGTGGAACCCTGCGGCCTGGAGGTCCATGAGCTTGTTCACCGTGACCAGGTGCCCGAGGTGGATCTCACCGCTCGGCTCGTAGCCGGCATAGGCGCGGGGACGGGTCCGGGACAGGACGCCCTTCAGGTCGTCCTCGGTTACCACCTCGACGGTGTTCCGGGTCGCGAGCTGAAAGGGGTCCTTCTCGAACGACATCATGCACAGAAAAATGGTCTGGGAAGGGGGTAAAGGTTTCTTTCAGATGGCCACGAAGTGGAGAGCCTCGTTCGTCATCCGGATGGACTCCCCGGGGTCCTTCACGGACCCGACCATGGCCCGGATGGCGTCCACGTTCTCGACCACGATATCCGCCTCCTGGTGGATGGCCTGGAAGAAGGAGACATCCTTTCCCTGCACTGCGATGGAGTCGGCGAAGATGCAGCTCTCCCAGAGGTCGCCCCGGGGCCGGCCCAGGTCGAGGGCGTACTCCTTGAGCTCGGCCGTTGATTTGATGCCGGTGCCGCCCAGGACGAGCCCCATCCGCGGGTGCCCCCTGATGAGCTCCAGTATTCGTTCTTTCTTCCCATCCTTCTTCAGATCGACCTGGACTGCGTGCATGTGCATGAACGTCGTGGGAACGATCATTGCCATGGTACTGATGGGGATATGGGGGAGGACCGTCTGCACATCGGGTCCATGATGGCTGGGGACCGTCACCGGGTCGAGCACCACGGCGTCCACCGGCCCCTTCTTCACTTCGCCGGGATCAGAAGCGCGCCGGACCATCACGGCCCGGACCTTTGCGATCCCGTACTCCTTGTCAAGGGTGTTGATGATCCGGCAGAGGCCGGTGGTGTTGCAGGAGACGACCCGGACGAACTGCCTGCCCATCGCCATACGGTAGTTGCAGTCCGAGCAGAACGAGAACCCCGCCACCTCGTGGTCCTCGCCGCCCTGGAAGATCGCCTTCACCCCGGTCTTCTCGTAGAGGGGCTTGTTCTCCTTCCCCACCCCGCCCGGGGTTGCGTCCACCACCACGTCGGCCCGGGCGAGCATCTCCGCGACCGATCCAGCAACCGGGAGGCCGAGCTTCTCGAAGGGGGCCCTCTTCGAGAGATCGGCGATGTAGAGGGGGAACCCCCGGGCCTTGGCGATATAGGCCTCGAAGGAGGGGCGGGTCTTCGAGACCCCGACGATCTCCATATCCGGCTGCGCCGCGACCGCGTCCGCCACCCGCTTCCCAACGGTCCCGTACCCGTTGATGGCAACTCGTATCATGATTGATGAATGGGGGGACGGGTTTTTAAGGTTTTTCACATTCATCCAGGTAGTCGGCCTGGATGGCCACCACTTCCGTACTGTCCCGTGCACCGGCGTACCGCTCAAGGGGCTCGCGGTTCACCTCAAGGAACCGGCAGCCCCAGGTGTAGATCGAGAGGATCTTCTCTGCCTGCTCCCCCTCCCCGAGGATGAAGAGGGCGGCTGCGAACGCCTCCAGGGACGAGAGCTTGAAGGGCTTCCCGAAGTTCACCGGGTTTGCGGCGAGGAGGAAGGGGAGGGCCCGGCGGTGGTGTAGGCTCCTGACCGCCGAGGTGTCGAGGACCGCCCAGGAGCAGTCGAGCACGGTGATGGAGGAGGCCGAGCGGTCGGCAGGTGATAGGGCCTGCTCTGCAGTGGGATCGAGGAGGATGGTCCCCCGGGGGATGGCCCGGATGCGGGGCACGATCCGCACCATGCCTGAACGGGCGAGCTTCTTCACCGAGCACTTCCTCGGGTCGCAGGTGTTGTCCCGGTAGGCAAGGAGGGGGATCATCGATAAGTGTACTATTGGCAGGCCGGTGCAAGATACCTTTCCAGACAGATATTCCAAACGAAGCCCACAACCGCCGATGACAAGTCTCGGAAGACGGCGGGGGATGCCCGCGGCGGGCGGTAGTCCCCCAGGAGCCCAATAGTAAGATGAATCCCTTGCCCAGGATATGGTCCTGGCCTCCTCGTCGGCGGCAAGATGCCGGATACCGGGGATACGTGCAACGCAGGCCCAGCAAGGAACCGGACCATCCACTCTTTTATCCCGGGGCACCGGATATCACGAATATGGAGAAGAGACCGGAATCAAGATCACAGGTCTACCTCGCAGCCCCCCTCTTCTCGGATGCCGAGCGGGCCTTCAACCTCGTGCTCAGGGATCTCCTCACCGCCCAGGGCTTCGGGGTCTACCTTCCCCAGGAAACAGGCGAGGGGGGTGAGGGAAAGGGGCACGACGGGGCCATCTTTGACAGCCATCTGCGAGCCCTGGACGGATCCTCCTGCATCGTTGCCGTATGCGATGGGGCTGACACCGATTCAGGCACCGCGTGGGAGATCGGTTATGCAGCGGCGAAAGGTATCCCCATTATCGCCCTCTCCACCGACAGGAGAAGGCCGGAAGCCGAAAGAAGGGTGAACCTCATGATCCAGGAGTCGGCGGAGGTGGTGGGGACGGTGAAGGAGATTCTCCCCGCCCTCAGGTCACGCATTGGCTAGCCGAGCTTCCAGACCGCAGCCGCCTTGCTCGAGAAGGTGGCCTCGAGGTACGCGTGATCCGGCCTCAGGGATGCCGGAACCTCGAAGAGGAGGAAGCCGTCCACTTTATTGGAGTCACCCGGATCTATCCAGCCCCCCGTGTTGTCGAAGTAGAAATCGTACTGCTTCACATCGAACCCCTTGATCCAGAGGCTGTTGTCCCGGTCGGTGGTCTGGACGTAGGAGCCGTTATCGCCGTGAAGGACGAACATGGACGGTGAGGGGAGCCTGGCCCTGGCCGTTCCCCGGTCAACCAGGCGGACAAGGGCGAAGAGGAACTGGTTCCCCTTCTTCGGGGTGGTATTCCAGTATTTCCCCCACTGGGGAGACCACCAGGTATACTCGTCCATGACCTTGACCTGATAGACGGTCACATCCATGGCGATGTCTTCCCTCCCGTACCGGTACTGCGCTCCCAGGGAGAGGGCTCCCGGGAAGGGTTCGGGCACAGCGGTGATCTGGGGAGCCTCCGTGGTGGGCGGAAGTGTAGTGGCAGGGGTGGTGGCAGCAGGAGTTTCGGGTACCTGGGAAGGGGAACTTCCCCCGCAGCCGGCCAGAAGGGCAGTGATGACCAGGCAGGTGATCAGGAGGAGAAAGAGGCGTGGAACCATAGAAGGATCTCCCCCCCATGACACAAATCCCTTTCGAGGCAGCCTTCCTGCCTCAGGCCGCCCCGTCCCTTTCGACGGCCAGGGCAACACGGCGCGATTTCAGAAGGAAGTACCCCACCACCCCGAAGGTGACGAGAGGGGAGAGGTAGCCCGGGATCCCGATCCCGAAGCTGTCCAGGATCATGATGGCCCCGAGTGCCAGGATGGAGTACATCGCCCCGTTCTTCAGGTAGATATAGCGCCTGATTCGGTCGATGTTCCCGATGGTGAGCTCCCGCACGACGAAGGCCCCGAGGCCGTTCCCCAGGATGATGAGCGGGACCGAGAGGGTGAAGGCGAACGCCCCGAGAACACCGTCGACGGAGAAGGTGGCATCGATGACCTCCAGGTAGAAGATCTTGGAGAGATCGGAGAGGCTCCGGTCCATGAGGCTCCTCTCCTGTACCTCGGCGTTCTGCCGGAAGCCGTGGACGATGAAGAAGGCGCTCGATCCGATCACCGCCCCGAAGGCCATGAGGGGCTCTTTCTGGAGGGCCAGCCAGACGATGAGTGCGAGGAGGATGGAAACGATAGCGTAGAACCAGACCCCCCTCTCGCGTATGTAGCGCTCGCCCCGGAGGCCGAAGTGCTTCTCCTCCAGGAAGAGCCAGTGGAAGAAGAGGAAGACGAGGAAGGTGCCGCCCCCGATGAGGAGGACGGGGGCCGAGCTCCCGACCGCGGCGAGTACCTGCGGGTCGCTCGAGAAGGCGGCGGTGAGGGCCCCGACGGGACCGAGCGAGGGGGTGGTGAACCAGACGATGAACCAGGGGAGGAGCCCGCGGACGATGAAGACCGCGATGATGAGACCGAAGGTGAGGAACCAGCGGCGGGCACGCTCGCCCATCGTGGAGAGGACCTCGGCGTTCACGATGGCATTGTCGATCGAGGAGATGGTCTCGAAGAGGCAGAGGCCGGTGATGATCAGGATGACCGAGACGATCTCCATGACTGAGGGAGAGGTTTTACCCGGGGGTTGAAATAATCGCTGTCCTTCCGTTCACCCTGGGAGGGGGATTCCCTCGTCCCTGTCTCAATAGGGCGGCGGCTGCCGGCGTGGTGGCTGGGGAGGTTGGGAAGATGGCTGTGCGGGCGGCGGGGGCGTGGATGACGAGGGGGGCCTGGGTGGCGGGGGTGACGGTGGAGATGGCGGTTGTGGAGGCGATGGCGGGGAGGTATCCTGTTCCCTGTCCATATTCACCACCCGATCCACAAAGGTGGTGAGCTGCGAGAGGAGGGTTGGGTCGAGGCCATCCTCCACCGCGAGGAAGATGCCCGCCATGTCCAGGATCTTCAGCTTGCTCGAGACGAAATGGATAAACTTGGAGAGGTTTGTCGAGGGGAGGTAGATGAGCATGGTTGAGACGGAATCGAGGAGGATGGCCGCCTTCCTCCCTCCCATGTCCTTGAGGGAGTCGGAGATGGCGATCCCGAGCTGGGTGAGGTCCGAGGGGCTGCTCGTGAACCGCACCCCTTTGGCCCCTGCAGGCACCTCTCCGACGGCATACCGGGTGATGGCGTCGATGAATCCCACCCGGGAGAGGTCGATACCGTCCTTTTCATAGGCCTTCTTCAGGATGGCGTAGGGCTGGTTCGTGGTTATCACGATCACCAGGTAGCCTCTGGAGAGCAGGCTCCTGATGATACCGCTGCTGTTCTCCCGCAGCCGCTCGGCTGACGAGAGGCAGAGGTAGATTTTGTCCTTATCCAGCCTGTCGAAGGAGAACGTCATCAAAGGCCCCGCTACCTCGTGAGGTACCTCCGGTGCGAATCAGGTATGTCTATCTTACCCTGGAGGATGGCGCGGTTCAGGTAGTTGAGGTTCTCGATGATCTGCTCGGTGTTCTTGATCTGCACCGAGAGGAGTATCTTGAGATCCTCGGGAGTGATCTCCCCCCTGCCCACCTGCTGCTGCATCTCCTTGAGCTGGTCGTGGACGATCTCCACCGGGTGACGGAGGCGCATCGCGGCCTCGTTGATGAAGGCGAGGAGGGCCCGCTCCGCCTCCTTCGTCTGGGTGATGTCCCGTGCAATGGTCGCAGTCCCGATGACCTGCCCGTTGGCATCCTTGAGCTGGGCAACGGAGAGGGAGACCTCCACCCGGCTCCCGTCCTTCCGGAGCCGTACGGTCTCGTAATGCTGGATCCGCTCCCCGTGCGCCAGCCGGTCGAGGACGTCGATCATCTCGGGGTGGAGCTCCGGCGGTACGATCCGGGACATGGGCTGCCCCTTCATCTCGGCTTCCATATATCCATAAATGGCTTCAGCGCCGGGGTTCCAGCTCACCACGGTCCCATCCAGCTCTGTGCTGATGATGGCCTCCTCGGATGACTGAACGATGGAAGCGAGGAGGGCCCGGATCCCCTCCATCCGCCTCCGCTCGGTGATATCCCTCGCGATGAGGAGGAGGGCCGATTTATTCTCGAACTCTATGAACCGGCAGCTGATCTCGACCGGCACATAGCTCCCGTTCTTCCTCATATGGACGGTGTCGAAGGTGGAGCGGCCGCCCCGCATCATCTCCAGGAAACCCCCGTTCTTCACCTCGTCGATCCAGTCCATGAGGAGGCCCTGGAACGGGGGCGCCTCGATATCCCGGGGGTCCATCTTCAGGAACTCGTCCCGGGTGAACCCGAGCTGGTCGCAGGCTGCCCGGTTCACCTCAAGGAAGTGCCCCGCGAGGTCCTGGATGAAGATGGCGTCGCTTGCAGAGTCAAAGAGGGTCCGGTACCGCTTCTCCGACTCACGGAGGGCCACCTCGGCCTTCTGCCGCTCGGAGATGTCGAGGAAGGTCTCCAGGAGGTACGGGCGCCCCCCGAGGTTCACGGAAACAACGGTCTTGATGATGGGGCGGCGGTTGCCGTCGGCCTGGAGGAGCACCCGCTCGGCATGGTCGATATTCTCCCCGAGATCGGTGACCGGGCAGTTCCCCTCCTCCACGGGGCAGATGAACCGGTGGCAGACCTTGCCGACTATCTCCTCCTTCGGGGCCCCGATCATGGCGGCGGCCGCGGGGTTCACGTCGGTGATCAGGTGGCTTGCGGGGTCCACGACCAGGACTCCGGCCCCGATGGACTCGATGAGCGTCCGAAGCCGCGCCTCGCTCTCGGCGAGGGCGTCCCGGGTCTGCTTCAGCTCGGTCACGTCCATGAGGGTGCCCATGTAGGCAGGACGGTTCTGGTAGGTGATCCGGGACCCCAGGATCTCCACCCAGATAGTCCTCCCGTCCTTGGTCAGGGTCCGGACCAGGGACTTGAAGGGCTTCTCATCACCCTCGTCCAGCTTGCGGAACTGCTCCCGCATCACCTGCCAGTCATCGGGGTGCACCAGGTTTTCGAGCCCCATATGGCCCGGCATCTCGTCTGGTCCGTACCCGTGGATCTCGGCAAAGCGGGGGTTCACGTACCGGAACTTCCCCCTCTCGGTCAGGTAGATGCCCAGGGGGGAATTCTCGGTGATGTCCCGGAATTTGGCCTCCGATTCCTGCAGTTTCCCGGAGAGGCTTGAGGCGATGAACCCTACGGTGACGAAGACATAGAAATGAACAGTCCCGGCTGCCAGAGCATTTGTATTCCCGAAGGCGAAGGCGTACATGAGGAAGAGATAGATCCCGCCGAGGAGAACCGAAAAAATAACCCCCCTCCGTGGGTAGAGGTATGCGACGATAATGATGGGGAAATAGTAGAGGTGGGGAAAGACATCAAAGATGCCGTGCCTCAGGCCAACCAGGGTCGCCGTGAGGGCCGCGCCTGTCGTGCCAAAGATCACGACGAACCAGAAATAATCCTTTGTCTGCCTATGCTGCTCTGCCATAAATCGCCTTCCTCCGGGTTAGGGACTGCCTATACAGTATCTAAAGTCTATATAGTAAAAATCCTTTATCCTTGAGTCCCGGTTTCATTTCATGGTTGAAAGGACTTTTTCCGGTGGAATTGGGAGCAGGTGAAGGGGAGATCTCGTGATCATGAATACGATGACAGTCCGTCCGCCGGGAGAACACTACGGGAACAGATCCTTCTGTACATCGCTTGCACTCCTCACCACCACTTCTTTCTTTCCCTCGTAGACCTGGACGATCCCGTAAATCCGGACGGTCTCGTTTACCTGGAGGCTGACCTCTTTGGAGGCTGGCGAGGGTAGGAAGACCCTCGTGCCGTTCACCGACAGAAGCAGGTGGCCACCGGTGGAGGTCGGGGTGATCCCTTCCACAACTCCGACGACAACGACGAGATCCCCTTCGCGTGAGCTCTCGCTGTACGGGGCTGCAAAGGGTGCATTTCCGAGGGCAGTGAGGATGAGGTGGCCTGCGAAGAGGATGGCAAGGACGGTGATGAGGAGGATGAGGGCCGTGCGCTCCTGCCTCTCGAGCACGAAGGGAGGTATCGGTGGAGGGGGATATAAATTCCGAGGATCCGGATCGCCTAGCTTACCCCCCTCCCCCATGCCACCCTGTCCCAGAACCGCTCATGGAGGAGGTAGAGGACCGAGGTGTAGATGTTGCTGACTACCACGAAACCCAGGGCTATATCCACCCGGCTCGTGAAGAGATACACCGCTGCGAAGTCCGCGGCCACTACGATAATCCGGTAGCTGACAGCCTTGACCACGGACCGGCCCAGATACTCCTTAAAGATCCCTGATACCACGGGAGTACACCCCTTCTGGTGGATGCATTGCATGGGGCCGAATATATAAATTCGGGATTCCAGGATTCACCTCAAGCCGCGTAATTTTTCTGGCTGCTGCAATGTTTCGTTTGACAGAGGGTTCATTGCCTCCTCCTCAGGAAGAGGAGAAGGAGAATGACAACGACCAGGCCGACGATAGCGAGCTTCACCGGATCCGGTCCGACCGGGCCGGCTCCAGCGCCCGCCCGGTTCCAGTCCTCCTCAAAGACCGAGGAGAAGTAGCCCCCGAGGGCGGCGTTCTCGAGGATCACGCCGGCCTCGCGGTTGAAGTTCGGGGAGTTCCCGTTCCAGTTAATCGAGGAGATGAGCACAAGTCGCCTGTCCACGACGACCCCCTTGGTATGGATCGCCTCAAGGTTGGCTGACCCGGGATCCATAATCCGGGCAGAGATGGGAAGGCCTTCCCGGTGGGCAAGGGCGTTTACCAGGTCCACCATCTCGTTGTTATCTGCGGGTCCTTCATCATTGTACCTGCTTCCGTCGAGGATAATCCTCACGGTCACCCCGCGCCGCGAGGCATTCACCGCCGCTGAGAGAAATGGATCAAGCTGTTTCCCCGAAGCGTTCCTGATGGATGCCTGCTCTATTTCGATCCGCTCCTTTGCACGGGCAAGGAGGGAGAGGACCTCCCCGCTCGTATCCGGGGAGAGGATGGGGGTAACGCTGGCATTCGTCGCCCGGAGGGACGGGAACATCACCTGGTAGGGAAGGAGTGAGGGCGCCGCAGTCTCCCGTGATGGCGGGGTATACGGAATCACGTCTCCGCCGTGAATATCAGCAAGGAAGACCTCCCTGAAATAACCGGCAACCCCCGGATCCTCGATAAAGGCCCCCCATCCGCGGTTCCCCCGGGAACCGGGCGGCGGGTAACCGGTGACCCCGAAGTTCTCGGTCGAGATGAGCAGGTCCTGTCCGTCTATCACTAGGTATTTTGCATGATCGTACCGGAACCGGGCATGGGCGGCCGCCGTGGTGGTCATCATCTCCAGGGGGATACCGCTCCGGTTGAGGCCGGCACAGACCGCCTCCTCGCCGGGGCTGATTCCACCCACCGGCCCGCCTTCGAGAAGGACCTGCACCGAGACCCCGCGCCGCCTGGCCGCGGCGAGGAGATCTCCGATACCGGGGTGCGACAGCTCGTAGGCGTTCACCAGGATCTCCTGCCGGGCACCCCAGATGGCATTCTCGAGGACGCCGAACGATGAGTCGGGGGAGACAAAGGCGGTCACGGTCGCGTTCCTGAAGGTCGCAGGCGAAAACCGGGACTGGCCGAGGAGGAGGATTCGGGGGTCCCATCCCGTGTCCGAGAGGAAGTGGACCTGCCCCTCACGCGGTTGGAGATCTCCCGGCCAGCGTACCGACTGGATGACCTGACCGTTGACCGAGAGGTCGAGTTCATCTCCGTTGTTTGCGGGTGAGAAGCGGCCCGCCTTCACCATGTTGGGAACGGCGGGGGTGGTCTCCTTCAGCTCGAAATCCGGGAGGGTGCCATGGGTCGTCCTGAATGCAAGGGCCTCGTCCGCCACCGTCACCCGCCCCTCGACACGCGCTCCCGGGGGGAAGGCAATTGAGCCTTCCCCATCAGAGATGGTTACATTGGCAAGAGACCCGGTCCCTTCGAGGACGAGATAGGCATCCGCGTCGCGAGGAAGGTAGGTATCGGGGCAGAACTCAACAATCCTGATGGCGGATGCCGATGAGAGGGTGATGAAGAGGATAAGGAGGAGAATGAGGATCCTGCGCATCACGGATGAGTACGCCCTCCTCTTTTATGAAGAACGCGATCGATCTCTTGAGCATGGACCCTGCAGATCGGGCTCTGGTGGTGAAGGTCGGGGGAAGCCTCTTCCCGGAAGCAGGGGGTATTGTCTCTCTCCTGAAGAAGTCAGGGCGAGCCCTGGTTGTCGTTCCGGGAGGTGGCCCCTTTGCACGGCTGGTCAGGTCGATGAATCTACCGGATGAACCGGCCCACTGGATGGCGATCCTCGCCATGGACCAGTTCGGCTGGTACATGGCCGCGGGGGGGCTTCCGGTCACCCACGATCTCTCTCTTCCCGCGAGGGCAGAGATACTCCTTCCCTACCGCATCCTGCGGGAACGGGATCCCCTGCCCCATGCGTGGGATGTCACCTCGGATACCATCGCGGCATGGGTGGCCTCGGAGCTCGGGATCGATCTCCTCCTCCTCAAGTCGGTGGACGGGATAACGAGGGAAGGGGCTCTCATTCCCCGGATCACGGAACCCCTCACCTGCGACGAGGTGGACCCGTGCCTCATCCCCTTCGCCCTCGCCCACCAGGTGAGGACCACCATCCTGAACGGTCGGGTAGAAGGCAGGGTCGGAGACTTCCTGAACGGGAGGGAGGTACCAGGGACGGTCATCGAACCAAGGCTTTAATTCCCGGAAGGGTTAGATTATAAAGAATCCTTTGGGAGTCGGTGAATGGAGAGCAAGAAGTGTACCTCCTGCAGCGCCCCCCTTGCGGTGCAGGGGGCTGCGGAGTTCGGGTGCCCCGAGTGCAAGACCGTCATCCGCAGGTGTGTCCGCTGCAGAATGCAGAGCGTCCCGTATGTCTGCCCGAAGTGCGGATTCTGGGGGCCGTAAGGGATGGGAAAGGTAGTCGCCCTCGTCCGCATCCTGCCCGAATCGGCGGACGTGGACATGACGAAGCTCGAGGCAGACTTAAAGAAGAAGGTCCCGTCGATCCAGGACGTTGGTGTCGAGCCCATCGCCTTCGGCCTGAAAGCCCTCAAGATCGCGGTCATCGTTAATGACGAGGAGGGCGGGACCGACGCCGTGGAGAAGGCCCTCGGCGAGGTCCCGGGTGTCTCGCAGGCTGAGACCGTTTGTGTAAACCGGATGATCTGAGATATCAAATCTAACTATCATACTTTGCCTGATTTCTCGGAGAAATCCTCCTTCAAATTCTATCCGGATTGACATCGGAGTTCAATTTTCCATTTAATTTTATTGGGCTCTTGGGGGACTACCGCCCCCGCCGCGGGCATCCCCCGCCGTAGATCGGGGCATATGAAGGACGGTTCCAGGCATGAATTAAAGGTCCACTTCCTTTGCTGACAGGCTCTATCCTAACTGGGGGACGCCACAGCGGCGGGGGCGAGCCAGAGGCGAAGCCCCCAGGAGCGTCCACAAGAAAACAATTCCGTGAGAATCGAAAATTTCAGACTAGAAGTTTGATTCTTCTTACTATTGGGCTCTTGGGGGACTTTCGCCGCCGCGCGGGCATCCCCCGTCGTGTCCGCGATCTGATGATCAGGAAGGCTCCAGGAAATATCAGAAAAATAGCCCAACAATACAGATGATTCGTTTCTCGGAATTATCAGGAAGGGCACGGCAGATCTTTCATCTCCAGCCGCTCCATCACCTCTCTCGTGATTCCCCGGATCTTCTCCACCGAGCGCTGGAAGGCCTGCACCTCCCCATCCTCCAGCCGGATAGCGACAGGGAAGATCCCGCTCCGGTTGATCCTGGCAGGCGCCCCGATGCAGATATCTCCGGTACCGTGGATATCCTCCACCACGTACCTGGAGACCGTCAGGATCCGGTTCTCGTTCCCGAGGATGGTGTGGACGAGGGTCGCGATCGCTTCGCCCGGCCCGTACATCGTCGCGCCCATCTTCCTGATGATCTGCTCACCTGAGGTCTTCACGGTTGAGATCATCTCCTCCCTGGGCAGGCTCGAGAATGCGGGCAGGTTCCCGATCTGGATGCCGCCGATGGTGGTCGCCGACCAGAGGGGGACCATGCTGTCCCCGTGCTCACCGATAATCCGGGTGTGCACCTCGGAGACATGGACCTTGAAGAACCCGGCGATGAGGAATTTCAGGCGCATGGAATCCAGGTGGGTCCCGAGACCGAAGACCCGTTCGGGCTTCAATCCGGATACCTTCAGGGCGACCGTGGTCAGAACATCCACCGGGTTCGTGACCATGAAGATGATAGCGTCGGGGGCAACCCGGCTGATGGTCCGTGCGGCAGGTGCTACAATCCGCGCGTTCTCCATGGCGAGATCCAGCCGGTCCTGGCCGGGCTGCCTGGGGATACCGGCCGTACAGACCACGATATCCGATCCCCCGAGGTCATCGAGATCCACGGACCAGCCGATCCGGATATCGCTCCCCCTGGCAGCAAAAGAGTCCTGAAGGTCCCGTGCGAGGCCGTCAAGGCGCTCCTCTCCCCCTTTCCGGCCCATGAGGAGGATCTCCCCGACGTACGGGTCATGTGAGATGGCGTGGGCCGCAAAAGATCCCATCCTTCCCGAGGCTCCGAGGATTGCGACAGTAGCCATGATAATCGTAAGATGGGGACACGTCCTCGGTGGCCACCACGTACCCTGCTCCTGCCTGTGCAGCCCTCCTCCACCCCGCTCCCCCGTGGGCGCCAGATGTCCGCGGTAAGTCTGCTCCCTTCCGGGTCTGAACCGGTCCCCGCGGCTGCAGGTCCCCGCCCCCTCCGGGGCTTCGATCCCTGTCCATTGACCTCACAGGACGAGGCTTCTTTGTCAGGTTGCACAAAACGTGGGCAGGTCGCCGGAGTCTCCCTCGGACTTCGCCCCCCGCGTGCCGGCGGTTTCGGGTGACAGGTGACGTCGAACCACCCGGGCTAGTCCCCGCAGATCCTTAGCCCTTCTATGGGATAAATACCTCACCGCCCACCCGGCTGCGCCAGTCCTCCATGATCCGACGGTTGAGGGCCTCATCCCCTTTCTCGAAGAGATCGATGATGGTGAGGATCCGGTCCCGCTCGGGGATGAGGGGAGGGAGGTTCCGGAAGTCCCCCTGGTAGACCTCGACGAGCTGCTTCCCTTCGGTGTATGCAATCCTCCGAGGCTCACGGACCACCGGGTGGGAGGCCATGGATGCGTAGTCCTCGAGGATGTGGATCTCACCCCCGAGCAGGGAGTCGCTGTTCACCTTGAGGTTGAAGGCAGCCCAGAATGCAGCCGCGTACCAGGCATCGTTCATGATAATATGGGGTACGCCATATGCGGCGGCGATGATCCCGAGGGTACCAACCCCGCACGAGGCGTCCACGAAGACGCTCGGGAGGGCGTGGCGCAGGTGTACCCCGACGGAGATGATCTTCGGGTCATACCCCCGGGGGAACTCGATATGGATCAGGGACTGCTGTTTGTATGCCACAACGGGGCTGTGCTGGGTGTAGAAGACGTCGGCACGGACATCGCAGCCTGCCAGGAGCTCGTAGACCCGGGGAGGAATCGAGAGGTCAACGTCGACGGCTCCCGGGACGAACCTCCCGCACTTCACTACCCCCCGGACCTCGGGAACCTCCTTATACAGCTTTTTTGCGACGGGTTCATCTACCAGCTGGGAGAGGAGGAGGAGGGAGTTCTTCGGGAGATATGGGGCCCCGTCCATGGCGAAGCCGGGGTGGACAAGAGGCATGCCGACCTTCTTCAGGGGATCCTCCTTTGAGAGGATCTTTTCCTCCACAAGGATGCTGTAGAGGTGGACGAAGACATCGTCGATGAACCGCTTGCCGCAGGGGCAGGGGGGGGTGATAGTGAGGTCTGGAGGAGGCTGCGTCTTGTCCAGGGTCCTTCCCCCGCACTCCCCGCAGGGTGCAAAGACGGTCTCCAGGCTCCCGAGGATATCGTGGGCCGTAGTTACGCAGTCCTGACCACAGACCGGGCACTGCATGATGGGCCCGATGCGATTCGAACGCACGACCGCCCGGTTATGAGCCGGGCGCTCTTACCAGACTAAGCTACGGGCCCGGAAAGAGGAGAGCGCCGCCAACAGGACTCGAACCTGTGACATGCTGGTTAACAGCCAGCCACTCTACCAACTGAGTTATGGCGGCACAGGATTGATATGCTTTATTACATCCTTCCCGGGGCCTATTAAACGTTATGGGGTCTTCTTCTCCTTCAGGGTCCCAAGGAGGGAGACCAGCTCGTCGACATCACGGTCGATATTCGAAAGAAGCCTCCTCGCCAGGGTGGTGGCGACGGCTCCCGCCGGGCTTGCCTGGATGTACCCCATCTGCTCGAGAACGCGGAGGGAGTAGCGGATACGGTGGTAGGGGAGATCCATGAGGAGGGAGAGCTTCACGATACCGATGGGCTCGTGCTCCATCACCGCCTTCATGACCCCGATGTGGCGGTCGAGGAGCTGGATATCTCCCTTGAGCTTCTCGAGCATCTCTGAAGTATGGTGCTTGCTCCCGATACTTCAATGCTTCTCCTCTCCGGCGCCTGCGTTCACCTCGAGCCAGTCCCGGGTCTCCTGGTAGAAACGCGAGAAGTATATGTAGGTGATCACCGCCACGGCAAGGAGGCTCAGCCCGACGGCAATGCCGGGGGGGGAATGGTACCGGATGAGGACGAAGGCCCCGATGGCTACCAGGAGCACGATGGCGTTGAGGAGCAGGGTGAGCTTGATGAACCGGATCTTGAATCTCTCCCTGGAATGCTCATCCATCCCTCGTACATGGCGCCCAATGATAAAAGTACTTGTGGGTTTACCGCGAAAGCTCCTCCATGGAGAGGCTGGATGACGCCATCGCCTCGGGTGGGGCGAAGGCATACGTTGCATACGGATCCTCCCTGGACGCGGATATGAGGTACCTCACCCGGTTCAGGACCACGGACCCCGTCGTATTCCTGCAGAAGATCGGGGAGAAGGGGACGATCATCGTCTCCCAGATGGAGTACGAGAGGGCGTCCCGGGAATCCACGGCTGCCCCCATGACAAGGGCCCAGGCCGGTCTCACCGAGATCGTGAAGGAGGAGAAGAACAGGTGGAGGGCGTATGCCCGGATGATCGCCGGGCTCGTGGGCGGTGATATTCTGGTGCCCCCCCAGTTCCCCGCGGCGCTTGCCCGGGAGCTCGAGGCCTTCGTGCGGGTCATCGTGGATGAGGACACCGTCCTGAAGGCGAGGGCGGTAAAGACTGATGAGGAGGTAACCGCCATCGCCCGGGTCCAGGAGGCCACCGAGGCGGCCATGGGAGGGGCCGTCTCGTCGATCCGGTCCTCGCGGGCGAGGAAGGGGATCCTCTACAGAGGCAGGATTCCCCTCACCTCCGAGATCCTCCAGAAGGAGGTGGCCATCGCCCTTCTCTCGCGGGGGTGCAGGGCCGTGGACACCATCATCTCGTGCGGCGAGGACTCGGCCATCCCCCATATGAGGGGATCAGGGCCGCTCCGCGAGGGCGCATCCATCATCCTCGATATCTTCCCTCAGGATGAGGAGACCGGGTACACCGCCGATATGTCACGGACCGTCGTGAAGGGCGAGCCGGCGGCCGAACTCAATGAGATGTTCGAGGCCGTCCGCGGGGCGCAGTCCCTCGCCGCAACCCTGGTCCGCCCAGGCACAACGGGGGCAGAGGTCCACGGGAAGGTGGTGGACTACTTCAAGGAACGGGGATTCGAGAGCAACACGAGGGGCTTCATCCACAACCTCGGGCACGGGGTCGGGCTCGATGTCCATGAGCTCCCCGTCCTGGGACCCGGGGGAGGGGAACTCGCGGCAGGGAACGTGATCACCCTGGAGCCCGGCCTGTATTACCCGGGCAAGGGCGGTATCCGGCTCGAGGATATGGGGGTGGTCACGAAGAAGGGGTTCCGTGACCTGACCAGGATGCCGAGGGAGTTCCGGGTATGAAGGACGGGGTCCTCGACGCATACCTGGAAGCCGGAAAGATCGCCTCCCGGGTCCTCTCCCGCTCCCTCCCCCTGGTGAGGGTGGGGGCTTCTTTCCCCGGGGTGGTGGAGGAGGTGGAAACCCTCGTCAGGAAGGAGGGGGCCGGGCTGGCCTTCCCCCTGAACCTCTCTCTCAACGAAGCCGCCGCCCATGACACCGCATCCGCAGGGGATGACCGGACCTTCGCGGCCGGCGATGTGGTGAAGATGGATTTAGGGGTCCACCTGGACGGGTATATCGCCGACACTGCCGGGACGGTGGACCTGGGTGAGAACGGACCCTTAGTCCGGGCGTCACAGGCCGCCCTCGAGAAGGCCATCTCCCTTGTCAGGCCGGGGATCTCGACGGGCGATCTTGGGGGGGCAATCCAGGGAGAGATCGAGGCCCTCGGGTTCCGCCCTGTGGCGAACCTGACCGGGCATGGCCTGGGCCAGTACGAGATCCATACCCCGCCGACTGTACCGAACGTGCATCTTGCCGGGGGGGCGGTCCTCAAAGAGGGGATGGTCTTTGCCATCGAGCCTTTTGCGACCACGGGCACGGGGTTCGTCTCGGACAGCCCGAGGGTGCAGATCTTCCAGCAGGTCCTGGACCGGCCGGCACGCCTGCCTGCGGCAAAGCGCATCCTTGACCAGGTGCGGGACCGGCGCGGCCTCCCCTTTGCGCGCAGGTGGCTCTCTGGGGAGAAAATCGAGATAACCCTCTCAGCGCTCGTCCGATCCGGCCACCTCCATGCCTACCCCGTCCTCCGCGACGTGCCGGGATCCCTCGTCTCCCAGGCCGAGCACACCGTCATTGTCACTGGCGATGGCTGTATCGTCACCACCCGGTGAGATACCCTTATTGGGTTCCCGGGGAAATTCTCTAAGTTATACCCATGGCCGCAGAAGGGACGAGCGAGGTAGTGCAGGTGATGGAGATCCTCCTCACCGCTGAGATATTCAACCGGAACCGGGACCTGGATGAGAATGACCTGACCCCCCGCTGCAGGGAGGCCTTCGGCATGGGGCCGGATGGCCAGGTGAAGCGGCCCGTGATAGTCTCGGACGGGACCGTCGCCCAGGCCACGGGTATCGGGGATGCTTCCGAGAAGGTGAAGGGAAACCCGTTCATCGAGCTGGACTCCTTCGGCCACCGGATGCGCATCTCGGCCCTGGATGCGGCGGCCGGCTGGTTCCTGAAGAAAGGGGGGAGGCCCCTCATCACACAGAACCCGGCCCTCGCGAGCTTCTTCGAGGGGTTCGATTCGGTCGGTATCTCCTACAGGGAGGTGAGGGCAGCAAACCCGCGAATCGAGGATACCCGGGCCCACCTTGACGCGAAGATCGCGGCCCTCGTCAAAGGTGACGAGGCCCTGAAGACAGCCCTCGACCTCCTCATCATCTCAGCACCCGACGAGGTGGAGCCAAGCCTCTCCGACCTGATCTGCACCGGCCAGCAGGCAGGTATCCCGGCAAAAGTGAGAACGGCCATCCTCCACCGCGATCTCCTCCGCTCCCACAGGATCTACGAGCTCGGGAAGCTTCTCTTTGTGGGCCCCCCGGGAACCGGAAAGACGACCCTCGCCCTCGCCCTCTCCCGAGAGCTCCACATGCCCATCCTGGAGGTCCGCCTCTCGATGGTCACCTCCCAGTACCTGGGGGAGACCTCCAAGAACATCGACCGGATCTTCGAGTTCGCGAAGAAGATTGCACCCGCCATCCTTTTCATCGACGAATTCGACTTCGTTGCAAAGAGCCGGATCACCGATGATCACGGGGCGATGAAGAGGGCGGTGAACATGCTCCTCAAGAACATCGACCGCGTGAGCCTCGTACGCGATGGTGTGCTCCTCATCGCCGCGACAAACCACCCCCAGCTGCTCGACGAGGCGGCCTGGCGCAGGTTCGACGAGGTGGTCGAGTTCTTCCTCCCGGACGGGGAGATGAGGAGGGCGATCCTATCGAAGGTCACCGGCCCCCTTCCCTGGGACGGGAATGTCGCGGAGCTCGCTCTCAGGACCGAAGGCTTCTCGGGAGCGGATCTCAGGGTCCTCGTCAAGGAAGCCCTCCTCTCCTCCCTCATCCGGGAGAAGGAACGGATCGAGGGGGAGGACATCGAGCGCGGGTATTCCCTCGTCATGAACCGGAACCTGATCAGGGGTGTCCCGCCCGGTTAACATGAACCTCCACTTCCTCGGCACAGGGGACGCGGTGGGGACCCCCAAGATCGGGTGTACCTGCGAGAATTGCACCTTCGCACAAGAACACGGGATCCAGCGCCTTCGCACATCCCTTCTCATCGAAACAGAGGGGGAACACCTCCTGATCGACACCTCTCCCGACCTCCGCCAGCAGCTCCTCTGCGCGGGTTCGCCCCATATCGATGCCGTCATCTGGACCCATGGACACTATGATCATTACTCGGGCTTCGGGGAATTTTACCGGATCCAGGAGCCACCCCCCGTCTATGCCGCAGACGAGACTCTCTCGTACTGCGCCCCCCTCTTCGGTTTCCTCTCTTTTCAAAAGCACAGGATACAGCCTTACACCCCATGCAGCCTCCTCGGGCTCTCGGTCACCCTCTTCCCCGTGAACCACCCTCCCGTTCCCAGCTTCGGGCTCAGGATCGATTCCCCGGAGGGGTCCATCGCGTACACGGGTGACACCCGGGCTGACATCCCTGAACGGTCGAAGGAGCTCCTCTCGGGGGTCGACCTCCTCGTGCTCGATGCGATCGTCCCTCCCGAGATCCGGCTCACCAAGCACATGAACTACGAGGAGGCTTCGGGAATGGCCCGGGAGGCAGGGCCCCGCGGGTTCCGGTTCGTTCACCTCTCGCATCTTATCCCCTGGATCCTTCCCTGCCTTGCCCAAGACGGGGAGAGCATCCGGTTCCCCTGACGCCGGAGGCAGGAGCTGGTCCCACCCAAACCTCTTTTATCTCCTTCTCCCCAAGGAATAGGTGAGATGGAGATCAAGATACTCGAGTTATCCAAGGACCGGGCGAGGATCGTCTTTCCGGGCGAAGGGCATACCTTCATGAACCTCCTCACCGACGAGGTCCTCAAGGACCCTGCGGTTGACGTCGCCCGCTATACCATGGAGTTCCAGCACTCTGACCCCGAGTTCTTCATCACCACGAAAAAGAAGGACCCGATCAAGGTCATCAGGGACGCGTGCAAGAGGATCTCAGGTTACTGTGACGAGATCCTTGAAGGGATCGAGAAGGCGTAAGAGATCCCTCTCGCTGGAAAAAGATCTTTAAAAAATATATTCTCTGTTTTGATCTTGATCCTGGAAGACCTCTCCGGAATCACGCACGCTCGGTGAAGGCGACCGATCCCGCGATCTTCGTGATCTTCACCTTCACCGTCTCACCGGGTTTTGCACCGGCAACGTAGATGGTATGCTTCCCGACCCGGGCGACGCCGTCCCCGCGCTTGGAGATGGAGAGGATGGCGAGGTCCATGATCGCACCCTCGGTGAGCTTCTCCTCCTGGGGCTCGAGACGTACTTTCCGCTTCTTCACCGGCCGGTGGCCGCCACAGGCATCGCACCTGAGGATGGGGATCCTCCCGTCCTTGACGAGGCGGGTGTCGGGCCTCCCGCACTCGGAGCAGATGACATAGTCCTCGACATAGCTCTTGAGGAGGGAATTCACCGAGCCGGGCTCGAACTTCCCGTTGAAGACCGCCCGGTTCCCCTCGATCTTCCCTGCCGTGCCGAGCTCGCCGACGAGGAACTTCAGGAGGTCCTCGGGGCTCCGGTTCAGTTTGTCGGCGATCTCGGCGAAGTTCTCGAGCACGGTCGTCTTCCCCTCGATGAAGACCTTGCCCGGGGGGACCGAGAAGCGCTCGTGGGAGCTGCTCACCTCGGTGATCTGGGAGTAGGCCTTCTTCAGGAGGTCCTCGTATGACTGGGGCATGGATATCCGTTGGTCGGCTTCAGTGTTCAAGGTTGCCGTGGCCCCTTGAAACCGGCCCCCGCGATCCGGAGAGTCATGCTTATCTCACCCCCCTACGTACCCTTCCATGCATGAAGGAGGAGGACCTCGCCCATCTCCGGCGTGAACTGGGGCGTGATCTCACCGATGTTGAGGTCGCATGCTTCGAGAACCTCTGGAGCGAGCACTGCAGTTACCGGTCGACAAAGACCCTCCTTCGCACCCTCCCTACCGAAGGGAAGGATGTCATCCTCGGGCCCGGGGACGACGCCGCGGTCGTGAGGTACTCGGATGACATTGCCATCGTCGTGGGGATGGAGAGCCACAACCACCCGAGCTACGTGGATCCCTACCACGGGGCAGCGACAGGAGTGGGCGGGATCGTACGGGACGTTGTGTCCATGGGAGGGCGGCCCATCGCACTCATGGACCCCCTCTACTTCGGGACTTTCGGGAACGAGAAGAACCGCTACCTCTTCGAGCACGTGGTCGCCGGCATCGGGGACTACGGGAACTGCATCGGTGTTCCCGTGGTCCGGGGCGAGGTGATAGTAGATCCCTCCTACCAGGGTAACCCGCTCGTGAATGTCGTCTGTGTCGGGATCGTCCACCCAGACCGGTACCTTACCGCTCCGGCCAAGAAGCCCGGATCCCACCTGGTCCTCGTGGGATCGTCTACGGGCCGGGACGGGCTCGGGGGGGCCTCCTTCGCCTCCCGGGATCTCTCGGAGGACTCCGAGGCCGCGGACCGCCCCTCCGTCCAGATCGGGGATCCCTACACCGAGAAGCTCATCATCGATGCCCTCCTCGAGATGGCGGCAACGGGGAAGGTCCTCTCCTGCAAGGATCTCGGGGCCGCAGGCCTCGCCGGCGCATCGAGCGAGATGAGCAGCACCTTCGGGGCCATCATCCATGCGGACCGGGTCCACCTCCGGGAGCCGGGGATGGCCCCGCCCGAGATCATGCTCTCCGAGTCCCAGGAGCGGATGCTCATCGAGGTGGACCCCCAGGATGTGGCGGCCATGGGGGCCATCGCCGAGAAGTATGATCTAGGATGGTCCGATATCGGCGAGGTGATCCCCGAATCCCGCTACATCGTCCGGTTCAAGGGGAAGGTGGTGGCAGACCTCCCCATCCAGCTCCTCACCGGTGATGCACCCCTCTGCTTCTGGGAGAAGAAGGCCGCGCCCGTGAAGATACCCTTCAGGAAGCCAGCCGGCAGCCTGAAGAACCTCGCCCTCGAGGTGCTCTCCCACCCCGAAGTCGCACGGAGGGACTGGGTGACCGAACAGTACGACCACGATGTCCAGCTGAGATCCGTGTCCCTGGCCGGCGATGCGGCGGTCCTGCGCCTCGGGGAAGGTGCCCTGGTCCTCTCCTGCGGGTGCAACCCACGGCAGATCGCCCTCGCCCCGTACGAGGGGACGGCGAACTCCCTCCTGGAGAATGCCGCGAACCTGGTCGTGCTCGGCTCGACCCCCCTCTGCATCGTGAACTGCCTGAACTTTGCGAGCCCGGTGCACCCGGATATCTACTGGCAGATCGAGCAGTGCGTCCTCGGGCTCGGTGACATGGCCAGGCGGATGCAGGTCCCGGTCGTGGGCGGGAATGTCTCCCTCTACAACGAGAGCGATGAGTTCGGGACAAAGATCCTCCCAACCCCGTCGATAGGGCTCCTGGGGAAGGGGGAGGTGCGGCCATGGGTGAGGGCGACGGATGGTTCGGCCCTCGCCCTCATCGGTGAATCGAAACCCGAGTTCGGGGGGTCCGTCCTTGACGCGGTGAGCGGGTGCGGCGGCGAACCGCCAGCCATCGGTGACCCGGAGCTCATCCCGGCGGTGCGGGACCTCGTGGCAGGTGGCAGGTGCAATGCGGCCTCCGACCTCTCCCAGGGAGGTCTCCTTGCGGCTCTTGCGGCCCTGGCACCCTCTGCGGCGGTCGATCTCGGGCCAGATGGGCTCACCGAGCTTTTCTCAGAGTCCTCCGGGAGGTTCCTCATCGCGGTGAAGGACGAGTCCATGCTGAAGGGTCTGCCTTACCGGATCATCGGGGAGTCAGGGGGAGAAGGACTCCGTATCCGGTGTGGCACGCAGAGCCTCACCATCGGGCCGGAAGAACTGGAGCATGCGCTTTCATCCCTGACGAGGGTCATGCGCACCTGATCCGCTCCTTCTTCAATCAGGTTTTTCCCTGGGCGCTCCTGATCGCGTCGACAAACTCCTTCAGTTTCTTCTCGTCACCAAGCTCCTTTATTGAAAAGTGGAATGACCCATTGACCTTCACACCCTTTCCCTCAAGTGCACTCTTCATGACCGGCAGGGTGTCTTTCGGCATCCCTCCCGATGTGGCAAAGACGATGCCCTTCTTCCCCTCGCAGCCGGAAAGGGCGGCGATGGCCGCATTTGCCGCCGGTGTCGGCTTCCACGCCCAGACGGGAGAGCCGATGACGACGAGGTCAAAGGTCGAGACATCGATCATCGGAGGTTCGATGGTTGCCTTATCCCCGGCCCGGGCCCTCGGAATCCCGAGGAGGTACATGGTAATCTTGTTGTAGCCGGCGCAGTCCCTGACAGGTATCAGGGTCGCACCGGTTGCCTTTGCAACATATTCGGCCACCTTCTTCGTGTTCCCGGTCTCGGAGTGGTAGACGATGCAGACGGACATGTGGAAATGTCAGGCCGGAAGAAGTTAAAGAATGGGGTGGGGGTATTTTTTGATCTCGGGGGGAAATCTCAATTCCCCGAGGGAGAAGGAAGATTACCTCCTGAACCCGGAGGGGATATCAATCCCCTCGGGAGAAAGAAGGTCACTTCTTGAACTGGGGCATCAGGGCGCGGAGGTCCCTGCCGACCTCCTCGATCAGGTGTTCCTCATCTGCCTTGGTGAGGGCATTGAAGACCGGCCGGTTCACCTGGTTCTCCAGGATCCACTCCTTTGCAAATTCCCCGGACTGGATCTCGTCGAGGATCTCCTGCATGACCCCGTACACCTCGGGCCCGATGACCCGGGGTCCACGTGTGAGGTCGCCGTACTGGGCGGTGTTGCTGATGGCCGCCCGCATATTCGTGAGGCCGCCCTCGTGGATCAGGTCGACGATGAGCTTCAGCTCGTGGAGGATCTCGAGGTATGCCATCTCGGGGGCGTACCCCGCGTCCACCAGGGTCTCAAAGCCGGCCTTGATGAGGGAGGTGCACCCGCCGCAGAGGACTGCCTGCTCGCCAAAGAGGTCTGTTTCGGTCTCCTCGCGGAAGGTGGTCTCCAGGACCACAGCCCGGGTCGCACCGATCCCCTTCGCGTAAGCGAGGGCGATGTCACGGGCCTTCCCAGAGGCATCCTGGTGGATGGCGATGAGGGCGGGAACACCCTTCCCCTCCTCGTAGGTGCGCCTCACCATGGCGCCGGGCCCCTTCGGGGCCACCATGATGACATCCACCGTGGAGGGGGGGACGATCTGACCGAAGTGGATGTTGAACCCGTGAGAGAACATGAGGCAGGATTTTGCCTTCAGGTTCGGGTGGATCTCGGTCCTGTACACCGCCGCTTGGTGCTCGTCGGGGAGGAGGATCTGGACGATGTCCGCTTTCTTCACTGCGTCCTTCACGAGCAGGACCTCGAATCCCTCCTCCTTCGCCCTGTCCCAGCTCTTCCCCGGCCTGAGGCCGATGATCACCGAGAGCCCGCTGTCCCGGAGGTTCAGGGACTGCCCGCGCCCCTGGGAGCCGTAGCCGATGACCGCGATCTTCTTTCCCTTCAGCACGCCGAGATCGGCATCATCTTCAAAGTACCTGGGTATCGTGGGTTCCATACCCGCAGATATCTGCGGTGAAAAGAGATAAAGATTATATCAAGGAAGTGAAGATTCATTAGCGGATCATCCTTATTTCCCGCTATCAGTAGTTCTCTCTCCATGACGCGTACTTCTTCAACGGATCTGCCCGATGTCCAGGCCAGCTGCCCCGAGGTCTGCATCAACCTGACCCGGGTGGGCGTGACGAACGTCAAGAAGCTCGTGGAGGTCGCGAGGCCGAACAAGCGCCCGGTCATCTTCATCTCCACCTTCGACGTCTTTGTCGACCTCCCGGCATCCCTCAAGGGGGCGAACCTCTCCCGCAACTTCGAGGTCATCGACGAGGTCCTCCAGCATGCCATCGAAGGCGAGGTGAAGGAGGTGGAGCAGCTCTGTTCCACCGTTGCCCGGAGGCTCCTCGACCGCCACGAGTACGCGGACCGCACCGAGGTAACCATGAGGAGCCAGTTCATGCAGAGGAGGGAGACACCGGTGAGCATGACGGCCTGTCACGAGGTGGTTATGGTGTACGCAAAAGCGGTGGCACGCCGGAACGACACGAATCCATTTGTCCGGAAGTCCATCGGGGCCGAGGTGACCGGCATGACCGCCTGCCCCTGTGCCCAGGACATCATGAAGGACCGGGCCACCCATGTCCTCCGCAACCTCGGTATCTCCCAGGAGAAAGTGGACGCTTTCTTCGCCGAGGTCCCCATGGCCACCCACAACCAGCGGGGGAAGGGCTTCCTCTGTCTCGAGACCGACGACGACCAGCGGGTGGGCCTCGAGGAGATCATCGATATCCTCAAGGACTCCATGTCGGCCAGGATCTACGAGCTCCTCAAGCGCGGCGACGAGAGTTACGTCGTCCTCGAGGCCCACAAGAACCCGAGGTTCGTAGAAGACTGCGTCCGGGAGATCGCCCGGAAGGTCCTCGGCACCTTCAGCAAACTTCCCGCCGATTCGGTGGTCACCATCAAGCAGACCAACGAGGAGTCGATCCACCAGCATAACGCCTATGCCGAGCGGAAGGCGACCCTCGCCGAGCTGATGGTGGAGATGGAGGGGGAGCTCTCCCTCCTGTGATGGCCCCCTTTTTTGGAGCGCTTCTCCTTCCCGCAAGGCCGGTTGATCCATCTGTCACATGGAAGCTGGCCCTCATGCCTCCATATCAATCCGGAACATCACAGAGCGGGGTTTTCTCAGGGTGGAATCTTCCGTAACTCCCCCGATGAAGCGATTGCGTCGGAGTTGTACGTTTTTCAGCATTCGTGTGAGCAAAAATGCGTCGAGGGATCCCAAAACGAAAGCTATAATTAACGTCATGGCGAAAGTAGCAGTCTAACGTACTTTATGTACGGGTAACTATCGCAGAACAATCGCACAGAGTGTGCCTTAACTACGGTACAGCCTGAAGAACACCGAATCGAAAACGAGGCGATACCATTGTCGAAAGTTGTAGAGATCTCTCCAACCACGAGACATGAAGGCCACTCCAAGCTCACCCTGAAGGTCAATGATCAGGGAATCATCGAGCGAGGAGACTGGCTCTCCATCACCCCTGTCAGGGGTGTTGAGAAACTCGCCATCGGTAAGACGATGGACCAGGTCCCGAAGATTGCCTCTCGGGTCTGCGGCATCTGTCCCATCGCCCACTGCCTGGCGGGCATCGAGGCCATGGAGGCCTCAGTCGGCTGCGAGATCCCGACGGACGCAAAGCTCCTGCGGGTCATTCTCCATGCAGCAAACCGGCTCCACAGCATCGCCCTGCACAACATCCTGATCCTTCCGGACTTTTACATTCCGGGGACGGAGACGAAGATCAACCCGTTCACCAAGGAGCAGCCTGTCAGGAGCGTTGCGGCGAGGATCATCCGCATCCGCGAGATCGGCCAGAGCATCGGCATGATCGCGGGCGGCGAGGCAGTACACCCCTCCAACCCGAGAGTCGGCGGGATGTACCGCAACGTGAGTCCCCGGGCGAGGCAGAAGATGTATGACCTCGCCAGGGAGGGGCTCGTCCTTGCCCGCGAGCAGATGGAGTTCATGATCGCGGTCATCAGGAACATGCAGAACCGTGAGTTCACCGATGTCGCGGGCAAGAAGATCCCCATCCCCAAGACGCTCGGGTACCATTCCCAGGGCGTCATGGCGACATCCCCGATGTACGGTTCCTCCAGCCTTGACGAGAAGCCCACCTGGGACATCGCCCGCTGGAAAGAGACCCGGCCATGGGACTGGTACATGGGTGAGGTAACCATCGACCTCGAGGACCCGAGCTACCCCGTCGGCGGAACCACGAAGGTAGGCACCAAGGCGAACCCCCAGATGGAGGCCTGCACCGGTGTCCCGACAATGGACGGGCAGCCGGTCGAGGTCGGCCCGAGGGCACGGCTCGCCACGTTCAAGCACTTCGATGAGAAGGGCACCTTCGCCCAGCACGTCGCCCGGCAGCTTGAGTATCCGGACTGCTTATACAGCATCCTCAAGTGCCTTGATGCGCTTGACACCTCGGGGAAGGTCCTTGCAGACCCCATCCCCCAGGGAGACGGGTCGCTCGGCTGGGCCGCGAACGAGGCCCCACGCGGGACCGATGTCCACCTTGCACGGGTGAAGGACGGGCGGGTGCTGTGGTATGAGATGCTCGTGCCCACCACCTGGAACCTCCCGACCTGCAGCCGCGGTCTGACAGGAGCGCCCTGGCAGATCGCCGAGATGGTCGTCCGGGCGTATGACCCGTGCGTCTCGTGCGCAACCCACATGATCGTGGTGGACCAGGAGAACAGGCTGGTAGCCCAGAAGCTCATCTAAGTGAAGGGAATGGAACCTCTGTATCCCGAGATCGTGGTGGCAGGCTGCGGCAACCCGCTCTACGCGGACGACGGGTTCGGACCCGCTGTAGTGGAGAGTCTCCAGGGCCTCGAGCTCCCCGAGAAGGTCAAGGTCGTTGACGCGGGGCTCGGGGGCCCCCATTTCGTCTTTACCCTCCTCGACCCCGAGTCCACGAAGAAGCTCATCATCGTGGACATCGCGGACTTCGGGGGGGAGCCCGGCGAGCTCAGGTGGCTCGCCGTAGACGAGCTCCCCGTGGGGAGTTACCGGGACGCCCACTCATGGGACCTGACCGAGCCGCTCCAGCATATCAAGGACGACATCAAGATCCGGGTCCTTGTGTGCCAGAAGAAGTACGTTTCTGCCCCCGAGATGGTCATCGGGATTACAGACGAGGTAGAGAGAGCCATTCCCGGAGCTGTATCCGAGATACTGAAGGAGATCGGGTGAACTATGGGACTATTGAACTCCATCAAGAAGACCATCGGTGGGGAGGCCAAGCCTGCCGGGGTTGCGACGGAGAAGAAGGTGGAAGCTAAAAAGGAGGCGAAACCTGTGGCAAACAAGATCAAGCTCGGACACGTACACCTGAGCGGCTGTACCGGCTGCCTGGTGTCCGTGGCCGACAACTATTTGGGACTCATCAAGATCCTGGACGACTACGCCGACCTCGTCTACTGTCTCACTCTCGCCGATGTGCGGCACATCCCTGAGATGGACGTGGCCCTTGTCGAGGGTTCGGTCTGCATCCAGGACCATGAATCGGTGGAGGAGATCAAGGAGACGCGGAAGAAGTCAAAGGTCGTGGTGGCCCTCGGCTCCTGCGCGAGCTACGGGAACATCACGAGGTTCGCCCGCGGCGGGCAGCACAACCAGCCCCAGCATGAGTCCTTCCTCCCCATCGGGAATCTCATCGACGTGGATGTTTACATCCCCGGATGCCCCCCGAGCCCGGAGCTGATAAGGAACGTCGCGGTCATGGCGTACCTGCTCCTGCAGGGGAACGCAGACCAGAAGGCCCTCGCGGGCAAATACTTGAAGCCCCTCATGGCCCTTGCGAAGCGCGGCACAACGGCGTGCTTCTGCGACCTGATGAACGACGTGATCAACCAGGGCCTCTGCATGGGCTGCGGTACCTGCGCTGCATCCTGCCCCGTCCGTGCCATCACGCACGAGTTCGGGAAGCCGCAGGGCCAGCGTGACCTCTGCATCAAGTGCGGCTCCTGCTACGGGGCATGCCCACGGTCGTTCTTCAACTTCGACGTGATTCCAGAATTCGAGGGCATCAGCGAGATCATCGCTGGAGCGCTCAAGTGAGGTGAGAGAGATGGTATCAGATCCATATCTCGGCAAATACACGACCTGTGTCTCAGCGCGGAGCACCGACAAGGAGATCCTCCAGAAGGCGCAGGACGGCGGCATCGCCACCACCCTCATGGTCTATGCCCTTGAACAGGGGATCATCGACGGGGCCATCGTGGCAGGCAAGGGCGACCGGCCCTGGCAGCCTCGCCCGTTTATCGCCATGAGCCGCGAGGACATCCTCAAGGCCCGGGGGACGAAGTATAACATCAGCCCCCAGATCTCCCTGCTCAAGGAGGCGACCCGTTCCTTCGGCCTGGACAAGGTCGGGATCACGGGCGTCTGCTGCCAGATGCAGGCGGTCAGGAAGGCCCAGCTCTATCCCGTCAACATGCGGGATGTCCCGGGCAAGATCGCGCTTGCGGTCGGCCTCTTCTGCATGGAGAACTTCCCGTACAAGTCCATGCAGTGCATCGTCGAGGACCACGCGGGCCAGAGTCTCCACTCCGTAAAGAAGATGGAGATCGGGAAGGGCAAGTACTGGATCTACACCGAGCGCGGGAACGTCGTTACCCTGCCGCTCAAGGTGACCCACAAGTACGAGCAGCCCGGCTGCCACGTCTGCCTCGACTATGTCTCCAACCTCGGCGACATCTCGACCGGCTCGGTCGGGAGCCCCGACGGCTGGTCGACGGTCTTTGTCCGCACCAAGGTGGGGAATGACGTCTGGTCCAAGGCGGTTGCCTCGGGCATGTTCGAGACGAAGCCCATCGAGGGGGTCAAGCCCGGCCTCGAGCTCGTCACGAAACTCGCCAAGGAGAAGATCGACAAGAACCGGGCGACGGTGGAAGGGCGCAAGACCTTCGGCGTCAACAAGGCGCTGCGGGACCCCTACGCCTAAAACTCAACTTTTTTTCGTTCCTCGATACATCACCTTTCAGGATTCATCTCCTGCGGTTGCTCTATTTACATTACACGAATCCGGATTTTCTTCAAGGAACTCGTTCATCGGGCTATCGTATCTGGGGGACGCCACAGCGGCGGGGGCGAGCCCAAAGGCGAAGCCCCCAGGAGCGTCCACTATTCAACTTTCAAGGGCGGATCAGAACGCGGTTTGAGATCTCCGATCCTCCTCGTCATGGGCTCTTGGGGGGCTCCGCCCCCCGGCGCGGCCATCCCCCCCGGAGTGCCTGGGATTTGTGAACGGAAGTTTTCGGGACCTTTGATGTTCCGTGTACGGAAAATCAGGAGGTTCATTTTTCTGTCAATTTGAGTAAGTGTTGATATTGCCAATCACGTTCTCTGGTCGTGGCAATATCTGCATCAGGAGAGTTGGTAGCATCCCGGACAGCGGTAGCAGCGTAAATAGCAGCAGCGAGAGCATGAGCAGGAACATGAGCAGTTGCCAACGCTTGACCTGCGGCACGGGCAGCAGAACGGGCTGCATTATCCTCTTTTACATCACGGGCAGCTGCATGAGCTGCAAGTGAAGTTTTGCGTACATCGGCCATCCTGAACACGCCAGTACGTGCCCACTCTCGGCACGCTTCTATAGCTTTGCGTAGACGAGTGTCCTCTGGGTATTTTTCCTCAAAGTATGGTAGTGCACGCTCTGCACAGTCAGCAGCCCAGATTGCCAATGTTTTATGGTCCGTCTTCCTCACAAGCTCTGCAATGGGCTTGTCCATGTCTGTAACTGCTAATTTCGGTCGTTTCATATCATTATGTAGTCTTTTGATAAAAGGAATTTATATTTGCTTGATTATAGTCAGAATGTAAAAAATCAGTAAACCCCCCTCGTCGCACGGGCAACCCCCACCGTTTCGGGGGACACCCGTTCAGCCCCCCTCTACCCCTCCTCGTCCTCCTCCGGTACAACCGTGAGTTCCCATTCCTCCTCGTCGAACTCCAGGGATCCCTCCCCGTCGCACTGGGGACAGATCGCGGTCTTCTCGTGCACGGAGCAGCCGTCCCCCTTCTCATTCTCTTCCCCGGGGGTATGCTCCTGGTTCATGTAGAAGTAGCGCTTTGCATCGTGCGACTGCATCGTGCGGCAGACCTCGTACGCGACGTTCGGGATCGTCCCCGTCCCCTTGCAGCGCCGGCAGGTGAGGCGGATCATGGGTTCTCACCTGAAGAATAGTCATCCGTACCCATAATCTCTCGTTTCCGTGCCCGGGAAAGTTTTAAGGGAAGGAATGGGGGTATCATCTCATGGTGGAGAGGTATGAAAGACGAAGAGCTCAAGGCCCTGGTGAAGAAGATCAGCTCGGCTGCCCTGAAGAGCGAGGTGAAGAAGCGGGGAATCAAGATGGGGAGCTGCCCGACGAAGATGGACTTCGCAAAGAAGCTCCCCGAGGATGTTCTGAAGGACCTGGCAGAGAAGTAATTGTTTGTTTCGTGGCGTGATCTCGCCCTTCTACCGCGAGGACTTCTCCTTTTCCCACCGCTCGAGGACCTCGCACCCCTCGACGAACGGGAGGCCGTGCCTCCGGGCATAGCGGATGGCATCCTCCTTTGGGAGAGCATAGCCGGTCTCGTCGTCCAGCATCTCGCAGATGGTGACCGCCGGGGTGATCCCCGCGAATTCTGCGAGGGCGATGGAGAGCTCGGTCTGGCCGCACCGCTGGTCCAGGAGGCCCTTCGCAGCCCGGAGAAGGGCGACGTGGCCGGGCGTCCGGAAGATGCGGTGGAACTCCGTTCCGCCCCCGCCGTTCATGGCGGCCTTCACCTGCTCGGCGATGGTGTTGATGGTGAGGGAGCGGTCCCGGTCGGTGATACCGGTGAAGGTGTTCCGGTGGTTCACCCAGATGGAGAACGATGAGGGGTTCTTCCGGTCATAAGGGATCTCCCCGAGGCGCTCCACGCCCTGGTACGCGGACATGAGATCCCGGGCAAAGGGGAGGCCGAGCCGCTCCGCTGCATCGGGGTGGACCGCCGTGCAGATGAGCCCGCCCCCGTCCTTCCGCATCCACATGATGTGGTGCCTGGTCACCGCATCGGCCCGAATGGCAAAATCGGTCTCCCGCTCGCGGTCGTCGAAGTCATAGAGGAGGATGAACTTCCCGTCCCTGAAGGCCTTGATGGCCTCCTCAAGCATGGGAGACCTCGACGGTCACCAGGTCGCCGTCCGAGAGATTGAGGGTCGCCCTCAGCTCCACGGGCGAGATCACCTCGATGACATCGTCAGGATAGTGGGACCGGCCGGGTACAACGATAGCGCAGGGGATATCCTGGATCCGGCAGGGGAGGGTCCGGGCCTCCCCGAAGGTCCGGTCGTCCTGGGTGAAACCCTGGATCCTGGTCCAGGGGAGGCTGTCCACCTTCCTCTTCACGTCCCGGGAGGCAGAGGAGAGGCGGAGGTTCAGGGTGCCGGGGAATGGGTCCTTCCCGAGGACCTTACTGAACTGCTCGCGGTAGGAGGGGAGGCTCATGTAGTACCGCCCCTCTCCGAGGCCGCTTATCACGGACCCGGTGAGGCTGTAGGGGCCGCCCCCCTCGCCGAAGATGTGGCTGTAGTCTGTGTACTCCTTCCGGAGGGCCTCCTCCCCGTCAGAGGTCACGGTCACGTACTGCCCGTCGGGGCGCAGGGAACGGTCGATGAGCCGCTGCCCCTCCAGGGACTTGAGCCTACGGGAGGCGGTCTGCGGGCTCATCGAGAGAGAGTCGCCGAAGGACTGGGAGGAGATCCAGACTGGACCCCTGCACCCGCCCATGAGGGCGATGGCCTTCAGGCACTGGAGATCGCCTGCTTCCAGCATGCTTATCAAAGTTGGGATGCATCCTATATATGGATTGCGAGGGGGATCCGGTACCCCTTCTTCCCGGGTGAAGTTCGTGAAATGTCGAAGTCATGTTCGTTAATTATTTAAGCCCCCCTGCTCAACCCTGAGCCTATGAAATCCGAGCTCCACCAGCACCTTGCCGAGAAGATGGCAGGGGAGATCACCCTCTCCGACTCGCCGGGGAAGGCCCTCAAGAAATGGAGGCTGGCCTTCGAGATCCCCCAGGCGGTCCTCGCCGACGAGATGGGGATGTCTCCGTCGGTGATCAGCGACTACGAGAGCGGGAGGAGGAGGAGCCCCGGGACGGCGGTGGTCGGGAGGATCGTGGATACCATCCTCTCGATCGACCAGGCGAACGGGGGGAAGTTCATCGAGAAGTTCGCGAGGATCCTGGAGAACCGGTTCGACTCGGACATCATCTATGATATCCACGAGTATGCCTCACCGGTCCCTCTCGAGGCGTTCGCGCGGGCTATCGGGGCCTCTATCATCCAGGGTCCGACGGACCGTGAGATCTACGGGTACACGGTGATCCACAGCCTGAATGCCATCCTCCAGCTCTCCTCGAGCGAGTTCGGCAGGCTCTACGGCTGGTCCACGGAGCGGGCCCTCGTCTTCACCGGGGTCTCCAACGGGAAGTCCCCGATGGTCGCCATCCGGGTCACGCCCTTCAAGCCGCGGTGCGTGGTCCTCCAGGGGATAACCCCCGAGGAGATCCATCCCCTCGTCCCGCGCCTCGCGGAGAAGGACCGGATCACCCTGATGGCCACGCCCATGGAGGTCGAAGGGATCATCACTGCTCTGAGGGGCGAGAAATGGTAGGCATCATCACGTACGGGGTCTATATCCCCAGGTTCAGGATCAAGGTGGAGGAGATAGCCCGGGTCTGGGGGGCGAACGCCGACGAGATCACGGGGGGGCTCGGGGTCTTCGAGAAGTCGGTTCCGGGTCTCGACGAGGACACGGCCACCATCGCTGTCGAGGCAGCAAGGTCCGCGATGGCGCGGAGATCCGTGGATCCCGAGGAGATCGGGGCGGTGTATGTGGGATCGGAGTCCCATCCGTATGCGGTAAAGCCCACGGCATGCACCGTTGGGGAGGCCATCCGGGCAACCCCGAACATGACCGCAGCCGATTACGAGTTCGCGTGCAAGGCAGGGACGGCCGCTATCCAGACCTGTATGGGCCTTGTCAAGAGCGGGATGATCAAATTCGGGATGGCCATCGGGTCCGATGTTGCCCAGGGGGCTCCCGGCGATGCCCTGGAGTACACGGCAGGAGCCGGTGGTGCAGCGTTCCTCATCGGGAATGACACGCCAATCGCAGAGATACACCACACCTGCTCCTTTACCACCGATACGCCGGACTTCTGGCGAAGGGAAGGGCAGAACTACCCGAGGCATGGCGGCAGGTTCACCGGCGATCCGGGCTACTTCCGGCATGTCCAGGAGGCGGCAAGGATGCTCCTCTCGAAGATGGGGACCTCGCCCTCGGACTATGACTATGCGGTCTTCCATCAGCCCAATGCCAAGTTCCCGAGGAGGGTGGCCCAGGTCCTCGGGTTCTCGGCCGAACAGGTGAAGCCCGGCCTCGTGGTCCCGCGTCTGGGGAACACCTACTCGGGATCTACCATGATCGGCCTCGCAGCGACCCTGGACCAGGCGGTGGCCGGCGACCGGATCTTTGTCACCTCCTTCGGCTCAGGCGCGGGCAGCGATGCCTTCGATATCGAGGTGACGGACGCGATCCAGGACCAGTCCATCTTTGACCTCGGGCAGGCCCCCACGGTGACCGCCCTCCTCGCGGATCCGCTCTACCTCGACTATGCCCAGTATGCGCGGCACAAGGGAAAGATCGTGATGCAGCAATGAGAGACGTGGCCATCATCGGGATCGGGTGCACCACCTTCGGCGAGAAGTGGGAGGCATCCTTCAGGGACCTCTTCGTCGAGGCAGGCTCACTTGCCCTCGCGGACGCGGAGCTCGCGGGCGAGCATATCGATGCGATGTACGTGGGGAACATGAGCGCCGGGCGGTTCATCGAGCAGGAGCACATCGGGGCCCTCATCGCCGACTACGCGGGCCTCTCGACCCGCCACATCCCCTCGACGAGGGTCGAGGCCGCGTGCGCCTCGGGCGGCCTCGCCTTCCGGCAGGCGGTGATCGCGGTCGCGAGCGGGATGGAGGATATCGTGGTCGCGGCAGGGGTCGAGAAGATGACCGACGTCGGCACGGGCGCGAGTGTCGATACCCTTGCGGGCGCGGCCGACCGGGAATGGGAAGGGTTCATGGGAGCCACCTTCCCCGGCCTCTACGCGATGATCGCAACAGACTACATGCACCGCTATCCCCTCACAAGGGAGCAGCTCGCCATGGTGGCCGTGAAGAACCACCGGAACGGCGCAAAGAACCCCATCGCCCAGTTCAGGTCGGAGATCACGCTGGAGACGGTCCTCTCATCGGCGCTCGTTGCAGACCCCCTCCGGCTCTTCGACTGCTCCCCCATAACCGACGGTGCCGCGGCGGTCATCCTCGCCCCCCTGGAACGGGCGAGGGAGTTCACCGACACGCCGGTGAAGGTCCTCGCCACCGCCCAGGCGAGCGACACCATCGCCCTCCATGACCGGCGGGATATCTCCTGCCTAGACGCAACCGTGGTCGCCGGCGAGCGGGCGTTTGCCATGGCGAGGCTCCCGCGCGGGAAGATCGACTTCATGGAGGTCCATGACTGCTTCACCATCGCCGAGATCTGTGCGATCGAGGACTTAGGGTTCTGCAAGAAGGGCGAGGCAGGGAGGCTCACCGAGGAAGGGGTGACCGCGCTCAACGGGGACCTCCCCGTGAACACGAGCGGCGGCCTGAAGGCCTGCGGGCACCCCGTCGGTGCGACGGGTATCAAGCAGGTCTGCGAGATTGTCCAGCAGCTCCGCGGCGAGGCAGGGGCCCGTCAGGTGGATGGCGAGATAGGGCTCACTCACAACGTCGGTGGAACTGGCGCCACGGTGGTGGTCCATATCCTGGGGGTGACCTAGATGTCCGTCGCCCGGTTCTGGAGGAAGATCCCCCAGCGCTATAACCTCGTCGGGACCCGCTGTGAGTCCTGCGGCAGGCACTACTTCCCCCCGAGATCCTTCTGCCCCGATTGCCGGAGGGGCGGGAAGATCGTCGAGTACCGGTTCCCGGGAACCGGAAAGGTAGTCACCTACACCGTGATCCGGTCGGCGAGCGAGCAGTTCGAGAATATCACGCCCTATGTACTTGCGATCATCCAGCTCGACGAAGGGCCAAGACTGACGTCACAGGTGGTGGCAAAGCCCGACGAGGTGGCGGTGGGTACCCGGGTCAGGTCGGTCTTCCGGCGGATCATGGCCGACGGGGACTCCGGCGTGATCCACTACGGGACGAAGTTTGTACCCGTGAAATAATGAATACTGAAAGGTGTTTGCAGACTCTCTGCCACTTTCCCTTTTAACCCTCTCATCTCTTTTCTATTGGGCGCTCTAGGGGGCTCACCCGCCCCCCGCCGCACGGGCATCCCCCCCCGTTTCTGGCATCCTCTAATCCGGCGGCTTCCTGAATTAGGGGCTATCCCCACGCGGGGGACGCCACAGCGGCGGGGGTGAGCGGAGCGAATCCCCCAGGAGCGTCCGGGTGTCAGGAACAAGTCCCTGTCAGGTTATCCAACCTTAAGATCGTACACCGCCAGCCACTCCGACGGTGAATAGGTGTGGACCACCCTCTCCCCGATGATCCGGCACCCCTTATCCCGGAGGATCGGGGTGAGGGCGCCCTCCTCGCCGACCATCGCATAGAGGTGGATGGTCCCGCCCGGCCTGCACAGGTCAAGAGCTGTATCAAGAAACTTTACTGCTCCGAAGGGGAGGTTCATCACGACCCGGTCGAACCCGCGCGGGAGGACACCGGCGAGCCGCGCGGCATCGGCGAGGATGGGGAGGACGTTCTTCACCCGGTTGAGTGAGATGTTCTCTATCATGAGGCTCACGGCCCCGGGGTTGATATCGGCGGCATAGACCACACCGGCCCGTCCTGCAAGGGTGATGGCAAAGGGTCCCACCCCGGCGAACATGTCCAGCACCCGCTCTCTTTCGTCCATGAGAGCAAGGACCCGCTGCCGCTCGCCCGATAACCGGGGTGAGAAGTAGGCCTCTGACAGGTCGATCTCGAACCGGAGGCCGTACTCTGTGTAGCGGGTCTTCATGGTCGGTTCCCCGGCCGCGACGACAAACCTCCGGGTACGGAACTCCCCCTCTACCGGCCCCTCGGGGAAGAGAACCGTGTGGATGGAGGGCCGGGAACGGAGGAGCAGGTCAGCTCCCTCTGAGCCCGGGTCCAGGATCACAGCGATCCCCCCGATGAGATCATGCCGGGGGAGGTCCGCCCTCTCCGGCAACTCCTCGAAGAGCTCCCTCTCGCACCCCTGGCGGGGCTCCCGTAGCGGGAGGAGGAGATCGTCACCATCGGTCCGGGGCACAAGGCACGTATCGAGGAGCCCTTCCTTCAGGAGCTCCCGGCGCTTCTCCTCACCGGACGTCTTCGGGACCCTGAGGCACCAGCCTTCCTTCATGACCTCTTACCCTCCAGCTTTAATCCTTCCGTTCCCAAGAGTTGATCATGGATAAGTACCTCGAGAGGCTAAAAAATGGCACGCTGAAGCTGTACGCCCTTGAGAAGGAGGTCCCTGCCCCGGAAGCCATCCGGATCCGCAGGGCGTTCATCGAAGAGGAGGCCGGGGTGCAGCTCCCGAAGCTCGGCTCTTTCACCATGGACCCGACAAACGCGGTGAAGCGGAACATCGAGAACATGGTAGGGGCGGTCCAGGTCCCGGTGGGGGTGGCCGGGCCCCTGAAGGTGAAGGGGGAGTACGCCGATGGATTCTACTACGTCCCCCTTGCAACCACCGAGGGAGCTCTCGTCGCATCGGTGAACCGCGGGTGCGGGGCCGTCACCCGTTCCGGCGGGGCCGAGGTCCGTATCCTGCGCAACGGGATGACCCGGGCCCCGGTCTTTTCCACACGGGACATCCTCCACTCCCGGGCGGTGAAGGACTTTATTGACGGGAACAGGGATACGCTCGCGGCAGCCGCCGCCGAGACCACATCGCACGGCGAGCTGACTGGAGCAATGGCCTTTGTCACCGGTACGACGGTCCATGTCCGGCTGGAGTTCGACACCAAGGATGCGATGGGCATGAACATGGTCACCATCGCGAGCGAGAGGATCGCGGACCTCATCGAAGAGAAGACGGGTGCGCACCTCGTAGCCCTCTCGGGGAACCTCTGCACCGACAAGAAGCCCGCGGCCGTGAACGGCATCCTGGGACGGGGGAAGAGCGTGGTCGCCGGTGTGCGCATCCCCGATGGCCTGGTCTCCGAAATTTTCAAGACCGATCCCGCGACCCTCGCCGAGGTGAATTACCGGAAGAACCTCCTCGGGTCTGCCCGTGCGGGCTCCCTCGGCTTCAACGCCCATGCAGCGAATGTCATCGCGGCCGTCTTCATTGCCTGTGGCCAGGACCCCGCCCACGTCGTAGAGGGGTCCGGGACCTTCACCACGGTGGAGAAACAGGAAGGGGGGGTCTACGTGGCGGTCACGATCCCCGCCCTCCAGCTCGGCACCGTGGGTGGCGGGACCGGCCTCGACACCCAGCGGGAGTGCCTCTCCATCCTCGGGGTTGCCGGTGGGGGAACCCCGCCCGGTGCACAGGCGAAGAAGTTCGCCGAGATCGTTGCCGCCGCGGTCCTTGCCGGCGAGCTCTCTCTCCTCGGTGCACTCGGTGCAGGCCACCTCGCCCGCGCCCACCGGGCCCTCGGGAGGGGAAAGCCCGGAGGGGGATCTCAATCCCCCGGAGGGAGAGGGAAATAGAATTTCCTGACACGGAGGGGGATCTTAATCCCCCGAGGGAGAGGGAAAGGTATTTCCCGAGCCTAAAGAGGGAGATCCCTCATCATCACGAGGGCGTCCTCGCCGTTGGAGTAGTAGCCCGAGAGGAGGAAGGCCTCCCGGTACCCGAGCCTCCGGTAGAAATCCTGGGCATCGGTGTTCGAGACCCTCACCTCGAGGAGCGCCCCCTCGGCCCCCTCCAGGACGAACTGGCGCTCGAGCCGGGCAACGAGGAGCCTCCCGAGCCCTGTCCCCCGGTAAGTCGCGGTAACCCCCAGGTTCGAGACATGGCCGTAGACAGCCGCGCCGGTGTGCTCCATGCAGCCGACCGCGAACCCCCGGATCTTCCCGTCCGCCATCGCAACAAGGAAGAAGAAAGGGGTCCACTCCATGGTCTGGACGAAGACCTCTTCCTCCCAGGGCTCGACGAAGCATTCCCGTTCGATGGCCAGGATCTCCGGGATATCCGTCGGCCTGGCTCTCCTGATATAGCGGGCGGGCGGGTTCATGGGGGCGCTCCCGGTGATATAAGATTTCGTGAGGTTAAAATGTAATCACCGCCTCCGGTATCCAGAAAGAATCCCATGGTCCAGATTCACCCATTCGCAGCACTGCGGCCCAACCCCGTCTTCGCCCCCGAAGTGGCGTCGGTCCCCTATGACGTGATCTCGGCCGGAGAGGCAGCCGGGTGCATCAGGGAGAACCCGCGCTCCTTTCTCAGGGTGAGTCGAGCAGACGCGGAGCTTCCGGGGATCCCGCCCCATGCCGATGCCGTCTATCTCCGCGCACGGGAGAACCTCCTCTCGATGGTTGGGGAGGGGGTCCTTGTCAGGGACACCGAGCCATCCCTCTACCTCTACCAGGTAGGGGACGGCAGGCGATGGGTCACCGGTCTTGTCTGCACCATCGGGGTTGACGATTATCTTGACGGCACCATCCGGAGCCACGAGCTCACCCGCCGGGACAAGGAGGAGGACAGGACCCGGCACATCGACGCCGTGAACGCCCAGACCGGGCTCGTCTTTCTCTTCTACCGGGATAATGTCGGCGTCGGACCCGGGATCGGGGGAATGGTTCCCCCTGGGGATGATCCGGGGACACGGGTTGAGGCAGCCAATGGCACCATTCACCGGGTCTTCCGGATCGGGGACCCGTCGGGGATCGTCCGTGCCACCCGCCTCATCTCCCCGCTCACCCGTCTCTATATCGCCGACGGGCATCACCGCGCGGCAGCGGCCGCGAACGTCGCGCTTATGAGACGAAAGGCCGGCAGGGGCGGGGGCGAAGCTGACCGGTTCATGGCCGTCCTCTTTCCCCACGACCAGGTTGCCATCCATGGCTACAGCCGGCTCATCACCGACCTCTCCGGCCTGACCCCGGCCTCGTTCCTGGATCGCCTTTCGCGAAGATTCAAGGTGAGGAAGTGCATCCCGACCGGGTGGGATGAGTTCCGGGCCCCTGGCGGGGCATCCACGGGCATGCATCTCTTCCGAATGTACCTGGGAGGAGAATGGTACGAGGTGAGCCGGGCGAAGGAAACTCCGGGAGCGGGCGGCATCCCTGTCCTCGATGTCCAGGTGCTCCAGGACGAGGTCCTGGGACCCATGCTCGGGATCAGGGACCCCAGGGAAGACCCCCGCCTCCAGTTCCTCGGCGGCTCGAGGCCCGCGACCGACCTCGAGGAGAGGGTGGACGGGGGGGAGTACGAGGCCGCCTTTGCCCTGCAGCCCGTCGGGATCGGCGAGGTCATGGCCATCGCGGATGCCGGCGGGATCATGCCCCCCAAGTCCACCTGGTTCGAGCCGAAGCTCAAGAGCGGCCTCCTCATCCACACACTGGACTGAAACGCCCCCTCATCATTTATTCCGTCCGGGAGCGATAGATCCGGGTATGATTACCCTTGCGCTCCCGAAAGGCAGCCTCGAGCAGCAGACCCTCCAGCTCTTCAGGGAGGCCGACCTCGAGGTGAAGAGGACGGAGCGGGACTACAACCCGGCCATCGATGACCCGCGGATCGGCAAGGTGAAGGTCCTCAGGCCCCAGGAGATCCCGACCTACGTGGCGATGGGCTACTTCGACCTCGGGATCTCCGGCCTCGACTGGGTCCGGGAGACGGGGGCTGATGTGGTGGAGGTGGCCCGGCTCTTCTATAGCAAGGGGGGCGCAGGGAATGTCAGGATCGTGGTCGCGGTCCACCGGGACGAACCCATCGAGAAAGCCGAACAGATCCGGCCCGGGAGCCGGGTCACCACCGAGTACCCGGAGATCACCCGCCGCTACTTTGCGGGCCTGGGAATCCCCGTCCGCCTCTTCCCCTCGTACGGGGCATCCGAGGCAAAGGTCCCTGACCTCATGGACGTGGTGGTGGATCTCACCGAGACGGGGACGACCCTCCGGCAGAACGGCCTGAAGATCATCGGGGAGATCATGGAGTCCTCGACCGTGGTCATCGCGAACCGCATAAGCCTCGCCGATCCCGGGAAACGCAAGGAGATCGAGGAGATCCGCACCCTCCTCATGGGGGTCATCGAGGCAAGGGGGCAGGTCCTCATCACCATGAACGTCCCCGGGCCCTCGATGGAGGATGTCATCGCCATGCTCCCTGCCATGAAGAAGCCCACCGTGAGCCAGCTCCACGGCATCGACTATTACAGCATCCAGACGGTTGTCCCGAAAGCGGGGGTGAACCAGCTCATCCCCAGGCTCAAAGATGCAGGTGCCGAAGATATCCTTGAGATCCCCATCTCGAAGATCGTGCGGTAGGGAATGATCACAAGCTCCATCGGGAATGGTATTGGCAAGGGGGAAACATGAGGGGTCACCGCTCCGGGCTGACTGCATGGACCGGCCAGGCAGGCAAGGAAATTACCTTTCCACAAGACCGGGGATCGAATTATTCTCTGAGATCTGAAATCAGAATTTCATAAGGTATTTATCTGAATATATCATATTTCATGATGCAGAAAAAGATCCGACAAGGATCTTCGAATCCGAAAAAACCCAAGATTTATATTGAACTTATAAATAATAAAGGTGTACGGTATGGCCTCCCGGGTGAGATACGCTGCTCTCCTCCTCGTCTTCCTTCTACTCTTCTCTCTGCAAGCAGGCTGCATCTCCTTTGGCCCTCCCCCCACAGGGGACCAGGGGAGCCTGCAGAGTACCCAGACTGGCGAAGGCCCCATCCAGGACATAACATCCCGGAACGCACCCAAAGTCTCCCTTGAGGATGCCATCGGCTCCCTTCCGGCTGCCGAGCAGGAAGGGAGTATCGACACCAATGGGATGACCATCAACGAGGTCTGGGGGTATGGTGTCGATTCTGCGGGCCTTGCGAGAACATGGGTCCTTGGCATGCAGGGGGCTGGAAAGACCACCCTCCTTGCCTACAGTGAAGGAGAATGGACGGTGCTGGATCTCCCCACCACCCTCCCACAGGAGGAGGTGAAGATCAAGGAGCTGGTCTCGCCCCAGGATCTCTTCCGACAGAACCTCAATACCATCGTGAAGGAGATGAACCGCTTACGGGTCGGGGAGAGCGATCTCACCTTGGACCAGGATACCTACCAGATCGCGATCCACTCGGCATTGGAGAGATCGACCCTCTCCTTCAACGCAAAGACCGGGGAGTTGATACCATCTCCATAAAGGGGGATTCCGCACAGCTGCCGGTGGACTTCCTCGTCGGTTTCACCATCTTCATACTCTCCCTCATCATGGTTGCGAATTTCGTCCCGAGCCTCCTCGTGGGGCTCCAGCGGACGAGCGGTATCGACTACGATGCAGTTGCCTACCGGACAGGCGTTGTTCTCGTCGAGGATCCCGGGGAAACCAATCCCGCGCAACAGTTCCCTATAGGTGGCGAGATCAGCAGCTATACGATGGACTGGCGTCCATGGGAATTAAGGGTCGATAAAGATCAGGTCTCCCGTTTTGGACTTGCTCTCGCGCGGGATACGCCGAACATCCTCTCCATCAACAAGATAAATAAGTTTTTTGGATGCACCACTTTTTCCTACAGCGAGAGTCTCGGAGAGGGTCTCGGTGATAGTGATTACCGGGAAAAACTGCTCTTCTCCTCCTACCAGTACGGGTACAACATCACCCTGCAGAACATCTCGCCCATGAAGCCGGGGGAACCGCTTCTCCATCTGTCCATCGGGGAACCCTATCCGGCCGGCTACGGGTACATCCGCAGGTACGTGGTCATCAAGCAGAACTCCAATGGTGCCGCCATCAATTTGAATCAGCGTCCCGAGTTCAATGCCACGAGTGATGGCCAACCAGTCCAGAAGTTCTGGATACACCTTGATGGGAGCGTCCTCTACAACAAGAGCATCGATACCCCCTTCATTCTCGACCTCCAGAGGGAGCCCCTCATCATCAATATCTCGGGCCTCCATTTCCTCCTGAACAATTCAGATAGTCCAGGAAATAATACCAGTCCTATTGCGTGTAAGTCAAATCTAACCGCATATAATAGCGGGCAGGGGGTGCCGCCAGGATTCAGGGAGTGGAACGGATCTGCACCCACGAACGCAACCCTCACGCGAGTGGATTTTGGCCCAACCGATAACCCCCAACTGTGGACGACCTTCATACATTCTTGCGATGCTGTTGAGCTCAACGATGCCATGTGTGTGAAGACCCTCTCCATTGACGGGAATAATTATCAATTTCCCCTTACAGGGGGTGTAAATGTGGCCGATATGATCAATCTCTCCGCCAATCACATTGATGCGGAGTATTTCAATCAGGGAAGTGACCTTGTCATAACCTTCACGTTCCAGAATAATCCCCCTCAAACCCTCGTCAACGGGGAGTATCTGTACGACTATAATCGCACGAACGTGACCCAGCCGTTCCTCTCCACCGGCATGCTTGAGGTGGGCATATGGTGAACGAGAGGGCCCAGCTCTACACCATGGAGGGGATCGCGGCCGGTCTCATCATGCTCCTTACCACGTATCTCGTCCTTGGATCCACCTCGGTCTACACCCCCGGCGACACCCATATCACCGATATGCAGCTCGAGCAGGTGGGGAGCGACATCCTGAGAGTGATGGACACCCCCAGAAACCTCACCGATTCCCTCCAGCCCAACCGGACCGATCTCGAACTGATCGTGAGTACAACAAATGGCAACGGGTTCTACTGGAATTTCACCCATGATTACCTCTGCAACCCCAAAGCGGTTGCAAAGGAAATTTCAGTGGAATGCACCGACATCCAGATTAATGCCAGCATCTGGTACGTGGGCAATTCCAACTCACCGGGGAGCTACCTGCTGCCTAACCCGTACTCCGGGGGCTATCTGGGAATTGGACCCGGAGTCCGGGTAACACACTGGATCCATACCAACGGGAAACCCGGTAGTGCTTCTTCGGGAATTGTCCCAGGCGACATGAGGAATGAACCCCAGGAGGTACTTGTGGAGGTGGTCATGTGGAAAGCCTGAACGCCGAAGGGCAATGGATCATCATGATGGGCTTCCTCGTCTCCCTCGGTATCTTCTTCCTTGCCATCATCATCAGCCAGTCCACCCTGGTGGGCCAGACCACGGCAGAGGGGGTGCTCGAGTTCCCGAAGAACGATATCCAGGATCTCAGGCATGACATCCTCGAGGTTGAGAACTTCAACCGGACACAATGCCCATCCATTTACCCGACTAGATGCGGCTTCATCATGGACAACATAACACAGGAGATCAAGCAGATCTCATTGTACCGGAAGAGTGCGATTGTGAACTATAACCTCTCCGTCGGGACTCCCCCTCTCTGCGGCAGCGATGGGGTAAGAACGGTGAGCATCCATTACAACAACGGGGTGACCGCTTATGATGAGAACCCGATCACGATCTACTGTTAAAAGACCGGACCCATCCGACGGAGTCACGAACCTCGTGGAGTACATCTCCATCACCGGTATTCTCCTCCTCCTCCTCGTCGTCGTCCTCTTCGCCGTGAACTCCGTTTTCATGCAGGGGCCGGGTGACACGCTGAGATACTACTCCTTCACCGATATCGGGAATGGGATGAGCGTGCGGATCGTGGACCTGTACGTGATCGCCCCGGACAACGGAAACATCTCCACCAGGTTTATTCTCCCTCATGATGTGGCAGGGCAGGACTACTTTGTCCGGGCTAATGAAACAGGGACGGCTCAAACGATCGTCGTGGAACGGGGAGATATCCATGCGGATATCAATATCGCAGGTATCGGTGCAACCAAAGGAGTAACCGGTAATACCACGAGCTCGGGGTGGAACCTCATCACCTATAACTCGAATGGATTCTAGCAAGGAAGGATAGCGTATGGAACAAAAAAGGGAAGCAGTGTCAGAAAGCATCGGGTACCTCATCATATTCAGTCTCATCCTGACAGGTATCGGGCTCATCACCCTGTACGGTTACCCGCTCCTCATGCAGCAGCAGAGCTCGGCCAATATGCGGAACATGGAGCAGACGATGATCGTTCTCCAGAATGATATCAAATCCCTGTCCTATAAACTGGCGAACTACAAAGAGACGGCTCTCAGGGTGAGCGGCGGAAGCCTTTCCCTGTACGGACCGTCATATACACTCCAGAAGTTCGATATTACGTGGACCGACACCCTTGGGAACCATAATGACTACACCTTTATTCCCGGGGAACTCCACTATTTTTCCACAAACGATAATACGGTCATCACCCTGGAAAACGGGGCGGTCATCGAGAAACCGCTCGCCACGAACGGGTCCTTCATGCTCGCCGACCCGCGGTGGTATCTGGATACCTCATCCAAAACCCTCGTCATCAACCTCATGAACCTGAGCACCGAACCGGGCACTGTCCAGCAGCTCTCCGAGACGGGAATCGGGACCGTGCGAACGCGACTCCTCAGTACTAACATGAATTTGAGTACCGTAAGCAGTACTACCATGGTTACCATTACGTACTACCCTGACAACAATCAGACCATCACGCCCGATGGCTACAGTCTTGCCTGGAAAACCTATCTCACTGACCCGAGCAACCTGGGTATGAGTTGTCCGGACAACTTCCCCAAACCGATTACATGCACGAGCACGATAGGGAATATCAATAACATCGTCATCAAGGAATACGACCTGGTGGTTGAGACGCTCTGATCCAGTTCCCATCCATTCCACTCTTTTTACCGCAGGATTCGTGGGCTCTTCCGCGCCGCCCTCCTTCTTCTTCTTAAGATGGGAGTCGGATCTGGCCCGGAAGGCAAGGGGGGCCGGCGGCTCCCGCGGATCAGGATGGGCTCCCCGTCCCCTCCTGTTCCATCACCTTCCCGAGATCAGCCGTCTTCCCTGTCTGGACGAGGATGAACCGTCTGCTCACCGAGGGAGTTTCCGCTGAAGCCCGTTCCATGGACCTGGCGATGATCTCCACCGCATCCCTGAGACCGCCGTTCTTCCACCTCTCCCTGATGCACCGGTGGGCTATCGCCTTTGTCTTCTCGTTCCCGAGCACCACGAAGTTGCCGGCGCCGCCTCTTCCCCTCGGGACAGGGGCACCGTCCCCGGTATCGACAATGGCATAGGACCCTCCCGAGGCATACACCCTTCGCTTCCGGAGAACACCGCCCTCAAGGGAGGTGACCTCTCCCACGAGAACCCCGTCCCTCTCTGTAACCTTGACCTTGTCATCCCTGATACCCAGCCTCACCCCGAGCGCTCCAGCCCTCTTCCCGAGGTCTTCATCCGTTAGGATACTTCCCGTATAAAGCTCCCTCTCGAGCCTCTCCATCGAGGCACGGTCCCCGAGGAAGGTGATCTCCCGCATATCGCCTGCCATGACGGCCCCTGCCTCACCGACAAATGCAATCACCAGGGTCATGGCTCTGTCCCCTTCGACCGTTTCATGGGAAGGCACCCCCACCGGCCGCATAAGCTCATACCGGAAGATCTCTCCTCCCGACCCACAAAAATACCGCTCAAGGCTGGTGGACCGGGATCCATTCAGGATGACAGAGGATCCTGAGTGGAATGAGAATATATAACCGGTCAGGTTCCCCAGGTGCGGGAAGGAGACCGTCGATGGAAGTGTATCGAGAGAAGAATGTGCATCGACGAGCAGCCGGGTGGAGAGACTCAGGTATTTTTTATCAAGCGACCTCTCATTCGGATGCCATGGCACCGATTGCGATATAATGAAAAGAAACACATATTCAACGGGTCTTTCTCGAGCGCAGAACATGAGCGTTATGGATACCATCAGAGAAAATAAGCAAATGCTCCGATTGATCCTTTTCTGTGCAGGACTGGTGATCCTCGGATATTTTATAGCGAAATCCGGGATACTTGAAAATTACCAGATCCTATTTTCCGTGAATATCCCGCTCTACCTCCTTGCCATCTCAAGCACCCTCGCAGTTGTTTTCTTCCGGATCTACCGGTGGAAGTATCTCTGTTCGCAGTATGGAACAACGATCTCCTGGAAAGAGGCATCGGTTGTCAGTGTATCCAGCCTCTTCTACGCAAACATCACGCCGGGAAAGATCGGGGATATCTACAAGGCGTATTTCATGCAGAAAGGGCATGGAATGTGCCTGACCGATGGCATCTCGATGATCTTCTATGAACGTTTTTTTGAACTCGTGATCCTCTTTTTTGCTGCCTGTGGCATCGCATTTATCCAGCTGAGAGGAATCACCGTCATCATGCTCGAAGCGATCGCAATTATTCTCGCACTTCTCCTGTTGTTTTATCATAAAATAGATCTGATTCTACATACCGTCAAAAGACTGTCCGGTCAGATTCCGGCTCTCAAGAGAATATCCTTTGACCTTCAGATACGGAAGATGCCGTTCTCGAAGATCGTCGGCGTCCTGGTTATCACGATCTTCTCTCTGGGTTTTGACTTTTTACAGATCTGGATTGTAGCCCTGGCCTTTGGTTACCTGCTGAATCCAATACTCCTGACCATCTTCTTCTCACTCTCAATCCTCGCAGGCCTCGTCTCGCAGATCCCCCTTGGCGTGGGTGTGACCGAGGGATCGCTGAGTTATTTCCTCACCTTCATGGGTGTGGCATCAACCGATTCTATCGCCATTGTACTGTCATCCCGGCTGATCTCCATGTATTTTGTCATGGTTCTGGGTTTTATCTTCTCAAAATTTGCTTCAGACCGGCTTATTGAGGGACCAGCATGATATCCATTATCATCCCGCTGTATAACGAGGAGGAGAACGTTCTGCTTTACCCGAAACAACTTATTCCTGTAGCCGAATCCATCATCCGGCAGTATGGTGAGGACTGCGAATTTGTCTTCGTGGACGATGGCAGCCGGGACAATACCCTCGAACGGCTCAATGCCCTGAAAGAGGGGACACCCCATGTTACTGTGGTCCCCCATGGGACGAACAAGGGGATGGGGGCAGCAATCAGGACGGGGCTCGCACACGCGCGAGGCCACCTCATCATTACCATGGATTCTGATCTCACGTACCGACCTGAGGATATTGATACATTACTGGCAGCATACCGGGATACGAAAGCAGACTGCATATCAGCGTCCCCGTATCGTGGAGGAGATCATGCAAACGAGGTATCTTCCCCGTTCAGGCTCTTCATCAGCAGGGCAGTCAATTTTCTGTACCGCTTGCTGCTTGGGAATGACATCACCTGTGTCAGCGGAATCTTCCGGCTGTATAAGAAAGAGGCTCTTCTTGAGCTTACCCTCAGGAGCAATAATTTTGAGATCGATGCAGAGATCATCTCAAAACTCATTCTCGGGGGGAGAACCGTCAGGGAGGTCGGGGTAAAACTTCATGAGAGGGAATACGGGGAGTCGAAACTGGATGTAAAAAAGGAGGTGCGGAATAATCTGAAGATCCTCAGTAAGATCTTCAGGGCGCGTCTCCTGAAAGAAAGCTGGGATTAAGACCGATTCAGCCTGCGCGGGATCAAACCATTTTTAAAAGGGGCAGCTCGATGAAAGGTATTTGGGAAAAAGCATTGAAAATGGCCCTGAATATCCCTGATATCGATTATTTCATAATATTTATATTCATTCCATCCCTTATATGAATAGAATCAGGAGATCATCTTCTTTCACCTTCCCACAGGACGGGGTATCACCATGGAAAGAGAAACCGTATTGATCACGGGCGGGGCAGGATTTATCGGCAGCAATCTGGCTGAATACCTCTTAAAGAGGGGCCACAAGGTCATCGTCCTCGATGATCTCTCCCGCAGCACCACCGACAATATCCGGGCATGCTATAACCATTCGCCCCATTTTTACTTCGTGAAGGGCTCGGTGATGGATTTTGATCTCGTAGACCGGCTCGTGAACAATGTCGACATGGTGTTCCACCTTGCTGCACAGGTTCACTGGGAAGAGTCTATTGACGATCCCCTTCCCAGCTTCGCAGTGAATACCCTCGGTACGCAGAACGTCCTTGAAGCTGTCCGCAGGAGCATGATAAAACGGGATCCTCTCAAACTTATGCTGTATGCGTCATCCTCGGAGGTGTATGGTACCGCCCAGTATGTGCCGATGGATGAGAACCATCCCTTCAACCCCCAGTCGCCCTATGCTGCTGGAAAAGCGGCTGCCGACCGGCTGTGTTCGGCGTACCACCATGTCTATAATGTACCGATTATCATCCTCAGGCAGTTCAACACCTACGGGCCCAACCAGAGGATAAAGGGGTACTCGGCGGTCATACCGAAATTTGTGTCCCAGGTGGCCAATAACTGCCCACCGACCATCTATGGCGACGGCCTCCAGACAAAAGATTTTCATTACATCGATGACCTTATCGGGGCATATTCCCTGATCATAGACAAGTGGGCCGATCTCGATCTCTTCGGCAGGGCGATAAACTTCGGGACCGGCAGAGAGACGAGCATCAATGCACTTGCCGATATCGTCATCGAGACGGTAGCAGAACAAACCGGGAGAGATCTCAAGGGAAAGTTGAAGCCGATCCATCTCCCGAAACGGCCCGGCGAGGTCATGAGGTTCACCGCAGATATCTCCCTCGCAAAGAAGTGCCTTGGATTCACGCCGAAGACGGATATCCGGGAGGGAATCGCAAAATACACGAGCTGGTTCTTAAAAGAGGGCTCACCTGCGGTATAACATCGGAATATACGCTGCCACGACGCGGATGAGATGAGGAGTCACTCAACTTCGCCCGGTATATTTTCCTATCGCATCAATGATCTTCCCTGAACTCTGTCCATGACCGAATAACGACAGATCGGGTGATCCCCGTGGGTTGAAATCTGTTATTGCCCCAAGGATCTTCTCCTGATCATCGTCCACAAGAATATTCCACCCGTTTTCGATGGTCTCAACCCATTCCGTATTCGCCCTCAGCGTGATACAGGGTTTCGACAGGAAGAATGCCTGCTTCTGTACCCCGCCTGAATCGGTGAGGATCTTGCGCGAGCGGTGGAGCAACCTGAGAAATTCGAAATATCCCACCGGAACGATCGGGTGAATGTTCTCAGACAGGGTAAAACCGAAATTCTCTATCCTCTGTCTCGTCCGCGGGTGAATCGGGAAGACCACGGGAAAGGGCGCCTGAGAGATCGCAGAGAGGATATTTTTCAGGCGCTCCCTGTCGTCGGTGTTCGCTTCGCGGTGAAGCGTGAGAAGGAGATAGGTTCCATCGTCCAGCGACAATTCATCAACGGTTCTCGATCCCTTCTCGATCAATCCCCGGTAATAGAGGATGGAATCCAGCATGACATCCCCGGAAAGGCAGACATTCCTGACAATCCCGTTGGCACGGAGGTTTTCGACTCCCTTCACGGTGGGTGGGAAGAGATAATCCGAGATATTATCGATAATGATCCGGTTGATCTCTTCAGGCATGGAGCGATCAAAGCTCCGCATCCCTGCTTCCATATGGCCGATCTCTATCTTGGCCTTCTTCGCAGCGAGGGAAACTCCAAGGGCGGTGTTGGTATCTCCGGTAACAAGAAGCAGATCCGGCCTTTCAGAGGAAAATACTGGTTCGGACCTGATGATCATCTCCCCAACCTGTTCACCGGGCAGCCTCGAGCCGATTCCAAGATAATGGGTGGGATCCGGCAGATGCATCTCATCGAAAAAAATCCTGTCCATCTCATAATCGTAGTGCTGACCCGAATGAATGAAAATGGACTCGAGATCCCGTTTCTTCAGCTCACGGATAACTGGCTCCAGCTGAATGAACTCCGGACGGGTCCCGGCAGCGAGAGCAATTTTCATGGCAAAAGACCGGAAATGGTTATTTCTCGAAGAGGTAGTACATATGCCTTCTCAGCATTCATGGGAAGACCCTTCTTCCTGTTCAAAGATCCTCGAACGGCCTTGCGTGATCATCCCTTTCCGATAAAGTCTGGATAGAAGTTCTTCAAGGTTATCCTCATCCCGTCCTTCGGCCGCAGGATGGAATAGAACAGGATGATGAGCGCCAGATTCTCCAGGGTAAAGAAGGCCAGCGTAAGGTACCAGCCTCCGGATCCAACCGGGTTCATATACTGAAGGTTCACGTAATAGGTGCCAAACATCAACGGAAACTCGATATATGCGAGTGTCTGCGTGAGATAGAACAATCCGATCTTTCTCAGGCCGTCTGCGACGAGCAGGGCAAGGAACGGGGCGTACCATACGATATACTGGGGGCTGTGGAATTTTGAGAAGAAAACAAACGCGAACAACGCACATGCCAGTAACTTCAAGAATGTCACCGGCCTCTTTGCTGGACCTTTGAATGCAAACCAGAGAAGGGCGATGAGCACCAGGCCCATGAGAAGATACATGAACAAAGACACGGTTGCTGAATCGACGCCCAGATGAGCGATCTCGTGGATGTACTCGTAGAGTGTAAAGGTAGCGGTATTGACGTAAACACCAAGGCCGGTGCCCGTTGCCATCAGATACGTATTGATCGAGTCCGGACGAAGGATCAGGAACGGGAGCAACAAGATCACGAAGAATGGAACGACAACTTTTATTGTAGAGATTATCTCCAGTCGGAAGGAGGTTCTCTTTGCATGATAAAGAATCATGAACGGAATTGTAACGGCTGGAAAGATCTTCGCAAAAAAACCGAGCGTCGCAGAGATATATCCACGAGTACTCATCCCATACACGGTGAACAGGACTGCACCCATTAAGAAAAGAGTCGGGAATGCATCGTACTTGGTAAGAACGAAATACGCGGCAGAAAACGCGGTTGCGTAGATCATTCCAGCAGAAAACGCGGTCTTTTCATCCCAGACCCTGAGAGCGATGAAGTACACGCACAGAAGAATGCCGATGTCACAGAGGATCATGAGCAGCTGGAAGGAGTACACAAACGCCATTGCGCTCTGTGTAACAAGAGCGGGAATGAGCGCAATGCCTATGGGGATGAAAACCAGGACAGGATAATCGAAACCGAAACTCAGGTACGGGATCTTCCCCTGGGCAAGCAACAGGGCATTCTGAAAGTAATACCCCAGATCAAAGAGATCGACAAACGAGTGGAATACGGCCGTGGTTGCAAACAGCACCAGCAGCTTTGTCACAAGCGATGCGAGGACCAGGTAGAACAGGTGTCTTCCCACGGTCCGTTTATCGATGGTACCGAAGGTCTCCCCGAGAAAAGTGAACGGCTCCCTGATCTTCTCTCCCCCTTTCTTGGATGGTTTCACCACTTTCCTGGCTTTCTTTTCCATGCCGGTTCACCATGGAGGTTTCGTGATAATGCCTGTTTGTGCCAGATCCAGAAATACCCTCGGATAGTAATCTCCTCCAGAGTACGCATCCACGACCGGATGGTCCACGCACGGCCCCTCTCCTGGGGCAAGGAACCTGAGAGATGTACAGGAGGATCTCTCCCTCTTCCCGGAAAGTATTTCGAAACCGAGGGGAGAGGACTTCACAGGAATGACCTGGATTACCCGTGGAAACCTCACCGCGATCTGCTCCCTCGTCTTCCTCGCCGGCCTCCTCCTTGGTCCGGGGTGTCTCGGGACGAAGGGCGGAGGGATCTCCCCCACCGGAGAACCCGCTGTTCCCGGCCAGAATGTGCCAGCGGCAGCCCCGTCCATTCCGTCACCACTCCATCGGATCGGATAGCCGGGCCGGAAGAACCTTGGCCAGCCTCGGAAACCGGGCCTGGAAGACACCTCCAGCACCCGCTAGGGGGTATGGACAGCCTGTCAGAATCCACTGGTCCTGTTTCCTCCGGTTCCATGGCATGTCCTGTTGCATTACGTCATCGCTTCGTTCTCTCCAGATAATTCCATCGGAGATGGGATAGCCTCTCCGATCAGCTGCGCTTTCGACAACGGGACAGGGTGGGTTTCAAAGTCCAGATCACCCAGGAAAGGGGGGCGACGCGGAGTTACCCTGTTCACTCCTGGCACTCTTCTGCCAGCCCGAGCCATACCGGCCCGTCGAAGACGCCATCCCTCGCTTCAGCCTCCATCTCTTCGAAGAGCCTGAAGGGAACGGCGAAGGTGAACATGTTCTGCGGGATCGTCTTGCCTACCCGCTCCCGGGCTGCGAGGTCCGTATAGCCGAGCACCGCCCGCGGGTGTTCCCTGCGTGCTTCCTCGTACACGAATGCCCCGATCTGCTGGCAGGCAGCCATGGGCGGGACCCGCACGGGATCGGTCCCCTCCAGGATCGCCCCGACAAGGGTCACGAGCCCGGTGATCTGGAGGGGATCGGCAACAAAGACAACCACGACCGGCCGTTCATCCGCCTTCACCCGGGAGAGGGGAGTGAAGATCACGTACCGCTCGGCGATGTCGATGACGGGCAGATCTCGGGTCATGAACCTCGTTGCCTTCTCAGGATCCCTGTGGAGGCGTTCTCCCCTGATGAACTTGGCGCGCTCCCGTTCCGGCATGTGCTCAACCACCGAGGTGTAAGTCTCAGGGTCCCTGCAGCTCTCGACCCCCTTGCAGAAAAAGGCGGCCATGAACTCGATACCGGCCCCCCCGAAGGCATCGTAGTAGCCGTTACCGAAACCAAGCCCGGCCCGGGCGCCCGGGCACCCGTAAGTCTCCCGGTCAAAGACCGCGGTTTTTCCCCTCGTGACGACCTGCGCAAAGAGATGCATGATGCAGGACGATGCATGAGGCTTCAGCTGGAGCGAACCCTCCGGCTTCTCATTGGACCAGAGGATCGCCACGGGTTCGTAGGTGAGCCCGAGTTTCTTCGCGATGATACTCTCCATGTATCTTCTCTCTCTCTTCGTGGGCTGATCAGGATTCGCGCCGCGGCAGCACCAGGATGCAGATGGCGAGGACCAGGGCTGTTACCGGCACGATGTAATCAATTGGGGCCGGGGTGGGTGATGGTGCCTGGGCCGGAACTGTCGCGGGGGGTGAGGTCGCTGGTGTGGAGATCGTGGCGGTTCCGGGGATCGGTGTCATTGGACTCTGGGTCGGGACGGGGGTCCAGGGGAGGACGAACTGCGCCGAATCCCTGAACCCGGTCTCCACGGACTCCACGGTGACGAGGTACTCCCCCGATGGGAATGTCGATACGTTCACGAGAAAGCTGTACGTGTTCAGGGGTGAGCCCGGCTGGACGACAACCGAACCACCAGCGCCGGCAAACCCGCCGCCGGTACCCTTCTCGGTCGGGGTGAACCCCGCCGATACAACATTGATCAGGAGAATATCGCCCACGGCAAGGTTCGTCTGACCCGAGATGGTGACGATATCTCCGGCCTTGCTGAACTGTATGCTCCCTCCCTGCGCCGCCGTCATTCCTGGGAAGAGAACGGCGGAAAGTATCACTCCTGCGATAAGGATCTTCCATGCTCTCTTCATTGGTTCTCCCTCCGAATCTACCCTCTCCCCGGTGCGGTTTTCTCCTCAATGAATGACAGAAAGGTGGCCTCCGCCCGGGGGGCGGATACTGTGCCCATATCTCCGCATCCGTATTAAACTTTGGTGACGCCCCCCGGGATCCGGGATGTGAGTAGGAAACAGGAAGGAGGTATGGATGATTCTTTTCGGGATGCGAGGGGAGGGATTTGAACCCGCGAACCACTTCTGGAGCAGATCTTGAGTCTGCCTCTTTTGACCAGGCTTAGATACCCTCGCTCAGTAGAGTATCAGCCGCAGATGGATAAAACTTTGAGCTGGAGCTAAGTCTCGGGCGGCTCCGCGGGAGGTCTCGCCCCGGTCGGGACCGGCTCTCCGGAGAGCACGTCCACCGTCACGTGCTGGAACGGGTACCGGGTGAAGCCCTGCTCACGGAAGGGGTCCCTGAAGGTGATTGCATCGCCGTTCTTCTCAACGGTGGTGATGTAGGAGTTGTACCTGTGCCTCCTGACCTCGGGGAGGTCCCGGTACTGCTCCACCTCCGCGGGGTTGACTCCCTGCAGCTTCGGAAAGACCCGTGGTTCGGTGAGGCCACTGAGGAGGTGCCTGGCTTGGATCGCGTAGGACCCGCCCTTATCCCGGATCACGAACCACTTGAAGGGATTTTTCGTGGGGATGGTCGCCCCATCCGTGGTCATGGCCAGGTAGAGCTTGAGGAGGGCCTTTAATCCGACGTAGCCGAGGAAGATCATCGCCCAGTACCGGTATTCGGCAACGGTGGTGATGGAGAAGAGGAGGGCGACGAGGTAGGTCCAGCTCACAGCCAGGAGGAAGATGCTCGGCCCTGCGAAGCTCCCGAGAGTGTACTTCCGGTCCGTGAAAGGGTAGAGGACCGGGATGCCGGGATACGCGAGGAAGTCGCAGAAGACATGAGTGAGCGCCCCCAGAAGGAGGGCGAGAAGACCTAGGATGCCGAGGCCGGCCCCGAAGAGCCAGGCCGCCGGCCCTGCGAGGGTAAGGGCGGCAACTGCTGCGAAGACGATGGATCCGATGATGAGAGACCCGGCAATGCTGTGGGTGAACCCTCCGTGGGAGAAGACGTAACGCTTCGGGTTCCTCTCCGGGAACCACAGGAGGAGCACGTCGAAGTCCATGGAGACCGACCCGAGGGCAGCGAAGGGGACGAGCTCCGGGTGCCCGAGGGCGAGGAAGAGGGAGGATGCGGCCAGGGCATGGGTGACGGAGTCCACGATCTGAGGTGATGCGGGGGAGTGGAAATAGGTGACGGAGGGGAAGCATTCAGGGCCGGAAGAGGCTGAAAGACAGGCACCCCTCACATGAAGTCGGCGAGGGCCTTCTGCTTCTCGCTCTCGACCCCGAATGTGGACTCGATGGCCCGGGCGAGGACCTCGATCCGCTGCCTCGTATACGGGGAGATGGTGTAATCCCCGCAGATCTTCCTCGAGATCTCCAGGTACTTCTTCACCGAGGCCTCGTGGACGGTGGGGAGGATGGCGCCGCCGCAGCGGGGGCACTTCCCTGCCAGGGGAACCCGCCGGTACTTGGTGTTGCACTTGGTGCACCGCACCGTCTGGTTCGAGAAGGCCCGGAGGTTCCCCTGCATGTCGGGGATGAAGTGGGTGTGGAGCACCCGCTCGGCCACGTCGTCCGGGTGGACCGCCCGGATCTTCTTTGCCAGGGAGAGCATGGCATCGAGCTTCTCCTGCATGGTCTGGAGCCGGGTGTAGGTGGACTCCTGCGGGCCTGCCGAGATATCGCCAGTCTCGTGGGTGTAGGAGAAGCCCTCGAACTGGGCAGGGGTATGGAGCCGCTTTCCTACCCGGTCGATAAGCCCCTCGACCTCACGGGGATGGGCCCGTCGCTCTGCAGCGAGGTAGAGCTCGACTGGATATGCAGAGCAGACGTCCAGGTTATGGGACTCCTTGTCGATCTCGGTGGGATCGATGCGGCCCGTGATCATGAGGGGGGCGTCCATTGTCCCGCCCCGGGACTCAGGGAGGAAGGCCCGTGAGAAGTTGATGAGGCAGTCCATGAGAAGCATCACACAATCCTCGTCGCCGTCGCACTGGCCGGTGAAGATGCCGTTTGCTTCCATGGTATGGTCCCTGTCCACGGTGAGGCAGTACACCCTCTCGTCCGGCGAGGGCACGATCTCCCGCGAAAGAATCCGCTCGGCCATCACCGCGCCTCCGGTACTGACAGGGAGGGAGTCCCCCTCCTTCAGCTCCATGGCATGGATCTTCCGCAGGTAGGTGAGATCCCAGACGAGCATGGCATGATCGGGGGTGACAGCGATGGACCTGCCCCGGTCGGTTTCAAACCGGATGAGGGCCTCGGGGGCCCTGTGGACTGAGACCGAGGTGATCCGGCGGAGGTGAATCGATCCGGTCGTGTCCACGGCCCTGATGTAGGCGAGCTGCTTGGCCTCGGAGTGGTAGGTCCCCAGCCGGTCCAGGCCGGGCCGGGAGAGATCGAAGTTCTCGGTGACAAAGTCCCGTATCCGTGACTTCTTCCACTTCTCGCCGTCGTAAACCTCGATCCCGGTATCCCCGTGGAAGCAGTTCCGCCGTTTTGCTGCGTGAAAGAAGGGGTGGGCGTACCCCACGTTCGCCCGGGAGAACCCGACGAGCCGGGCGAGTACCCCGGCCGAGGTGTGGGGAGCAAGGCCGACGAGGAGGTGCCCCACGAGGCCGGAAGGCTCCTCGACCCGGTAGAACGGGGGAAGGTGGTAGACCTTCTCCAGGAGCTCGTCGATGAAGGCTGCAACCTTCACCAGGTACCGGGCGCAGTCCTCGGAGACCAGGATGTCCTGGGGCCGGAGCTCCAGGACCTGGCTCGCCTCCCGGAGCTCGTTCCCGTGGGTGTCATGGGTGTAGCCCAGGGAGCGGAGCTTCTCAACGTTGACTCCCACCTCGTCGGGCCTGAAGTGGGTGAGGGGGAGGTCGATCATGTCGTACCTGATGGTCCCGTCCTTGAAGACGAAGAGGTCGTGGATCGAGCGGAGGATCCCCTTGTCCACGGGCTCGACCGCCCGTTCCCGGGAGATGAGCCCCTTCACCCCTTTCACGAGGGTGACCTGGTTCTCCCGGATCCCCAGGCGCTCAAGTGCCGCCGTATACTCGGCCCGTAGGTCGACGGAGACCCGCTGCCCCGAGGTGGTGGGGATGCCGCACTGGGGACAGCGCTCGGGGGCCTCCCGGCTGCAGCGGGGGCAGCGGAAGACCGGCTCGGTGGGGGTGCCGCACTCGCAGAGGTTCCGGAAGGTCGTCTTCCTGCATGAGGGGCACCTCCGCTCGCCGGCCATGATCTCGATCATGCCCTCGGTCTGGGAGAAGCCCCCCGGCTTCTTCACCATGGTCTTTGTCGACCTTGCTTCCTGGAAGGACCGCCGGCTCCCGCCGGCATCGCCGAGGGGGAAGAGGGAGTGGGGCGGCGGGCTCATCTCCCGGGGCTTTGATTTGCCCGGCCTCCCCATCCTCGCCCCGATACGGGTGCCGGCGCGGGGGCGCATCCGGAAACCGGACTGGTGCATAGCCAGCTCGAGGCCGGAGGCTGACGAAGGGGGAGCTCCTCCGGCCGGCCGCCGCTCCAAGCCGACGGTGAGGCCGAGGCAGGCGAGGAGGACCAGGGGTTTTTGGATCTGGATCTTCCCATCCCTAACCTGGTGGGGGACGAGGATCTCCTCGAGGATGCCCTTCCCCTCAGGATCCAGCGGAACTTCGAGCATCCCGGTCTTCATGGACCCCCCCTCGATCTTCTTCGCAAGGGATCTCACCTGGTCGGCGGTGATGTCCTCCCATGGATACGTGAAAGCCGGATGGAGGTAGCCGCCCGAGAGAGCCATCTCGATGGCCGCAAGTTCACTCTCAGGGCGCACTGCCCCGGACTCCGCCCTCCACCACTCCTCCTGGTAGCCGGCGGGCATCAGGGGATGGTTGTTCTCCAGGAACTCCCCGAACCCGATGAGGATCTCCCCCACGTCCAGGATCCGCTCCACCTGGTCTGCAAGGGCGATCGCCGTCCTCTCGTCATCTATGCGGAGGACATCGCCGTTTGCGAGCCGGACCGTGGGACCCTCGAGGGAATCCACGGGGGCGACCCCCGCGGCCTTCCCCGGCCGCTCGATCTTCATCTGGGTCCCGACGGCAAGGAACCCCCCCAGGAGGTGCATGGTGGCAGGGGAGAGGCCGGCCGCGGCGAGGCCGGTGTTCCGCGACCTGCCGTAACGGAGCCGGAAGCCGCCCTTCTCCATGGGGTGGGAGAAGACCGGCCTGCCTGCGATGATCTCCCTGAGGTACTTATCCCGGGGGGCGATCCCGTTCTCCTCCTGCCCGCCCCCCTTCCCGCCCGTGAGGCCCGAGAGCCACTCCCACCCGTCGAGCTTCAGGTTCCGGACATGCTTCTCGAGCTTCGGGGCCTTGAGGGCAAGCCCCTCGGCGATGACAAGGGCCATCCCGCCCCGGATGGAGTTCGTACCGACCCGGGCCAGGTTCCGGTACCCGCTCACCTCCTCGTCCTCTGTCCCTTCTCCGTCGATGCAGACCGGGCAGTTCTCGACGATGAGCCGGATCTCCTTGTCGCTCGGGACATACTGGAGGTGCTGCCGGGCATGGTACTGCCGGATCTCCTCGATGTACCGCTCCACCTCCTCCTGGCGGGGCCGGTACCGGTCGATGGAGAGCGCCCGCCGCACATAATCCGCGACAAGTACCGAGAGGGCCTGGGCGGTCCCGCCTGCGCTCCGGATGGGGCCAGAGTAGAAGATCCGGGCATACTCGGTCCCTGAGTCGTTCTTCCCGAGGTCGACCTTCGCGATCCCTTCGGTGGGGGCGGCCACGACCCCCTCGGTGAGGATGGACATGGCGGTGCGGATCGCATGCTCGAGGACCTCCTCCCGGCTCGTCTCCCCGAAGCGCCGGGCGATGAAGTCATCCGAGATGGAGAGGGCGACCATCTCCCGCTCCATCCTCCCCTCCATCTCCCGGATCCGGGCGGTCACTCCCCTGATGCCGAGGAGCGCCTCCACCCGGTCGGCGAGGTCGTTTGTCACCGGCACCTCCACCGAGAGCCGGGGATCCACCCCCTTCGACCGGGCCGCGCGGGCGATCTCTATCGCACTTCCCAGGGAACGGTCAAGGGAGGAGAAATAGTCCGCCATGGACGGGGAGAGGTCCATATCCTACCATGGGACGGGGGGTATCTAATGTGTTCCTGTTTCGTCGTGGCCGGCCTTCTTCGGATCCCCGTCTCCCGCGGTGAAGGCCTTCCCGAGGGCGTCCATCCCGTCCTCGCCCATCTGCCAGAGGATGAGGGCGGCGCAGGAACGGACGGTCTCGTCGGGGTCGGCCAGGGCTCCGCTGAGGGGCTGGATGGCCGGCCTCCCCACCCGGCAGAGGGCGAGGGCCGCGAAGCCCCGGATCTCGGGCTCCGGGTCAGAGAGGAGGCTGAGGAGGGGCCGGATCGCAGCCTCCCCCATCTCCCCGAGGCTCGCCGCCAGGTAGCGGCGGACCTGCTGGTCCTTCTCGCCCTTCAGGGCCCGGATGAGGTGCCCGATGGCAGGGGAACCGATCCGGGCCAGCACCCGGGCGGCGTACCACCGGAAGTCGGTGTCCGCTTCCTCCCGGATAGCCTGGATGAGGGGCTCCACCGCACCCTCACCCAGATTCTGGAGTGCTTCTTCGGCCTCATGCCTGGTGGAGAGGTCCCCCTTCTTCAGGGCGGTGATCCACCCCACAACCCCGTCTCCCGCTCCGCTCATGGGCTCCTCCCTCCCGGCGAATCCCTGGACACAGAACCCCGGCCCCCTTCCCCAGCTGAGATGGAGATATGCCTCCTGGGCGGCGGGATCTCGATGTCCGCCGCGACGAGTTCCTTCTGGATTCCCTCGAGAACGGCGGACTTGGCCGGGGTGAAGGTGCGGGAAGGCGTCCAGAAGTAGACCGAGAGGACGAGCCGGTCATCGGTAATGGCGGAGAGGGAGACCTCGGGTTCGGGGCGGACGAGGGAGTATGGGGACGACTGAAGGAAGGAGAGGATGATACCCCTCACCCTCTCCACGTTCTCGGCGTGGCCGACCCCGATGGAGTACTCCACCCGCCGGGCCGGGTGGACAACAAAGTTCGTGATATTGGAGGTGAAGACCTCCTGGTTCGGGACCCGGGTGTAGACCCCGTCATGGGTCCGTACAAGGGTCGAGAGGATCCGGATGTCCTCCACATAGCCGCCGATGTCCCCGATCAGCACCTCGTCCCCGATGGAGATGGGGCGCTCGACGAGGAGGACGATCCCGGAGATCAGGTTTCCCACCACCGACTGGCTGGCGATACCGATGACGATGCTTGCGAATCCCCCGGCGATGAGGAGCCCGGAGAGGTCGATTCTCAGCTGGGAGAAGATGATGAAGACGGCGGCGACGACAACGGCCCAGTACACGATCTTGATGATGACATCGAGATCCCTCCCGTGGACCCTGCCCGAAAAAACCTTCTTGAAATTGAGCGAGACCAGCTGGGCGACAACGAGGGCGATGATGATGGTGAGGGCGATGATGATGAGATCCCAGAGGGTCAGGGTTCCAATGATGCGGGTCGCGAGACTCATGAGAAACCACTCTCCATCAGGAAGCCTTTCCGCTCCATGCCCGGGAGCCTCGGGGCAGTATTGAGCCTGAGGATCCTTCTCGCTGTGAAGAAATCATGGGCCCGGCTCATGCCGCCCTTCAGGGCGCGGTCGATGCCAGTGATCTCGGCAGCCTCTCTCCCGGTGATCCTCATCACTGCAATCAGGCCCGCGAAATCGGATGAATAGAGGTGCATCTCCGGGCTGTTCATCACGACCCGCGAGACCTTCGCCCACTCGGAGAGCATGTTCCGGATGGTGAGCTTGAGAACCCCTTCCCTCACCCCATCCACGGGGGGGAGTTCGCGGTGGCGCCTGCTACGGGCGAAGCGGGTGATGACCCCGTGGTGGGGGGTCCCGTACAGGGAGTACTTCGGGGGTTCTACTGAGAAGGCATCGAGTACCTCGGTATCCCTGATCCCCTCGACGAAGATCCCGATCTCGACGGGGAAGGTGAGGAAGATGGTCTCGGTGGCTCCGGCCTCGATGATGAGCGCCGGGAACTCCAGCTCCAGGTGGCCTGCCAT
>JACTUA010000007.1 GCA_015660865.1 Methanomicrobiales archaeon | reverse complement strand
TAAAAATAGGATAAAAGATCTATACGAGCATTATTGGAAAGATAATTAATAAATTTTTCAAGGCAGAACACGATGAGGACACCAGATTATTCTTTGCTAAGTAATACTCCCGATCAGAGAAGATTAATCTATCATGTAGAATATTATTCTGAGCCATTTTTGATATTCCTCTCGCGTAATTTGCCAGATTTTTCTTCACATGGGATTGATCATACTATACATATAATCGATAATTTGAACGAGTTTATAAAAAATTGGGAAATCGAATTAACTCAAGATGAGGCGTTACTACTTTATCTCGCAGCATGGCTTCATGATATTGGTTGTATTGTTGATCGGGAAAAACATCATGAAGTTTCGGCTGACCTCTTTTTGAGTAATATAAATCTGGTTAAAGATCTGACTGCAAGATATGCAATTTGTTTGAAGTACATAGTTAAAGCACACAGGGCACGGTATCCAATTGAAAGTGTTCCTAAAGAACACGAAAATGTCAGACTGAGACTGATTTCCGCAATTTTTCGTTTAATGGACGCCTGTGAAATTTGTTACCCGAAATGCCCAAAAGATGTTTACGAGATAATTAAAGATTCATTTGGTGAGACAGCAAGGACAATATGGATTGCTCATATGAATATACTCAGTTTAAAATTTACAAGGCCCAGAATACAGATTTCTGTGAATGATATTGACAAATGTCAGTTCATTATTGATAACGTAAATCATGAAATTGATACTATTAGAGATACGTTTTTAGAGAATGACTTGCCGATACCCATTGTAAAAACCATCTAGCGAATATTAGGCAAATTATGTTTTCCATTAATTAGTAGGAAGCAATAGCTCGTCCTTTTCGAATTAAAATATCCGCATCCGTTAAAGACCCAGGTTCTGATGCGTTCGCGGTTGATCGATATGCATGAAGGGAAATGATACATCGCGGTTGATATGATCTTTTTATCTTTCCACAGAGATCAATTACACTTTATGACAATTGCAATGATTTTAAAAATTAACGATGGGGTGATATTGGCAACAGATAGTGCCAGTTCATTGATAAGTAAAGATCCTGCCAGCGGCCAGATGCTTGTTTATAACGTCTATGATAATGCGAATAAAATCTTCAATTTACGAAAAGATCTCCCTATAGGAGCTGTTACATGGGGAATCGGTAGTATTGGAAATGCATCAATAGAGACACTTGTTAAAGATTTTAGGGCAGAAATATCGCAAAAGATCGATAAAGACAATTATTCTTTAAAAGATGTAATCGAGGAATTTAAGAATTTTATTTTTGGTAGGCACTACGAAAAAGAGTTCAGAGGTGTGGAAGATCCCAATACATTATTAGGATTCTTGATTGGCGGATACTCTATTGAGAAGTCACTAAAATCCCAAAATCCGGAGATATGGAGACTGGAAATGGTTAATGGCACGTGTGTCCCCCCAATAAATTGTTGTCCAAATAATGAAGTCGGCATTCTGTGGGGTGGACAAACAAACCCATTAATAAGAATTTATAACGGTTATGATCCGAGAATTGGAGATGTTTTAAAGGAAGTTGGTATCGAGGAAGATAAAATTAAAACGATTTTATCACTAATCGAGCAAAGGTTCAATATGAAATTTGTTGTCGCGTCTATGCCAATCCAAGATGCAATAAACCTGGCTGAATATTTTGTCGACCTAACAGAGAAGTTTTTTAAATACGCATCAGGGGCCACTACAGTTGGAGGGCCTATAGAACTCGCGGCGATAACGAAACACGAGGGATTTAAGTGGGTAAGAAGGAAACATTATTATCTCAGGGAGTTGAATCCACAAATCATACCTATAGGTGAGCGAAAATGAAGGATGCTGTTTCTCATGGATCTTGCTCAACACTAACTCAAGGAGATTTACAAAAGGAACGAACAGCGAAAGAATTCCGTTATAATTATCAAATAACAGAATTATCTGAGATTAAAGGATCAACATATAACCCTAATAAAAAATAATATCTTATTTTATTGCCAATCCGATCATCTTTTCCCACCGGTTCCCCATCAGATCAATGGGGATATTCGCCATCTGAGCCGGTGTCAATCCACCGATCCCCTAGTGCGGCCTGATGTAGTTGTAATACACCTGCATCCCGGTCACGAACTCCTGCGCTCCAATACTACTGTCAAGGCTCCTGAGTACCTTCGTGCGCTCCCGGAATGTTCCGTTCAACCGTTCGAGTCACATTCCCGTAATCTGTCCGGTCACGATGTCACTTCACTATCTGATTATCGAGATTGAAAACGTTATAAATAGTGAGTTAGAGTTTTATATATGAACGTACTATCTCAAAGGACGTTCCTTGCTGGTATAATTATTGCTGGTGGATTATTGACCGGTATAGCTGTTATTGCAATGATTAGGATGCTGGATGAAAAAACTATTGGTGGTAATGCTTTGATTTTCGTTTTCTCACTCATTGGTTTGATTGCAATAATTTGGGGTAGTTATCATTTTGTGAATCCTTCATAAATGTTCTCTCTCTTTTTATCAGAACCAGAAAATTTAACAAATAATTGAACTCTTTTTCTTTAATCAACCGCCACGTATCACCAACCGCTTGAGTACCCGATCAACCGTTAACGTATCAAAACCAAGACCCACCACCTTTATCCCCTTGCCACACTAACCTCTGGTTAGGATAAGGCTACCCAGTCTGAAATCGGGAAAGCCTTCCAGCATCATTCTCACAAAATTTCCCCAGAGGTTACCATGTCAGGTTCAACATCAGATTCCCCGCAAAAAGAAGTCACAACAGTCATCACACACCCCGACGAGCCCGGCACATCAGAAGAGGACCTCCTCGACGCTTACTCCCGGGCGGTCATCTCCGCCGTGGAGAAGGTGAGCCCCTCGGTGGTAAACATCGTCGCCCAGCCCGAAGGGAATGGCGGCCTCCGCCGCCGGTTCCGCGGGCAGGGGCTGTGGACCGGTTCCGGCTTCGTCTTCACTCCCGACGGGTTCATCCTGACGAACAGCCACGTCGTCCACAACGCGAAGAGCATCGGCGTCACCCTCCAGGACGGGTCGCAGTTCCAGGCCCGGGTCGCCGGCGACGACCCCCACACGGACCTAGCCGTGCTCCAGATCGACGGCGCCGGCCTCCCGTATGCCCCGTTCGGGGACTCGGACGCCATCAGGGTCGGCCAGCTCGTCGTCGCCATCGGGAACCCCTACGGGCTCCAGTGCACCATTACCTCGGGAGTCGTGAGCGGCCGGGGGCGCTCCCTCCGTGCCGGCTCGGGGAGGCTCATCGAGGATATCATCCAGACCGATGCGGCGCTGAACCCCGGGAACTCGGGCGGGCCGCTGGTCACCTCCCGGGGGGAGGTCATCGGGGTGAACACCGCGATGGTGATGCCCGCCCAGGGGCTCTGCTTCGCCATCCCCTCGAAGATCGCGACCTTCGTCGCCTCCCGGCTCGTCCGCGACGGGAAGATCCGCAGGAGCTACATCGGGGTTGTCGGGCAGAACGCACCCATCCCCAGGAAGGCTGCCGTCGCCCTCGGAATCGAGAGGGAGACCGGGGTGCTCGTGGTATCGGTGGAGGACGGGAGCCCGGCGCAGGCCTCCGGCCTGACAGGTGGTGATATCATCCTTGAGATGGACGGGAGGGCGATAGCCTCTGTGGACGATCTCCACCGGATCCTCACCGAAGAGAAGATCAATGCAACCTCGGTCCTCTCGGTCCTCAGGAGAGCCGAAAAGATCCAGATAACCATCGTACCCGATGAGCTCGGCGGGAAAGAACAGAAGAACTAGGGAACTCGAACAACACTGGGTTGTTCTCGAACTACCGTTCTTCGAAAAACCAAAGGATTTTCTGGAACTACCGTTCTTCGAAAAACCAGAATCTATCTTGAACACCAAGGTTCAGCGAAAATCCAAGGGATTTTCTAGAACATCGGTTCTGCGAAAAAATGTGGGATTGGCTGGAAGGTTACACGACCCTCCGGATAAGGTCCCGGTCGATCACCTCGGGGGAGAGGCTGCCGTTCCTCATCCGTATGGCCTGTTCCAGGCGCTGCCCGTAGTGGAGCGCCTTCATGAAGTTGTTCGAGAGCCTCTTGCTCCTCCAGCCCCGCTCGAGCCAGGTGATGTGGCAGGCGCCCTCTCCCTTCTCGGAGAGGACATGCACATGGGTGTCCCCTGCCTTGCCCTTGTTCACCCTGCCGGCCCTGTCACGGTAATCGTAGGGTTTCTGGGCTTGAACGGTCTGGATAACGATACTGCGGGCCGGGATTGCTACCGTGCTCACGGTCTTAAAAGAGCTATGAGGCCCAGGGTCTCCGTCTTCGCCTGAATCTTCCATGGTAGTGTGTTCACCTTGGTATGTACCAAGACTTCAGCAGACACCGCGCCGGCCGCGGGGATTCGTCCCCCCGAAGTTCCGGGCGATATCTGTTGCCAATTCTTCTGTATCTTGCTTCCGGTACTAAAGGATAGTGGTCTCCCGGGCGAAAGTGGGCTGGTCGGCGGGCCCGGAACCCGTTCCGCGCCTATTTTTTTAGAGGGGCCTCGCGCCGGCCGCCTCTTTCCCGGTGATGGCATCGAGGTAGATCCGCTTCTCCCGGCCCCCGTCGGAGAAGACCAGCTCGTAGAGCGGGTAACCAATAAGGGAGAAGGAGATGACCTCAGCGGTAGGCTCGATCCCCTTGAGTACCCCCCTGATCTGCCCCTCGGTGACCTTCACATCCAGCGACGGCCCTGTCCCCGGCCGGAGGGGCAGGTCGCAGTCGCCCTTCAGGTTTCCGACGGCAGGGAGCCTCTTCGAGAGGAGGGGGATGAAGATCCTCGCCTGTCCGGCCCGGCCAGCCTCGGTGACCATCCTCCGTTCCTGGAGTGCCGCGAGGGCCGTCGTGACCGCTTCCCGGGGGAGTGCCGAGAGCAACTCCACCTCGGCCGGGGTCGCACCCGTGAGAGGCAAGAGGTGGAGGACGCGGATCGCATCGGCAGGGAGACCGATCACCTCGGAGAAGCCCGCCCGGATGGAGAACCCGCGGTGGATACGGCACAGGCCCCCGTGGACGGCATCGAGGAGGAAGGTGGCATGCCTGACGGTTCTCCCGAAGAGCCCCCCATGGTACTTCACCTCCACCCGGGCGACCGGCCAGGTGACGAGCTCCATCGAGACCAGCCGGTTCTTTCCCAGGCCGAGGATCGCCCCCCGCCTGCGCCGCTTCTCGGCGATGGCGATCGCCTGCTCGCGGGTGATGGCGGGTGCAGGTCCGGGGAGGCCGGCCGGGAGAGGTGCTGCCCCGGCATGCGACGGGCCGGCTTCCTGTGACGGGGATACGGCGGGAGCGGGGGGAGATCCTGCCCCGCGTGCCGTCAGGGAAACACTCTTTCTCCGGGATAGCTCGGGGGTTTCGCCCCGGTGCTCGGTCTCCCTGACCGCAAACCTGATCCTCGTCTTCTTCCGGACAAACCCTCCCATGACAAAGAACTCGCCGGGCTGGAGGGTTGCGAGCTCCTCGAGCTCGGTCCGGGAGCCGAAGAAGAGGTCAACGGCCCTGAGGTCGTTCTCTATGGAGAGCTTCCCGATGACCTGGTTGTTGCACTGGGAGAGGACGTTCTTTGTCACAAAGGAGGGCCGCTGGGTGGCGACCAGGAGACCCAGGCCCCGCTTCCTCCCCCGGCGGGAGATCTCCTCGATCTTCTTGATCGATTCCTTCGCCTGGGGGATGAACTTGTCCGCCTCCTCGAGGATGAGGAGGTAGGGGATCTTGTGGGCCGACGCGATATCGTAGAGGATCTCGGCGAGCGCTGCCACCCTCTCCCGCATATCGGTCTCCGATACATCGAAGACGACCGCGGTGCCGTTCACCACGGCCCTGAGCATAAAGTCTCTGAGGTTCACCCGTTCGATATCCTCGTCGCACCGTTCATCTGACCCGACCCAGAGTACCGGGTACCTCTGCTTGAGTGAGAAGTACTCCCCCTCGGTATCCACGATGACAAAGCCGATGCCGGCGGCACACAGCCTCTCGCAGAGGACCGCGATCGCCCAGCTCTTCCCGGCCCCCGACTGGGCGATGATGCAGGTGCGGCCGGTGACGAGGTGCTGGGCGTCGATGGAGAAGTCGCGGTCCCCGGCCGTCCCGATGACGAGATCCACAAGAAACCGGGGAGGAAGGAAGGGATTAAGCTATCCCCGTCCGCTGAGAGAACAGCTTTTAAAAAGTTTTATATATAAAGGATATAGAATATGCCTTCTCATTGCGGGGGGAAATGAGAGGATGGATGACCAGAGGAGGGAATGGAGCGACAGGAGGGCTCATCACCTCTATTCCATTGCATCCACATCAAAGGACGGAGACCTTCGCCGGGAAGCCCTCCTGTTTCTCGGTGCACTCGAGCGGGCCGGAATCAAGGACGCCGAATGGGCGATGGATAGTTTAAAGAGGCGATCGAAGGAGAAGAAATAGACCGACATTCCTGGTTGTTCACGGTTTTATACGGAACTCTCTTCGGTTATACTCAGGTTGCATGATTGGTCAGAACACTTCCTTATGAGGAATGTGGCTGTACATAGCTATTCCCTGGCATCGAACATCATCCGGAGCCAGAGCTCGGTGCAGACGATCCGCCAGATCTCCGGAGAGTAGGCTGATCTCCCCTCAAAGTAGTCGTTGTAGCTTGCGAGCACCCTGTCCGCGTCCCAGTACTTCCGTGCCCGGAAGCTTGGGGAGGTGAGGATCGCGAGGACAAAGGGCCGGAGGCCCTCCTTCATCCAGACCTCCTCGGGGGTGACGAAACCCATCTTGTCCATCCTGCACCGGATCGCCTCGGGGACCAGTCCCTTGATCGCCCTCCGGAGGATGTACTTCGTGACGCCGTTCCGGATCTTCTGGTGGAGGGGGAGCGCGGCCAGGAACTCGACCACCCGGTGATCCAGGTACGGGACCCGGGACTCGATGGAGAAGGCCATGGAGTTCCGGTCCTCCCAGTGGAGGAGGGCAGGGAGGTTGGTGGAAAGGATCTCGCGCTTCAGGACCTCGTCGAGGCTCCCCGTATAGCGTGATACGGGGGGGACGTCCCCCCTGAGGAGGGATCGCCTCTCGCTCCTGACGAGGACCTGGCCGAGGGCGTCCCTGAAGAACCCGCTGTGGTGCCGGTAGCTCCCCGCCGCTTCGGAGAGGGCGGTGGAGAGGTGCAGGTCATGGACAAGTCCCCTGAGGTAGCTCCCCTGGTACGCAAGGTAGCCGCCGAGCTGCTCGTCCGCACCCTGGCCGTCGAGGACCACCTTCACGGACCGGGAGGCGAGCTCCATCACCCGGTACTGGGCATAGATGGAGAGGGAGCCGAAGGGTTCGTCCTGCATGCTGAGCAGGCGGGGGAGGTCCCGCAGTATCTCGTCGGGCTCTACGGTGATCCTCTTTGCGTCCACTTCGGCCGCAGCCACCACCTGGTCGATGTACGCCCCCTCGTTAAACCGTGGATCGGGAAAAACGACGGAGAAGGTCTTCTGGCGATCCCCCACGCTCCGGGGCGCCTCGGCGCGGATGAGCCGGTTGATCATGACCGCGAGGGTCGAGGAGTCGATCCCACCCGAGAGGCAGGTCCCGACCGGCACATCGCTCCGGAGGTGGATCCTGACGGCATCCGTGAGAAGGTCCCGGAACGCCGCGGAGGCCCTCTCGTCCTCCTCGGGCCAGGGATGGCCGGCATCGGGGTTCATTGCAACGTCCCAGTACTGTTCCGGGGTGCCCGCACCCGACCGACTGAAGGTGATCCGGTGCGCCGGCTGGAGCTGGCGGACGCCCTCGAACATGGTCCCTCCCGTGTGATCGAGGACCCCCCAGGCAAGGAAGGCCAGGAGGAGAGGATCATCGGGCTCTCTCCCGATATCCGGGTGGGCGAGGAGGGCCTTGATCTCCGAGGCAAAGAGGATCCTGTCCCCTGCACGTGCATAGTAGAAAGGCTTGATCCCGAACCGGTCCCGTGCGCAGAAGAGCTCCTGCTTCCTCGAGTCCCAGAGTGCGAAGGCCCACATCCCATTGAGCCTCGAGAGGCATTCCCTCCCCCATTCCTCGTAGGCATGGAGGATCACCTCGGTATCCCCGTCCGACCGGAAGGTGTGGCCCTTCCCGGCGAGCTCCTCCCGCAGCTCGATGAAGTTGTAGATCTCCCCGTTGAAGACGAGCCAGAGGGTCCCGTCCTCGTTCGTCATGGGCTGCTTCGCCGTATCGGTGAGATCGATGATGGCAAGGCGCCGGTGGGCGAGGCCTACCGGCCCGTCGAGGTATATCCCCTCCCCGTCCGGGCCGCGGTGCCTGATCCGGGCCGACATGGCGGCGAGGAGTTGCTCATCCGCCCGTGCGCCGGTGACCGACACCTGGCCGGCAATTCCGCACATTGAGTACAGAATGCATGCGGATAGGTATAAAGCGTGGCGAGGGGGGGGTGCCTAACCCTTCACGAGAGCCGCACCGACGGCTCCGCCCATTAGGCCCAGGAGGCCATGATAGAGGCAGATTGGGATAATACTGATTTTGATGTCGAACCCGGCGCGGACAACGATTTCTGCCAGCGCCCGGTTGAAGACCCCACTGAGGCCAGGGAAGCCGACGATAAGGATGGTAGCTGTGAGAAGGCCCCCGATGATGCCTGCCGCAAAGCCTGCCTTAGCCCCGTTCTTGGTATTTCCCCGGGCGATGAGCCCTGCCACGAACCCCCCGATCAGGGGGCCGATGAGGGGGAGGAAGGAGAGGAGGAACATCACGATAGCCCCGACGATGACCGCGAGCCAGAAATTCTTGGTTGCCATGTATCCCACTGCCCGGTTATCGCGGGGACGGGGGATAAAGATTCGGATCCGGAGGCGACAACGCGGCACCTCCGGACCTCTCCCATGCCGGGCCTTCCCATGGGTATATGAGGCCCTTCTGTCCCATGGTACAGGATGAACCCGGGGGTTGGGAGAGGCCTCCAGGACCCGGCAAGGATGGATGAGGGATTCGTGGCAGGGGAGACCGGGGTGGATGTGAGGGTGGTCACATCATGGGACACCGGGGAGATCGTCTCGCTCTACCGCTCGGCCGGCTGGTGGGAGGACGGAAGGGACGACCCCGCCGGGATAGGGGATCTCATCCGGGGATCATTCGTCTTTATCGTCGCTGTTGAGAGGAAGTCCGGGAAGGCTGTAGGGATGGGGAGGGCCATCTCCGACGGGGTATCGGACGCCTACATCCATGACCTGGTCGTCCTCCCCGAATTCAGGGGGAAGGGGATCGGAAAGGCCATCCTCCATAAGATCCTCGCGGTATGCCGGGAGCACGGGATCGGCTGGATCGCCCTCATCGCCGAGGGGGGGACCGGCGACTTCTACCGGGGGCACGGCTTCGGGATCGATGAAGGCGATCTCCCCATGATGTACCGGGGAGGAGGGGGGGATGCTCACCGCTGACGACTTCTCTCCCGTGACCCTTGAGGACCGGGAGCTCTTCGAGGCCCGGTACCGGCGGTTCCCCCAGGTCCACAGCGACAACAGCTTCGCGAACATGGTCTCCTGGAACCATTACGCCCATTACCGGAAGGCCGTCGCGGGTGAACACCTTATCCTCTCGAGCACGGTGAATGGCGAGACCCGGTTCCGGTTCCCGATCGGCCCCCGGGATCCGGGGATCGTACGGGAGGTGATCCGCCTCTCCCAGGAGGCCGGAGGGAGCACACCCTTCGTGGTCTTCAACGGCGATGACAGGAATTACCTCCAGGAGATCTATCCTGGCCTCCTCCTTCACCCCTACCGTGGGTTCTTCGAGTACGTGTACAGGTCCTCGGATCTCGCCGACCTCCCCGGGAAACCGTACCTGAAGATCCGGCACCAGCTGAACCGGTTCCACCGCCGCTGCTCCTATACCACCGAGCCCCTGGGGGAGGAGAACCTCGGTGAGGTCAGGGAGTTCCTCGAACGCTGGTGCGACTGGAGGGACTGCGAGACTGACCCGGTGCTCTCGAACGAGAGGGAGGCCATCCTCACGAGCCTCGCCCACCGGGAGATCCTCGGCCTCTCGGGCCTCCTCATCAGGGTCGATACCCGGATCGGGGCCATGGCGATCTTCCAGGAGCTGAACCCCGAGACCGCGGTTGTGCACTTCGAGAAGGGGCTCCCCGACTGCGAAGGGATCTACCGTGCCATCAACCATGAGACCGCCCTCCTCCTCAGGGAACGCTTCCCCTTCATCAACCGGGAGAGCGACCTCGGGGTGCCCGGCCTCCGGGAGGCGAAGGAGCGCTACCATCCCCACCACATGGTAGGGGTCTATTACGCCCGAAGATCGGAGATGGAGGGGGTCATCTGAGAGAAGAGATGAGGATATCCGGATCGGCCTTCATGCATCTCACCCAAGCCTGATGAGGTTCTCCCGCCCCTTCCTGACCCTGGGAACACCATATCTATTTCTCGGCCGCAGACTATCCCTCACCGGTGAAAGATGCGCATCGGTATCCTCTCGGACACCCACGACAACCTCCCCATGGTGGAGAGGGCTGTCGCGAGGCTCAACGGGCTCTCACCGGATCTCGTCCTCCATGCGGGGGACTTCGTCTCCCCTTTCGTCATCCCGAGGCTCGCGGCCCTCTCCTGCCCGTGCATCGGTGTCTTCGGGAACAACGACGGGGACCGTGCCCTCCTCGCCGCGAGGGCAAGGGAGTCGGGGAACGTGGAGATCCACGGTTGCTTCACGGTCAGGCAGGCAGACGGGAGGTCGATCGCCCTCCTCCACGGCCACGAGCCCGATTCTCTCGGGGAGATCGTAGGGGCAGGGATCTTCGATGTCGTGGTCCATGGGCACAGCCATGGCCCGGCGATCTCTCTCCGCGGGGATACCCTGGTGGTGAACCCCGGGGAGGTCTGCGGCTACCTGACAGGGAAGGGAACGATTGCAGTACTCGAGACCGGACGGCTGGAGGCGGAGATCCTTGAGCTCTAGCAGGATCCCGCCCTTCCGGCCGGGGCAAAGGATCCGTGGGGACACAGATTCATGAGCGAGGTCACGATCCGCCCGATAACCCGGGATGACACCCCGGAGATCACCCGGATCTTCAACCATTATATAAGGAAGAGCTTCGCTGCCTTCCCCGATCGGGAGGTGAGCGGGCAGTTCGTCCACCAGCTCCTGGAGCAGGCGGAGGACTATGGCGCCTACGCGGTGGAGGAGGGCGGGAAGCTCATTGGCTTCGGCCTGGTCCGGCCCCTGTACCCCTTCCCGAACCTCATGGCAGCGGGGGAGGTCTCGTACTTCATCTCTCCCGGATTCACGGGCCGGGGCACGGGGACCCGCCTCATCGGGGTCATCGAGGAGCGGGCGAGGGAACTGGGGATGACGAGCCTCGTCGCCCGGGTGTCGTCGCGGAACAGGAAGAGCATCCGGTTCCACAGAAAGAACGGGTTCTCGATCTGCGGGAGGATCAGGACCGTCGGCACCAAGTTCGGGAAGCCCTTCGACGTCGTGATCCTCCAGAAATTCCTCTGATCGGACGGGGACGGGATTCCTGGCCCGAATTCGAAGAGGATGCCCCGGCACTGCGCCCGGACCATGCATCGGCCCTGATGCAATATGCCCTTTTTCTGCGGTTTTTATCCAATACCGGCCGTTTATCGACGCAATAAGGAACTTATTTATATCGGGTTCAATTAACCAATTACCAGCAAGGAGGTTATCGCATGAAGCCAGAGGAGTACAAGAAGATTATCCAGAATGCCATCAGCAAGGAAGTCGAGTCCTATGTCTTCTACCGGAGCGTTTTCGAAAAGGTGAAGGACGCAGCACTGAAGTCAACCTTCAAGGAGCTCGCCGGCGAGGAGACGAAGCACCGCGAGTTCCTGGAGGGGCTCCTGATGAAACCCATGAAGGAGCTCCACTTCGACGAGTCAAGGGATTACAAGGTCTCGAAGACCATCGAGCGCCCGACAGTCACCATCGACATGAAGCCGCTGGACGGCCTGAAGCTTGCCATCAAGAAGGAGGAGGACGCCATGGAGCTGTACAAGGGGCTCTCCGCGGCCTCCAAAGACGCGGAGATGAAGAAGATGTTCGACTCCCTCGCCAAGATGGAGACCTCCCACAAGGCACGGCTTGAGGACATCTACACGAACACGGCCTTCGCCGAGGTCTGGTAAAAAGAGATACCGGCCGGGCGCGGGAAGATTCCCTCCCCGTCTTTTTTTTAGATTCCCGAGGTTTCCCGAGGGATCCGAAGAAACCCCTGGGTTACGAAGAGATTCCCGGGAATCGTCGGGGATCCTTAACGATCATCAGGGGTCAGGAACGTCGAACGGCGGTTTTATCTCCCTTCTCGCCGATCACTCTCCCCATGGCATCGGTCTCCCCCATCCGCATCTACGCGACCATCCTCGTCCTCGCCTGCCTCGCCGGGGTCATCGGTTCCATGGCCATCGAGGGGCTCTCTCCCCTGGATGCGGTCTACTATGTCGTCGCGACCATAGCGACGGTCGGGTACGGGGATATCGCCCCGAAGACCCCCGCGGGGAGGGCGCTCGCCATCTTCCTGATCCTCGCCGGCGTCGGCTCCTTCATCGCGGTCTTTGCAAATGCCATCGAGATCCTCGTGGGGCGGTCGGAGACCCGGGAGCGCCGGCGGAAGGTGAACATGATCCTCGGGGTCTTCTTCTCGGAGTTCGGGACCGAGATGCTCGGCACCCTCGCCAGGCTCGATCCGGAGGGAGGAGGTATCCGGAGGGATCTCCTCGTACGGGGTACCTGGACCGATGCCGAGTTCGGGAGGGTCCGGAAGAAGCTCATGGCATATGGCTACCATATCGATGGCATGAGGATTGACCTCGATGGGATGAGGAGGTTCCTCAGGGAGAAGCGCCCTTTCCTCCTCGCCCTCATGGAGAACCCGGTCCTCTTCGAGGACGACACCTTCACGAGCCTCCTCCAGGCGGTCTTCCACCTCGCCGACGAGCTCCTCCGGCGCGGTGACCTCTCCGCTATCCCCCCCTCGGACCATGCCCACCTGGTCACCGACACGGAGAGGGTCTACCGGCCCCTCGCCCTCCAGTGGCTCGACTCCATGGAGCACCTGAAGGAGCACCACCCGTACCTCTTCTCCCTCGCGATGCGGACGAACCCCTTCGACGCGGAAGCAGATGTGGTGGTGAGGTAGGGGGATCAGGCCCTCGTCTGAGAAGGACTACCGGGACAACTCCTTTTTCCCGTTTAAACTCCGGCGCCTGTACCTCTGTACAGCCCTTTCGGCACCAGGATCTCGAACCGTGCCCCGCTGCCCGGCTTGCTGTTCTCGGTGATGGTGAGGCCGGAGATGGAGAGGATCTCCCTGATCATGAAGAGACCGTACCCCGTGTTCTGTCCGAACCCCCTCCTGAAGAGGTTCTTCTTTGCCTCGGCGGGGATGCCCAGCCCGTCATCCTCGCAGACTATCACCATGGAGTCGTTCTCCGGATGTGCGGTGAACCGGATGGTTGTCATGGCCGGTCCGCCGTACCTGAGGGCGTTGTCGATGAGGTTGTAAAAGACCTTCTCGAGGAGGAGATCGGCGAAGATCTCGAGGTCACGGATCCCGATATCGATCCTGGCCGACCCGATCTTATGCCCGATCCAGGCCTTCGTGATGATATCCTCGACATTCTGCCACTCCGGTTTCCGAAGGCCGATCTCCTGGTAGTCCTTGGTAAACGCGATCTGGCGGTGGATCAGCTCTGCGATCTCCTTCTCCTTCCTGATGGTTGCAGAGATCTCAGGATCAACGGCCTTCGATTCGGAACGTTGCAGGAGGAGAAGCAGCCCGGTCAGGCTGTTGATGACGTCATGGCGGGTAATATCGTTCAGGAGCTGGAGCCGGGTGTTTGCCGAGAGGACGGCCTGCTCCATACCCCTGCGTTCCCGGATCTCCCTTTCCAGCTCCTGCCACCGGCGGTACGAGAAGACCGCAAGGGCAAAGACGAGGACGATGGAAAGCGTGATAAGGTCGTCGAGCGGCGTCGAGTTGAACCGCTCGATATACATGACGATGTAGTGCGGAAGGTTGAATGCAATCGAGAGGGAGAGGACAAGGATCGAGAGGAGGAGGAGGAAGATGAGATCTCTTCGCGTCTGCGAGATCCTCTGGAGGAAATTCCTGTCTCGGGGGTTCTTCATCCGGATCCCTCTCTCTTATTCTTTTTTTAGAGCGGCAAGGCCAATGAAGATTCCGGTGATTTCGGGAATTTTCTGTCGTTACCCTCCCATCCTTCCAGGCTGGGGAGGTACGCGGCGGTTGATGCCATGAGATCCGCCTGGATTCCTCCCCGTTGGCCACCGGGTTCCCGGCCCGGGGTCATGTGCAACCTGCGGGTGCGGAATCGGAGCTTCGCCCCCGGTACCATCTCGTTTTCAGGTAGAGAGCCACATTTACGAGGCCGATGAGCACCGGGACCTCGATGAGAGGCCCGATGACGGTCGCGAACGCCTCTCCCGAATTGATGCCAAATACCCCGATCGCAACCGCAATGGCCAGTTCGAAGTTGTTCGATGCGGCCGTGAAGGAGAGGGTGGCAGACCTCTGGTAGTCGATCCCTGACCTGTACGCGATGTAAAAGGCAAGGAAGAACATGATCAGGAAGTAAAAGACGAGGGGTATCGCCACCCGAACCACATCGAACGGGACACTGACGATGTATTCGCCCTTGAGCGAGAACATGACGACGATAGTAAAGAGCAGGGCGATGAGCGTGATCGGGGAGATGCGGGGGATGAACGTCTGTTCGTACCAGGCCTTTGATCGCATCCTGATGAGGCTGAACCGGGTGATGATCCCTGCAAGGAAGGGGATGCCGAGGTAGATGAAGACGCTCACCGCGATCTCCGCGATTGTGACATTCACCGCTGTTCCTGAGGCGATCCCCAGAACCCCCGGGAGGAGGCTGATCAGGACATATGCATAGAGCGAGTAAAAGAGGACCTGGATGATCGAGTTCAGGCCGACGAATGTCGCGCAGTATTCGCGATTCCCGCCGGCGAGTTCGATCCAGATGATCACCATCGCGATGCAGGGTGCGATCCCGACGAGGATCAGCCCGTACATGAAGGACGGGAGGTCCCGAAGCGTAGCTACCGCGAGGGCGAACATCAGGAGCGGGGCGATGATCCAGTTCAACAGGAGCGCGAGTCCAAGGACCCTCGTGTCCCTGAATACATTCCCGATCTCCTCGTACCGGACTTTTGCAAGGGGAGGGTACATCATCAGGATCAGGCCGACCGCGATGGGGATCGAGGTCGTCCCGACGGAGAGCGAGGTGATCACGCCTGGAACGGCGGGGTAGAAGTACCCGATCCCGATCCCCGCCGCCATGGCAAGGAAGATCCAGAGGGTGAGGTACCTGTCAAGGAACGGGAGTCCCTTTCCGGGTTCCTCCATTTATTTCGCCCCGCAGCAAGGCGTCTTCTCTTTCTCCTTCTCCCCTCCGCAGCAGGAAGCATCAGGGCCCCCACATGAGCAGCTGTCCATGTCCCCGCCCCGGAGGGCGGCATTGATCATCGCCCAGGCGCACCCGACCCCGCTCTGGACCTCGATCGCCTGCGTCGGGCAGTTCAGAGCACATGCCCCGCATTCCATGCACTCCGACGGCTTTGCAAGTTCAGCACGGGCTTCCCCTTCTGCGAAGACCGCGTGGGGGCAGACCTGCGTGCAGCGTTTGCAGTTGATGCACCGTTCCGGGTAATACCTGAGGGTGTTCTCCTGGTAGGAATCGAACATCAGATCACCCCGAGGATGCGGAGCGCCCCGGTGATAATCGCGACGACAGCCCCGGAACCTGCCATGGCTGCCATGCCAGGTACGTACCGGAATATCTCTTTTTTCACGCCGGTCCGGGAGGTGAATGGTGTCGAGCCGGTGAAGTTGAGGGCAAGATATGCGGTGATGGGCGGGAAGATGAGGAGTGTCGCCGCCGCCACAGCGAGCTGGAAGGGCGCGAAAGCACCTGCTCCGAGAATTGCGGTGGGAGTCATCACCAAAAACCCCAGGATCAACCCCTTCGTGCTTAAATCCTTCGTCGGCAGCCACGGGAGAAGGATAGGGAAGAGGACTGTACCGGTGAGTACCGCGAGTACGAGCTCTGCCGCGATCAACCAGCTCACCAGGAACCCAAGGACGATTGCCGGTATGACCATGAATTTGAAGGCCATCACCAGCTCCACCGGGATAAGCACTAACCTATCCCGGATGGGAAACTCCACCCTCCTCATCGACGGTATTGCCTTGCGGTTCTCCAGGTATTCGGGAAGGTCCCGGGCCCGCACCGGCCCGTACTCGACCAGAAACCCCGACCGGCGTAACACGTCAGGCCACGAGACGCCGGGTGCAGAGAGCTGGGGGAGGATGAGTTTCCGGTGGCGGACGATACCGGAAAGGCCTGAGGATTGTATACGCCGGACGAGTTCATCGGTGCCGAAGGTGCCTTTTCCGGCGGCGCACCAGACATTTATCCCCTTGGTGTCAAGGACCAGGATATACGCGTCCCTTCCGGCGAGGGCCGACCTGAGCGCATCGAAGCTCAGGCTGTAATTCGCCGAGACGAAGACATCGGAATCCGGCGTGGGGTTGCCGAGCGGGTACAGCCCCGGCTCCACGGTGTGCCCCATCCGGTTCACCCCCCAGCGGGCGAGAAAATGGTCAAGCCGGTGCGAGAGGGTGATTTCGCTCGTGGTCGTGCGAATGGGGGTCTGTTGCACATCACCCGTCGGTGGGCAGCAGGAGGGCTGCCCCGCTGTCGAACCTCCAACGGCGCACGTGCACGGGGATGCCGGCGACGGTTTGTCCTTCTCTAAGATACCCGTGCTAGAAGCGCAACAGCCCGCTTCCTCTTTCATGGAATCCTTCATGGATTGCCTTCCCCCTTACTCCTTCTCCCCGAGGAGCGGGCCGAGGATACCCCTGACCATCCCGCTCAGGTCCCCAGCCTTCATCAGGGCAAGGCAGCAGACCCTGCCGTCCTTCTCGCAGCTGATCAGGGCGAGCTTCTCCCCGGTCTGGATCCCTGCCCTCTCCCGAACGTCCTTCGGGAGCACCATCTGCCCCCGCTCGTCCACCCCAAGAATAGCTTCGACCCTGCACCCCGACGGAGAGGCACAGGGGATGCATACCGGCCCGTCGTCCTTCTTCTTTGTCATGAGAACCTGATCATATTCTTTATTTTCTGATGGTTTAAAGTTTTCTGAAAAATCAGAATTACCTGAATCTTTACGTGAAAAGTGGAGAAATTCCGGATTGATGAGCGCAGTTACTTCTTCCCCGTCCCTTTCTCCGGTACCCCGTTCGTGTCGCACGAACCCCCGCATTCCGGGAGCTGCGCATCCATCACCCGGTAGGCTTCGGCGAGGACAACCGAGTTCGCGAGAAGTCCGGCGATGAGTATAACCTCCAGGATCTCCTCCCGGGTCGCCCCTCTCTTGATGGCCGCCTGCATGTGGTACTCCACGCAGTGGCTGCACTGGAGGGCGGCCCCGACGGCCATGGAGATCAGTTCCACGTTCTTGGGGTTGAGGGTCGAGGTCTGAGTGACCGCCCCCTTGTACAGGAGGTGGGAGATGAGGACCTCGGGGCGCTCGGCCATGCGCTGGAAGATGAAGGGGATCCGGCCGTCCTCGTCCTGGATCTGTTCGAGCCACTCCTTCGATATGGCAGGGGTTCCGCGCTTAACGATGGATGAGAGGGTCTCTTCGAAGGTCATGGTATCACCAAGGGTCAGGGTTCCCGGCCTCTCGGGAACTCCATTCTCTTAAAAACCGTTGCATCCGGGAGAACCTAATGCTTCCCCTTCCCGGGTCAGACCATGACCTTCGTCTCGGAGAAGGGCCGGACCTGCACCCAGATGTAGGTGCGCATCCGGGAGGGGGAGACGTCGGCGATGTCCCCGAGCCGGACGCCCTGTTCGAGCTCGAGGTTCCGGAGGGTATCGGCGTAGACCTCGTAGGGAAGTTTCACCCTGAGGCCGGCCATCTGGACGGTGATCGGCGTCGGGGAGGTGACCTCGTGGATGGCCTCCACCTTCTCGATGATCAGGTCCATGAGCCGGGGCGGGGCCACCGAGAGGGGATCCTTGAATATCTCGGTCCTGCGGAGGTCGAGGACCCTGCTCACCTCCCCGACCATCTCCTCGAGCTTCGCGAGCTCTTCGGGGCGCTTGGCACGGTGGGCAAGCCGGCCGAGTCCCCCGACATAGCCCTCGACCGGCGGGTCGATGCACTTCATGAGGGCCTCCTTGTCAGGGCCCCCGGTCGCGATGATGGGGACCGTGATACCCCGGCTGATCTTCGGGTTCTTATGCCGGATGCACTCCTCGAAGTTTCCGTACAGGAGGATGGCACAGTCGTGTTCGTTGATGACGTCCCGCTCCTCGATGTTCAACTGCGCTATCCTCTTCCCGAAGCCCCGTGCGAGGCCGATGACATTCGTCTTTGCCCCGAACTGCCTGAGGTACTCGGCGACGTCACAGGTGGCGTGGGGGAGGTGGTGGATCTCGAGGGACATGGAGACCACGGCGATCTCGGTCCCGACGAGGGGCGAGACCGTCACCTGGCCGTTGATGGGCTTTGCGATCCCCCGCACAAGGTCAAGATCCTCCTTGGGGACGAGGGCCAGGATGATGATGTCGCCCGCGATCTGCTGAAGCTGGATGATGTAGCCCCCCAGGTCCTCGATGAGCTCCACCATCTCCTCGTGCCGGTAGAGGCCCCCCTTGTAGGTGATGGGCTCGAGGATCACAGCTCCTCCCCGATGAGGGCGAACTTCTCCCTCACCTGCCGCTCGACCACGTCCTCGGGGAGGGTGTCCTCACTCGCGACGAAGTAGAACTTCCCGTCCACGTACGCCTCCTTCCTGACCTTGAACCCCTCGGGCTGGATGCAGATCATGGCATACATGAGGTCCCGGAAGATGTCTTCCCTGGGGTCGTAGACCGGGAGGTCCTCGAACCCCTCGGCCCCCCCTTCGGGGACGGTGAGGACCACGGTCCACCGGTCCGGCTGCTCCACGTTGGCCTTCCCGTACCGGTCCCAGAGGAACTTGAGGAAGGGCGCGAGATAGGACTCGTTCCCGATGGAGAGGGTGATCCGGTTCCCCTGGACCTGTAACGAGGCAAAGTCATGCACCTTCACGATCGCCGGGAGTTTCCTGATCACCCCCACGACGATGAAGAGGGGGACCGTCGGGTCCACCGAGACATGGAGCTTGGAGATGACCCGGAGGAGGTTCATGTCCTGGAGGACGTCGGCCGCGATCCTCTCGTAGTAGTCCCCGCCGGTCTTCTCAGGGCAGTCCGAGGTGAAGGCCTCGATCCCCGTCATCTCTTCTCCCTGATAAAGCCCGAAGCGAGGAGGGCCGAACCGACCGCCCCGATGTACTGGGAGTTGGGCGGGACGACGATCTTCGTCTGGAGGAGGAGGCCCATCGCATGGACGAGCCCCTCGATGAGGGAGGTGCCCCCGACCATGATCACCGGCTCCTTGATCTCCACCTCCTGGAGCTGCTGCTCGAAGACCTGCTCGGCCACCGAGTGGCAGGCCGCGGCCGCGACGTCCTCCGGCGCCGAGCCCCCGGAGAGTGCGTTCACCAGGGACTGGGTCCCGAAGACGATGCAGTAGGAGTTCATCGGCACGTTCCTTGAGATCCCCTTCATGGCAAGGGGCCCGAGCTCGGTGATCTCGACCCCGAGCCGCTTCGCCGTCATCTCCAGGAACCGGCCGCTCGCCCCGGCGCAGATCCCGCCCATGGTGAAGGTCCCGGGGATGCCGTCGTAGACGGTGATGGCCTTGTTGTCCATGCCCCCGATGTCGATCACCGTGCAGGGCCCCTTCTGGTGGTCGGCGAGGTAGACCGCGCCCTTGGAGTTCACGGTGAGTTCCTCCTGGATCAGGTCGGCCTTGATCCGCGAACCGACGAGGTGCCTCCCGTAGCCGGTCGCCCCAGCCGCCTGGATCTCGTCACGCTTTACGCCCGCCTCGGAGAGGGCGTTCCCGATCGCCTCCTCGGCGGACTTCGCGACCTCGGTGGTGGGGACCCACCCCTTCCCGATGATCCGGTTGTCCCTCATGACCACGGCCTTCGTTGTGGATGAGCCGGAGTCCACCCCGAGGGTGAGCCCCTCCTGGACCTCGCGGGCGAGGAGCGCCCTCCGGCGGGCGATCGTGGTGAGCGCCTCCATCCGGGTGAGGAGGGTGCCTGCCGTGGTCCGCTCGGTGAAGGAGTAGGAGACGACCGGAAGGGTCGACTTCTCGACGATATACCGGCGGAGCTCGTTCCGGACGATGGCCCCCTCGGCGCATCGGAAGCAGGTGGCGATGAAGACCCCGTCTGTCTCGATCCTGCCCTCGACAAGGGCCTTGGCCCGTGCAATGGCGAGCTTCAGGTCGGGGCTCCGGATATCGAGCCCAAAGGCCCCGTAATCCCGCTGCATCTCCTTCAGGGAGATCTCGGGGTAGAAGATCTCTGCCCCTACCGCGGCCGCCGCATCGTTGATCTCCTTCTGGATGCCGCTGTACTCCGGGCCGCAGGAGAGCTGGGCGATCCTGACCGGCGCGGTCATGGGGCCCCACCCCCGAGCGAGCCGAGGAACTTCCTGATGGCCGCGACGAAGGCGATCCCCTCCTCCTCGGTGGTGGGGTAGATGAGGTTGAGCACCGGCATCCCCTTGGTCCGGAGGAGGTAGATGAGGAGCTCGTTCGTCCGGGCGCAGCCCATGCACCCGAAGGCGAGGTCGGCGTCGTTGATGATGATGGCTGCGTCTGCCGCATCGATCTGGGGGCCCATGATGGCCATCCTGCCACGGACCCCGCTCGGGACCTCGACCGCCGCCCAGTGCAGCCCCTTCTTCGGCTCCTCGGGGGTGATCTGGAGGGGCGGGGACTCGAAGCCCGCCGTCTGGATCCGCTCCCGGATCCCGAGGGCAGACCCGAGGGGCTCGTGGCCGAACCGTTTTACCAGGTCGGAGAGGATCAGGCTCGTGGTCGGGTAGATGAACACTTTAACCATGCGCTGACTCCTCCTCTTCGATGATCTCCTTCAGCCGCTCAACTGGGAGGGGAGGGCGGCGGCCGTGGGTGGCGTCCGGCACCGCAACCCCCGTCGGGTGAAGGTCCTCCTCAAGGCCCCGGGAGACGTTCCCGATCAGGGAGAGCTCGAACTCGTGGCCATGGAACCCGGGCCTCGCCCCCCCGAGGTTTGCCCGGCACCGCCGGGGGTCGCCGGGCGGGAACCCCCGGTCCTTGACGAAGATGTGGGCGGGGTCGAAGGCCCGGATCTTCGCGACGATCCCGTCCACCTCCTCCGGCTTCCCTGTCACCTGGAGGCCGAAGCAGGTCTCCTTCACCATCGCCCTGGGCGCGATCTCGTAGGTCCGCACCGCGATATCCTCGGGGGTGAGATCCGTGGACTCGATGAAGATGTAGACCGTCACCGTCCCGGCATAGGCCGGGATATAGCGCTTCATGGAACCTCCTTCACGTAGACCATATCCTTCTCCCTGAGACCAGCGAGCTTCCCGGTATCGACGAGGGTCCCGAAAAGGTTCGTCCCCTCGAAGGGCTCGGAGGTCGGGCCGAACTCCCCGTGTGGCGCCGCCCTCACGCCGATCGTCCCTGCCCCCTTCCGCGAGTCGTTCGTCATCCCCAGGGTGTAGGGTGGGACCTCCTCCAGGGGGGTGTGCTCGGGGAGGATCTTCATCCCCTCCCGGAGCCCTGCCTTGAGGAGCACCACGTCCTCGAACCTGAAGAAGAGCCGCATCCTCCCCAGGGCGTGCCGGGAGAGGCCGGTGATCTCCCGGAAGATATGGCAGGTCTGGGGGGCTTCACTTAAGGAGAGCCGGATGGCAAGCACCTTCTCCTCGGGGGCGGTGGTGAGCTTCACCTTCTTTGCCGCGAGCATGTCGAGGGTCGTCCCGGGCTCCTGGTCCACCACCACCATGCCCGCGGCCGCGTTGTCGGCCGAGGCGGAGAGGCCCCGTTCCGCGGCGAGCCGCATCGCCTCGGGTGCCCGGAGGCCGATGAAGTCGATCCTCGCGGGGTCGATCCCGAAGGCGAGGAGATCCCCCTGGCCGGCCACCCGGACGAGCTCGATCCCATGGACCACGTGCCCGATCACGGCATGGGACGGGTTCGCGGCCACGTCGCCCCGGTAGATGTAGGCCGCGCCCGCGGCCGGGCCCCGGGTGCGCAGGGTGAGGGTCCCCTCGCCCCGGAACCCCTTCTCCCCCTGCGGGATATGGGGTTCGGGGAGGCTCTCGTCCCGGATATGGGTGCTCGAGGCCCGGTCCACCCTGAAGTATCCCTTCGCGAGGGCCAGGTGGAGGTGTTCCAGGAGATCTGCGATCTGTATGTCGATAGATTCCGGGGTATATCCCTGGGCGAGCGCCGAGATATGGGTCACGACCTGCATCCCGTCCTCTAGGGGAAGGCCCGGGTCCGTGGTCGTGAAGGAGGTCGAGCGATCGGCCCAGGTGATGACCCGTTCGGCCTTTTCGATCCGGTCCCCTTCAGTCCAGCGGTCGATGACCCCCTTCCCCGAGATGACCCTCCCGATCACCCCGCCATCGGCGGCCGCCCCATGGTCGGCCAGGTGGTTCATCCGGGAGAAGATGAGGTAGGACCTGGCCGGGTCGTACCCCCCGCATCCCAGGAGGACGTCGCCCCGGTCGTACTGGTGGGGGACCCGGGCCGGGGTGAGATCCGACTGGAACGGCCCGAAGGCCGCCGCGTACCGGTCCCCCCAGTGGAGGTTGAGGATTCTCTCTCCGCCCGGGGCAAAGAGAAGCACCGGTTCAGGGCGGAGGAGTTCCACGACCACCTCCCCCTTCGTGGTGGTCAGCAGGACGGTCTGGGTCTCTGCCGCCTCGGCTGCCCGGGGACGGATCACCGCCACCGCAAGGCGGCTGTCCCATGGTCCGAGGATACCGCCAAGGGTCGTCCCCTCCCGGACCTCCAGCCTCCTCCCGTCCAGGAGGATCTCCACGGGCATTCACCCCGTGGGCGCAGGCCGGGACATGATGGCCTTTTCGTCTTCCGTGAGGCTCGCGAGAACCTCATCGGTCGGCCCCATCTGGACGATCTTCCCGCCCCGCATGAGGGCGAGGCGGTCGCAGATGTCCTTCACGAAGTCCATGTCATGGGAGACGACGATGAAGGTCATGTCCATCTCGTCCCGGGAGTGCATGATGGAGTGCTTCACATCGATTTTCGTGATGGGGTCCATCGTCCCCGTTGGCTCATCCAGGATGACGATCCTGGGCTCCCGGATGAGGACCTGTGCAAGCGCGACCCGGTGGCGCTCGCCCTCGGAGAGCTGTGCAGGGAGCCGGTCCAGGATGTCCCTTGCCTTCTCGTCGGTGAAGCCAGCCATCTGGAGGGTGATCATCGCCTTACGAACGGCAAGCTCCTTGGGGAACTCGAGGCCGATGGCATCGGTCAGGTTGTCGAGGACGGTCCGGTGGGGGTAGAGGTCGTACTCCTGGTGGAGGAGGCCGATGTAGGCCTTCGCCCTGCCCCGCTCCTCGATCCCCGGCTTGGTCATGTCCACCCAGTCGTCCCCGACCCGGATGTTCATCTCGCCGGTGGTGGGTTCCATGATCCCCGCGATGATCCGGGAGAGGGTGGTCTTGCCGGCGCCGCTCTTCCCGATGATCCCGAAGATCTCCTTCTCTGCCACCTCGAAGGTGACCCCGTTCACTGCCTTCACCACCCCCCGGTCCATCGAGATGTAGCGCTTGATGATGTCCCTTCCTTCCATGAGCTTGTTCCCCACCTTGGGCTGGGCGAACTGCTCGAGGTCCTGGAGGCCGCTCATGAACTTCTGGATGACCTCCCCGGGGGACCCGATCATGGCGATCTCGCCGTCGTTGAGGAGGAGGGCACGGTCTGCGACGTCCTGGACCACCTGGGAGAAGTGGGAGGTGACGATCATGCCCATGTGGTTCTCCTTCGCCGCGGTCTTCAGCATGTCGTGGACGAGGCGGGCGGTCTCCGGGTCCAGGGTGCCCGTCGGCTCGTCGGCAAAGAGGAGGAAGGGCTCCTTGGCGAGCTGCCGGGCGAGTACGACCCTCTGCTTCTCCCCTCCCGAGAGATCCCGGGCGATGTGCATCATCCGGTGGGAGAGCCGGACCTGGTCCAGGAGATCTGCCGCCCGGTTGATGGACTTCTCCTCGGGATAATTAATATCGTCCAGGGCACGGAGGACGTTCTCGATGACCCGGTCGTTCCCGTAGAGGGCGAAGGTCCGCTGGAACATCATCGCGGTGCGGTGCATGATGCGCCGCTTCACGGCCTCGTTCTTCTCGTCCCAGAAGTCCACGTCCATGGCAACGAGGGTACCCTTGCAGGCCGGGCAGGGCTTCCCGGCCATGCCCGGGAGCTCGATGTTCTCGCACCGGTCACAGACGGCCACGTGGTAGATGATCTTCCCGCCGGTAGGCGGCTGGTCCACACCCCTCATCAGGTGCATGAGCACCGTCTTTCCCGCCCCGCTCCGGCCTATGATCCCCATGATCTCGCCCTCCGCGATCTCGAAGCTCACGTTGCTGAGGGCCTTCTTCCCGTCAAAATGCATCGAGAGTCGATCGACCGTGATCAGGGGGGTCATGCGTGCTCCATCCTCTCACCCTTACTCTGTACAGTGGGTTAATATTATCTTTTATATTGACGGGCGGGCCGGAACCTGTTTAACTCCGACGGGCCAGGTCCCTCACGATCGTGACCACGTCCCGGACCCGGGGCACCACATGGTCCGCGGCCCGGTAGAGCACCTCGGGTTTCTCGCCCGGCTGCTCCAGGGTGAGGATGGCCACATCAGCCCTCTCGAGCGCCGGGAGATCGTTGACCCCGTCGCCAACCATGACTACGAGATCGTACTGCTCCTTCAGGTCCTCCACGATCCTCGCCTTGATGGTGGGGGTTGCCACGCCGTGGACATGGTCGCGGGGGATACCGAGGTGGTCCGCGATACGCTCGAGCTTCGAGGCACGGTCGCCCGACGCGATGTACGTGGCGATGCCCATCCGCTGGAGCTCCTCGATGGTCTCCACAGCGCCGGCAAAGGGCCTCCCGCCCGAGGTGACCGTGAACTCAATGACCCGCAGGGAGAAGTTCACGATCACCCCGCTGTCGATGACCACGAGTGCCTCGAGACGGCACCGCGCCCAGACCTCGCGGATGCACTCCTGGAGGTCCGAGACCTTCGCCGTCAGGTCGGCATACAAAAGATCCGCGATCTCCCCGCGGGTGAAGACCCGGTTCGCGCAGGAGATCCCGAAGCTCACCTGGCGGGTGCCGAGGTACTCGGAGAGGAGGAGTTCCGAGGGTGCTTTCATGACATCCCGGGAACGGACATTGAGGACGAGGAGGGCCCGGTCGTCCGATGCTGCGGTGATCGCGGTGGTCTCTACGTCGGTAAGCAGCTCCTGGGCAGGTATGTTCTTCACGACACGGTAGGTCCGGAGCAGGGTCCCCGCGCTGTCGAAGACGACCGCGATGGAAGGGGAACGGCCCTGCGCAACCATTCTATGCTCCGGAGAAGACAGAGAATACGGGTTCCTATGTCTGTCCGTGAGACTGCAGAGAAGATAAAGAGGATGGAGATCCGGGGAGCGGGGAGGATCGCCCGCGCGGCGGTGGAGGCACTCCGGGCCCATGCCCGCGGCCTCGATGCCCGTGACCTTTCGGAGTTCAGGAAGGGGATGGAGGAGGCATCCTCCCTCCTCCTCGCCACCCGGCCAACGGCCGTCTCCCTCCCGAACGCCGTGCACCTGGTCATGATGCCCCTCGAGGAGGCAGATGAGCTGGAAGAGGCCCGGGAGGGGCTGATCCGGGCAGCGGACCAGTTCATCCGCTCCTCGAAGGGCGCCGTGGAGAGGATCGGGGAGATCGGGGCACACCATATCTCCGACGGGGAGACGGTCCTCACCCACTGCAACTCCGAAGCGGCCCTCTCCTGCATCCTCACGGCGGCGCGGCAGGGGAAGGACTTCGAGGTCTTTGCGACCGAGGTGAGGCCGGGGAACCAGGGGCTCCTCACGATCCGGGCCCTCTCCGACGCAGGCATCCCCACCCATTTCATCGTGGACTCGGCGGTCCGGCACTTCATGCACCGGATCGACCGCGTCTTCGTCGGGGCCGATGCGGTGGCCGTGAACGGGGCCGTGGTGAACAAGATCGGCACCTCGCAGGTCGCCCTCGCGGCCCACGAGGCGCGGACCCCTTTCATCGTCGCGGCCGAGACCTACAAGTTCGCGCCCCGCACCACCCTGGGGGAGCTCGTCGAGATCGAGGAGCGGGGAGGCGGTGAGATCCTTCCCCCGGCGGAGGCTGCCCGGCTCCCCCGGGTCACCGTCCACAACCCGGTCTTCGACGTGACCCCCGCTGCATACATCGACCTCATCGTCACCGAGGAGGGGGCGATCCCCCCGTCCCTCGCCTACATCATCATCCGCGAGTTCCTGGGCTGGTCGATCGAGGAGTTCCACAAGACATTTCAGATAGCCCACCGAGATCAGGTGTGATCGGCATGCCGGATGTGTTTGCGACCTATTCCTTCAGGCCAGAGAAGGGGACGTCACCCGAGGAGGCGGCGAGGTGGATCGCCGAGGAGGAAACGACGGGCACCTGGACCAAAATCGGGACAACTGCAGATTATGTCCGCAGGCTGGACGGGGAGGTGACCAGGATCACCCCGGAGGACGGGCATTACATCGTAAAGATCCGGTACCCGGCCGAGATCTTTGAGCCCGGGAACGTCGCCCAGTACCTCTCGGTCGTGGCAGGGAACCTCTTCGGCCTGAAGAAGCTCTCCGCGGTCCGGCTCCTGGATATGGACTTCCCCGAATCCCTGATCCCCTTTCCCGGGCCGAGGTTCGGGATCCGGGGCATCCGTGCCATCGTCGGCACCACGAACCGCCCCCACGTGGGGACCATCATCAAGCCGAAGGTCGGCCTCTCCCCCGAGGACACCGCCGAGGTGGCCTACCAGGCGGCCGTGGGCGGCGTGGACCTGATCAAGGACGACGAGACCCTCACCGACCAGGCCTTCTGCCCCATGAAGGAGCGTGTGCCGAAGGTGATGGCAGGCCTCGGGAAGGTGAAGGAGGAGACCGGGCGGAATGTCCTCTATGCCGTGAATGTCACCACCCGGGCCGATAAGATCGTGGCGAAGGCCGAGGAAGCGATCACCCTCGGGGCGAACATGGTGATGGTGGACGTCATCATCGCCGGCTTCGGGGCGCTCCAGGCCCTTGGAGATGCCCCGGGCATCACCGTCCCCATTCATGTCCACCGGGCGATGCATGCGGCGATGACCCGGAACAAGGAGCACGGCATCGCGATGCGCCCCTTCGCACGCCTCGTCCGCTGGCTCGGGGGCGACCAGCTCCACACCGGCACCGTCTCGGGGAAGATGAGCCACGAGGCAGACGAGGTCCTCGGGGACAACGCGGTCCTCACCGGGCCGTGCTTCGGGAGAAAGAGGGTGTTTCCGGTCTCGAGCGGGGGGCTCCACCCGGGGAAGGTCTTTGCCGAGCTCGAGACGCTGGGAACCGATATCGTGCTCCAGGCCGGTGGCGGGATCCACGGGCACCCCGACGGGACGGCCGCGGGGGCGATGGCCATGCGCCAGGCGGTGGACGCATTCATGGAAGGGATACCCCTCGAGGAGCACGCGAAGCAGCACTATGAGCTCGAGCGTGCCCTCAAGCTCTGGGGGATCGGGTAGGAGGTTCGGTATGGCAGAGCTGGTCTTTACAAAATTGCAGGGGAACGGGAACGACTTCATCCTCGTCGATGAGTTCGAGCATGAGCTGATCCCCGAGGAGCTGAAGGCGAAGTTCGCATCTCTCTACACGGAACGGAGGTTCGGCATCGGTGCGGACGGGGTGCTCATCCTCTCAAAAGGGGAGAAGGCCCCCCTGAAGATGCGGGTATTTAACCCTGACGAGAGCGAGGCCGAGATGTGCGGGAACGGGATCCGCTGCCTTGCCAAGTATATCGTGGACAAGGGCTACGATAAGTACCTCATGGTCAGTGGCTTCTCGAAGGACTCCTTCCCCGTGGAGACCCTGGCCGGCGTGATCCAGGTCTCCACGAAGTACGATGAGGACGAGGAGTTCATGGCGACCATCGGCATGCCCGCGCCGAAGTTCAACCGGAGCGAGATCCCGGCAACCGGAGAGGGGGAGTACAAGGAGGAGATCCTGGAGTACACCGTCTACGCGGTGAACACCGGTGTCCCTCACGCCGTCGTCTTCGTGGACGAGGTCGGCGCCGTCGAGATGGCCGAGCTCGCCCCTGCCATCCGCAACCACCACACGTTCCTTTCGGGGGCGAACGTGAACTTCGTCGAGAAGAGGGAGGAGAACGTCCTCCACATCCGGACCTACGAGAGGGGGGTGGAGGCTGAGACCCTCTCCTGCGGCACGGGGGCCATGGCCTCGGCCGCTGTCGCGAGAAAACTCGGCATGGTCGGGGATATCGTTCACGTTGAGACCGCGGGCGGCCCCCTCACCGTCCGGCTCGGAGAGAAGAACGAGATGGAGGGGCCGGCCCGCACGGTCTTCACGGGGTCTCTCGAGCTCTGACCCCGTCGCCCGTCATCTCGAAGGAGAAGCTCCCCCCCGCCGGGCGGGAACGGTGCTTCTCCAGGATCGCCCTCCGTATCCCTTCTGACCCTTCCAGCCGGACGATGGCCTTGCTGATGTGGGCCATGGTGGTCCCCCCGAGGCCCCTGGCGATGTTCCGGTTCACGTCCATGTAGACCTGGTTCGTGACGAGGATGGGGATGTTGTACCGCTTCGCGAGCCCGAGGAGGTAGATCATCTGCCGGGCGAGTTTCCGTTGCGCCTCCTTCCCGCTCGTGAGCTCGGTCCGGTAGAGGGCCGTTGCCGAGTCGAGGACGAAGAGTCCGACGCCTCCCTTCTGGAGTAACCGCTCTGACTCGGCGATCATGAGCCCCTGCTGCTCAAAGTCAAGGGGCTCGAAGAGGAAGAGGTTCCGGGCCAGGTCCCCGGCACCCTCCCCGGCCACCTGCCGGAACCTCTCAACCGAGAAACCCTCGGTGTCAAGGTAGATCACCAACTCGCCTGCCCGGAGCCGCTCCACCGCGGCGATGATGGTGAGGGTGCTCTTCCCGCACCCGGGCTCACCGTAGAACTGGGTGATGACCCGCCGCTCGAGGCCGCCTCCGAGGAGGGAGTCGAGGGCGGCAACCCCCGTGGAGATCCGCTCACCTTCCATTCCCGCCCTCCCGGGAGATGATCCGCCAGGCTTCCTCCTCGACCCTGCGAAGAATCTCCCTCACCGGTACTCCCGTCTCCTCGGCCCATGCCCGGGCCTGCTCGAACTCCGGTTTCACCGAGGAGACCCGCCCCCCGATGGTCCCGACCTTCACCTCGACCTCACGGGTCACCCCGCCGATAGTGACCGTGACCCGGATGATGTGCCGCTCGAGGATCAGGCGGTGGACCGACGGGATGACGCGGATCCCGAGGGTGCCGAGCTCCTCCGCGAGGATCGCGGCGAGGGGACCGGAGAGAGCCGGTTCTGAGATGACCCGGACGAGGTGGCCGCTCCTCCCCTTCTTCATCACCGAGGGGATGGCGGAGGCATCGCGGGCGCCGGCTGCCATGAGCCTGGAGAGGGTGTATGCGATGACCTCGGGGGTCACGTCATCCACGTTCGTCTCCAGGATCTCGACACGGTCTGTCCTGAGGTCCTCCGCCTCCATGAGAAAGACCCGGAGCAGGTTCGGAACCTGACCGGTCTCCCTGGATCCCGCGCCATACCCCACCGAGAGGATCTTCCCGGGGGGGAGGCGAGGGGCCGGGAGGGTCGCAAACTCTGCAAGGAGCGCAGCTCCTGTCGGGGTGAGGAGCTCGCCCTCATCAGGGCCGGGGTGTCCCTGCAGATCCGAGGACGCAAGGATGGCGGCGGTGGCCGGGGCAGGGACCGGCAGGGTCCCGTGGGAACCCCGGATGAACCCACCTCCCAGGGCGATCGGGAGGACCGCCACCTGCTCAACCCCAAGGCTGTGGAGGGCTGTGCATGCCCCGATGATATCGGCGATTGCATCGTCGGCACCTACCTCGTGCAAATGGACGACCGGGCCATGGACCTCCTCCTCTGCCCGGTGGAGCCGCAGGATAACCCGCTCTGCCATCGAAAGGGCCGGGGGCGGGCCGTCTGCATCCCTGAGCCTCTCCATGACCTCCTGCAGGGACCTGGGCCGCGCTTCAGCGCGGGTCCTGACCCGGAGGGCGCGGATCCCGCCCTGCTCGGTCTCCTCGACGATGGGCTCCTTCACCACCGAGGCCATGGCCCGGAGGACCGCTTCCCGGTCTGCCCCGAGATGAAGGAGGGCGGCGGTGATCATATCCCCGGAGGCGCCGTGGAACGGGTCGAAGAGGAGGATCCTCATACGGAAGAGTACTTTTTATCCCCGCGTATATGACCTTTAAGGTGATGCCTGAAGTTTTCCTGAAGGTCGACAGCGCGTACCCGGAGGACCAGGGGGGGGGTAGGGTCAAACTCGATCCCGAAACCATGCAACATCTCCATCTATCCCCGGGGGATATTGTCTATATAGAGGGAAAACGCCGGACAGTGGCCAAGGTCTGGCGTTCCATAGTCTCGGATTGGAACCAGGGGAAGGTGCGGGTCGATAACTTCACGAGGGCAAACGCGGTTGTCTCCATCGGGGACAAAGTAAAGGTTGCAGCAATAGAGAACCAAGTGGATGCCATAAAGGTGACGCTCGCGCCGCCTGAAGACCTCCCGGGCCAGATCCCCATCAACTACCAAGCCCTGAAGAATCGGCTCATTGATTTTCCGGTTGTGAAGAACGACCTCGTTCCCATTCCGGTTGGCGTTCCCTTCATTCAGGCCCAGTTTGTAGCCTTCAAGGCAGTGGCGGTGGAGCCCGAGAATGCCGTAATCATAACGAAGAATACACACGTCGAGTTCTCCGACAAGCCAGCGGCTGGATTCGAGGGCCTGAAGAAGGTGAGCTACGAGGACATCGGCGGCCTCAAAGAGGAGCTCCAGCGGGTCAGGGAGACGATCGAGCTCCCCATGCGCCACCCCGAGCTCTTTCGGAAGCTCGGCATCGAGCCCCCGAAGGGCGTCCTCCTCTACGGCCCGCCGGGCACCGGGAAGACCCTGATCGCAAAGGCAGTTGCAAACGAGAGCGGAGCACATTTCATCCACATTGCCGGCCCCGAGATCATCTCCAAGTACTATGGCGAGAGCGAGCAGAAGCTGCGCGAGATCTTCGAGGAGGCGCGGCAGAACACCCCGTCCATCATCTTCATCGACGAGCTCGACTCCATTGCCCCCCGCAGGGAGGATGTAACGGGCGAGGTCGAGCGCAGGGTGGTGGCCCAGCTCCTCACGATGATGGATGGCATGGAGGAGCGGGGGCAGGTGGTCGTCATCGGCGCCACGAACCGTGTGGATGCCATCGACCCGGCCCTGCGCCGGCCCGGGCGGTTCGACCGGGAGATCGAGATCGGGGTCCCGAACGAGATCGACCGCTCAGAGATCCTGAAGATCCACACGAGGGGGATGCCGGTGGCAAAGGACGTGGAGCTCCCCAAGCTCTCCCAGCAGACCCATGGCTTCGTGGGGGCCGACCTCGCTGCTCTCGCACGGGAGGGTGCGATCCGGGCGCTCCGCAGGTATCTCCCGGACATCGACCTGGAGGCTGACGAGATCCCGGCAGAGGTCCTGGACCGGATGGAGGTGCTTGCGAGCGACTTCCGCGAGGCCCTCAGGGACGTCGGCCCGTCCGCGATGCGCGAGGTCCTCCTGGAGGTCCCCCACACCCGGTGGGAGGACGTGGGAGGCCTCGACTCCGAGAAGGAGGAGGTGCGGGAGGCGGTGGAGTACCCCCTCACCCAGCGGGCCCGGTTCGACCGGCTGGGGATCGAGCCGCCGAAGGGCGTCCTCCTCTACGGCCCGCCGGGGACAGGGAAGACCCTCATCGCGAGGGCCGTGGCCTCGGAGAGCGGAGCGAACTTCATCCCCGTGCGGGGCCCGCAGCTCCTCTCCAAGTGGGTCGGGGAGAGCGAGCGGGCCGTCCGGGAGATCTTCAAGAAGGCGCGGCAGGTCGCCCCCTCGATCATCTTCTTCGACGAGCTCGATGCCCTTGCCCCTGCCCGGGGGGCGGCCACCGATTCCCATGTCATCGAGAGCGTGCTCAACCAGATCCTCACCGAGATGGACGGACTCCTCGAGATGAGGAACGTGGTCGTGATGGGGGCAACGAACCGCCTCGACATCGTGGACCCGGCGCTCCTCCGGACGGGCAGGTACGACCGGCTGGTGTACATTGGCGAACCCCAGGCGGATGACCGGAGGAGGATCCTCGCCATCCACATCCGGGGGATGCCGATTGCGGGATCCTCTTTTGATGATCTCGTCGGGAGTGTACAGCACCTCACAGAAGGGGAGCTGGAGGATATCCTGGAATCCCTGGGGAGGGACAGGCCGATCAGGCTTGAAGAGGTCTCACGATCCCTGGAGGGCCGCCCGAGACCTGAGGGAGAGATCCAGAATCCCCTGACGGGAAAGCGGATCATGGACCTGCTCTCCGCCCACCAGCTCGTTCTGGACGATCCCGTACGGGAATCCCTCATCACAGCGATAGCGGCGAAGACCGATGGGTATGTCGGATCGGACCTCGCGGGGGTCTGCAGGGAGGCGGGGATGCTGGCCATGCGGGAGGGGGCCGAAACGGTCATGGAACGCCACTTTGACGAGGCTGTGAAGAAGGTCAGGCCCACGATGAACGAGCGTTCACGGGAGTACTACCGGCGGATGCGGGAGGTCTTCAAGGGCGGTCTCCCGAAGGAGGTCCAGCCGCCGGAGTACCAGTAATCTTCCCCACCTCATTTCCTTGAGGGCCAACGATCAATTTTAGAATCATTTTACTGCTGGGCTCTCGGGGGACTTCTGCCCCCGCCGAGGGCACCCCCCGTCGTGTACTGGGACATCCGGGAGAAGGTTTTCGGAAGTATCCGGATTCCACCATCAACTCGATAAGGCCCTACTCTCAAGAATGGGACGCCGAACCAGCGGGCGCGAGCCGGATGCGAAGCCCACAGGAGCGTCCGCCGGGGTAAATGAGGCAGATGAAGAGGTTTCGTGAGATTGAACCTGGGACCTGCCGGCAAGGTTTATCACCGCGCGTGATGACACCATCATGGGGAGAGCCAGTCCATCCCACCGTGATACGCTATGCCAGGGGGTACGCATGTAACCGCCGACACAACGGAGACCGCTCCCGAGAAGCGCTCGACAGGGATACCCAGCCTTGACCATGTCCTCTCCGGGGGATTCCTGAAAGGGACGAGTATCGTGGTCTTCGGGACCGCCCTCTCCGGGATAGAGCTCTTGGCACGCCAGTTCTGGCAGCAGGACGGGAACGGCTCCTACTTCATTACGGATGCAGAGCCACTCCCGGGGATGATCGATGCGCGCACGGTCTCCCTCGAGAAGTACCTGGAGCTCGGCCGGGGGGAACGGGTCGTCGTGGATTCGCTCACGAGCGTCATCCTCAAGTATGGGATCGACACCGCCATGAAGTTCCTCTCCATCTGTGCAAAGGATACCGAGAAGCGGAAGTCCAACTACCTCTTCCTCGTGTATAAGGGGATCCACACGCCGGTCGAGGAGATGCGGATCAACCGTGCGGCGGATACCGTCTTCGAGTTCCGCGACGAGGTCGAGGGGGTGGAGGTCTCGCACTCCCTCATCATCCACAAGATCAAGGGGATGGCGGTCCCGAACCGGGCTGTCCCCCTTCTGATCATGGAGAACGGCCTGGAGATCTCCACGACGAGTCGCGTGGTGTAGCGGCGGTAAACTCCACCCGCGCCTCCCGGGTCGCGTCCACCATCGCCTTCAGTTTTCCGAATGCTGCTTCACGGGTGAGCATCCGCAGCCCGCAGTCCGGGTCGATGAGGAGCCGGTCCGGCCCGAAGGCCTCGACCCCCGCCTGGATCCTTTTTTTGATCACCGAGACCTTCTCGACCGCCGGGTCGTTCGAGTCGACGCACCCGAAACCGAGGAGCCGGTCCCCGAGGTCCTTCCCCGAGAGGACCTGGAGGTTGACCCCGTTCCCCGCGAACTCGAAGTCGAAGCCGGCGACCCGCATCTTCAGGATCTCGTCGATGACCCCCACGAGGCCCCCGCAGACGTGGAGGAAGACCGGTTTCTGGAGGAGGGAGGTGAGGATCTGGAGGGCCTGCCCGCCTGTCGCGAGATCGGCCGCGCCGGTGGAGAAGATCGGCTCGTCGATCTGGATCAGGGTGACCCCGGCCTCCTGGAGGGCCCGGGCCTCGTAGGCGAGCGCCTGGGCAAGGTCCAGGGTCAGGTCTGCCCTGTCGCGGTACATCGGGGTCGCGATCTGGAGGGAATGGGCAAGGGTGGAAGGCCCCGTGAGGATCCCCTTCACCCATGGGTGGCGGCTGACAGCGTAGCGGGTGTCAGGGACGGTGATTGGCCCGTCGGGCGGGAGGACCTTCCCCACAACCTGCTGCTTCTTGATCCCAGGAAGCCTGGATGCGAACGCGGTGACCATGTCGCCCCGTACCTGCCCGTCGGAGATGATATCGATCCCCGCAGCGAGCTGGTCCGTGACCGCAGTCTCGACCGCGGACCTCAGGGGATCGAGGAGGGAGCGGAACGAGGGGGTCTTCACCACGGGGTAGCTCCCCACGACCGTGGTCGGGAGGACCTTGTGGATCAGGATCATGGCACGAGCCTGTGGCGGTCCCTGGGGAAGATCACCGCCTCCCTGATGTTCGCGAGATCGAGCATGGTCATGACGAGCCGGTCGGCGCCGAGGCCCCAGCCGGCATGGGGGGGCATCCCGTACCGGAAGGGCCGGAGGTAGAACTCGAAGGAGTCGGCGGAGAGGCCCTTGGACCGGATCTGGTGGACGAGGAGATCGTGCTGGTGGATCCGCTGGGAGCCGCTCGCGAGCTCCATCCGCGGGTGCATGAGGTCGAAGGCCCTGCAGAGTTCGGGGTCGTCCTCGCGGGGCATGGCATAGTAGGGCTTGATCGCCGTGGGCCAGTCCACGATGAAGTAGTGAACACCCATCTCCTCCCCGAGCGCCTTCTCTGCAACGGCCCCGAAGTCGTCGCCGAACTTCAGGGGCTCCCCCGTGCGCCTCGCCGCGATCCCGATGGCATCCCGATATGCAAGGCGGGGGAAGGGCTTTTTCGGCACCTCCAGCTGCAGCTCGAGCCATGAGAGGGGATCCCGACAGGTGGCAGCCACCCGCTCGTATACGAAGAGGATGAGGTCCTCGAGGAGGTCCATCACCTCGCGGTCGTCGGCAAAGGAGACCTCCACGTCGATGGACGTGGCCTCGTTCAGGTGCTTCGTGGTATTGTGCTCTTCTGCCCTGAAGATGGGGCCGATCTCGAAGACCCGCTCGAACCCTGCGGCCATCATAATCTGCTTGTACAGCTGGGGGCTCTGGTTGAGGAATGCCTCCTTCTCGAAGTAGGCGACCGGGAAGAGATCGGTCCCCCCCTCGGTCGCTGCCGCCACAAGCTTCGGGGTGGTGATGTTCACGAAGCCCCGTGCGGCGAGGAACTCCCAGACCGCAGCCATCACGGCGGACCGGATGAGGAAGACCGCGGCGACCCGCGGCCTCCGGAGGTCCAGGAACCGGGAGTCCAGCCGGGTGTCGAGCTCGGCGGGCACCTTCTCCACCACGTCGAGGGGGAGGGGGGACTCGGCCGGGGAGAGGATCTCGAACCGTTCGGGGACGATCTCCCGGCCGCCGGGCGCTTTCGCGATGGCCTTGACCGTCCCCCCGATCCGGACCACCGATTCCCGGGAGAGGCGGGAGAGGGCCTCCAGGACAGGGGCCGGCGCCTTCTTCCGGTTCACGGTGACCTGGACGATGCCGGTCCGATCGCGGATGAGGCAGAAGGTGAGGCCCCCGAGGTCACGCACCTCGTGGACCCATCCCGCGATCTCCGCGCGCTCGCTCTCGGGTGTGATGGTGGATATCGGGCTTGCCATACTAGAGGATACCTCCAATATATCCCCTGCAGGGGTAAAAGGTCTTGGGATTATGACCGGGCGCCCGTGAGGGCGGCCGGTCGTGGAGAGAATCGCCAACAGGCGATTCTCGATTCGCACGGGCACTGTCAGGTGGCCGTGCGAGGAGAAAATGGATATCAATCCATTTTCGACCTACCCGTGCACCGTAGGTGGCCATGCGTGGAGAAGATGGACATTCGTCCATCTTCGGAGGACAGACAGGGATCCTTGAGGCCAGAGCACGCCCATGCCCGGCACATCCCACGGGTCCCCGGGTTCGGTCGAAGATCGGCTGATGCCGATCTTCTCCATGACCGGCCGCCCTTGCGGGCGCCCGGTCAATCAATAAAATATACTTTAACACAAAATTACTTGTGGATCATGAAGCCGACCGCGGGTTCCACCTCCGATGAGGTCCTGGCTGTTGCTCTCCAGAAGCTCGCCCTCAGCCCTGGCGGGATCTTTGCAGACATCGGCTGCGGGTCGGGCAAGGTGAGCATCGCCGCCGCACCATTTGTCCGGGAGGTCTATGCCATCGACCGCCGCCCCGAGTCCATCGCCTACGCCCGGGAGCAGGCAGGTGCCGCGGGGGCGGCAAACATCCGCTTCCTGGAGGGGGAGGCCCCCGGCGTTCTTGACGGCCACCCCGCCCCTGACCGGGCGTTCATCGGTGGTTCGCGGCAGATCTCCGCGGTCATCGCGGCCCTTGCCGCAGCAGGTACCGGGAGGATGGTAGTCTCCTGCGTCCGGATCGAGACCCTCGGGGAAGCGGTCTCTACCATGCGGAGACTCGGGATCTTCCGGGAATCCCTCCTCGTCCAGGTGGCACGGTCGAGGGACCTCGCCGGCGGGACCATGTTCGTGCCCGGGAACCCGGTCTACCTCGTCGTGGGGGGTGAGGATCCATGCTCGTAGGCCTGGGCCTCGGTCCGGGCGATCCCGAACTCCTCACTCTCCGGGCAGTCCGGCTTCTCAGGGAGGCAGACGCCGTCTTCGTCCCCGGGGGCATTGCACACAAACTCGTGACACCTTACCGGGATGCCGAGGTGCTCCCCTTCCCGATGAGCGATGACGAGGCGGTGGTCCAGCAGGCCGTCGAGGAGTCAGCGGAGAAGATCGCACAGGTGGCAGGGAAAAGCCTCGCGGTCTTCGCCCTCCTCGGGGATCCAAACGTCTATTCCACCTACTCCCGGCTCGCTGCAGCTATCCAGGAGAGGTACCCTGAGATCCTGTGCACGACGGTCCCGGGGATCTCCGCCATCACCGCCTTTGCCTCGGTTGCCGGTATCACCCTCTCCGGTGGATTCATGGTCTCGGACGGGAGCGGGGAGAGAGGCCGTATCCTCCTCAAGGTGCGGCATCCCCGTGAGGAAGCGGCCCGCCTGGCAAAGGAGGGCTTCCGGGAGTTCGTGCTGATCGAGCGGATGTTCCTCGACGGGCAGCGGGTCTACCGGGACCAGCTCCCCGAATCGAGCACCTACCTCTCCATCCTCTTTGCGAGGCGGTGAAATGGATCCGGTCTTCTTCGTCGGGGCAGGCCCGGGGGATCCCGGCCTCATCACGGTGAAGGGGCTGTCGCTCCTCGAGAGCGCCGACCTGCTCATGTACACGGGTTCCCTGGTGAACCCTGATCTCGTGGAACGGTCACGGGCTGCCGAGAAGCTGGACAGCCACGGGATGACGCACGAGGAGATCATCTCCCGGCTCGAGACGGCGGCAAAGGATGGAAAGAAGGTGGTCCGGCTCCACAGCGGGGATCCCTCCCTCTACGGGGCGATGATCGAGCAGATCCTGGCCCTCGAAGACCGGGGGATTCCCTCCGCGGTGGTGCCCGGAGTCTCCTCCCTCTTCGCAGCAGCCGCAGCGCTCAGGACACAGCTCACCCTCAAGGGGGTCTCGGAGTCCCTCGTCATCACCCGCCCTGCCGGAAAGACCCTCGATGAGGACCGGATCCCGGACCTCTCGGCCCTCGGGGAGACCCTGGCCATCTTCCTGGGCGGGGACAGGATCTCCGACGTCGTCGTGAAGCTCCGCTGCCCGCCGGAGACACCGGCGGCCGTGATATACCATGCGTCGTGGGATGACGAGAAGGTGGTGAGGGGGACGGTCGCTGATATCGGGAAGAGAGCGGAGGAGGCCGGCATCCACAAAACGGCCCTGATCATCGTCGGGAAGGTGGTGGAGCCCCGCAGCTCGGGGTTCAGGAGGTCGCACCTCTACCCATGACCGGAACCTGCGTCATCGCCCTCCCCCGGTTCATGAAGAACGCGGAGAGGATCGGCCGGCACCTTGGGGCCGATGTTATCCCCTACGGGCCTGATACCTTCAGGTCCGCCTTCACAATGTACCGCGGGATTGTGGCGGTGATGTCAGCAGGGATCGTCGTACGGTCGATCGCTCCCCTCCTCAGGGACAAGTGGCAGGACCCTGCGGTGGTCGTGGTGAGCCCCGACCTCGCCTGGGCTATCCCGATCGCGGGTGGGCACCACGGGGCAAACCGGATCGCCAGATCCCTCGGGGAGATCGGGATACGGCCGGTCATCACGACCGCGACCGAGACCATGGGAAGGATGTCCGTCGAGGCGATCGCTGATGAGAAGGGGTGCGGGGTCCTCAACCCCCCTTCCACCCGGGCCGTGAATGCCGCGATCCTGGACGGGGAGGTACCGGTCTATCCCGTTGCAGGGCCGGGTATCGTCGTCGCAGGCCCGAAGGTCTCGGTCCTCCTGCGGAGCGGTGAATATGCCGTGGGACTGGGATGCCGCAGGGGACTTTCAAAGGAGGTCATCCTCCCCGCCATCAGGAACGGGCTTTCAGCGGGAGGGATCTCCCCTGATGATGTCTATGCCTACGCGACCACGGTCCGGAAGATCCGCGAGAGGGGGCTCATCCAGGCAGTCGAGGCCCTGGGGGGAAACCTGGTCTTCCTGGACGATGCTGCGATCGGTGCCCAGCCGGCGCCGACCCCCTCCCGTGCCGGCCTCCTGGGCCTGAAGGGGGTTGCCGAGCCCTGCGCCCTTGCCCTGTCAAGGATGGGGGTTCTTGTGGCCGGGAAGAAGAACTATGGAGGGGTGACGCTTGCCATCGCACGCTGACCGGAACTGTGCCGCTCCCGCGGGGGGAAGATCCTCCCCGGGGACGGGGAGGCTCTCCATCGTCGGGATCGGGCCGGGGGGGCGGGACCAGATGACCGGGAGGGCGAGGGATGCCATCGCCGGCGCAGACTGCATCATCGGGAACGGTCTCTACCTCGACCAGATCGCCTCTCTCCTTCCGGGGAAGGAGATCATCCGCTCCTCCATGGGGAAGGAGGTGGAGAGGGCCAGGCAGGCCGTGGAGCTCGCGTGCTCGCGGGCGGTTGCGGTGGTGAGCGGGGGGGATCCCGGCGTCTATGGGATGGCATCGATCGTGCTCGAGGTCCTGGAACACTCGGGTCTCGATATTCCTGTAGAGGTGGTGCCCGGGGTAACGGCTGCAACGGCGGCAGCCTCCCGGCTCGGTGCGCCCCTCTCCGGCGATTTTGTGGTGATCAGCCTCTCTGACCTCCTCACCCCCTGGGAGGAGATCGAGCGGCGTTTCGGCCTTGCCTTCCAGATGGGGGTCCCTGTGGTCCTGTACAACCCGAGGAGCCGGGGGCGCAGGGACCACCTTGCGGTCGCACTCGCCCTTGCGATGCGCCACCTGCCCCCAAAGACGCCGGTCGGGTTCGTGAAGGATGCCTTCCGCGAGGGCGAGACGCAGACCATCACCACACTCGGGGAGGCGATGGACAGGATCGGGGAGGTGGATATGCATGCGACGATCATCATCGGTGGACGCGAGACGAGGATCTGGAGGAGGGGAGAGGATGCGAAATGGATCATCACGCCCCGGGGATATGAAAGAAAATACCTTTATTGACCCGGGCGCGCGGACCGAGGCCGCGAGGGAGATATCGATGAAGAGTAGGGCCATCGCCCGTGCAGCCATCGGCGACAGGACGCCCGAGGACCGCATCCGGCAGCGGTGCGCCATCGCCGTCGGCGATCTCGCCATGGCAGACCTCCTCAGGTTCAGGAGAGATCCTGTCGGGGCAGGCCTCGACGCTCTTCGCGGCGGCGCCACGATCATCACCGATATACGGATGGTCCAGGCGGGGATCCTGAAGACCGGGCACCGGAGCCCCATTCTCTGCGCCCTGGATGCAGGTACCCCTCCTGCCCGTGAGGGGACAACCCGTACAGCGGCAGGATTCCATGCCCTCGAAGGGCGCATGGACGGCGCAATCATCGTCGTGGGCAATGCACCCTCGGCCCTTTTCGCCGTCTGCGAGCTCATAGACCATGGGAGGGACCCGGCCATGGTCATCGGAACGCCGGTCGGGTTTGTGCAGGCCGCCGAGTCCAAGGAGCTCCTCCGCACCCTCCCGATCCCCTCGATCTCCACCGAGGGGACCCGGGGGGGAAGCCCGGTCGCGGTGGCAGCAGCGAACGAGATTATCACCTTCTCTATCGCCGAGAGCGAACGATGAAGGACCCTGTGACCGGTTTCGAGTATCCCGAGGCCTGGGTGAGGGCATGCAGGACTCCCGCACTGCTCGGGGACGTGGAACGTGGCCTCGCCCTTCTCACGGCGGATGGCACGGTCCTTCGGCGCGGCTTCACCACCGGAACAACCGCAGCGGCGGCCTGCAAGGCTGCCATCCTCTCCCTCTCCGGAGATGTGGATGGGGTGTCCGTAACCCTCCCGTGCGGGATCTCCGTGGACCTCCCTGCACGGGGCCGGGATGGCATGGGGACCTGCGTGAAGGACGCGGGCGATCACCCCTCAGACGTAACAGCCGGGCTCGAGTTCCTCGCGAGAGCAGAGGGATCGCCCGAGAACCTTACCCTCCAATTTGGCGAGGGGATCGGCAGGTACTCAAGGGATACCCCGAGGTATTCCCAGGGGTCCCCGGCGGTGAGCGGACCGGCCCTCTCGTCCATCTTTGGTGCATCCCTGGAAGCGATGGAGGAGACAGGCTGCCATGGGGCGGCGGTCATGCTCCAGGTTCCCAGGGGGACCGAGCTCGCGCCCAGCACCCTCAACCCGAGACTCGGGATCGAGGGGGGGATCTCCATCCTGGGAACAACGGGGTTCGTGGAGCCCTGGGACGAGCACCTCGTCGCCTCGGTCATGGAAAGGGTCCGGGCAGCGGACTGTCCGGTCCTCACGACGGGCAGGACGGGGCTCCGTTTCTCCAGGCTCCTCTTCCCCGATCGCGAGGTCATCCTTGTGGGAGGGAGGATCCGGGAGGCGCTGGAGGCGGCCTGGGGCCAGGCGATCCTTTGCGGCCTCCCCGGACTCATCCTCCGAGAGATCAACCCCGGGATCCTGGAAGGGACCGGCTGCGCGACCGTCGAGGAGCTCCTCGCCCGCGAAGGGTGGAGTGAGGTGGTGGAGGCCTCCCTCGCAGCCTTCCGCCGCCGTATGCCCGGGGTCCGTGTCGTACTCGTCGACCGGGACGGCCGTATCCTAGGAGGCAGCCCATGAAGATCGTCGGGGTCGGGTGCGGGCCGGGCCTGCTCACCGAGGAGGCTGTCCTTGCCCTGAAGAGGGCACGGAGGGTGTACGGCTCACGCCGCGCCATCGAGCTCGCGCAGAAAGTCCTCTCCCGGTCCTGCGAAGTCCACGAGATCCGGGAGTTCTCGTCCCTGGATCTCCCGGACGATGCTGTCCTCCTCTCGACCGGCGACCCCATGCTCGCAGGGCTCGGCGACAGGAGCGGGGAGGTGATCCCCGGCATCTCCTCGCTCCAGCTCGCCTTCGCCCGGCTCCGCCTGCCCCTCGTGAAGGTGGCTCTGGTGGACGGGCACAGCCGGGATCCCGGGCGGGCCATCGGCGAGACCGTGGAGGAGGTCCGGCGGGGAAAGATCGTTTTCATCCTCCCTGATCCGGGCTTCCCTCTGTCGGATCTCGCCGCCGCGCTCATGAAAGAGGAGATCTCCTGCACCATTGCCCTCTGCGAGGACCTCGGCTACCTGGCCGAGCGGATCTGCCGGGGAACGCCGGAGAACCCACCGGAGATCCGATCCCGGCTCTTCTCCCTGGTCATCGGGAGGTTCTGAGTATAACAAGTTATATGCAATTAAAACAAGTAAGATTGTTCTGGTGATCCCGTGCATATCATGGAAGGGGTTCTCCCGGCATCATGGTGCATCGTCTGGTGGCTCCTTGCCCTGCCCTTTCTGGCCCTGGGGATCCGGCAGCTCAGGAAGGTCCTCGATACGGATCGTGAGACCCTCCCCCTCCTCAGCGTGACCGGTGGGTTCGTCTTCATCCTCTCGTCCCTGAAGATCCCCTCGGTCCCGGGAAGCTCCTCCCATCCGACGGGAACAGGCCTCTCGGTGGTTTCCTTCGGGCCATGGATAACTACCGTTGTCGGCGGCATCGTCCTCCTCTTCCAGGCCCTCTTCCTCGCCCATGGCGGCCTTTCCACCCTTGGTGCCAATATCGTCTCCATGGGGGTCGCAGGGCCTTTGATTGGATGGGTGATCTATCGAGCCTTCCGTGATACCCGGTTGAATCCATATACGACGGTATTCCTCGCGTGTGTCTATGCTGATCTCTTCACCTACTTCGTGACATCCGTGCAACTCGCCCTCGCTTATCCTGTAGGAGGATTTTGGACTGCCTTTCTCGTTTTTATGGCCATATTTGGGATCACGCAGATCCCCATCGCAATTCTCGAGGGAGTTGTCCTCTCCCTCGTCTTCAAGTACATCCTGCAGCTCAAACCTGATATCCTGATCCGGCTGAAGGTCTTCTCCGAGGAAAAGATCCTTGCTACGAGGAGTGATAGTGATGCTCTCCAGATACCGGCTTGAGATCCTTGCCATCATCTCGGTCCTTGTCTTGTCCATCCTCTTCCTCGGGATGGGCAATGGAAAATTTACTGGCTCCGATGACCTGGCATCGGCGCAGATCTCAAAAATGACGGGAATCCCCCAGGAACAATTCCGGCCAGTCGTGTGGCAGTGGGTCCCTCCGAGTCCCGAGGTCGAGTCGGCCCTCTTTGCCCTCCAGGCTGCCATCGGGGGGATTATCGTCGGGTGGGTCTTCGGGTACTGGAAGGGCCTGAAGGGGCGTGATAAGGGATGACGGATGGATGTTTTACCCATGTATGAGGAGCTCCTGGAGGATATCGCCCAGAAGAACGGGCTCCGGGAGGTGAACCCCCACCTGAAGCTCGCGGGGGCACTCGGGGCCATCTTCCTCTGCCTCCTCTCTCAAAGCTATATAGCCCCCCTCGCAATAGCCCTCCTTCTCTCCGGAGGGATCCTCCTCCTTGCAAGGGTGGATTTGAGGACCGTCGGCGAGCTCTACGTGGCGCCCTTCTCCTTTGCCCTGATGAGCGTGAGCGTGATCATCCTCCTTGCAGGTGGGGGCCAGCCCTTCTGGAGCTGGAGCCCTTTCCCCTGGCTCGCGTTCTCCATCACCCGGGGGAGCATCAACGAGGGCATCTTTGTCCTCTGCAGGGTCGCTGGCGGGATGTCAGCCCTGATCTTCCTCGCCCTGACCACCCCCATGACCGATCTCTTCATCGTGATGCGGAGGTGCCGGGTCCCCGAGGAGGTGCTGGATCTTGCCATGATGATCTACCGCACCATCTTCATGATCATGGACCAGCTCGTCCAGGCATACCAGGCGCAGCGAATGCGCCTCGGGTACACGTCCTTCCGGGAGTCAGTGCGGTCCTTCTCGATGCTGTGCGGATCGGTGTTCATCGCAAGCTGGATTGCGGGCGAGGACCTCATCCGGGCCATGGATGCCCGCTGTTATTCGGGCAAGTTTGCGATGCTGGGGGAGATCCAGCCTGTCGAGGCGAAACCCCTGCTGGCCGTGATTGGGTTCCTCCTGGTATCTGCCGTGATCGTTGTGCTCACAGGGAGGATCACCGCTATCTAGGAGGGACCGCATGGGAGAGATCATCCTCGAAGCCCGGGATGTCAGGTACCGGTACCCGCATGGCATGGAGGCGATCCGGGGGATCAGCTTCCATGTGCGCCGGGGAGAGAAGGTTGCCCTCGTCGGCCCGAACGGAGCCGGCAAGTCCACCCTCCTCCTCATGTTCAACGGCATGCTGCGGCCCGATTCGGGTGTTCTCCTCTTTGACAGACAGCCGATCCGGTACGACGGGAAGTCCCTGCGGGAGCTGCGGAGAAGGGTCGGCTTCGTCTTCCAGAACCCGGACCGGCAGATCATCGCCCCCACGGTCTACCAGGACGTCGCCTTCGGCCCGACGAACCTTGGTCTCCCCGACGGGCAGGTCCGGGCGGCCGTCGATGCCGCCCTCAGGAACGTCGGTCTTACGGGTTTCGAACGTCGCCCTCCCCACCAGCTCTCGAGCGGGGAGAAGAAGAGGGTCGCAATCGCCGGTGTCCTTGCCATGGATCCGGATCTCCTGATACTCGATGAGCCGACGAGCAACCTGGACCCTGCCGGGTCCGAGGATATCATGGAGCTCCTGGAGGAGCTCAAAGCGAACGGGAAGACCATCTTCATCTCGACCCATGACGTCGAGCTCGCCTACCCGTGGGCCGACCGGGTGATCCTCCTCCGCGGGGGCGAGATCCTCCAGGAGGACTCCCCCGACGTGGCCTTCGGCAATACCGATCTTGTCAGGAAGGCACGGCTCTCGGTCCCTGTCCTCCTCGACCTCCACCAGGAACTGGAGCGGCGCGGGCTGAAGCTTCCCGAGAAGAGACCGAGGACCGTCCTGGACATGGTCAACGCAATCGAGCAGGTAAGCCGGAAGGGGGCATCCAGCCCGCTCTATGGCACGATCCACGTCTGCAACGTGGATGAGACAGGTCAGGAAGGCCTGTCGGGATGGCTCTCCCGCCATGACGGGATCTCCCTCGGGGCAATGGGCACCCGGGCCAAGCAGCGTGCCTCCGACGAGGGGCTCACCCTCGACTTCTCGTACGGGGTCATCGACAAGTGCATCCTGAAGGCCCTGAACGGCAGGTCCTCGCTCATCCTGACGGTGGGAGGCATGGTGCAGCAGGTGGAGCGCCGGGTCACCGCTTTCCAGGAGGAATCCGGAGCTGAGATACCGGTGAGGGAGGTGGAGAGGACATGAATCATGCCATCCCGAGGATCGTCATCGCCGGCACCTGGAGCGGGTGCGGGAAGACTACCGTTGCCCGGGGGCTCATGGCCGCCTTTGCGGCCCGCGGGCTCACGGTCCAGCCCTTCAAGGTGGGGCCGGACTTCATCGACCCCTCCCACCACACCGCCATCTGCGGCCGGATCTCCCGGAACCTCGACCCCTTCATGATGGGCGACGAAGAGGTCTGCTCGGTCTTCGCCCGGGCATCAGAGGGGGCCGATCTTGCCATTATCGAGGGGGTGATGGGGCTCTTCGACGGCGTGGATGGAAGTACCGTTGCAAGCACCGCGCACGTCGCGGAGCTCCTCTCCGCCCCCGTCATCCTCGTGGTGGAGCCCCGGGGCATGTCAGGGTCCGTCCATGCCGTGATCAAGGGATATGCCACGTACCTGCCCGGGACCCTGCCCGAGGGGTTTATCTTCAACTGCGTGGGGAGCCGGAGGCACCGGTCCCTCATCGAGGCCGGCCTCTCGGTGAAGGCCTTCGGGTGGATCCCAAGGCGTGAAGACCTCATGCTTTCGAGCCGGCACCTCGGCCTTGTCATGGCCTCCGAGGTCAGGCCGCATTCCGCCCTGGCAGGGATCTTCGAGGAGTGCTGCGATCTCGATGCGATCTTTGAGCTGGCTCGGGGTGCTCCCGGGATCCACGGACCGAAGGCGGCTCCGCCATCGAAGCCTGGCCGGGTCAGGATAGGTGTTGCCCGGGACGCCGCCTTCTGCTTCACCTACCAGGAGAACCTGGACCGCCTCACCCGTGCGGGAGCCCGTCTCGTCATCTTCAGCCCCCTCGCCGATCCCCTCCCTGATGTGGAGGGCCTCTACCTCCCGGGCGGCTACCCCGAACTGCACAGCGAAGCCCTCTCTGCTTCCCCCTTCCTCCGGCACCTCCGCACCGCATGCAGCGACGGGATGCCGGTCTACGGGGAGTGCGGGGGCCTCCTCGCACTCTGTGAGTCCCTCTCGGCAGGAGGGGAGTTCCCTATGGCCGGCTGGCTGCCGGCCCGGGCCATTCTGACCCCGCGAGTTCAGGCCCTAGGCTATGTGGAGGCCCGCGCGACAGGCCATGCCGCAGCCCTCACCCCGGGCCTCGCTCTCCAGGGGCACGAGTTCCACTATTCGACGCTTGAATGCGCCCGGGATGCCCGGTTCTCCCTGGAACTCACCCGGGGTACGGGCATCAGCGGCGGCCTCGACGGGCTCACCGAAGGGAACACCGTGGGTGCCTTCACCCACGCGTACTTCACCGATGCGTTTGCAGAATCCTTTGTCAGGGCCGCGGAAGGGTACCTGAAGACCTAGGTTCTTCCCCGCTTCCCAGGGAGATCGGAGAACCCCTTCTCCCTCATGGCCTTTACGAGAGGTTTGACCGCCGATCCCCCCATCCTCCCGAGGGCGACAAGGGCCTCATCCCTCACCTGCGGATCCCGGTCCTGGAGGAGGGGGATGAGGCTCTCGATCGCGCTCGGGTCCCGGATCCTCCCGAGAGCCCTCGCCGCCTCCCGCCGGCCCTCCCTCGACTCCCCCTGGAGGGCTCTCGAGAGCGGGGCGATGGCGGCCGGCCCCATCGCCTCGAGGACGGATGCCGCCTCCCTCCTGACGTTCTCGTCAGGGTCCCCGATGGCCCGGACGAGCGGTTCCATGGACCTCTCCGACCTGAGGCTCCCCAGGGCTCTCACGACCTCCCGCCGGACCCTCCAGTTTTCGTCACCGAGTGCCGCGATGAGATGCTCCTCGGCCGCAGGGTTCGCGAGGAGCCCGAGGGCCCGGGCCGCCTCGGTGCGTACGCGCCAGTACTCGTCCCCGAGGGCGGCGACCACGGAGTCCCTGACCCCGGGGTCCCCAATCTTGGAGAGGGCGAGAAGGGCCTCGGTCCGGACCCTCCAGCTCTCGTCCCCGAGGGCCTCGACAAGGGTCCCCACCGCCCTCGGGTCCCGTATCTCCCCGAGGGCCCATGCGGCCGCGAAGCGCACGTCGCTGTCCGGGTCCCGGAGGCTCGCCGAGAGGGGGTCCACCGCCCTCGGGTCCTTCAGCCTCACGAGGGCCTCCACGGCCTCGTACCTCACCCCGTCATCCGGATCCCTGAGGGCCTTCACCAGGGGATCGAGGAGGGCTGGATCCGCGGCCTCCCCAAGGGCCTTCACCGCACCCTTCCGGACCGCGGCATCCTTCCGGTAATCGAGGGCCCTGACAAGGCCCTCCGTATCCTTCCTGTCCCTGAGCCTCGCGATGTTCGGTTTGAAGACGTCGAGCAGATCCATGTTCCACCCGTCACCCTATGGTTCAGGGTTTGGCGGTCGCTCTTATAGGCATGCCGATGGGGAGATGGTGCCTCATCCCCCGAAAATCCCCCTGCCTTCACCTCTTCGGGATATTCCGGCCGGCGAAGGGATCGCGCTCCTTCATCTTCGCTTTCAGCTCCTGGATCTTCCTGAGAGCCCATTCCCCACCCTGCCTGATGTTCGGATCCCCCGTCTCATTGAGGGCTTTCTTCAGGGATTCGAGGGCGATTGACCCGAGCTTCACGAGCACCCCTGCCGCCTTCCACCGGACGCCTTCGTCGTGCAGGGCCGCGATGAGGGATTTCACGGACGGCTGGCCGATCTCAAGGAGTGCCCACTCGGCCTCCATCCGGACGTGCCATTCGGGATCGGAGAGTGCCTTGATGAGGGGCCTGACCGCCCGCTCGTCCTTTATGGCGCCGAGAGCCCACGCCACCGCGTCCCGTACCGGGGTGTGTGGGTCCGAGATTGCCGAGATGAGGGAGGGGACCGAGCTCCGGTCCCCCACCATGCCCAGAGCGATGACCGTTGCGGTCCTGACATCCCCATCCGTATCCGCGAGGAGGTTCACGAGGGGGGGGACCGCCCTCGGGTCCCCGATCTTCGCGAGCGAGAGGACAGCCGCGAGCCTGACCTGCTCCTCCTTCTCCCCGAGGATCCCGATGAGGGGTTCCACTGCCCTCCCGTCCACCAGGTCCCCGAGCGAGGCTGCGGCCGCCCTCCGCACCTCCACGGGATGGGCGGGGCTTAAGGCGCGGATGAGTCCCTCGACATCCCCGAGGAGCCTGAGACTCTCGACCCCCGCGGGTGTCATCTCCGGACCGGTCATCTCGCTGCCCTTCCCTGCTCCATAGAGAGGACGCCGTGCATCCTCATGAGGTCTTCCCCTGTACGAGCTTCAGGATCTCCCGGGCAAGGGCCTCGCTCGCCGGCTTGTCCCTCATGAGGGTATCGAGCCGGACCGCACCCGCGACCTTCACCGGGTCCCGGATGTCCTGCACAAAGACGTCGAGGATGTCTTTGTAGAGATCAAAGATGCCCTGCGAGGTCGGTTCTGACCCCCATGCCCTCATCAGCTCACCCGCCGGCCCGCTCACCGGCCTGTCGCCGATGAAGGGGCTTACCGCCACCACGAACTTCCGGGAGAGGGCCTCCACAACCCCGGCGCACTCGAGGATGGGGGAGATGGAGGTGACAGGGTTGGAGGGCCCGATGACCACACCGTCGGCCTTCCCGATGGCCCGGATCACCTCGGGGGTCGCCTTCGGCGGTTCCGCAAACCTCCTCACCACCTCCTTTACCCGGGGTGCACCCCTGTGCTTCACCCAGTAATCCTGGAAGTGGAGGAGGCCGAGGTCGGTATCCACAAGGGTCGATACCGGCGTATCGGCCATGGGAAGGAGGGTCGCCGCCACCCCCATGCGTCGCGAGATGAGGCCTGCCGCATCGGTGAGCCGCATCCCTTTCCTGAGCATCTCGCCCCTCAGGATGTGGACTGCCCGGTCGCGATCGCCGATCCTGAGAAGCTCTCCCCCGCCCCACGCATTGAGGGCATCGTGCGTGGTGAAGCTATCGCCCGTTATCCCCCACCAGGTCGTGGTATCGGCGAGGCCGGCAAAGAGGTACATCACCGTATCGAGATCCGGGGAGAGGTGGTTTCCCGAGATCCAGAGATCCTCGGCGGTGTTCACCACCACCGTTATCTCCTTGTCCGGAAGGAGGGATCGCACCCCGCGGAGGAGCTTCGGTGTCCCGGTTCCTCCGGAGAGGAAGGTGATCATCACCCAATACTATTATCATTGAATATTTGATGATTCTTAAACGAAAAGCCGATGAAGTTCATCAAGGACCCGGTACACGGCTACGTGGAGGTCGAGGCAGAGCTCCTCCCCCTCCTCGACTCACCGCCGGTCCAGCGCCTCCGGCACGTGAAGCAGCTCGGGTTCTCCTGCCTGGTCTACCCCGGGGCGAACCATACCCGGTTCGAGCACTCCCTCGGCACCATGCACCTCGCGACGATCCTCGCACGGCACCTTGGGCTGGATCCCGCCGACGTCCTCCTCATCGGCGCGGCCGGGCTCCTCCATGACATCGGGCACGGCCCGTTCTCGCACACGAGCGAGGCCTTCCTCTCCGAGTTCGCGGGGCATGACCACCACCAGGTCGATCATCTCCTCGGGGAGCCTGCCCTCGCGTCGGCCATAGAGGAAGCAGATCTCGACCCTGCCGCTATCTCTGCCCTCGTCCGGGGAGAGCACCCCCTTGCTGACCTGATCCACGGGGATCTCGATGCAGACCGGATGGACTACCTTCTCAGGGACGCCCACTATACCGGTGTTCCCTACGGAACGGTGGATGCCGAGCGGCTCATCCAGTCAAGCATCCTCACCGACGGAGGGCTCGGGATCGTCGAGAGCGGGGTCCAGGCCGCGGAGTCCCTCCTCATCGCCCGGACCCTCATGCGTTCCGCCGTCTACTTCCACCACACGAGCCGGATCGCGACCTCGATGCTCAGTCTCGCTCTCTGCGAGCACGCGGCAGGGGGATCCGGTGACCCCCGTGGCATCCCGCCCCTCGACGACGCAGGGCTCTGCCAGGTCCTTGCTGCCTCGAAGAGCGACGTGGCCCGCTCCCTCCTCGCGGGGCTCATGAAAAGAAGCCTGTACAAGAGGGCCCTCTACGTCGGAAAGGACCAGGTGGGTGCCTCCTTCCTCACGAGCGAGCCGCTGCTCCAGAGGATGCGGGCCCTTGCACGGGAGATAGCCGAGGCGGCGGGGCGCGAGGAGTGGGAAGTCATCGTGGACATCGCCCCCTTCCCGGCCGACATGTCCATGGGGGTGCAGGTGAGGAACCGCTCTGTCACCCTTGACCTCTCCATCGTCTCGCCCCTGGTGAACACCCTGAACGAGGCGAGGAGGAGCCAGTGGCGCCTCGGGGTCTATGCCCCCCGCGAGCATACAGGGGCGGTGGAGCGGGCGGCTATCGAAGTGCTGCACGTGAAGAAGGCGACACGGCAGGACACCCTCGCATAGGGGACAGGAACGGAGGAATGTGGAGTGGGAAAAGTTGTGGTTGTCGGTATTACAGGGGCAAGCGGCATCATATACGGCCGCAGGATCGCAGAGGAGATCGGAAAATCCGCCGAGGTCCGGCTCATCATCTCGAAGACCGCCCGGGAGATCGCGCGGCACGAGGCGGTTGACCTGGACGGGCTCCGGGCAATCCCCTACCGGAACGAAGATCTCGGGGCGATCATCTCGAGCGGTTCCTTCCGGCACGACGGTATGGTCATCGCCCCCTGCAGCATGAAGACCCTTGCCGGCATCGCCCACGGGTACGCCGAGACCCTCGTCACCCGGGCCGCCGACGTTACCCTCAAGGAGCGCCGGAGGTGCATCCTCCTCCTCCGGGAGATGCCCCTCTCCCGGATCCACCTCCAGAACATGCTCGCGGCACACGACGCCGGGGCCACCGTCATGGTGGCGAGCCCGGCCTTCTACCACCGGCCCCGGACCATCGAGCAGCTGGTGGACATGGTGGTGGCACGGGTCCTGGACCACCTGGAGATCCCCCACGATCTCCCGGTGAGGTGGGGTGGGTACGATGCGTGAGTTCCTGAAAGAGATGGAGGCAAAGGGCCTGGTGGAAGAGGTCCCGCAGAGGGTGTCAACCGAGTACGAGGCGGCAAAGATCGCCGCAGGAGACGACCGGATCCTCCGGTTCCGGGACCTCGACGGGAAGGAGGCGGTGATGAACCTCACAGCGACGAGGAGGACCCTCTCCCATGCCCTCAGGATGCCGGAAGAGGAGATCGTCCCGCGACTCGCCGCAGCATGCTTCAAAGGGGATGTGAAGGTCGGGGGGAAGGTCCGGATGGAAGAGCCGGATCTCTCTCTCCTTCCCGTCATGAAGTTCTACCCGGGCGATGCGGGGCGCTATATCACGGCAGGGATCGTCTTCGCCCGGCTCGACGGGGTGGAGAATGCCTCCATCCATCGCATGCTCGTACTTGATAAACGGAGAGTCGTTGCGCGCCTCGTGGAGGGGAGGCACACCCATGGCATGCTCATGGCTGCCCTTGAACGGGGTGGGAAGCTCCCGGTAGCTGTCGCCATCGGGGTCCATCCTGCCGTCACCTTTGCCTCCACCACCCGCGTCCCGCCCGGGATGGAGCTGCCCTACGCAGCTGAGCTCATGGGGGGCGGGATCCGGGTGGCGAGGTGCGGGAACGGTGTCCTTGTTCCCGAGGCCGAGATCATCCTGGAAGGCTTCATCGGGGGAGAGAGGGCACGGGAAGGGCCCTTCGCGGACATCACCGGCACCTATGACGATGTGCGCCAGGAGCCGGTCATCGAGTTCACGGGGATGAAGGCAAGAGAGGACTTCATCTATGCGAGCATCCTCCCCGGTGGGGACGAGCACAAGATGCTCATGGGGGTCCCGTACGAGCCCATCATCTACCGTGCGGTATCGGCTGTCACAAAGGTAAGGAACGTCCACCTCACCAGGGGCGGGTGCGGGTACCTCCATGCCGTTATTCAGGTCAGAAAGACCACCCAGGGCGACGGGAAGAACGCCATCCTTGCTGCGTTTGCCGCCCACACCTCCCTGAAGCACGTGGTGGTGGTGGACGAGGATATCGATCCGTTCGATATCCACGACGTGGAGTACGCGGTTGCCACCCGGGTGAGGGGCGACCGGAGCGTGCTCGTCATCACCGGTGCCCGGGGTTCGTCCCTCGACCCTTGCCAGCTCGACGACGGGACGAACGTGAAGGTGGGGGTGGACGCGACCATTGCGATGGGGGAGGAGGAGCGGTTCCGGCGGGCGGGGTGGTCGTAAGGGTATGGAACTCACCCGGGAGGAGGAAGGAATTCTCGGGGGCGGAGAGGGCGAGACCCGCCGGAGGATGATGGAGCTCCTTGTCGGGCTCGGCAAGGTCTTCGGTGCCTCGCGCCTCATCCCCGTCGCATCCGCCCAGGTGAGCGGGGCCTCCTACAAGACCATCGGGAGGTGGGGGCTCGCCTGGCTCGAGAGCCTGGACGCGGAGGTGACCGTCCCCACGATCCTCAACCCGGTGGGCATGGACCGCGAGCGGTGGAGGGAGGCCGGGATTCCTCCGGGGTTCGCGGAGAACCAGGAGAAGGTCCTCGAGGTATACCGGCGACTCGGGGTCCGCCTGGAATGCACCTGCACCCCGTACGAGATCCTCCCGACCCGGTTCGGGGAGCACCTCGCCTGGGCCGAGTCCTCGGCGGTCGCATACGCAAACTCGGTCATCGGGGCCCGGACAAACCGTGAGGGGGGGCCAGGTGCACTCGCCGCGGCCATCATCGGGAAGACCCCGTGCTACGGGCTCCACCTCGACCGGGAACGTGCTCCGCATCTCATCATCCGGGTGGAAGGGTTCTCCAGGGGCGGGACCCGGCCGGATCACTACGGGGCGCTGGGGTTCATCGCCGGAAAGCTGGCAGGGAACCGGATCCCCTACTTTCGGGGGATCATGCCCGTCCCTGATGAGCTGAAGGCGATGGGGGCTGCCATGGCGGCGAGCGGTGCGGTCGCCCTCTTTCACGTCGAGGGGGTGACCCCAGAGGCCGGGCGCTGGCAGCCTGAAACCGGCCCGCTGGAAAGCTACATCATCACATCCGCCGAGGTCAGGGATCTCCTCAAAGGGATGGAGGTGGAGGCGGTGGCCATGGGATGCCCCCACTGCTCGGCTGAGGAGCTCGCGGGAATCGCCCGCCTCCTCAGGGGGAAACGGGTGAGGAAGCCCCTCTTTGTCTTCACCTCCCGCTGGGTCCTGGATCGGAACCGGCCGCTCGTGGACGGGATCGAGGCCTCGGGTGCCCGGGTCTATGCCGACACCTGCATGGTGGTCTCCCCGATGATGGAGGGCTACTCCTCCGTCATGGTGGACAGCGGCAAGGCCTATGCCTATGTCCCCTCCCTCTGCGGCGCCATGGTGCGGATCGGGACCCGCGAGGAGTGCGTGGCAGAGGCGACCCGGGGATTCGGCGGGTAACCGGCGGATCTTTCAGGCCGGGGCCATGGGTTTTCCCTCCCCTCCCCGCGTAGGGAAGGTTTTTGTCTTTCTCTTCTGAAGCTCTCTTGTGTTTGGTGAGTTCTCACCCCCGTATATATTCGAGAGGGACGGTCTCTCCCTCTCCCTTGAGATGAGGGAGGGGCACTACCAGTACCGGAGGGACCTCGCCGGGAACCAGGTGGAGAAGGCGATCTCGGTGGGCCTCTCCCGGCTCCTCGTCCACCCGGTGGAGCCCTTCCATACCGGCCTC
>JACTUA010000003.1 GCA_015660865.1 Methanomicrobiales archaeon | reverse complement strand
TCTCTCTCTCCAGGCTCTTCAAGATCCAGAAAGGATTGATACTCCCGTGTACAACCCCGTGGGTAGAGAACGTCATACGATATAACACTCAGGTATCCGATTTACATTCATTGTGATGACGAAAGTTAATCGCTATGACGAAAGTTAATCGCTGCGATGAACCAGAAAAGCCGGGATTAATATATAATCTTTATGATAAAGTTACCTATCGGGGTGAAGAAAGCAAACACGAAGTGAATCTTCTGTTCGCTCGCCACACCACTCACCAGTTTTCACCCCTATCAAACTCACCAACCGAACAAGGGAAGGGAAAGATCCATGGAATGCGAGACCGGTATAAACACGGGGGAGCTCCTCTTCGAGATGATCCTGGCTTCCATGGCACTCGGCCCCAGGATGAGCACCGAGGAGAAGATCCTCGATTACAACCAGGAGATGCTCCGGTCCTCGGGGATATTTGTGCACGATCTCCGGACGATCCTCCTGGATTGCAGCCGCATCGGGGGAAAGATCATCAGGATTGGCAGGTTCATCATCGATCTCGAGACAAAGGTCGGGGAATCGGCGAGATGTATCCGCGACGAGGGACTCATCAAGGGGATCATTCACTCGGACGGCACGGTCAGCATCGAGTACATCGGGGATAAATTCCGGAGGAAGCTGGAGTTCGTCTCATACGAGAGTATCGATGCAGGCATGAAGATCCCCCTCCAGAGCATTTCTCTTTCCGCAGGCCACACCGAATCCAGGCAGGCATCCTGAAGATACGATAGACTCCTATTTCTCGCATCTTTATCTCCCTTCCCCGGATCCAACTCGTAGATTTTTTAGGGAAATCCCTGTAATCCGGACCGTGTATGCGCCCGCCCGGTTATTCCAGGCGCTTTTGCCCACTCCCGCATTTCCGCTCCCCCAGACATACCCTCATGAGGGGGGAGAAGAATGATTAGAAGGGATGGAACCCCTTCGCATCATCCTCCACCTGGATATGGACAGCTTCTTCGCTTCCATCGAGGCACGTGAACATCCGGAGTTCCGGGGGAAGCCCATCATCGTGGGTGCGGACCCGAAGGGCGGGAGCGGCAGGGGGGTGGTGAGCACCGCCTCCTACGAGGCAAGGAAGTTCGGCATCCGATCGGGCATGCCTATATCCCGTGCCTTCTCCCTCTGCCCGGAGGGGGTGTACCTCCCTCCGACCTTCCCCCTCTACACAAAGGTCTCTCATGAAGTGATGGAGATCCTGCGCACCTATTCTGACCACTTCCATCAGGTGAGCATTGACGAGGCCTTCCTCGATATCTCCCGTACAGGAAGCTATAGCGCAGCCGAGGGGCTCGCGCGTCGGATAAAGGGGGAGATCCTGGAGAGGGAGCACCTCACCTGTTCGGTTGGCATCGGGCCTTCCCGTATTGTTGCGAAGATCGCATCCGACTTCATGAAACCCGATGGGCTGACCGTTGTAGAGCCGGATCGGGTTCTTGCGTTCCTTGCGCCGCTCCCTGTCGGGAAGATACCGGGGATAGGGAAAAAAACGGGCGGGGAGCTCGCGCGGATGGGGATCCAGACCATCGGGGATCTCAGCGGGTATGATGTTCAGCTCCTCAAGTCCCGGTTCGGCAGATGGGGCCTTCATATGCATGAACTGGCCCAGGGGAGGGATGTCCATGATATCAGGGAGGATGGGGTCTCCCGATCCATAAGCCGGGAGACGACCTTTGAAGAGGACACCGATGACCCCGCCACTCTCATCAGGGCGCTCGAAGATATGACAGCCGACCTTCACAGGACCCTCACTGGCGAGAACCTCTTCTTCAGGACCCTTACCCTCAAGATCCGGTACACGGGGTTCATCACAAAGACCTGGTCCAGGACCATCCCCCATGAGACGAATACCCTGCAGACCCTGCAGGATCTCACACGGGGGCTCCTCGCTTCGGTCCCAGGCCGGGGAACCGTCCGCCTGATCGGTATCAGGCTCTCCAATCTCCAGGAGATGGGGGCAGCACAGCGTTCGATAGATGAATATCTGAGCGGGGGAGCCTATTCCAATACGGGCGACGAATGAGACGTCGAAGGGAAAAATCTGATCTTCCGACAGGGTTCACTCAGGGTTCCCGGATGTCGGCCTTGTAGAGGTGCTGCACCCCAAGGACAGCTCCATGATGATATGCACGATACCGATCTCGCGGATCCTTCCGACGGGAGGCTCGCCAGGAGATGGGGGAGGCAATATCTCACCGGTGAAACCGGTATATCCCGGGTGGCGCGGATATCCTGAAATTCGCCCCCCCGCCGGACGCACCCTGCTCATGGATGGAGATTCCCGTAATACCAAGGATCTCCCGGACAAGGAAGAGTCCGTAGCCCGCGGTCCTGGAAAAGTCCGGTGAGAATATGCGCTCCCTGTCTTCGGGAGGGATGCCCGCGCCATCATCCTCGCAGGTGATGATGAGCCCTGTCGGCGATTCCGACGTAAGAAACCGTATCTTCGTCAGGGTTTCCCCGTGCCTGAGGGCGTTATCGATGAGGTTGTAGAACGCGCGCTCGAGGAGGGGGTCGGCAAAGAGCTCGATCCCATCCAGCTCAATCTGGAGTTTCACCCCTTCCATCCTGAACCTCCCGCCCGCCCGGACGATCACCTCTCTCAGGTCCTGCCAGACAGGGGCGTGGATCCCCACCTCCTGGTACTCCTTCGTGAACTCGATCTGGTGCTGGATGGTGCGCGCGGCATCCTCCACCGAGGTGATGATCCTCCGGGCCTGGTCCGGCCTCGCCTCCTGCCTGAGGAGCTCGGTATACCCGAGGATGACCATGAGCTGGTTCCGGATATCGTGCCGCGTGATCGACGAGAGGAGGTTCAGCTTCTTATGGGCCGTGAGGAGGGCCTCCTCCCCCTTCTTCCTCTCCGTGATATCCCGGATAAAGATCAGGGTTGCGGGACTTCCCCGGTAGTTGATGATTCCGGCATTGATCCCCGCAGTGAGGCTGCTCCCGTCCTTTCGGCGGAGGAAGGTATCGTAGATCTGGGGTGCCGCCCTGCCCTCGATGCGCCTCCGGTGGATCTCAAGAACCCGCTCCTGTTCGTTCTCCTGGACATACCCGGTAAACTGGGTTCCTATGATATCGTCGGGAACCCCGCCCAGCATCTCCGCCGCCCGGCTGTTGCAAAACCTGATGAATCCGTCCTGGATGACAACGATGCCATCATTCGCCCGCTCGACAAGGGTGCGGTATTTCTCCTCGCTCTCCCTGAGCGCATCCTCTGTTCTTTTCAGCTCGGTGATGTCCATGATGGAGATCACGCTGTTCCTGCTCCCCGGGATAAGGGCAACTGAGAAGATGCCGTGCTTTGTGGCCCCCCACCTGTCCACGAGCCGTGCCTCGTAATGCTGGATTGAGGATACCGGATCCTCGTGGAGAAGCCGGAAGTACTCGGAGAGCCGGGGGAGTTCATCGGGAGGGATGAAGGCTGACCAGGAGATCCTCCCCTCGAGCTCCTGGGGCGGGAACCCGAAGAGGGGCTCGACCTCGCCGTTCGCAAGGATGATGGTCCCGTCCCCGTCGAGGATCGCGGTCGCGGTTCCGGTCGTCCTGAAGATCGTCCGGTAGAGGTTCTCCGACATCCGGAGTTTTTCGTCCGCCCTCTTCTGTTCGGTGATATCGGTGATGGAGATCACGCAGTTCCGGGTGCCCGGGATGAGTTTCGCCGAGATGATGCCGTACCGGTTCCTGCCCAGCCTGTCAATCAATCTGACCTCGAAGCGCTGGGAGGCGCTGGAGGGATCCTCATAGAGGAGGCGCCAGAACTCTGAGACCCTGGGCATCTCGTCGGGGGGGATGAACGTGGACCAGTGGATCTTCCCCTCCATCTCCCCGGGGGTGTACCCGAAGATGGGCCCGGCCTCGGCATTTGCGAGGAGGATGATCCCTTCGCTGTCCAAGATGACGGTGGCAGACCCTGTTATCTCGAAGATGGTGCGGTAGCGCTGCTCGCTCTCCCTGAGCGCCTGCTCTGTCCGGTGATTCCTCACCGAGAGCCTGACCATCCTCTCGAGTTCGGCAAAGAGGGCCTCGGGATCCCCCCCTTTCGCGAGATAAAAGTCTGCCCCGCTGTTGAGGGCTTCCGCGGCAACCTGCTCCCCACCCTTGCCGGTCAGGACGATGAAGGGGGTTGTATCGCCCCCGTCCCGGAGTTTCTTCAGGAACTCGATCCCGTCCATCTCCGGCATCTTGAGATCATAGACGATAGCATCGAAGGGATGGGTCCGGTGCATCTCCAGGGCACCGGGAGGGGAGGTCGAGGTGGTCAGCTCGATCTCCCCAGATCTCCCGATGAAGTGCCGTGCAATGCTCAGGAGTTCATCTTCGTCATCAACGATGAGGAGGGAGATCATGGCCATCTTCGGGGGGAATCGGGTCTATGGACGACGAGTATTTGAGTTTCGGGAACATGTATCTTTCTCTCCCGCGCTCCAGTCCCCCCATCCGTGCGAGAGCTCCCGAGCATCGGGAGACAGGTGTGAAAAACGAGGCTATCCTGGGGAGAAAGGTCTCGGGAGGATCTCCCCGTTCCCGTCGCTCCAGCTCACTCGATCGTTCTCTTGTATGTCGTGATCCCGAGGATGATGGCGGCGGTCGAGAAGATGAACAGGGCAAGCAGGTCGTACCCGATGACATTCAACCCCTGTCCCCTGAGAAGGATGCTTCGCAGCGCATGAACGGTGTAGTACTCAGGATTGATCACGGTGATCCAGCGGAGCCAGTCGGGCATCCCTATCGTCGGGTAGAACGCACCGCTCGTCATGAAGAGGATCAGGTTGAAGAATGCGACAGTCGAGGCATACTCCTGCTGGGTATTGAACCGCGAGGCAACCGAGACGACGAGGGCGGTCACCCCGATACACGATATGACGAGCACGAGGAGAACGAGGAGGAACTGGTCGATCGTCCGGATAACGATCCCCGTGATGAGCACATCCACGATAACGATGATGAAGCCCGCAAGGAACGCCCGCACGGTGCCGCTCCCGATGATCCCGAGGATGATGCTGGAGCGCTTCACCGGCGTGACCAGGTACCCCTCGATGATCCCGTTCTCCCGGTCCCGGATGAGTGCGAAGGCCCCGCCCATCATGGTGGTCATGAAGATGGCCATGACGATAACCCCGACCCCGAAGAACTGGAAGTACTCGATCTTCCCGTAGAGCTTGTTGATCTCAACGGGGTTCTGGGTCCCGGTCGCTGCCACTGCCGCCGTGATCCCGCCTTCCATGAGGGTCGGCACCATGTAATCGGAGCTGTCCTCGTAGACCCGGATGGTGTTGTCGCCCGGGAGGGTCGACGGGAATATCGCCGCCCCGCTGATCTGGCCGTCCGCAAGCGCCTGTTTGGCCAGGGCTTCGGTGGGATAGACCGTGACCACGAAGATGGTGGGTTTATCCGGAGCAGACCTGAAATTTCTCAGGGCCTCGACCGTGGAGGTGAAGAGGGGCGTCTCGATGGTGTAAGGTTCGGCCTGCACAACGCCGATATGGATGTTGGTGATGGTCCCCCCCATCGCGTTCCCGAAGATGATCAGGTACATGATGGGCATGAAGAGGGTGAAGATGATTACGTACGGCGTGCTGATGAACTTCTTCATGTCCCGCCGGAATATCGCGACCGCCCCGCGGATCATGGTCATGACGCTTTCCCCCCTCCTGCCGGCTGCGGCTGCTCCCCCTCTCCCGAGTCCAGCTTCCTCCCGGTGAGATAGATGAAGACATCCTCGATGGATGGGGAGTGGATGGAGATGGAGGTCATGGGTACGGAGAACTTCTCGAAGATGCTGATGATGGCGGGGAGCACGCTGTTCCCGTTCTTTGCAGAGATGCGGAGGGTCTTCTCCTTCTCCTCGATCGAGGTGACGAGGCCGGACTCCCGGATCGCGGGGAGAACCCTCCCGTCGATATGGTCAAACCCGATATCGATGAGGTCGCCTGCAGGGAGGGCCCGCTTGTGGTTCTCGGGCGTGTCCAGCGCGATGAGTTTCCCCTTGTCCATGAAGGCGATGCGGTTGCAGAGCCGCTCGGCCTCGTCCATGTAGTGGGTGGTCAGGATGATCGTCGTCTTCTCGGTGTTCAGCCTCGTGATCTGCTGCCAGACCTCGAACCGGGAATCGGGGTCGAGGCCGATGGTGGGCTCGTCAAGGAAGAGGATGAGGGGGCGGTGGAGGAAGGCCCTCACGATCTCGAGTTTCCTCCTCATCCCCCCAGAGAAGGTGCTGACCCGCGAGTTGGCGCGGTCGGTGAGGTCGGTCATTTTGAGCAGCTCCCAGATCCGTCTCTCGAGAACGGTCTCCTCCACGTTCAGGAGCTGGCCATAAAAGTCGAGGTTGTCATACGCGGTGAGCTCAAGGTCCAGTGTGCTGTTCTGGGGGCAGACCCCGATGATCGCCCGCACGCTCTCCGGCTCCCGGGTCACCTCATACTGATCCACATAGGCTGTTCCCGATGTGGGAGCAATGAGGGTGGTGAGGATCCGGATCAGGGTGCTCTTCCCTGCACCATTGGGGCCGAGGAGCCCGAAGATCTCCCCCTTCCTGACATCGAAGGAGACATCGTCAACAGCGGTCACCCTGTGGTTGTTGCCAAAGATCTTTGTCAGGTGCTCCAGCCTGATGATCTGTTCTCCGGTCATGGGTCCATTCCCGACGGGCTGACAGGGTAACCCTGCCAGGCGGATGGAGGTGATCGGCTCCGGGAAGATCGGGAGAGACGATCTTCCCCCGGCCTTCCTGCTCTCTGCCTGTCCCGCTTGATAGTACTCTTTCCGCGGGGGGATATATTATTTGTCGTGAATGCAACAACAGAAAAGATCTTCTTCCCTCCAGTGGCATCGGCCTCCTGGGAACCTGAGAAGAGAGAGAGAGGATAGATCACCTTAATTTTACCCTGATCCTACATCTGTACCGATGCTTTCCCTCATCCTTGATCTCACCGGGAGGAAGGTCGCCATCTTCGGAGGGGGACCGGTCGGGGCAAGGAAGGCGGCGTTCTTCCAGGGAGAGTGCCGGGTGCTTGTGGCAAGCAGGTCCTTTGGCAGGGAGGTTCTCGGCATGGATGTCGAACGGGTGAAGGTGGACCTCCGGACCGCATCGGACCAAGACCTCAGGGACCTCATGGTGGGCGCATTCCTCGTGATCGCCGCGGTACAGGATCCTCTCCTGAACAACCGGATCCTTTCCCTCTCCCGGGCTTCTGGCATCCTCTGCAACAGCGCATCGGGTGATCCCGGGGATGTTATCATTCCATCCGTATGGAGAGGGAAGTCCCACGCTGTCGCGGTGACCACCTTCGGCAGGTCCCCTGCCATGGCACGCTTCATCCGTGAAAAGGTGGCCCTTGATGCAGGCAAGATCGACCTGATGATCGATCTCCAGGTTCGGGCAAGGGAGGCCCTCAAGGCGAGCGAGCCCTCCCAGGAGAGGCGTTCTGCCATCCTCTGGGAGATCATCCATGATGAAGCCGCCTGGAAGGCCCTCTCCCGGGGAGGGGACGCGGCCTGGGAGTATATCAATGGGGGGTACCTCCATGGATAATCAGGTCTATACCCCACTTGCCGTCGCGAGCCTCTCCCATCATGATGCGTCGGCCACTGACCTGGAGGAGGCCCGGTTCCCCGACGAGAGGGCATTTCTTTCGAGTGCCCGGGAGCACTTCAGGGGAGTCCTCCTCCTCCAGACCTGCAACCGGGTCGAGGTCCTGGTCCAGGGGACCCAGGGTGCCCTCTCTGACTTCCTCACCTCGCTGGGGAGGAGGGAATTCCGGATCCTCGAGGGTGTCGAGGTGCTCCGGCATCTCCTGGACCTTGCAGCGGGGATCGACTCCATGATCGTCGGTGAGGACCAGATCATCGGGCAGATGAAGACGGCCCTCGCCCTGGCAAAGGAGGCAGGCGTCTCCTCGAACCTCGTCGAGATCTGCGTCGAGAAGGCGATCCACGTCGGGATCCAGGTGCGGAGGAGGACGAATATCAACCGCGGGGCCGTCTCCATCGGTTCGGCCGCGGTCCAGCTCGCGGAGAACCTCCTGGGCGGCCTCGGGGAGAAGCATATCCTCGTCATCGGGAGCGGCGAGATGGGGATGCTCGTTGCCCAGGCCCTCTCTGCACGGGGCCTCTCGGCCATCTACGTGGCGAACCGGACCTACGAGCGTGCGGTCGCGCTTGCCGAAAAGATCGGGGGGAGGGCGGTCAACCTGAAGGACCTGTACCACTATATCCAGCTCTCCGACGTTGTTATCTCCTGCACCTCGGCCCCGCACCCCATCATCCACCGCGAACCCCTCCGGGAGGCCATGAAGGAGCGGCGGTGGCCCCTCGACCAGCGCCCCCGGCCCATCATCATCATCGATATCGCCCAGCCGAGGGACGTGGAGGAGGGGGTCTCCTCCGTCGACGGGGTGAGCGTCTTCTCCATCGATGATCTCAGGGTCGTCTCAGAGAACAACCTCGCGGAGCGGAGGGCCGAGGCGGAGCGCGCCCGGGCCTTCATCGGCGAGGAGCTCGAGCAGTTCATCTCCCTCGTGAACCGGATCGCCGCCGACGATACCCTCTCCCTCCTCTATACCTGGGCCGAGGCCATCCGCATAAGGGAGAGGGACAGGGCCATCCACCGCCTCTCGGGCGACGATCCCCGGGTGCGGGAGGTGATCGATGATCTCACCCGGGTCATGGTGAAGAAGCTCCTCTCGGATGCCACCCTCTCCATCCGGGGATGCGCCGAGAGGGGCGAGATCCAGGCTGCCGAGGGCATGGTACGGGCGATCACCCAGGGTGACGGTCGTTGCCTGAGAGAGGGGGGGAAGGAGGGGACAGATGGGGCCCCGTGATCGGGGGTTTCATTCCCCAATATTTCGAGAGAATTGAAAAAGCATGGATGAAAGGCGGCGGGGATCCTCTCTTTGGGTTATCCGGTCTTCAGGACCCGGTCTCCCACTTTCACATCCCGGTCCACTTTGAGGCCGATCTCCTGTCCCCTTATTGCATGTGCGATCGTCTTATGCTCGATCTGCATCGAGATGACCTTCTGTTTGAAATCGGTCAGCGTACCAGTGAACCGGATCTCCTCGCCCTGTTTCAGGTCATCCGAGAGTGCCACCACCGCAACCCCGATCTTGGGGAAGTAGTGGGTCACCTTGCCGACAGGTGTCTCCATCTCAGGTTCCTCAGAGAAGCAATTACGGGCTTCCCTCAATAAAGGTTATTATCGCGGCCCGGCGTTTCTTCGGACAGGTATTCCCAATCGGTATCTTCTTTTGGATAGAACCTGAAATCACTGGTGCTGAAATACGCGAGGGAGGGATACGTGAACGTGTTTCCGGTGAGGAGAATGCGAAGGTACCGGCGGAGGATCGTGCAGGAGCTCTTCACCGAGACCTGCGTCCATGTGAACGACCTCGTCGTCCCCCTCTTTGTTGACGAGAGGATCGACCGCGCCCTGCCCATCGGCTCCATGCCCGGGCAGGTGAGGTACCCGATCGGGGATCTTTCGGGCGTTGCGGCGAGGATCGCCGACCTTGATCTCCCGTCCGTCCTCCTCTTCGGGATACCGGCAGCGAAGGATCCCGAAGCGAGGTCTGCCTTCGCACCTGACGGGGTGATTCAGAGGTCCGTGAGGGCGATGAAAGAAGCGGTTCCCGACCTCGTTGTATGCACCGACGTCTGCGCCTGCGAGTATACCGATCACGGGCATTGCGGGATCATCGGGGAGAAGGCCGGCGGGCAGGACCTCCTGAACGACGCCTCCCTCGAGCTCATGAACAGGATCGCCGTGAGCCACGCCGAGGCGGGTGCGGATGTCGTTGCCCCGTCCTGCATGCTGGACGGCATGGTTGCGTCCATCCGGGATGCCCTGGACGAGAGCGGCTTTGAGGATGTCCTCATCATGTCCTATTCGAGCAAGTTCGCCTCCGGGTTCTACGGGCCCTTCAGGGAGGCGGCAGACTCGGGCTACAGCTTCGGGGACAGGACCACCTACCAGCTCAACCCGTCCAATGCCCGCGAGGCGATCCTGGAGTCCACGCTTGATGCAGAGGAAGGGGCGGATATCCTCATGGTGAAGCCTGCCGGGTACTACCTGGACATCCTTGCCGCCCTCCGGGATCTCGGGCTCCCCCTGGCAGCGTTCCAGGTGAGCGGGGAGTATGCCATGATCAGGGCGGCCGCGGAGCGGGGCTGGATCGATGAGCGGATCGCCGTCATGGAGTGCCTCACCTGCATCAAGCGGGCGGGTGCAGATCTCATCATCACCTACTTTGCCGAAGAAGCCGCGGGGTGGGCGCGTGAAGAGCAGTGAACTGTATGCCCGGGCGGTGAAGCTGATGCCGGGCGGGGTGAGCAGCCCCGTCCGGGCCATCAAGCCCCATCCCTTCTATACCCTCGCGGGAAGGGGGGGCAGGATCGTGACGGCTGATGGGCAGGATCTCATCGACTGCTGCATGGCCTACGGTCCCCTCCTGCTGGGTCATGCCCATCCCGCGATCCTCGCCGCTATCCGCTCGCAGCTGGAGAAGGGATGGCTGTATGGGACCCCGACTCCCCTGGAACCCGAGATGGCAGGTCTCATCCGGGGGGATTACCCGTCGATGGAGCTGATGCGCTTCGTCTCGAGCGGGAGCGAGGCGACCATGTCAGCCATCCGCGTCGCGCGGGGTTTCACGGGGAGGAGCGATATCGTGAAGGTCGAGGGCGGTTTTCATGGAGCCCATGATGCGGTGCTTGTCAAAGCCGGTTCAGGAGCGACAACCCTCGGGGTCCCGGACTCGGCGGGAGTGCTTCCGGATCTCACCCGCCACACCCTCCAGGTCCCGTATAATGATCCATCCTCTCTCGAGGACACCCTCGCCAGGAACGGGGATGTTGCCGCCTTCATCCTCGAACCTGTCCTCGGGAACATCGGGCCCGTGCTCCCTGAGAGAAAATATCTCGACGAGGTCCGGTCCATCACGAAGGCCCATGATGTCCTCCTCATCTTTGATGAGGTGATCACCGGCTACCGGCTGGGGAGGGGCGGGGCCCAGGGGCTCTACGGCATCAGGCCCGATCTCACGACCCTGGGGAAGATCGTCGGCGGAGGCCTCCCGATAGGGGTCTTCGGGGGGAGAAGGGAGATCATGGACTATGTTGCCCCGTGCGGCCCGGTCTACCAGGCAGGCACCTTCAGCGGGAATCCCCTCTCCCTCGCCGCAGGCATCGCCACGATCCGGTACCTCCAGGAGAACAGCGATATCTACAACCGCCTTGACGATATGGCCCAAACCATCGGCGAGGCGGTTCATGACTCGGGAGGGAAGGGGTCTTTTGTCCAGCTCGGTTCCATGTTCAAGTACTTCTTCAGGGAGAAGCCCCCGCGTAATTACCGGGAGGCGAAAGAGAGCGATACCGGTGCCTTTGCCGGTCTCTGGAAGGAGATGCTCTCCCGCGGGATCTTCCTGCCGCCTTCCCAGTTCGAGACAAACTTCCTCTCAGCGGCTCACACGGATGAAGATATCGAGGCGATTGCAACGGGGTACCAGGAATGCCTCTCGTGATCGGGACCCGGGGCAGCAAGCTCGCCCTTCTCCAGACCGAGCGGGTAGCGAGGACCCTTGCCGAGCAGGGTGTCGAGGTGGAGACCGTCATCATCCGCACCCAGGGTGATGACGATACCGGCGTCCCTCTCCACGAGGTCGGCGGCCAGGGCCTCTTTGTCAAGGCCCTGGATGACGCGATCCTGCGGGGAGAGATCGATGCCGCGGTCCACAGCATGAAGGACATCCCGGTCAAGCGCCCCGAGGGACTCAATACCACCGCCATCCTGAAGAGAGACTCCCCTGCTGACTACCTTGCCATCTCCACGGCCATGGACCAGGTGAGTATCGTCGGCACCTCGAGCATGCGGAGGCGCGCCCAGATCCTTCGCCATGACCCCACCGTTGAGGTGAGATCTCTCCGGGGGAACGTGGACACGAGGATACGGAAGCTCATCTCGGGGGACTTCCATGGTATTATCCTCGCGGAGGCCGGCCTCCATCGGCTGGACTATACGCTCCGGGGGTACCGGCTCTCACCGGAACGTTTCGTCCCCACCGCGAACCAGGGGGCGATCGCCGTGGTCTCCCGGGATGACCCCCTCCTGATCATCACCCTGTCATCCCTTGATCATACCCCGACGAGGAAGGATGTCATGGCCGAGCGTGCAGTCCTCGAGGAGCTGGGCGGCGGATGCTTCACTCCCATCGGTGTCTACTGCAGGGACGGCCACCTCATCGCCGAGGTGCTCTCCCTGGACGGGAGCAGGACAGAACGCGTCGAGGAAGACGTGGCCGATATCGAGGCTGCACGGGCGTGCGGGAAACGCCTCGCAGAGAAGGCCGCGGACCTGCTTGCAGCGGCCCGGGACTTCATCGGGGGAAAGGATGAAGAGAAAAGGTAAGGTCTACCTCGTCGGGGCCGGTCCCGGGAGTCCCGACCTCCTTACCGTCAAGGCACGGAGGATCCTTGGGAAGGCAGAGGTTGTCCTCTACGACCAGCTCGCCGGCGGGGTGAGGGATCTCCTCCCGGCAGGGGCGGAGCTCATCGACTGCGGGAAGTCGGGCTCAAAGCACACCCTGGAACAGGACGAGATCGAGCGGACCATGGTGGAGAAGGCTCTCGAAGGTAAACGGGTGGTACGCCTGAAGGGAGGCGACCCGTTCCTCTTCGGGAGAGGGGGCGAGGAGCTCGAGGCCCTGCGGGCCGCGGGGGTACCTGTGGAGCTCGTCCCGGGGGTTCCGAGCGCTATCGCTGTCCCCGGCTGCGTCGGGATCCCGGTTACCCACCGGAGCTATGCGTCAGAGGTTGTGATCCTCACCGGCCACGAAGATCCCGCCAAGGAGGAGTCCACCCTCGACTGGAGACTCCTGGCCAGGTTCCGGGGAACTATCGTGATTCTGATGGGCGTGAAGAACCTCCCCTCCATCGCCTCGTGCCTGGTGGCCGGGGGGAAAGATCCGGACACGCCGGTGGCCATCATCGAGCGGGGCCTTGACCCCGGGCAGCGGGTCACCACCGGGCCCCTCGGGAGGATCGGGGAGATCGGGAGGGAGGCCGGAGTCCGGCCCCCCGCGGTTATCGTCATCGGGGACGTCGTCGGCCTCTATCGTGAGGAGGATTTATGCGGAGCGAAGTAGTGAAACAGGGGTTCGAGCGGGCGCCCAACCGCGCCCTGCTGCGGTCCCTCGGGGTTACGGAACGCGAGATGGATGAGCCCTTCATCGGGATCGCGAATGCCTGGAACACTATCGTTCCCGGCCATGTGCACCTGCGGCAGATCTCGGAGAGGGTAAGAGAAGGGATCTGCGCAGCCGGGGGGGTCCCATTCGAGTTCGGGGTGATCGGGATCTGTGACGGGATCGCCATGGGCCACGAAGGGATGCGCTACTCCCTCCCCTCCAGGGAGAATATCGCCGACTCAATCGAGCTCATGGTGCAGGCCCACCGGTTCGACGGCCTCGTCTGCGTCGGCACCTGCGACAAGATCGTGCCGGGGATGCTCATGGCAGCGGTCCGGTGCGATGTACCGGCGATCGTTGTTACGGGAGGGCCCATGCTCCCGGGTTCCCTCGGGGGCAGGGACCTCTCCCTCATCGATGTCTTCGAGGCGGTAGGGAGGGTAGCCGCGGGGACCATGGACGAAGGGGAGCTCCATACGCTGGAGTGCGCATCCATGCCCGGCTGCGGCTCCTGCCAGGGGCTCTATACCGCGAACACCATGGCCTGCGTCACCGAGTCCCTTGGCATGTCCCTTGCCGGTTGCGCGACAATCCCCGCCGTGGATGCAGGAAAGCTCCGGATCGCGAAGCAGAGCGGGGAACGGGTGGTGGCCCTGGTGAGAGAAGGGGTCACCCCGCGAGGGTTAATCACCGGAGAGAGCATCCGGAATGCCATCCGGGTTGACATGGCCCTCGGGGGATCCACGAACACCATCCTCCACCTCATGGCTCTTGCCGTCGAGGCCGGCATCCCCCTTGACCTGGAGACCTTCAATACCCTGGGGAGCGGGATCCCGCACATCTGCGATATGCAGCCTGCAGGACCCCACTCGATGCTCGCCCTCCACAGGGCCGGGGGTATCCCGGCGGTTCTCTCCCGGCTCAAAGATGTCCTTGAGGATGCGCCAACTGTCTCAGGGCCGGGCATCAGGGAGATAGCGGGAATGGGCCGGGTCAGCGACCCGAAGATCATCCATACAATCAAGAAACCGGTGCATGCGGCCGGCGGCCTCAGGGTGCTCAGGGGTTCCCTTGCCCCTGACGGTGCGGTGGTGAAGGCCGCGGCTGTTGACGAGAGAATGTGGCGCCACAAGGGCCCTGCCCAGGTCTTTGACGGTGAGAGGGCCGCGATGGATGCGATCCTTGCCCGGGAGATCAGGGAAGGTGACGTAGTGGTCGTCCGGTACGAAGGCCCCCGGGGCGGCCCCGGTATGCCCGAGATGCTCTCCCCGACATCGGCCATCTATGGTCTCGGGTACCGGCGGGTCGCCCTTGTCACCGACGGGAGGTTCTCGGGAGGAACAAGGGGGCCGTGCATCGGCCACGCCGCCCCCGAGGCGCAGGTCGGCGGCCCCATCGCCCTCGTCCGCGACGGGGATATCATCGCCATCGACATCGGGAAGAAGAGCCTCGATCTCCTCGTCGCGGAGAAGGTCCTGAAAGATCGGCGCAGGTCATGGAAACCACGAAAGAAGCCCCTCGCCGGCGTCCTGGCCAGGTACGCTGCAACGGTTGAGCAGGCCAACCTCGGAGCCGTGCAGCGTTAAGAGAGTGTACTCTATAAAACGGTGAGCGATCAGGAGCAAGGGACTGCCCTGTCTCTCACCCGGCTTTTCGTCCGTTCTGCCCATCCCGGGCTTTCCATCAAACCTTGTCCCTCATCACGAAGACGTAGTTCCTGGGCCGGTTGTTCTCGTAGAGGACCGTTGATCGCGCCATGGTCCGGAACCTCAACCCTTCCCATGCCTCTACAAGGGGGCGTGGGCGTTGACGGGCATCTCTCTCTGAAATCCCAAGGTCTAGCTGTTCAGCTCAGCCGTTCCCTGAGCACAAACACGCGGCAGATGGTGACATTGTCGCGGATGACGGGAGTACTTTTCAAGAGCGTCTTCAGCTTCAGCTGGTGCTTGGTGACGAGCGTCATGCTCCCGTTCCAGACGGTCTTCTTGTCTACGAAGAACGCATTGCCATCGATGGGGAAGGTATCCTGGGGGTCCTTGAGGATCCCCATCGGCTTCCCCTTCACCTCGTCCAGGGCATAGCCGAACCGTTTCTGGAAGGCATCATTCACAAAGAAGATGACCCCCATGTCGGTGGTGGCGATGAGGATGTCGTCCATGCCGTCGAGCATCGCCTTGTAGATGATGAGGTCCTTCCTCTCCCTGAGGAGCTGCTCGTTGAGGGCCTTCAGCTTCCCATCCGCCTGTTTTATCTCGGTTACATCGCTGCTGTGCACCGCGCACCTGACGATCTGGCCATGGGTGTCGGGAAGGGGGGTGATACTGTGGGCGACCCACTTCCCGCTGACTTCCTCGTCAAAGAAAAACGGCTTTTTATCGTAGAAATGCGCCCGAACCGCATCGGCGAGTTTCTTCGTGACGAGCCCCGCGGAGACGAGGCTGTCGAGGGTCTGGTCGGCCGTTTTTGGTGCGCCCGGAGCCCTGCACGCGAGGGCTTCATTGATGACGAGCACCCTGATATTCTGGTCGAGGATGAACATCGGCTCCGTATTGGAGTCGATCAGGGAATGGACGAGCTGGTCGCTCTCCCTCAGGCTCTCGTCGATGGCATGCTTGTAGAGGGCCATGCCGATGGTTGCCTTGAGGGTCTTCTCCTCGAAGGGTTTGATGATGTACCCGAAGGGCTCGCTCTCGAGGGCCCTGTTGATCGTCGCATCGTCCGACTGGCCGGTGAGGTAGATGACGGGGATGCCGTATTTATCCTTGATGATGCTCGCAGCGGCTATCCCGTTCATCTTGCCCTTGAGGAGGATGTCCATCAGGATGGCATCGGGTTTGAGATCCCCTGCCATCTTGATTGCATCCTCACCGGTATCGGCGATGCCCGGGACGAGAAAACCCATTCCCTTGAGGGTTGACTGAATATCCGAGGCGGTGATAAATTCGTCTTCAACGATGAGTATCTTCTTCTTTCCCATAGAATACCCTCATTTCCCCGTCTGAAGTAACACCATATCTCTCCAAGGGTATTTCTTCACCATCTGTAGATGGAATGTCCGGGTTGAAATAGTTTATACGGCTCATCTCCCCCCCTGTGCACCTTCTCCGGGGAAAGTGATCCTGAAATGCGTCCCTTCGGTGCCCTGGATCTCAATCGTCCCCCCGAGTTGCTTTGTCAGCCCGTTGATGAGCCGCATGCCGAGGGTATTCAGCGTTTTGATGTCCAGCCCCGGTGGTAAACCAACCCCGTTGTCGCCATAATCGAGGGAGTATTCCCCCTTCCCTGCATCCAGCCCGAACCTGATGGTGATCGCCCCTTTCCTATCTCCCGGGAAGGCATGCTTGAGGGAGTTGGAGATGAGCTCATTGATAATGAGGCTGCAGGGAACAGCCTTATCGATGGTGATCAGTACTCTTGGGGCCTCGATCGCTATCGATACCTTTCTCTGGTCGATGCTGTAGGACTCAAAGAGGGGGATGAACATCTTCTTCAGGTACGCCCCGTACTCGATCTGGTAGAGGTTATCGGAACGGTACAGGAGTTCGTGGACAAGGGCGATGGACCGGATCCTGTTCTGGCTCTCCTTGAACAACCCGCGGATCCCCTCATCCTTGATGTTCTGGGACTGCATGGAGAGGAGGGAGGAGATGACCTGCATGTTGTTCTTGACCCGGTGGTGGATCTCCCGGAGAAGCACCTCCTTCTCCTTGAGCGACTCCTTCAACTGATCCCCCAGTCGTTTGCGCTCGGTGATGTCCCGGATGTTGCACTGGATCACCCTCGTGTGGTTCACAACATACACGTTACTGACGAACTCCACGGCTATCCGCCTTCCATCGGCAGTTTCGAGCGGCAGATCTTCGTAACGGATGTATTCCTTCCGTTGCAATTCAATGAAGTTGTCTTTGTTGGCAACAATGTCCTTGAATAGCCCGATCTCCCATATTTTCTTTCCCAGGAACTGTTCGCGTGAGAATCCCAGCATATTAATTAAAAATGGATTCACCTCAACGATCTGCCCGGTCTCGGCATCGAGGATGAGTATTCCGTCCTGCGCCGTCTCAAAGAGCCGCCGGTACCGGATCTCCGAAGCACGCTGCGCCTCCTCCGCAAGTTTGCGCTCGGTGATGTCGATAATGGTCCCGTAGATAGCAGGGCGGCCTTGGTAGATCATGGATGAGGCGTACATCTCCAGATGGATAATCATCCCATCCTTTTTTACACCCAGGACCTCAATAGAGCCGGCGCCCCCTTCCCCGCTTAACTGTTTGCTGATTTCGTCGCGGACCTTTTGCAGGTCATCGGAAAAGATCATCAGCTCAAAGGATTTGTTGAGCAGATCATCACGGTTATACCCAACCATCTCCGCAAGCCTAGGGTTTGCATACCTGATTTTGTTGTCCTGGATGAGAAACACACCGACCGGGGACTGCTCAACCGGGTTCCGGAACATCTCTTCTGATTCCTTGAGGGCCTGTTCCGTCATCTTCCGTTCGGTGATGTCCTTGAAGATGATGAGGAGGTAGCTCTTCTTTGCAATGGTTACAAAGGCAGGGCTGAGATCGGCGTCAAAAATGCTCCCGTCTCTCCGCTTGAACCTGATATCACTCCGTATTCCCTCCTCCCCTCTGCTGTATCTTCCGATCTGTTCGTGGATGAAAAGCAGATCTTCCTGGGGGTGGATTTCGGCGATATCCAGATTCGAAAACTCCTCCTGGGTATAGTCCAGCATCTTCGCGCACGTAGCGTTGCACATGAAGAATTTTCTGGCTTCCAGATCCACGAGAAACATCCCATCGCTCGCGTGATTGAAGATAGCCCTGAATTTTTCTTCTGACTCTCTCAATGCCCCTTCCGCACGCTTCTGGTCGGTGATGTCACGGATAATCACGAGGTCGGCGGGCCCGCCCTGGTACGTGATGACTCTTGCAGCAATCTCAGCAGGGTAGGGACTGCCGTCCTTTCGCAAAAAGATCGTCTCGTAGGTCTGGGGAACAGACTTCCCCGCAAGACGATCATTGTAGCGTTCAAGCACTTCGGCCCTTTTTTCTGGATGAATGAGATCCGCAAAGGGGATTCGTATGAGATCTTCAACCGCACCCCCCCATATCTGTCCAAAGCCCAGATTGCTGTACTTTACCAGGCCATCCTGGACGATAGCAATACCGGCACTGGCAAGTTCGACCAGGTTCCGGTACTTCTCCTCGCTCTCACGGAGCGCCGCCTCGGCCCGCTTGCGCTCGGTGGTATCCCTCCCGACGCTCTGGTACTCGACGAGATTGCCGTCATCGTCATAGATTGCACGGTCGATCCACCGCTGCCATTTGACCTTGCCGTCAGGCATGATGATGCGGTGTTCGATCGATGCGACCGGTGCCTCTTTCGTGAGGGAGGCGAAGTGCCTCCCCACCACTTCGCGGTTCTCCTTCGGGATCTCCGGCTTGAACTTCTTCCCTATGATCTCGTCCCGGTTGAGGCCGAAGTACTTGAGGAAGGCATCATTGACGAAGGTGACGGTGGAATCGGGTGCGAACCGGGTGATGAGCTCCGTCTGGCTCTCGATGACCCTCTTGTAGCGCTCCTCGCTCTGTCTGAGTGCCTCATCAGCCTGGTTGCGAGCGATTTTAGTCTGTATTGATTCAATTCCAAATGCAAGGTCGCCAGTCATTTCTGAAAGCAATTGTATTTCATCAGAGTCGAATGCGTCCGGTTCGCTGGCATAGATGGTCAGCGCACCAATCGCCTGTTCCTGTATGATAATCGGAAATGCTGCGACCGTGGAATAATCCCGCTTTATTGCCTCGGATCTCCAGCTCCGGCATTTTGGATTGTTTTGGATATTATGCACAACCGAGGGTTTACCGGTCCTGATTGCAGTGCCTGTAGGGCCTTTTCCATGAGGTCCCTTTTTCCAGAGGATCTGGAGATTTTTGAGATATTCCTGTTCAAATCCGGACTGGGCAACCATTTCAACAGTTTTGTCCTTGTCATGACGGGCGTACCCCATCCATGCACAGCGATATCCTCCCAGGGCCACCAGGATCTTACAGACCTCCTTAATGAGGTCTTGTGGTTCTGATGCCCTGACAAGGAACTGGTTACATCCGGAGATCACCTGGTATGCCCTTGTCTTTCTTTGGAGCGCTTCCTCGGTCTTTTTTCGGGCTCCAATCTCTTCAAGGAGTTGGCTGTTTGTGTGCTTGAGCTGGAGGGTCCGTTCTGCAACCAGATCCTCAAGATGTTCGTTCAGGTCCCTGAGCTGATCTCTTGCCTCAGTAAGTTCCTGGTTTTTCTGGACAGCTGTCTCGTAGGTGGAAAGGAGCATGTTGAGGATCTGCAGCCGGTTTGCGGTGATGTGATACCTTTTGCCGACAAATGAGATATCAAGTCCAATCTGGATTGTTTCAGTTTCCTCAGCAAAGGAACTGGCAAGGACTATTTCAATCCTTGACAGGAGATATTTTTCATCATAGGGTTTTGTAATAAAATTGTTCGCACCGCATTCAAGTCCCCGTATGATATCCTGCGGGTCATAAAGGACGGTGACAAGGATGACGGGGATGTGTTTAAACCGTTCATCCTGTTTGATCCTACGGCAGAATTCATAGCCGTCCATTTCAGGCATGACGATATCGGAAATGACCAGGTTCGGAGGGGTTGTTTCCAGCAGTAAAAGCGCCTCTTTCCCGTTGCCTGCAGCGCTTACTTCATACCCTGCTTTTTCCAAAATTAACTTTAAGTGTTCAGCCTGAGTAGGGCTGTCCTCCACAACCAGAACATTGATTTTCTTGTTTTTCCCCGATAACATGCTCATTCTCTCCGGTCATTTGCGATCTCATTAAGGCTATCCACGATCTTTTCCGGAGAAAGCACATACATCGCAGCACCAAGTTTGATTGCCTCACCCGGCATCCCGTGGACGACCGAGCTCTGTTCATCCTGGACGATGGTGAGCGCCCCGTGGTCCTTGAGAGATTTTAATTCCTCGGCACCATCCCGCCCCATGCCGGTGAGCAGGAGTGCGATTGACCGGCTCCCGTACAGCTGCAGGACTGACCGGAACAGGAACGAGACCGAGGGGCGCAGCCCGTTCTCCGGGGGTGCATTCGCCAGCGCGATCCGGTTGCCGGCCGCAACTCCCATCTGGTAACCGTCGGCTGCAATGTATGCATGGCCCGGCAGGAGGTATTCGCCGTCTGCGGCAATGTGGATCGGGATCTCGGTTGTGCCCTGCAGCCATTCCGCAAATCCTTTGGAAAATCCCGGTGTCATGTGCTGGACAATCACAAGCGGCAGTGGGAACTTCTTTTTTAGTCCGGACAGGAGCTTCTGGATAACAATAGGCCCGCCTGTGGATGCACCGATGGCGACGATCTGTGCCCCATCCCCGAGAGGTTCAATCACACTCTCCGCTTTGAGGTAGGTCGTACTGGCCGATCCGGTACGCAATCCCGGCACCCGTCGCACCAGCTTGATATCGGCATAGGTCTTTACTGCATCAACAAGTACTTTTGCCTCTTTTGCAAATTCAGGATGTTCGACGCCAGGCGGCCGGGACATCAGGGTAACCGCGCCCGCGTTTAATGCCTGAAACGAAGTGGCCACATCGTGGAGATTCTCGCTGCCCGTGATAATGATGATCGGGACCGGATTGGTCTCCATGATGGTGCGGGTTGCATCGAACCCGTTCATTTTCGGCATGTTGATGTCCATGGTGACAAGGTCCGGTTTTTTATCCCGTACAGCACGGATTGCCTCCTCCCCGTCTTTTGCCGTGCCGATGACACGGATATCCGGATCCCTGCTGAGAATATACTCGATGAGCTGCCGCGCCACCGGAGAATCATCAACGATCAGTACGTTCACCATCTCCATCACTTCCCGATAAGCCTCTGGACCACTTCAAGCAGGTTGCTCTGGTCAAAACTGGCTTTTACGATATAGGCATTGGCGCCCACATCGATCCCGCGCTCACGGTCCTGCTGTGAATCAAGGGCTGTGACCAGTACGACCGGAAGTTCTGCGAATTTCTTATCGAGCCGGATCTTCTCGGTCAGGACAAACCCGTTCATCCGCGGCATATCCACGTCGGACACTACGATGTCAAACGAACCTGACCGGAGTTTTGAGAATGCATCCATGCCATCCACCGCCGTCTCGACCCTGTACCCTGCACTTTCCAGGATATTTTTGAGCAGCATTCTTGACGTGATCGAGTCCTCGGTCACAAGAACAGTTTTTTTCTTTATTACCCTTTCCTCTCCGGTGACCGGCCGGGACACTGCTCCGCCGGAACGAATGCGGATGGCGGATTTCATCAGGTCCCCGGTATTCACGACCGGCACCACTTTTCCTGTCCCGAGCACTGTTGCGCTGGCAACATTGCGTACCCGTACGAGCTGCCGGCCGAGCCCTTTGACCATCACATCCTGTGCGTACCCGATCTCATCGACAGAGAAACCAAGACGCTTGTCAGCAAAGACAATAACAACGATACAGGTCGCCTGCGGTTCTTTTTCCGGGACATTGTAGGGTATCCCGAGTGCATCGGCAAGCCGGACAAACGCAAGCGGCTCATTTTCAACCTGGATCACATCCTGGCCTTCCATGGTTTTTATTTTTTCAGGAGTCACCCGCATGACCCGTTCCACGCTCTTTAACGGGATTACAAACGTCTGCCTGCTTTCGCTGACAATGAGTCCCTTGAAGGTGGCAAGGGTCAAAGGAAGCAGGATCCGGAAGCTGGTCCCCTTGTCCGGTATCGTATGCACCTCCATGGACCCGCCAAGCCTGTCCACCTTCTCCATTGCGATGGCAAGACCAAGCCCCCGTCCCGATGTATCGGTAATGATACGGCTTGTCGTGAGCCCGGACCGGAATATCAGGGGGAGGATCTTATCACCGGAAGAACGGTCAAGCTCTTCTTTTGAGAGAATTCCTGCCTTTACTGCAGCCGCCCCGACATTTTTAATGTCAATTCCGGCACCGTCATCCTCCATGATAATTTCAACGGTATTTCCCTCCCTGTACGAGAACCGGATAGTGATCGTTCCTGCGCCTGTCTTTCCTTTCCCGACCCGTGTTGCGGGGAGTTCGATGCCGTGATCGATCGCGTTTCGCACCATGTGCATGAACGCATCCTTCATCTCATCGAGGATCCGCCGGTCGATCAGGATCTCCTGCCCCCCGATGACCAGTTCCACGTCCTTCTTTTTATCACGGGAGAATTCCCTGACAAAACGCGGGAAGGACTCCAGCATGAATCCGGCAGGCATCATCAGGAGCCCTTTCATGTCATCGATCAGGTCGTCTGTCCGCTCCATGAGGAACTGGTGGTCAGCACCGATCATGGTTTTCTGGCGGACCAGTTCGGATTCGAGGGTCTGGACAAATTCTGCATTATAGTTAAGAAAATCGGTAATTTTTCCAAACTCTGTCTGGTTAAACTCCTTGTATTTTTGCGTCTCTGCAGGCCGGGAACTCCTCCGCAGTGCCGGGAGCCGTAACCGGACACCCGCCCAGCGCTGTTTCCATGGCACGAACTCCCGGCAGATCCTGCCAATGTCTGATGATCGCTGGGCAGCCGCACGTTTTGCATCGCCGATCTCTTCTGCCTTGAGCATGAGCGAATCGAGCCGGGCCGTGGGGATCCTGATCGTGTCTGCCTGAATGCCGGCCCGGGCAGGGGCGGTTGGTACCGGTTCCTCACCGGCCAGGGGTTCCGGTATGGTTTTTGTCCCTGCCGTTTCCTGCTGAACCGGTGCAGGGGCCGTTCCCTGAGCAATTTCGTTTAAGTGCAGGATAATATCCCGGCTATTCCTGCGGGCCGTTTTGATATCCGGTTCAGTACCCTGCAGGAATGTTTCGAGAACACTGACGCACTGGTGAAGGAGGTCAAAGGTCTCGCGGGAGAAGGTGATCTTTTGCTGTTTGGCGGCTGAAAAGACGCTTTCGAGCGCCTGGCAGGTCTTCTCGATATCGGTAAGGTTCACCGATCGGGCAGCGCCTTTTAGCGTGTGCGTCTCCCGGAAGACCGATTCCACAACAGCTGCATGGCGTTCTGCGCTGATCGCCTTTTCGAGCTCAAGCAGCCCCGCCGCGATGGCACTGAGGTGCCCCTCTGCTTCAGGACGGAATGTAGCAAGGAGCTTTTCTGCAAATTCGCGGTCGTCTCTCTCCATCCCGCTTTCCCCTTACAGGCGGTACCTGCCCGCAATATCTTTGAGTTTCTGCCCGAGATCGTGGAGGGTCTTTGCTGCGGTCTCCGCCTGTTGTGTGCCTTTCAGGTTCTGCTGGCTTGCCTCCCTGATGTTCTCCATTGACTGTACGATCTGGCTCATTCCCACGAGCTGCTGCTGGCTGGATGCTGCGATCTGGGTTGCCGCTGTTACAGATCCCGCAACGGTACCTGCGAGCACCCGGATGGATTCCCCTGCCTCGGTGGACTGTTTCATGCTCTCGGCAACCGTACGGTTCCCCTGCTCGGTAGCCATCACCGAGGCGCTCACGCCCCGCTGGATATCGGTAAGGATCGTCCGTACCTGGGCGGTTGCATCTTTCGACTGCTCGGCAAGCGTGCGGATCTCCTGGGCCACGACGCCGAATCCCTTGCCCTGTTCTCCGGCCTTTGCTGCTTCGATGGACGCATTGACAGCAAGGATATTGGACTGTTCGGCAATATCGTTGACCGTCACGATGATCTCCCCGATTGCCTGGCTCTTCTCGGCAAGCTGCACCACGTTGTCGGCGATGGACTCCATCTGTTCCTGCACCCGGTGCATGCTGCTCACAACATCCTCGACAGCCTTCTGTCCGGACTGCGCGATTGCGGATGCCTGACGGGAACCTTCGGCAACATTGTTTGCCTTCTGGCTGGCAAGGTCTACCGTCTGTTTGACTTCTTCAACCGTTGAGGTGGTCTCGCCAATGGCGGACGCGGTCTCTGCTGCACTGGCGGCGATCTGGGTGGTGGTGGCAAGGATCTCGGTTGAGGAGGAGGCGAGCACACTGATGCCCGCGGATAAATTTGTATGGATATCGCGCAGGTTCGCAACCATCGTGGCAAACGAGGCATTCAACTTCCCGATCTCATCAGCCCGGGGTTCTGTTGGGGCCTGCACGGTGAGATCTCCCTTGGCAATCCGGTCTGCACTTTCAACAAGGGTGCTTATCGGGGAGGAGATGCTCTGTGTGAGGATAAAAGACATCCCGAGTCCCAGGACAAGTGAGGCTATCGCGGCAATCAGGATGATCGCGTTCATCTGCGCTGCCAGCTGATCGGTCTGGCGGACTGAATCTGAAACACGCTGCTCGGTGAGGGTCACGATCTCATCGACCATCGATGCCATTTCCAAATACCTCTCCTGCTGGATCCCCATTACTATTTGGGTCGCTTCTTCACGTTTTCCTGCAAGGACAAGAGGGATCGTCTGAGTATCTCTCGTATTTGCATATTCGATCCTGAGTGCGTTGAATGCCTGTAACTTTGGGAGGAGAACCGGATCATTTGCGTTGCGGGCGAGGAGTTCTTTCAGCATCCCGTCAACGATTGTCTTTCGCTGGTTGATATTCTGGATTTCCTGTTGAATATCTGACTGGTTCTTTTCAATGATCAAAGAAAGGGAATCCATACGGTTCTGCCCGGTATAACCCTGGATCTCAAGCATATCGATTGCATTTATGAGATCCTTGTCGGCGATTTTTTTATTGTTCTCCTGTATACCGGCAACACTTACATACGCTGTCGCTGCTACAATAACGAGCAGCAGGATCATGATACCGAAACTCACGAAGAGTTTGGTCCTAACCGGAAGATCACGAAACGTTTTCATTTTCTATTACCTCCACATTTTTTCATCCTACACCTGTTCATTTACAACAAGGTTTTTGTCTGCAAGCATTTTTCCTCCGTCAAGAACGACGACCGTTTCCGGTGTCACACCCAGAACATAATCCGCCCCGGACCCGGTGAAGGTGGGCGGCGGGGGTAACAGGGATATGCGTTGGATCTCCTTACTTCCCACAAAAGCATCGGTCACGATGCCAAACTTCATTGACTCGTTTCCGATAACAATCACTTTGTTGAATTCAGCAAGCCCCCGTTCCGGAAGGCTGAACAATGTTTTCAGGTCGATGACCGGGCAGATCTCTCCCCGGATATTGAAGACCCCCAGCAGGAATGGCGGGGTACCGGGAAGGTGGGTAAGTTCCCTGATCTGCAGTATCTCCTTTACAAAGGTAGTTTCGATCCCGTAGTGTTCTGAGGCAAGCACGAATTCGACAATGAAGATCGTATCCCGGTCAAGAATTTTCTCTTCTTCTTTTGCAAGCAGTCTCGCACGTTCCTTCAGGATCCGTTTCCTGTCGTCTTCAGCCGGTATCCCGATCTGCCCGATCGCCTGCCGTGCAGCCTCAAGCCGGCTGTGCACATCATCCCGGTTTACCGGCTGCTTCTTTGCCGGCAGGGGTTGTTTCTTTTTTGTCATGCGATACCCTCCTTTCCGATAACCGAACAGATGATCCGTTCAAGGCCGGCGGCGCTCATTCCCCCGGCACCCCCGATAACATCACCGGGCTGGTGGCTGCTGAGCAGCGTGCGTGCATTCCGGTAGTGAACATCAGACTCCCCAAGCAACCCCTGCCGGCGCCTGAGTTGCGCCAGCGTGAAGAGGGCAGGGATGTAGGAGGGGTCAGCATACAGCGCCCGGCGCAGTTCCCCGATGGCGTCATCGGTTGCCCCTTCCTCCTGCCGGATCGTCGCCAGCAGGTGGTGGAAGGCCGGGTTCAGTTTGTCCTCTGCAATCGCCTTTTCGCACCACCCGCGTGCCCCGGCAAGGTCTCCCCGGTTTGCCATCACCTGTGCCATGAGCGCCATGGCTTTCGGATCATGGGGGTGTCCTGCAGTATGGCTGGAAAGGATCTTTTCTGCGCCGGAATAGTCTCCTGATTCGAACAGTGCGACGGCAGTAGCATACAGGTCTTTTTCCGGTAACGGGGGAAGAGACGTACGCTGTGTTAGTACGGGAACCGGGATGCCTGCGGGTCTGGGCGTTCCTGCAGGTTTTTTAACCGGGGCAGCCTGGTAAGCTGTTCCGGGCGGGCCCGCCGCGACCGGCCTGAACACGTCCGGAATGGAAAATGCCGTGGAGATTACGGGGGCTGCAGGTACCGGGCCGGGCTGCATGATCTCCGATTTCCGGTATGTCGTGATCCCGTTGCAGACCTCCGGTACGAGGTGCCTGTTGGAGACCAGTGACGTTTCAGTCGCACTGACAATGAGTCTGCCGTCGGGTACGAGGGAACGCTGGACTTTCTCTACGGTTGCCTCTCCCGCGTCTTTCGAGAAGTACATGAGGACATTGCGGCAGAGGATGATGTCCATCGCGTTCGTGTTGGTAAGCAGGGCAGGATACGCGTCCTCAACAAGGTTCAGGTACGAGAATGTGACGAGGTCTTTGATCGTGGTATTTATCTCGTACCTGCCCTCGCCCAGTTTCTGGAAATAGCGGTCCTTTACCCACTGGGGATTGGAACGGAACGACCATTCGCTGTAGATGCCCGCCCCCGCTTTTTTCAAAGAGTTCGGGTTGATGTCTGTGGCAAGCAGGGTAACTGACCAGTCATCGATATCATGAAGGGTTCGCAAAAGAAGGATGGCGAGGCTGTACGCCTCTTCACCGGTGCTGCACCCGGCGCTCCAGATCCGCAGGAACCGTTCCTGTTCCCTGCGCCGGGAGATGACGGCAGGGAGGATCGAATGTTCGATCGCTTCAAATACCTGCGGGTCCCGGAAGAAATAGGTCTCTCCCACCGTGAGGGCGGAAGCAAGGGTCTCCACAATGGACCGGTCAAGAGCGGTAGCCATGATCCATGAAAGGCATGACGAATGGTCATCAAATCCCCGCTCAGCAGCGATCGCTGCAATCCCCCGCCGGAGATCATCATTCCTTCCGGGCGGGAAACTGAGCCCGACCCTTCTCTTGATAAAATCACTGAAACAGGAAAGCTCGCTTTCGGTAAGGCCCGCCGCCGCCATGGATCATCCGCCTCCCGCGGACAATGCCGTATCAAGTGCTGCCTCTTCTTCAAACGAGAGAAACGTATCAGGATCATGGATCAGGATCAGGCCGTCGGGCAGTTTGACAATACCCTGCACATAGGGAAGATTAGGGAGGATCTCACCGGCATCGACTGGTTTGCCGGTGGGTTCAACCACTCCCTGCACGGTATCAACCGCGAGAGCGACCCTGCGTTTCTTTGTGCGGGCAAGAATGAGCTGGTCGGAGACCCCGTATTCCCGTTCGCTGCATCCAAACCTCCTGCGGATGTCAAAGACCGGGACCAGAGATCCGTGAACATTGATAATTCCAAGAACAATATCCGGAGCTTTCGGGAGCCGTGTGATCTCCACCATCGGGAACACCCGCTCGACATCAGAGAGCATGATCCCGTACCGCTGTTCGTCAAGAATGAAGATGAGGATACTATCCTTTGCTTTCAATGCGATTCCCCCTGGTTCTAATAACCCCCATAATTCCGTATTTTATAAACTTTATTTATATTGGATCCTATATTTATGAGTTTAAATACTTGCGGCCCCGCGTCTTCGTGGACATCCCCCTCCAGGCCATATCCGGTATCAGGATGCAGGACGATCCAGAAGGAAAGAATCCGGAAGAGATCATGGCTCACTCTCTTCGGATACCTGCAGGATACCGGTAACCCGGTCCCGTCTCTGTTAACCGGAATCTCTCCTTGCCTGTTGAGGGGTGACTAGATGGCTGGCTGATACCCGCTACCTTAAATTACCGGAACCTTGAAAGACCTCTTAAGAAGGTTAAAACAACTCCATGGGCATATTGAAATGTTTATTCACAGGCAGGGTTCCGGCAAACCTCCTTTTAGTCCTGATTCTCGCCATAATTCCCCGCGATATGGCGATCCAGTGCATCTTGCATCCTTTGATCCATGAATGACATGATTACCTCACACACACTTCCCGAATTTGTTGGGTTGCATCTCCTCACGCAGGGTGACACTTGTTATCAGTACCGCATACATACCCTGACAGGCAATAGTGATTTGAATCTATACACCTGGGGTGACACTTATTATCAGTACCAAGCATGTATCCAGAGTCACACTCCAGGCACTGACCGTTCACACATACACTATTTCCCGTGCAATATGTGGACCCGCATTCTGGATGGCACTGGAGATCGGTACCAAGCACGTATCCTGAGTTACACCCCAGGCATTGATCATCAACACATGTATTTGACCAACAATAATCTGGTACGAGAACTTTTAAAAAAACTGAAAACCGGAGAGGGTTCCGGAGGGGGCGCGTTCCGGCGTCTCCAGATCCGTCAAGACGTCCAGAGAGGAGGTGGATAAGGGCGGAGAATGGCGTCCCAAACCTTTCTTTCCGGCAACGTTCCGAATCCTTTTAACCCATTCAGGAGTAAGGTCAGGGTGAGGGACCCGGGCACCGGGTCCTCCTTTACGGGGCTGTTCACATGATCGAGAAGTTCCTCGAGGGCAACCGGGCTTTTGTGACCGGAGAGTTCGCTGACAAGAAGGCATTTTACGCCGGGCTTGCAAAGGGGCAGAACCCGAAGGTCCTCTGGATCGGCTGTTCCGATTCCCGGGTGACCCCGGAACGGATCACGTCGGCAGAAGCCGGGGAGCTCTTCGTCCACCGGAATATCGGGAACATAGTCCCCCTCTCGTCCTGGAGTTTCGCAACGGTGCTCGAGTATGCGCTCCGCCACCTGAAGGTCGAGGAGATCGCCGTCTGCGGGCATTCCGATTGTGGTGCCATGAAGGCGCTGGGAAAGGAGACCGAGGATGTCTACATCCCCCTCTGGCTCAATAACGCCGGCGAGGTGCTCATGAGGGTGGACGCCGAGATCCGGAGACTCCCTCATCCCCCGGATGAGCGGGGCCGGCGGCGGATGGTCGAGCTCGAGAACGTCAGGCTCCAGATCGCCCACCTGAGGACGTACCCGCTCGTGAGGAGGGCGGAGGCGGAGGGGAAAATCCGGGTTCACGGGCTCTACTTCGATCTCGATTCAGGCCGGGTCACCCGCGTTCCCTAACGGCAAGGGCGGCTTCAACCTCTTTCATGATCCGGGTCCAGGAGATCCTCCCGATAGGGGTGACCCTCCCGGCGACAAGCACGATGGGGATGGGCGGGTGAGACCTCTCGATGATCTCCTTCACCCGATCTGGCACGCCGTCATCGAGCAGGGTCAGGGTGACCTCTACCCGGTTGCCATATCTCCCTGCAAGAACACGCCTGAGTGCATCCACGGCCTTCATGAATGAACCCGAGGGGAAGCATTCCTCGAGGCCGCAGGTCCGGTCGGGTTCGCAGGGGAAAGGCCCGCACTCTGACCCGGAGAAACCGATGATCTCGATGACGAGGGGATCGCCCATGGTATGAGGAGTATTGGATCCGTCCTTTAAAAATGTATCAAATCGGGTATCATCGCATCCGAGGAGGGTATACCATTCCAAGGGTGAAAACCGGAGGTGGGAGAGATCTCCAGGCCAAAGAGAGGTCTTGCTGAGATCTTCGTCGGGATTTTATGGGAAGTGAAACGAGAACGGTTCTGATGAGTATGGATCAGGAATGAGCCCAAGAATCCTGCCCCCTTTTCTGTTTCAAGGGTACGTTCACGCCCTATTCGGTATTCCTGGCATCAGGATCCTTCATTGTGAAAGATCCACCTGATTTCCTGCATCACCCGGGAGATAGCCTTAATAATAACCCGGGTATCATGGAGGTACAAGGCGCGGCTGTTCGGAGCCTCTGTTCAGAGATTTACGCGGGCGGAACGAGCAGCCTCAGGTGTGCCATGTCGCCATCCCCTATGAAGACGGATGCAGAGAGGTTCGTACGGGAAGGCGAGACCCTTGCCGAGCAGGGCAGGTACGAGGAGGCGGTGGCGGAGTTTGAACAGGCCCTCTCTCTCAGCCCCACCGACTGGGAGATCTGGTTCAAGAAGGGCCTCGTGAAGAAGACCATGGGCCTCTTCGATGATGCCCTCGCGGCCTTCGACAGGGCAATGGAGCTCCAGCCGAAGGAGGCCCTGATCTGGTTCCAGAAAGGGATTGTCCTCGGCATGCTGGGGAGGATCGAGGAGGCCCTGCGGTGTTTTGACACCATCCTCGTGCTCGACCCGAGCTATGCAATCCGTGCCTGGCACGAGAAAGGCGTGAACCTCGGGAAGCTGGGGAGGTACGAGGAGGCCCTGCAGTCATGGGATCGGATCATTGAGAAGGACCCGAAATATGTCATGGCATGGTACAGCAAGGGGATCATCCTCTCCTACCTCGGGCGAAACGAGGAAGCACTCAGCTGTTTTGACAAGGGGCTCGATATCTATCCCCGGAGCCCGGATCTCTGGTACCAGAAGGGTCTGATCTTCTCCAGGACGAAGAACCTCGAGCGTGCCCAGAAATGCTACGAGATGGCTCTCTCGATCAACCCCCGGCATGTGGAGTCCAACCTCGAGCTGGGGATGATCGAGGAGGTTCACGGCCATTTCGAGCGGGCTTTCCTCTCCTATGACCGGGTCCTCAAGATGGATCCGAAGAACCCCAGGGCATGGTACCAGAAGGGGACGACCTTGCAGAGGCTGGAGAGAAATGATGAGGCGCTGGACTGCTACGAGAAGGCCCTGGAGCTGAACCCGATGAACATGTATATCTGGTTCTCCAAGGCCCTCCTCCTTGCATCCATGGGAAGGGTGGGGGAGGCCGTTCGCGCGTTCGACGGCGCCCTTGCCATACAGGATGTTCCTGAAGTACGAAGGCTCCGCGATGCTCTTGTGGCAGAGACAGGAGAAGAAGCCCCCCCACCCGATCGTTGATACTGTCCTGATCGGGAAAAATACGTTCTCTTCCCTAGAGATCTCTCCACCCTCTCCTTCTGAAAAAAGAGGGTACGGGTCAGCGGCGATCAGCGCCGGCCGGTGAATATGATGAGGAGGGCGGCTGCGATGAGGGGCAGGATCTCGGGCAAGGGCATGGGCGTGGCCTGGGCCTGGTTTCCCGCCGCACCCGGGGCTGATGGTGTGCCTGCCTGAGCTTCTGCCTCGTACATGTAGATATCTGCATTCCCGTTTCTGTGGTCTTCCCAGACAACCCGGTCACCCCAGATTGCGGGTGAGCGATGGACCGAGGGATCCTGGGTAAGCGCTTCTTCCTTCCCGGTGGATATGGTATACATATAGATCTCGGGATTCCCGTTCCGGTAATCCTCCCAGACAATCCTGTCACCCCAGATGTGCGGGTTGCGCTGGTTGGCAGGGTCCGTGGTGATCCTCCGCTCCTCCCCCGAAGTAATATTATAGAGGTAAATATCGTCGTTCCCATTCCTGTTGTCCTGCCAGACCACGAGATCTTCGTATATCCAGGGATTGAACTGGCTCGAGGTGTCATTGGTCATGCGGGATTCGGCCTTTGTCGTGAGGTTATAGAATTGGATGGTGCTGGTCCCGCCACTCGCATCCGTCCAGACCATCCGATCTCCCCAGATTGCCGGGGAGCGCCGGGACCCCGTTCCCGGTGGGAGTTTCACCTCGCGATTATCAGTCGTGCTGTACACCACGATGTTATTATCCCCGTTCCGTGACGTCTCCCAGACGATGAGGTCCCCCGATACCCGCGGGAACTTCTGGTTGGTGGCCCCCGTGACGATCTGGCGCGCAGAACCGGTGAGGAGGTTATAGATATAGATGTCAGGGCTTCCATAGGTCAGGTCCACACCTGCAATGGTATTCTCCCAGATTGCCGGGGATTTCCTGTCCTTCGGACCCTTCGTGATCCGGGTCTCGTTCCCTGTGTTTACATCATAGAGATAGATATCCAGGTTCCCGTTCCGGGCATCGGTCCACACAATCCGGTTCTCCCAGATGGCCGGTGAGGTCTGATCTGCAGGATCTGATGTGATCTGGACCTCTGCTGCCTGGACGCACCCGATAAAGGAGAGGAAGAGGGTCAGGGCCAGGAATATGAGTAGAAACCGTGGCGACATATGCATCAGTTCTTTTATAATGCTATATAAATCAATTGGTTTTCGTTTATAAGAATTTCTTGAGATCGGTAGTTTTTAGGTTATTATAATGGATATTACAGGGTAATTTCAGGGAAGATCCTCCTCCTCTGGAATGAGGAACGCCAGGGCGGGGGTGTGCATGAATGGGGAGGGCGGAAGAGAGATCAGGGCAGAATTATCCCACCTTCCGGGCGGAACCGGGCGGGGATCAAGAGCAGTCTTTGTGATGAGGAGAAGAATCGCCAGTCTTCAAATCTGAAGACGAACAACCCTTACAGGGAGAAAGTGCCAGAGATGCACCACGGGATCATTCCTTCCGTGCGGGAAGATCTGAAACAACATGTGGACGAGAAGAACCTTAAGAACTACCACCGTTTTTTCAAGGAGGATGTGCTCTGTTACGGCGTGAAAACCCGGGATGTGAGAAGTATCTCCCGGAGATCTTTTACCCGGCTCAAGGGCATGGGAAAGCAAGAGATATTCTCGCTCTGTGAGAATCTGTTCGCGTCAGATTACTGTGAGGAAGCCTTTATCGCATCTGACTGGACGTACCGTCTTCGGGAAGAATACGAACCGGGCGATTTTGCCCTCTTCGAGAGCTGGATCGGGAAGTACATCAATAACTGGGCGAAGTGCGATACGTTCTGCAACCATGCCCTCGGTGCCTTTGTCGAACGGTTCCCCGGCTTTATCAGGAACCTCAAGATCTGGACAGGATCCGAGAACCAGTGGTTCCGACGGGCTTCGGCAGTGACCCTGATCCTCCCGGCGAGGAAGGGCATGTTCCTCCCGGAAATCCTGGAGATCTCCGATCTTCTGCTCGGCGATAAGGAAGACCTGGTTCAAAAGGGGTGCGGGTGGCTGCTCAAAGAGGCGGGCAAGGCCCACACGAAGGAGATATTCGAGTACGTGATGGCCCGGAGGGATACAATGCCGAGGACGGAGCTCAGGTACGCCATCGAGAAGATGCCGGAAGACTGGAAGAAACGGGCTATGGAGAGATGAGATCCGCCGGGAGGAGAATGGAGATGCCGATGCGAGGGGTGAGATTTGAACTCACGAACCCCTTCGAGACTGGCCCCTCAAGCCAGCGCCTTTGACCTGGCTTGGCAACCCTCGCGCGTAAATAACTTTACCCGTGGATTACAAGAACCTTCTCCTTCAGCATCGCCTGCTTGCGTAGGCGATACAAGACCTACCTCACACGCACTTCCCGTATTGGTTACAGTAACCCGTAAGGCAGTAATGGGTTGCATCTCCACACGTCTGGTGACACTGGTTATCAGCACCACATACATACCCTGACAGGCAATAGTGGGTTGAATCTATACACGTCTTGTGGCACTGGTTATCAGTACCGCATACAGACCCTGACAGGCAATAGTGGGTTGAATCTATACACGTTGGATGACACTGATAATCAGTACCCATTATAGACCCGGGGTTGCACACGAGACATTGACCATTGATGCACGTTCCCGAGAAGCAGTACGATCCCGTTCCCCCACAACTATATTTATCAAGATCGGCAGGGGTATTGAAATCCCACCCGGTATAGTATAGTGGGTTATTTTCCTTTTCCATCACGAACCCACCAGTTGGGTCTGCGGCAAGCCACCCATTCGGGGAGATTTCAACCATATCCCACGCGTGATTCGCTTGGGCAATCGATGTTACATCCTCGTTCACATTTCCAAGCTTGATAAAAGCAGTAAATCCCCGCGCCGTCATCATATCCCAAAAATCTTTCGCCATATCAACGCAGACGTAAATATTGCTGGATTGTCCTGTTTGGGTGCCCAAGTAAGTATGCGAGTTATGATAATCCTGAACCATTTCAGTTATAGTCTCAACACTCGGGAACCCAGCGCCCCCCGTTGATTGAACGATCACTGTTGGCTGCGCTGAGGTTTCTGGAGTTGATACGGATGTGGGAGCTGCACGAATTAGCATATTCGTGCTTGTCTGTGCCGATCCAGAACTCGCTGTAACAACATAATATCCATACCCAGACGACCAGTACGACGGCGATGTATCTACCGGAAAACGGAACCCGCCGTTTGTAGATACAGTGGTGCCGCTTGCAGCGATTACACCACTCTGTTCAATCATTATGACTATCTGGCTGTTGTCAGGGAGATTGGTAGTCCCCGTGATGTAAAATGTATCACCAGCATACTTGGGTTCAATGCTATCCAATTGTATCAACGGGGTCGGTGCTGGCGTCAGTGCTGTTGTTGGAGTTGGTGTGGGTGCTGGTGTTTGTGCTGGAGCGGGTGTACCAATGTTTATGGTACACCCACATGTGATGATAGAAACAACCAGAATCGTAGTTAAAATGGTATAAAGTCTGTAAATTTTTTCCATGATGTTCTCTTCAGATTTTGGAGATAATTCCTCAATTCAGGTCCAGATGTGTTTCTTAAACAATTGAGATTCCATTGTATGCTTATAAATACTTCACCACATCAGAACGCGTTGGACATTATGATTTACGCATAGCCAGTTAATCTAATGTCATTGCAGGTTGTCGTCTTATGAATGCTTCGGAACATGGATGTATATTAATATACAACGCCTATTCTCCTCTATGTGGTCCCTCATCATGAAGGACTTCGCCGATTCGCCTGCCCAGGCCCGGGTAGCGAAGTTCCTCCTTGAGAACGGCTTCGGGGTGAACGACGACGGGAAGGTGGTTGCAAACGGCGTGGAGATCCCGGCCACCCATATCGCCGCAACCATCGGGGCCGACCGGCGGGTGGTGGATGCCACGGCCCGGAGGATCCTCTCCCTCGAAGCCCTCTCCCCCGTCTTCCGGAACATGCGGGCCACACCCGATCTCTCACGGGTCGCCGAGACGCTGGGGCTCTCGGCCTTCACGGTCATCCCGAAGAACGCCCAGGAGAAGGGGATCATAAGCGCTGTCATGAAGGTCGTCTCGAGGCGCAACCTCACGATCCGGCAGATCTTTGTCACCGATCCCTATTTCTCAGAAGAACCGAAGCTCGTTGTTATCATCGATGAGAAGGTCCCCCGCGGCCTCTTCGAGGAGATACGGTCCCTCCCCCAGGTGAAGCAGATCATCATCTGAAGCATTCCATCTCCAGGTAGAGGCGGTAGATCCTCTTCCGGATCCTCTTCTTCAGCCGGATGGCCGCTCCCAGGGTACGCTCGATACTCCCCTGCCCTGTCCCGTGGACCAGGTTATCAGCGTTCGCCACTATCTTCTCCTCCACGGTCACCGGTACACAGTCCCTGGGAATGAGCCTCTCGAGAGTGCACTCGTCGGCTGTCATCCCTGCGCCTATGTGCCTCTCAATGATGGAGACAAGGGCTGGATCCAGGCCAAAGGACTTTGCCAGGGCAGCGCCCCGCTGGGCATGGCCGATCCCATGGGTCGTTCCCCTTCCGATATCATGGAGCATGGCACCGGCCTGCACGAGATCCCGGTTCACGAGCGCGTTGTTGGTAAACTTGCGGGCGAGGGCCGAGACCGCCCTCGCATGAGTTATGACAGATCTCCCGCAGCCGGCACGGACGAGGAGCGGCTCCCACTCCTCATTCATACCCGAGGCATTCACGGATGGCGGAGATCCGGCGTTTCAGGGCTGACAGGAGCGCCTCGTTGTCAAAGTGCTCGACCGGCTGGGTGCATCGGGGGCAGGCGAAGTCGAGTTCCATGACCTCGTTGAAGGTGAAGGTCCCACAGGTCTTGCAGAGGTAGAAGTCGTTCTCCTCCTCGAAGTTCTCCCGGGCCTCGAGCTTCTCGAGCATCATCTTCATGTCCTCCATCACGGCACCCGGGACCCGGTCGAGGCGCAGGGTCCAGAGGTAGGTGAGCCAGCCTGTCTCGGTGTTCTTGAGCCTCCGGTACTCTGCAAGCCTCTTCTCGTAGAGGGTATAGAGGGTGTGCCGGACAGAGTTGAGGTTGATCCCTGTCTTCTCGGCAAGCTCCTCGTCACTGTACTCCCCCTCTTCAGGGAACTTCTCCAGGAGATCGAGCCCCTCGTCTCTGATGAGGCGGTGCAGGTACGTACGGATTGCCTCGTCCTTCAGGATCTCCGCGATGGACATCATCACCCCATATATCGCTTCAGCTTGTTAAGGGTGTTGTCAAGAGATTCCAGCGCGCAGGACCGGTCCCTTCCGGTACCAAGGACGCTCACCACTGCCTGACCCTCCTCGAACGAGGTGCCGGGCCAGGGGATATCGGCGACATCGGGCGCGAACCTGGAGAGGTCCTCCTTCACCACCAGGTCCCGGTCTGCAAAGAGTATCTGCCTCGCCGAATAGCACGCAGGCCCAGGAACCCCGGGGGGGAGCTTCCCCTGGCACGCATCCATGTGGAGCAGGAAGAGGCTCAATCCGGTCGAGGCCTCGACGGTGTCCACCGTGGCCTGAAAACGGGGGTTCACCTCGATTGCCAGGGCATCCTCCCCCAGGACAAAATCGATGCCAACGGAACCCACGCAGCCGCTCGCCGCGGCTGCCTTCACCGCGAGTGCCTTCATCCTCTCCGTGAGCGGATGATCGAGAGGGGTGACGGAGCCGATGAAACCGAAGGGGGATGCATCCCCCCCCCGGAGGACCTGCTCGTTCGCGGCAATGGCCACTGCGTGCTTCCCGTCGGCGATACAGGAGACGCTCGCGGGGATCCCCGGGACCTGCTTCTGGAAGATGGCTTCGATCCCCGGGCTCTCCTGCCGCCACAGCTCCAGGTCATCAGGGGAACGGATGATGGCATTCCGCCATCCCCCCGCGCCGCTCCTGGGCTTGACGATAGAGGGGAAGTCCCCGGGTGCGGCAAGAGGCGGGACGGGGATGCCCTCCCTCTCGAAGAACCGCTGGACCTCGAGCTTGTCGAGGAGCCGGGCTGCCGTTCGGGCATCGGTTCCAGCCACGGGGACAGGAGCGTCGATGGTCTCGGCCCCGGATGTTGGGATGAAAAAGTCGATCCTGTGACGGCCGGCCATCTCGGCGATCCGGTCGGGAAGTTCATCCAGTTCCTCGAACTTCAGCCGATCTTTCGTGTACCAGGAGAGATCCTGGTCGCAGAAGTGGTCTACCGCGTAGACCGCGTACCCTGCCTTCGATGCCGACCGGGCCACGTGCCTGGTGGCGAACCCGGCGATGAGAACCCTGCCCTTCACGGCCCGGTCCTCTTTCCGTCGCTGCTTGGGTATATCCTCAGTTCGGCATCAGGGTAGGTGCGGTCGAGCTCGTGACCCTCGAAGAGGTGGTCGAGGAAGACGGCGGTGCCCGATACCTCGGAGTGGGGCTGGCCGGTCACCGATACGTTGTAGTCTGCAAGGCCGTAGATCTCGCCCGGCACCTTCTCGGCCCCAATCACGATGAGGAGCTTTTCCTTCTCCTGGATTTCACCGATGACCTCCTTCATCGGGAGTCCATACATGGTGAGGTGGACGACCGTCCCACCCTGCTCTTTCCATGCCCGCACGCACGCCTTCCACGAGACCCCGTCCCTGACAAAGAACTCCCCGCCCCAGCGGGTCACCACATCCCGTATACTCCCTGTCAGGCCCGGATCCTCGGCCGCGAGGTACATGCCATCGGCCCCGAAGGCCCTTGCCGCGAGGCCGACGTGAGTCGTCACCCGCTTGTCCCGGAAAGGCCGGTGGCCGAGCCTGAGGATGCAGACCTTTTTCATCGGTTACTTCCTCTCCTGCTCTGACCTCGCCCTGATGATGCCGTTCTCAACGATGAAAGGGCAGGTTTCATCGTTGTTTGCCTGGCAGAGGAGGAGGGACTCCCGGAACGACAAAACCCTCACCGAATCGCCCGCCCGCTCGACAAGGTAGTACTTCTCGAGGCGGCGGACAGATTCCTCGATGAGACGAGGTTCGTAACCAAGGCATGCCAGCCCCTGAAAGGTACCTGCCTTCCCGTCAAGAAGGGCATGGTACACTGCCCAATCGATCTCCTCGTCCCGCACACGTACCAATCTCAGGAGTGACCATATATTATTATGGCATGCAAAACCAGAGACATTCCTGTTTCCTTTTTTAATTTAAAGCCCAGAAAAGACCCAAATACCTTATATTTCGTCACAATATAAATAGTATTCTATATGCGCGTAAAGGCTCCCCGGTGCCCTCTTCCCAATTGCGGATCATCCATGGCCCGCGCATATATCCGGGTGGTATGCGAGGACCATAAGCAGCGGCCTACCCCGGTCGGGTGGTGGTGCCGGGAATGTGGGATCAGCCAAGTTGGTGAGGATCATCCAGATATGTCAGGGCTGGGTTGGGAGGGGGTGATAGTGGGTTCGAAGAGATATTCGGTCGGGTTCCAGCCGATCATCTGACTGGTGCCGACATCGCTGGAGAGGACGAGCCAGATCTTGGCGGCCGGTTCATCACCGATGAAAATCCCGTCGAAGTTGAAGAGGCCCACGATGTGGACTTCACCGAGGGCATCACTCGTGCCCTTCCCGAGCACGATGAGATTGGGTCCGGGCCACGGGTCAGCGTTGTAGATGAGGCTGAAGTCCGTGTCTGGTGCCAGCTGGTGGCCGTTGAAGACGAACATCTTCGGGACCTCGCTCCCATCGGGGACATGGTAGGTCATGATGCCCCACGCGCCGCCTGCGACGATATCCCAGGTGGACGGGTCCTTCTCAAAGAAGTAGAGATACCCAGCCTTGCCCTTGCCGTTGATGCCCGGGGCCGGCCCCGCCGCCACGGTCCCGATGAAACCGAGGAGGAGGAGGGCTACGATGGCTGTGGAGAGTATCTTCATGGGCAGAACACACCCCCATTAATTCATCGTTTTCCGGGAGGACCTGAAGGAACCTTGTACCGGAGATATCCAGGTATCCTGGAACATTAGGTAATATCTCTCCTGGATATTAAATCTAACGTCATAATTGACTTATTTTTGAAATTAAACAAAGTATAATGACATAATTGGTAGATGAGGTTATAAAAGAATTTAAAATGCTTAACTTTTGGATCATTGGACGTCTTTGAAGAGGCGAGTTCAATCGGAACACCCGCATAACAATACCGGCATTCCCACATCTCCGGATCCTCCCTTGGCGAGGTGAGGGCCGACCCGCAACAAGGACAAGGAGCGGGGTGCAGTCCATGATGAGAAGGAGTGAATTCTGGTATTCTTAGGGTTGGGTTGGGAGAGGGTGAAAGTAATATTATTTAAGTCACGGCACCGATTCCGGTTGAGGAAACCCTGCCTGGACCGGGATACTGACTTGATCGACCCTGTGGAACTTGCCGAGCTCGCGGATCGCATCCTCGCCATTGCCGGTGAGAACGCGAAGGTCCTTGCCGAGGTTCTTGATACCCTGGATATGGAGGCGCGGTCCGAACTGCTCACCTCGGATCTCCTGAACGCTCTCCAGTCCTTCTATTACCATTTCCGCGAGCTGCCCACTCTTCTCGGGCAGGAACGCCTCACCCTTCAGCCCGCGGCGGCCGCCATGGATGGAATCCTCTTCGAGGAGGAGAAAGGGCGGGATCTCATCTTCCGGATCGAGAAGAGTGGTCCGGTCATCGAGATTACCGAGGGTGGAGAGCTGGTCGTGAGGTTCGAGGGTCAATCCGCATACAGTGGTTCCAGACATTACCTGATGGAGTAAGGTCCCCAGGCACAGGCCATTTTTCTATGACCGCGCCGGATCCTTTCCCCGGGTGATAATATCCGGATTTACCTTTGCCCGGACGAGTGGAGGCGGGTCACCCCAGCTGACGATCTCCTCTCCCAGAATGGCGACCATGGCGGTAACATCGGAACCTGTGAGACGGGAGAGGACCGTGCGGTCGTCAGGTCGCAGTTCGTTACAGAGTGCCGTCGCCCAGGCATCGGCGGAGGCGACATTCCCCGAGAAGACCGTAACAGCATCCGCGATTCCCAGGCTTACCGATGGCCCTACCGTCGCCGAAGATGTACAGATCCCCTGTATTCCGGTCCCGGCCGGGATGACAAAGGCAAAGGTATCGGAGAGCGGCGATGCCCCGGCATGGACCCCGACCCGTATCTCGCGATCGGCGATGAGGGCGATATCACCCCCGTTATCGATGACGCCGAAGAGAGCCCCCGCCTCGATCATACCTTCGAGGCCGGACCAGGCGATCGTCCCGGCTACCGCCGCCATAGGGCCGACCCCTGCCTTCCGTGTTGCATCCGCCATCCTCCCAACCACCTTTCCACCGTTATCCGGCGTGTACGGGTCATAGGTGATGGCAAAGAAGGGGTCCCGCGCGATGTAGCGCTCGAGCTCCTGGCGCGCGGAGATCATACCCTTTTTTGCAGCGGCAATATGGGCCGGGTCATCGGCAAGGATGGTCGCTATGGTCTCCCGGAACTGGAAATGCTCGCGGATCATGGTAGCGGTTGGAGTCTCGTCCTCATTGCTGGCCCCGTATATTGGTTCAGGGTATCTTTTTTACTGGGTATATGGGTGATCCCCGGGACCGAAAGCTTTTCGTAATCTCCCGGGATGAAAAGACACAGGAGCTTTATGACCAGAGGGAAACCCAACCGGCTCATCCATGAGAAGAGCCCTTACCTTCTCCAGCATGCTTACAACCCTGTCGACTGGTACCCGTGGGGGGAAGAGGCCTTCAGCAGGGCAACTGCCGAGGACAAACCCGTCTTCCTCTCGATAGGGTACTCCACCTGCCACTGGTGCCATGTGATGGCCCGGGAGTCCTTCGAGGACCCGCAGGTGGCAGCCCTCATGAACTCGAGCTTTGTGAACATCAAGCTGGACCGGGAAGAGCGGCCGGAGATCGACCACATCTACATGGCGGTCGCTCTTGAGCTCATGGGAACAGGAGGGTGGCCCCTCACCATCGTCATGACCCCCGAACAGAAGCCATTCTTCGCTGCCACGTATATCCCTCGGGGATCTGGTTTCGGGCTGGTCGGAATGCTCGATCTCATCCCGATGATCGATACCGCCTGGAAGGAGAGACGGGAAGAGCTTCTGACAGCAGCGGATAAGGTCACAGTCCTTCTCAGGATGCCATCGGCTGACAAGGGCGGGGGAAGCGCTCAGGAGGTTGTGGCGCGGACCCTGGGCGATCTCAGGTCCAACTTCGACCCAGAATACGGCGGGTTCGGCGGGCCTCCCAAGTTCCCTACCCCGCATACCCTGATCTTCCTGTTGAGGGCCTTCCAGAGCACGGGGGATCAGGATCTCTTATCCATGGCAGAGAAGACCCTCCTCGCCATGCACGCCGGAGGGATCTATGATCATGCGGGGTTCGGTTTCCATCGCTATGCCATGGATGCATCCTGGCTTGTTCCCCACTTCGAGAAGATGCTCTACGACCAGGCCCTCATCGCCATGGCCTATATCGAGGCATTCCGCGTGACCGGCCAGGCGCGCTACAGGGCAATTGCCCGGGAGATCTTCACGTATATGATCCGGGATCTCCGGGGGAACGAAGGAGCCTTCTCCAGCGCGGAGGATGCCGAGAGCGGTGGCAAGGAGGGAGGGTTCTATCTCTGGACCCGGGACGAGATCGGGAAGGTACTTTCAGGCAACGAGCTTGTGGCCTTCACTGGGTATTACGGGATCTGCCGTGACGGCAATATACCCAGGCATACCGGAGCAAAAAGTTCGGGAGATAACATCCTCTATAACGCGAAGACCGAAGAGCGGGTTGCTGCAGACCTCGGTATCCTTCCGGGCGACCTGGGGAACATCCTTGCGTCTGCGATAGAGAAGGTGCGCGCAGCCCGCGGGGACCGGCCCCGGCCCGCCCGGGACGAGAAGATCCTCACCGACTGGAACGGCCTTGCTCTAGCTGCGCTCGCAATGGGGGCGAGGACGTTTGGATCCGGGGAATACATGGAAGCTGGCAAGCGGGCAGCCACCTTTATCCTCTCCACCATGGTCACGAAGGAGGGGAGATTGCTGCACCGCTACCGATCAGGGGAAGCGGCGGTGGATGGGAATGCCGATGATTACACTCACCTCACATGGGGTCTCCTCGAACTCTACCATTCCACCCTCGATATCAGCTTCCTGGAACGGGCAGTTGCCATCACCGACATCTTCGTCGACCACTTCTGGGACGGGGAGCGGGGCGGTTTCTTCTTTACTCCGGACGACGGTGAGCCTCTCATCGCAAGGCTGAAACCCGTCCACGACGGGGCAACCCCCTCCGCAAACTCTGTCGCCCTCTCCAACCTTCTCACCATAACCCGTCTCACCGGCAGGACACGGTACCTCGACATCGCCCGGGATCTCGTGAGCTGGTACCTCAGGGAGCATGCAGGCTCGGCGGCAGCTTCCACCTGGATGATGGCCTCCCTCAACCGTGCCCTGAATCCCTCTGTCGAGGTTGTCGTGGTCGGCGATCCGGAGGCCGCCGATACACGGGCGCTCCTGCAGGTCGTGAACTCCCACGACCGCCCCGAGATGGTTATTCTCCTGAAACCGGCGACAGGGGATCCGATCCTCGATCATCTGGCTCCCTTCACCAGGGGATTTACCGCAAAGTCAGGAAAGGCCTCGGCATATGTCTGCAGGAACCATGCCTGCGAGCTCCCGGTCACCGATCCGGAATCCCTTAAGGGAATCCTCGATTCTTCACCTGCGCAGCAGGTTCAGGGATGAAGATCTCCAGGGTTCCCGCAGGCTTCGGGTGAATAGTGTTGAACGCACCCATGTCTGATCCTGCCACCTCCGTCTCGTTCGAAACGGCAATTGGTCAAAAATGCTGCGTTCAACACTATATAAAGGATGAAGTCCCATTGACTCTTAAGAGGGATCTCCCGAGGGGGCAGACAAGATGACAAAAACGCTTCTCACAGAACCAGAGGGGTACGAGCTCCTTAAAAACGCCGGCATTCCGGTACCTTCCCATGGGGTTGCGCATGACCCCGAAGAGGCGGTGAGGATCGCGCAGGAGATCGGTTTTCCTGTTGTCATGAAGATCGTCTCCTCCGGGATTATCCATAAGAGCGAAGTGGGGGGTGTGGTCAGGGGCCTTGGTAACCCTGCCAGTGTTCGTTCGGCCTATGTGGCGATTCTCTCGAACGTGAAGGAGCGGATGCCGGGGGCGGGGATCGGGGGGGTTATCGTCGAACAGGAGCTCCCAGGGGGCCTTGAGGTCTTCATCGGCGGTAAGACCGATCCGGCCTTCGGTAAGGTCCTCACCTTCGGCCTTGGAGGGACACTCGTGGAGATCCTGAAGGACGTGGCTCTCAGGATCCTGCCCCTCGGGGAGCGCTCAGCTGAAGAGATGGTAAAGGAGATCCGTGGCTACCGCCTCATCTCCGGCTACCGTGGGAATCCCCCGAAGGACGAGGCTGCGCTCGTCTCCATCATCCATGCCGCTGAACGTATGTTCACGGGTGAGGAGATCTCCGAGTTCGATATCAACCCTCTCATCCTCTATGAAAACGGGGCATGCGCCGTCGATGCCCGCATCTACCGTGGCGGGGATGCCCCGGCACAGCCGCGGAAGATCCACTGTGCCCTCGTCCCCGAGATCTTCTCCCCCGAGTCCATCGCCGTGGTCGGGGCATCCGGCGATCCGAGGAAGGTCGGGTATGCCGTCTTCAGGAACCTCCTCTCCTTCCCGGGCAGGCTGTACGCGATCAACCCGAACCGGAGCGAGGTCCAGGGGAGGAAGACCTATCCCTCCATCGCATCGCTCCCGGAACCGGTTCATCTCGTCGTCATCGCGGTCCCCGCGAAGCTCGTCCCCGGGATCGTAGAAGAGGCGGGCAGATCGGGCACGAAGGCTGTCATTATCCTCGCAGGCGGCTTCGGGGAGACCGGAAGTTCCGGGAAGAGCGTGGAGGGGGAGCTGGTGGAGACCGCCCGGAGATTCTCGATGCGCATCCTCGGGCCGAACTGCCTCGGGATCATGCTCCCCCACAAGGCGATCAACACCACCTTCGACCCCATCACCCCGAGGGCCGGGAGGGTGGCCTTCATCTCCCAGAGCGGGGCCGTGATCGCGACCATGGTGGACTGGTCAGTGCCCGAGGAGATCGGGTTCTCGGCGGTCATCAGCGTCGGGAACCAGGCCGACCTGGGGTTCGAGGACTTCCTCTTCTACCTCAAAGATGACCAGGTGACCCGGGCCATCGTGATGTATATCGAGGATGTGAAGGACGGGGCGGCCTTCCTCGAGGCTGTGGAGAGGGTCTCCGTCAGGATCCCTGTGATCGCCATCAAGAGCGGCATCTCGAAGAAAGGGCAGATGGCCGCTTCGTCCCATACCGGTGCCCTCGCGGGGAGCCACGAGGTCTACATGGCGGCCTTCAGGAAGGCGGGTATCATCACCACCCAGTCCCTGCGCGAAGCCTTCCTCCTCGCCGAGCTCCTCGCCTCCGAGGGCTATCCCCAGGGTAACCGGGGGATCGTCATCACGAACGCCGGCGGCTTTGCGGTCTTTGCCTCTGACTATGCCGATCTCTACGGGGTCGATCTCCTTGAACTCCCGGCCGAGGTCCTCAAGGAACTCAACTCCTTCCTCCCCCCCGCGTGGAGCCATGAGAACCCTCTGGACCTCGTTGGCGATTCGGGCGTCGGGATCTATGCCCGGGTCTTTGACCTCATGATCAGGAACCAGGGGTTCTGGGATATCGCGTTCGTCGTCTCGGTCCCTGACGCGGTCCTTGACGCGCCCCAGCTCGCCCAGGAGGTCGTGCGCTTCTCCAAGAGCACGAAGAAGATGGTGGTCGGCTGCTTCCTTGGGGGCTCTTCCATGAAGAGCAGTGTCCAGATCCTAAGGAGCCACCAGATCCCGAACTTCGCAGACCTGGAGGATGCCTTCCGCGTCGTGGGGAGGGCTTGCAGCATAAAGAGGCCTGGAGAGGTGCCTGACCTTGGGGATCGCAAACGGGAAGATATTCAAGAGAGCTGAGCAGAGGTGTACTGCAGATAAACAGACTCTTCTCCTGCGAGCACTCTCATGAAGATCCTCCTTATCGAACGGGAAGGCACGGACCTGTACTCGACCCTCTACGACTCCGACACGAGCCGCGCGATGCTCCGGTTCTACCATCCCGTCCGCCATCCTGCGGGAGTCGAGATTCTGACCGCTTCGCTGGGAAGCGCCCTCTCTCTCGTATCGGAGCTCAGGTGGTATATCCAGCGGTACGTGGACGAGATTCTCCTGACAGAGGACGGATCGGTCTACCTCACCTGGGACCTCGCCGATTGTGTGTACGAGCGCGGGGTGACCCTCTCCCAGCCCTGGCCACACAGGTTCCGCTATCGCATCCACGGGGGAAAGATCTACCGGTCCGCCTGGGATCTCGGTGCCTTTGGTGACGTTCCCCGGCCCGAGCTGGGGTCCGGTGAGGCTTCCCCCGATACAGGGGATCAGATCCTTGAGGTCTGGGGCACGTCAGGGGAATATCGTGAGCCGGATCGGGGAGAGCCGGGAATGACGGATGAAACAGGGGATCCGAACCCCGAATCCGGGGAAACCCCACCCTTATAAAGATATATTCCCAGCACCCATGCTTCACCATGGCACGGAAGACTCTCTCCATCGGGATCACCATCAACCTGGAGAATTATGAGAACCTCCGGCTGGATGTTGAAGGGGAGGTCGGGGACGACGGGAGCACGGAAGATCTCATCTCCTTCCTCGACGGGATGCTCGCGCGCCTGGGCCACGGGGACCAGGCCACCGCCGAGCGCATCGAGGCATACCGGAGAAGGGTCCTTGCGATGCCAAAGTCCGTTGCAGCCGCCCCGATACCCATCCAAGGAGAGGGGGAGGCTTCGCCGGCGGCAGTCCGGCCCGCTTCCGGTGGCGTACCGCGCGAGGCGGCTCCCAGGCCTCCTGCCCCTGTCCAGGCAGAGGCCCGGCAGGAGGCTCCGGCTGCGCCTGCCAGGGACGATCAGCCGGTGACTGTCAGGGTCAGTCCGGGGTCCAAGGGGGTCAGGCCCACGAAGCCACCCGAACGAGCAGGAGGGGCAGCTCCCGCGGCAGGAACGGCTGAACCCCGGAAGGCTCCCGCAACCCCGCCCACGCGGGAGGTCCCAAAGGAGGCAAAACCTGCTCCCGGCAGCCCGCCCCTGGGTGAGGGGGAGGTGGCCTGCGAGGGGTGCGGCCTCTCCATCACGAGGAACCAGGAGAAGCTCTCCCGGCTCCTCACGGGAAAGAGCCTCTGCAAGCGGTGCATGAACCCCCCCTGAGGGCGTTCATCATCGCCCCGCGCATGGTCCAGGTTTAAGTAGAACCCGATCGAGTCTCTATTGGGATGAAGAAAAGCCTCCTCATGTGGGACGAGACCCTCTTCCGCGAACCGGAGGTCTTCGAACTGGACTATGTTCCCGAGCAGTTCCAGCACCGCGAGGACCAGGTGAAGGAGCTCGCGTTCCAGGTGCGGCCGGGGCTGAAGGGGGCCCGGCCCCTGAACACGGTCTGCAGGGGGCTCCCCGGGACCGGGAAGACCACCTCGGTGAAGAAGCTCTTCACCGAGATCGAGGAGACGACAAAGAAGCTCATCCCTGTCTACGTGAACTGCCAGATCGATAACACGAAATTTGCCATCTTCTCCCAGATCTACCGGAAGCTCGCCGGCCACCTGCCCCCTGCCTCTGGCACCTCGTTCAAGCAGGTCTTCGATGCCATCACCCGGATCATGCAGAAGGAGGATGCCGTCCTCCTCGTCTGCCTCGACGATGCCAACTACCTCCTCTACGAGAACGAGATGAACCGGGTCCTCTACACCCTCCTCCGCTCCCACGAGGCCTATCCGGGCACCCGCATCGGGGTGATCCTCATCATCTCGGATATGAACGTTGACCTGATCCAGGCGGTGGACGCCCGGGTTGCGTCGGTCTTCCGGCCCACCGAGGTCTACTTCCCGCCCTATAAGGAGGAGGAGGTATCCGGGATCCTCCGTGACCGGGTGAACCAGGGGCTTTACCCGAACGTCCTCCCCGATCCCATGTTCCGCCTTGTCGTCGAGCAGACCATGAAGAGCGGGGATCTCCGGGTGGGGATAGACCTGCTGAAGAGGGCGACCCTGAACGCAGAGAAGGTGGCACGGCGCATCATCGAGCGGGACGATATCTGCAGGGCCTACGAGGTCTCCAAGTACCTCCACCTCGCGTTCACGGTTAAGACCCTGAAGGAAGAGGAGAAGGAGCTTCTGAAGGAGGTGGCAGAGCTATCCAGCGGGGAGAAGGAGATGAACGCCGGCGAGGTCTACCGGTCCCTCAAGGAGAAGGAGAGCCTCGGCTATACCCGGTTCTACGAGATGGTGAAGAAGCTCGATGCCATGCGTCTCGTGAACCTCTCCTATCGCGACGGGAGGGGGAGGACCCGGCTCATCAGCCTCCGCTATGATCCCGGAAGGGTTCTCGAGTACCTCCGGTAAGCCCTGAGGTAAGTTTAACAATCCTTATCATATCCTCATCCTCAGTATTTTCATCATCTCTACCGGGGGAATTGCAGTGATCAGCGTCAATGAACTTGCCTTTGATCTCTTTAATGAGCTGGCGGAATATCCGGAGGATTTCAATGCGGCGTTCCACCAGCTCGACAACGGTGCCCGGATCGTAGACTGCGGCGTCTCGACCCGGGGTGGCTACCAGGCAGGAAGGATCTTCACCGAGATCTGCATGGGGGGCCTGGGAGAGGTCGGTTTCCGGATGGGGCAGATCAAGGGGGTGCCCCTTCCCTTCATCGAAGTGGCGACCGACTTCCCATCCATCGCCTGCCTGGGGGCCCAGAAAGCGGGATGGACGGTCAAGGTCGGGAACTACTCGGCCATGGGGAGCGGCCCGGCGAGGGCACTCTCCCTGAAGCCGAAGCACACCTACGAGGTCATCGATTACGAGGACGACTGCGAGGATGCGGTCATCTGCCTTGAGAGCGATCACCTGCCCAACGGCGAGGTCCTGGAGAAGATCGCGACTGACTGTGGCGTGGAGCCGTCAAACACCTGCGCGGTCGTCGCGCCGACAGCGTCCCTCGTGGGATCGATCCAGGTTGCAGGCCGGTGCGTCGAGACAGCCGTCTATAAATTAAATGAGCTCGGCTTCGATACCCGCACCATCGTCTCGGGTATCGGGACCGCACCTATCGCGCCCGTGAAGAAGGATGCCACCAGGGCTATGGGGTCGACGAACGATGCGACCATCTACCACGGGTCCATCTACCTCACGGTGAAGAACCCGAAGATCAAGGAGTATCTCGAGAAGATCCCGAGCAACAAGTCCAAGGGGTACGGGAAGCCCTTCTACGAGATCTTCAAGGACGCGAAGTTCGACTTCTACAAGATCGATACATCCCTCTTCTCTCCTGCCGAGGTCGTCATCAACGAGCTCACCGAGGGCGTTGTCTACCATGTCGGTGCCGTGAACCCCGACGTGACCCTGAAGTCCTTCGGCTTCCAGTAATTTTTTTCCCGCATTCGGACAGGACGGTTCTTCAGCAATTTTAATAGGATCGCCGCTCCACCCTATCAAGCGGGCTTGTGGTCTAGCTGGTTATGATATCGCCTTTACAAGGCGGGGATCAGCGGTTCGAATCCGCTCAAGCCCATCCCCTGTTCATACATTTATATCTCCCCCGGGCAATGAGTACCTCAAGAAGGGCGATGAAGTCCGCCGTGAACCGCCTTTGGGCTGATGACTTCTGTTTTCCATCACAGGAGGTTTTGTATGAATATGATCGTATGGGACGGCTTCCCGAAAGAACCGCTGGGATGGCCGGGAAAAAAGGAGGGCCGGCATGGCAACCGGAACAGGTTCCCTGAATGAGTCCCAGGCGCGACGCCTCCGGGTCACCTGCCAGCACATCGATAGACTTCTCAGCGACATCGAGGATATCCTGAACGAGTCCGCTTCGAAGACTGCGTTTCCGCGCTGCTCATCCGATATCACTCCGGCACAGCAGCGGGCTATCGAGGATTATATCGCACGCATTCGCGCCTCACTTATCAGGATCCTGGAAGGGCAGGGAATCTCCCGGGAACAACCCTCTGTTCCAGCCTCGCGAGCTGTTGCGTTCACCCTTGTCTCGATCGACATCGCGGTGGAAGAGCTGAAGCCGAAGTATATGCGGGGCTTTGGCCCCGTGACTGTGACAGCAGGACGGGATCTCAATAAAATAGCGGGGGAGCTGCACGGCCTGGTTTCAGGGTTCGACAGGTATCTCGCCGGGGGGAGAGAACGGGATCCGGGGAATTCGTGATACGGCCGAACAACTTGATCCTTCTCGTCGGTGAAGAGAGGAGATCTCGAATCGGGTCCCGCGATGGCAACGAGGGCATGGAAGGTTGGAATGCCCGCCCTAGAATCCAAACCTCAAAGTACCTCCTGATCTAACGGATGATTATGGCAGGGAATGAGGAGAAAAGAGGCGATTCAAAGACCTGCACCTGGATGGAGGAGGGGCAGCGGTGCGCGAAGGAGGGGAAGCACGAGAAGGCCATCCAGTATTTCGATCAGGCCATTAGGGAGAACCCAAAGGCCGCCGACGCCTGGCTCGCCAAGTGCAATGAGCTGAAGTCACTCGAACGCTATCCCGAGGCTCTCGAATGTTATACCACAGCCTTGAAGATCGACCCGAGGTCCTGCCAGGCCTGGATCGCCAAGGGGAATACTCTTGTCAAGCTCCAGCGCCAGGACGAGGCCCTGGAATGCTTCGGCACGGCGAGGAAGGTAAAGAGGTAGCCGGGGAAACCAGCCCTGCTCCGGGCCCCGAACGGGACGGATCAGCTAACCGGTATCCCGTTCTCCCGGGCGATCCCGGTGAAGGCCGAGGCAAGGTACTCCGCCTGCTGCTTCGTGAGCCCGTAGGTGTTGAACTTCCAGACCCGTGTCGCCCCGGGGATGACCCCCCCGATCCCCTTCTCGGAGAGGGCGCTCGTAAAGAAATACCCTCGCTTCTTGTGCGACTCTGCAACCCGATCAAATGATTTGCGGGTATCCACCCGTGTCAGGGTGTGCTTCCTGGGATACTCGGAGAGGATGGCGGTTCCCTCGATTGAGCGGAGGGCATCGATGACGATCTTCCCGTTCGCGAGCTCTTCCTCCCACCGGTTCACCCGTTCCCTGACGTGGGGGAAGGAGGCCATCATCCCCATGATGGTCGCACCCATGAGGGTGCACCCAAGGAGCTCCACCTCCTTCACCCCGAACGCCCTTCCGGTGATGTCGCCCTTGGCCTGCGTCGTTCGGAAGAGCTCCTGCGCATGCTCTTTCGTGGTCGCGAGGAGGCCGGATGGAGCAGGGGACGCCATGCTCTTATGCCCCGAGCCCACGACAAAGTCGACTCCCAGTTCCTTTCCGTCCACGGGCATGATGCCCACCGTGTAGGCGCCGTTATACATCACCTTCACATCATATGCACGGGCGGCGCGGGCGATCTCCCGCACCTGGTGCTCGTTCCCGAACTGGTAATCGAAGTGATCGATGAAGAGGAGAGCCGGGGGGCGCCCGAACTCCCTGGTCACGTCCTCGATCCGGCTGGCCGCGGCATCGGCGGTAATAATATTCTTTGCATCCTTCGGGATCTCCCGGGGGACCCCTCCTGCCGCCTCGATGGCCAGGAACTCCGTGTAATGGGAGAGGGCGGTGAGGAGGACGGGCGAACCCTTCTCGACGTAGGTGTCGGCCACGGCCTGGAAGCCCCGCCGGGCGCCGGGCATGACCCGCGCCTCGTCCATTCCGACAAACCGGGCTAGATCATGGTGGAAGGCGTCGAGGGGCGGTTTTTTTATATGGTCCAGCCTGAAGGGCTTCCGGCAATTGTCGCAGACCGAGTACCCGTCGCCATAGGCGATGATGGCCTTCATGGCATCTGCCGTGAGCCTTCCCCCCGCCTGGATGGGATCGATGTTGATCGCCACCTCCTCAAGATCCCGGACCTCGATATCCCCTGTACACCTCATCAGAGGAGCTCCTCCTCGAGGATCCCTATCTGCTGCCTGAGATCTGCGAGGTGCTTCAGGACTGCCCTCCGGTCCTCTTCGGAGAGGTCATGGAGGGGGGCCGTCCTCCTGAGCATGACCCTGATATCGGTGAGGGTGAAGAGGCCCTGGAAGACTGCATCGACAGCTCTTCGCGACATACCATCCCCATAAAAATATCAGGGAACGAGTATAGATAGCTGGTGATCGGGGGTCCCTCTCATCTTCGCACCACCCGCATGAGCTCTATATGGGTGCGGGGATGATTTCGGGCAGGGGAGAGATGAGATTCGTCCACATCGGAGACAGCCATCTGGGCCTCTCGCAGTTCAACCGCCTGGCTGACGACGGTGTGAACCTGCGCGAGCGCCTCGTCTACACCCACTTTCTCGACGGCATGGATGCCATCATCAGGTTGCGTCCCGATGCCGTGGTCCATGCGGGCGACCTCTTCCATTCGGTCAGGCCCAAGACCCTCGCCTACACCACGGCGCTCGAGGCCCTCTCCCGGCTCGGGGATGCAGGCATCCCCCTCGTCATCATCGCCGGCAACCATGACATGAAGAAGTCCCGGTATACCACATCCCCGTTCGAGGTCCTCGAGTATCACAGTACACCCATCCATGCCGGCTACCACTACAGGTATGAACATGTGGAGGTGGGAGATACCCGGTTCCACCTGATTCCGAACCTCCTGCAGCCATCCCAGTACCGGGAGGAGTTTGACAGGATCGAGCTCCTCAGGAACGGGAGGAATGTCCTCGTTACACATGGGCTTGCAAGCACTCTCAGGGATCACCGGCTCGGCACGGTCATGGAGCACGAGATCGACACGACCATGCTCTCCCCTGGATTCGACTACATCGCCCTCGGACACTTCCACGGCCAGAAGCAGGTTGCCGACAATGCATGGTATTGCGGTTCTCAGGAATATATCACCTACGCCGAGATCGGCGACACGAAGGGGGGTCTTCTCGTTGACCTGGACCGGCAGACAGTCGACCATCTCGATCTCCCCCGCACCCCGATGGTCGACCTCGGGGAACTGGAATGCGAAACCCTCTCTCCACGGGAGGTAGGGGAAGGAATAGCCGAAAGAGCCATCGGTGTAGCTGACTCCGGCCAACCTGCCATGGCAATTATCACCCTGACAGGAATAAGCCGGCGGACATTCCAGTCCGTGGATCCCGGTCTTTTACGGGAAGCCAGGTCCCGGTTCCTGGAGCTGAGAACATCCTTCACGTCGGGGACATCCGGCACTCCGCTCACCGATCGCCGGAGTCTCACCGGTGTCGACTACGTGGAACTCTTCGGCGGCTACCTGAAGGACCAGAACCTCGGCGAAAAGGAACACCGGTTCATCTTCGAGAGAGGTTCAGCGGTTATCCAGAGCGTGATGGCCGGCGAGGCAGGAGAGGAAGATGCAACTCCTTAGGCTGCAGATGAGGAACTTCAAGCGTTACCGGAACCAGGATGTGATCTTCAGGGACGGCATCACAGGCATCCTGGGAAACAACGGTACCGGGAAGACCACCATCGTAGATGCCATCCTCTTCTGCCTCTACGGCGTGAAGGAGACCGGCCTCGAGTACATCCTCAGCGCAACCGCAGGACCACGTGACCGGGCCGAGGTGAGGCTGGACTTCTCTGTCCGGGGCGAGGAGTTCCAGCTCGTCCGGTCCCTTGACCGGAAGAAGAAGCACGACGTCCAGCTCCACCGGGGCGGAAAGCTCTTTGCACGGGGGGTCTCTGACGTCCACGACGCTCTCCGCAGGGTGATCCGGATGGGCCACGCCGATTTCAGGAACACCATCTTCTCCGGGCAGAAAGAGCTCCTGACACTCGTCGAGGCGACACCTGAGGTGCGGAAGAGCTGGTTCCGCAGGGTGCTGGGCATCGACAGCCTGAAGGAGGAGGGCGGGGGAATTCTCAGGGATGAGGTGAGGGCTGCCCAGGACCAGGTGCTCCAGATCAAGGGCAGGATGGAAGGTGTCGATCTGAAGGATCTCCTGAATCAACTCGATAAAGCGAAAGAGGGGAAAGCAGATGCCGAGAAAGAGATAATGAGGCTTGCGGAAGAGGAGAGGTCTCTTAGAAAAACTATCGCTTCCCTCGACCATAAACAGAAGGGCCTGCATGAGCGTGAGACAAAAGATCACAGCACAAGAGCACTCATCCGGGCCAGGGAAGAGGAGGCTGCAAGGGTCGACCGGGAGCTCGGCAGGATCCGGAAGGAGATGGCTGCGCTCAGCAGGTGGGAAGAGGAGTTCAGGACCGTTACCGTGAAAGAATCTTATTTTGAGGCCTGTAAAGAACGCTACGTTACAAGCCAGGATCGGGCCCGTACCTTTCAGGAACTCACTGCGAAGGAGAAGGATAAAAGCGAGAGGCTGAGTGAGGTTGAAGAGGATCTTGCCCGCTTCCGTGAAGAGGCGTCCCGCCTGGGGAGGGATGAGGAGATGATCTCGACCCTCGCCCCGGTGATCGCCCGCCGTGCTGCCATCCAATCCCGGCTTGAAGAGCTGGGGGGACTGGAGGAGGCGTATCTGACGCTCTCGGCGAGGATTGATCAGAAGGAGGGTACCCTCATGGAATCACGGAGGCAGGGGATGGAGCTCCGGTCCCGCATCGAGAAGATCCAGAGAGATAAGGAACGCCTGACAAAACTCGCCACAGCCGCGGGTGTGCCCCCCAAAGATCTGGAAGAGCCGGTTGGGTCACTTGATCTACGCCGGCGTGATCTTCTTCGCACGATCGCCGATGCAACTGCAGTCCGGGACCAGGCAGCCAGGAGGGAAGGGGATCTCGAGAGGGACCTTGCAACCCTTGAGGTCTCGGGCCCTGAAGGGGCTTGCCCCACCTGCCGCCAGCCGCTGGGTCACCACTACCTGGATCTCGTTGCGGATCTCCGACGGAGCATCGAGAATGAGAGAGAGACGTTCCTGCGCCTAGACGAAGAGATTCGGAAGGCAGAAGGGGAGATCTCCTCCCTGGAAGAGATCCTCGAAGAGGCGAGAAGACTCCTCGATGCGGTGAGCCCTCTCGCTGAGATCTCATCCAGGTGGGAGGAGGTCCAGGAACGCTCCCTCCGGGACATCTCCGAGAAAGAGGAGCTGGAGAAGGAGAGGGCTGCCCTCGGGTATGACGCAGGCGGGCGCAAGGCACTCGAGAAGGAACTGGCATCCCTGGAGAACCGGTGGAAGGAGCATCTTGCAGCCACCGAACGGCTGAGGGGCCGGCCTGCCCTCGCCCGGACGATACAGGATCTGGAGAAACGACGGGAGAAACTGAAAGCTGAGAGAGAGGCCATAGCCAGTGAACGGGAGAAGCTGGGTTTTGATCCCGCCACTCATGAGCTGCTGAAAAAGGAGTTCCAGGCATTTGAGCGGAACCATACGCGTTATCTCGAGCTGAAGTCCCAAATGGATCATATTCCGGTGCTTTCGAAGCAGGAGGAAGACCTGAAAGCCCGGGCCGCGACGGTCATGCAGATCCTTGGGGAACTGAATGCAACGCTGCAGGGCATTGCCTATTCACCTGAAGATCTCGGCCGGGTGGATCGGGCCCTTGAGGAGGCTCGCCAGAATCTCCTCCAGCTTGGACAGCTCCTGGAAAGGTCCCGGTCTGAGCTGGGGTATCGCGAGGAGGAACGGGGACGCCTGACCGGTATGCTCGAAAGGCTGGAGAAAGACCGGGAGGAGCACGACCGGTTGACCGAGGAGATCAGGATGCTTGAGCTCACCCGGGACCAGCTGAACGGGTTCACCGACCACCTCCTGGGGGTGGTCCGGGACCAGATCCAGGACGAGACAGGGCGCATCCTCTCCGAGATCACAGACGGGCGCTATGACACGGTTATCCTCGACGACGGCTTCGAGCTTCTTGTCCATGACCTGGGCGGCGACTATTCCGTGTCCCGTTTCTCCGGTGGCGAGCAGGACGACGTCGCGATCGCGCTCCGCATCGCCCTCTCCCGTTACATCGCCGAGATGCATGAGCTCCATGACACTACCTTTCTCATCTTTGACGAGATCTTCGGGAGCCAGGACGAGGAGCGGCGGGGGAATATCATCCGGGCATTCAGGACCCTGGAGCCCTACTTCCCCCAGATCTTCCTCATCTCCCATATATCAGAGGTCCAGGGAGAGTTCGGAAATACTCTGGTTGTGGAGGCCGTTTCCGAGAGCGAGAGCCGCATCAGGGACCTGGAGGGGGCAGAAGCATGACCCTGGATGGTGAATACCGGCAAGACCTCTCTGTCCTCGTCGAGCGCATCAGCGGTCTGGATCCTCCGGACCTTGATGCACGATTTGCCTCCTGCTTTGATCTTGATGCAGGATCTTACCTGAGGGTGGAGCCCGCACAGGTGGGGACGATTGCCGCGGTGGATGGATCCAATGCCATGCTCCTCGATGCGGGTTGTATCGCGGTCGCGCTCCTCAGGGCGGCGGTATGCGGGTTCTCTGGCGGCTCCCGTCAGTTTCGCTCCGTGACCCCTCTCCGTCTGGCCATCCTGGGGCGGGAAGAAAGGGATGGCAGCTTCTCAGCCCTTTATCGTGAATGCTTTGGCAGCGATCCCGAGGCAACGGTGAGGGACGATGAACCCGGGAGGACCGCGGCGGTCATGAGGGATACCCTGGAGTACTGGGTCGCCCTCAAGGCAGCAGAACGCCTCGGCCGTTCGGATCTGCTCGTACTCGACGGGGCGCTGCGGGTCAGCCATGCGAGCCATGAGCCGGTGCTGGTCCAGCTGATCCGGACGTGCGCAAAGAAGGGTATTCATCTCTGTGCGGTAACCAAGCGCACCGCGATCACCTGGGACGGAGGTCTCCCCCTTGTCCCGGCAGCCCTCTCCCTCGCGAAGAGCCTCTCCATACCCCCGCCCTGGGTCCTCAGGGTCGGGGAGCAGGGCCTTGACGTCACCCCCTACCGGCAGTGGCGCCACGGTGCTGCCTGTGTCGCTGCACTCCATCCCCGGTCTCTTCTGGCCTTCAAGATCGAGGTACCCGAACCAACCGATGATGCTGCCCTCAAAGAGACCGTGTCGCTTCTGGCCGGCTGGTCTGACGATGGCAGGGTGACAGGCTATCCATACCCCCTCCTTGATGCGCATCGGACTGCGCGGATCCCGGCCGATGCCCTCCAGCAGGTGAAGAACGATCTCCTGGCCGGCGTTGGGCAGGCCGGGTTCAATCCCGACGTGATCCATGACCTCTTTGGTGATATCCATGATGAATTTGCACGATACTGATCTCTCCGACCCCTCCAAGTTCAGGCTCATCGGTACCTCGGTCCTCTCATACCGGTTCGCCATCCCCTATGACCAGACCCTTTACGTCGGCAACATCCTGAAGATCGAGGACGGGACCAAGGGGATGACCTTCTTTGCGAGGGTCACCGATCTCGCCCATGACTCCAACTTCGAGGACGAGAAATGGGACCGGAGGGCCCATTCCGAACATTTCTACGGGCTCTCCGAGGACGTCTACCTCATCGTAGAGGCGCTTCCCCTCGGGTACGTGGACGGGAAGGGCGTCTTTCGGAAGCCGAGGACCCTCCCCACCAAGTTCTCCCGGGTCCTCGCCCCGTCCGCACCGGACTTCCTCTTCCTCCAGCAGGTGATGGGGGATGTGGAGGTGGGCTCCCTCAAATCCGGTCAGGAGATCCTCAGGGATGTGAAAGTATCCCTCCACAGCAGGGTCATGCCTCAGCACATGGGGGTCTTTGCCACCACAGGGATGGGAAAGAGCAACTTCATGAAGGTCTTCTGTGCCTCGTGCATGAAGACCCGGAGATTCGGCCTCGTCCTCGTGGATCCCCATGGAGAGTACGTGGCGGGCGGCGCTTCAGCTACCGGGCAACCCACCGAGGGCCTCGTTCATTACCAGGCCGGCAGGGACGGGCTCTCGGTCTACACCATCCGGGACGAACCCTTCCGGCGCAGGTACTCCTTGAACAGCCTCTTCCTGGAGTATGACGACTTCCGGGCACCCGATCTCCTCCTCCTCTTCGACCACTCGCCGGCACAGCGCGAGCTCGTGGAGATGCTTGAGGACGTCCGGGGGAGTGAGCTCGTGGATCTCTTCCTTTCCACCGAGTTCGATGAAGAGGGGGCATGGATGGCCAGGTGCCCCTACCCGGAGACTGCCAGGAAGCTCGGCCAGTTCGCCTCGAGCACCCTCCAGGTGATGAAAAGAAGGGTGGGAATCCTCGTGAAGTCCAACCCGTTCCTGCGCGCCCGGGGCTCCTCCATCCCGGATATCCTGAAAGACCTCGGGGAGAACCGGGTGACCCTCATCGATATCCCGGGAATGGGGGAGAGGAGCGAGCTCTTTGTCCTTTCGGTGCTGGCCCGGAAGATCCTGGACCGCCACCGCGGAGAGGCTTCGGGATGGGGCAAAGCGGAGACTCAGGAGCGAAAGGAGGTCCTCATCACCATCGAGGAGGCACAGAGGGTCCTTGGCAGCGGGGGGCCGGGAACCGCCGTCTTCCGGGAATGCGCGATGGAGGGGAGGAAGTTCGGTGTCGGGCTCTGCGTGGTCACCCAGCAGCCGAAGAATGTCGATCCCCGGGTCCTTGCCCAGATGAACACCTTCGTCGTCATGGGGCTCTCTGACAGGAACGACCGGGCGATCATAGCCGGGCATGCCAAGCAGGATCTCTCCCCGATGGACACGGAGATCCAGACCCTCGAACCCGGTGAGGCCATCATCTCGACCCTGGGCATCCCCTTCCCGGTATCGACCCGGATCCACCTCTTCGAGGAGTATCTGGCAGCCCTGAACGAGAGGAAGGAGAGGTCCATCCGCGAGGGGCTGGATTCCCGGTTTTAAGGGGTTCCTATCGGATGATCCAGGGGATATCCCTGCCCCGTGTGAGCTCCCTCACCTTCTCCGCGCAGGCCTCGGCCTCCCCATCCCTCCCGAGCCTCCTGAGGCTGGCCGCCTTGTTGTTCCACGGGGTGGGGTCATGGGGATTGATCGCGATGGCTTCATCGAACCTGCCGATGGCCTCATCAAATCGCCCGAGGCCGGCAAGGGCGACCCCCATATTGGTGTAGACCACCGCAACGCCCGGGTTGATCCGCAGGCACTCTTCATAGCATCTCATGGCCTCCCCATATCGATGAATATCCGCGAGGGTCACCCCTTTGTTGTACCAGGCTTTTGGATACCGGGGATCGACCCCTATGACCGTGTCGAAACAGTCGAGGGCCTCGTCATACTCCCCGAGGAAGTAGTGGCAGTTCCCCCGGATGTACCATGCCTCGGCGTACTTTCCGTCTATACGGGTGGCCTGTCCAAGGCATTCCACTGCCTCTCTCCACCGACCGGTCATGTACAGGATGCTGCCCCGGGTGAACCATGCATCAGGATTCAGGGGATCCTTCCCGATCACCTCCTCGCAGCACCCGACCGCATCCTGGAAGTACCCCATCCTCGAAAGGCTCGAGGCCTTCGCCACCAGGGCCCGGGGATGGCCGGGATTGCGTGAGAGGACCTTCTCCAGCCATTCCACCGACTGCCTGAACCTGCCCGCGGACGCGAGCTCGGTCCCCTTTCGGATGAACACCTCCTCTTCGGACCCGCACATTGAGATCACCACCTTCCCTATCAACGGGTGGGCATGAGGGATTATTATCCCATCCTATGGATATCGCGGCAGGGAACTTACTGAAGAGTGCAGGAAAGCATCCTGCCATGCTTCGTGACCATCTGAGGCATGAGTTCCTTCGGGCTTAGAAAAGTGCAGTCAGGGCTTCCGAACGGGTGTATCAGCTGCGACTTTTCTGATGGAGACGCAGTTGATCACTGGGTCCTCCCCGACAAGTATGTACCGTTTCATCACGGTCCCGAGGACTTCTACAATGTCATCCTTCCGGATCTTCTCCCGCGGCGCGGTGAACATCTTCACCGAGATCTCCCCGGATCGATCGGCGACCATGTACTGGGGCCTGTCCAGGAAGTCGAAGTGAACCTGCTCGACCACCCCCTCGATACGGACGGGTTTTCCGAGCATATTCAGGTTAATTGCCTTGATCCGTACCTTCTGGGCCTCGCTCTCGTACGTGGGGATGAGCGCCTCGTACTGACTCTGGCTCATGTGCCTGAGCAGGAGGGGGATAACGGCGAGGCCGATGACCATGGGGATCCCGAAGATGAGGAGGATAGTGCTCCTGCTCGTCCAGTAAGCGAAAATAAGAAAAATCGCGAAAAAGAGGAGAACCCCGATCTGGATCGGGGCGATCCTCAGCTCGATATCACGGACCTTCATCGGGGTGTCTACTTCAGGGCTGCGATCTCCTTGCGGAAGGCGACCCAGTAGAGGACACCGACGAAGAACAATGCCCCTACGATGTTCCCGATGGTGACGATGATGAGGTTGCTTGTCCACATCGTCACCCAGTTGAGGGAAGCAGTCACCTTGGTGGGATCGGTGATGAAATTCTGGGTGAAGATCCCTGCCGGAATAAAGTACATGTTTGCTATAGAGTGCTCGAACCCGGAGGAGACGAAGGCCATGATCGGGAACCAGATCCCGAAGAACTTGCCGACCAGGTCATCAGCGCAGATCCCGAGGAGGATGGCCAGGTTCACGAGCCAGTTGCAGCCGATAGCCTTCAGGAAGGCGGACCACATGCCGGCCGTTCCCACATAGCTCGTCTTTGCCACCGCGATGGCAATGGCACGTGTCCCGAAAGCCGTAACAGTCGCAGCACCGGTGGCATCCCAGGTGCTGAAGGGCCCGTATGCCATCAGGTACGCATACCAGATCGAACCGATCAAATTCCCGATGTAGACCCACACCCAGAGGTTGATCACATTCATCCAGCTGATCTTGTGGATAAAGGCCGCCATGGGGGCGAGCATCGCGTCACCGGTGAAGAGTTCTGCACCCGTGAGCACGATGATGATAAGCCCTACGGGGAAAGTCGCACCCAGGAGCAGCTGGGCAAAACCTGCACTCGCAGTTCCGTACCTCAGGGTTGCGTCCGTCGCCATGATGCCTGTGCTGCAGATCGTGGCAAGCGCCCCACCCATGGCGATGTAGGCACCGGCCATGAATCCACGGAGCACCATGTTCCAGGCTGGGAGTCCGGTCTTGTATTTGCCGGCGTCACCAGCCTTGGCTACGATTTGCACTGGGGGATGAAATACCATAGTTCAGTCACCTCACGTGTATCTAACCTATACCAGCAACACGAGACCATTTGTGTATAGGTGCATTGTAGAATCTATGAAACTCTAATTAAACCTTTTCAATTGTCTTTATAACCGAGATTTTATTGATTATATGCTCTCTCCAGCCGCCGAACCGCCAATGATTCCTCATGAATCCTTCATGAAAGTTAATGACGTGCCCCTCTTCCCGGATTCTCTGGCCCAATATTTATGCATCATGATAACAGAAGAATGGCTAATAGACAATTTCTCAAGCGATTCCCATGAAGGGTTACGAGAGAATAGCGGTACAGATCACAAACCTCCTCAGGGCCCGTCCACGGGGGATGACGATCACCGACATCTCCCTGTACCTTCACCTGAACCGGAACTCGGTTGCGAAATATCTCGAGATCCTCGTCACCTCGGGACACGTGGAGAAGGAGCGGATCGGCAGGGCCAAGCTCTACTCCCTCTCCCAGCGTGTTCCCATCTCAGCCATGCTGAACCTCTCCTCAGACATGATCCTGATCCTGGATGAACAGTCAAGGATCTGGTATGCAAATGACAATCTCCTCGCCTTCGAACGGAGAGAACGATCGGATATCATCGGGAAGGACCCGATCGAGATAGCTCTCCAGATCTTCTCAGACTCCGAGATCCGCGCACATCTTGATGCGTCCTCGGCCAACCAGGAGTACCAGAAGGAGGTGTCCATACACCGGGGAGCGGATGCCTCGTTCTTTACTATCTCCCTCATATCCACAATCTTTGAGGACGGATCCCAGGGGATCACGGTCATGGTCGAGGATATCACCGAGCGGAAGAAGGCGGAAGAGAGCCTCAGGGAAAATCTTCAATTTCTCCAGGAGCTCATCGACCGGATCCCGACACCGGTCTTTTACAAGGATGAGACGGGTCGCTATCGTGTATGCAATCGTGCTTTCGAGGAATACTCCCGACGGCCCCGTCATGAGATCTTGGATAAGACCGCGCCCGAGGTCCTGCCGCCGGAGCTTGCAAACCAGTATGAAGCTCTGGATTCCAAAGCCCTGGAGACAGGGCGCATGCAGACAGCTGAATCCGTGTACTTATATGATGATGGGACCTCTCGCCACTCCATCCTCTTCAAGGCACCTTTCCTGAAACCCGATGGATCCCGGGGCGGGACAGTGAGCACCATCTTCGATATAACGGAGAGGAAGGCAGCTGAAGAATCGCTCCAGAAGCAGATCGGAGAGCTTGAGAAGCGAATCAACGAGCTGACCTGATCGGGATTTGCACCTGTTCCGGTTGCCTGGGGTGCATGGAGACTGATCGGAGAGTGTTGAGAGGAAAATATTACAGTCAAGTTCATATGTATATAGATATTGGAAGTTTAGTGCTATTTTATTATCCTTATTTCATTTTCTAATGCAAACCATCGGTGCATGGCATTGATGCACGGCATATGCTTATGCCGCACTGGCCAGCATAATTTTTCATGCATTCGCGGATCAGCGCAGAGCAGATGGATCCGGGTTTCTTCAGATAGGACGTGTTTGGTTTGAAGGGAGAAGATGCAGTATCGCCGGTTATTGGCGTCATCCTCATGGTCGCTATCACGGTCATCCTCGCCGCGGTCATCGCCGCCTTCGTCTTCGGCATGGCAAGCGGGATCTCAAAGACCAAAGCAGTCGCTGCGACCGCCCGGCAGATGGGAACCAGTATTCTTGTCACCTGGGTTGGCGGGCAGGATAACGCGATGGTGTCGAACTACAACATCTCCATTATGAACTCGTCAGGTACGTCGGCGCTTATTGTGGTTCCTGGTAACATGGTAGGTAACTCCACCACTATCGGAGGAGGGATAGGATCCCCTGGTCAGGACCATGTAACCGTAATTGGCATTTTCAGTGACGGTACACAGCAGGTCGTCCTGGATACCTACGTCTGATGGAGCATTAACCATCACCGGGGGGAGAGAGAAGAAGAGGGGGGCCTGTCACCGGTCCAGGTCTGAAAGCTGGGTTCTTCCCCGAGATCTCATGAAATCGCACTGAATCCCGATGTAACAGATTCCCTATATTTTTACCGTCCTCGCAACCATGATCCAGAATATTTCAGGAACAGAAAGTGAGGTGAGGAACCTCGCTGTCTCCGAAGTAGTCGGAACTCTGATCCTCGTTGGTGTTGTGGTGGTCGGGATGGCCATCGTGGCAACCGTTCTCCTCTCGCAGCCCCTCCCTACGAAGGTTCCTGCGTTTCACGCGATCATCACGAACCAGAGCAAGAACATTTATATCCAGCACAGGGGTGGGGACGCCCTCAGGTATGCCGAGTTCCAGATTCTCGTCGACGGCATGGATCGAACCTCCTCCTTCATGAACAATGGCGACGATCCCTGGTCGGTCGGTGAGACCCTGTACGCCTCAGTACCATCAATACCGGGCTCTGTTACTCTCGTCCTGAACCAGTCAGGTGGGGGTTCCATCATCCTCCTCTCAGAAGATCTCGAGGGGGTGAGCAAGGTTCCGGAACCTTCCGATATAAACTGGTACAACTTCGGGGTTACCGGCCGGTGCGACTGGGAATACCGGAAGAGCATCACTATCGACGCGACAAAGGTGGCCGGATCGCTGTCCGGCTTCCCTGTTCTTATCAGCCTCGCCGGGGACCCCGATCTCGCGGCATCGGCAAAGGCCGATGGCAAAAGCATCATCTTCACGACTTCCGACGGAACGACAAAGCTCGCTCACGAGATCGAATCCTTCACGAAGGCAAATGGAGCACTTGTTGCTTGGGTGAAGGTCCCCTCACTCTCATCCTCTGAAGATACGGTACTCTGGATGTACTACGGAAACATCGGTGCCGCGGATCAGCAGGATGTGGTAAATGTGTGGAGCGCGAACTACAACGCCGTATGGCACCACAACACCGACCTCCTGGACTCCACCTCCAATAATAACGACGGCACCAACAGCGGGTCCACGAACGTTGCAGGGCGGTTTGCCAATGCCCAGAGGTACGATGGGGTGGATGATTATATCGATTCCGGGTCCGCTGCTTCCGTCGATGATAACTTCGCAGCCGGCGGTACCTTCTCTGCCTGGATCAATCCCTTCACCATCGGTGAGAACAGCGAGGGCCGGGTCGGGGACAAGTCAAATACCAATGTGAATGGAGGCGGGGGGTGGGCCTTCTCCACCTACACGAACAATGTCATGAGCTTCCGGAAGGGGTTCGGGACCACACACGGCGCCTGGAGAACGCCTGCCGGTTCCATCACCCTGAACGCATGGAACTATGTGGCGGTCACGTACAACCAGGGAGCGGTCGCGAACGACCCGTCGATTTACATCAACGGCGTATCACAGGGTATCACCGAGTTCTCGACGCCTGCAGGCGCCGCCCAGTCGGATGCTGCCCGCACCATGCGGCTCGGGAATATCGCCGGAGGGACAACCAGGACCTTTAACGGGATCATCGACGAGATACACCTCTCAAAGACCATCCGTTCTGCCCCCTGGATCCAGACAGAGTATGCAAACCAGAACGACCCTTCCTCCTTCTCCTCCATGGGAGATGCAGAGGAATGGTGGAAGTGCTAAGGCCCAAAAGGATCTGATTGACCTTCCCTGAACCTTCCTCTTTCCAAATAGCTGGATGACCTCTTCTGTGAATATACAGGCCCCGCTTGGAAAGGCAAGCCCCTCATCGTGCCCGAGAGTCGCTCCTTTAACGGAGGGAGACTCTTCACGGGCTGACGGCCAGAATTACGGAAAAAAGGTGAATTTATATCTTCACCTACTTTTTGAAGTTGTCCCCTCACAGGGGGATATCGAAAGAAGGAGGGCGTAAGCCCTACTTTTTGAAGACGAGCCCCGAAGGGGTGAGTTGGAAAAAATAAGGATGGCTCTGCCAGCCTTATTTTTTGAATATGTCGTAGATCTGGTCGCTGCCTGTCGACGAGAGCCGGGCCCGCTCGGTCGGCTCCTCCACAAGGGCGAGGACGGGGAGGGACATGTCGACCCCGGGCACGTGCCCGAACATCTTCTCGAGGTCCGTCTGGAGCGCGTGCATGAAGAGGGAGTTCCTGATGTCCATCGGGCAGAGCTCCTCGCACTGCCCACAGTTCACGCACGAGTCCGAGATATGGACGAACCGGATCATGTGGAACATGAACGGCGGCGGCACCTGTCCGGGCGGGACGAGGTACGGCTTCCGGGTGCTGCACTCGACGCAGTAGCAGATGGGGCAGGCGTTGATGCACGAGTAGCACTTGATGCACCGTGAGGTCTCGTTCATAATGGTCTTGAGACGCTCGTTCCCCTCGCCGAGGCCCTTGAAGTCCTTCTCCCGCCACTTGTCGCCGAGCTTGAGCATGGCCTTCTCGACCTTCCCCCTCACCGCGACGCCTGCGTCGGGGGCCTTCTCGGCCTTGAGGGCGCCCGACTGGACGGCCTGGTTGAAGAGGTCGGCACCCTTGTCGCTGCAGATCTCAACGAAGGTGGCCTTCCCTGCCTTGTCGCCGATGACGCCCCAGTTGCCGCAGGCGATGTCGGCCTGGCGGGGCACCTTCATCTTGCACCGGCGGCAGTTTGTACGCCGGCCGAAGCCGTGCTCCTCGAGTTCGTCCATGGAGATGCCCTTGTGGCCTCCCTCGTACTCGATGATGAACTGCCCCTTGTCGATCTCCTCTTTGTGGACCTTGTCGGGGTCGACACCGAACTTCTCGGTGATCATCTTCCGGGCCAAATTCGGGGAGACGGAGCCACCACAGTTCACCCCGATCATGACGAGGTTGTCGAGGTTCACCTGCTTGCGCTTCGCAAGCTCGTAGAGGCCCATGGCGTCGCAGCCCTTGATGGTGATGCCGAGGCGCATCTTCTCGGCCCCGTCGAAGTACTTCTTGACCAGCTTGGACATGAGCAGGGTCCCGCAATGGAGCGATCCCGCGGTGTTGACGAGATCCTTCGGGTCGGTGATGAGCACCGGCTGGGCGTCGTAGAGGTCCTTCCCCTTCCTGATGGCGAGGACGGCGTCCACGATCTTGTTCTCCAGGGCGTACTTGAGGAGGGTGGTGACGGCGCCACCGCACTCGCCTTTGTCCTGGATAGCCTTGTCGCCCGCCCAGGCGTAAAACATCTCTCCCTTTGCTGCCATTTACGCACCTCCGAGCTTCTCGATCCTGATGGCACAGGCCTTGTACTCCGGGATCTTCGCGACAGGGTCGAGGGCGTTGTTCGTGAGGATGTTTGCCGCACACTCGGCGTAGTGGAACGGGATGAAGGTCTCACCCTTCTTGATGCCGTCCGTCACCTTGGCCGTGATCTCGATCTCCCCGCGCCTCGTCTTCGCCTTGACCATCTCGCCGTCGGTGATCCCGAGGGCTGCCGCATCATCGGGGTTGATCTCGACCCAGCCGGTGGGCACCTCCCTCTCCAGTGACTCGGATCTCCGGGTCATGGTCCCCGTGTGCCACTGCCAGATGCACCGGCCCGTGGTCAGGATGAGCGGGTACTCCTTGTCCGGGACCTCGGCTGCCGGTTTCCATTCCAGCGGCGTGAATACACCGAGGCCATCGGGATGGGCAAACTTCTCCTTGTGGAGGATGGGCGTCCCCGGGTGCTCTGCCGTCGGGCAGGGCCAGTGGAGGGCCTCGGGCTTCTCGAGCCGGGCATAGGTCATGCCGCCGTAGGAGGGGGTCACCTTCGCGACCTCGGTGAAGATCTCCTCCGCGCTCTTGTACGGGAACTGCTTGGCAAAGCCCATCTTCGCCGCAAGTTCGCTGATGATCTGCCAGTCCGCCTTCGCCTCGCCGGGCGGGTTCACGGCCTTTCTCCATTTCTGGACCCGCCGCTCGGTGCTGGTCTGGGTCCCGTCCTTCTCTGCAAAGCAGGCGGCCGGGAGGACGACGTTCGCGAGTTCCGCGGTCTCGGAGAGGAAGATGTCCTGGACCACGAGGAACTCAAGGTTCTTTAAGCCTTTCTCCACGTGGTGGAGGTCGGGGTCAGAGAGCATCGGGTTCTCGCCCATGATGTACAGGCACTTCACGGTCCCGGGCTTGTCGGCAAGGACGTTTATCAGGTCGGTGACGGTGTAGCCGACCTTGCCCTCGGCGAGCTCGCAGCCCCAGGCGTCTGTCATCTTCTTCTTGTTCTCGGGGACGATGACAGCCTGGTAGCCGGAATAGACGTTGGGGAGCGCGCCCATGTCGCAGGCCCCCTGCACATTGTTCTGGCCCCGGAGGGCACAGACGCCGGTGCCGGGTCTGCCCAGGTTGCCAGTGAGCATCTGGATGTTTGCCACCGACTTCACGTTGTCAACCCCGGTGGTATGCTGGGTGATGCCCATGGAGTAGAGGATCGCGTTGGCACTGCTCTTGCCGATCCACTCGGCAGCGGTGGCAAGATCCTTCTCAGGGATACCGGAGATCTTCGATACATTGGCCAGGCTGTACTTGTCCTGCATAACCACGGCCTTGAGCTTGTCAAAGTCCTTGGTACGCTTCTCGATGAACTCCTTGTTCTCCCAGCCGTTCTTGATGATCTGCTGCATGAAGCCGTTTAAGATGGCCACGTCCGCCCCGGAGTAGAAGGGCAGGTACAGGTCTGCCTGCTTACCTGTGGCAGTCAGGCGCGGATCAGCATAGATGATCTTGGCACCGTTCATCTTTGCCTGCATCACGCGGCGCCCGATGAGGGGGTGCTGCTCGAAGGTGTTGGACCCGATGATGAGGATGGTCTTTGCCTGGGCGATATCCGCGATGGACTGGGTCATCGCACCGGAGCCGAAGGCCCCGGCAAGCCCCACGACGGTTGAGGCATGGCAGAGCCGTGCGCAGTGGTCGACGTTGGGCGTCTTTAACACCGCCCGGGCGAACTTCTGCATCAGGTAGTTCTCCTCGTTGGAGACCCGGGCAGAGGAGAGGCAGGCCATCTCCTCGGGCTTGTACTTCTTGAAGGTCTTTGAGATGAGGTCGTAGGCCTCGTCCCAGCTGGCCTCCACGAACTGGTCGCCCTTCCTGATCAGCGGCTTTGTCAGCCGGTCCTCGCTGTGAATGAACTCATAGGCATAGTTGCCCTTGGGGCAGAGCTTCCCATCGTTCACGGGGTTCCTGTGCCAGGGGGCGACCCCCACGGCCTTCCCGTCTTTCACCACGAGGTTGAAACCGCATCCGGTACCGCAGTACGGACACGTGGTCGGAACATACTTCACATCCATGGAAAAACCTCGGATAAAGACGGGTCGGTGCCAGGGGGTTATAACGATACCCCTTTATGCCGCAAAAATGATTACTAGTGGTGGAGAAGATGGCTGGGATGATAAATGGTAATGATATACAACTCAGAAAGCTAACCGATCATAGTAAACCCATCACCGGTATCCGCGCATGAAGCGCATCGCTATCCCGCCCATGCTCGGGGACCTCATCCGGTCAACCATCCTTGCCATGGACGGGATCTCCTTCACGGATCTCCTCGCATGCCCGGAGTGCGGCAGTCCCCTCAGGCGGCATGACCGGAAGGAGAAACGGTTCGCCCATATGCATATCGGGGAGGAGACGCGTGATATTCACGTCCTGGTCACCAGGTTCAGGTGCGGGTCCTGCGGGGGTTTCTGGTATGCCCGGGAACCGTTCTACGAAGGGGTGCGGTTCGGGATCCCTGTAGTGGATCTCGCGATCACCCTCTCCCGGGTCCATCCCTATCACCATACCGAGCGGATCCTTGCCTCCCTCGGCCTTATCGTGGACAGGGGAACCATCAGGATGTACGCCATGCGGGCGAAGAGGGTTGTCCCTGCCACCGACCTCCTGGGGATCCCGCTCCCCATATCCCTCCTCAACCTCTCAAACCTTGTCTCCCGGAGGCCGAAGGGGGCTCCCGTCTCCGGGGCAGAAGTTCTCGGTGCCCTCGGTCTCCCGCCCGCACACCGGGCAGCGCAGCGTGCGCCGCCTCCGCCCGAGAACCGGGACGAGGGGTATGAAGAGAGCGAGGAAGAAGACGGGAATCCCGGCAAGAAAGAGGATCACGGTCAGGGCAAGTGAGGCCGTGAGGAGCACCGCAGTCAGGAGCCAGCCTCTCGTAGGGCCACCTCCTTCACCGCAAATGCGGGGAGCGCATCCGACACCGCTCCCAGCTCCCGTGCGAGGTCCCTTCCCCCGAGTTCCCGGGCAAAGAGGGAGGAGCCGATCCCTGCAACGACAACGCTGTCAGCTCCGCACTCTCTCACGACCCTGTCTGCAGCGGCCCTGATCCGGTCACGCTGGGCCTCCCAGAACTGCCGCGCGATCTCTATTGCCCCGTCGGGACCGATCTCATCGAGGTCCGCACAGACCACCCGGGCGAGCCTCCGGAGGGCTGCACCGACGTTCTTTTCACCCCTGTCGGGGGGGTCGCAGGTATAGGTTCTCGGGGTGATATGTCCGAGAACCAGGTGGGCGTCTGCGGCTATGGCGAACAGCTCGGCACAGGTCGGTGTCTCGTCACCTTTCACCTTCACCGTCTGGATCTGGGTGGCAAGGGATGTGCGGAGGAGCCCTGTATAGAGAAGGAAACCCTGTTGGAGCCTTCCGAGATCGGTCAGACCGAGGAGCCGGCTGAACTCGGGAAGGGGGATGATATCCGTCGTGGTCGACCCGATATCAAGGAGCACAGCCCGGGGGTAACGCATGCGGAGGAGATCCGCGGAAGCGAGCCAGTTCGCGGCTGCGAGCTGGGCGACAGGTCCACGGTGGAAGGTACCATCGATCCCGTAGAAGATTGCGTCGGGGTACGCCTCCTGCACTGATTCCACGATAAACCTGACGCCCTCCAGCTTTGTCCCAAAGCAATCTGCGAGCTCCCCGCTCATCACCACGGCCGCGTCGGGATCGGGATGAGCTGACCTGAAGGCATGGAGGAGATCGGTAAGCGGTGCATCCTCCCAGAGAGGGCAGTACTGGATGGTGACCCGGTTTCCGTCAACGAGCTTCAGGTTCGCGCCACCGACGTCGATACCGATCATAGCCGGGTCACCTGCCCGTCTTTCGTGAACCCGACCCGGCCATGGAGGTGAACCCTCTCCGGCCCTCTTCCCTGCGACGCCTCTACGAGGATACCCGCTATCTCCTCCTCCATCACCGCCGCGATGCCGATGATGCTCGTGGTGATCCTGGGGTTCACGTCCACGACGTAGATCCGGTCCCCGATCACCATGTCCACGCCCGCATAGCCCTGGCAGCCGAGGACCGTCACGGCCTTCCGGGCAATGGCAATTATCTCGTCGCTCTTCGGGTGGTCGACCGGTGTCTCCCCCCCGAGATAATGGAAGACCCCGTCCTTCACCTCGATCTCTTGGCGGTTGAGCGCGAGGGCAAGCGGGGGCTTTCCGGAGTAGTACAGGCACGCCTCCCCGACGTTCATCGACCCCACCAGGCTCGCCGAGAGGTGTTCCCCCTCGATATAGCGCTGGGCGAATTCCTCCTCGCCGGGGGGATCCTCGGTGATCCGGACACCTATGGACCCGCACCCACGGATGGGCTTGACCACCCGGGGACCGGAATCCACGGTACCGGGAACAGGGATCCCGTGCCTCCTCAGGATCTCCCCTGTCCGTACCTTGTCGGCGCAGACGGCGGTTACGAGACTGCTGCACCCGATATTCTTCGTGAACTCCTCGAGGATACGGGTGAACCCAAAGAGGAGGTGATCGGGGGCGATGACGAGCCCGACGTCGCAGTCGGGAGCGAGCCGTTCGAGCTCGTGATCGAAGTCCCCGCTCCCCGGGGTGACCACCTCGTACCCGATCTGCTGAAAGGATTCCGAGAGAACCCGGAGCATTGCAGCCCCTTCAGGAGCGAGGCCGGGGTCGTGGAAGGTGGTGTACTCGGCAAGGAGGGCCTTCATCCAGTACACCTGTGCATGCCTCACCCTTTACCGTGACGATCGATTCCTTCTTGTGCCTGACCCCCCAACTACGATCTTGGATGAGAGCGCGGATCCTTCTCACGAACGACGATGGCATCTACTCGGCCGGGCTCTGGGCGGCCTACGAAGCCCTCTCCGGCTTCGCCGACGTGACCATCGTCGCACCGGCCTCCCAGCAGAGCGCTGTGGGCCGCTCGATCTCCATCTTCGAGCCCATCCGGGTCCATGACGTGGACCTCCAGGGGGTGAAGGGGATTGCCGTGGGGGGGAAGCCGACGGACGCCGTGATCATCGGCCTCTACGCCCTCCAGCTCGAGCCCACCCTCGTGGTCTCCGGGATCAACATCGGGGAGAACCTCTCATTCGAGTCCATCATGACCTCAGGGACCGTCGGTGCCGCCCTGGAGGCCGCGAACCAGGGGACACCGGCCATCGCCTTCTCCCTCCAGGTGGAGGACCAGGGCGATAAGTTCGATGATCCCCGCCGGTACGGGAAGAGGTTCACGGAAGCAAAGAAGATCGTCAGTGATATCGTCTCTGTGGTGCTGCGGCAGGGCTTCCCCAGGGAAGCGGACGTCATCAACGTGAACATCCCGTCCGCGATCCGCGGCGGCTACGAGGTGACGCGCCTCTCCCGGAAGCTCTTCCATACCGGTGTCGAGAAGCGCCTGGACCCCCGGGGCAGGCCCTACTTCTGGATCAACGGCCCCCTCGTGGAAGATGCCGAGGAAGGGACAGATGTCCACGCGGTGAGGAAGGGGAATATCTCCATCACGCCTATCACCCTGGATTGCACCGCGAGGGACGCGGATGGCGTCATGCGAAAGCTCTTCCTGGGGCCGGAGAGCCCCCACCGAAGCTGACGGGATCAGAAAGCGACAGAGTTCGGACCGTATTGTTCATAAGGCCCGGCCGAGATGATCTTTTCCATGAAGAGACGGGTGGATCCGGGGAAGCGGGCGGCGGGCCGTTCGGCGGTCGAGATGGTAGAAGACGGCATGGTGGTCGGGCTCGGCACGGGTTCAACCGTCTTTTTTGCCATGGAACGACTGGCGGAGCGGATAGAGGGCGGCCTCTCCATCACCGGTATCCCGACGTCTTACCAGGCAGAGAACCGCGCCCGCACCCTCGGGATACCCCTCGCCACGCTCCAGGATCATCCCTCTCCCGATATAGCCATTGACGGGGCGGACCTCGTCGACTCACATAAGCGTCTCATCAAGGGGAGGGGGGGAGCCCTCACCAGGGAGAAGTGTGTAGCCCATGCCGCGGAACGCCTTGTCATCGTGGTCGACCAGGGAAAATGCGCCCAGAAACTTGCCGGGGTTGTGCCCATCGAGGTCCTGCCTTTCGCGGTGCTTCCGGTTCTCCGCTGCATTGAGGATCTCGGTGCGCAGCCGGTCCTCCGCGAGGGATCGGTCAGGGACGGGCCGGTCATCACCGACAACGGGAACTTCATCCTCGACTGCACCTTTCCGGCGATAAAGGACCCGGAGAAGCTTGAGATCATCCTCGACGCCACTCCTGGCGTGATCTCATCCGGGCTCTTCACCCGGTTTACCGGAAAAACGGTAGTGATTGTGGGGAAGGCTGACGGGAGCGGGGCCTTCAACCTATGAGATGTATTCCCTGAGTTTCTGGATGAGGTCGAGCTGGGTCTTGGCCTCGCGTTTCTTGTCCTTCTCGATGGAGTCCATGATCTCGGTGATGGGCCGGGCGAGCTCGTAGATCTTCACCGGCCTGCCCTTGCTCTCTGCCCGGCTCTCCCGGCTCTTCACCCAGTTGACCTCGGTGAGGAAGCGCATGGCGATGGAGACCTCGGGCTGGCGGAGGTCTGTGCCCCGCTCGATGTCCCGTGAGGTGGACTCCTTGGTGTTCGCGAGGTAGACGAGGACCTTTGCCACATTCCTCTTCAGACCGAGCCCCATGAGAAGTTCGGTGAACTCCTCCTCCTTCTCCGTGAAATACATGACCTTCTCCGGCCTCATCGCACGCCTCCAGGGGATGAATAATATTGTTTAAAACCAATCTATAAAATATTATTAATTAATATATAAATCCATCTATTTGCAAACGAAGGTGCACTGTTTCTTAAAGAAACATGTGCTCCGTTTCCGGAGGAATAAGGGCCGCTGTTTCCAAAGAAACGAGGCATTTTTCCGAAGGAAAGAGCTGCACCACTTCCGGAGTAAAAAAGTGCATTGTTTCCAAAGTACAATGACGGGGTGGGAAGGAGGTTGGGGTTCATGGCGAATGCCCACTCGCCGGGAGAGACGGGTCTTCGGCTGAAAAAGAGGGTATTCAGATGAGGCCGAGGTTGGTCAGGTCAGAGAGGATCTTCTGGACCGCCTTCTTCGCGTCCTCGGGCTTCTTCCCGCCGGTGATGATCAGTTTCCCGGACCCGAAGAGGAGGACGACCACCTTGGGCTCGTCGAGCCTGTAGACGAGGCCGGGGAACTGCTCGGGCTCGTACTCGATCATCTCGAGGTTGAACCCAACCGCGATCTTGTTCAGGTTGATGGGGGATCCCAGATCGGCAGACGTGACGATGTTCTGGATCTTGTAGGTGAGGGCTTCCGGGATATCGATGGAGAGGGCCCGGAGCTGGTTCCCTAGGATCTCGAGGCCACGGGAGAGGCTGTCGATGGACTTTGCGCCGGTGAGCACGACCTTCCCGCTCCCGAAGACGAGGGCAGCGATCTTCGGGTCCTGCATCCGCAGGACGACACCGGGGAAGCGCTTCTTGTTGTACTCGGCGTCCTTGATCTTTGCGGCGAGGGTGGGGAGGTCCAGGAAATCGCTCACCTTTGCAGATGCGACGATATTCTCGATCTTCAGGGAGTCCTCGGGTCTGCCTTTCATGGTATATAAGAGGCTATAAAAAGTATATAAAAAGATGGGTAGTTAGGCTATCAGCTGGCATGAGTCGAAACGGATGATCCATCGACCGGCGGTCTACATTTTTATTGCCTGACCTACCCTTATCCCGTAAATTCTTCAATTTTTTCTGTGAATTGATAAAAAGGTAAGATTATCCAGTTAATTCAACTGCGTACGTCCAATGGTGTCAGATTTTAGAAAAGTAAATATATTGCACCAGCAGAGGGTGCAATGCCCGAAGACGGCGGAGGTGATGGTTCCATGGCAGAAAAGTTTGATGTTAAATCAATCGGACAGGAATCCAGTTATAGCCCCGACCCCAGTTACAAACAGAATGCTTGGGTACGAGATTATAACTGGACCTACCGCGAGTTCCTCTCCAACCCAGATGAATTCTGGGGAAACGTGGCCCGTGAACTTGAATGGTACAAACCATGGGATAAGGTGAGGGATTGGAATTATCCTTACGCGAAATGGTTTGTCAATGGGAAGCTAAATATTACGTATAATTGCCTTGATCGTCACGCTCTGGGTAAAAATAGAAATAAGATCGCGCTCATCTGGCGAGGTGAAGGTGAAGCAGGGCGCTTTTACACGTATAACCAGCTCTACAAGGCAGTAATGCGTTTTGCAAATGGTTTGAAAAAGATTGGTGTGAAAAGAGGCGACTGCGTCTGCATTTACATGCCACTCGTTCCCGAACAGATCATTGCAATGCTGGCATGTGCGCGAATCGGGGCAATCCATAACGTAGTTTTTGCCGGGTTTGGTGCTGGTGCTCTCAATTTCCGGATGAATGATGCTGAGGCAAAGTTTGTCATAACGGCAGACGTTGGAATGCGAAGGGGAAAAGCCCTGCCACTCAAGATCATCGTCGATGAAGCAATAACCAATGCACCGAGTGTTGAACGTGTCATCGTTCTCCGAAGACAGGAACCACCCATCGAACTCCACCAGGAGATTGAGGTCGACTTCAACGAGATCATGGAGGGTGTTGAGGTTGATTGCAAACCCGAGGTGATGGATGCAGAAGATCTATTATTTTACCTCTACACCAGCGGTTCAACAGGGGCACCAAAAGGAGTGGTCCACACCTGCGGCGGCTATATGGTTGGCGTATACCACACGATGAAATGCGTCTTTGACCTCAAGGAGGATGATATATACTGGTGTACCGCCGATCCTGGCTGGATTACCGGCCATTCGTACATCGTATACGGGCCCCTCTGTGCCGGTGCGACAGTCTTTATCACCGAGCGAACTCCCGATTTCCCGGATCCAGGGGCCTGGTGGAGATTGATTGAGGAGCAATGTATTACCATATTTTATACTGCCCCGACGGCGATCCGCATGTTCATGAAGCTGGGGGAGGAATGGCCGAATAAGTATGACTTGAGCTCTCTCCGCATCCTCGGCTCTGTCGGCGAACCACTCAACCCTGAGGCCTTCGAGTGGCATTACCAGGTGATCGGGAAGACGAGATGCCCCATCGTAGATACCTGGTGGCAGACAGAGGCGGGTATGCATATGATAACCACTCTTGTCGGAGAACCGATGAAACCCGGATTTGCCGGTAAAGCGATTCCAGGTGTTGTCGCAGATGTTGTGGATAAAAACGGGAGACCTGTTCAAACCGGCCAGGGAGGTTTTCTCGTGATAAAGGAACCATGGCCCAGCATGTTCCGCACCGTTTTAAAGAACGATGAACGGTACCGAAAGTACTGGTTCACGATTCCGAATACCTACACAGCGGGCGACCTGGCGGTTAAGGATACAGATGGCTACATCATGGTACTAGGGCGTGCTGATGATGTTATCATCGTCGCAGGCCACAATATTGGAACTGCCGAGGTCGAGAGTGCCCTTGTCTCCCATCGTGCAGTAGCCGAAGCGGCTGCGATTGGTAAACCAGATCCTCTCAAAGGCAATATCCTGAAGGCGTTCGTAATACTTCGGGTTGGCCACACTCCAAGCGATAAACTGAGATCAGAACTCATCCACCATGTGCGGATGACACTTGGGCCAATTGCGATGCCGTCTGAGATTGAATTCGTTGATAGTTTACCAAAAACGAGAAGCGGAAAGATTATGCGACGGGTGCTCAAGGCAAAGGAGCTGGGTATCGATCCAGGTGATATCTCAACGCTGGAGGACTAATCTCCAAATTTTTCTTGGAAAGTAAATTCTTTGATAGGAGTTAATGAAAATCAATTCAATCTCAACGCTGAATTATTCTTTTTATTGACCCCTTTTACATTTTTGACATGTATTAAAACTAATTTTTAAAAAAAACCCCGTAATGCGTAACTATATCCCTCATAGGCACCTATGTATATGCGGGGAGAGCAAGGAAAGAAGCTCGCACGCTTTTAGTCCATCGCCTTTTCTCAAGGGATTGCATGTATATCACATACAATCCCGACATCCTATAACTTTGCAGGAAATGAGAATGGGAATCCTATTCTATTAACTGCCCCGTTTAGAGTGAAGATAAAACCTAAAACAATGAAAAAGGAGTTGAATTATTTGGTTAGAAAGAGTGAAGAGAAGAAAGGTGCAACGGCGAACGAAGAGAGGAAGGATATTTTCAAGACGGCGGCTGACAGCTATACCACTGTCTCAAAAGTGTGGGAGAAGTCCTACCGTACACTGTACAAGCCCTGGCTTGAATCCACAGGAGAACTGTTTGAGAAGGCGGCAGAACTCTCAAAAGAAGCCGCCCCACAGAAGTATAAGGAATTTTATGATGAGTGGATGAAAACGTACCGAAACACCTTTGGTACATTTTATCCAATGCCAACGCTGGAATCCACGAAAGGGATGCTTGAGAAATTCATGGCAAGCGCTGAGGAATCGAACAGACTCTACAGGTCATGGATTGCCGAGTTAGAAGAGAATTCCCGGAAAACAAGAGAGCTACTCCAGAGCAAGCCGGATCCAGCACAATATAAGAAGTGCTATACCGTCTGGATGAAGTCGTATGAGAAAATATTCGACGACCTTCTTGCCCTGCCTGCCACGGTAGGTACAAAAGCGATATTTGAAAATTACACAGGTCTCCCGGATATCTATTCAGAAAATTTTGTGCAGATATCCAAGCTATGGAAGCATTCATTTGCCAAGCTGTACGAGCCGTGGATCGAATCCATATCAGAGCTCTCTGATAAAATGGAAGAACTCTCCCATGGAAGCGCGACTCCTGAAGCATACAAGGAATTTTATAACCTGTGGCTGAAAACCTACCAGAAGACCTATGGCAAAGTGTTTGATTTCCAGTCCATGCAGCCTTCAAAAGAAGTTTTCGAGGACTTCATGCAGAGCACCAATATTTATCTGCAGGTGTACAAGACCTGGATAACAACACTGGAAAAACTCGCACAAAAAGCCAATGAAATTACAAAACAAACCACTGATCCAAAGGGATATAAGGAATTTTATGACCTCTGGGTAAAAATGTACGAAAAAGCTTTTGATAGCTTCTTCGAGGACATGCCCATTGCAGGTCCGATGAAAGAGATGATGGATCCTGTAAAGATAATGGGAAAGATATATTCAGACACCTTTGCCATGATGGCAAAGATGTCGGATTTTAGCTCCAAGCGGGTTTAAATATGGAAAAATCCAGTTCCGAATCCACTTTTGAATCCACACAGGAATTTTTTGACCTCTGGGTAAAGACCTACCAGGCCAACCTTGGCCGGCTTGTCGAGATGCCTGCTATGGGTCCAGCACGTGAGAAATCTGAAAAGATGATGATGGGTTTCTCTAACTTTGTGAATCTCTATACGGCATGGATGGAATCCAATAGCGATCTCCAGATTGTATTCAAAGAGGCAATGCAAAAGGTGCGTGAAAAGACAGCAACCGACATGAAAGGAGATCTCAGTCCTGAGAGCTACAAGGATTTTTACAAGATCTGGATGGAGACCTATAGTGAGACTTTTCACGAATTCCTTAAATCCGGTCATTTTGCCAACGATCTGGGGAAATTCATGTCTCGTCTCATGGAATTCCAAAAATTGAACAGGGAAGTAATTGAAGAGAATTACTTAAAACCGATGAATCTCCCCACAAAAACAGAGATCGATGAGATAAACAAGGAACTGTATTCTCTACGGAAAACGGTGAAGAAATTAACCAGCCAGGTAAGCGAGCTGTCAAAGAAGAAATGATGTATTCTTTGTGAGGAGAGGAGAGGAGACGCCATGAACGAACTTACATTAATGGGAGATTATGAAAAATTCAAACGAGGGATGGAAGTATTCTTAAAGCGCCCGGACATTTCGGTTGGAACGACCCCTTCCGAGATCGTCTATACCGAAGATAAGATGAAACTTCTCCATTATATTCCAACCGTAGAAAAACCACATCCTGTTCCCATACTCATCGTGTATGCGCTTGTGAACAGGCACTATATCCTTGATCTCCAGCCCGATAAAAGTGTGATAAAGAAACTGCTGGAGGAAGGTTTTGATGTCTACATCATTGACTGGGGGTATCCCTCAGGCGCAGACAGGTACCTCACCCTTGACGATTATGTGAACGGGTATATCGATAATGCCGTCGATAAAGTCAGAGAAAGGTCGGGATTGGATAAGATTACCCTGCTTGGCGTATGCCAGGGAGGAACTTTTTCTGTGATGTACGCCGCACTGCATCCTGAAAAGGTGAAGAACTTGGTCACCCTGGTGACTCCTGTACACTTTGATACTGATAAAGGACTTCTTCATATCTGGGCCAAGGCCCTGGACGTGGACAAAATCGTCGACTACTATGGAATCGTGCCCGGAGATTTTCTGAATGTGGGGTTCCTGCTCACCGACCCGTTCAGGACGATGATTGACAAGTACGTAGGTCTGTTTGAGCGAATCGAATGCGAACCCGGTGATAAGGAATGCGAGGTGAGAAACGAAGAAACCGTCAGGAACTTCCTCAGAATGGAGAAATGGATATTCGACAGTCCTGACCAGGCAGGCGAAGCCTACCGGCAGTTTCAAAAAGACTGCTACCAGAAGAACCTGCTTATAAAAAACAAGATGGTGATTGGCGGGAAGACGATTCATCTGAAAAATATCACCATGCCCCTGCTGAACGTCATGGCAGAATTTGACCACCTCGTTCCAAACGACGCAAGTAAACCGCTGGGCGATGCAGTATCCAGTAAAGAGAAAGCGACGCTGGTTTTCCCGACCGGCCATATAGGTATCTTTGTGGGCTCCAAATCCCAGAAAGAGGTCTGCCCCAAGATCGCTGCGTGGTTAAAGCCGAAGTCTCTCCTTGATCGAGCTGGAGAAAAGAAGCCCGTACAAGAGAATGCTTCACAAAAAGGGAAGCGTCGCGAATCAAAGCCGAAAAAACGAGACGGGAAAGCAAGGTAGCAATTATCACAAAAGAGGCGGTAGTGGGAGAAAAGCTGACCTGCCGTTTGTCAAAGAAGGAGAAGAAGGTGAGGGGAACCGTTGCAGCGGTTCAGAAACATTGAGGAGAGAGATCGTTTGCTCACGTGGATGCATCCACCAGGGAAACAGGTGAAAATGAATGCATAATGTCGTTATTGTATCGGCAACACGGACCGCTGTCGGAAAATTCGGGGGAAGCCTGAAGGATTTTAGCCCCGTACAGCTTGGTTCTGTGGTATTGAAGGATGCCTTGAAACGGGTCGGTGTTGAAGCACATGAGGTTGAAGAAGTCATCCTGGGAAATGTTCTTTCAGCCGGCCACGGCCAGAATGTGGCACGGCAGGCTGCCATTTTCGCGGGAATTCCAGACGCGGTACCCGCCTATGGTGTGAACAAACTGTGTGGCTCGGGCCTGAAATCGGTGGTACTCGGTGCCCAGGCTATCATGCTTGGTGATGCGGAGGTTGTTCTCGCAGGCGGTATAGAATCCATGTCGCAGGCTCCGTATGCCCTGAAAAAAACCCGCTGGGGAGCACGGATGGGCAATGATGAAGCTGTAGACCTGATGATATACGACGGATTGTGGGATATCTTCAACAATTACCATATGGGAATGACTGCCGAGAACGTGGCCGAAAGATACGGCGTTACAAGGCAGGCGCAGGATGAGTTCTCGGCAAAAAGCCAGAATAAGGCAGAGGCAGCAATCAGGGCAGGTGCGTTCAGGGACGAGATCGTCCCCATAGAAGTTCCCCAGCCAAAAGGGGAGCCTGTACTCTTTGATACCGATGAGTTCCCCAGGTTCAGCACGACAAAAGAAGTTCTTGCAAAACTAAAACCCGCATTTAAAAAGGACGGAACCGTGACTGCAGGCAATGCATCAGGGATTAATGACGGAGCCGGGGCTGTCCTTTTGATGTCTGAAGAAAAAGCCAGGGAAAAGGGAATCGAGCCCATGGCCACAATCAAAAGCTACGGGTTCTGTGGAGTTCCCCCTGAGATAATGGGCATGGGGCCTGTTGGTGCAACCAGAAGAGCCATCGAGCGTGCCGGGATAACTCTTGATACACTTGACCTGATCGAACTCAATGAAGCCTTTGCAGCACAGAGCATTGCGGTTATTCGGGAACTTGGGTTGAACACTGACAAAGTAAATGTGAACGGCGGCGCTATAGCCCTTGGGCACCCGATAGGTGCAAGTGGTACACGGATCTTCGTGACACTCCTGCATGAATTACAGAGGAAGAAAGGTACCTATGGCCTTGCCGCCCTTTGCGTTGGGGGGGGTCAGGGTATTGCCATGGTGGTAAAAAGGTGAGTACTATGAGAGAGAAAGCAAGCTTGGAAGGTAAAGTCGCTTTGGTTACCGGCGCCTCCCGGGGGATTGGCCGGGCGATTGCTCTGCGTCTCGCCGAGGAAGGTGCGGATGTTGCCATCAACTATCAGATGAGCAAGGAGCAAGCAGAGAAGGTCTCAAAGCTCGTTGATCAGACGGGCGTGCTCAGAGATGCTTCTAAATTATTCATGATGGCAGAAGAGATGAACCGGACTGAGGACGCAAAAGAAGTATCAGACTTGATAGGCTCCATGGGCAAGCATTCCTGCATCGTCCAGGCCAACGTCGATGACTTTGAGCAGGTGAACAGGATGCGGGACGAGGTGGTAAAGCAGTTAGGCAAGATCGATATCCTCGTGAATAATGCAGGAATCACCAGGGATAAATCGTTCGTAAAAATGACACCCCAGATGTGGTCTGATGTCCTATCTGTGAACCTAGATGGTCCTTTCTACTGCACCAAAGCAGTTATAGATGGTATGATCGAGAGGAAGTATGGCAGAATCGTGAATATTTCCTCTGTCATTGGGAGAATGGGCAACTTTGGACAGTCAAACTATGCAGCCTCAAAGGCAGGCTTGATTGGTCTCACAAAAACTCTGGCAAAGGAATTTGCCACGAAAGGTATAACGGTCAATGCAATAGCACCAGGATACATAGGGACTGATATGGTCAGATCGGTCCCCAAAGAAATACTGGATAAAATTATCGCCCAGATACCTCTCGGAAGACTCGGGGAGCCATCCGAGGTGGCTGGGGCAGTGGCTTACCTTGTATCAGAAGACGGGGCATACATAACGGGCCAGGTTATAGACCTGAATGGGGGGCTCTACATCTGAAAATAGCTATTCTTAGGTGGAACTGGTGACATGACAGGAGTCATGAGTTCCCCGATCTCAACGATATTCCAGTAATCCTCCCTCATATACTCCTTAAACAGGAGAAGAGCGAGAAGCTGGTGGCTGGGTGTACACCTTCTTCGAGTACCTGCAGGAATAGAGGGGGATCCGGGAACTCCGAACCACCGGTACCGTGGCTTCGAGAAACCTGATATACTTGTCAGATATTCGTATCATCGGCTTTTTGGTCTCCCCCTGGAAATATCAAGGAGCCATCGTACTTTGGATCTTCTGGTCGAAAAGAGGGGTTGTTAATCCTCGAGAGTGGAGATATCGCCTGGGTCTATCCCCAGCTCCTTTGCCTTGAGGACGCGGCGCATGATCTTACCGCTCCGGGTCTTGGGGAGCTTGTCCACGAACTCGATATCGTCGGGCTGGGCGATGGGCCCGAGGGTCATCCGCACATGGTACTTGAGGTCCAGCTTGTGCTTGTCGCTCGGTTTCTCCCCCAGCTTGAGGATGACAAAGGCTTTGATGAGGTTTCCCTTGAGGGCGTCGGGTTTCCCGATGACCGCGGCCTCTGCAACCGATTGGTGGGAGACGAGGGCGCTCTCGACCTCGGCGGTCCCGATGTTGTGCCCTGCCACGATGATGATGTCATCGGCACGCCCGAGGATCATGATGTACCCGTCCTTCCCCTTGACGGCGAGATCCCCGACAGTGTACACGTTGGGGATGGTCTCCCAGTACTTCCGGTAGCGCTCGTCGTTCTTGTAGATGGTACGGAACATGGCAGGCCAGGGATTCTTTATGATGAGGAAGCCGAGGGTCCCGGTCTTCACCGGTTTTCCGTGCTTGTCCACCACATCGGGGATCACGCCAGGGATGCCTTTCCCTGCAAATCCGGGCCGCATCTTCTCCCCCACGAAGGTGGTGATCATCTGCATGCCCGTCTCGGTCTGCCACCAGGTGTCGACGATGGGGCACCTGTCCTTGCCAATGACCCGGTAGTACCACTCGAAGGCCTCAGGGTTGAGCGGCTCTCCGACAGACCCCAGGATCCTGAGGGAGGAGAGGTCATACTTGTCCGGCCATTGCTCCCCCACCTTCATGAACATCCGGATGGCGGTAGGTGCCGTGTAGAAGATGGTGATCCCCATGTCCTGGATGAGTCTCCAGAAGTTCCCTGCATCGGGATAATCAGGAACGGCCTCGCCGAAGAAGATTGTGGCCCCCACGGCGAGAGGCCCGTAGAGGAGGTAGGAGTGGCCGGTGACCCAGCCCACGTCCGCAGTGCACCAGTAGACGTCCTCCTCTTTTAAGTCAAAGATCACCTTGCTCGTGTAGTAGGTCCCGACCATATACCCGCCGCAGGTGTGGATGACCCCTTTCGGGGCTCCTGTTGACCCGCTCGTGTAGAGGATAAAAAGGGGATCCTCGGCGTCCATCACCTCGGGCTTGCAGACGGGCTCAACCCCCTCCATGAGGTCGTAGAAGTCGATCTCGATCCCGGAGTGGATCTCCACCTTCGGCTCCTTCCTCCGGAGGACGACGACCCGCTCCACGCTCGGGGCGTTGATGATGGCCTCCTCGACGAGGGTCTTTAAGGGGATGGTCTTTCCCCGCCGGAACCCGATGTCGGCGGTGATGACCACCTTTGACTCGGTATCGTTGATCCGGTAATTGAGGGCCGTGACGCCGAAACCGCCGAATACGACAGAATGCACGGCGCCGATCCTCGCGCAGGCGAGCATGGCGATGAGCTGCTCGGGGATCATGGGCATGTAGATGCAGACCCGGTCGCCCTTCACGATACCGAGCCTTTTAAGCCCGTTTGCGAAGCGGTTGACCTGGCGGTAGAGCATCTGGTAGGTGAAGATCCGCTCCTCGCCGTTCTCCCCCCTCCAGATGATGGCCACCTTGTTCCGCCGGTGGTTGAAGACGTGCCGGTCCAGGCAGTTGTACGTGATGTTCAGCTTCCCGTTCACGAACCACTTTGCATAGGGATACTTCCAGTCAAGGACCTTATCCCAGGGGCCGAACCAGTCGAGCTCCTTCGCGATCTTTCCCCAAAAGGCCTCGGGATCCTTCAGGAACTCACTGTACTCCTCGTCGTAGTCTTTGACCCAGGCTTTCTCGCGGTACTCGGGTAGAGGCGTGTAGTACTTCGCCTCTTCAACCAGTTTCACGTCGAACTGTTCCGCCATCCGAATCCCCTATTTTACATTATTAATAATGATGGATGGGTGATATTAATTTTCTCATTCTTGGCCGGCCCGACGGGAGAAGGATGATGGGTATCTCAACGAGGATCCCATGGAGGGATGCCCGCGATTCCCGTGTCAAAGGAATCTTGGAAAACTCCACAGGGATTCACGCCAATGAATCCGGCCCACGGTAGTACAGGTATCACCGAAATGGGACGGATTCATTCCGGAACAGGCCATGCAATACTCCCTCATGCAGTCAATGGATTTAAATCCCGAGGTTCCATCTCTCTCCGGTGCATCCATGCCCGGAACTCTTGAACTCAAGACCGTGAAGATCGAGAAACCCGAGGATGTGAATTTCATCCTCGGGCAGTCCCACTTCATCAAGACCGTGGAGGACATCGCCGAGGCGGTTGTGGGGTCTGTTCCAGGGGCGAGGTTCGGGCTCGCCTTCTGCGAGTCCTCGGGAGAGTGCCTGATCCGGGTGGAGGGGAACGATGAGGAGTTGAAAGCCCTTGCCACCACGAACGCCCTCGCCATCGGCGCAGGCCACTCCTTCATCCTCTTCCTCAGGAACTGCTTCCCGATAAATGTCCTCAATGCCCTAAAGAACATCCAGGAGGTCTGCAACATCTACTGCGCAACGGCGAACCCCGCCGAGGTTATCATCGCCGAGTCTGCTACAGGAAGAGGCATCATGGGGGTCATTGACGGGGCGAAACCGAAGGGCGTGGAAGGGCCTGACGGAATCACATGGAGAACGGGATTACTCCGGAAGTTCGGGTACAAAAGGGGGTGACAATGGGCGCCTCCCCTCTTTCCCGCTTGTGAGAATCTCAACGAGGATGTCCTTCATGAATTATTCATCAGGCATACTCCCATCCTGGTTTGTATAATTCATTATCTGAAAAAACGGGGCAGATGCATATCATCTGCCATGTGGCCTGATCCTGTTGCCATACCACCTGATGACTGCGTCCCTCGCGGCTCCGAAGCCCCCGTCCAGGTAGATTGCCCCGATGGTAGCCTTCAGGGTCTCGGCAAGGACATCGGGTCCCTTCTCCACCACCCCCTGCTTTCTCTCCCCTGCGCCCAGACGGATGGCTTGGGCAATCCCTATCTGGCCAGCGATACCGGCGAGGGCCTCTTCATGTTCCAGCTGGATCTTCGCCTGGATAATGGCATCGGGTGTGGGGTATCGTGCTCGGATCAGGAGCTCCACGAAAACCGTCTTAAGCACCGCATCCCCCAGAGTGCAGAGGATCTCCTGGTCATCTTGGTGCCTGCCCTGCTGCCGCTCCTCGTTCGCAAACGCTTTCCTGGTCAGGGCCTGGGTGAGGAAGGCCGGGTTCTTGAAATGGTAGCCGATGTTCTCTTCGATGGTCGCCATACCTTCACGCTATCCTTTTTCTTTTGGGGGTATGATGAAAGTATTGTTCCCGGGGTTTCGAGAGGAAGAAACGGCTAGGCGACAACCTTCAAAATCTATTGAATGAATGAACAGGTCAGTCCTCTTTCCACCAGCGTTTGGGGAATTTCTTTGCAAGGATCTCATCTCCTTCCCCTGGTGGTTCAAGACCTGCGTTACGCAGATCGGCATCGACCATAATTTTAATGAGATCATAAAATTTAATACCGGGCTTCCAACGGAGGATCTTCTCTGCCTTTCTCGCGTCCGCGATAAGTACTCCAACCTCGGTTGGACGGAAGTAGTTGGGATCGATCTTTACATGTTCATCAGGTGTGAGGCCTGCATAACTGAAGGACGCATCAAGAAACTCCTGCACTGAGTGAGCCTCGCCGGTCCCGATAACAAAATCATCGGATTTCTCTGCCTGAAGCATCCTCCACATCGCCTCAACATACTCGGGGGCAAAGCCCCAGTCCCTGCGCGCCTCGAGGTTACCGAGATAGAGGTATTTTTCTTTTTTTGCCAGGATAGAAGCGATTCCCCGGGTGATCTTTCTTGTAACGAATGTCTCTCCGCGGCGTGGTGATTCATGATTGAAGAGGATCCCGTTGGAGGCAAAGAGGTTGTAACCCTGCCGGTAATTTCTCACCATCCAGTAGGCATAGAGCTTTGCACAGGCATACGGGCTGCGCGGCTCAAACGGCGAATCTTCCCCCTGCGGAGGGGTTGCTGTGCCAAACATCTCGCTTGATGATGCCTGGTAGAAACGGATGGGGTGGCCACTCCTCCGCACGGACTCGAGGATACGGGTTACCCCAAGACCAGTGACGTTTCCGGTGTATTCAGGAATATCGAAACTGACCCGCACGTGGCTCTGCGACCCGAGGTGGTAGACCTCGTCAGGCATCAGATTATAGATGATATTTGCGAGCTGCTCCGAGTCGCCCAGATCCCCGTAATGGAGAAAAAACTGTGCCTTGGGATCATGAGGGTCAACGTAGATATGGTCAATCCTGCTCCGGTTGAATGTTGAAGAGCGCCGGACCATCCCGTGAACTTCGTAGCCTTTGCTGAGCAGGAGCTCAGCCAGATACGATCCGTCCTGACCGGTAATTCCCGTAATGAATGCCTTTTTTCCGCTTGACATTGTGCTTCCCAGGATAGCAGTCTATTTCTTTTCGATCCTATTAAAATCGTTTTCGAACTGCGTGGTGTTAGCCGATCTTGACTCTTATGACCCCATAGAGGATCTTTCACCGGCTCTCTACCGGCGGACGCCTCTTGCAGGAATGCTGGGTCTGTTGCGAATCCATTGCCGGAAGGGAACATGTCTGCCTATGGATGTCTGTGAACACATGCAATCTTATTCGAAGACCAGAAAGAATGCAGATAGTGGGTTCCTTGGGCAACATTCCGTTAGATAATCAGGGCATTCATGGCTGTTCCTCATACTCTGCCCATCAGATATTTATGAATATGCGATGAATTTTACTCATAACTTGTTTGTGGAACCTGAATGAGATCCATCCTCATCACCGGCATCAGCGGTTTCGTTGGCGGGCATCTTGCCAATTATCTCCACCGTGTCCGACCTGATGTTGCCCTTCACGGGATGAGCAGGTCCGCTCCTTCCTGGGATTTTATATCATCGCGAGAGTCCCTGTTGCAAGAAATAGCATTTCATGCAGGGGATATGCAGGATGCGTCCTGGGTAGATGCAACGATACAGGAGATTGACCCGGATGCCATCATCCAACTCGCAGCCCAGAGCTCAGTCGCTGAAAGTTGGAAGAACCCCAGGGGGACGGTCCTGAATAACCTCTCGCTCCTTCTCAATGTCTTTGAGGCAGTACGGCAGAATGACATGAATCCCCGGATTCTGAATGTCGGATCTTCTGAGATCTATGGATCGGTTAAGGAACAGGATTTACCACTTCGGGAGAGCCATAAAGTACATGCCCAGAATCCGTATGCCGTGGCACGCTTGGCGCAAGAACAGCTAGCAGCGATCTATTCCGACAGCTATCATTTCCCTGTCGTGTCCACCCGATCATTCAATCATACAGGGCCCGGCCAGGATACCAGGTTCGTGGTGAGCTCGATCGCAAAACAGGTTGCAGAGATCGCCCGTGGGAAGCGCGATCCGGTGCTCACGATAGGGGACGGTTCGATTATCCGGGATTTTCTCGATGTGCGTGATGTGGTTGAAGCGTACCTCAAGCTCGTTGAGCGAGGCCGGTCCGGAGAGGTATACAATGTATGCAGCGGTACCGGACGGAAGATCGCTGATATTGCAGCCGCGCTTTCATCCATCGCCGGGATATCCGTACAAGTCAGGACCTCAGCCGACCTGATGCGCCCGGCGGACAATCCTAATATAGTCGGCAGTAATGAAAAGATCCGACGTGAGATTGGATGGCAGCCCAGAGTATCATTCGATGAGAGCCTGAGGGCGATTTATGATTACTGGTATAGCCGGGTATGACAGGCGATTGGCTGCGGTCTCCATTTTTCGTACTTTATCATTTATATGATTGTTCTTCATCCTACCATGAAGATATGCGGGTGCTTTCATATGCGGATTATTGCCTAAATCCCTTCCACGTGTAATTCGGCCTGCCCCTACATTGCGATGGAAAAGCCAGAGTGAGAATTCCGTCTTTTATCGCATGGAAAGATAATTTGAATGACCGGAAACCATACGGTTAACATCGGCTTTGACCAACAGCTAAGGAGAGAGCTCCCTTTGGTATGAAAGTCGCAATCTTTCACGATTATTTCGGCGCCATTGGAGGGGGAGAGCGGGTCGCCCTTCAGATGGCAAAGATCCTTGATGCCGATATTATTACGACTGATACCGATGCAGTCCGGAGGATCGATCCCACGGTTCGGGTGATCAGCCTGGGAAAGACCATCAAGTTTCCACCGCTGAAGCAGGTATCTGCCAGCCTGATGTTTGCAACCTGTGATTTTTCCAGTAAGTATGACTTCTTCATCTTCAGTGGTAACTGGGCACATTATGCTTCCCGCCGCCACCATCCGAATCTCTGGTACTGTTTCACTCCGGTCCGGGCATTCTACGATCTCTACCCGATATTTCTTTCACGTCAGGATCCCCTTACTCGACAGTTCTTTCTTACCTGGGTCGGGTTACACCGGCGATTCGATCAGCGGTCAGTGTGCGACATCGACCGCATCATCGCAATCTCGAAGAACGTGCGAACCCGGATTCTGAAATACCATCACAGAGATGCAGAGGTGATCTATCCTCCGGTCGACGCCAAACGATACAAGTTTATCGAATACGGTGATTTCTGGCTGTCGGTGAATCGCCTCTATCCTGAGAAACGGATCGACCTGCAGATTGAGGCCTTCCGGCGCCTGCCTGAAGAGCGCCTGGCAATCGTCGGTGGCTATGCACACGGAGATCACGCCTCCCGGTATGCGGAGGGACTTATCAGTGATCTTCCGCCCAATGTCACAATCCTTGGAGAGGTTGGAGAAGATGAACTGCGTGGTCTCTATGCCCGCTGCAGGGGGCACATCTGCACGGCGATGGACGAGGATTACGGCCTCACACCCCTCGAAGCGATGGCGAGCGGGAAGCCGGTGATCGCCGTAAGGGAGGGGGGGTACCTTGAGACAGTGACCGAAGAGACCGGTATCTTTGTTCAGGCAAAGATGGATCAAATAGTGGATGCGGTGCGTTCTATCAGTAGAGATCCGTCCCGTTACCGGATTCCATGCGAGTCACGTGCCAGGTCTTTCTCGTGCGCACGCTTCCGGGATCAATTGAAGGCCGCAATTACCGCAGGAGATCCACAATCGACACCATGAGATCGTTGGGTTCTGTATCGACCCCCGCTGATTCTCTTCATCTTCATTGTTGGTAATTTTGTTTCCCGGAATCTTCCACATCGCAGGCCAAGTATTCAAACGATCTCCTGAAGAATGGTTCGCAAGTCAGCGCCCGCGATTTCATCAACAGATTTTCTACCAGTCACCATCCTTTCCAAGGAAAATCAGACGATATGATATAGAGGGAATGACACAATGGATGGTAGTGGGGCCATCGTGAACTTCAGCCTGATTGTTGAGCTCGCCAAACGGGATTTCATCGAGAGGTATTCTGGATCTGCCCTCGGGTTTATGTGGTCCTTCATCTATCCCCTGATCAACATCCTCATCTACATGGTCATCTTCGGCACGTTGATGGGCGCACGGCTCCCGGGGATGACTTCGGTTTGGGGATACGGAGTCTACCTCATTGCCGGACTCGTGCCCTGGACCGCCTTTGTAAATACTGTGCAGCGATCATCAACGGTCTACCTCGATAAAAAGAATATCATTACAAAGATCCATGTCGATCTGCCGACACTGCCACTTTTCATTGTTCTTTCCGAGAGTATCACATTTTTTGTGACTTTAGGGATCTTCCTTGGTATTCTTCTTGTAACAGGATTCTCCTTTTCACCTTACCTCGCCCTTGTACCCGTCGTATATATCATCCAGCAGCTGTTCGCCTACGCCCTCGGTTTTTTCCTCGGCATGCTGGTAGTCTTTCTGCGGGACCTCAAGGAAGTGGTCACCATCGGCATGCAGATCTGGTTCTGGTTCACCCCGATTGTCTATGTTTTCAGCATTCTCCCCGTTGTAGCCCAGCAGGTCCTTATCTGGAATCCGGCGCTCGCATTCATCTCCGCCTACCACGATATGTTCGTGTTCCAGAGGATGCCGTCATTCTTCTACCTCTCACTCGTGACAGGAATTAGTGTGCTGCTGGTTCTGTTTGATTATTTCCTGTTCCGGAAGCTGGAGAAAGATATCCGGGATTTCATCTGATGATGTCCCAAGCTGAAGGCGTCAGAAACAGGGATCCTCTCTGCGATATTTTTAATGTAGTCGGAGAACAAAATCGAGGTACTTCAATATGATGAAAGTCCAAGGCATCTCGAAACGGTTCAAACTCTACCATTCACCTGCCGACCGGCTACGAGAGATCCTGCTCCAGAAGCGATATCACAAGGATTTTCTGGCACTAGACAACGTCTCGTTTGAGGTGCGCGATGGAGAGACTCTCGGCATCATCGGGCAGAACGGCGCGGGCAAATCCACGCTGTTGAAAATACTATCAGGCATCGTAATCCCGGACAGTGGGACCATCCATATTGACGGGAAAGTCACCGGGCTCCTTGAGCTCGGCACCGGTTTTAATGCGGAGATGACCGGGCTTGAGAATATTTACATGAACGGGACACTCATCGGCATGAGCAGGGACGAGATTGACCGGAAGAAACAGACCATCATCGATTTCTCCGAGTTGGGGGAGTTCATCCACGAACCCATCAAGACCTATTCTTCCGGCATGACGATGCGGCTCGCGTTCTCTATCGCGATTCATGCAGACCCGAAATGTTTCCTTGTTGATGAGGCACTGGCTGTGGGGGATGCGTATTTCCAGCAGAAATGCATGCGGAAGATCCAGGATTTCCGAGCGAGTGGGGGGTCGATCGTGTTTGTGTCGCATGATATGAATGCGGTGATGACATTATGTGATTATGCGATATTATTGGATCATGGGAAGTTGATATCGTATGGGATTCCTCGGAGTATTGTTGATTTATACATATCACGGATATGCATACAATCACATACCGGCGAAAAAGCAGTTGCTCTCATGGATACAAAAGATACTCTCAATAATCATTCGAACATATCAACAGGTGAAATTGAATTTGATTCAATCAGGATCCTTGATTCATCGAAAACTGTCATCACGCATGTTCATAGCGATGATGAGATTATCATATCCTTTTCATTTCGCAGTGAACGCCTTATCGAAGATCCAATATTTGGCATATTAATTCGGAACCGGTATGGGGTGTCAATTTTTGGGACAAATACCTATCTTTTGCACCAAAAAAACAATCCTCTCCTGCCGGGGAAAATGTATCAGGTATCCTATCAATTCAAAGTACCTTTACAGCCTGATGATTATTTGATTACCGTTGCCATTGATAATAAAGGAAAAGCAATAAATTCTTTTGATGAATATTTACTTCGTCTCAATGACATCGCAACATTAAAAGTTGTGCGAAACGAAAAACAACCACTTTATGAAGGGGTCACTAATTTAAATCCTACAATCAATGTAGAGGCAATTACTAACGGAGTATCCTAAGGAGTACTGAATGGACGACAATACTATAGAAATACGCGATGACGAGATCAATGTCGAGGAGATCATGGAGATGATCCGGGAGAATATCCGGAGGAGACAGGCACCAGGGGAACAGCCCCCGGTTCCGGATTCTGTAATCGCATCTGCTTCAAAAAATTGCCAAGCGGACGAATCGGACGATGCAATTCAACGTGCTCTCTCATACATCAAGTCCAATTGGAATATACACAATAACAGTTACTTTATCAGCTCCCACCATCGCTATATCGGCAAATTCCTCGTAAAAGGACGCCAACTGGTTCATGGGGAAGTTCGCCGGTATGTTGATCCAATGATCTCACGCCAGGTGGAATTCAATGCCAGTACCGTCAGGATTATCTCCGGGACATCACTACGATGCGCCGAGCTGAACCAGCGCCAACAGGAGCTGGAAACGGCATTTTCCGCTTTTAAACTTGAATCCGTTAAAACAATTGCCGATTGCATCACGACGGTAAAAGATGAACTGGACTCAAAAATTGAACTAACAACAAAAGAACTCCTTACCCAGATGGATGGGGGTATACGTACCCGGACATGCGCCGAGCTGAACCAGCGCCAACAGGATCTGGAAACGGCATTTTCCGCTTTTAAACTTGAATTCGTTAAAAAAATTGCCGATTGCATCACGACGGCAAAAGATGAACTGGACTCAAAAATTGAATTAACAACAAAAGAACTCTTTACCCAGATGGATGGGGATATACATGCCCGGACATGGCTTGCCCATGTGCTTGAAGATCGTATTCAAAAAGGACTGGCACAAAAAAGTGCTCCTCCGGGATCCACTTCAGAAGAGAACACGAATTATTTCCTTTTTGAGGAGCGATTCCGGGGTTCACGGAAAGATATCAAACAACGGCAGCTGTCATTCCTTCCGTACTTTGAAAAATGTTCCCATGTGCTTGATATCGGTTGCGGAAGAGGGGAGTTCCTCGAGATCCTCAGAGAGCACAACATTGGCGCCAAAGGGGTAGATCTCGATACAGATATGATAAATTATTGCATATCCCGCCAGTTCGATGTTGAGCAGGGAGATGCGATTACCTATCTTGAAAAACTTGACGACAATAGCCTAGATGGGATCTTTATTGATCAGGTCGTGGAGCACCTGGAGCCGGCATACCTGGCGAGAATGCTTGCCCTCTGTTACCTGAAACTGAAGTATGGATATTACCTCATTGTTGAAACAGTGAACCCGTTATCATTCGTTTCTTTTGTGAACTTTTACATTGATATGACCCATAAGAGACCAGTGCACCCGGAGACCCTGCAGTACCTTCTCAGTGCTTCGGGATTCAGACTGTGTGAGAGGAAATTCCTCTCGCCGGTTCCGGATGAACAACGATTGAAAAAGTTAACCGAGTCTTCAGAAGTGAGCGAGTCTCTACGGAAAAACATTGAACTATGTAATTGCAATGTAGATTTGTTAAATTCTATCTTGTTTGGTGCACAGGATTATGCAGTGATCGGGAAGAAATGATGATGAAAAGGCATTCACTACAAAGACTTGGGTTAATCTGATGAGAATAGCATTTATTGTTCAACGATATGGGATTGATGTTGCTGGCGGTTCTGAAGCACTCTGTAGACACGTCGCTGAACGACTTGCACAATTTCATAAAATTGAAGTACTTACAACCTGCGCTAAAGATTATATCACCTGGAGAAATGAGTACACGGAAGGAATAGAGAACATTAATGGCGTACTCGTACGACGATTTAAGGTCGATAGAGTGCGGGATCTCAAGAAATTCAATCCGTTTACCCAACGGTTATTTAGCGAACCACACACAGAAATTGATGAGGTTAGATGGATAGAAGATCAGGGGCCGTACGTCCCAAAATTATTGAATTTCATAAAAAATCATAAAGATGATTATGAGATATTCGTTTTTTTTACATACAGATATTACCCAAGTTTTTTTGGGTTGCCTTTAGTATATGAGAAAAGTATTCTGATTCCAACCGCTGAAGATGAACCAACGTTAAATCTGAATATCAATAAATCTTTTTTTTGTTTACCTAAAGCAATTATTTATCTTACGGAAGAAGAAAAAAATACACTTATAAGGCGATTCAACACTCAAAACATATTAAATGACATTATTGGGATGGGTTTAACAATCCCGGAAAATGTTAAGGGAGAGAGATTCAAAAAAAAGTATAAATTATCTCATGATTTTATATTATATATTGGAAGAGTTGATGGGAATAAAGGCTGTAATCAGTTATTCGACTACTTTATTAGATATAAACAAAATAATCCGTCAAATTTAAAACTTGTATTAATAGGTAATGCAGTTATAGAAATACCCAATAGTCCAGACATTCTTCACTTGGGATTCTTGCCGGAGAATGATAAGTTCGATGGAATTATCGCGGCAAAAATTGTTATTATGCCTTCTGAATTTGAAAGTTATTCTATTGTAGTGACAGAAGCTTGGGCGTTAGGAACACCTACGGTCGTAAATGAACGATGTGCTGTTCTCAAAGGACATTGCTTGAGGAGTAATGCCGGGCTGTATTATGCGGATTATAATGAATTTGTTGAGTGTATTAATCTCCTTGTATCCGATAACGAACTAGGAAAAAGATTGGGGAAAAATGGTAAGGCGTATGTCGAAGCCAATTACAACTGGGATCGCGTGGAAGGAAAATATTTGGCATTGTTCGAAATGGTGGGTGGTGTAAATTTTAGTCACGGGAATGAGTGATGTAAGTTCGCCCAGTTTCGGACGACTGTTTCCTCAGGTATAGCCTGGTTCGTTATTTTCACCTCAAAAATCTTTCCGTTAAATGGTCGATCTCCATTTATCCAATTCCCGACATAAAATGGCATCAGACTATTTTTGAGGTGAGAAGTCGTGTTCACTTCTTCCATAAGTTTTCCGTTTTTATAGAGTCGGGTACGGTTGGAATCCTGAGTTATCGCGACGTAATTTAATTCATTACTTGTCAATTCGAATCGCAGAGGGGATACAAATTCTTCCCCATTGCCATAACTGTAATAATAGACATTGTCAAGAGTCGACTCCTGCTGGACAACAAATCCTCCGAAATTGAGATAATCCGGATGATTACCGAGGATATCTGCGAAATCATTCTGTATTTGCGCTGGATTTACAATAAATTCCAGAGTAAAAGAAGAATTTACTGCGATCGGATTGAAATCGAGCCCATTCTGCACATACCCATCAGGAAATCCTGCATGGAAAAGGGAATCATTGTCGTTCAGGAGGAAATTCGCAGTATTCGCTACATTCAGATAGGAGGGTGACCGGTACTCTGAAACTACATCGACGTGAAGCGCCTTGAAATCAATGATCTTATCTGAAGTATAGGTAACAAGTCTCCAGTCTTTTCCCGAGGAAAGATTATGCATCTGGTCTTCCCTGAGGGTAAACGAACTGAAAGAACCATTCCCCACTTTCCATAACCCATTCACCTCAATCACATTTCCATATAACACCGGGTTATTCGACATCGCCGGGGGATTTTTGAAATTGGTATCAAAGACGTAGAGGGTTATCGTGTTCCCGTCAGCGCCATATATCGCATAATTTGTTGCCAGTAATTCCCGGACCCGCCCTACCATGGCATATCCCTGATCTTTAGATTGGGACGAATAATGCAGATAATAGACCGAATCCGAATCGGTAAAATTATACAAAACCCGCGTTCCTGATGAGGTTACAACCGCATCCTGCGACAGATTTTCAAGAAACGGAGTACCCCCATACCAGAGAACATTTTTCGATGAACTGATATTCAGGGTCTGGTTTGTCAGCATATTATAAAACGGGGGGATATCACAGAAATAATAACTGTCGATCAGGAGACGGGAACCTTTGGGGATTTCACTGAATAACCCGTTTGAGATACCGGAGGTAATCAATTCACGGGGATAATAAAACGTCACATCGGAAATTTCCACTACGGTATTGTTGGTGGAATAATTTATGATGCCGATCATGGAACTGGCCAGGGAAAATATGATAAATAACAGAGTGAGAACGCGACGGTTATCTGCATACCGGTGGTACAGGTAAAACAGGAGAGCCAGTGCAACAAGTGCCGCCCCAAAATACGAAATATATACCGGGATATACCCCAGACCCGGGAGGATATCTCTTTGGTATTTGGGAGAGAAGGATATGATAATACCCGGAACTATCCACAGCGAAATGCCCACAAGAGAAATATTCAGCGGATTGATGATTCCGCCATTTTTTATTTCCCTGTACAGTTCTCTTGAGAGAAGATAAAACAGGGTAAAATACATTACTCCGATAAATATGTAGTCCAGGGAGAAACCAGTCCAGAATATACCGACAGAATCGGCAAATACGTTCTGGGGGTTCAGGAAGTAGTAACTCAGAGGAATTGCGGATACTGACTGATTGATCAGAGTTCCGACAATTGATAACAGATCAAAATTTGGAACATATGCGTTACCTGTGGACGATCCTATCAAGGCAGATCCATTGAGCAGTCTCATAACAATAACATAGGAAACCAATACTCCTGAAAGCAGGATAAACGGTGAACCCTTTCTGATAATTTCTGTAAGAGATACCTTCTTTTTATAGAGTAAAATCAGAACGAGGTGCAGGATAAAAAATGGATAACTGATGTCATAGGTCAATAGACAAAGTAAATAAAAAACCGCACTTAATCCCAGATATCGTGTTCTGCCGGTTTCAAGATAGTGCATCAGGAAAATGAGCGATAGAAGCAACAAAGTAAATAAGACCTGTAAAAGTGCATGATACCCCAAAATAGGATCATGATAGAGCCGGAATTGAAAAAATAATGGGATGACCAGAAGAGACAAGACAAAAAGGGCCTTTGACTTTGTGAGAAGATAAACGAAATATCCAAAGAGAAGAAGTGTAAATATAACGGAGATGAGAATAATTAACTTATACAAAAATACATTCGTGACAAAAAAATCTAAAAGATATGCGTAAACGCTTAGTGGAAAAAAACGTCCCAGTGTTAAGAACCAATTATTATATATTATATCATAGAAATATTGAAATACTGTGATTCTTTGATATGATAATATCCCGTTGATCATGGAGTTGATATTATCATCATAAATATAGCCCGAATGCAGCATCGGTGACATGACAACTATCGATAAAAATAATGCAGCACATCCCAAGTAAAAATACAATTGGTTTGTGGCGACATATCGTTGCATATCAGTAAAATAATTTTGGATTTTCTGAAAAAGTCTTAGTGACTTGGGCCTTGGATCGAATGCAGCGCTTTTCATTGAGGGATATCCAGAGAAGAATTTATTTTTTTAATACTTATGATAGCTGGTACCATATCCTGTATACCGGATGGCCTTTCAGGAAGTATGATCCCCGGATTTTCGGTACTGGGCACGACAGACACTGTCCCAATTCAGACTGCAGTTTGATATGAATAAGTCGGTGATTAGGATCTAAGGATAATCTCGTCATTCTCTATTCTGGTTGTTGTTCAGGAATTCTGCAGATCCGAATATAACTAAATACTATCTATAATTTAATCATTGAATATATATGGATAAATCTCGAGAGCGACTTAATTTAAAGCTGATATTTATACTGGTAATATTACTCATTTTTCCATTACGGGAAATATTCCGGTATATTTTCACCAGGTATTCCATTGGATCCTTCCTTATTCCCTTAACAAATGTCAATATACCCCTGATTGATATTATTTTCCTTGTTCTCATTGTACCCGTTATTGCATTTCCCGCATATACCTACCTGGAAAAACTCAGCCTGAGTGAAAGAGCCTGTCGGTTATTGGACATTATTTCAACATTGGGATTGATTTTAGGACCATTACTGTATTTCTTTTGTATATTGGATCTCACCCTTTTTTACAAGTGGACCCCACAGAAACTGACACTCTACCAATCGCCCTTGGTGGCATCTGTTGCTTTTGTAGTATGTCTGGCAGTTCTCGGCTATACGTTGTTATATTCTGATAAAACTGTAAAATGGTTGTCTTACATAAATAAGGGAATATTCTTTTGTTTTTTCATTGTTGCCGGGTTCATGGCAAATTTCCTTATTTTAACTGATTATTCATTTTACAATGCGAACGCGCTTAACTTCAGCGCTGTCGTATACCCAATAATCCAGGTGTATTACGGAAATGCCCTGTTTATTAATTTCTATAACCAGTACGGTGCATATGCCCAGTTCTTAGAACCAATTTTTTATTTGACCAGTGGGATCAGCATAACCAAAATTACCGCCGTCTTAGCAATTTTATTATTTATCGGTTTGAGTAGCCTGGGATTGTTTCTTTATTTTGTTCTGAAGAATAAGGCATTGGCCTTGGTATCATTCATTGGACTGATCTATTTTCAGTTTTTTGCAGGAACATTATGGCCGTATGAATTGTATTACCAGTACTTCCCGATTCGGACGCTGTTCCCGTCTTTATGTCTGCTCCTGTCATTTTTTTATTTCTCGAAACCTTCACGGAAATTTTATTATTTCCAGATAATCTTCTTCTCATTTTCCGTTTTATGGAATCTTGATGTCGGTCTCTTTTGTATAGGAAGTTTCTTAGCAGCATTGTGTTTTTCAGAAGCCCTCAAAGAAGGCCAGAAGGATACCATAAAAAAAATCGCGTTTCATATTTTTAATGTTCTATTAGGTGTGATTATCACTTTCTCATCGTTTTTCCTGTACCTGTTTGCCAGATATGGTAAATTTCCAGACATAAGCTGGTTTACCTATTATCAGAGTATATACGTAGGAGGCGGACTTTCCACATTAGTTCTCAACCGCTTGTGGGTCCTGATATTCATCATCTATGTCGGGGGATTGGTTTATTCAACAATTAAATTCAAACAAAAAGAATTTTCAGTCTGGAATATTCTGGTATTTCAGGTATCCTTACTTGGGGTTGGCATCTTCTCATATCACCTAAGGAGTACTAGTACTCATGATAGTACGCTCGCAGTCTCAGGATACCCAGCTTTTATTTTACTCGCAATGGTTGCTGACAGTGTATCGTTGTGGCCGCATAAAAAAGAGATTGGGTGGAAGCAAAAACTGAGCAAGTTGTTCAAAGTCACACCCTACATAATTCTGATATTTATAGTATCCTTCCTTTGCGTAGCATTTTTCTATAACATTTCTACAGATAATAATGTCCATTTCGCTTCAAAAATCCAGGACTTTAATGATCCATTAGGAAATGCTTATAAGCCTCTCTGGCAAGATGGAACGGGTTACCGGCTCATGGGGGAGCTTGCCGGAGCTAATCCCCCGGTTCCTCCGTGGGAGAAAAAAGCTCGTTTCTTCAGTAAATATTCCAACCCGAACGGTTCAATACTTCAGGATATTTTTGTAATTTCAGACTGGGATTATTATATATATTTAAAAGTCAAGGCACGTACTTCAGCTCCCATAATGAATTTCAGACACCTTTGGGGGGAAAAACAAACAAATGGAGTAGTAAATGAGATAGTCAATAAAAAATTCCAATATATTTTCCTTGATAGTGATGAGATTACACAGATCGATCTTACCTTAGGACAGTATCGACCCATAAATATCTCTCTCAATGCTAATTACGAGATAATAGATTCAACAGACATTGGAAATTCTTGGCACGCCGCATCTGGAAAATGGTATCCGAATATGCTCTATGTTTATAAGCCAAAGGAGTAAAAATTAGGAAACTCTGATACAGGACATTCACTATACCGCGGCAAGAATGATTATTTCGTAAGATGGACGTCATTGATGGAATAAAAAAAGATGTAATTTTTAAAAAATACCATGGAACGCTCACTTCTCGAGAAAACGTCAGCCATATGAAGAGAGAAAAAGTCAGGTATAATATTCCGCCCTGTATTCCGTAATGATACTGATATCAAGTGAGCGGAGATCGATGTCCTGCTCCCCGGAATTTACATGATAGAGCTTCCATTCCCGTCCCTGGTTTATTGTCATGATACGCCCCCTCCCAAGCCGGAACCGTTCGAAAGTACCATCCCCGCTGGCATTTTTCCAGAATCCGTTTATCGAAATGGATTTTCCCTGCGGAAGAACGTAATTGAACTGGGGGGCAGGATCCCTGAAGCTGTCATCCTGAACGTAAATAGAAAAGTTGCCGGATGTTACCTCATCAATTGAGGTATTCGAAGATTCCAGGGTGCTTACTTTTCCAAATAGTAGATAACCGCTATTTCGGGAAAGTGAACGATAGGAAAGGTAATAGATACCACCACGGGGATCGGTAACCTCCCTCGTTGCAAATCCCTTCCCTCCCCATCCGGAAAGCCTGTCAGTTACTCCGATATAACTCCAGTTTACAGGGGACAACATTCGATAAAATGCGGGAACATCGTGGTAGTAGTATGCATCAATTAAAAGAACTGAGCCGTCAGGTACATTGCTAAAAATGCCGTGTTCTATCGCACTTCCGACAAAATTGCGGGGATACAGGAAGGTGATATCCCATCGGTCAACGATAGTCTTATTATCCTGGTAATTTATGGTGCCAATCGATGAGCAGATAATCGTAGATATCAGGATAAGTGCCATTATTTTTTTATTCCCGGAACCGATCTTCCTGGAAATATAAGTAAGACCGGAAAGAACGATTAAGATTACCCCAAAGTATGAGATATAGATGGGAAGATATCCAAGACCCCAAACCAGTTCAGCCTGGTATTTCGGTGAAGCGGACACAAATAATAACGGGGTGAGGGTAATCGCAACCCCGAGAACAAATAAATTTTTACTGGTGGGATCTCTCTCCTCGAATTGCTCGTCCTTGGTGAAAAATCGTTTGAACACGATATAAAAAAGGACAAAATACGAAATTCCGATAAAAACCAGGAGTACCAGGGAATCGCCGGATAGAGTAAAAAATTCGCCGGTGAATAGTTCGAAATTTGTAAAAAAATAACTGAGAGGAATTGAAGCAAAGAGTTGTTTGCTCAATGCAATAAAAAAAGCAAAAATATCCGGGTTGGGAATGTAGGGATCGCCCCCGGGACCCCCAATCAGTTTATACCCGTAGTATAAACGCGATAGCATGATAAACGAAAGGAAAATTCCGGACAATATGATATAAGGAGATGATTTTTTCAGGATCTGCGAAAGGTCCTTTGATTCCGAGTAACGGGAGATCAACACGACGTGGATGATAAAAAATGGATAACTTATATCGTACGTCAGTAAGCAGAGAAGGTAAAAAAGAATACTCGCGATGAGATAGCCCGGTTTTTTACCTGTAAGATATTTGATCAGGCAGATCAGGGAAAGTAGAAGAAGAAGAAACAGAAATTCCAGGAAAGCGAAATACCCGAGGATGGGATCATGGTATAACCGGAATTGAAAAAAAATTGTGGGAAATAAGAGTGACATGATGCTTACGGTTTTCGAATGGGTGAGAAGATAGATAAAATACCCAAAAAGGACCATGCTGATGATAACCGAACATAAAATTATCCCTTTATATACTACGACATTCGTGACCAGTGAATCGAGAAGATATACATAGAGCCCCAGCGGGTAGAAGCGGCCCCCTCCGGCACCGAGAGCCAGTGTATTTGAAATGTATTCGATGATAGTCTGGTGATAGTAAAACAGGTAACCGTTAATGAGTGAGTTGATGTTATCGTCGTTGATATAGCCGCTGCTGAGGACGGGAGAGAGGACGAGAAATGCAAAGGAAATTATTGCCCCCGATAAAACGAGGTATATCTTATTATTCTCCATCAAATGCTTTATTGATTGGGACCCGGTGATTTTTTTCCCATCAGGGAAATCTGAAGGCCTTTTTGGATCCTTACGTCCTTTTTGCATTGTTCTTTCCTTTCATATCATATGAGTAAAAATGATAAATAATATCGCACTTACCACAGGAAACAGGTGACGGGATGTTTATCCGTAATCACATGAAGGCCCGGTTAATTCTCTCCCAGTTCTGTGCAATCGATTCCGCATTCATCGAGTAATTGGTTATCTTAACCTCGAAGATCTTTCCGTTAAATGGCCGACCCCCATTAATCCAGTTGCCGATATAGAGGGGCATGATACTGTTTTTCAATTTACGCTGCGGTTTAATTTTCCTGAATTATAAACAGACATATCAAAGAAGAATAACTTTCCATCATCGCTTACAATTGGTTTTGTCGTAAGTATTCTTGAAAGATTCGATGTGATATCCCTCCCGAAATCAGCATATCCATCCGTATTGACATATACACCGGAAAACCCCGCAACGGATAAATTATCAACCATGTCAATGGTCCCCTTCTGGGTTACCTCTTTTTGCCACTGGTCTGTCAGCCTCCCTCGTATTGCCCCGTAACTCCAGCGTAATTTTTCTGAATGCAGATAACCCCGGAAATGATTATAATCCGTCATATTATAAACCGGAGGGCTTTCAGGAAATGCCACATAGGGTAATTGAAAAATCATTGCATTTTCGGGCATAACCGATTCAATTTGTTTAATAAAATGATCATCTTGCTGAAATATTGTTTTCACAGCACCGTATGGTGGCGACATATAATCATGGGTTTGATCCATGATGCCTCCAAGAAGAATCACAATGAGTATTCCATAAAAAATTGTCCTTTTTGCCTTCGAGATCAGATATTTGTCTCTGAGCACTTCCAGTGAAATAAAAAAAGCAATCAAAGCAAAAAATGCAATAAAAATGCTGATCCTGTTATAAGCACGCAGCTGTGGCGATATTGCATAGTTAAAGATGGTTCCAAAGCCACCAATTGTCGCTAATAGGACGGCCGATACACTGAATAAACTGACTCCGGTTAAAATTTTAAACCGGTTCGTCATATTTGCGGCGTTTCCCGAAGTAACTTTGAAAAATATCCATATGAAGGTAAAAAGAAAACCAAGACTTCCGATAAAACCAATTGAAGACAGGGTATTTTCTGTAACGAGCGGGGAGGTTGTGCTGTACAACTGGGAGACACTTGAGAAAAACGGGATCCTGTGCCCGTAAATCGGTAATATGATCTGAATAATCTTCAATCCGTATAACTCAGATTCCCATGGGACGCGGACACCTACATTGATGTTTTTTCCATTTTCCTGCTGATACATAAGAGATGGTGCATAATTTACGAGTATCGTCCCCCCGATGACACAAATGAAAATCAGGGCAGTGAGTAAGGCATATTTGTTCTTCTGCGAGAAATAGGCGGCAAATCCAGCAATTAAAAGAAAGAAACACGTAAAAACCGGATAATAGGTAAATGTACATGCCCCAACGATACAGATAACCACGCTGATTAAAAATTTTGGATTTGTTACATTCCAGTGAATACTATTATTTTCGTCCTTTTTGAACAACAGGTCTTTTTCCAGGTATACCCAGAGGGCCACCAAAATCATTAAGGGGACCATAAAATACGAGGCCAGGAACAGATGCCCTTCCCCCCTGAATATATGATAGGGAATGAATGTGAAAAGCACGCTGACAACAATTGAGGTAATATATGACATCTTCAATTCCCGGCAGACGAACATGGAGGTAATTGCTGTCAAAGGAAAGGTGAGTAAAAAAAATGAATTCAGGATGAGTCCATAATTTTTTGTAAAAAGGCTGAATAATTTAAAAATAAGAAAATCAAGAGAATTTAAGAAGGGATAATCATAGAGCAATTGTCCTCCGGGCATGCCAAGAAAAGGATTTTGCCAGATCCATCCATTATCGACCACCCCTTTAACGAGCATGCTCGCTAACAGGCCATCTCCCTGATATCCCCAGGGGATCGTGATATCTGCGGTCCATAATTTAAAAACCCATGTGAGAACAAGAATGGTTATTGCAGTTGCCGCAAAGTACGCCGCCATGGATTTCAGGGAGATGCGGTTTTTTAACAAATTCATCATGATTTGTCTCTTCCAGATAGGTTTGGCCCCGGTATCCTCATAGAATTGAGGAATAATCCCTGATAAATTCTTTGAATTCCTGAAGCATATAGTGAATCATCTCATCTGTCAATCCGGGGTATACCCCAATCCAGAACAGATTATTCATCACGAGATCAGTATTTTTCAGTGATCCCACCGATCGGTACTTCATATCTGCATACGCCGGCTGTTTGAGAAGATTCCCTCCAAAGAGCATCCGTGTGGCGATCTTGTGATCTTCCAGATATCTGACAATATCGTCACGATTGAATAGTGCATCTTCCCTGACAGTAATGGGAAACCCAAACCAGCTGGGATCAGAGTCCGGTGTTGCATGAGGAAGGATCAGATAATTCTCGTATCCTTTCAGCCCGTGATAGAGTGCTTTGAAATTCTCTTTTCGTCTCTCAATAAATCCAGGCAATTTCCTGAGTTGCTCGACTCCGATGGCCGCTTGCATGTCTGTCGCTTTGAGATTGTAACCGATATGGGAATAGATATACTTGTGATCATATCCATGGGGCAGGTCTCCCAGCTGCCAGTCAAAGCGTTTCCCGCAGGAGTTGTCGCAGCCGGGATCACACCAGCAATCCCTGCCCCAGTCGCGGAATGAGGCAATTATTTTCTTGAGCAAGGGATCGTCTGTGCATACGGCACCCCCTTCGCCCATCGTAATATGATGCGCCGGATAGAAACTGCAGGTGGAGATATGCCCGAATGTCCCGGTAGGTTTTCCATGGTACAGGGATCCAAGGGCATCGCAATTATCCTCAATAAACCAGAGATCATATTTTTTCACCATGTGCATGATGGTATCCAGGTCTGCGGGATTCCCCAGCGTATGGGGAATTATGATCGCTTTTGTCGCATCCGAGATTGCATCTTCGATGCGATCGGCCTGGATGTTATACGTCCCCGGTTCAACATCCACAAAGACCGGCACCAGGTTATTCTGAACTATTGGGTTGAGGGTCGATGGAAAACCGCAGGCTGTCGTGATAACCTCGTCACCGGCCTTCAATCTATTCTTACCAAGTTTGGGGGATGTGAGGGCAGAGACCGCGAGAAGATTTGCCGACGAACCGGAATTTGCGAGAAGGCAATACCTTACCCCTAAAAAGTCTGCCAGGTCTTTTTCAAACTGGAGAGCGTAACGTCCGGTGGTGAGCCAGAAATCAAGAGAAGCATCAACGAGGCTGATGAGTTCTTTCTCGTCATAGACCCGGCCGGCATAATTTATCCGGGATGTGCCCCTGATAAATCTCTCCTTTTTCTCTCTCAGATTATAGATCGACTTCACTCTTTCGAAAATTTCCTGTCGGATCGTGTCTTCATCCATATTGTTTCCTCGTGGCTCATCTGATGGGATATGTCCTGCAAAATTTCAAATAGGGATCCTGTCGTATCGCATCCTGGTTAATGGTATGTAACATCATTTTATAATAATCCCTCAGACGGCTTACGGATTTTTTCATGGGTGTAAAACTGAATCCGCCAATTTCATTGATCAACCGGGAATTATTCGCCGAATACTCGATATTGAGTCCTTCAGTTTCAATACAGATCTCAGAGGTATAATCAGAAATGGCATTAATCATACGAGCGATCGAGAGAAGATCGCAGGTATCCGGAGGCGTGATATTATAAGTGCGGTGTTTGGGCGTATGTGTCAGGAAATAATTGAGAATCTTCAGAAAGTCGTCAATATAAAGCCAGCTGAAGCAAACGTTCTGCCGGATGGTGATGGGTAAATGAAGCAGGTTTTTTACGATGGCATTTGATATGAATTTGAATTCATAATCTTCATATCTGCCGAATATTCCGAATAAACGCAGGCAATAAACATTTTCGGTTTTTTCTATGTATTTTGAGATAATATATTTCGAAAAACCGTAGTTATCGCCGGGAATGAACTTCCCGAACTCTTCTTCATGCACATTATGGAGAATACGACTTTTATCATATTCCGCCCCTGATCCCAGGTGGATAAGGGTCTGGAAACGATCCTGATTTTCTGTGAGATTAAAAAACATACGCAAATTGTGTTCAACAGTCTCTTTATTGTCGAGTTTTTTTCTGCTGCCGCCGATACTTGCGCAATGGATGACGTACTCTATATCATGATCATGAAAGAAATTGTGAACCTCTTTTTGTGATAGCAGATCGAGATCCCTGTGAGTTGGAGTGAGGAGGAGATGATGAGGTTGTAAAAATTCAACAATGTTTCTTCCAATAAATCCTGTTGAACCTGTGACGAGAATTGTTTTTTTATGAACCATATCAATTCCTGCCTTGAATTATGAGGGCTGGTATAGAATGCATTGTTAAAATATTTGAATTTTTCAATGTCTGCTAATCTGGTTTTTCTGCTGACTGATTCCATAATATTGTGCGTTTTAACGCTGTATCCAAATTAACAGTAATTTTTAATCCAAGGCTTTTCTCGGCAAAATCGACATTGGGAACAAATTTTGTCCTTCGTAACCCTTTATCCTGAGATAATCCCTTTAAAATTTTCGGAGGTTTCGGAAACTGCCCTGCAATTTTTTCTGCCAATGCCTGAAGCGTAACTGCTTCAGGACTTCCCACATTGTAATTCATACCGACAGCGCCATGCACCAATATATTCAGCAACCACCAGGCCATATCGCTGGGGTACATATAACTGCGGACTGTCTGCCCATCTCCAAGGATACGTATCGGCCCACCGAGCAGACCATCCCGAATGAAATTATTAATTGCCCATGGTCGATCCAGCAGCTGGTAAGGACCAATGAAGGCAAAGGGCCGTACGTTAAGTATCGGCAGCCTCTGCTGGTTCCGATAAACCGCGCATATCGTTTCTGCGAGCCGCTTTGATTCAGGGTAGGCAGAATTAAGTGCGCTGCAATCGAGCCCCCCTATATAATTCTCCTGGATACCTGGAACATCCCATGGCTGGGTTCCATACACATGGCCCGAACTGACATTAAGGAATTTCTTTATCTCCGGAAGCCTTGAGGCATACTCCAGGATCGCGTTCGTACCATTGACAATAATTTCAATGGTTCTCAGGGGATAAGAGGCATGAAACCTGCTATCAGGATTTGCAGCGGCATGAACAATCCATGAAATATCGGTTGGAATATCAGTAAGATTCCGGATATCCCTTTCGATCAACGTTACGTCGTTTCGTGATGCTATAAGGGGGACTCTGTTTTGAAAACTGCCTGCCCTGCTTGATAATAAGGTTACATGAACATTGAAATCGAAATTATCATTGAGAAAAGTGATCATCTCTGCCAGCCAGGTTCCCATGAATCCCGTTCCGCCGGTAATTAATATATGTTCATTCTTTAAGGGCTCAAGACGGGATATTTGACCCGAAGTTACACGCCTGCAATCCTCATCGATAATTTCCTTATGAGTCAAGGTCATGTCTTCATTCCCTTCTCTTTAAAGCTAATTCCGATGCAACTTCAATAATCATATCTTCCTGACCGGCAACAACCTGTCTGCGTCCAAGTTCGAAGAATACGTCCCGCGGATCGACATGAAATTCCTGAGAAATTCGTTCGACATGTTTTGAAAAACCAGAAAATACACCTGAAAGGCCGCTCACAATGCTCAAAGATTTTATTCTTGGAATTTCTTTCATTAATTCCTTCTCGGCAATATCCGAAGCATCAAGAATTTTATACAGATCAATACCCGTAGAATATCCTATCCTTTCCAGAACGGCAACTAATACTTCTATCTGGGCATTCCCGGCGCCTGCGCCAAAACCCCTCGCCGAACCATCTATTATGGTTGCACCTGCCTGTGCAGCCGCTATTGAATTTGCAATTCCCAACCCGAGATTGTTATGGGCGTGAAAACCAACGGCAATGTTTAAATTTTCGACAAGGTGCGAGATTCGCTCACTCACCTGACCAGGAAGATACGCCCCGGCAGAATCAAATATGAGAACACCTTCAGCTCCATAGGATTCCATTTTTTGACATTCTTCGGTTAATGTCTCTTTGGAAGCCATGTGGCTCATCATAAGGACCCCGTAGACTTCTCTTCCCCTGTCCCGTACATAATTGATGTGCCGCTGGGTAAGGTCAGCTTCAGTGCAGTGAGCGGCAACTCTTACAACATCTACACCAAGATCCAGTGCCTTTTTAAGATCTTTGTTAATTGTCGCGAAACCCGGTATCACATGGATACCCAGTTTTGAACGGGTCAGGTTTTTCTTCGCTTCCCTGAGCATTGTTTCGTCATCGATTGCACTTTCCCCGACTTGCAATGAGGATGCACCGATCCCGTTTCCATGGCCCACCTCAACAACAGGAATTCCTGCTGCATTCGCTGCGGATGAATACGCCGCGATCTGGTGCGCTGTCATTTTATGGCTGATGGCATGATTTCCATCCCGCAGTGTTACATCATGAATTAAAATTTTTGGCATGGACCCTCCCTGAAATTATCGATTCCCTTAATCCGACATCTTCCTTTGAGCATATTGTTCCGCCATTACAATCGCTGCACAGTTGATAATGTCCATATTGCCGGCATACTTCGGCAGATAATCCCCCAACCCCTGAACCTTAACCATGATGACAATCCGGTTTGACTCAAGCAGTGGAGAGACCAGTAATCTATATCCCGGTACATATTCTTGAATTTTGGCGACCATTCGATCGACTTCTGCCTTGAGAACTTTCAGATCAGGTCTTTCAACTTTGGCAAAAATCGTAGTCTGCATATCTACACATGGCTGAGCAGGATTTAAAATAAGAATTGCCTTCGCGTCTTTACACCCGGAAAACTTTTTTATCCCGCCTTCAGTAGTTTCAACATATTCATCTAAATTTATTCTTGTTGCCGGTCCGGCACTTCTCGAAGCGATACTCGAAACAACCTCGATATATTGAACGTCGTCATGAATGTTCCCGATGACATGAGCGAGAGGGATGGACGCCTGGCCCCCGCAGGTAACCATATTGACATTGTCGTACTGCAGGCAGTGTTCAACGTTGATTGCGGGAATGCACATCTCTCCGATGCCGGAAGGTGTCATATCGATGACGGTTTTATGCAATTTTTTTAATATCGGCCAGTGTTTTTTATGATCAAGGGCCGAGGTCGCATCGAAAACCAGTTCGCATGAATCGGGATTCCTCTCTATAGCTTCAATACTCAGATCAGAGATTTTAACCCCCATGCTGTTGGCCTTATTCATTCCGGGAGAGTTCAGGTGGCGCCCGATAAATATCGAACATTCGATAAATGGGGATCGCATGGTCTTAACGAGCAGATCGGTCCCGATATTGCCGCTACCAAGAATTGCAACTTTTATTTTTTTCATTTTTCTTCCTGCGTTCTCACCATGTCTCTCACCCGAAAGGAAAGATCAGAGAATCTTGTCCCTGACTGAATTTTCCAGATATTCTTCCCGGGGTAAAAACGGGAACATATCATCATAGGGCATTGAAATCATGTTTCCGTCTTCAAGAATTTTTGAGGCGACTCTCGGCATCAGCAGCTGGTTCGCCGGACTGATAAATTCGCATATCATCGGACCGGGCTCGGTAAATATCTGATTTATTCGTACACCCAGATCAGCCGATTGGGATATTCTTAGATATTTCAACTCATATGAGGATGCGAGCTTCTCCAAATCGGGAAAACTGACTCCCGTATCCTTATCGGTACCAATATGCCTCCCACCCTGGAAATTATCCTGGGTCAACCGGATGAGAAGGTATCCATTGTTGTTCAATACAATCAATTTTATCGGCAGGGAGTTATAGACAATCGTTTGAAGTTCCTGAATATTCATCTGAAGTGACCCATCCCCTGTTATACAATATACATTCTTTCCCGGATTTGCAGAAGAAACACCAATAGCGCCCGGCATGTATCCCATCGTTGACAGCCCTCCGGTGATAATGTGCCGCTGTCCGAATTTTGCCTGAAAAGCCTGTGCATAGGCATGGAAACAGGATCCGGTATCTACCAGAAACAAGGCGTCATCAGGTGCTTTCTGGGAAAGTACGTGATAAAAGTGATAAGAATTTATCCCCTCTTTTTCATGTTTATACTCGGGTAAATCGACAGGATATTTATTTTTCCAGAGCTGCGTCTGAGCGATCCATCTTGAATTATCAAATTGAAAATCAGATAGGTCCCTGTTCAATGCAATGAAAAATTCTTTTGCATCTGCCTGAATTGCGATATCAGGAATGACTGAAGGTTTTTTAAGTTCCTTTTCATCGATATCCACAACTATTTTTTTTGCGTATTGAGCAAAGTTCTCGTATTGGTAACTGACGAGGCCAATCGCCAGTCTGCATCCGACACTCAGAAAAAGGTCTGCATTCTGGATGGTGAAGTTACTTGCCCTGTCCCCATACGTTCCCGGTCGCCCGACAAAGAGAGGATGCTGATGATCGATCAGATCCATCCCGAGCCGGGAGGTCATCACCGGAATTTTCACATTATTCACAAACCGGTGAAATTCCTCTATCGCATCTGCCAGCCGGATTCCGGCTCCAACAAGAAGGCACGGCCTGCGACTGGTTCGGATGCTTTTGGCAACTTCTTTGACCTGTTTCAGAAGATCCGGTCCCGCATGATTTTGAGGTCTGGGCGGGGTAAATCCTTCATACTCTTCAGGGTCAAACGGTGCACCCTGAATATCGATGGGGCATTCAATCCAGACAGGCCCCACCCGGGGGGATTTTGCATGGTAAATACATTTTTCGACCTCGTATCTGACCCGCGACACATCGTCGAGCATGACCGCATATTTTGTAACATTCTGGAAAATCGGCAGGGTGTTGAACCCCTGCAATGCAAATTGCCGGGGTCCTTTGACTTTCGCCTGGGACACCTTTGATTGGCCGGACACAACAATACACGGGGATGAATCAACGTACGCCCCGACGACACTATTCAGTGTATTGAGAGCGCCAGGACCTGCAGTGACATATGCAACACCCAGTTTACCCGTTGCTCTGCCATATGCCTCCGCAGCCATTACCGCAGCCTGTTCATGATGGCAGCATACGAATTTTTGCCTCCCGTGCTGGAGCAATGCATCGGTAAGATGCATGATCATTCCACCGGTAATTAAAAAAACACATTCTCCCCCGGCATCAAATAATTTTGAGGTGATATAATCAGAAACTCGCATTTTCATGTCGTTACAACCTTCGCAGATGGTACATCAAAGTCATCATCGGGAATAATTAATTTTTCTTGCATTTCAGGATAAAAATTTCGAATGCCCCTCTTATTCCTGAAAGATAAAAGGATTAAAGGTGTATCACGATTTGTTGGCCTTGTATAGTGAACAGTTTTTGTTCTGACCTTCATTTAAACCCAATTTCACTGTTCACAATGAAATTTGGCCGCTGTTTTACCTCGTCGTAGATCCTTTCAATATAGGTACCCATGATCCCAAAGATCAGAAAAACCATCCCGAAACAGAATAAAATTACCAGAATTGTGGTCGTAAATCCCGGGACCTCCCGCCCGAACGCCAGATAAAGATATATCTCAATTAATGCCATGAGAAACGTGATTGTCGATAAAAAAAATCCCATTGCGGTCGCAATTTTTAAAGGGAAATAAGAAAAAGAAAATATCCCATTCATGGCAACATGCCATATGGTCCTGAAGTCTGCCTTTGATTCCCCGGCAAACCGCGGCTGTCTCTCAAAGGGAATGCCCACCTGTTTAAAACCGGTCCAGACCACAAGACCGCGTAAAAATTTATTCTTTTCTTTCATGCTATTGATTACTACGTAGACCTTTCGATCAATCAACCGGAAATCGCTCGCGTTTTCAGGGATCATCCGATTACTTAATCTGAAAATAATCATATACGCAGCCCTTGACAACATGCGCCGGATAATATTGACCCCTTCCCGTTTCTGGATGACGCCGTACACAATTTCATAGCCGGATTCCCATTTCTGGATAAACCGGGGTATTAATTCGGGGGGGTCCTGTAAATCCGCATTCATGATTACTGCTGCATCACCCCTGGCATACGCAAGCCCCGCAGTGATACCTCCATCGCATCCAAAATTTCTGGACAACTGGACAATTTTGAAACGCGGATCTTCGTGATGTATCGAGATGAGCCGTTCAAACGTGGTATCAAACGATCCATTCTCCACGATAATTACTTCAAAATCATAATTGGGACATGTATTCATTATATTCAGCAATCGTTTTTTCAGTTCTTCGACCCCCGACTCCTCATTATAAGCCGGAATAACAATACTGATCAATTTTTTCATAGGTTCTCCGATTGCCGATAATGCCTAAAAAAATGAGTGTACCAGTCTATAGTCTCTTTCAGCCCGTCATCAAGGGTATACTTTGATTCCCATTCTAACACTTTTTTTGCTTTTTCCGCAGATAAATACTGGTCCTGAATTTCATGTGTGGATTGATTCAAGAGGTTCGGTTTGAGACGACTCCCCATCTGGTCAAGAATTTTCTGTACGATATCCAAAACGGAACAGGGGCGTTCTGTACTGAAATTGAATGCTTCCCCATGAATATCTCTATTTTCCATCTTTTCAGCGAGGAGGAGATATGCCTCTGCCCCGTCACGGATATAGAAATAATCACGGAGCGGCGATCCGTCACTTCTGATGACCGGTCGCTGATGATGGAATACCGATTGTATTGTTCCTGGTATAATCCGGTTAAAATTCAAATCCCCACCCCCATAAAAATTCCCGCATCGTGTTACGCATACCGGCAGGTTGTAGGTCTCGAAATATGCCCGGCAGATCAGATCCGCGCAACTTTTTGAGACGTCGTAGGGATGTCTGCCCTCAAGTGGGGTTTTCTCATCATAGGGCAGTACAGGCTGATCTCCATATGCTTTATCACTGGACGCCACAACAATCCGCGATATGGGTGACGATCTCCGGCAGGCTTCCAGAATGTTCCATGTGCCTTCGATATTTGATTTAAAGGTAGAGATCGGATTCCTGTTCGCCAGGGTCACGATTGTCTGGGCGGCGAGATGAAAAACGGTATCGATCTCATATTCATTGATAATACGCTCCAAAAGAAAATAATTTTCAATTTCCCCCCGGACGGTAACGACATTGTCCCTGATGTCAGACTGATAAAATCTCGATTTGGGAATTGAATCGCGCACCAGTCCAATGACATTCGCTTTCTTTGAGAGCAATGACTCAGTAAGCCAGGAACCAAGCAGCCCGGTACAGCCGGTGATGAAAACGTTTCTATCTTCCCAGAACGTTTCTTTCGACATCGATCTAGACCTCTTTATGATCTCATCTCTCTGACTATCAATTTTCTCTTACCTTTCCCTTAAACGTCCACAATTTTTGACCGAAAAAACTTACAACGGTTATTATGGGCAATAATAATAATTGGGCAAGCTTCGGGTCCGCATGAATTCTGTCAACACACACAAAAAGCGCAACCGCGTTCACAAAGAAAACAACCGCATAAATGACATTAAATTTTATGAATTCCCAGAGATTGATTTTTTTGGATTTAAAAACCCAGTATTTATTCCAGAGAAAACTATGGATCACCCCGGTAATATGGGCGATCAACAATGCCAGTAAATAAAACAGATAATTCACCAGCAGAAAGAATACCCCGTACCCGACAACCGTATTCAGGATGCCCACGCCACAAAATTTGAATATCTGCGTGCAGGATGCGGGATCAAGAAAAAAATTTCTTAAGAACAATTGCGTTTTTTTTAACAATAAACTGACCTTCAAAAGCATGGATGAAACCATGGTATTATCCATTATTTCCACAGTTTCCATGGCGGATTCGGGTGGTTCCAGAGATTATTGAGGATCTCCAGTTCCCTGTAGGTATCGCAGCATTGCCAATACCCTTCATGCTGATACACCATAAGCTCATTGGCTGCAGACAGATTTTCAACCGGTTCCTTCTCAAGCACGCATTCGTCATGATCATCCAGATATGAAAAAAAGTCCCTGTTGAAGACAAAGAAACCCCCGCTGACAAAGCCTTCCTTTGCTTGGGGTTTCTCGTTGAACCGTTTTACGCAGCGGGCATCGATGCACAGTTCCCCGAAGCGTGAGACTGGATGCACACCGGTCACTGTCCCAATCTTACCGTGAGCCTTGTGGAATGCAAGGAGTTTTGCAATATCGATGTCTGCCACGGCATCACCATAGGTCAGCATGAACGTATCGCCATCGATATACTTTTCAATCCTTTTTACCCTTGCACCAGTCTGAGCTTTCTCTCCGGTATCTGCAAGGGTAACAATCCAGTTTTTTTCATTATGGTCATTATGAATCTCTATATCATGGCGATCTCCTAATTTTATGGAGAAGTCGCTATTCATGATCTCATAATTCAAAAAGTATTCTTTTATCATGTCTCCCTTATATCCCAGGCAGATCACAAAGTCGTGAAAACCATAATATCCATATATCTTCATTATATGCCATAAAATTGGTTTACTTCCAATATTGACCATCGGTTTTGGGCGGTATTCCGTTTCTTCCCTCAATCGGGTTCCTAAACCCCCGGCCAGGATTACAACTTTCATGATACCTAGATTAAATTTCCATTCAAGGTATTGAATAGTATCGGATATGATTCCTTAATTCAGAGGAATTGGAATAACCTGAGACTATTATTTCACCATGCATGCTCCAACGGTATGATTGCCCGATTCTCATGTCCCCCCGTTAAGATCCCACTCCCCTGTAGCAATGGGCATCCTCCACCCTGTGCCGAAGGCCCGGTCGGTGACCTTGATCCCCGGCGGAGCCTGCTTCCGTTTGAACTCCGCAGCTTTCACCAGCTGGGCAACCCGGTAGACGACACCGGGATCATAGCCCCTTGCCACGATCTCGGCCGGGGACTCGTGCTGCTCGATATGGTAGTGGAGGATCTCGTCGAGGAGATCGTAGGGGGGGAGGGTGTCCTGGTCCGTCTGGCCCGGCCGGAGCTCTGCAGATGGGGCCTTCAGGAATACGGTTTCCGGGATGATAGGATTCGATCCCATAGCATTTCGCCACCGGGCGATGCGGTACACCATGGTCTTCGGCACATCAGCAAGGACGGTGAGTGCCCCGTTCATGTCTCCGTAAAGGGTGCAGTAGCCTACCGCCATCTCGGACTTGTTCCCTGTGGAGAGGAGGAGGGTTCCGAACTTGTTGGAGAGGGCCATGAGGAGGGTGCCCCGGATCCGGGCCTGCAGGTTCTCTTCGGTGATATCCCTGGGGAGCCCGGAGAATTCCTCTCTGAGAGCCGCGTCGAAGGAGTCCATGATCACGGTGATGGGAAGGGTTATGGTGCGTATGCCGAGGTTCCCTGCGAGGGCACGTGCATCCGTGACGCTCCCCTCGCTCGAATACGGGGAGGGCATGAGGACCCCGAGGACGTTTTCCCTCCCGAGGGCCTCGGCGGCTACGGCAGCGACCAGGGATGAGTCGATCCCTCCCGAGAGTCCAATGAGGGCCTTCTGGAACCCAGTCTTCCGGAGGTAATCCCTGGTTCCCAAGACGAGGGCATTCCATATCTCTGACTCGGGGGAGAAGTCATCGGGATGTATACCGGCCGGTGTATCCTGGAAGATGTCTATGGCCAGGCTGTCCTCCCGGAAGGGGGCGGCCCGGGCGATGAGATCGCCGCTGGCATTGAAGGCGCAGCTCCTCCCGTCGAAGACCAGGTCGTCGTTCCCGCCGGCCTGGTTGACGTAGACGAGGGGGATCCCGTGCTTCCGCGCGATACCGGAGAGCATCCTCTCCCGGAGCTGCTGCTTTCCTTCGGTGAAGGGCGATGCCGAGATGTTGATGAGGCACCGGGCACCGGCCCGGACGAGTTCCTGGACGGGATCGGAGTGGTAGCGCTTCCGCTTCCAGAAATCGGCATCGTTCCAGATGTCCTCGCAGATGGAGATGCCGAGTTTCACCCCTTTCAGGTCGAGGATCTGGGGTCCCTGCGCGGGCTCGAAGTAGCGGTCCTCGTCGAACACGTCGTAGGTCGGGAGGAGGGTCTTCCCGAAGGACCGGGCGATCTTCCCCTGGTGGAGGAGGAGGGCGACATTGAAGAGGGGGCGGCCGATGGGAGACGGGTTGGGCTGGGCGCCCCCCAGAAGGACCGGCGGGTATCCCTTGAGGTCCTCTGCCAGGGTACCGGCAACCTCCAGGGACCTCCCGATGTAGTCCCTGAAGAGGAGGAGGTCCCGGGGCGGATAGCCGAGGAGGGCGAGCTCGGAGGTGACGATGAGATCGGCAGAACCGGGCCCTGCCGAGGTGACCCCGTCCCGGATCTTCCCGGCATTGCCGGGGAGATCGCCGACGATCGGGTTCAGCTGGAGGAGGAGGAGCCTCATCGCAGGGATATTGTTCTCGAGGATTAAAAAAGGATTTCTCCGGGATTTTACGGGAGAGAAGCGATATGATGATTCTTTTATTGGGTATCGATCTCATCCTCACCGAAACCCATCAGGGGGTATCGCAATGAGGGGGAATGGGAGAACGGCAGGGACGAAGCCCCCGAGAGTGTTCGGATCTCAAGGCACCTGTCCACCGCGATGGGCGCCTCCCTGTCAGGATACCCTCAGGCCGTCAGCCGGCTATCTTCTGATAGAATCCCTCTACCTGCGGCAGGATCACTTCCCAATCATACGCCGCGGCCATGGCGGTGCACCCCGGCCCGAACCGCGACGGGTTGCTCAGGCAATCCAGGATCTTCTCACCGAGATCCTCGGGGGTCAGGCTCGCGACCCTGCCCGTCGTGGTATTGATACGCTCCCTCACGGCATTCCTGGGATGGTCAACGGTCACCACCGGCGTTCCGCATGCCATCGCCTCCAGGGCTGCCATGCCAAACCCCTCCCGGATGGATGGGGATACAAAGACTTCGGCGCTCTTCATGATCCCGATGACCGTCGCGGGATCAGGGACAAAGCCCGCGAATGTGACATGGTCCAGAACCCCCCGTCGGGATGCCAGGCCCTCCAGGGCTGGACGCGAGGGACCTTCGCCCAGGATCAATACTCGCAGGGATGGGAATTCAGCGATGAGGCCGGGGACCGTGTCGATGAGGAGGTCAACGCGCTTCTCGGGGATCAGCCGGCCGGCATAGAGGAGGTCCCAGTGCCCGTCAGCGGGCGGAGTTGCAGCGATGAGGGTGGAATCGATGCCGTTCGGGATGATCTCCACCTGCCCCTTGATGCCCAGGCTCCCGAGCTGGTCTGCCGTTGTCCTTGAGACTGCAACCCGCGAGGCTGGCAGCCGTGCCACGGCCCGTTCCGTGAACTCTCCTATCCTCCCTGCCATCCCCCCCAGGTACTCCCTCCAATACGGGCCCCAGACTTCGTGCCAGGTGATGACGAGGGGGATGTCCCTCACAAGAGCGGCGAATGCAGCGGGAAGGCAGTGGAGGTACGGGAACTGCTGGGCATCGATGAGATCGAAACCGCCTGATAGGAGGGGGGCCAGCAGGGAGCCGGCGTACCGGGCAGCAGGGAGGATCGCCCGCCTGCCCCCGGAGTAGAGCGGGGAGGCCGGGCTCACCCCGTGGATATGGACCCCTCCATCCTCGATGGTGGCCGGCCCGTCCCAGAACTTCATCCCGAAGTGGTGGACTTCGTGCCCCCGGGCAGCGAGGCGGCGCCCGATCTCGTGGACACGCCGTTCCACCCCGCCGATGGTGTAGGGGTAGATGCAATCGTAGAGGAAGGCGATCCGCATGCTCCTCCTAGGCGGTCCTGTTGTTCTCGTTGAGGAGCATCATGCTCGTGAAGATGGCAAAGAACAGGACCTCCATGCCGATAACGATAAGCACCATGGCGACAATCGCGTTCGAGAACCCCGAGAGCTCTCCGAAACTGCCTGCCACCCATCGGAGGATGATCTGGAGACCGAGGACGAAGCCGAGAAAGACGAGGACTCCACTCGCGAGGAGGAGCTCCTCAAGGCTGTGGTAGTTCATGATCCGTGCGACCAGCCCGCGCTTCTGGAGGTACCCGTGGACGATGGAGTAGACCGATACCTCGACACCGGTCAGGAAGGCCTGGATCCCCCCGAGAAGGAGGAGGGTCCCGAGGATGAATGAGTTGAAGTGGGAGGTCTCTATGCTCCCGTTCAGGTAGAAGAGGGCCATGAGGACGGTACCAATCCCGGCGAAGAGGATCCCCGGCATGGCAAGGAACGGGATGGGGCGCATCAGGAGGACGAACCTGATATGGCGCCATCCATCGGCAAAGCTGTGCATCTTGGAGGGGCTCTGCCGCGGGGAGTAGGTGATGGGGATCTCGACGATGGTGAGCCCCTGCTCCGATGCCCGGATGAGCATCTCCGATGCAAACTCCATGCCCCCCGTGGAGAGCTTCAGACGGGAGAGGGCATCCCGGGTGATGGCGCGAAACCCGGTCTGCCCGTCGGTGAACCTGGTGTGGTAGAGGGCGTTGATGAGCCAGGTGAGGAGGGGGTTCCCGATATACCGGTGGAGGGGTGCCATGGAACCGGGCGTTATCCGGCCCCTGAACCGGGATCCCACCACCAGATCGGCACCCTCACGGAGGGGGGCGAGGAGCCGGGGGATATCAGAGAAGTCGTACGTGTCATCGGCGTCGCCCATGATGATGATCCCCCCGCGGGCCTCACGGAATGCGGCGAGGTAGGCGTTCCCGTACCCCTCCCGCTCAGGATGGATCACCCGCGCACCGAACTTCCGGGCGAGATCCGGCGTGGAATCGGTCGACGAGTCCGCAACGATCACCTCCCCTTTGAGACCGTACTCCAGAAACGTTTTCCGTATCTTGGAGATGCAGGCGGCGATGGTCTTCTCCTCGTTGAGCGCGGGAAGGATCACCGAGACATCGAGGGGTTCGTCCGGCCGTTTCGCATCAGCCATGGTACTCGGTAGGGATAATTCCCGGGCGAGGATAAAACCATCAGAATCGTGTCCCATCACCCCCGTCTCCGTGCGAAGCCTCGGCAGCCGTCGCAGAATGCTGACGTGGCTTTGTCCTTTCCGCCCCGCGCCGTGATCATCCACTCACGATAGTACCGGAGAGGATATCCTCTTCGCTCACTTCATAGGTAGCCGTCGAACCGGCGATATGGTAGGGGCCGGTGGCCTTCACATCATAGGGATTATTCAGGGTCGAGTACGGGACAATGAACTCCCCGTCGATGCTCTCCTGCCGGTAGGTGAACAGGCGCCCTGTGTTCGTCATGAGGGGCAGCTCGATGATCCCGTTCCCCCTGATATGCGCGCCCCTGACATACTCGAAGACCTTGACATAGCTGATATTCGTCGGTACTTCCTCGCCGGTATAGAGGTCCCAGGTGACATTCTTCGGGGATTCGTGGATGAGCCGGAGGCGGGTGACGGCCGGGACCTCCGTCACCGGGCGGTCGGGCCGGTCGGAAAGCACAACCGCCAGGACACTCCCGAATGGGTTCGCGTTCACGGATGCTGCCTCCCCGGCTGCCGTGATGGCGTCGCGATCCTGGATCTTCGCGATGACCATGCCGATCGTATCCACCGGCGCCGTCTCGCCCCCACCCGGGACCCTTCTCACGGTGTACTCGATGTATTGGGCACGGTCGGGGAGGGCCATGGATCCATCGAAGTTCTGGAGCCTCACGATCATGGACCGGTAGTAGGCATCGTCATAGAGATCTACCAGGCTGAGGTGAGTCGGATCATCAGAGTCCGGGAGGAAGAACTCCCTGATGTAGGGGGTGATATTGACAGAAGGGTCCACCCAGGGGATCTGGGTTGTGAACTTGTCCGTCGCAGTCCAGGCATCGGTGATGACGAACCGGGTCCCGAGGTTATCCAGGATCGCATCCGCGTTCGCCTCCGTTGGGGCGAGGAGGAAAGCTGCGCCGCCGGCATCGCCCGCGAGGTTGTCCTGGAAGGGGTTCACATTCGGGATGCGGCGGGCAAAGAAGGTGATCCAGTGGCCGGCATCCCAGATGGCCATGACCCCGTACGAACCGGGGGGGTAGGAGAAGTTCTTCGGCTCGTACCTCCCGAAGTAGTCCACCGGGAGGGGAGGAGTATGGCCATCCATCCAGGAGAGGGTGTCTGTCCAGTCACCCGGGATCTCCCGGTAAGGAATCTGCATCCCGGACTGGATATTCTGCGAGAGAGAGATCCCTGATCCTGCAAAGAGAGCTATGAGTACCACGCCTGCAACGGCTGTGTATCCACGCCCTCGATTGCCATCCTTTCCCGAATCTTTCCTGAGCGCCTTTGAGATCTTCTTGGCCTGTCCTTTTCTCCCGGGCCCCTTCCCTGGCCTTTGTGGCTCCGGATGCTCCCTGTCCGGCGATGGTTTGAGATCCCGGAGGCGTTTTTGTCCCGCCGCCACAAGCCCGGGAAACCCCCGACTGACGGCCTCAACAATGCAGAGGGCTGAGAGGAGGATGAACGGCACGGCAAGGTAGTACTCGAACCGGCTGTGGAGGATGGTGATGGAAAGGAGGGTGAGAGCCCATACCCCGAGGAAGATCTCCTCGCGCCTCCTCTTTTTTCTCAGGTGAAGGACCAGGATGAGAAGGCCCCCTGCTGCGAGGATGAGGAAGAGGTTGAAGTTCTGCCAGGCGGTCTCCAGGGACCATGGGAACATTTCCTGGATGCTCGCTGAGTAAGCGCTGGCGGGTGAAAGAAACTGGAGTACCTGGTCGAGTATCTGTCGCAGAGGGGGGGCGAAGAGCAGGACAAGAGCTGCACCTGCCGCGAGGAGAACACATGAGGCGAGGAAGAGGGGGCTCTTCCCCCGTGTCCCCCAGGAGAGGAGGAAAAGGGCGAGGGTTGCAGCGAGGAGCCCAACACAGGCCAGGAGATGGCCGGCTGAATACTGGCTGAGAGAGAACCCGTCCGCCTTTATCCCGAAGGCGAGGAGGAGGAGGATGGCGGTGATGAAGATACCGGAGTTCGCGAGGACGTAATCGTGTGTGGGACGGCCCTCAAGGGTATCAGCGAAGATCTGGATCATCGTGTAGATGCCGATGACCATGAGGATGATGACCACCGTCGTGCTGGCGAGGAGCCCTGCAAAGTAAAGGAACCCGCAGAGGAGTGAGAGACCCAAGCTCACGGAGCGCGATCCCGTACCGGAGGAGGCGATGGGATGGTCCCGCGTATAGGAGAGGATGGCAAAGTAGGCCAGGAGAAACAGCGAGGTTGTCAGGACCTCGGCGATGTGGTGATCGACAAACCCGTAGCTCGCGAGGAAGAAGAGACGGAACGAGACGAAGGAGGCCAGTGCTGCAGCAACGATCCCAACCCGTCGGTCATAGATTACCCTCCCCATCAGGTACATGACCGGTACCAGGCATGCCCCGAGGACCGGCCCGAGCCACATCGCCGTATTGATGATGGCGTCCCGTGTTGTTGCCCCGGTCAACAGGCAGAGGGCTGCTGCCAGGGCTGGATCGAGTGGGCCCCAGTCGATGAGCTTCCCGAGCGGATAGGCTGTCATGGGATCGAACCAGTTGTACTGGGGGAAGGAATGCACCATCACCTCGACCTGCCGGAGGGTGTACCAGGTGTCCGAGTCGTAGATGGGAATGAAACCACCTGCCGGGGTATAAAGCGCGGGAATCGCCCGTATCGCCAGGGAAAATAGGAAGAATAAGAGAATTATGCCAGGAATCAGGAGATTTCGATATTTTCCGAGAAGGGGGATATCTTTCATAGGGGGATGGGATTATTCGGATGGATCTTTCATTCAACCCTGATATAGCTTCTGAAATCGGGGAGAAATACCGGGTTCACAGGAAAGAGCGATCGGGGATATCAACGGGGTTCCTGATACCGGTTTTTATACACGACAAAGGTATCTGCTATCAGGTCGTGTAACCCCTGCTTCTTCTCGGTAAACTGGATGAGATAAAAGCCGATACCCAAGGTGGCCCACGAGAGCAGTTTCCCCAGCCACCGCCCGGTGGCCCTGAGAAATGAGATCCGGTGGCCTCCCCCGTCGATCACCACGAGGCCGAGTGCCGCTTTCCCGAAGGTCGCCTGCCTCGGCGAGCTCTCCATGTACGCGAAGTAGACCCACCGGATTGCAAGGACGATAACCGCCGTCTCCATCATCGCAAATAGGAGGGGGCCGAAGAGGGAGCCGAGATCTGAAGGTAAAAGGGAACCGAGATCCGGAGAATATGGTGCCGATGGGATCATTGTACCTGGAGAGGGTATGGTGTCCAGCGAGAATGGACTCATGGTACCGGAGACCGCATTCATGGCGTCCGAAATTGGACCCGCGATAAGGAGAAAAATGATGATCGCACTCGGGATCGCAAGGATGACTGTATCGATGATATAGGCGAAGACCCGGGTCCAGAATCCAGGATAGAGATCGCCGGGAGAAGAAGGGGGCGGTTTGATCCTCACCCCGCAGCTCGGGCAGATCTCTGCTTCCGGGTATTGTAACTTCGCTCCGCAGTTCGGGCAGAAGTTCGAAGGCATATGCAGGTGACTCTGTCGTTCCCCGTTAATCGTACTGCCGCCACGTGTTCCCGCACTCGCAGCACCGGAAGAACCGGACCTCCGATTCGTCGGCGGCGCGGAGCTGGCGCAGCCACCAGAAGGCCATATTGTGCCCGCACTTCGAGCAGGTGATCTGGATGGTGGGAAGGGTTGCGATCTCCTTCTCGTCCTCGATGATGGTGATGGCCCTCCCTCCCCCGGCCTTCGTCCCCTTGGGCGAATCATTGTCCGTGAAATCCCGGAGAAAACCGCACTTCCTGCACTTGAGCTGGCCGCCCGACGATATCATGAGGCTCCGGCACTTGGGGCAGAACATCCTCTACGATCTATGTCTCCCGGGGGATTAACCCTTGGGATGGGTGCGCCCGCCACGTTCATCACCGGGGCGGGCCCGCAGGAATCCTCCGATGGGGAACCCGAAGGGCATCAGCCCGAGGGAGAACCAACGGGGCGAAGCCCTGGTGGGGAACCCTTTTTTTCCTGCAGCGCCCAATAATTCCGGAATGATCGAGTACCTGGTCCTCGCCTCCGGCATCTTCTTCCTCGCCTTTCTTCTTCCCTGGAAGGGGCGGAAGTACACTGCAATCCTCGGATGGACGGCCATGGTCCTCTTCCTCATCGCCGAGATCCCGTACTACCTCTCCCAGAACAACATCCTCTATCCCACCCTCGCGATCCTTGCCCTGCCCTTCCTCTTCATCACGTCCCGCCGCCTTCTCCGGGAGGATACGAGCATCCTCGCCCTCTCCCGGGCATCGGCCGTGGCCTTCCTCATCTACGCCCCCTTCGCCTACCTGCCCTTCCTCGGGGACTACCTCATCGGGATCGTAACCGGCCAGGTGATCTTCCTCGTCGGCGCGGTCAGCCGGCCCGCAACCCTTCTTGCCTGGAACCTCATCGGGCGGAACAGCTTCCGGATCGAGATCATCCTCGCATGCACCGGCATCCAGTCCATGGCGATCATGCTGGGTGTCGCAGGAGCCGTCCCGACGACGGTCCGGCAGAAGACCGCGGCTTTCCTTCTCGTCGTGCCAACCATCTATATCCTCAACCTTATCCGGAACGTCTTTGTCATCATCGCGTATACCGATCAATGGTTCCCCTACCTCCCCGCGATCGCCTCGAACGGCGAATGGGGGTACGAGTCCTTCTTCTGGGCGCACAATATCATGGCCGAGGGCGGGGCGCTCATCGCGCTCATCGCTATCGCCTACGGCCTCTTCGTCCTCATTCCGGATCTGGGGGTATGGGCCGGGGACCTGTACTCGATCTATACCGAAGACTTCACAGGCCTGATTCATGGGATCAGGAGAGCCGTAAAGAGGTAACCCCTTCCCGAGATCTTGGTACGTGAATCCGGGCCAGAGTTGGAACGGTTATCTTGGGGGGGACAAGAAAAACATGCGATTTCAGTCAACAGGAACAGGAGTCGGTTCCGTGCTCCCGATCCTCGCCGTAAAATACTCCCTCCGGCTGAATCCCCAGTTGTTCGTCCACAGGCTCGCCGGGAAGGAGCTGATCGCCCGGTTGTATGTCTGGATCTCCTCATTATACCTCGACCGGTCGGCCGAGATGCGCCCCTCGGTCCCCTCAAGGGTCGCCATGAAGTCCTGCACCTCCCGGGATGCCGCGACCTCCGGGTGCTCCTGGAGGACCCTGGAGAGGAGAGCGAGGGAGGCCTCGAGGTTGGTTGTTGCGGGATTGATCGCCCCGATGTCCCCTGCCTCGAGAGCCGCTCTCAAGCTGCTCAGATTTCTCGTCACCTCATCGAGGGATGAGGCATCGGACCCCATGGATGGCCTCAGGTCATCTGCCAGCCCCGGGATTCCCCCGTATCTCTCCTGCATGTCCCGGGTGATCCCCACCCACCTCTCGTCGGCCAATTGGCCGAGGTTCACGACGTTGTTGTAGGATGCATTATAGGAGAGGACGAATCCCCCGAGGATTGCAGAGATCGCGATGACGCCACCTAGCTGGACGAGGATCCTCTTCCAGATGAAAGTTTCGAAGGGTTCCATCAGCCTCTAACCTTCAGTAAGGACATTCCCCTCTTATAGCTTCCCTAGATTCCGGACAGCCGGGTTTCCCGCGAAACCTCTCCCGGGTTAAATATATCATCCCCACCCCCGATTATCAGATCCGGATGAAGCGTCCTGTCTCGGCACTGGATTTCTGCATCTACCTGAAACGGTGCGACATCCAGTGCACGATCTACGAGGACCTGAGCCGCGAGATCGACCTTTATCAACCGGATTATTACCGGTACTGGGCGAGGCTGAAGGTCCAGATCTGTTCCCACCTTCATCCAGGGTGAACTTTTCTCAAAAAGAGGGATCGCGGGGCGTGGTAACCATTGTTTTATGATCCCCCGAGGTGCCTGCGGAGGTAGATGATCCGCTCCATGGCCGAGAGGTTCGTCGCCACCGCGATGATCAGGATGGAGACCCAGATGAGGCCGGTGCAGCCACCCACGATAAGGACGAGGAGGGTCTCGGGCCGGCCGAAGAACCCGACCCCTTCCAGAGGATCCTCGATCTTCCCGTGGTGCCGGTCGGCGAAACCGACCTCGGCGTAGACCACGGGCTTGATGAAGGTGTTCATCATAGACCCGAGGATGGCAACCATCACCACCACCGGATCGGCGAGGGGAGGTGCAGGGATGACCCGGGTGATGATGGGGATCCCGGAGATCCCTACCCCGAGCAGGGCAAGGGCATCGACGTACTTGTCCACGATCCAGTCGAAGACCGCCCCGAACCGGGTCCCTGAGTCCTGGATCCGCGAGACATGGCCGTCCACGAGATCCAGGACGGCCGAGGCGAGGAGGACGATGGACCCGAAGGGAAAGGACCGGAAGGCAAAGAGGATCATGGCCGCCACCCCGAGGAGGAGAGAGAGGAGGGAGATCTGGTTCGGGGTGAACCCCGCACGGGCAAAAGCCTTCCCGACCGGTTCAAGGTGGCAGATGAGCCTCGGCCGGAGCGTGGTGATATTCATCCATAAGAGGAGGGCACTTTACCCATTAAAACTGTTCCTCTCCACCCAAATCTTCTTCAAATGGCGGGGAAAGATCTATACCAGGCGAGGCGCATGGCACCGAGGAGAGAGAGACCCCACGTACTCATGATGTCAGAGATCACTGCCGACGGGAAGCTCACCCTGAAGAAGGGTGCGTCCTCCAAGATCCTCATGAAGTACATGGCCCCCGAGACCGAGATCCTCCTTCACGAGACCCGGGCCAACTATGATGCCATCATGGTCGGGGCAAACACCATCAAGATCGACAACTCGTTCCTCACCGTCCGGCTTGTCCCGGGTAAGAGCCCGCTCCGGGTCATCCCGAACAGTATGGCCGATATCCCCCCCGAATCCAACGTGCTCAAGAAGGATGCCCCGACCGTGATCGCGGTCGCACGGAACGCTCCCCGAGACCGCGTGGAAGCCATCAGGGAGAAAGGGGTGGGAATCATCGTTGCCGGGGAGGAGCGGGTGGACCTCCCCTTCCTGATGGAGTCACTGAGCCGGGACTATGGGGTGAAGAATCTCATGATCGAGGGGGGGCCGACCCTCAACTGGCACATGCTCCGGCACCGGCTCGTGGACGAGATCCGGCTCATCCACCTCCCTTTCATCGTCGGTGGGGCAGATACCCCCTCCCTCGTGGGCGGGATGCACATCGACGCCGAGTCCGAGATGATACGCCTCGCGCTGAAGCGCTTCTTTATGTGCGGTTCCAACCTGGTCACCGAGTATGACGTGCTCTACGGGGAGGGGGGCCATGGGGTTCCTTGAGGAGGAGATCCGGAGGATCGAGGGGATGCGGTGGAGAAGGGCCCTCCGCATCACTGCCATCGTTGTGGTGATCCTCCTCGCCGTTGTTGCGGGAGCCTGGCTCCTGACCTACACGAAGGGGAGATCCGTAGCGGTGATCTATATGGAGGGGACCCTCTCGACCGGTGACTTCTCATCATCCGATGCCATAGGGAGCGATTTCGTGGGCGGGGAGATCCGGGATGCGGCAGACGACCCCCTCGTCGAGGCCATCGTGCTCCGGGTGAACAGCCCGGGCGGGACCCCCGCGGCGGCCCAGGAGATCACATCTGACATGGAGTACGCGAAGGCGAGGAAACCCGTCGTGGTCTCCATGGGGGATATCGCCACCTCGGCTGCGTATGCCGTCTCCGCCCACGGGAGCCGGATCTATGCGGATCCCGACACCCTCACCGGCGCGGTCGGGACCATCTGGACCTTCACCGATATCAGCACCTGGCTCGACCGCGAGGGCTATAACGTGACCGTGGTGAAGTCCGGGACCCTCAAGGATATGGGATCACCCTACCGCCCCCTCACCGGGATTGAGCAGGATTACGCCCAGTCGCTCGTGAACGCCTCCTTTGCACGGTTCATAGATGACATCCTGAAGCAGAGGAATGTCTCCCGGGCAGATATCGAGGATGGCAGGGTGATCCGGGGCGAGGAGGCGGTGAAGATCGGGCTCGTCGACCGGCTCGGAAGCCTTCATGACGCCATCGACGATGCGAGATCCCTCGCCGGGGCGAATGTCAGATCATCCGCACCGGGTCAGCCTTCATAAACTCGCGGCAGACCGTGGTTGCATACTGCCCCGGGCCGAGGAAGAACTCGAGGAGGACATCGTTCCCCTCGACCTTCCAGGTAATCTCCGTGGTGAGGGCCACTGGCCGGGTCATGCCGGAGTAAGCAGCCGAGACCAGCTTCGATGCAAAGGTAAAATTCTCAGGCGTGATCCCGAGCTCTTTGAGGAGGGCCCACGCGGGATCCCCGTCCTGCCCCAAACCCGGCGCGGGCCCGGAGCCCGGCACGAAGAGCCCGATCCGCGCTCTCTTCCTCGCCACCTGGAGGATGGCCGCGTCCAGGTTCCCATCGGTCACCCTGTCCTCCCTCCCGTTGGGGAAGAGGAGGCGGTCGCCCGGGGCGGGTTCGCCCATGGGGATACCCTGCCTGCACCTCCGCGAGAGGAGGGTGTTGAAGAGGAAGGACTGGAATGCCGAGACGAACATAGAGAGGAGCCGCGGGGGGAGGGACTTCAGGGCCCCGGGATAGTCGTCCGGGTGCCCGTCAAGGTGGTGGAGCATCGCCCTCTCGAAAGTGAGGCGTACGGGAAATCGCCGGATGGCATCCTTCACATTCCGGTCCTCCAGGAAACCCTCCCGTGCCTCCCGCATCCCGGCAGGTTCCGATGGGAAGGTAGCTCCCAGATACGTGAGGACGGCTCCCTCGAGATCGCCCCGCAGGATCCTCTCGCCAACGAGATGGGTGACAGGGCGCATAACCCCGAACCGCTGGATCCCGACGTAATTCGGGAACCCTGATCCGGCGGCCCGGGTAACCTCATCGACCCGCCCTGCAAGGCCGTTTGGATCGCAATCCCTGATACGGATGGTAAAACGGTTCCCCTTGAGCTCCCCGAGGGCGATGGCATGATCGGATCGCCCGGCCACCTCGAGCCTGACATCGGGAAGCGTAATCCTCTCCACCGCCTCCGGTTCCAGGCCATGGATGGAGATATACTGGCTCGTCACCGCCTTCCGGTCCTTTGTACCGGCCCACGAGATCCTCCGGTGGCTGATCGCGAGGGCCCGTGCCATCTCCTTCGCAAGGCGCTGCTGCTCCCAGTTCCGCTTCGTCAGCCTGAGGATGAGGTACCTGCCTGAGTCCCCCCAGGGACCGGCCGGCACCTCGTCTACGATAAAATCCTCGGCGTTTTCACGAAGGAGCCCCCCGATCCCCTCGGTTGCGGTGGCATACCAGGAGATACCAAGGCTCTGCTCGAGGGGATAGGGCGACTCCCTCATAAAAGGGGGAGATCCGAGGTGATCCGGTCCATCTCCTCGGTGCGGGCGGGGCCGAGACCGAGCGCGGTGGTGGTCCCGGGCGGGATCTCGGTGAGGCCGGCGTCCTGGATGAGGACCGCGGCGATGCCCCGGGCGTCGGCGATGGTCTTCAGCTCTAGGAGGCTCCGCTCGTCCTTCACCTTGAGTACCACCTTCTTCTGCCCTTCGGTGAGCCAGCTCTCCCTGGTCTCCCGGTCGCAGCGCGCAAAGGCCGCGACCGCAGCGTGGGCTGCCTGGGCAGAGATCTTGCCGCAGCTCATCTTGATATCCCCGCGGATCACCAGGCACTGTTTCCACCGAAACTCCTGGGGTTCGTGGTGGGGCGTCATGGGTTTGGCTCCGGTGTACCGAGGTCGATCTTCACGCCTCACCTTTTCTTCGGAGTCATTATCTCGGCGAAGGATATCTCCGGCTCTTCAGCCCCGGGCGCCGGTGTTCGCGTTATGAGGGATGTGTAGACCCTCACTGCGATCAGTCCGTTGAGACCGAACCAGAAGAAGAACTTCGCATCGAGCGGAAGCGAGTCGTAGAGATCGAGGATTATGTACCTAATGGACAGGACGAGGAGCACCGACCAGAACATGGCCGCGATGAAGATGATGCCGGCCCGTGTGGCCTGGATCCGTGGGTGAAGGGCATCCCCGCCCTTCCCCCGGCCAAGTTTCCGCAGCGACAAGATGAACCCGATTGCTCCGGCCACGGCGATGGGAATCGTGACAATGAGCATGGTCTGGCCCGTGAGCCGCTCAGCAAGGGGAAGGACGATCACTCCCAAGAGGACGATGATAAATATTGCAATACTGCCACCCAGAATCTCCCCTGGTTCCATACTGGAGGGTGCAGTGAGATGTTGCTTATAGATTTCGCCTCGTTCCCGGCCGCCAGGGGGGTTACCAGCACGGATAGCCGAACCAGAGGGATAAGAATACCGGAGACCAAAAGGGAGATGTGATGTATGATGTGATCGTGGTCGGGGCCGGCCCGAGCGGGTCAGCAGCAGCCCGGATGTGCGCAGAGGCCGGCCTTCGGACACTTTGCATCGAGGAGCACGGGACCATCGGCCATCCGGTCCAGTGCGCAGGCCTTCTCTCCATCGCCGCCTTCTCCGAGTGCCGGGTCTCATCCCGTTCCATCCTGAACACGGTGGCCGGTGCACGGTTCATCCCCTCCGAGGGGGAGCCCCTTGTTATCGATGCGGGAGAGCCGAAGGCCCACGTGGTGGACCGTTGTGCCCTGGACACCGAGATGGCGGTGGCGGCGGCAAAGGCCGGAACCGAATTCCGTCTCAAGACATCAGTTACCTCCCTGAAAGGGAACTGTGCGGTCACGAAGGGTATCGGTGGCAGGGAGGAGATCGGGTTCTCGATCCTCATCGCTGCCGACGGTGTCCGGTCATCCGTTGCCCGCATGCTCGGCCTGGGCCGGGCCGGATGCTTCCTCGGCGGCCTCCAGGCCGAGGTCCGGTGCCCGGTGGATCCCCGGCTCGTGGAGATCCACCCCCATGCTTCTCCCGAGTTCTTCGGCTGGGTGATCCCCTCCGGCAACGGGAGGGCACGGGTCGGGCTCTGCGGCGAGGGGGATCTCAGGAAGCGGCTGGCGGATCTTCTCCGGTCGTACGATGGCGGGGTTCTCCAGCTCGTGTCCGGTGCCCTTCCGCTCGGAGTACCCAACCGCACCTACGGCTCCCGTGCGCTCATCGTCGGGGATGCGGCAGGGATGGTGAAGCCCACGTCCGGCGGCGGTATCTATACCGGTGTCCGTGCAGCACGCCATGCGGCTGCTGTAGCAGCAGACTGCTGCGGAAAGGGATCTTTCAGGGACAGCGACCTTGCCCGCTACGAGAAGATGTGGAAAGAGGACTTCGGCCGGGAGCTTTCAGTCGGCATGGCCCTGTACCGTGCCAGGAGGGGCCTCTCCCCTGCGGAAATAGATGACATCATCTCGGCCCTTCGCGACCCTGACATCGTCAGGGAGATCGTGGAGCACGGGGACATGGATCGGCCGGCTGCCCTTGTGCGCCGCCTGGGAACAAACCCCCGGGTGATCAGGGCTGCCGGTATCCTCCTCCGCGGGGGATTGAGGGCTTTTATTACATAATGGAAGAATCAAATTATTTCGTAATACTTTTATAGAATAACGTAACACTGGAGGAGTGGTGCGCAATGCATATCCCTGATTCCTTCATGCCCCTCACCCAGGGGCTGGTCTACTGGGCCATCGCCCTCGTCTTTATCGGGCTCTCCCTCCGCTGGGCAAGGAAGGATATGAGCGAGGACCGGATCCCGATCGTTGCCGTCCTCGCGGCGGGCATCTTCGCCCTCCAGTCCTTCAACCTCCCTGTCTCGATGGGAACGAGCGGCCACCTTGTCGGAGGGGCGCTCGCTGCGATAGTTCTCGGATCCCCGTTCGCTGCTGTCTTCATCCTGACCCTCGTGCTGATCGTGCAGGGGGTCATCTTCGGCGATGGCGGGATCACCACCATGGGTGCGAACATCATCAACATGGGCGTGATCGGCGGCTTCGTCGGCTTCTACAGCTTCAAGGGGCTGATGCGTGCCACAGGGAATATGAATATCGCGTGTTTTTCAGCAGCATGGTTAGCCTGCTTCATCCCTGCGCTTGCCGCTGCAGTCGAGATGTTTCTTGCCGGAACATTCCCCCTTCGTGAAGGGCTCATCGCCATGGGGGTCTACCATGCGCTCATCGGCATCATCGAGGGATTCGTGACCGTCGTCGCCATCCGGCTGATCATGACGGCGAGACCGGACATCATGAAACTGGCGGTGCCTGCCGGACAGGGAGTGGGTGCCTGATGGAGAACCAACTGGCGGTGAGCCTGATGGAGAACCAGCAGGTGGTAACCTGATGGAGAACCGTACCTTCATCGTCATCGGAATCGTCATCGCGCTCCTCATAGGCGTGATGGCCGTCTTCCTGGCATCCTCCCAGCCCGATGGCCTCGAGAGCACGGCTCTCGTCATCCAGGGCCAGAAGACCCTGGCGGGGTCCGCGCCCGGAAACGCCGAGATCCATGAGAGTCCCGACGGGAAGTTCTCCTATACCGCGCCCATGCCGGACTATTCCCTCGGCGAGAAACTGGGGCCATGGGGCGGGATTATCGCCATCATTGCCGGGACCCTGCTCGCCTTCGGGCTCGTGCTTGGATCCTCCAGGCTCATACTGACTTTCTGGAGCCGCGGGAAGGGAAAACCAGGCCAGTAAGCCTTTCTAGGAAACCACCCATGCACCTCATCGAGACCCGGGATCTGACCTACTCCTACCGGGGAGACAGGAACGCACTCGACGGCATCAACTTCATCGCCCCGAGGAACGCACGGATAGCGGTCATCGGTTCCAACGGCGCAGGGAAGAGCACCCTCTTCAAGCAATTCAACGGCATCTTCAGGCCGACCTCAGGATCTGTCCTCGTCCGTGGTGAGCCCATCACGAAGGAGAACCTCCACGAGGTGCGCAAGTTCGTCGGGATCGTCTTCCAGAACCCGGACGACCAGATCTTCGCCCCCACCGTGGAGCTGGACGTGGGCTTCGGCCCGACGAACCTCGGCCTCGACGAGGAGACCATCCATCACCGGGTCCACGAGGCCCTCAGGATTATGGGTATCGAGGACCTTGCACACCGTGTCCCCCACCACCTCTCGGGCGGCGAGAAGAAGCGGGTGGCCATAGCCGGTATCATCGCCATGGAGCCCGGGGTTCTCGTCCTGGACGAACCGACCGCCGGCCTGGACCCCCAGGGCGTCCATGACCTGATGGGGTTCATCAATTCCCTCTCGAAGAGGTTCGGGATGACCGTGATCTTCTCGACCCATGATGTCTCCGTGGTCCCCGAGATCGCCGATTATGTTTATGTGATGCACAGGGGAAGGTTTGTCCTTGAGGGGAAGGTGGAGGAGATCTTCCTCGAACCGGACCTGCTCAGGTCACTTCGCCTGGATGTCCCGGTCCTCCCCAAACTGATCCGATCCCTCCAGAAGAACGGGATTCCGGTGCCCATGGCGTATACCTACGAGGACGCCGAGAGGGCGCTCATCCAGGCTTATAAAGGGAAGCAATGATAGAAGACCTCTTCTTCCTCGAAAAGCAGGCTTACCGGGACAGCTTCCTCCACCGGCTCGACACGAGGGTCAAGATCCTCGTCTCCTTCGCTGTCATCATCGCCATCGTGGCGGTCCCGTACTCCCCCGTCGTCTATATAGCTGCCGGTATCCTCTTTCTCTTCTTCCTCGCACTCTGGGCCATCTCTCGCATCTCGCCCGTCGTCTACCTGAAGCGGCTCCTTGCCATCGTTCCCGTCTGGGGCCTCATCATCCTCTTCCAGATCTTCATCAAGAACCGGTACTTTACCGAGTACCACGTCATAGCCCTCCTGCCCCTGGGAGTGAGCATCTACGCCGAGTCGATCCAGTTCGCCTGCATCCTGGGGGTCAAGTTCCTGGTAAGCATCTCTTTCATCATCCTGCTCTCGGTGACGACAAAGACCCAGGACCTCCTGCAGGGCGCAAGCCGGCTCGGCCTCCCCGCCGAGTTTGCCCTTGCCCTTGCCATGATGATCCGGTACCTCTTTGTCTTCGGCTACATCTACCGAAAGGTGAACGAGGCGCTCGCGACCCGGTGCTTCCACCCCCTCGACTGGAGGCTTCCCTACCGCTATCGTATCAGGCAGCTTGGGTATGCCATCGGGACTCTTTTTCTCCGCTCCTATGAACAGGGCGAACGGGTGTATACCTCCATGTGCTGCAGGGGCTACGGGAAGCACTCCCACCTCGTCTTCGATAAAAGACCTCTCTCGGCCGGTGAATGGGCTTTCCTCTCGGTCTCCCTCTCCATCACCCTGGGTGCCGTCATCATAGCCTTTCTCATGGCATAACCTATTTGAGCCCCCTGTTCGTCATCTTAAGCTATGACCAGCAAGTTCGGTAAGGGGTTCGTCGTGAACCTCATCCTCCTTGCGAAGCACCTGGGGCTCCCTCCTGACAAGGCATTCTTCGGGGCCGCTGATCACCTCGACGAGATGGTCCTCCCCGAGAAGTTCCGGGGGACCGGGGTGGAGGCGGCCCTGGAGCATCTCCGCAAGGCGGTCATCTGGCACCAGGCGGGATCCATGGACAAGGAGGACTGCGCGACTGCGGTCAGCGCGATGTACCAGCTCGCTATCGAGATCGATCACGAGCTCGGGATCAGGGACGCCGACGTGGGCTCGTACGACTGATCCTTTTCCCGGCCCGACGGAAAGCACCTATTATAAGCCCCGGAATCCAATAATAGATAATGCAGCGTTCCCGAGTGACCACCCGAGATCACCTGCTTTTCAGGAGGGGGGATGCATGACCGAGAGCTACGACGCCTCTGCCATCACGGTCCTCGAGGGGCTTGAGCCTGTACGGAAGCGGCCGGCGATGTACATCGGCTCGACCGACCCCCGGGGGCTCCATCACCTTGTCTACGAGGTGGTGGACAACTCGGTGGACGAGGCACTGGGAGGATATTGCAATCTCATCCTCGTGACCCTCCACAAGGACGGATCCTGCTCGGTCGAGGACAATGGCCGGGGCATCCCCGTCGACGTGATGCCCCAGTACGGCAAGTCGGCCCTGGAGGTCGTGATGACCATCCTCCACGCCGGCGGCAAGTTTGATAAGGCGACCTACCAGGTATCAGGCGGCCTCCACGGCGTAGGGGTGCACGTGGTGAACGCCCTCTCCTCAAACCTCTCGGTCCAGGTGTACCGAAACGGGAACAGGTACACGATGGAGTTCGAGCAGGGGCTGATGACAAAGGGCCTCCAGAAGCAGAAGGAGACTCTCCAGGACCTGCGGGCCCGGTACGAGCGCAGGTACGGGCGCCCCGAGCCGGCCTTCGACACCGGGATCACAGAGGCAGCCGCATTTCTCGCCGCTGCACCGTTCTCCCTCACGGGAACAGTGGTCACGTTCCTCCCCGATCCCACCATCTTCGAGACGGTCATCTTCGATTACGAGATCCTCTCCCACCGGCTCAGGGAGCTCGCCTTCCTGAACAGGGGGGTCACCTTCCGGATCCGCGACGAGCGGACCGGCGACGGGGGAGAGACATTCTGCTACCAGGGAGGCATCGCCGAGTATGTCTCCTTCCTTGTGGGGGACACAGGGAAGGTACACGAAGAGGTCATCTTCCTCACGGGGAAGGACGAGGAGCAGAGCGTCGAGGCCGAGATCGCGCTCCAGTACACCAGGGGGTTCTCGGAGACGGTGTACACGTACGTGAACAGCGTGAACACCCGCGAGGGAGGCACCCACCTGGAGGGGTTCCGCACCGCGATCACCCGGGCCATCAACGCGGCAGCGAAGCGGGCGAACCTCTTCAAAAACAGCGATTCCCCCCTCCGTGGCGAGGATGTCCGGGAGGGCCTCACCGCGGTCATCAGCCTGAAGATGGCCCAGCCCCAGTTCGAGGGCCAGACGAAGATGCGCCTGGGCAACTCGGCGGTGCGGGGGATCGTGGACTCCCTCGTGTACAGCTGCCTCCTCGAATACTTCGACGAGCACCCGAAGGTGATTGCAACGGTGGTAGAGAAGGGGCTCCTCGCCGCACGGGCCCGCGAGGCGGCCCGGAGCGCCCGTGACCTGGCGCGGCGCAAGTCGTCCCTGGAGTCGGCGGGCCTCCCCGGGAAGCTCGCGGACTGCTCGGAGCGGGAGCCGGAGAAGAGCGAGCTCTTCATCGTCGAGGGAGACAGTGCCGGCGGCTCTGCCAAGCAGGGCCGGGACCGGAAGTTCCAGGCCATCCTCCCGCTCAGGGGGAAGATCCTGAACGTGGAGAAGGCGACCGAGGAGAAGATGCTGAAGAACGCCGAGATCCAGACCCTCATCTCTGCTATCGGCACGGGCATCAAGGAGGATTTCAACCCGGAGAAGTGCCGGTACCACAGCATCGTGCTCATGACGGATGCCGACGTGGACGGTGCCCACATCCGCACCCTGCTCCTGACCTTCTTCTTCAACGAGATGCGGGCGCTCATCGAACGGGGCTACATCCACATCGCCCAGCCGCCGCTGTTCCGGATCGCGAAGGGGAAGCAGGAGCGGTACGCCTACCGCGAGGATGAGATGCGGAAGGCCCAGGCCGAGATGGGCGAGAAGGGGGTCACCATCCAGCGTTACAAGGGACTGGGGGAGATGAATGCCATCCAGCTCTGGTCGACCACCATGGACCCCGCCCACCGGACCCTGAAGCAGGTCACCATCGAGGACGCAGCCTATGCCGCGGAGATCTTCTACAAGCTGATGGGAGAGGACGTGGACGCCCGCCGCGACTTCATCCGCCGTCACGCGAAGGAGGTGACGAACCTTGATATCTGACCGCCGGATCAAGGTGAAGATCGAGGACGAGATGCGGGTCTCGTACATCGACTACGCGATGTCCGTGATCATCGGGAGGGCGATCCCCGATGTGAGGGACGGCCTCAAGCCCGTCCACCGGCGCACCCTCTTTGCCATGTGGGAGATGGGTAACACGAGCGACAAGCCCTACAAGAAGTCGGCCCGTGTTGTCGGGGACGTGATGGGCAAGTACCACCCCCACGGGGATACCGCAATCTACGACACCCTCGTGAAGATGGCCCAGGACTTCGCCTACCGGACACCTCTCGTCGACGGCCAGGGGAACTTCGGGTCCATCGACGGCGATGCAGCAGCCGCGATGCGGTACACCGAGGTCCGCCTCACCCGTGCCGCTGAGGAGCTCCTGAAGGACCTCGAGAAGGATACGGTGCCGTTCGCCCCGAACTTCGACGAGTCCCTCAAGGAGCCGCTTGTGCTCCCGGCGAAGATCCCGAACCTCCTCGTGAACGGCACGAGCGGCATCGCCGTGGGAATGGCGACGAACATGCTCCCCCACAACCTCGGGGAGGCGTGCAGGGCCGTCACCGCCTACCTGGACAACCCGTCCATCACGGTCGAGGAACTCCTTCCTATCCTACCGGCCCCGGACTTCCCCACAGGAGGGGTGATCATGGGAACCTCGGGGATTCATGAGGCGTACCAGACAGGCCGGGGGAAGTGCATTGTCCGCGGCGTGGCCGAGATAACAGATGATGAGAAATACCCGATCATTCTTATCACCGAAGTCCCCTTCCAGGTGAACAAGGCCCGCCTCGTGGAGGAGATCGCAAACCTCGTCAAGGAGAAGAAGATCGAGGGGATCTCGGACGTCAGGGACGAGTCTGACAAGGAAGGGATCCGGGTCGTCATCGAGCTCCGGAAGGGCTCCATGCCCGCCGTGGTCCTGAATCAGCTTTACAAGCACACGCCCCTCGAGACGAGCTACGGGATCATCCACTACGCCATCGTCGACGGGCAACCAAAGGTCCTCTCCCTCACCGACCTCCTCCGGGAGTTCGTCCTCCACCGGATGTCGATGGTCAGGAAGCGGACCCAGTTCGACCTGAAGAAGATCGAGGAACGGGTCCACATCCTGGATGGACTCCTCCTCGCCCTCGCCTCCATCGACGCGGTCATCGCGACCATCCGCGCAGCCGAGTCTGCGGAGAAGGCGAAGCTTGACCTGACGGCGCGGTTCGCGCTGGACGCCCTGCAGGCCGATGCCATCCTGAAGATGCAGCTCCGCACCCTGGCCGGCCTCGAGAGAAAGAAGATCCAGGACGAGCATGACGAGGGACAGAAAGAGATCCTCCGGCTGAAGGAGATCCTCTCCGACGATGCCCACATCAAGACCGAGATCCGGAAGGAGATGGAGGAGATGGCCGCGAAGTTCGGGAACGAGCGCCGGACCCGGATCTCGAGCGAGGGACAGGATATCACCAAAGAGGACCTCATCGAGAACCGGCCCATGCTCGTCTCCCTGACCGGGGAGAACTATATCAAGCGCATGGCCCTTGAGACCTACCGGAAACAGCACCGGGGCGGCCGGGGCATCATGGGGATGGCCATGAAGGAGGAGGACATGGTGGAGGATGCGTTTGTCGCCAACATGCTGGACTACCTCCTCTGTTTCACGAACCTGGGCCGGGTCTACTGGCTGAAGGTGTACGACATCCCCGAGGCCATCCGGACGGCGAAAGGGAAGCCCATCGTGAACCTGCTCAACCTCCAGGACGAGAGGGTGACAAACGTGATCCCGGTCAGGCAGTTCGGGGAGGAACACTTCCTGATCTTCGGCACCAGGAGAGGAAAAGTGGTGAAGATCCCCCTCGCAGAGTTCTCTCGTCCCCGCCCATCCGGCCTGAATGCCTTCACCCTCCGGGAAGGTGACGAGCTCGTGGACGTAAAGACGACGGACGGCAACCGCGAGCTGATCCTGACCACCCGGAGGGGCCGTTCGCTCCGGGTCGCCGAGAAGTCCATCCCCATGCGCCACCGGAACGCCATGGGGGTCATCGGGATGCGGATCCGGCCGAACGATGTCCTGCAGAGCCTAACAGTCGTCGAGCATGACCACCTGCTCACCATCACCGACTCGGGGCATGGAAAGCGGACCGAGTTCGACGAGTTCCGGGGCCACGGGAGAGGGACCATGGGGGTCATCAACATCCGGATGGACTACGAGCACGGGGTTGTGGCGGCCAGGTCCGTCTCGCCCGGGGACGAGATCATCGTGATGTCCTCCGGCGGGAACGTGATGCGGACCCGGGTGGACGAGGTCTCCATCCAGAAGCGGAACACCCGGGGTGTCCGGATCATGAACCTGGAGGAAGGGCACCGGATCGTGGGTGTCGCCGTCGTGAGGCCCGAGGCGAACGGGGAGAACGTGCCTGCGCCCCCGCCTCCCGGGCCAGCCGCCTGACGAGCAAGAAAGAACCTTCTTATATGAAGGACACATCCCGTTTTTGAGGAGTTCCTGGATGTACCGGACTGTAATCGCCGTCGAAACCCGTGGGGAGGGGGATGTCGTGAACATCACCGAGGAGGTGGCAAAGGCCCTGAGGGAGAGCCGGGTCCAGGAGGGTCTCCTGAACCTCTTTGTCACCGGGTCAACCGCTGCCCTGACCACCATCGAATACGAACCCGGTGTACTCTCGGACCTGAAGCGGTCCCTGTCGGTCATCGCTCCCCAGGACATCCCCTATGCCCATGACGGGAAGTGGGGGGACGGGAACGGGAGATCCCATGTGAAGGCGGCCATCATCGGCCCGTCCCTCACCATCCCCGTCGACAAGGGATTGCTCGACTGCGGTACCTGGCAGCAGGTCGTCCTCCTGGAACTCGATACACGCCCAAGCCGGCACCGCACCATCACCTGCACGATCATGGGCGAGCAGGTTGCGGATAAGAAACCGAAGAGATAGATTTCCTGTAACCAGGGCCTTAAAAGGCTCCGTTCATTCCCTGATACGGGGGGGATTTTTCAATCCAGCGGCACCGTCTCCAGCTGCGAGACCAGTTCCCATATGCGGGTCCGTGCGTGCACCGGCATATTGGGATCATTGCTCACCTCGTCGATCTTGGAGATCGCGGTCGCCGCGCGCAGGCCGAGGGGCTTCCCGTTGTCCATGAGGACCGCCCTTGTCTCGTCGGCGACACGCCTGATATTCCTGGGTATGGTGCCGTCCTCCATGATCTGCTGGAGCATCTGGATGCACGCACGGATGGTATCGTCTGGTCTTGCCATGGTACTCCTTTCATTAATCATCATTACAACACATATATAATTTGACAAACGGAGTGACGGGGATGGCAGAGAAGAATCCAGACGATATCATGGCCGAGCACCTCCTCAGGGGGGGAAAGATGCTCTCGAAGGCCTGCCGTGCCTGCGGGTCGCCCCTCTTCGAGGTGAAGGGCGAGACCCTCTGCGTGGTCTGCAGGGAGAAGGGGAAGGAGCCAGGAAAAGGGGCACAGGCACCCGCGACACAAACCGCACCGGCTACTCCTGCCGCGACCCCACAGGCCGCGACGGGCGAGGATGCCGACCTGGCAAAGGAGCTCAGGGCCACTGTCTCGGTGCTCGTCAGGCGGGCGCGTGATGAGGGAGACCCCGAGCGGTGCATGGTCCTCATGGAGGCCGCGAGGAAGGGGGCCGAGGCCCTCGCCCTCCTTCAGCGATAGGGCTGCCTCGAGATCGCAAGTATCTGGCGGGCGGTCTTCTCCCCGATACCCTTCACCGCCTTCAGGGCCTCCTCGTCGGCGTCGAGCACCGCCTTCACGGAGCCGAAATGCGCAAGAAGCAGCCGGGCGTTGCGGAGGCCGACTGACGGAAATGACGCGATGATGTACTCCTGCTGCTCCTTCATCGAGCGGTAGGACTTGTAGGGGTGGACCTTCCGCTCGCCCCGGTCCCCTTCCTCCCGCCGCCCGAGGGTGAGGATCATCTGGGCTGTCTCGAGCTCGTCCTTTGTGAAGAAGATGGCTACCCCGAGGTCCACAGCGATTGCCGCGAGGGCGCCGCGGATGGCTGCCGGGTTGACATCCCTCGCCGTGTAGATGTCCCCGCCCTCGATAATGAGGACGGGCCGGCTCGACCCGGATGCGAGGTCGCGGATCTGCCCGAAGAGATCCCGCTCCACCAGCGTGTCGGCAAAGTCCCGGGCAGTCTTCCGCTCGACGAGGATCCGGTCCCCGACGAGATAGTCACCCTGGTCCAGGCGGCGGACCTGGAGCCGGGCGCCGAGCTCCGAAAGGTGCTCGACGACCCGGGACGAGGTCTCCCGGTCGTCGGCTGTGATCTCCGGGCCTTCAGGCACAAAGGCATCGATGGCTGTCTGCCCGGCGGGCTTGGGAGGCGCCTGGGGTGCAGGTCCGGCCTGGGGCGGCTGGTTCGGGGGACGGCCCTGCAGGTTCCTCATACCGGTCACCATGGCCCGTTCACGCGTCTGGCTCACGTAGCGGTATGCCTCGTCCGAGGTACCCTTGGTGACGAATACGACGATCTTCCCCGCACCGCTCCTTCCTGTCCTCCCCTTCCTCTGGATGGAGCGGATCTCCGAGGGGACCGCCTCGTAGAAGATGACCATGTCGGTGGAGGGGACATCGAGCCCCTCCTCGCCGACGGATGTCGCGATGAGGACCCTGAACTCGCCCCTGCGGAACCTCTGGAGGGCCTCGATCTGCTTCTTCTGGGTGAGGCCCTTTTCGGCGTCCTTCGTCGCCTGCCCTACGAACCGCTCGGCCTGGATGCCGAGGGAGGTCAGGTGGTTCACGAGGTTCTGCACGGTGTCGCGGTAGGTGGCAAAGACGATGATCCTGCTGTCGGGATGCTCGGCGAGCTGTGCCTGCACGAGCTTCCCGATGAGCTCGAGCTTCTGGTGGAGCTCCCCCATCCAGAGGGATGCATCCGCGATGAGCTTCCGGAAGGAGGGGTCCGCACCGAGGCGCTGGCTCGCCTTGCTCCCGCCGGGTGCAACCCCCTCCTGGGCGAGCTTCTCCAAGTAATGGCGGAGCGCCTCGCTCCCCTGGGTCTCTGCAAGCGAGATGGCGTGGCGGAGCTTCATGATCTCGGCGTATACGGACGCGGCCTGGTACGCCGTGGGGTCCCTCGCCTGGATTCGCCGCTGGATCTGGACATTCAGCTCATTGAGCGCGCGGATGGAGAGTTTCCGGGCCCTGGGCACCGTGAAGTGGTGACGCTCGAGCTGGGCGAGGCGTGCCTCGACGAGCCGGTTCAGGATGACGAGGGCATCCGCGAGCTCTTTCGGGAGATCGACGGGGACGAACTGGATCTCCCGTTCGTGGACATAGGGCCTCACATCCTCGTCGCTCTCGACCCGTGTCTCGACATGGGCGATGGAGAGGTTCACGCAGACCTCCTGGACCTTCTCGCTGTCCCCGCCGGGCGAGGCCGTCATGGCAAGGATGAGGGGGTCCCCCGCGGTCTCCAAGTAGCGGCGGGCGATGAATACGTACGCATAGTTCCCGACGGCCCGGTGGCACTCGTCCACCACGAGGAGGGAGACGTCGGAGAGGGTGTACCGGCCCGCGAGGAGGTCGTTCTTCACCGCCTGGGGCGTCGCGAAGCAGGCCCGTGACGCCGTCCACCCCGCCTTCCTCTCGTCGGGAGGGGTCTCGCCGGTGAACATGACAAACGAGGGGGGATCTCCCCTGGTCCCGTCAGGGAGAAGGAGAAGCCTCTCGAAGAACCTGAGGTGCTGCTCGACGAGCGGTTTCGTGGGGGCGAGGACGAGCACCCTGCCGCCCTTGTTGTAGACCCGGGAGGCTGCCACGATGAGGGCGATCGCCGTCTTCCCGAGGCCCGTGGGGAGGACGACCATCGTATTCCCCTCGAGGGCATGGAGGGCGATATTCAGCTGGTAGCGCCGCTCCTCGAGGCTCTCGGGACAGATGAGGGGATGGGTGATGTACTTCATGGACCCAGGGATACAAAGGAGATGTTCCCGGCGATGAGGCCCCGGACGATATCCCCGAGGCCCTCCTTCTTCACCCTCACCTGGGCCATGCTGTCCCTCTCGCGGATGGTGACCGTCCCGTCCTCCATGGTCTGGTAATCGATGGTGATGGCATAGGGGGTCCCGATCTCGTCCTGCCGCCGGTACCTCCGGCCGATGGCGCCGCTCTCATCGAACTCGGCGAAGATCCCTCCTGCCGTGAGGAGGGCGGCGATCTCCGTCGCCACCGTATCGAGGCCGTCGCGGCTGACCAGGGGGAAGACCCCAACCTGGACAGGTGCTATGGCGGCCGGGAGGTGGAGTACCCTGCGCACCTCGCCCTCCACCATCTCCTCATCGTACGAGTGCTCGAGAACCGCGTAGCACATCCGGTCGATCCCATACGAGGGCTCGATGACATGGGGCATCACTTCCTCGCCCCGGACCTCCACCTCCTCCTCCCGCACTTGGTACAGGGAAGCAGGGATGAAGACCTTCCCGCCGCCCACCTCGACCTCGGCCCCCTCGGGGCCGGGATCCGCTTTCATGAGGGCGTCGGCGACCTCCTTTGCCTGGCCCCGGTACTTCGGGCCCAGGGCTTTCATGTCCGGGATGATCCGCTTCCGCTTCTCCATCCTGGGGATCTCGAGCGGGAGGTAGGCGGTGAGGGCAACCCCGCTCACGCTCGCATGGGCGCGCAGATCATAATCGGTGCGATCGGCGATCCCGACGAGCTCAACCCACCCGAACCTCTTCGAGAGTATCTCCGCGTCCCAGCAGTCGGCGGCGTAGTGGGCCCGCTCGGTCGTGAGGTGCTGCCTGAACCTGAGCCTGGCAGGGTCGACGCCGACGGTCACCAGGATATCGTGCGTGAGGGCGATGTAGTAGGCCACGTACTCGTTCGCGACGAGCCCACCCGCCACGGCATCCCTCATCGTGAGCTCGACCGGCTCCCCCTTCCCCTCCTGCCCGCTGCACCCCAGGAGCGGGACGCGGTACCCGGCATAGAGGCTGAACCTGGGGTGCTTCTTTCCCTCGGGGTGGACAAAGATCTCTGCCTCGGCCTGGGTGAACTCGCGGAGCCGGATCATCCCCTGCCTCGGGGAGATCTCGTTCCTGTAGGACTTCCCTATCTGGACCGCACCGAAGGGGAGCTTGTCGCGGTAGAACCGGAGGAGCCGGGGGAAGTCGGTGAAGATCCCCTGGGCCGTCTCGGGGCGCAGGTAGCCCTTCCGCTGGGAGCCGGGGCCGATCTGGGTGTTGAACATCAGGTTGAACTCAAAGACCCTGACATCCCCCAGCTCCTCACCGCAGGCCGTGCAGGGGGCGCCCTTCAGGGCACCGGCGAGTGCTTCCGCAGGCAGGGTGGCAGCATTCCCGCACCCGTTGGCTGCCGCGACATGGTCGGCCCGGAGGTACTCCTCGCAGTGGGGGCACTGGCACATCTTGTCCGAGAAGCCCTTCACATGCCCCGATGCGACATAGATCGGCTCGACCCCGATCGTCGGGCACTCGATCTCGTAGAAGCCCTCGCGGATGACGTAGAAACCGCGCCAGATATCCTCGATCCTCCTCTTCATCTGGGCGCCCAGTGGCCCGTAGTCGATGAAGCCTGCCACGCCGCCGTAGATCTCTGCCGAGGGCCAGATGAAGCCCCTCCTCTTTGCAAGCTCCATCACCTTCTCGTAGATATCATTCGGTTCTGCCAAGGTGGCACTCCTTCTCTCCTATACATTGACCACAAATTATAAAACCATACTTTTCCTACGTATGCGATAAAGGAAATTCTTAAATACGATGGCAGAGAGTGTAGTGCGATATTCAGCAGGAACCTCACATGGATGAAGATAAACGCAAGAAGCAGCTTCTCGAACTTTTTGCAACCATCACCAACAAGACGAAGATCGTGGAGCCGATGAAGAAGATCCATGGATCCCTCCGGGACCGCGATGCCATCGAGCGGGAGATCGCCCTCATCATGCGGGAGATCCTCGACAAGGGATACTTCAAGACCAAGCTCACCCCGAGGCAGCTCGCCCGGCTCGTCATGGCATTCCATGATAACAAGAACGATACCGAGATCGCACGGTCCCTGGGGGACGAGAAACTCTCGAAGACCGTGGCCCGGGCCCGGGTCAGGATGAAGCTCTTCCGTGACCTCGACTTCAAGATGCCCTTCGACCGCGAGAAGCTGGAGGAGCTCATCGAGTCCGGGAAGACCATGAAGGACGTGAGCGAGGAGCTGGGCATCTCCCCGTCCACCCTCCGGGAATACCGCCATGTCCTCGAAGAGGTGGATGACCCCATCCTGGACCCCTACCTCCAGCGCATCTCCGATGTGATGGAGGACCGCGACCTCTCCGAGCAGATGACGAAGGGGCTTGCCCAGGACGGGCTCACCGAGGCCATCGATATCACCGAGGCCGAGCTCATCGACGTCACCTGATCCCGCCCGGCCTCCCACACCTTTTTATCCATCGCCCCGATTCTCTTGTATGCGACTCACCTGGCTCGGCCATGCCTGCTTCCTTCTCGAAGGGAAGAGATCGGTGATCATCGATCCCTATGTCCCCGAAGGTCCCATCGCCCGTGAACCCGACCTCGTCGCGGTCACCCACGGGCATGACGATCACCTCGGAGAGGTGGTCCGGCTCGCGAGGAAGACCATCGCCATCACCGAGATCGGGAAATACCTGAGGACAAAGGGGCTCACCGTGGAGACCATGAACCTCGGGGGGACCATCGAAGTTGACGGGGTGGAGTTCACCATGACCCCCGCGGTCCACTCCTCGGGGCTTGGCCTGGAAGGCCCGGGCTACTACGGAGGGTGCGCCTGCGGCTTCGTCGTCGGCATGGATGGGGTGCGCGTCTACCATGCAGGTGATACCGCACTCTTCTCGGACATGAAGCTCATCGGGGAGCTCTACCGGCCGGATGTTGTCCTGCTCCCCATAGGCGGCCGGTTCACCATGGGGCCACGGGAGGCGATGATGGCGGCGAACTTCATCGGGGCGAAGACTGTCATCCCCATGCATTACAGCACCTGGCCCGCCATCCTCCAGGACCCGCTCGCGTTCAAGCATGCCATCGAGCGCACGACCGACCTGAAGGTGGTCATCCTCTCCCCGGGGGAGGCGTACGAGGTTCCGGGGAAGGGAGGGTAAGAATCCAAAGGACATCGACGGGGATCCGGCTATTATCAGACGCTCCTGGGGGACTTGCCTGCGGCTCGCCCCCGCCGCTGCGGCGTCCCCCGCGTGGGGATAGGCCCTGTCGGGAAGGCAGGTTGCCTTTTCCGGATCTCGTGAAAACCTCCCGTCACGAGGTCCCGGTACACGGCGGGGGATGGCCGCGCTGGGGGGCGGTAGCCCCCCAAGAGCACCACGACAACAATAACGAATCTATAAAACCCCTCATTCCTCATCCGGAGAAAACCGATCCTGAGTAGTCACCCGAACCAGTTCTTCCCGGCAGGGGGCGGTCCCCTCGGGATGACCCACCGCAATCCGCCGTGGTGGCCCTTCGCGTCCCCCCTGTACCGTGGGATGATATGAAAGTGGAGGTGCATGACCGCCTGTCCTGCGTACCTCCCGACATTCACCCCGATGTTGTACCCGTCAGGATGGTACCGTTCATCGATGTGGCTCCTCACCAGGACGATCAGGTCCAGGAGTGCCGACCGCTCCTCGGGCGTTGAGTCAAAGAAGGACTGGTAGTGGCGGAAGGGCATCACGAGCACGTGCCCCCTGCTCACGGGGAACCGGTCCATCCGTGCATAGGCCAGGCCATTCCTGAGAACAATATCCCCTTCGGCAGGGCTGCAGAAGGGGCAGCCCGGCTCGGTCTCTGGTATCGGGATCACCCCTGGTATCCACTATCAGGGCATCATTCCAGAAAAAGGTTGAGATCAGAGATCAGGGTGGTACCCGGCTATGGAGGATGCCTCACAGGGCAGCCTGAAGATCCACCCGGGCCGATCCCGCCCGGGCTCCCCCGCTTCAGAGCTGCTTGCCCTTGTTCGCCCTGCGCTTGCAGATATGGGAGTTGTAGCGGACCTTCGGGTTGAAGGTATCGAACTCGGCCCCGCAGACCGGGCATGTCTTGTGGTAAACCTTGTGATAGGACTGCTTTTGCCTTTCTGAGAGCATGTATCGCCTTTACCTCTTCCGCAGATATAGCGTCTGAAAGATGATGAAGGTGTGGGTCTCACCACCCCCGGAGGAGCCCTCCCGTTTTTATAGGAGATCGATGGAAGATACTATCGGTGGTTCTCCATGGCAGGACTGACACAGTACAGCGCGACGAACCTCCTCCCCGAGGTCCGGGTGGACGCATCACGGTGGAACCGCATCCCTGCGGAGGAGGAGGTGGCAGAGACTGCTGCCGCCATCGGGAAGAGGGGGATTCCGGGTCATCCGCGCGAAGGACCGCCAGGAGGCCCTTGATACCCTCGGGCGCCTCATCCCCCGGGGCGCCGAGGTGATGAACGGGTCCTCCACGACCCTCATCGAGATCGGGTACGAGACCCTTCTCTCATCGGGGAAGACCGGGTGGACGGATCTCCATGACCGGATCACCGCCGAGAATGACGAGAGGAAGAGAGCAGAGCTCCGCCGGAAGTCGGTCACGGCCGACTACTTCATCTCGGGTGCGAACGCGATCTCCCGGACAGGGGAGATCGTCGCCTGCGATATGAGCGGGAGCCGTGTCGGCGCCTGGCCGTTCGGCGCGGGGCACCTGATCCTCGTATGCGGCATCAACAAGATCGTTCCCACCCTCGAGGATGCGCTCCGCCGGATCCGGGAGTATGCATATCCCCTGGAAGATGCCCGCGCAAGGAAGGCCTATGGTATCCCGAGCCAGATCGGGAAGTGCGTCATCCTCGCAAACGAGAAGGTGGAAGGCCGGGTGACCCTGATCCTCATCGACGAATCCCTCGGGTACTGAATTTGCATGGGAATTATACCGTATGCCAGAGAACCCCCTTGAGCACCTGAAAGCCCTCATCGAGCGATACACCGTGATCTCCTTTGTCCCTGACATCGACCGCTACCGGAGGATCACCTCTCCAAAGGGAGGCCGGTGCATATTCCGCGGCTGTCCCGAGCCCATCGCCTGGGAGGATGCACGGGGCGAAAACTTCCTCTGCGAGGGTCATTACCGGACGATGAAGACCTGGATCGAGGAGGCAAGGAAGGGCTTACTTCCCGGCGGACACCTGAGCCCCCTTTTCACCCAGGGTGGGGAAGATGCCACCCGTTTATGACCTGATCATCATCGGAACCGGGGCCGCGGGGACATCCGCGGCAACCCGGGCACACCGCCTCGGGGCAACGCGCATCGCGTTGGTGGAGCGGGGCCCTCTCTGGGGAACGTGCATGAACAACGGATGCATCCCGAGCAAGTTCCTCCTCGCTGTCGGGGACCTCAACTATTACCGGAACTTCGGGCATCAAGGGTTGGAGGTGGGGACGAGGCTCGACCCGAAGGAGCTGATCAAGGAGAAGCGGGACCTGATCCTGCGCCTGCGGGAGCGGAAAGCCCGCCGCATCTTCGGGGAGCTCGGGATGGAGCTCGTCGAGGGCGTTGCGAAGTTCGTCTCCCCCCACGAGATAGAGGTGTCCGGGCGGAGGATGGAGGCCCGCAGGTTCATCATCGCCACGGGCTCCTCGCCGTCCGTGCCGGACGTGGAGGGGGTCTCATCGGTCCCCTTCCTGACAAGCATCGAGGCCCTCGAGCTTGAGGACGTTCCCGAGTCCATCGTCATCATCGGGGGACGGGCCCTGGGACTCGAGTTCGCGCAGATCTTTGCCCACTTCGGGTCGAAGGTCACCCTCCTCCAGCGGAGCCCGCGGATTATCCCCGAGGAGGAACCGGAGATATCGACAGCCATGGAAGATGCCCTGAAGGCGGAGGGGATAGACATCCGGACCGGTGCAGAGCTTGTGAGGGTGAGGATGGAAGGCAATGAGATCGGGGTCTCCACCCGGGTGAAGGGTGTTGGGGAGAAGTTCACCGGCGCCCGGATCCTCTTTGCTACCGGCCGCACCCCGAACACCCGGGAACTGGACCTCCCTGCCTGCGGGGTGGCTGTTGATAAAAAAGGTGCGATCACCGTTGACGAGACCATGCAGACCTCGGTCCCGAACATCTGGGCAGCGGGGGATGTGACCGGCGAGCCGATGCTCGAACCGTGGGCCGGGGTCGGGGGATCGATCGCAGCCGAGAACGCCATGACCGGGAAGGGGAGGAAGATCGATCGATCATCTCTCCCTCACGCGATCTTCACCACGCCGCAGGTGGCGTCCGTAGGCATCACCGAGGGGCAGGCGAAGGCTTCGGGCATCGCCGTGAGATGCAGGTCGGTCTCGCTCGAGGGGGTCTCCCGGGCGCTTATCGGCGGGGATACACGGGGCCTCGTCAAGATCGTCGCCGAAGGGAGCGGAAAGGTGCTCGGGGTGCATATCTGCGCCCCCATCGCTGCCGAGATGATCGAGGAGGGGGTTCTTGCCGTGAAATTCGGCCTCACCGTCCAGGACCTCGTCGACACCTTCCATGTCTTCCCGACCATGGCCGGGGCGATCCAGGACTGTGCGAGGGCGTTCCGGAGCTGATTCGTCAGAATCAAATACCAGCCCCTTCATAGGTTGAAACAAGGGGGAATGGACATGGTCGCAGGCCAGCTTGTGGGGTTCGGCATCTCGGTTGTCATGATCGTCGTCGGAGTCGTCCTCTGCCTCTACAGCGTATACGACAGGATGAAGAACGCTGAAGAGCGGGCGAAGAGGCTCGCCGAAGAGGTCGTAAAGAGCCTGTCAAAGAAGGAAGGGATCACCACATCCCCGATACCCCTCGCTGACCTGAACAATATCATCGAGGCCATCATGAAGATCAAGAACCCGTTCATGCAGGTCGGGGTCTTCCTCACGGTCTTCGGGATCCTCGTGATGATCATATCGATATTCATCCCGTTCTGATATTTTTTGCCTGCACGTCGTTCACGAGGTGTATAAAGTACCAGAACTTTCAATTCCTGAGCACCGAGGGGCGGGGTAATTATTTGCGTCCTTTTTATTTTCAAAGTGCCGCGGAAATCATTTTAAGATCTGTGCCTCAGAATGATCTGGAGGATGAGATTTGATTGGGTTCCCGTTAAATGATTCACTTGTGACCCTGCTGATCATACCCGCATTTATCGGGATATTAACCTCTCTTTTCGTAGTTCTTCTCTATGATTTTCTTCATTTCAGAAGATTTTTTGTCAATCTATGCAATGAAATTGAAATCAATTATAAAAAAATACAGGAAGAAGAACTGAATCTCCAGTTTTCACGGACACGGGAAATTTTTGAACGAAAACAGGAGGATATCCATCATTGGGTAGGTCTCGGAAAAATCATTTCGATCTGGACATTTGTTCAGAAAATTGATACAAACCCGCCTGACTATTATCGCTATCTCTCGAGCAATGCCTTGAAAAATTTCATTCAGCGAGGCTATTATCATTATATCAAGGACTATGAGGAAAATTTAATGCTCTATTATCTGGATTGTGAATTTATCAGCAATGCAACCCAGAATATTGAGAGAGAATTTAATTGTTATCCAGAAAAGAAATACCCGGGGTATCAGAACGCAGACATTGAAAAAAGAAGGGAGTTCCTGGAGACTTTTATAAAAGAGATTCATAGTGCGATAATTTTGTATCAACCTGAATTGGAAGTGTACTATAAAAATATACACAAATTCTTCAGGAGAAACCTATTTCACGTCGTTAAAGTTTATATTCTGGAAGATTTCAAGAATCTGGCAATAATTGCATAAACCTCTCCCTCCCTTATGGCAACAGATCCCCTGGTCTGCTGCCGCCTTCCCGGGGCCTTGGCAGGGCTTGTATAATGCCGCACTCCCGACACCACCATCCCACCCGGCGCAAAACGATACTTCGTCCCATCCCTGGCATAGATCCAAACCATGCGCGTGCGTTTCTCCAGAGCCAATTTTATTAAAGTGAAAAATCCGATACCAACCGTGTATGCATCAGAACCGCTTCAGGGCAAAGTTTTAAATCCTTCCTTTCTTTCTCGCCATTTTTTTGATTTTTTCATTAATATTGGGACTGTTCTCTATATGGTGCCACTCATCTTTACTCATCCCCAGGAATAAACCGCATGAAGAACATTTAATCCAGGCTTCATATTGATCAGGGAATTCTGCATGAAGGGTTAATTCTCCGCACCTGGGGCATGTAAGTTTCACCTGGTAGTTTGAAGTGGTAACATCATTGTCCATGTTGTGGGGGGCGACCTTTGAATCACCGGAAACGGGCTTGTGGTCACCGGTTTTTACATCATCTGATACGGGATGTGCAGCCATGCGGCCGTCATCGCCGCCTTTGCCGGCCTTAACTTTTAAATCGTCAGTCATAATGTTTCCAACTCCGTTCCCTGATATGATTTTTTTAATTAAATTATCATGATATATAAGCATATTTTTATACTCATAATGGGGCAATCCAGCATAGAGCGGGAATTCATATAATTCTTGACTGTTGTTGCAAAACCGTCCCCAATTTCGGGGTGAACAAATACGGTTTCTCACATTGACTTCGAAATACACGGAGGAGACTTCAGACGACCAGATACTCCTGACCCTGAAGGTTCTCTCCATCCATGATATTCAGTAAATTATTCCGGTCAGCTGTTATCTCGTTGTTTGCGGTGTTCATCGCATCGAGGTAGCTATTACAGCTCCCCCCATCAGATACGCCCGCGTCGCTGAATGGCTTTACACAGGTGCCCCACTGGTTCATCTGGTCGTAGTACGTTAGCCTGTCCTTTATCATGGTCACCAATGCCTTCTGGACAGGGAGATACGTGTCTGATACAGTATACGCGGCAATGAGGGGACCATACTGGTCTTGAATGGCCACCCCTTGCGCCCCAACGGAAATGAGTGCGTCGGCATTATTCATTTCCACTGCTGGCGGTTCCAGGCCAGCAGTTGCTTTATCGTAGTTAATCCATGCATTTATGAAATTCTGGTCGGGAGACAAGGCGAGACATCCGGTAACAAAAGGCATTATTACCATAATGCCGACAATCCCGACGATCCACGCTTTCGTTCTACCTTTCATCTTTCTTACCTCACTCTCAAAACGGGGAACTGGCATTTCTCCATCAAATCCTTTTAGGCATCGTTCTTTTGTGCAGGTACATGGTTCCGGCGGTGAACACCAGCGTGAACACGCCAAGGATTGCAATATCGACCACAACGGGGAAAAAGTGCTCCCCCGTAAACGAGTAGCGGACAAGATCTGTGAAATAGGTGAGCGGAGAGCAGGCGGAGAGCGCCAATCCCCATGACGGCAACTGTTCCAGGGGGACGAATACACCGGAGATGAAGACAAGTGGGAACTTGATGAGTAAAGAAAGCATCATGGGGGTTGACGGCTCGTTCGTTGGCGGGACCGCAAGGAGCATCCCGATTGCAGAAAAACAGCATGAGGCGAGGAGGATTGAAGCAATCATTGTAATCCAGTGAAGAAGGGAAAGACCGAGCGCAAGGCCGATGAAGATGGTGATAGTCGTAATTCCGATACCGAAGAGGATGGAGGCGATCATATCACCAAGGACGATCGCTTCGATGGTGATCGGGCAGGAGGCGAGCCGTTCAAGAGTCCCATGCCGCCCTTCCCATGAAAAGATGGCGGGAGACAGGGCAGTGGCAGTGAAAAGGAGTGTCACCCCAACGAGCCCCGGTATCAGGAATGCCAGTGGAAGCTGCCTGCTGCCCGTGAAGAAGGCAAGAAACAGAAAGACCGGCATGAGAACTCCGAAGATGAGCACAGATTTCTTGGCGTAATAAAGGCGAATGTCTTTCTTCGCAATCGCCCATGCCCGCCGCACCTGTTCGGGAAGTCCAGCCGGGTTCATGGTGATGCTTCCTGGGTCAGCCGGAGAAAGGCATCGTCGAGCGAGGGTGCAAGCGTGTTGAGCGTGACAATCGCAGCTTGGTTTTGCTGGCTGAAGGCTACCAGAAACTGAATGACGGCATCCTGTTTTTCTGCGGTGAGCTGCCATTTGTCCCCGATCCTTTCCACCCCGGTTACCCCTGGGAGTGCTGCAAGGGCGTCACCGGCTACCTCGCGGTCAAAACTCACTTCGATCCGGTGCACACTCTCGATTGCCATCTTGAGTTTTTCGGGTGCATCAACCGCGATAAGACTCCCGCTCCGGATGATGGCGACCCGGTGACAGAGCCGGTTTGCCTCCTCCATGTTATGCGTGGTGAGAAAAATGGTGGTTCCATCCCGGTTCATGTCCCGCAGCATGGCGAGGATCATCTGCGTACTCTGTACATCGAGACCGCTCGTAGGTTCATCCAGGAAGAGGAGCCTTGGTTCATGGAGCAGCCCCATGGCAAGGATGAGCCGCTGCTTCATCCCCTTGGAATAGGCCTGCACCTTCTGGTCCTTGCGCTCAAGGAGACCCAGGGTCGTGAGCAGTTCTGATGCCCGGCGGGCGGCCCGGGCACGTGCAAGTCCGTACAGCTCCCCCATCAGCATCAGGTTCTGCCACGCGGTTAGATCGGTGTATGCATTAGCAGATTCCGGGACCACACCGAACCCCTGCTTTGCCTGCACCGCTGCGGTACGGATATCATGCCCGAGCACCATAGCAGTCCCAGCGTCGGGTGGAATGACGCCGGTGAGCATCCTCGTGATGGTGGTTTTCCCTGCGCCATTCGGTCCGAGGAATCCGAAGATCTCCCCTTCCCTGACCGCGAGGCTCACATCATTGACCGCAGCCACCGGTCCGTAAGATTTCTTCAGGTTATCTGCCTGGATAATGTTCATAGGACCATCACGACTGACATGTTCCCGGAACCCGGGATAATGCCTCTAGATTATATCGCCGTTTTGGGAAATTTGTATATTCCGAAATTGTTGTCACGGAGTCCCTCGATGTACCGGTATCGACGGGACTACTCCAGGGCGGCGAGGACCTCTTTTGTCTTGCGCACCCGGCCCATCCTCGGGAAGATGAAAGTGACTGCCGCACGGTGCTGCTCATCAGACATGGAGGCCATCGCATCCTCGGCAAATACCTGCTGGAAACCGTACTCGTAGGCGAACCGCGCCGTGCTCTCAACACCGTAATCAGTCGATATTCCGCAGAGCACGATGGTGTCCATCCCTCTCCGCCGGAGCTGGAGTTCGAGGTCGGTGCCGTAGAACGCCCCCCACTGCCGTTTTGTTATCACGATATCCGATGGTGCCGGACCGATCTCCGGGACGAACTCGGACCAGTCCGGCGGCATGGGTCCGGACCGGGCGAAGGACTGGTCGCTGATGACCTTCAGCATTGTCTCCGGTCCATGGGCCACGTGGACTAAAAATACCGGCATCCCGTTCTTCCTGAACGCCTCTGCCAGCTGCGCCGCGTTCCTGATCACCTCCTGCGCCGGGTATGGCCTCGTCGGCATCGCGCCGATCCCCTTCTGGAGGTCGATGACGACGAGGGAAGTCTTCTTTTTGTCTATCACGAGGTCTGGCATTGTACCACTGTAACCGGTATAGGACGGCTTAGGGTATTTATAGGATGCGAAGGTGGGTTATTTTCAAAAGTTTGGTTTAAACAACTTAATTACGATCTTGAAGAGCCTTTGATTCGAAGGAGGAATGCGGCCATCGGTGATAAGAACATTTTTCTTTAAATATGCAATGTTACTATTATGCCGAAATTCTGCTCTGAATGCGGAGCAAACTTACCAAATGAAAATATGAAATTTTGTTCGGAATGTGGCAAACCAATCACATCAGCACCCCCTCAACCAGAGATTAAGAAGCCAGAATTAATTCCCGATTCCGCCCCCAAAATCGAGCAGAAACCAATTAGTGAGACTTCAAGATTATCCGGTTTGAAAATAGAAAAATACCTAATCCCGAACGAGATAATAAATTATGCGACGAAAGGTAGTTTATACGTCGGAGGAGAAGCGGGGTTAAGGGGTTATGTTACGAATAACCGAGTTATATTTTACACAAGTATAGGATTGATAATTAAAAAAGATCGTTTGCATGAGATTCCATTACAGGATCTAAAATATTACAAAATTGTAGAAGAAGGGCTGGTTTTTAAGGTGATGTATCTCCAGCTGAACGATCTTAAGATTAAGGGAGACAGGTCGGATATTTTAGATTTGTATAAAGCGATCCAAGTAGCAAAACACGGTACGAAATGAACAGGCAAGAGCACGTAATAATCGGGATAATTATTTTTGCGGCTTTCACCTGGCTTTTTTACTATCTGGTAAAAATTCCAGTCGATATAATTATTTATGGAGGAATTGGTGCGGTAATCGGTTCTATCATTCCTGATATTCTGGAACCAGCAACAAATTGGATGCATAGAGGGTTTGGCCATAGCAAACGAGCTTTGAAATTTACAGGAAAGATTTTCGCTATTACAGCATTATTAGGCTTATTTTCTTTCTTTATCAGCATGTTTTTTATTTTTTACGTTATTGCCAGCTTTTTTCTTGGGTATGTAGCTCATCTATTGGCCGATGGTACAACGGCCGTGGGACTTCCGGATTAAAAAAACCACTTGATTTGAGATATCTTCTCCGTCAGTATCTGAGTCCCAGGAGGGTTATTAAAATTTAAACAAATTCCGAAAATGTTTGAAGGTTCGTTTTAGTTCGCTCTCTTCGTGGGGACGATACAGAATTTTTCCTAAATTTATCGTGAAATTAATTAGATTAAGATAATCATCTAAATTTGAGGAGAAAATAGAGATAGAATTGCTTTCATTACCATTTTCTAGATGCTTTATGACAAACTCACCTTTTTCTTGTTTAAAACGAAAAAGAATTACATTCCAGTATCGATATTCCAATAAAACGTTGTCTTCGTCTTGTTGTGCAATGTAAAAATTACTCCAAAATGAATGAAGTGGATAGGAGATGGCATCTAACGTTAAATGTGCGACATCGACTGCATCATTGACTTGCTCTACTTTTGGACGCTTATAAAAATGTTCCAATTCCACTCTTATTCGATTGATTTTCTTAAGTATGTCCGGAGAAGATAATCCCATTCTCCTTAAAACTTCGACCTTATCGGGGAAGGACATCCTTTCATATGGAATTTTAAATGAATATAGTGCAACATCGATCTGACACTCTATTGATCGTTTAATGTTTGACAGCGCGTTCACCATTGCTTGAAGATCTTGTTTTTCAAGATCTTTTTCCGCAAATTCCAAGAAATCCTGTGGGGTTATTTCGAAAATACTAGGATTTAAATCTAAAACGCTATCTCCACTATCTGGTTCTAATTCACAATTATCCCAGTTATAATTAATCTTTTTGAGAAAATCAGATAAATGAACCGTATTTTCCATTTCTGTCAATTGTTTATAATATTTTGGTGAATTTAAATGTATTGGCATGGACAAGAATGCTTGATACTAATGATCTAATCCATCCGAAATCCCTAATGTATGGTACGTTTTTCAGCGCTTTTGGCCTGAAAAGTGGTGGTACGCCCCGGCCAGGCTTTTTCAATTACTTAAATTCAACTAAAAATATACATAATTCTATATTAAAAGTCCGTCATCACCCGGAACTGGTCGATCTCCTCCTTGGAGAGCTGGTCCAGGAACTCTTCGGTGGCGTGCTTGATGTCCCGTGACGCCGTGATCGCCCTGCCTACAACGATGATATCGGCCCCTGCCTTCACCGCCGCTTTCACCGCGGGGACGCGGATCCCGCCGGCGGTTGCGACGAGCATCTTCCCGCCCCCGGCTTTCTTCAGCGCCGCGATATCGCCCCAGGCATGCTCCTCCCGCTCGGCATCGATGGCACGGTGGAGCTCCACGATGTCGGGCTTCACGGCGAGGGACTTGATCACCTTCACGGGGTCCGGCACGTTCAGCATGTCCATGACCGAGTAGATGCCGGTCTTCTTCGCCTCGGTGATCGCCTTCTCGAGGGTCTGGACCGGTGCAAGGCCGGAGACCACCACGGCGTCTGCGGAGGCGTCTGCGGCCATCCGTGCCTCGAGGTTGCCGGTGTCGAGGATCTTCAGGTCCGCGATGATGAAGGAGCTGGGCCGGGCACGGCGGAGCTCGCTGATGACTCCGATCCCGAACTTCTTGATGAGCGGGGTCCCCGCCTCGACGATGAGGTGGTCGTTGTCGGGGAGGGACTGGAGGACCCTCACCACCTGCTTCATGTCCACGAGGTCGAGGGCGACCTGGAGGTAGGGGGGGTCCCAGAGGCGCTGGACCTTGAAGCCCATGATGGCATGGGCCTGCCGGTCCTTCTCGTAGATGAGGGTCTTCGCGTCGGGGAACTGCTCGAAGGCCCGGCGGAGGGCGAGCTTCATGGCCCCGTAGTTGTACCGGTAGATCTTGTTGTAGTCCTTGGCCTCGGGGTGGAGGAAGGGCGAGGCGAGGATGACGATCTTCTCGATATCGACCGACGAAAATACCCCTTCCTCGAGGCAGTCGGCGACGGCCTTCGCCACCGCAGCCTGGACGGGGCCGAACATCTCGTTCACCTGGTCCACGTTCTTTAAGGTGACCTTCGGGATGACCAGGGTCGCGGGCTTGGTGAGGAGGTTCGGCCGGATGACGGCGAGGAGGGGGGTGTGCCCCGCCGAGAGCTGGGAGAGGGCGTTCGCGAACGCCGCCCCGACCGGCCCTTCCTTGTCCCCGACGATGAGATCGATGTGCGCCAGCTCCGCGCCATCCCCGATAAGGGCTTCTCCGATGCTGTACATGGACATGCTCCGTTCCCTGAAAGATTATGGTGCCCCGGAGTATAAAAAAGGGGGGAGTCCGGCGCCGTAAAGGGGAGGGCTCCCATCTTCCCGCATGCGTGGATACGGGTCGGGGACCTGATTCCTGGCGGGAGTGCAGGGTGACATGGGCCGGGAGAAACCATGGAACTTTTCAGGGGAGATCCCGCAGGATGGTGAAGACCTGGGAGATCACCGGATAGAAAATGTGGGGCTGGTGAGATTTGAACTCACGATCGACGGGTCTCTTCGACATGCGTCAGTGCTCCAACGGATCATCATCCCAATCGTTCAGAAGACCCATTGTTCATCACCCGCAAATACCGCTGGAGCCCGTCGCCATACCGGTCTAGGCCACAGCCCCTCAGATGACGTTACAGGGTCTCCTTATCGGAATTTAACGCTTGTGCAGTGGCTCGGGAAGGTGAGGGGCCCGAACAGATCGCTCCATCCCTGGGTCAGATCACGGAGCGCCCGACGAGGGCGGCGGCAGCCTTTGACGCTCTCGAAAGGATCTCCTCCTCGCCCGGGACCACCCCGTGGAGCATGAGGATCCTCCCGTCGCAGATGACGGTATCGACAGCGGATCCCGCGGCAGAGTACACGAGGTTCGACTCCTCGGAGAAGAGGGGCGTCATCTGGGGTTTTGCGAGGGAGATCAGGACCAGGTCCGCGGGAGCCCCTACCTCGATCCTTCCCGCATGGATTCCCAGGGCCCGTGCCCCGGCCTCCGTGGCCATGTGGAGAACCTCGGGGGCGGGAAGCACGGTCTGGTTGTTCCAGGCGAACTTCTGGAGGAGCGCCGCGTCCTTCATGGCCCCGAACATGTCGAGGCTGTTGTTCGAAGCGCACCCGTCAGTACCGAGGGTGACGTTCACGCCGGCCTCCTTCATCCACGGGTAGGGCATGGCCCGGTTCACGGCGAGTTTCATGTTGCTCGTGGGGTTATGGGAGGCGGAGGTGCCGCGGGCCGCGAGGAGGGTGCATTCAGGGCGGTCGAGCCAGCAGCAGTGCGCGGCTACGGTCCGTTCGGTCAGGCACCCGCAGGTGTCCAGGTGGGCCACGGGTCGCTTCCCGTGCATCTTCACGCAGTCCCTGACCTCCTGCTCGGTCTCGGCGAGGTGCGTATGGATCGAGATCCCCTCCTCGCGGGAGAAGTCGGCGCACCACCGGAGACCCTCGGGAGAGACGGTGTAGACCGCGTGGGGTCCCACTGCGGGCCGTATCCTCGGGTTCGCCATCCCTTTCACCACCGAGACAAGACGCTCGGTGGCCCGGATCTCCTTCTCGCGCCTCCCTTCATCCCCGAGGTCGATGAACCCGTAGGCAAGGGTCGCCCGGAGCCCCATCTCGCCGACTGCCCGGGCTGCCTCTTCCATGAAGAAGTACATGTCATTGAAGGCGAGGGTGCCGGTCCGGATCATCTCCAGGCAGGCGAGCTTCGTCCCCCAATAGATGTCCTCGCCTGTCAGGTGCGCCTCGAGGGGCCAGATCTTCGTCGTGAGCCACTCCTGGAGGGGCATGTCGTCGGCATAGCCCCGCATGAGGGTCATCGCCGCGTGGGTGTGGGTGTTCACGAGGCTGTGGATGAGGACCTGCCCCCTGCCGTCGATCCGGGTCTCCGCCTCCCGGCCCGACCTCCGTCCCGCCTCCCTCCCGATGGCTGCGATCCTCCCTTCCCCGTCGATGTAGACATCCACCGTCCTTCCCCGGTGCCTGACGCCCTCGATGAGGATCTCCCCCCTTCCCGCGGGGAAGCCCGATCCCCCTGCCCGTTCCTTCACCCCATCACCTCGATGATCTTTTCCACGATGGCTCCGGTCCGGTCCCGGTGAGCCCGCGATGCCTCGAGGATATGCTCCCAGGTGGGTGCCTCCCCCCCGAGCCCGTGGGCATAGTTGTCCACGGTGCAGAGGGCGGCAAAGGGGATGCCGAGCTCGCCCGCAAGCGTTGCCTCGGACGCGAGGGTCATCCCCACGAGGTCGGCCACCCGGGCGAGGGCATTCACCTCGGCCATGGTCTCGATCCTGGGCCCCTTTGTCTGGGCGTAGACACAGCCCCGGTGTGCCCCGGGTGCGATCTTCCCGAGGGACCCGGAGAGCGCGGGATCCAGGGCGGGGAGCACATGGCTGATGGCATGGTCATGGATGGAGGGGCAGTCCCCCCAGGTCAGGAAGTCCTGGGGGATCGCGAGGGATCCCGGGGGGATCTCGCGCTTCAGGGATCCGGCCGACCCGATGGCGACGAGACGGTCCACCCCCAGGATGGCAAGGGCGGCCATGTTGGCCCGGAAGTTGATGCGATGGGGGGGGAGGCCCCGCTGGTGGCGCATGAGGAGGGCGAAACCGCCACAGAGCGCCTCGGCGGGTCCATACGGTGTATCAACCCTCCGGGGTGCGAGATCAGGGAGCCGGGAGAAGAGGAGGCTGGTCCCCCCTATGATACCGAGCATCGGCTTCTCCCTGCAGATTCCATGAGTTCCTGTGTTCCGTCTGACCTGGAACGGTCAAAGCACGCTGCTACCATCCTTCCCTGGCCCCCGGGCGGTATACGCCTGATATGCTCCGGTGTTTCTCCTGCGGGTAAAAAAAGGTGTATGTGAGCATGCCCCCGCATACGGGGTCCCGGGTTCCTGCATGGCAACGGCCCAAAAGGGTTCCGTCCCCTTTCCAGGGATTCCGGGACGCTTCTCGATCGAGGACGGACCTCGGGATCCCTGCAGATGCCCCGCCTAATGCCGGGCGGATAAGGGATGTTCTTCCACCCCACCACTGATGGGAGATGAATTCGATAATATAAGTCATAAATCTATACATTTAAAAAAAGAAAAGTATTTATATAATAACTACGAAAAGACAATATATCCTCCGGAGACCTTGCATCCCTCTCCTTACCGGGAGCATCCCGGAGGATGGTTCCACCACCAGAACCTATCCTTCATTTTCCCCGGGACTCTTCACCAGGCGCCGTTCCCGAATCATGCCATGAGATCCCGCGGGAGGAGTGAGACGGGTACCACGAGGCCGGCCTCATGGGGAAGGTTTTCGGGATCCCGAAGGACGATTGCCGGAAGGGTATCCATTGGGAGGTGTGTGGAACGTCGGAACGAAAGAGGTATCCCCCGTAAAAGCGAGCGGAATCCTTTAAAATACCTGCGCACAATATGAGTAGGGGCCGATAGATCAGTGGTAGATCGCACGCTTGGCATGCGTGAGGCCGCGGGTTCAATTCCCGCTCGGTCCATCCGGATCAAATTGGATGCATTTTTCATCCCAAAGGGGAGACATACCAAACCGTGGGCCTTGTAGAGTGGCTGGTTCCTCAGGACAAGATCTTCTTCGATCTCTTCGAAGAACTCGGGACCGCCTGCACCGAGGCAGCAGAACTCCTCGTCACCATTTCCGATGACTATACGGACATAAAGAACCGGTGCCACAAGATGGAGGAGCTCGAGCACCGGGGGGACGAGATCTCACACCGGATCTACGAGCAGCTGAACCGCACCTTCATCACACCCCTCGAGCCAGAGGAGATAAACCGGCTCACGATGGCCCTCGACGATATCCTTGACTATATAGAGGGAACCACCCTGATGATGATGAGCTACGGGATCACCGATGCCGATGCCGCCATGAAGGAACTCGCGCAGCTCATCTTCCTCTCGGTGAACGAGATCGCCCTCGCAACGAAGGCCATCCGAAAGATCAAGGACCCCTCCTACATCGAGGAGAAGTGCATCGAGGTGAACCGGCTGGAGAACCTGGCCGACGACGTCACCGCCCATGCCATCACCGAGCTCTTCAAGGGGGCCGATGCGGTGACGATCATCAAGCTGAAGGACATCTACCAGAACCTGGAGAGCGCCACCGACAAGTGCGAGGATGCGGCGAACGTCCTCTCGGATATCGCCATCCGCCACTCGTGAGTTGAGGGACGATCAAGAATGCCGGGAACGCCATGATTCCTCCAACCCCCATCATCATCGGTCTCATCATCCTCGTCGCCCTTGCCTTCGATTTCACGAACGGGTTCCATGATTCGGCGAACGCCATATCCACCGTGGTTTCCACCAAGGTCCTCTCGCCGAGGCAGGCGGTCCTCTTTGCCGCGTTCTTCAACTTCGTCGCAGCCTTTACCTTCGGGGTCGCGGTGGCGAGCACCATCAGCAATCTGGTCAAGCTGGATTATGTGCCCATCAACTCCATCCCATGGATACACCTTGCAGCCCTCATCGGGGCCATCGGCTGGAATGTCATGACCTGGTACTTAGGGCTCCCCACCTCCTCGTCCCATGCCATCATCGGCGGCCTCTTGGGGGCCGGGATCGCCTCGTCAGGGGTGGCAGCGATAAAGATATCGACTGTCATTTTCGTGGTTGCCTTCATGGTCCTCTCGCCCATGATCGGCCTCGCCTGCGGTTTCCTCTTCATGGTCGCGGTCCTCTGGATAGCGAGAGACGATCATCGCTCAAAGGTGGATACCTATTTCCGGAAGCTCCAGCTCTTCTCCGCAGGGGCGTTCAGCTTCAGCCACGGCTCGAATGACGCCCAGAAGACTATGGGGATCATCACCCCGCTCCTCTTCTCCATCGGCTACTTCGGAACGGGCGTCAACCCCAACTTCCTGCCCGTGCCGATCTGGGTAATCTTGAGTGCGCATACAGCAATTGCACTCGGGACCCTCACGGGAGGATGGCGGATCGTGAAGACGATGGGCTACAAGATCACGAGGCTCCGCCCCGTCGACGGGTTTGCAGCCGAGACCGCAAGCGCCGCGACCATCATCAGCGCTTCGGTGATGGGAATTCCGGTGAGCACCACCCACGTCATCACCTCGTCCATCATGGGGGTGGGGACGACGAGGGGGACGAGCGCGGTGAAGTGGGGGATGGCAAGGAGCATTATCTGGGCCTGGTTCCTGACGATCCCTGTCAGCGCCCTGATAGGATACGCCTCGTTCTCCCTGATCTATCACATTCTGCCCTGACGGGCGGGATTCGGACCCTGGGGGTCGGCTCATGCCTCTTTCACTGGCCGATCCTTTTCGAGGGCAGAACCCTATCTCCAGAAGAGACATGATGCACAGGCAAAGACAAGGTTCGAGCGAATTTTCTGAGAAGGCCGTGGGTGAATCCAAGACCGCTGACTATTCAGAGAATAATCTTTCGCAGTCATTCGCACAGGCTCAATGAAGAGATCGCCGCCCGGCTGTCGACGGTCATCCCTTTTTGAGGTTCCTGAAATACCTGCACTCCCTTCTCACCGGGCACTCCGGGCACCGGGGATTCCTCGCCGTGCACAGGGCCCGCCCATGGGTGATAAAGAGGGTGTTGACGGAACCCCAGAGTTCCCGCGGATAGATGCCGGTGAGGTCCCGTTCGATCCGGTCCGGGTCCGTCTCATCCGAGAAGCCGATCCTCCCGGCTATCCTCTTCACATGGGTGTCCACGGCGATGCCGTCGTGGATGTGGAACGCGTGGGCAAGGACGATGTTCGCCGTCTTCCTCCCCACACCCGGAAGGGTGAGAAGCTCCTCCATGGTTCCCGGGACTTCCCCCCCGAAATCCCTTGCAAGTATCCGGGAGGCTGCAATGATGTGGCGTGCCTTCATGTGAAAGAAGCCGGTGGAATGGATGATCTCCTCGATCTCCCCGATGTCCGCCCCGGCCAGGGATTGGGGCGTCGGGAAGCGGGAGAAGAGGGCGGGTGCGACCGCGTCAACGCTCCGATCTGTCGTCTGGGCAGAGAGGACGGTGGAGATGAGGACCTGGAATGAGCTTCCCCTGTCGCGGTCGGGCTCCAGGGCCTCCGGGTATCGCCCGGCGAGGGCCCGGAAGATCCGGAGAGCGGTTGCGGAATTCATGCGCCATGGGGTAGGGCAGATTCGAACTGCCGTCAAAGCGTCCCAAACGCTCTAGGATGGACCAGGCTACCCTACTACCCCGTCTCCTTTAGCGGTTGGGAGCCCCATGAGAAATAGCTACCGCAGCGGCGGTGGAGCTGGCACCTGACCTTTTTTTCGTGCCCGCCGCAGGTCAGAATGAGATATCCTTCCAGCCCTTCTTCTCCGAGACGAGGGTTCCCTTCTTCCCGCGGATGGCCTTCCGGGGATCCTCCGGGTCTCGCCCGTCGAGCACGATGAGCGGGATCCCGCTCCTCCCGATGATCTTGGCAGCGAGGGTGTCAAAGACCGTGTTCGATCCTGCCTCCAGCCGGTCGCCCTGGATGATGGCCTGGAGTTCCCCGGGGGTGAGCTTCGAGTGTTTCACCGCGCCAGGATGCTTCTTCGGGTCTTTGCTGTAGATCCCATCCACCGATGTCCAGTTGATGATGAGATCGGCACGGACCTTCTCGGCGAGGAGGGCTGCCACCGCATCGGTCGTCTGGCCCGGGATCACGCCCCCCATCACCACGATCTTCCCGTTCTCCCCGAATTTGGCCGCTTCCCGGTAGCTCTCGGCGATATTCGGGTATGCAGCCTGGGAAAGGGCCCCTGCGAGCAGGGTGGCGTTGAGGCGGGTGACCAGGATCCCGAGCTCGTCCGCCGTCGATTCGTCGATCCCGAGGGTACGGGCCACCCCGATGTACCGGCGGGCCTCCCCGCCCCCGCCCACGACGACAAAGATCCGGTGATCCTTCCCGAGCTCCGTGAGGATGGTGGCGTACTCCCTTATGTGGTTCTCTTCAAGGGAGGGCACAAGGACAGAACCCCCCAGGGAGATGACGATCCGCTTCATGGCATCAAGCTCATTCTCTCCGGGCGCACATATAGGTGTATGCTCTGCTGCCCCCGATGCGGAGGGACCGATGTCTTCCTTGAGACCGGTGGCTACACCGGGACAATTTACCGGTGCAAGAAATGCGGATACCGGGGCTCCTTCATCGTGGAGATCGAGGATAACAGGGAACGGACCGATAAAACTGGTGATCACCCCGGAGAACAATAGGACGAGGAGATGTCGGGGAAGCGTCGGACAGGAGCCCCGAACACCCGGGACCCGATGCCAGGTCATTCTACGGAATGCGACAGGCGCAGGGATTAAATATGCATGGTACCTTATCGGTTCAGAGTGAGGAGGAGAGAGTGCCTGCAAAAGGGGAAGAGTCCATCGTGACAGGGGCCATGCACGAGGCCAGACAGTATACGAAGCTCGAAGACCAGGGGGTCCACTGCTCGGTCTGCGCCCACCGCTGCCGGATCAAGGAGGGAGGGCACGGTATCTGCGGGGTCCGCCTGAACCGGAAGGGTATCCTCTACGCCGCCACCTACGGGAAGGTCAGTGCTGAGGCCGTGGACCCGATCGAGAAGAAGCCCCTCTTCCACTACCTTCCCGGGACCCTCTCCTACTCCCTGGGGAGCGTCGGGTGCAACTTCCAATGCGAGCACTGCCAGAACTGGCACATCTCCAGGGCTACCCTTTCGGACGGCCTCACGAGGAGCCTTTCTCCTGAAGAGGGGGTCGCCCGGGCCCAAGGGACCGGCTGCAGGTCCATCTCGTGGACCTACAACGAGCCGACCATCTGGCACGAGTATCCCCGTGACATGGGGACCCTTGCGAGGGAGAAGGGACTTGGCACGGTCTACGTGACGAACGGGTACATTACCGAGGAAGCCCTCCAGGACATCGCCCCCATGCTCGAGGCCTTCCGGGTCGACCTGAAGTCCTTCTCCGAGGACTTCTACCGGAAGGTCTGCAAAGCCCGGCTCCAACCGGTCCTCGATGCCTCGAAGAAGGCAAAGGAACTCGGGATGCACATCGAAACGGTGACCCTCGTCATCCCGGGCCTGAACGACACGATGGAGGAGATGGAGGGGCTCATCCGGTGGGTGGTGGAGAACCTGGGGCCGACGACCCCGATGCATTTCTCCCGCTTCCACCCCGACTACCGGATGCAGGACAGGGAACCGACCCCGGTTGCCACCCTTGAGAAGATCCACCGGAGGGCGAAGGAACTCGGTATCCGGTTCCCTTACCTGGGCAATGTCCCGGGCCATCCCTTTGAGAATACCTACTGCCCGAAGTGCGGGGCCCTCCTCATCGAACGGAGCGGTTACCAGACCAGGGTCCGGCAGCTGAAGGGGGACCGGTGCGGGGAGTGCGGGGAAACGATCGAGATCAGGCAGGCAGCCCGATGAAGGGGATGCAGGGATGAGGTTCATCGCAGACCGGATGCTCGGCACCCTCACCCGGTACCTCCGGTTCATGGGATACGACACCCTCTCGGCAAACAGCCTGGAAGCCGGCAGCACGAGGGAGGATACCGCCCTCCTCGAGATCGCGAGAACCGAGGGAAGGATCCTCCTTACGAGAGACAGGGAACTCGCGAGGAGAGGGGGGGAGATGGCGATCTTCGTGGAAGGGAATGACGTGATGGCCCAGATCCGGATCCTCCGTTCCCTCGGGCTCATCACCCCGGCCGTGGTGATGGATCGCTGCTCGCTCTGCAACACCGAGCTCCGCCCTGCAACCGATGCCGAAGTCGAGGGAGCTGACTATGTCCCGGAAGAGAGGACCTCGATCGAGTTCTTCCTGTGCCCGAGGTGCAATAAGCTCTACTGGATGGGATCCCACGGGAGGAACCTCGTGGCAAGCCTCAGGAAGAACCTGGAACCCCCGTAACCAGGAAGGGAATGCCAGGGATCCCCCCTGGCAGGTTCCGACATCCCCGGGAACGTTGCAGGGATACACCCCATTCAGTCAATACCTTTAAAAACCTGTCAGCCAATCACCGTACATGTCTCGACATCCCTCCATCTCACCCGGGCGATTAGGTATCGCCATTCTTCTCTGCTTTGTCGTATTCTCAGGGTGTACCCAGCCGGTGATCCCCTCACCCGGCCCTGTATCCACGACTTCCCCACCCATCGGGCCAACGAACCCTCCCACTCCGCCCCAGGTTCCTACCAGCAGGGCTACACCCACCGGATCAGATTACCTCACCTATTCGAACGGTCAGTACGGGTTCAGTATCTCCTATCCTTCCAGCTGGACAAAGCAGGAGAATGCCGCCTCGAGCGTGGTCACCTTCACCTCACCCTCCGGAGGGATGGGGGATATGCCGGCCAGCATGAGGATCACCGTGGAGGATCTCACTGCAAACCCGATGAGCCTCGAACAATACAAGGCCGCTCAGCTCGCGAAGAAGAAGGGGATTGATGGATTCAATCTCATTCAGGACGGGCCTTACAAAGGGAATGGATTTACCGGGTGGAAGGTCGCGTATACCGGTAATCAGGGATCGCTCATGGAGTGGGTGGAGATCTATGCCATGAAGGGCATGTCCGCCTATACCCTCACCTATACATCCAGAGAGGATAAGTACGCGGGGTACGTTGTCCAGATGGATGCCATGTTCAAATCCTTCCAGATCACCTACTGAATTTCGCCGAGGACCCGGAGAAAGCCCCCTCCATCCTCTCTTCTTCTTTTCGACGGTTCGCCAGGAATAACGGCGAAACCGGGGAGAAAATTCCCCAGATGCAGCCGGCATGAGCAGGATATTAAAAGAGGAGGGCGGATGATCCTGAGAGAGGGGTTTCATGGTCCAGCTCAGGTCCCTTATGGCGGTTCTCGCAGCACTCATGGTGTTCTCGATCCTGTTTTCCGGGTGTACAGGGCAGAAAGGGGAATCCCAGCCTCCAGCCAGGACCATAACCATCGCCACCACGATGCCGGCAACCCCCGTCCCTGAGACCTCCGTGCCCGTCCAGCCTGGAACGACCCCGAGCCCGCCCACCCCAGTGGTAACCCCCCCATGGATGCCCGGGACCGTCGCCCAGAGCGGGACCGCGGTCCTCATCACGGGAGATATCGTCGGCCTTAAATCGGCGAGGGGACCTTTCATCGACGCGATTCAATTCACGGTGGTGAAGGCACCCAGGGTTGATCCCGTGACCTTCGATATCCCGAACACCCAGATCATCTTCACCAAGTCAGGGAAGCAGTTCGGGAGCAACTACCAGATCCTCTCAGGCGATGAGAACGGGGACCATATCCTCGACGAGGGAGAGTCCTTCGTTGTCCTGGTTCACATTCTGCCCCCGTACGAGATCTACGCGGGCCAGAACTTCATCATGGCCATTCAGACCCCCCCGACCCAGGTCATCGTGACCGCCGAGGCCCCGCCCGTTCTCACAGACCAGCCGATGGTCCTTGCCACGGCGCCAACGTAGTTTCATTCCCTGGCGAGGGAAGGGTTCTGCAGGGTCCCCTGAGAAGATTCCCGTCTGACACGGGTGGTCGGGATGGCACGATCTCCTCCCATCTCCTCTCCTACAAACGTTTCCGACCGGCTCTTCCTGTCGATCCGGCCCTGGTTATCCCCTGCCAATGATTTTTTGCCTCGACACCCCCATGCTGGAGGGAGGAGATCCTCCCTGTCCAGCTCATGACCCCGAATACCCTGGAAATCCCCCGGAGCACCTGCCGTCTCTTCGGCACCATCAAGGCCCTCTCCACCGTGAAGAGGAGCGCGATCCTCGTCCACGGCCCGAAGGGGTGCGTGTACCATATCAACTACATCATGGGCATGAGGGGCGATCGCCCGAGCGCCATCTACACCACCTCGCTGGACGAGCAGGATGTCATCTTCGGTGCTGAAGGGAAGCTCACCTCGGCTATCGAGGAGCTCGACAGGAGGCTCACGCCGGACCTCATCTTCGTCCTCTCATGCTGCGCCTCGTCCATCATCGGGGAGGACGTGGAGAGCGCCTGCCGGGCTGCACGGAGCCGGGCGAAGGTGATCGGGTTCGAGTCCGGGGGTTTCGAGGGGGACCACCACACGGCCTACGGGGAGACCCTCTCCCGGCTCGCGGGGGAACTCTCGGGACCGGCAGGGAAGCCCCGCCCCTCCTCCGTGAACCTTGTCGGTCTGCTGCGGGGCGGCCCCGACCTCCGGGAGTTGAAACGGGTCCTCTCCCTCGCGGGCATCGAGGTCCTGGCCGTGCTCTCGGCGGATGCCAGCCTCCGGGATCTCGGGGTGCTCGGCGAAGCCGCCCTCAATGTCGTGGTCTGCGAACCTGCGGGACGTGACGCTGCCTTATTCCTGGAGAAGAAGTTCGGGACCCCTTTCATCGTTGAGGAGTTCCCCATCGGGGCCCGTGCTGCCGCATCCTTCCTGGGGCATATCACCTCGGCGCTCGGTCTCCCTTTCTCCCCGCAATGCCTTGACGGGGAGTTCGGGGCAGCGGTCCCTCCGGAAGCGGGAGAAGAGGGCGCAGGCCGGTCCCCGGGGGCCGATCTCCATGAGGAGATCCCAGAGAGGGAGCGACCCCCTCCCCTCAGGGTGGCTGTAGTGGGCGGGCCCACCCGGGCCGTCTCGATGTGCCGTTTCCTCAGGGACTCGGGCCTGGAACCCGTCCTCCTGGTGGTGGACTTCGATACCGGGGCCCGGGAGAATCTGGCGGGCCTCGGGATCCGGGATCTCGAGATCCTGATCGAGCCCTCGCAGGAAGAGATCCTGTCCAGGCTCTCGGCCCTCGGTGTGGATCTGATCATCGGGGGCATGTCCGAGAGGCCCCTTGCCTCGATGCTCGGGATCCCCCACATCGATATGATGCACGGGAGCCAGCGGACCGCATGCTTTGCCGGGGAGAGGGAACTCTCGAGGGTGATCGCGGAGATCCGGGCATCCCGTTCACGGGAGCGGGGACCGGCGGATGGTGCCTGACGGCGTGCCGGCCTCCCTGTACAACTCCTCCCGGGTTCCCACCCCGTTCATTCTCCAGGCGGGTGCCATAGGTTTATATCACCGGAATACAGAGCAACGCTCGCCGGCAGGGGGTTCCGGACACCGGGGGAGGAGACCTTCTCTCGTGTACCAACACCCTGTACCTGGCAATACAGGATGAAACAGGGAACCGGTCCATCCTGAATGAGAGAGTGGGGACATGGAATCTCGAAGAAGATATCTCTCACATCCCCGGGGAGACCCCCTTACGGGGGGACGCAGGGGGAGCAGCGCACTCATGGCCGTCCGCGGGATCATCCCGCCGCACATGCTGAAGCATCTCGCAGAGAGCAGCGACCCCGAGGATCGCAAGCTCGCGGTCCGGATGCTCATGAGAATCGAGAAGGTGCGGGGAATGCGCCGGGCGCTCGGCGAAGTCTACGTGGCAACCCCTACCGGGGGCAGGTGCATCAGGGTCTATGATGTGAAGCACGGGAGCGACAGTGATCTTCCCGGCGACCTCCTCGCGAACCCTGCAAAGAGCAAGGATCCCGAGGTCAAGGAGGCCTACAAGGGGGCAGATGCGACGTACTCGTTCTACAAGGACCTGTACGGCCGGAACTCCATCGACGACAAGGGGATGTGCATCGACTCCTCCGTCCACTTCGAGACGGACTATGACAACGCCGGCTGGGACGGGCGGCAGATGATCTACGGGGACGGGGACGGGGTGTACTTCAACCGGTTCACGATAGCCATCGACGTCATCGGGCACGAGCTGACCCACGGGGTCACCGAGTACGAGGCAGGCCTCGTGTACCAGGACCAGCCCGGTGCCCTGAACGAATCCATGAGCGATGTCTTCGGGACCCTCGTGAAGCAGCGGGTGCTCAACGAGACCGTGGATCAGGCCGACTGGCTCATCGGCGAGGGGATCTTCACGAAGAAGGTGAAGGGGAAGGCCCTCCGGTCCATGAGCGCCCCGGGAACCGCCTATGACGATCCCAAGCTCGGGAAGGACCCCCAGCCCGCGGACATGAAACATTACGTGAAGACCTCAGAGGACGAGGGCGGGGTCCACATCAACTCCGGCATCCCGAACCATGCCTTCTACCTGGCCGCCATGGAGCTCGGCGGGCATGCCTGGGAGAAGGCCGGGAGGATCTGGTACGTCACCCTCAGGGATGCGCTGAAGCCGAAGACCTCCTTTGCCACCGCAGCGAAGAGGACGTACCAGGTCGCAGGGGTGCTCTTCGGCGAGGGGAGTGCGGAGCAGGCCGCGGTGAAGAAGGGCTGGACAGGCGTCGGGGTGAAGATACCGAAGTGACGGGCGATACCGGCATGATCATCCATCTCGTCCGGAGCGGTGGCTTCGGGGGTATCCGGAGGGAGGTCCGGATCGAGACGCGATCCCTCTCGTCCGAGGAGCGGGAACCGCTCGAGGGTCTCGTCAAGGCCTCCGGGTTCTTCTCCCTCCCCGGGAAGTTCCCGCGGCCGGGTAAGGGGGCGGACTTCTTCACCTACTCCATCACGGTGGATGACGGGGAGCGTGTTCATACCGTGGAGGTGAGCGAGCCTTCCCTCCCGGATATCCTCCGCCCCCTCATCCGCGAGATCTCGAAGCACTTTTCGGGGTGAGGTGTCGCCGTTCCCTATTACCCTCCTCGCTTTTCGTATTTCCTCTTGATGCACTCAGGAGCTGAATCAACGGGTTTTTCTCCGAACCGGTCCAGATCCTGAAAGCAGCTGATCGTCAGGTGATTGACCACGGACATTAGAGAAGCTCCGGACTGGAGGGACGATGCCGTAAAGGACGCCCTCGACCGTTTTCTCCCGAACTTCACCGAGGGTTTGCGACAGGACGACGTGGAGAAGGCGGGCTCCACCTACAGGGACCTCTTCACCCTCTCTGCGTCCTCGATGAACAGGGAGGAGTTCGGGAATTCTGTCGAGGAACGGATCCGGAAGGCAGGGAGCCTGGCTCCCGACGGGCGGAGGAGGATGCTCGAGGAGGACGGCCTCGCTCTCGAGGTGGAGAGGCTCGACCGGCAGATACGGGAGCCGGCCCTTCGCTATCTCAGGGGGGAGATCGGGGCGACGGGCGATGTGAAGAAGGAGGTACGGCGTGCCTCCGCCCGGCTCGGGCAGGTGAACGCCGTCCTCGTCGGGCGGTTCCCGCACCTCACGCACCTCCTCGAGAGGATCTCAGAGGCCTACCTCGATGCGATGTTCATCCTCGCTGACGGGAAGAGCCCCCTTTCCACCCGCCTGAAGAAGGCGAAAGGGGAGCTGGAGGCCCGTAAGGAGAGCGGGTGATCCCCCCATCCGGGCCTCAGGGGTCGCAACCGTTATCTCCTCCCCATTCAAGGTAAGGCGCGATGACCGGACAGGAGATGAAGCGGGAGGTGAAGTGCCCCCACTGCGGGTGGTGGTGGCACCACCCGAGGGAGCCCATCCATTTTGGATCCTGGGACGAATGGGCGGAGGAGCACCCTGAGAAGGAGAGCCTCGTCTGCCCGAACTGCGGCAAGGTGACCGAAGTCTCGGAAGGGACGGTGCGGTTCTCGAAGAAGGGGAAGGAGAAGAATGGGGAATCCGGGAAATCAAAGGAGTGAGGGGAGAAAGGCAGATCTCTTTTCTGTTCATCCCCCTCCCAGTCCCTGAGTCGGCGCGCCACGGGCTGCCTTCACGATCTTTGTCAGTTCGAACCCCGCCATGCAGAGGATCACGAAGAGGATGAGGACAGCCGTACCGGCGGGGGTAACGGGTACGACGTTGAGGTGCTGCCCCACGGCGGGAACGAGGAGTGCTGCTGCAAGGAACCCGAGCGCACCCGCCATCCAGACGAGGAGCACCCGGTTGGAGAAGAGCCCGATCCGGTAGAGGGGGTCACGCGCAGACCTCGAGAAGAGGGCAAGGAGGACATGCCCGATCATCCAGGCCGAGAACGCGTAGGTCTGGGCCATGGGGAGGGGGACGTTCTCGGCGAGGGTGACCCAGTACGGGGCAAAGACCGCCACCCAGAGAGCGAACCCTCCAGCCGCGATGCCCGAGATCATCGCTCCATTGAGGAAGGGGACACTCGGGTCGTGCGGGGGCCGCCGGTCGATGGACGGCTCGGCCGGTTCGGCAACGAAGGATGCAGAGGCCCCGAGGTCCATGAAGAGTTCGAGGAGGATAATCTGGATGGGGGAGAAGGGGAAAGGGATGGAAAAGACGAGGGATGCCGCGAAGACGGCGATGAGGGCGATCTTCACCGAGAGATAGTACCTCACTCCCTTGGAGAGGTTGTCGAAGATGCGCCTGCCTTCAAAGACGCCCTTCCCGATGGTGATGAAGTTGTCATCGGCTATCACGATATCGGCGGCCTCCTTCGCGGCATCGGTCCCCTTGATGCCCATTGCGATCCCGATATCGGCCCCCTTCAGGGCGAGGGAGTCGTTCACCCCGTCACCGGTGACCGCCACGACCTCCCCGTCCTCCTGGAGCGCCTTTACGAGCCGGTACTTGTGCTCCGGAGTGGCGCGTGCGAATACGGAGACCTTCCCGACCACCGCGCGGAGTTCCTCGTCTGACATTCCGTCGAGATCCCTTCCCTCAAGGAGGGGTGCGGGTGTGATACCTACTTCGGCAGCGATGGCTGCAGCCGTCTTCGGGTGATCGCCCGTCACCATGACCGTCCGGATGCCTGCCCTGCGCGCCCGTTCTATCGTCTCCTTCACGCCCGGCCTGGGCGGGTCCTCCAGGGCGATGAGGCCGTCAAGGACAAGCCCCTGCTCGAGCTCCCCGGAGGGACGGCCGATATCCCCGGAATCGAGGTCCCGGTGCGCAACCGCGATCACCCGTCTTCCCAGGGCGGCTTCCCTGGCGAGAGCCTCTGCTGCATCGCGGGTATCGCCGGTAACGCTGGCGAGCACCTCCTCGGGGGCCCCTATCAGGAAAAGGGCGGCCTTTCCGTCGAGCTCCCGGATGACCGCCCTCGTCTTCATCCCCCTGTCAAAGGACCGCTCCTTTACCACCTTTCCAGTTCCGGGGGGGATGGACCGGGCATCAGCTGCTTCAGCGATCGCGCGATCCGTGATGGAGAGGGAGAGATCGGTGATAGCCCCGCGGGCGGACGCAAAGACAGATCCGGCGTCCTGCTCAGGGGAGATCGCGACCACCCGCATCTTACTCTCGGTGAGGGTTCCGGTCTTATCCGTGACGATCACGGTGGCATTCCCGAGGGTCTCCGCGGCCTTGAGTTTCTTGACGAGGAAGTTCTCCCTCGAGAGGAGGTAGGAGCCGAGCCCCAGGTTCATGGTGATGATGATGGGGAGCTCCTCGGGGATGGTGGCGAACGCGAGGGCGAGGCCGGTGAGGAACATCACCCGCAGGGGCTGCCCCTGGAGGGCGCCGATGAGCGGGATGACGATGGAGAAGAAGAGGGCGACGAAGACTAGGGTCTTTGCCAGGGACTTCATCGCGATCTGGAGGGGGGTCTTCGGCGGCCGGATCTCCCGCGCGAGCTCCGAGATCTTCCCGATGCGTGTCTCGCCGCCCGTATGCATGGTCTCCACCAGCCCTTCACCGGAGACGGCGAGGGTACCGGCATATGCCTCGCTCCCGGGTATCTTCTCCCGGGGGAATGATTCGCCGGTCAGCGATGACTCGTCCACCTGGAGGCTGACACCCGAGACGATCGTGCCGTCGGCGGCGATCCGGGTGCCGGGCACGAGGACGAGGAGGTCGCCGGGCACCACCTCCTCGGTGGCGACCTCGGTGATCCCCGCGTCCCGCATGACCTTTGTCCTCGGTTCGGCAAGGGCAGCGAGCGAGGAGATGGCCTTCTTTGCACGGTACTCGTTCGCGATCTCGACGAAGACCAGGGTGATGATGATGGCATAGAGCGTGAGCGCGTCGTTCAGGTTGGAGAGGACCGTGTAGAATACCCCGACCGCGAGGAGGAGGAGGATCATCGGCTCGGTGATCTCCTCTTTTGCGATACCGAGGAACGTGATCTCGTAGGGCCTCGTGATCCGGTTGGGCCCGAACCGCTCGAGCCGTTCGCGGGCCTCCCCTGTGGAGAGCCCTGACCGGCCGGCTGTATCGGGACTGGCATCCATAAAAATAGTATCCCCCGGGCATATAATGGAGAAGCACTTCCGCGATTTCGGCCGTGCACCGGAGATCACGGGGAAAGGGTGAGGGGCGGGATCGCCCGGGTAACCTGAAGGAAGAAGATCCGTTCTTTCCGGGGAAGGGCCCGGGGACGGGTATGCTGATACCCGAATTGGAGCCAGCTCCCTTATCAGGTTAGTTTGGTACAATCCAGTGATGGACGTGTCTCATCGCTGGACCCTGCCGGACCAGGCATCCGCCCTTGCGTGGGTAAAGGACCGGAAAGGCCGGAAGATACGGTGCACCCTCGCGCTGCTCGGCGGGTTCGCAGAAACTCCGGATGTGGCACGGACAGGGCTCGAGGGAAATATCGCGTGTCTCCAGGGGATTGCCCGGGCGCAATCCGATGCCTCACTCTCCGTGAAGCTCAGTGCGATCGGGAGCCTCTTCGACCGGGCTGCCTGCCTTGAACACATGCTCCGGATCGCCCGCGAAGCGGCCCGATACCAGGTCCCCCTCGAGCTCGATATGGAAGGGAAGGGATCCGTGGATCTCACTCTCGACGCTGCTCTCGCGTGCAGGAAGGAGCACCCCAGCATCACCGTCGCCCTCCAGTCATATCTCCAGCGGACAGCGGAGGATATCCGCAGGATGGTCTCCTCGGGGATCGGTGTCCGGCTCGTGAAAGGTGCATATCTTGGGGATGTATCCGATTTTATGAAGATCCAGCAGCTGACGGAGCAGGATGCCCGGATCCTGAAGGCGCTCCGTCTCCCATTCTCGCTCGGTACTCATGATCCGGACCTGATCGAATGGACCCTGCGGGAGTTCGGGGATCAGAGGGATCTCGTGGAGTTCGGGTTCCTGAAGGGCCTCTCGGAGGTCACAAAACTCAGGCTCGCCTCGGGAGGGTGGAGGGTCTCCGAGTATGTCCCCTTCGGCCCCGGGGGAGATGCGTACATCCTGAGAAGGGAGCGGTATCTCAGGGACCTGGAGAAGTCGGGCCGGACCCCTGCGCCGTGAGACCGGCCCGTTGTGGGATCTAGCCTTTCAGCTCTTCCGGCCTCAGGCTTCGAATGAGTGCCTCGATTCCCGTGATCTCCCTCGTCAGTACTTCTTCGTGAAGGTACTTGCGCAAAGTCCACTCGAACTTTCCTTTGTAATCGCTGTTCAGGTTGTGATGCTCGTCGAACTGGTTCTCAAGGTAGAACTTGAGATCCCTGAGATCCCTCCGGGTCAGCTTATCGACGAGCGATGTTTTGTACCTTGCACGCAAGGATGTCCCCAGCTCATCGGGTCCTTCGCCTCCCTTCCCGGGGTGCGGCCTTCCACCCTTTCCTGCCATAGTCCTGCCCGGCCTCCGCCATTCTTCACCCTGGAGATACTGCATGATAAGAATTTCGCCCCTGGCCATACCAATAGGAGGACAGGTTCCGTGACCGCAATCTTCATTAATATCCTTCGCCCCTCCCTACACCGGTGAACGTTATGGCCGATATGAAGAACTTCGGAGAACTGATCTACACCTTTGACAATGCGGCCGGGGAGGCACTCGGGAAGCGCGAGAGCCATACCCCCAAGATCGAGGTCCCCGCGAAGGTGAAGCCCGACGAGATGTTCGAGGTGAAGGTCACCGTCGGACCCCACCCGAACACGGTCGAGCACTCCATCCGGTGGATCGCGGTCTACCTGAACGAGGATGGGAGGGCGTTTAACCCGGTCTTCCTCGGGAAGGCATCCCTTACGCCGGTCACGACCCAGCCCGAGCTGGTCTTCAAGCTGAAGCTCCAGAAGGGCGGGGTGATCCACGCCGTGCAGTACTGCAACCTCCACGGGCTCTGGTCAGGGAAGAAGGAGATCAGGGTCGGCTGAACCCCCTCTCTTCTTTTTGAGACCTTTCCCCTTGCTGGCACATATTTTCTCCCAGGCCTTGGAGATCCCCGGTATGGATTCTCCTGACGAGAATCTTCCTCCACCTGTGTCCTGTAAGGACCTGCCCGGACCATCAAACGACAGGTTCAACGGAGATTCAATCATCTTCGCATCCCTGATCGCGAACGATATGAGACAGGCAGACGTATGATGTAGCATATGCATGAGAACCCGATGGAACTCTTCCAGAGGGAGGCCCCCGAGGTCGCGAAGGCCTTCAATGGCCTCATCATGTCGATCGTCACCTCGAAAGGCCTCGACCCGAAGACCAAACAGCTCGTCTACATCGCGATGAAGGCTGCGATGGGAGATTCCCCTGCGGTGAAGGCCCACCTGCCCATGGCGAAGCAGGCGGGTGCGACCCGGGAGGAGGTGATCGACGCCATCCTCATGACCCTGACCGTGGCCGGGATCCGCGGAGTGGTCACCTGCCTCCCTGAAGCGGTGAGGTTCTTTGATAGCGAAACCGGCCCTCGGCAGACATGATCCGGGTCATTGACTTCCGGTAGGGGAAGGGCATGAAGGATACGGACATCGCAACCGCCCGGGAGATCATGCAGGAGTTTGCACGCCTGACCGGGCTCTCCCCCGCCGGGCCTCCGCCGCGTCGCTACCTGTGGACTGATGCGTTCGCGGTGTGCAACTACCTCGAACTCTTCCGGTTGACGAAGGACGAAGCCTTCCGCGATCTTGCCCTGCGCCTGGTCGATCAGGTGCACCATACCCTCGGCCGGCATCGCGATGATGATCCGAGGAGAGGCTGGATCAGCGGATTGGACGAGCGGGAGGGTGAGCGCCACCCGACTGCGGGTGGCCTGCGGATCGGGAAGAGGCTCCCCGAGCGAAGGCGGGGCGAACCGGCCAGCGAGCGGCTCGAATGGGACCAGGACGGGCAGTACTACCACTACCTGACCAAGTGGATGCATGCTCTCAACAGGGCGAGCCGGGCCATGGGCGATCCTCTCTATAACCGGTGGGCGCTTGAGCTCGCGAAGACCGCACACGCGAAATTCACCTATAATTCTCCACGAGGCGGCGGGAAGAAGATGTACTGGAAGATGAGCATCGACCTCACCTATCCCCTCGTTCCCTTCATGGGCCACCATGATCCCCTCGACGGGCTTGTCACCTACTGCGAACTGCATCTGGCCGCGAAGGAGCTCGGACAACCGCCTCAGCCCTGGTTCAGGCCCGAGATCGAAGACATGGCCGGTATCTGCCGGGGAATGAGCCTTGCGACCGACGACCCCCTCGGCACCGGCGGACTTCTCTTCGATGCTTCACGGATTGCGCAGATTCTGGTAAGAGGGGGGGCTGGATTCATGGCGGACCTCGGGCTGGATGGTCATTCCCTGCTCCTGAGTGTGCTCGGTAGCGTCGTGGATTCGGCCCTGCTCGGCCTCGAAGCCTTCGCCGAGAGCGGATCACCCCGGCTGCCTTCCGATTACCGCCTCGCATTCCGCGAACTCGGGCTCTCCATCGGCCTGTCGGGCGTCGGGGGGCTGCCCCACATGATCCACGAGAACCCGGCCCTGTTCGGGGGAGACAGTTCCCTCCAGGTGCAGGTTGAGGCACTCCAGTCATACGTGCCTATCGGGGAGGCCATCGAGAGGTTCTGGCTTGACAGCGGGAACCAGGCGGCGGGGAGCTGGACGGAGCACCGTGAGATCAACATGGTGATGCTCGCGACGAGCCTCGCGCCGGAGGGGTTCCTGGGAATTTAAAACAGGGAAGGAAACTGCACCAGCGCCACGCCGCATCGGTAGGGTCTCCCTGAGGACCGTCGGCCCTTTTATTTCCTGCCCTGCAGAAAGATACGAACGTTAAACCCATACTATAATGGCACGCGGTAAAGAAAGCTGTTCTATGGCGATACCAGCCGGGAAAAAACTGGAACCGAGGAATCGGGCGAGGGCAAGGAGAAGGGGGATTGACCCCGAAATAGGAAAGACCGCGAAGATGCCCGGAAGAAAACGGAGAAGCCTGGGTCGTGACGACACCCTGGTATCTGCGGAAATGCTTGAAAAGGCCGTGAGGGAGATCCTCAGCCGGGTAACACTGGACCGCACGTGGGATATTCCGTACCTTGCAGGGTACAGCCGCAATGGAAAGACCATCTACATCGACAGGCATTTGCCCGGGTCGTTCCGGACCCGTGGTAAAGAAGTTGCGATCGATCAGTTCCTGATCCTGCACGAGGCAGTCGAGAAATCGCTTCTCGATGAACTGGGGCTGGTCTATCAGCACGCTCACCAGATTGCGCTGCGGGCAGAAGAGGCAGCCGTGAGAGCCGAAGGCGTGTCATGGCGCGACTATGACCGGTTCATGGACCGGTTCATAAAGGATGTCGGCGACGAACACCTGAACCGAATCCCACCGGATCTGGATATCAAGCCCTACCGGGATGAGCATGACACTGCCGTTCTCAGGGCCATGCAGAAGGTGATACAGCGAGAGCAACGGCAAGGCACCCGGGGAAGACCCGGAACCAAAGCTAAAGGAAGGACTGGCGAGGGTGAAACACCTGGGATGATAGTATGAATAATTCAGCCGGTTTGAGATTTTTGAAGAACCACATCTCTAATCGTGTGTTTGATTCTGTCAAACGCCCATCATATGCGTATATTAAAATTACGTCTTTGTGCAATTCCCGATGCAAGTATTGTGATATGTGGAAAGATAAAGTAGAGAGCGAGCCGGATACTGACGAATGGAAAAGAATTATCGATGAATTGGTAAAGCTTGGCGTTGTGACATTGACTTTTAGTGGTGGAGAGCCATTTATTCGCGAAGATCTGTTCGAACTCGCGTCTTATGCAAAATCGCAGGGATTAATCACAATGGTTGTAACAAACCTGAGTTTGTTCAAACAAAGTCATATAGAAAAAATAGCGGAAAGTTTCGATTTTTTCGGAATTTCGATAGATAGTACACGGTCAGAGATTTATAAAGAAATCAGAGGCGTTGACTGGTTAGAACAAATTAAAGAAAATACTCACAAAATAATGGCTGGTCTGACTGATTTAAAGGCCGATGTGCAAGTTTGTGGAATGGTTACCATAAGTAATAGGAATGCATATGAAATGCACGACGTACTTCACATGATTTTTGATAATCTCGGAATGGATACAATATCGTTTAATTTATTAGACCCAAATGGAGGTGCACTTGCGAAAGAACTTACACCAACACCTGAACAAATAAATTATATCACAAAGGTCATTTTTGATCATAAATCATTGTATCCAATCAGTAATTCTAAACGATTCTTCAGCCAACTTGGAAATTTTGATTACCGATGTAATCCATGGAAAAGTGTACAGATAAATGAAAAAGGTTTTTTGTTAGTACCCTGCCTCTTATCTTTAACGAATCCTGAAATTTTCCCGGATGGAAGAAAAATTGACCTGTGCAAAAATAATTTATCGGATGTATGGAGAAAAATTCAAAAAATCTATTCTAACTATGCCAGTTGTAAATTGTGTAACCTTGGTTGTGTTATAGAATCCGCATGGTCAACGTACGATTTGAAATTTGTAATAAATGATAGTTTTTGTGGCTCGATTTTACCAACAATGAAAAGAATAAGAGAACGAAATAATGGACCGGCTCAGTCCTTATCAAACCACTAATCTCATTACAGTACTTTAAAACAGGATTGGGACCTTCGGCATCAAAGTGCTGCTATGGGGATTTGAACCCCAGTCCCCGGCGTGAAAGGCCGGGATGATTGGCCGGTCTACACTATAGCAGCGCCGGATACCGTTGCGTGTGAAAGATCAAAAAGGTTCCGGGATAGAGTGGATTCTCGCGGGTTCTGCTTACGTGTAGATTCTTCTGGATCGGTTCATCACGAAATCCCCGGAGTATAGAATATACGCCTTCCTTTACTGGGCTCTTGGGGGACTTCCGCCCCCGCCCGCGGGCATCCCCCGTCGTGTGTTGGAACCGGTGATGGAAAGGTTTCTCGGAAGTCCAGATTCCATGTGCCTCTGAAGGGCTCTATCCCCACGGTGGGGGACGCCGTATGTTCGAAAAAATACCTGTTCGTTTGCAGGGGAATGATTGGGCCTCTTCACGGGTGGAAACAGTCAGCCGGGATGACGCGATCGAAGGCTGTGCGCATGAAACTATTTACCTTCGGTGGAGAAACTCCATCCCATAGGAGCTGGAGCTATAACAGAAGCTGAAGCTATCCAAGAACCAGAGGATCCCTCCACGGGCACGGGAAAATCGCACATTTTACCTGTACCCCTGTCCGAGAACACCTGGCGGGCCCTGATCCTGGGTAGTGCGGCTGCTGTAACCTTTCTTTCGTTCTACTGCCTCTCCCGCGGGATCACCATCGTCTTCATGCATCTCTACTACTTCCCCATCGTCCTCCTCGCTTACCATTATAGGAGAAAAGGGGTCTACCTCGAGACCCTCCTCGGCCTCTCCTACGTGGGGCTTGTCGCGCATTTCTTCCCCGCAAATCCTACAATGATCCTGGAAGCGGCAATCCGGTTCTTTGTCTTCCTGGGGATTGCGGCCCTCGTTGCCTACCTTTCAGAGCGCCTTGTCCGGATCCGGGATGAAACCAAGAGAGTCACGGATATCCAGGAGAGCAGCCTCATGAATGCCAACGTGCTCCTTATGCTCCTCGACTCCAGAGGGAGGATTCAGATCTGGAACAACGCCGCGGAGCGGATCACCGGGTACACCGCGGCGGAGGTAATCGGAAGAAACGATATCTGGAAGCTGCTGTATCCGGAGAAGGAGTACCGGGATAGAATAACGGGAAAGATCACAAAGATCATCGGGGAGAATAATTTCTTCGAGAACCTGGAGACTACCATCCAGTGCAGGAACGGCGACCGGAAGATCATCTCCTGGAACACCAGGATGATCCCGGGAGACGGTGATAAAGATGAGCGTTTCATCGCTATCGGCGTCGACGTTACCGAGAGCAGGCGGGCGGAAGATGCGCTGAAAGAGTCGGAAGAAAAATTTAGGGTTATCTTCGATCATGCGAGCGATGGGATGTTCCTCGTGGATCTGGATACCAGGAAATTCTTTTCCTGTAACAATGCGTGCGCGAAGATGCTGGGTTACGATCAGGGGAGGTTTCCGAACCTGGATGTCGCCGACATACACCCCCGGGAAGACCTGCCTTTCATCTATGAACAGATCGGTAAATACAGCAGGGGAGAAGAGGGGATACGCAACGACGGCAGGTTCAGGCGACGGGACGGGAGCATCTTTTACGCCGATATCAGCTTTGCCCTTGTCATCATTGCTGGAAAGAGATACCTCCTCATCACCTTCAAGGATATCACCGAGCGGAAAAGGGCGGAAGAGGTAATCAGGGAGAGCGAAGAACGGTATCGTACCTTAGCGGAAGCGTCACCTGATCAGATCTTCATCGTTGGCAGGGATGATACCATAAAGTACGTCAATACCGCTGCGCTGAAATTGTTCCGCCGTTCTTACGATCAGGTGATTGGAACACCAAGAAAGAATCTTTTCCCATCTGATATTGCAGATGCACAAGGCATTCTTTTAAAGAATATATTCAAAACGGGAGAGCACGTTCAAACGGAAGAGAAAATTCATTTCGGTACGCAGGAATTATGGATTGACACCAGTCTGGTGCCGTTAAAAGATGAGACGGGAAATGTCACTGCGATTCTCGGGGTAGCGCGTGATATCACGGAACGGAGAGCAACAGAAAAAGCCCTCACTGAATCCGAGCAGAAATTCCGCACCTTGTTTGACTCTTCACCGGACGGATTGCTCCTTGCTGACTCGGAAACACGCCGGTTCGTGATGGCAAATGCAGCCATTATGAAACAGACCGGCTATACGAAGGCGGAACTGTTCAGCTTCTCAGTGACCGACCTCGTCCCTCCGGCAGCTCGGCCGGCAGCGATCGAGCAGTTCAAGAAGCAGGTCCGCGGGGAGACTGCCCTGTCTTCTGACATAGTAATACAGCGCAAAGACGGCACGGCCTATTTAGCCGATATCAGTTCCACCCCAATCACCATGCAGGGCAGGCAGTACCAGCTCGGCATCTTCCGGGACATCACCGACCGGAAACGGGCAGAAGAGGAGATCGCCCACCTCGCGTCGTTCCCGGAGCTGAACCCGAACCCCGTCCTGGAGCTGAACCCCGCTGGCGACATCCTCTATGTGAACCCGGCTGTCACAGAGTCCCTCCTTTTGGCGGGCGTCCCGGATGATCCCCATCTCTTCCTGCCCCATGATCTCCTGGCGATCCTTCCCGGTGTCCTGAAAGGTGAGACCGATGCTATCGAGAGGGAGGTTCAGGTCGGGAAGAGGATATTCCTCGAAAATATCTCCAATACCCCCCAGATCGGGACAGTCAGGATCTATACCCGTGATATTACAATCAGGAAACAGACCGAGACTGCGCTCCGGGAGTCCGAGGAGATGTTCCGGAACCCGGTCGAACATTCGTCCGTGGGGATATTCCTCGTCCAGGACGGGGTCGTGCATTACGCCAACTCGAAGCTGGCCGAGATAGCCGGGTATCCCCGGGAAGAGCTACTCAACAGGGCCTTTGAATCGTTGATCCTGGCCGAGGACCTGCCGATGGTGAAGGATGCGCTCGGACGGATGCTCCGCGGGGACATGCCTGCTGAGCACCTCGAGTACAGGGCAGTCCGGAAGGATGGAACGATCATCGATGCCGAGGCATACGGCTCGTCAATGATCTTCCATGGCCGCCCCGCCGTGTACGCGACCATTATCGACGTCACCGAGCGAAAGAAGATGGCGGACCAGATAGCCGAGTCCCTCAGGGAGAAGGAGGTGATGCTCCGCGAGATCCACCACCGGGTCAAGAACAACCTCCAGATCGTGAACAGCCTCATGAACCTCCAGATCCAGAAGGTGGGCGATCCCAAGACGATCATGGCACTGACCGACACCCAGACCCGGGTACGGGCGATGTCTCTCGTCCACGAACGCCTGTACAAGACCCAGGAGCTCTCGAGGATCGACTTTGCCGACTATATCTCGAAGCTTACCGAGGAGCTGCTGAGATCCCAGAAGATATCGCAGAAGGTCGAGCTGGACCTCGATATCCACGGGATCTTCCTCGATATTAACCTGGCCGTCCCCGTGGGGTTGATCCTGAACGAGATCATCACCAACTCCCTCAAGTATGCATTTCCCGACGGCAGGCAGGGAAAGATCTCCATCTCCGCCGAAAAATCCGGCGAGGCATACAGTATCCGGATCGCTGACAACGGGGTGGGAATCCCCGAGACCTTCGACTGGCAGAAGTCGAATACCCTCGGGATGAGGCTCATTCACGGCCTCGTCTCCCAGGTGGACGGGACCATCACCCTGGACCGGGCTGGAGGGACAGGGTATACCATCCGGATCCCTGATACAAAGAACACCGTGGAAGAAGAGAAGAAGAAAAATTGAATCCGGGGAGGGATCCGAGTCTCCCCGGAGCCTAAATCGGCGTCCCCTCGCGCTTCGTAACCCCGCGGAACGCCTTCATGAGCTTCTTCGTGACCGGGCCCGGCTTCCCGGTCCCGATAGATCTCCCGTCGATCAGAACTATGGGAGCGACCTCGGCGGCTGTACCGGTGACGAAGACCTCGTCGGCGGTGTAGAGGTCATGGAAGCCCATGTTCTGCCACCAGACCTCGATCCCGAGCTCCTTCGCGCACTCGACGACCACCTGCTGGGTGATCCCCCGCAGGTTGTTCAGGCACGGCGGGGTGGCAACGACCCCGTTCTTCACGACAAAGATGTTGTCCCCCGACCCCTCGGAGAGATAGCCGTTCGTGTCGAAGATGATGGCCTCGTCGCCTCCCTTGCAGATCGACTCCTGCTTGGCAAGGATATTGTTCAGGTAGTTGAGGGTCTTTGCATTGGGCGGGAGGGACTCGGCGGCGTTCCTCCTCACCGAGACGGTGACCGCCTTTAAGCCCTTCTCGTAGAGGTCCCCGTACATCGCGCCCCATTCCACGGCGATGATAAAGACCGTGGCCTTCGGGCAACTGCGGGGGTCGAGGCCGAGGTCCCCCACGCCCCGGGTGATGACCGGGCGGATGTAGCCGTCACGGAGCTTGTTCTTCCTTAAGGTCTCGAGGACGAGATCCTTCATCTTCTCCTTCGTGAAGGGCGGTTTTAAGTCGATGGTCTTTGCCGAGTCGTAGAGCCGGTCGAGGTGGGCGTCGAGGCGGAAGACCTTCCCGTTGTAGGCGCGGATGCCCTCGAAGACGCCGTCGCCATAGAGGAGGCCGTGGTCGAAGACCGAGATCTTCGCCTCCTCCTTCTGGACGAACCTCCCATCCAGGTAGATCCACATGACTATAACCTTTGGATCGCGCCTCTTTTGTACCTTGCGATTCCCTCCGCCCAAATTTCTCCATCATGGTGGTCCCCCTCCCAGCCGGGCGGCAGAGGCTCCTCCTCAATCGTTGATGCAGGAGACGGGGAAAAGGATGAGGACCGGGCCGCGGACCGCCGGCTTTCACCGGATCCGTACCATTCCCCTATCATGATTTATACTGGATTCCTTGCAGCGACGTGAACAGCGGAGAACTCTGCTCCTTGACAAACATCCCCTCCCATCCATTGTTCTGATCCAGCACCCCGTTGTCCCATTTACGGGGGTCGACGGTCCTCCCCTGGATCGAGATCTGCCAGCCTGCCGGGTAATGGAGAGATGATGAGATGGGGCAGTACCCCTGTGTCGTACCTGGGTCGAGCATGAGGTACGTTGTGAGCTTCTTCCCGTCGGCGCCTTGGTCGAGGCCGTCCATAAATGCCCCCCCGCCGCCATAGCCTTCTCCCTGGCCCGTCCATTCCCCGACGGAGACCGTGAAGGTGTCCTGGGAAGCAGCCGCGAATTTGGTCCACCACTTCTCGTGCACGCAGTCGATCTGCCAGGGGTATTGTACATTGGAGTACTCAACCGCGTCCTCCTGTTTCGGGCATCCGTTGCCATAGTACTGTTCGTAGTCCTCTTTCATGGTGACCGGCACCGTGACACCTTCCCCGGAATGGAGTGGCGGGATGATCCGCTGTTCGGGAACGAAGAATCCGCCCGTGTCCCGTACCGTGATCAGCGCGCGGTCGCTCGGCTGGGTATTCGGGTTCCTCACGCCGACCATCACCGTCGCAGGGTGCGGGGCGACAAACATCGGGTCCGGCATGGTCCATCCTCCGCCGATGGCCTGCTGGATCTGGCTCTTTGTCCCCTCCCGCTGGCCCTCCACCATGCTCTCCGCGACGTCCCGGGCGCCGCTCCCCAGGTTCTTTGCGACGGAGGCCTTCGCATCGTCCGGCAGGCCGTCATAGATCCCGCCGGCCCCCATCTGGTCGGCGGCAAGGGAGACAAGGTACTCGGCACCGGCGTCCTCGAGCTCGTCGAAGGTCGGGATGGTGGGGGGGACCCCGAAGTACGCAAGGACCGCGTCCTCGCCGGTCTTCACGATGTCGAGGCATGCCTCGTGGGCCGAGCAGTCATACGTCCCGAGGGTCAGGACCGTGGAGATGACCTTTGCCACGAGGACTGCTGCAAAGTCCTTGATAGCGCCGAAGGTCACCGCCATGGCATCCACGAAGGTCTCGAAGAACCCCAGAAGGTCGCTGAAGAAGTCGGTGATGAAGTCGTACCAATGGTGCTCCTTCGGGGCGGGGGGCGGGACATAGTAGTGGTACCCGACCCGCCCCTGTGCCGGTCCGTTCTTGAAGATGTTGCAGTAGAGGTTCTGGTTAGACCAGGTCGTGTTTCCACCCATACCCCAAACGCTGTACGACTGGTGCTCAGGAGGCGCAGAACTCAGGTTCTTGCATGGGTCTGTGAACCAGACATAATGGCTGGGGATCTGGTTCGGTGCCCAGAGGATCTCGATGTAGGAGATGATCCGGGCCGACGGGGGTTTGAGAGTGACATCGGCGGAGAGGCCGGTCGGGCAGGGGTGAGGGCGCTTGATGGTGGATGTCACCGGTGCGGAGGGGAGCCCACCGATCCCTCCATCATGAATGGGGATGACGCGGATGTAGTAGGTCTGGTCCAGCCAGTTCAGGGAGAGGGATTCGATTGGCGTGAACGGGTGCAGGGTCACGGTATCCTCGCTCACAAGCTTCATGCCTGCCGAAGGGCTGCCGAGCTCTTCCTGGGTCAGCTCCCCGCCAGCGAAAAACTGGAGACCTGACGGGACTGGAACGGAGATGGGACCGAGTGTGAGGGTTTTCATCACAATCCCGGCCTGCGTGAAGGGAATCTTCGCGACACCCTGCGGCGTTCCCATACCGGGGAGGCCTCCCCCTTCAAGCGAGACCGTACCGGCGTAATACGGTGGGAGGGAGGGGTTCCGGTTGGCGACACGGGCAAAATTGATCCTGAACCAGGTGTACCCCTCGCTGTCCGTGTATTCGCCCTTCACCTGCCCGTACGCGATGAGCCCGGGAACGTACTCGTTCTGCCACCGGGATGCATTCGCGGGGAAGGGGAACCGGGAGACCTGCCACACCATCGCCTTTACATCCTTCTCGGCGGTCAGAACCCGGAAGTTCACGAACTGGATAGTCCTATTCCGGTCGATCACGCTCGTATCGGCATAGGTCCAGTTGGGGAGGTGGTGCATCTCCACCCCGGCGTGGTAGTCTGAAAGGTCCCCGTTCACCTCGTCAACCTCGAGGAAGGTGAGGGTCTGAGGGAGGTGGGAAACGAGACCCTGGGATGGGCCGAACTGGGCCAGGTAGAGAGGCGATCCCAGCTCGAGGGGTGTGGTATGGGTCTTACCTGCGATATTGATTGAGAGGGGGGTGAACTTCGGGAGGCTGGCCGACCCTACCGGAAGCTGCGTCGGCACCGGACTTACTGGCTGCTGAGTCGTGGGAGGTACCGTCACCGGCACCGTTGCCACAGGCAGCGGCTGATTGGTTGCCGGTACCGGCGTTGTTATCACCGAGATCACCGGAGCGGTTGTCGTGGCCGTGGTGGTAACCGCGGGAGGAACCAGGTGGAAGCAGTATTTCGCCTGCCGGGCGCCGGACGGGTCGGTCTCGTACCCGCAGGGCGCATCGAGGCACTGGCTGTAGGTTCCGAACTTCTCCTGTGCCTCTGCAGGGAGGAGGCATTCGCAGGGAGGCGTGCAGGTAACTGTTGGTACCGTGGTCGTCGTGGTCGTGGTCGGAGTCGGAGCTTCGGTCTGGATGGCCGTGAGGGTGTACACCTGCCGGACCGATCCACCCGCGGGGACCTCGATGCGGGTCGTGTAATCGCTGTAACCGGGCAGCGTGAGGATAATAGTGTGCCAGCCCCCGGCGACCGAGCTGAGCGTGACCGGTGCCGTTCCGGCGGCGGTGCCGTCAACGGAGACCAAGGCCCCGGAGGGCACGCTGTCAAGAGAGAGCACGCCCGTTGCGGGGGCAGTCGTCGGGGTCGTGCTGGCAGGCAGGGGGAAGGCCACCCGGGTGGGCACACCGGCACCGCTCACAGAGCCGGTGATTGCCAGAAGAGCGAGAAGGAAGAGAAAACAGAGGCAAGAACGGGACATGGGAGGTTCACTCACTATCCTGTAACGACTGGAGACATATAAATTATGAGATGCCGCCATGGCAGTTTCTAGAGGGTTCTGTGGCATCGTCGGGACTTGGAGAGAAAAACCTCCCGTAAGATCTCTTCGAATTTGACCTAAGTCCCTTTGATGAACAGAACCGATCCCGGGAATAGAGAAAGGAGGGATGGACCGGAGAAAGAATAGACGCCGGGGGAGGAAACCTTTCCAGGCGGCTCATCCGCTGGTCCGGCAGGCCTGGACAAAGGACGCGAACATGGGGAGGCTTGCGAGGGGGTGCAGGTGGGTGTAAGAACCGAGTGAGCGCTGGATCAGCGCCCCGTCCAGGCCGTCGCGGATGCCCAGCCCCCGCGTGATCCGGTAGGCGTAGGGGGTGTCTTTGTCAAGTACTACGTCGCTGTAATGGAACTCGTGCCCGCGGAACGCACCGCCGCCGAGAGGGCTTGCATCGGAAGCGACCCCCTCCACATAGCTCACCACCCGGCGGGCTGGCATCCGGGTCTCGCCGGGAAACACCCCGCACATGGCAAAGGACTCCCCTTTCCCGCCGCGCCATCCCGGAGAGAGAACGATCCGGTCCGTCAGGTACATGAGCCCACCGCACTCGCCGTAGATGGGGGTTCCGCGGGAGGAGGCGGACCGCAACCCGTCCTTCATCCCTTCGTTTGCCTCCAGCTCGGGACCGAAGAGCTCCGGGTAGCCGCCGCCCAGGATATACCCGTCCGCCTCGGGAAGCCTGCCATGGACAGGGCTGAAGGTCTCTACCCGCGCGCCGAGCGCAGGGAGGAGGTCGAAGAGGTCGGCGTAGTAGAAGTTGAAGGCCTCGTCGTAGGCTACCCCGATGGTCACATCCGGTTCCCGCTCCACTGTGAAGGGCGAAGGTGCAACGGGGGCCGGATCCAGCTCCGCGGCGCAGCCAATGATCCTATCGAGGTCGATGTGAGCCCCCACGAGGTCCCTCACATCCCCGAGCCGGCCCCTGAATCCATCGTCCCCGCTCCCCTCGCGGTATGGGACGAGCCCGAGATGCCGCATGGTGAGTTCGACGCGGGGGTCATGCGGGATTGCCCCGAGGACAGGGATGCCGCAAGCATGCTCGATGGCGGTCACCGCCTTCCTGGTGTGGGACTCCCCGGCCACGTTGTTTAAGATCACCCCCCTGATGTCGATGGACGGGTCGAAAGCCTGGAACCCCTTCACGAGCGCTGCCGCGGATCGGGTGATGGACCTGGCGTTCACCACCAGGACGACGGGCAACCCGAGGTCCTTTGCCACTCCTGCCGTCGATCCCCTGTCCGTGAGGGCATCCGCCCCCTCGTACAGGCCGCGGACACCCTCGATGAGGGCGAACTCCGCCCCTCGGCACCCGTGAGCAAAACAGGCCCGGATCTCGGCGTCCCCCATAACAAAACTGTCGAGGTTCCGGCAGGGGCGGCCTGTCACGGCTGATAGGTAGGAGGGGTCAATATAGTCCATCCCTACCTTGAAGGTCTGGACCGGCGCGCGATCGGAGAGGAGGGATGCGAGGGCGAGGGAGATGGAGGTCTTCCCAGTTCCCGAACGGTCTCCCGAGATGACGAGGGCCTTCATCCGAGGGACCTCAGCACCGCCCCGAACTCGCTCTCGACCAGGTGCCGGACCCCGAGGGTCTTGGGGTGGAGGTCCACCTCCACCACGACGTGCTGGTGGCCGAGCATCCGGATGGGCTCCACCTGCCTCGGGCCGTTCGTCACCGAGAAGACCTCGATCCCCCTCGTGAACTCGGGGGGGACTGCATGGGGAACGCCGACGAGGAGGAGGAACGCAGGGCTCTCGGCGCATATCCGCTCGCCGATGGCATCGCCATTCGCCCCGTACTCGTCCAGGGCACCAAGGAGCTCGGGGGAGAGGCCCCGTTCCGACAGGGCCGCCCTGATGATCCGGGCATCCTCCCTGACCTTGGGGAGCCCGCGGGCCTCCAGGTTCGCGAGGTAGGTGACAGGGGCATCCGGGCAGACGTCGTGGAGGGCAAGGATCTCGTCAGCGAACATGTACGCGGTCTCCTTCTTCGCGTTCATCACCGCCATCCCGTGCTCCCCGGAGCGGGCTGCCTCGAGGAGCCTTGCGGCCACCATGTGCTTCAGGTCCCCACGGGATGGTTCGATGTACTCCTGGATGGCCGCCCCCCGCAGGTGCTCCACCTCGTTCGCCCGGGCCATGAGGTACCGCTGGCGTTCGAGCTCTTCGGCCCCGATCCAGCCGGCCTCGGCAGCGGCCTCCAGGGTTGCGATCACGCCCTCGATGTTCTCCCGGAACCCGGCATGGATGTTCACGACTATGGTGGGGGTGGAGATCCCGCTCCCCGCAACCGCGGACGGGAGGTCCTCCCCGATGATCATGGAGACGCAGGTGCCGATGACCGCGATCCGGGAGGGGGAGAACTTCTCCTCGGCGTAACGGAGCACCCGCTCGAGGGGGCCCTGCCCGCCGAAGATGAACTCATGGTCGGCGAGGGAGGTGGTGAGGACCCGCATCCCGTCCTCCTCGAGGAGCCGGGCATGCTTGAAGGAGCATCCCGAGGGCCCGTGGAGGATCGCCACGTCCACGTCCAGATCCCGGGCGGTATAAAGCGCCGCGACGATGGACGAGGGTCTCGGCTGGATGTAGTGCATCATCACCTCCACGTCTTGACCGAGAGGACGACAGCCCCCCCACCGGGGGTCTCCCGGAGGGCAAGGCCCCGCGCCGCTTCGAGGGTGTCTGCATAGGCAACCCGCCTCCCGAACCCCTCCGGCCTGACCGACCGGCCCCGTTCACCGACAAGGATCAGCCTGTCGGGGTGGATCTTCCGGATGGAGAAGGCGATGTCATCGGGCGGGAACCCCTCGCAGATGGTCCGGTCCTCCTCCCCGATCACGAGGGTGATCCACCCACCGGTTGAGATCGCCCGGGCATAGGAGGCCGCGGCCTCCGTGGTCTCGGCCGAGGTCCCGCTGTTCGAGTTATCGACGATAAGGACCCCGTTCCTCTTTTCGGTGGACAACCGGCCCTCCACGCCCGCGAAGCCGGCGAGGCCTCCCGGGTCTCTCCCGAGGGCGCAGAGGGTGGCGGCCGCCAGGGAGAGGGGGACCTGGTATGAGGGCAGCTCCCCGAGAGGGTTCCGGAACTCGCCAAGGATGCCATTGTGATCATAGGAGCAGCGATCCCCCTCCCAACAGACGCATTCGCCCGCGTCGATCCCATTCGGGTGATCGAATCGTACTCCTGGAGGGACCACCACCAGGGGGGAATCCCTCATGCTCTCGAGCTTTGCGGCGAGGGCGGAGCGCTTCCCGGCCGCGATGCGGTAATCATCCCCGGAGGTGAGAACGGCCACATCCCCGGCCCCGGAGACACCGAGGGACTCCTCGGCCACGAGCCAGCCGGAGACCCTGGCCGCCTCGCGTGCGGCCGGAACGACCGAGGCAGGGGTGATGGACCTCTTCCAGAGGAGGGTCCTCCCGGGATACAGGAAGGTGCCCCGTGAGGTATGGAGGATGCCTGGCCCTCCAAGGCAATGAGCGATGGCGTGGGCCGTGGTGGTCTTCCCCCGTGCACCGGTCAGCTCGATCATCGGGCGCGGGGTCTCTCCCGAGAGGAGCATCCGGACCGCGCCGTGATGGGTGATGCGGGGGGCCGCGATGGTCTTCATGAGGGGGTGATCGGGGTCCAGGTGGACGGGTGCGACGAGGAGATCGTATCGCCGCCCCGCGGCCTCTTCCGGAGTGATGCCTCTCTCCCCCCGGTAAATATCGACCTCATCCACGCGATGGCCGGACCTCTCCAGCTCGGTGGCGAGTTCCGTTCCGCCATGGATAGTATCGAGTACGAGGATCTCCATGGGATGGTCAGAGGCGCTCCCTGAGGGCACGCGCTGCGTTCTTGAGCATGAGCTCGGCGAGGAGGGGATCGCTCCCTATCGGGTCCGCGTAGATAAGGGGGATCTCCGAACCGTTCTTCAGGAGACTGCCCCGGTACGAGCCCTCGGGGAGGCCGAGGACCTGGGGGATGTCCCTGTTGATGTGGACCCCGCGGGCGAGGAAGAGGGGCACCACGATCACGGTATCGATATCCTCCTTCCTGAACTCCTCAAGGGCCTCCTGTATGGTGGGCGTGTTCATATTCATGAAGGCACACTTCACGATGTAACCCGGGTCCTTCTGGGAGACGAGGCGCGCGGTATCCTCGACGAGCTGCTTGTTGAAAGGCATCGAACTCCCGTGGCCCACCAGCAACAGGCCCTTCTTGCTCATGAGGTATTCTGTATACCTGCATGGGTAAAATGATTATCGGAATGGAACGCAGAAACGCAGCCGTTTTCCCCCATAGCGGTCTCAAAAGGGGCGAGGATCGGTCGGATCGTGAAATGGATGCGTTAACACTATTTGAGAAGACGTCCTACATTGTATCAGTGGAATCTTCGGCCATCAGCGGGTACCGGGCTGCGGGGGATACGGGGTGAGCGATTTCGAGCGGGAGATTGTCACCTGCCTGAACCGGTTCTTCGAGGCAGGGAAGAGGCAGGGCTTCGCCTACCGGCTCAAGCAGTCCAAGTGGTCCACCCAGCACGTGGACGTCCTGGTGGACTCCCTGGACCCCCGCTACTACTGCGCGATAGAGTGCAAGTCCATCAGGGGGAAGAAGCTCTACTTCACCCAGCACTTCCACAACGACCGGGACCATGTCCACCAGGTCGACGGCATCAGCGCATTCCTCTCGCGGACAGGAAGGAGGGGCTACCTCGCCATCGAGTTCCGCTTCGGGTCAGGGAAGGCTCGGGAGGCCTACCTCATCCCCTGGGATTCCCTCGTCAGGTTCTACCGGACCGCCCCGGGGATCGGGATAGACGAGTTCCGGGGCTTCATCGCCCTCCTTCGCAAACCGGAGGGCTACATCCTCAAAGAGCTGGAGAGATAAACATAAAGGTTCCGGAGTGAAACCAGTACGAATCTATGTCCTCTCCCGGCGATCTCTTCGACCTTGCCCTGAACGGGCACAGGGTGAAGACCCCGATCGCCATCGCATCCATGGCCGGGACGGTCGATGCCGCCTATGTGGCAGCCCGGGCCGGGCATGTCGGGATGGGATTCATCGGCGGCTACTCCATCGATCCGCCGACCATCGAAGCGAGCCGGAGGATGGCCGAGGCCGGGAGGTGCGAGTTCCTCCCCGGAGACCCCGTCGCGGAGCTCAGGCAACAGGCTGACCTCCTCGCCGCGAGCCCCGTGGTGGGCGGGATAAACCTCAGGGCGAGCACCCCGGAGGCCCTCTCCGGGGTGGCCAGATCCCTCGGGGACCGGGTCATCTACGAGATCGACGCCCACTGCCGGCAGGCGCCGATGGTGGAGGCAGGATCCGGGGAGTTCCTCCTCCACCACCCGGACCGGCTTGTCGAGATGGTCTGCGCCCTCAAGTCCGAGGGTGTGCTCGTATCGGTGAAGATCCGGGCTGGTGTTTCCGAGAACGATCCGAAGCTCGCACGCAGGCTCTGGGAGGCAGGTGCCGACCTGCTCCACGTGGATCTCATGGACGCGGGCTATGCAAAGATCCGGCAGATCCGGAACGCCTCCCCCATCCTCGTCATCGCGAACAACTCCATGCAGTCCTTCGACCGGGTGATGGAGATGTTCTCCCACGGGGCGGACCTCGTCTCCCTGGCCCGCCGCTCCGATATCCAGACCCTCGCAGGCCTCGATGCGGCCATCACCCGGTACGCGAACGAGTTCGGCTGGTACAATGCCCCCAAGCAGCTCTGCCGGGGAGGGGATGTCAGGGCCCTGACCTTCTGCTGCCTCCCTGTCAAAGACTGCCCCCTCCTCCCGATGCTCTCGAAGGTCGGGCTCTCCCAGGAGGAGTACGTCAGCCTGAAGAGGGAGGCCGTGAAGGGGACCGCACTCGAGGACGGGCCGTACACCTGCTTCGGGTCCCTTGCCTGGTGCTGCAAGGTGAGCTCGCCCTGCCTCCTCCGGGACGCCACCCTCGAGCAGATGGGCATCTCGAAGAAGGAGTACATGCAGAAGAAGCGCGAACTCTCCCGGGCCATCATGGAACGGGTCTTCCCCTCACGTGACGGGCATGACGCCGGTTGAGCGGGCGCAGATGGCCATGATCCTCGAGGTCACCGCCTACCCGAAGCCCGGGAACGTGGACCGGTGCCATGACTACGAGGGGACCCGGCTGGAGCACTTCCTCGCCTCCGCGATCCTCGCCCGCCCCGCCCTCGAGAAAGCCGCGGGGTGCAGTGGCGGGATCGGGGAGATCCTCCGCGAGGCGGTGAGGCTCACCACGGCCCATGGCGGGGGAAACACCCACTTCGGGGCATTCATCCTCCTCATCCCCCTCCTCCGGGGAGGCGATATCCCCGGGGCGGTCAGGGCCGTCCAGGATTCAACGGTTGAAGACGCGGTCAGTTTCTACCAGGCCTTCTCGCTCACGAAGGTGCGGATGCTCCCGGGCGATCCCCTGGACGTCGCCGACCCGCATGCCCTCGATCTTATCAGAGACAGGAGGATGACCCTTTTTGATGTCATGGACCACTCAAAGGAGCACGACATGGTGGCCCGCGAGTGGGTGAACGGGTTTCGCCTGACGAGGAAGGCCGCAGACCAGCTCCACCGCGCGGGCTGCGGGAGGGATGGCATTGTCGGGACCTTCCTCCGGCTCCTCTCCACAGAGATCGACACCTTCATCGTGAAAGAGCACGGACCTCTCGTCGCAGAAGAGGTGAAGCAAAGGGCGGCCGGGATCCTCGATGGCAGGGGGGATCTCGGGGCATTCGACTCCGAGTGCATCGCCCGCGGGATCAACCCGGGCTCCACCGCGGACATCATCATCGCCGCCATCTATACCGCTCTCGGGGAGGGATGGGCATGGGACTGCTCCAGGAAGGAATAAACGAGGTCATCGCCACCACGTGGTCCAATGCCGCCCCGATGGGGATCATCCTCCGGGACGGGGCGTACCGGATGGTCCTCTTCAGGGGGAGCCACACCGCGATGAACGTGGAACGGTGGGGCTGGGTCGTTGCAAATATCGTCCATGATCCTGTCCTCTTCGTAAAGACCGCATTCGACGATCTTCCCCAGTCGGCATTCGTGGAGGAGGAGGTGGAGGGGTTCCTCGTCCACCGCCTCCCCGAGGTCGAGGCATGGATCGCCTTTGATGCCGCAATCGAGCACAGTGCACGGGAATCGATGACCGCGATCCTCAGCCCCATGAAGGAGATGACCCTCTCGCCGGTGATTCACCCGGTGAACCGGGGGTACAACAGCGTCATCGAGGCAGCGGTCCACGGGACCCGCTATCTCTGGAACAGGGATCCCGAGATCCGCAAACTCATCGACCACCACCGGAGTATCATCCGGAGGTGTGGAGGACCGAAGGAGCTCGAGGCCCTGGAGATGCTCGATGGGTACCTTGCGAAGGCCGGGGCGTCCTCTTCCTGAAGGGGATGCTCAGGAGGAGATCCGGTACGGATCGAGAACCGGGGCTCTCCAGGGACTTCTCTTCTCTGCCGAATCACTAAAAAAAGAGGATGGGATTAAACGTAGGTATCCAGGATGACCTGCTGTGTACCGTCAGTGAAAACGCCAACAACGGTCACGTGGTCCTGACCAGGGGATCCTATCCCTCCTCCTACAATGGTGGAGTTACCTACACTGTTACCAGGAACAACGACAAGCGCCGTTGTACCTGACGAGTTTACAATGGAAATGTTGTAGCTCGACACCATCGCGTTATCCTGCCCGCCCACCCAGGTGACAAGAATACTGGATCCGGTCTGCCGGGCGGTCGCTGCGACGGACTTGGTCTTCGAGACGCCGCTCGCCATGCCGAATACGAAGGCGGCGATGACCGCGGCGAGGATCACCGTGATGGCGACCATGAGGATGACGCCAATGACCGGTGATACTGCATCTTCTCTTTTTTTCATCATTCTGTTCACACCCAGCGATGGCTCAGACATATGTGTCGAGAATAACCTGAGCTGTTCCATCGGTGAAGATAGCAGTCACAACTATATGGTCTTGACCAACAGTACACAGGCCCCATGTGGTCGAGTTCCCGACTGTGGCTGGCAGATTCACACCCTGCGGAGCAGCGGCATCAACCATAGTGACGTTATAGGTCGATACCATTGCGTTGTCCTGCCCGCCCTCCCAGGTGACCGTGCATCCGTTGGCTCCGGTCTGCCGGGCGGTCGCTGCGACCGACTTCGTCTTCTGAACGCCGCTCGCCATGCCGAATACGAATGCGGCGATGACCGCGGCGAGGATCACCGTGATGGCGACCATAAGGATGACGCCAATGACCGGTGATACTGCATCTTCTCTCTTCAAGAACTTCATGTTTCACACTCCCCTCCAGTGACCGGTACGGTACACTGGTAGGATATGTAAGAATATCTTGTAGTGATATATAAATATATCTAATTTCCTAACACCGCATTAAATCTTTATTTACTTTTTCATACATAAAATATTTATATTATGGCAAATTTCCCCCTTGTTGTGTGGATCATATCCTTTTAAGATCCCCGGATCAGAGCAACCGGGACCATCCGAAGGCGCGGGGCCTCCCTGAGCGCCCGGCCCGTCATGCCGGCCCGGGAATTCCGGGAGAGGGAGGAGCGGGATCCATAAGGGCATGATCATTCCCCTCTCCTGAATCATCCTCCCCTTATGATAACACCGGTTCCCCTTCTTTGGGGTCAGTATTCCCCATCCTCTGCTACTCAGTATCCATCGGCCCGGTGATTTTATGGGAATACGGAGTGAGCTAGGAAGTGCTATGGATCTCGAGGGATTCACCCGCCGATGCCTGGAGAGGGGCATGAAGGAGGATGCGGTGGTCCGCAACCTCACCGAGCATATCCTCAGGATCAAAGGCGGTTCTTCGGACCATGCCGGGGAATTTGCCGCTGCCGTCGTCGAGGAGGTGAGGAACACCCGTGGGGCGAGAGGTGACCTCTTCGAGTTCACCCCCGCCGGGGTCGGGATGGGGGACTTCGGCGTCGGTTCCCGGGGAAAGGGCGACTTCTACGCCCACCGCCAGATCGCCCGGATCATCGGGAGGACTGGGGCCGCTGTCGGGGTCGACGAGATGGATGACGCGGGCGTGGTCTCGGCCGGGGGCGAGTTCATCGCCTGCACCGTGGACGGGATGCACTCCCGGCTCTCGGATTACCCCTTCCTGGCCGGGTTCCATGCCACCCGGGCCACCCTCAGGGACGTCTACGTGATGGGGGCCCACCCGGTCGCCCTCTTCTCCGATATCCATGTGGCAGATGACGGCGACGTGGGAAAGATCTTCGATTACACGGCCGGCGTAACAACGGTCGGGGAGGCCATGGGGGTCCCCCTCGTCGCAGGGTCCACGCTCCGGATCGGGGGTGACATGGTCATCGGCGACAGGATGACCGGGTGCGTGGGGGCGGTGGGGGTGGCAAGGCACCTCACGCCCCGGAGGGCCGCCGCGGCCGGTGACGTGATTCTCATGACCGCCGGAGCCGGCGGCGGGACCATCGCGACCGCCGCCATCTACTCGGGCCATCCGCAGGTGGTGGAGAGGACCATCAACCTCCACTTCCTCCATGCATGCGAGGCTCTTCTCTCGAGCCCGGTCCTCCCTATGATCCATGCGATGACCGACGTGACCAACGGCGGCCTGCGGGGGGACGCCCACGAACTCGCGGAGACCGCGGGGGTGAGGGTCGTCATTGGGGATGCAAATCTCCGCCGGCTCGTGGATCCGGTCGTCCTCGCCATGCTCGATACGCTCGGGATCGACTACCTGGGGGTCTCCCTGGATGCCCTCCTCGTGGTCGTACCCCCCGACGCTGCCCCCGCCATCCTCCGGGTCGTGAGGGGGTGCGGGGTCCCCATGGAGGAGGTCGGGTTCGTGGAAGAGGGCCGTGCGGAGTCGGTTCTCAGGGTGGACGGAGAGGACCGGGATTTCTCACCGCGCTTCCGCGAGTCTGCCTACACACCCGTCAAGAAGGTCGTGGACCGGCGGGTGAAGGACTTCGATGCGATGAAGCGGGGTGTCGACAATGCCGCCGAGGCTGCTATCGGGAAGAAGAAGAGGGTCCTTGCAAGACTCGGGACGAGACCCCGGTCCTAATCCCCCGGCACCCTGCCGCAGACCACGAGGTTATAGGCGAGCCCGGGGACCCTTTTCTCGATGAAGGGCTCGACCCGCCGGGCGATGTCGAAGATCGGCTCCTTCAGGGAATGGTGGGCAAAGGAGCAGCGCTTCGCCTTCACGTCGACAAAACCGGCATTCGAGAAGATCCTGACCATCTCCTCCTGAGTATAGTACCTCTCCCCGAAATCGCCGACCCCGATCCGGCCGAGCTCCATCTTCTCGCCGAGCCGGTAGATGACAGGGACGAGGGAGGTGATGACGCTCCGGGAGAGGGTGCTCACCCCGAGGAACCCGCCGGGCTTCAGCACCCGGAAAGCTTCCCCGAGCATCCACCCGGGGTTCTCGAGGTACGAGAAGGCGAGGACACAGGAGACCGCATCGAAGGTGCCGTCCCGGAACGGGAGGCCCTCGGCGGTCCCCACCAGGTACTCGAACCATCTCCCCTGCTCCCGGGCCGCCTCGACCATCCCCCTGCTGATGTCGAGGCCGATGGCGGTCCCGCCCAGCTCCCCGTAGCGGCGCATGAAGAGGCCGGTACCGCACCCGAGGTCAAGGAGGAGCTTTCCCCCCGGGAGCCAGTCGAGCATGTGCCGGCAGATGTGCCGGTGGTACACCTTCCCGCAAGACGTGTCGTACCGGAGGTCGTAGACCCGCGCGACCTGGTTGTAGTGATCCGCCACCTTCTTCAGCTGAACACCTCCTGGATGACCCTCGCGATCATGGCGTTCACCTGGACGAACTCGTTCCCCGCCCGCTCCATGGAATGATCGGCCTCCCCCAGGATCAGGGCGATCCTTGGATCATTGTACTCCTGCTTCACCGCCCGGCGGATCTCCCGGAGCGCCTCCCTCCCGGACAGGCCGTAGTCGATGAGGAGGGACTCGCAGGTCCGCTGGGCCACGGCAAAGTCCCCCGCCCGCATCGATCTCACCAGCTGGATGGCGATATTTCCGGTCTCCGAGGTGTTGATCTCCGCGGACCCGGCCCCCTTCCCGGACTCCACGAGGAGCTGGAGGAGCATGGTGGCCTTCCGCAGGTCGCCACCCGCTGCATGGGCGATCATCTCCACCTCCTCCCGGAGTTCCCTTCGCCTCCCCGGAACCTCCTCATCGAGGATCCTGCCGAGGGTAGCGAGGATGATGGGACCTTCCACGGGGGAGAAAGAGAGGGGGAGGCACCGGGAGGTGATCGCAGGGATGATCGCGCTCTGGTTCGTGGTGCAGAGGATGAAGCGGCAGGTCGCAGAGTACCGTTCAAGGGTCCTCCGGAGCGCCTGCTGGATCTCCCGGGGAAGGGAATGCGCCCCTTCGAGCACCAGGAGCTTGAACTCGGCGCCCAGGGGACGCATCGAGGCGTACCACCTCACGATCCGCTTGAAGTTCGCCGAGAGGCTCTCGTCCTTCCGGTAGAGGTGGGCGAAACGCTCGTCCGCGGAGAGGGAGCTCTTCCCCTGGAGGAAGAGGGAGGCAGCGTCGAGGATGGTGGTATTCCCCTCCCAGTCTTCCCCGTACAGGGCTTTTGCCAGGCACTCGATGGCCGCGCTCTTCCCGGTCCCGTGGGGGCCGGTGACGAGGAGGTGGGGGACGCTCCGCTCGGCGGCGAAGCGATGGAGGTGCCTCACTACCTGCTCCTGCCCCACCACCTCCCCCAGGGCCTGCGGGCGGTATTTCTCAATCCAGAGCATGCTCAAGGTTCCCCCTGATCTCATCCAAGGCTGCCCTTAGGAAGTAGCTATTGTCAGGGGACCTCATGAGCCTTTCACCTTCCTCAGGGTCGATCTCCCCGCAGGCCCCCGTGATGCTGGGGAGGGCCCTCGTGAGTTCGTCCACGACCGTGAGGGTGGCGGTCCGCGCCGTCCGGGAGAGGGGATTCAAGTCGATGGCGATGACCCGTTTTCCCATGGAGACGAGGGCCTGGCACCGGTCCCCGTCCTCCAGGGGGACGAGGACCGAGTCCGCGGAGAAGATCCCCTCGCGGAGGCAGAGCGCCCTTGCATGGGAGAGGGGGAGGAGCGGTTCCGCCCTCCCTGAGAGCACCTCCACACCCGCCGACTCGAGGAGCCTTGTGATCTTCTCTACCCGCTCCTCGGTGCGGTGGAAGAGGTTCACCTCCACCCCGGCCCGGGACGCGCTCTGGAGCTCGGCGATGGAGGCCGCGGCGAGTGCGGCGGTGTTCCCGTTCACCGAGATGACGGGAGAGCGTGCGGAGAGGAGCATGGCCGCGGCGGTGCGTTCGGCAAGGAGTGCACTCTCCGTAGTCCGCTCGCCGATGAGGTAGTCGAAGGCCTCCCCCCTCCCGTGGGCGGCGAGGCCCTCGAGGCTCACCACGCCTTCCCGGGCGCAGGAGGCGAGCCGCTCGCGGGCGAGGAGGGAACGGTACCGGGGGTGATCGGCCGGGATCACCTGACCACCTCGCCCCGCGAGAAGCCCCGCCCGGCGATCCTGAGTCTGAAGACCTTCCCGAAGGGCGAGAGGACCGGAACTGCCTCGTCGCCCAGGGCGAAGACCCCTTCCCCGAGCATCGTCATGCTCGAGCTGACTCCGGCCCTGTCGCATGCACCGAGGACCTCCCCGACCCGGGGGGTGACGAGGCCGCTCTTCTCGGCAAAGGATCGGGAGAGGCTGAAAAGGTCCCCGAGATTCCGGGGGCATCTCCCCGGGAATGCACGGTCTATCATCTCCATTCTTGCAGGGTCACCGAGGACCTGAGGTGTCGGGATAGGACCGAAGCTGATGGCATGAATGATACCACCAGGAGAGGGGATCCGTTCTATCTCTGCCCGGACCCCCGGCCCTTTCCTGCATTCGATCCCGCCCCCCAAGCAGGCAGCGACGTCCCCGAGGCCCGTCCGGTGGATCACCTCGATCTCGTGTGCGAGGGATGCGATCTCCGGATCCGCGAGCCGGAGATCGAAGAGGGCCGAGAGGGCCGAGATGGATGCAAGGAGGGCGGCCGCCGAGAGCCCGAAACCTGCGCCCGCCGGGAGCGTACTCTTGGTGGTCACCTCGGCCGAGACCCCGAGCCTCTCCATCGCGTGTTCGATGAGTGGCGGCCCTCCTCCAGCCAGCCGGTTCTCCGGAAACAGCATCCTCACCGCCGGTGATGGGGAAGGGATCGCCCTCGCGACCACCCCTTCCTCGATGACGATGCCAGCCCCGGCAGACCCTGTCTCCCGGGGAGTGGCACCGGGGATGCACCGGAAGTAGCCGGAGATATGCCCCGGTGAGCGGGCTATAGCAGCGCCGTCCATACGGCAGCGGCGACCTCCTCCTTTGACCCCCTTGCAGTCCGGGTCCCGCTCCGGGAGAGGATAGTGACCTCGGCCGCCGGGGCTCCCATGGCTTCGGGGGTGTTAACCACGACGGCCCGGACCCCAAGGTCCAGCATCTCCTTCGCAGCTCTCGTCTCATCCCTGCCCAGCTTGAAGGCGATGGTCACCGGGTGGTAGGAAGCCTGTACCTCTCCAAGGAGTTTCGGGAGAGGGTCAAGGTCCAGGGTCACCGGAGCCCCGCTCCGGATCTTCCCCTTTACCCTCCTCGGGGAGAAGTCCGAGATTGCCGCAGCCGAGACGTAGATGTCAGCCCCCTCTTCCCTGAAGATGCGGTGGACTGCCTCCCGCATCTCCGCCGCACTCCCGGCCGGAATGTTCCTCACACAGGGGAGGTCCCCGTTGTGTACCACCGTGACATCCGCGCCGAGCCGGTACGCCTGGAGAGCCATCTCCCTCCCCATCATGCCAGTCGATCGGGTGGTGAGGATCCTCACGTCGTCCACGGCCTCGGCGCAGGGTCCACTCGTGACCACCACCCGTCTCCCGCCGAGGGGCTTCCCCAGGAGGGCCCGCTCCACGTGGAGGACGATGGATTCCGGGGTGGCAAGCTTCGCCTTTCCCTCGTCGATGCGTGGTTCGACCACATCGATCCCCCACTCTGCCAGTCCCTTCATATGTCCGGCGATTGCAGGGTGCCGGTACATGGAACCGTGCATGGCGGGGGCGATGATGACGGGCATTCCCCTCCCGATGGCGGTGGTAGCGAAGGTCGTGACCGGGGTATCATCAATCCCGAGGGCGATCTTTGTCAGGGTGTTCGCGGTGCACGGTGCAACAAGGAAGAGATCGGCCTTCCCACCCTCACCGCAGAACTCCACGTGCTCCACCATGCCGGTGATAGCGGTGATTGCAGGACGGCCGGTTGCATAGGTGACCGCATCTGGATGGATGATCCGGGTGGCAGCCTGGGTCATCACTGCCTGGACCTCTGCCCCCCGCCTGCGCAGCGCATGGGCGAGCCCCACTACTTCCACGGCGGCGATGGATCCGGTCACGCCCAGGGCGATGACCTTCCCCTCAAGGGTCCTTCCTGTCACGAGAGCGCCACGTCCTGCACCATATGCCATGTATGGGGAGCATAACTCTTTACCCTTCGCGTGGTGATGGCAGGGGTGAACCCTGCCCCGCGGGCGAGAGAACCGATCCGGTTGCTCTCGTCGCGGAGGGAGTGGATATGGAGGACAGATCCGGCTTTCACATGGGCGAGAGCCTCGGAAAGGTGGTCGGGGGCATCGAAGTGCCCCAGGATGAGCCGGTCATACTCACCCTCAAGGAGATCCCTGCAGTTCCCACATTCTGGCTTGACCCGGTCCGAGACATCATTTTCACGGATATTCCGGAGGAGATACCCGAATGCCACCGGCGAGATCTCCATGGCATGGACCCTGCACCCTGCCCGAGCCAGGGGGATGGAGAAGTAACCGATTCCGGCAAAGAGATCTCCAACCCGTTCGCCGGCCCCGTTCTCCTTTACCAGGTTCACCACACGGTGACGTTCGCTGAGGTTTCCCATGGCATACATCACCCTGGCAGGGTCAAGAGTAAAGGTGCAGCCATACTCCTTCTGGCGCACCTCGCCGGCAGTTCCCCAGATGATCTCCACCCGGGGAGCCCGCTCGATCCCGGCGATTCCACGGACCCAGAGGATCCCCCGGGGATCGAGCCATTCCCTGATCTCGTCCACTTCCTGGGATGTGGGGGGGCTCCCGTGAAGAAGAACGAGATCCCCCAGGAGCTGGTATCCTCTTCCACGGTAGGGCTTCCGCTCGGGGATGACCAGGTCGTGGCGCTCACCCTCCTTCACCGGAATGTACGCCACCCCGTCCTGAACCACGGCTCTCCGTTCCGCGTCAACCCAGTCCTCACGGGCTGCCCCCTGCAGATCGCAGGGCCGGAACCTTCTGACCCGCATCCTTTACCCCACAACGACGATGCGGTCCGTCTGTTTGTCGGGGAGCACCCTGACCTGGGAACCGGTCGCGGTCTTCACCCAGCCGGGCATCCGCACCTCCCGGGTCGCAAAGGTCTCGGGATCGAGGATACCAGCGGTTTCCCCCTCGATGAACGCGATGAGGGCAGGCACCGAATCCCTCACGTTCCCGACGAGCCGGTAGGTGGATGATGGGGGCAGGATAGTCATGGAACCGGTGCCCAGGTGAAAGACCTTCAGCTGCCGCTTCCCGGTCTCCCGCACCTCCAGGTAATCCCCCTCCACCTCGACCACGTCCCCCTTCTGGAGCCTGGGGAGGCGGATGGAGTAGGTGATGCGGTACAGGCGTTTCCCGTCCTTCTCGCCGGTGAGCTTCGGGTGGACCGTGTATCTTCCCCCGAGAGCCGCGGTGATCTCCTGGGCGATCCGCTCCCCCATCCTGCTCTGCCCGACGACGATGTCAAGCCCCTCCTCCCCGGTCATCCGGGAGATAAAGGAGAGGCGTGCACCCCCTTCCTTGAGCCGTTCCTCCACCTCGCAGGCGATCCGGGTCGCGACCTCCTGCTCGCGAGGGGAGAGGGCCCTTCCGGCTGCCCGCACCTGGACAACCCCTTCGAAGTAGCCGCCCGAGATCCTGCTGCACCGGTCGCAGGTCTCCCCCCTCCATACCACCTCGACCTCAGCTTCATCCGCTACCGGGACCCCGAAAACGTTCGCCTTCACCTGGACCTTTGCGATGGTCCGGTTCGGGCTCCGTTCCCTGGATGTCACCTGGAATTCTGCATCCCGTCCTTCGGGGATGAGCCTCACTGCCCGGATGGCAAGTTCCCTGGTGAGCTCCTCGCGGGATACCGGCGAATCCTGCCAGATTGCACCTGTCTTCCTAGATCCGCAGGTCGGGCAGGTGATGCATTCGACCCTGGGGGATGCCTCCATCCACCGGGTCTTTCCCACCCTGCACCGGCCGCAGAGATCCCCGGCCGAGGGCTGGCCACAGAGGGGGCAGAAGGATTCCCGGATGCTCATCTCTCTAGAACCTGTAGATCTGGGCGTGCGGGACGCCGCCGATGAGGACCACACACCCGCGGTCCACGGCCCCGCACCCGATTGCGATCTCAATGGTGCGCTTGCCGAAGAGATTCGCATTCGTGGCGGTCGTAAGGGCGGCCCTCACCCGTTCCTCGTCAGCCTGGGTATTCCCGTAGAAGGTCTCGGAGATGTGCACCTCCACGTCCCGGTGGCGAAGGGTCGTGTTCAGGAGCTCCCTGTCGCACACCGCCACGATCTCCCCCGCATCTGGGATCCTGTGGACCTTCAGAAACATCACGTACTTCTGAGCCCGTGCAGGTGAAAAAGGTGATCTGCCACGGACCTCTACGGTGGGTGGATCTCGACGCCGTAGGTGCGGGACGGGGTCTCGACATGGATGCGGTATATAGCCTCCTCGGTCAGCTCCCCCTTCTCCAGGAGCCGTCGGGTGAACCGGGGAACCGACTTCGGGCCGATGACTGACCCGGGCCGGGTATTCTCGTCCATGTAATCGCTCTCCATCATGAAGGGGCGGCCTGCCCCTGCAAGGGCAGGGATCGCCTCATGGCGGGCGATCAGGGAAGGAACGAGAGGGGTATCTGGGGTCGCGAAGTGCTTCACCACCCTTTCGGCGGGGATGCCCGTCTCACGAGCCATTCCGACGACATCACTGCATGGGCCGCCCTCGGCATGGAGCTGGACGGCACAGCCGCATTCCCCTGCAAGAATGAGTGCGTGCCGGAGGATGCGGTTCGATGTCCCGAGAACCGCTTCGGGCACCTCGTAATGGGGGCGGCCGCTCTTCAGGGCGACAGCCTCCCCGCGTGCCACGAATCCGGCGGCCGCGTCAAGGCCTTCCACCATGACCTGCTCTGCACGGGAGAGATCCATAGTTCCGGCGAGCCTCGTGATCTCGGCCGGGTGCACCCCGAGAACCGGAAAGACGACGATCCCCAGGTCACGAATCTGCCGGGCGATGGAGAGGGTCCCCTCAAAGACGGGGATGAAATCCTCGCCTTTTCCCGGTGTTATCCCGAACGACCAGGAGGGCTTGGAGACGAGGAAGAGATGGGTCCCTCCTGCCCGCCTGAAGTCCTTCGCGGCTTCCAGTCCGCGACCGTTTACCGGATCGATGTGGATATGGTCATCGGTGATGGGGATCGGGAGCGATCTCGTCACAGGCCACCAGGCTCATGAGGGGATAGTCTTCGGTGCGGCTGAGGCCGGCGCGGCAGCGGATCCCACCGACCCGGGTTGTCACCTCCACGTCGAACATCATCCCGCCGAGCTCGCTGTACCCGAAGGAGTTCGGGGACATGAGCCGCCGGTCGAGGTGCACCCGGACCGATTCCACGGCAGGCTGGAGGGCTATGCTCCGCTCTATCGCCTGTTCCAGAAACTCCGCGGTCGCCGGTGAGACGGGCGTTCCAACCCACTGGTGGTAGAGTGCGCCAAGCTTGATCCCTGCCTCGAAGGCAGCGCGTTCGCGATCGGTTACCATTCCCTTCACCATGGTCCTTTCAGTATCCGATGAGCTTGATGATCCCGCTCCGGGGCTCGATGGCCTCCCCCTCCCGCAGGAGCATCTTGATCATCTGTTCGATCTTCTCCTTCGCAAAGCCCTGGCCGGTCACGATCTCGAGCACCTGGTCGACCCGCGCCTCGCGGCTCTCGCCGCCCAGGTCCCGGATCACCTCCTTGATCGAGCGGATGATGTCCCTCTGGGACTTGGGGACGCCGGTCACCAGCTTGTCGATATCAAACGAACCGCTCTCGGCATCGTAGGCCACCTGGCGCAGGCAGGCGTCCACAATGTGGATCACCCGCTCTGCATCCGCTGCCTCGATGGTATTTGAGAGCCGGATCCGGGCGCTTGCCTCCCCCAGCCGGACGAGGGCCTCAATCTGCCGGGCGGTGATCGGGACGGGCTTGTTGGCATCCGCAAGGCCCCTCAGCTTCAGGTAGTACGACTCGAGGGCGTCCTTCGCCTCGTCCGAGAGGATGGGGTAGCAGGTCCGCTTGGCAAATGCCACGTACTTCCGCATGAGGGTCGGGGGGATATCCGGCGTGACTGGGGCGAGCTGCTGCTTGATGAACTCGTCGTCGACCCCGGGGATGGGCTTCTTGCTGTGCTGGACGATGAGCTCCCCGACGCGGTGGGTCTTCAGGATGTGCTCGGCGATCGCCTCGTCGAGCTTCGGGTCCGGCTGGTCCTGCATGACAAAGATAAGGTCGAACCGGGAGAGGAGCGCGGCTGGCATGTTGATCTGCTCGGAGATAGGGGTATAGGCATCAAACCTCCCGAGCTTCGGGTTCGCGGCCCCGAGAAGGGCACAGCGGCAGCGCAGCGTCGCGGTGATCCCGGCCTTCGCCACCGAGATGGACTGCTGCTCCATGGCCTCGTGCAGGGCCGAGCGGTCCTCTGTGCGCATCTTGTCCATCTCGTCCACGGCGGCTATCCCCATGTCGGCGAGGACGAGGGCGCCGGCCTCGAGCGTCCACCGGCCGTCGCCGAACTCGTCCTTCACCGCGGTTGCCGTGAGGCCTGCTGCCGTCGAGGACTTCCCGCTCGTGTATATGCCCCTCGGGGAGAGCGTCACCACATAGCGGAGGATCTGGGACTTGGCGATCCCTGGATCCCCGACGAGGAGCATATGGATGTCGCCCCGGAGGTGGGACCCGTCGGGCATCTCCTTCGGGATCCCCCCGAAGAGCTGGAGCGCGACGGCCTCCTTCACGTCCTCGTTCCCGTAGATGGTGGGGGCAATGGACCGGATGATCTTCCGCAGGAGCTGGGTGTCCTTCGAGAGGGACGTGATGGTCTTCTCGTCCTCCTCGCTGATGGAGACCTCCTCGAACTCCTTCTCGGAGATCTCGATGGAGTTGCACTCGAGGTAGATGTCAAAGAGGGTCCCCTTCACCCCGGCGCTCACCCTCTGGATGGTCCTGAGGATCCCGTTGATGACCACTCGGTCCCCGGGAGCGACCCTCCCTGTCAGGTCGTCGGTCACGTCAACGTCCATGGTCTGGGGCTGCTCGCCGCCCCGGAGGCCCTCGGGGGACTCCTGGATCCGGAGCTTCTGGGAGTCGGTGAACCGCGACCGGGATGCCACGAGATCCATCCTCGCCTTCTTCTCGCAGCTCGGGCAGAACTCCGGCTCCTGGAACTTCCCGTAGGACTGGGAGATGGTCGTGATCTTGCCGCAGGCTGTGCACCGCAATGCGGCCTCCACGATCCTGGGGCGCACCTCCGTGGTCTTCCTGAGTATTCCCTCCACGGTGAGGAACTTGTTCATCTGGTCGGCCCGGATCTCGCGGATCGGCGTCTTGACAAGGAGATTGGTGAACCGTATGTTCACCCTGTCCCGGTCCTTCTCGTCGATGGTCTTGTGCTGGACCAGAGCATCGCGGATATCCTCGATGACCTTCCCCGGTGATTCCAGGACGGCATTCGCGAGGTTATTGGGGAGGATCGTCCGGTAATTAATGTACAGGGACCGGCTGTGGGGGAACTCCCTCTGGAGCTCTCCCAGGGGGTGCTTGTAGTGCCTGACGAGGAACCTCCGCCACTCGCCGGCAACGTCGGTCACCTCGGCCTGGACCTGCTCCTGCTTCGCCACCACGTCACCTCCCGCCCTTCGCGGCGAGGACGAACCGCGCGATGAGGGCCTCCATCTGGATCTCGCTGTCCGCCCCCTCCGAGAGCCGGAAGTCGGTCTCCCCGAGGCCGTCGATGAGGCAGACCTTGAGGGCGAGGTCCATCTTCCGGGAGACGAGCGCGCGGTAGCACTGGCTCAGGAGCTCGGCAGGGGCGATCCCCCTCTCGCGCAGGAGCCGGTCCAGGACCCCCTCCGCACCCTCGAAGTCGCCCGCAAGGGAGAGGTCCAGGAGCTCCCGTATCTCCTCGGGGCGCGCGTTCGCGGTGATCTCATAGACCATCCTCTCCTCGATGATGGGCGAGAGGATGGCGGCCCCCTGGAGGGCGTTGATCGCCTTTCTCATATCCCCCTGCGCGATGTAGACGATGGCATCCAGCGCCTTTTCGGCGACGGTGAGCCCCTCGCGGGCCGCGATTCGCCGGATCTCTTCTCCGATAGCCCCGCGATCGAGCGGCCTGAACCGGTAGATGGCGCACCGGCTCTGGATGGGGTCTATGATCTTGGAGGAGTAGTTGCAGGAGAGGATGAACCGGCAGGTCCCGGCATAGCTCTCCATGGTCCGGCGGAGGGCGGCCTGGGCATCGGTGGTGAGGGCGTCCGCCTCGTCGAGGAAGAGGATCTTGAAGCTGGCCCCTTCGAGGGGGGAGGTCCGGGCGAACTGCTTGATCTGGTTCCGTACCACGTCGATCCCCCGCTCGTCCGAGGCGTTCAGCTCCCGGAAGTTCGTGTGCCATGTCCCGCCGAAGAACTCCCGGGCCAGGGCCACCGCCGCCGTGGTCTTCCCCACCCCGGCGCTCCCTGTAAAGAGGAGGTGGGGCATGGAGCCGCTCCTGACATAGGACTGGAGCCGTTCCACGATCTCCTTCTGCCCCACCATGTCCCCGAGCTTTGCGGGCCGGTACTTCTCGATCCAGATGGTGTGATTCTCGTCCATCGAGCCTCGTCCTCCCTCGGGCAGGACCCTTCATGCAATCAAGTATAAACGGCGTGCGGGAGAGATCTAATTGACATGTGTGCCCAGGTGACCCCCGACCCCTGACGGGCGTGTTGTTCGCCGGGCTGGTCTCTCCAGTCTGTAGGTATCAGCCTGATAGGAAATTATACTTATAGATGCGTGGTGAAGGTGTTCGGGTACGGATCGCGTGAAGGGATCCGGACTCCGGGAAAAGGTAAGAGAGTATGAGGGCGAAGGTGGAGCATCTCTTTGCAGGCGAGTTCAACCGCTCGGACCTCGTGGCCCCCTCGGGCGAACCGGAGGGGCAGCCCTCGCTCCTCACCCCCACCGGCCTCTCCCTCCAGCGCCTTACCATCGTCGGGGCGCTCACGGAGGTCGAGGGAAATTCCGGCGATTTCGTCCATGCACGGGTCGCCGACCCGACCGGAGCGTTCACCCTGCGAAGCGGGTGGCACCGCCCCGAGGTCACGGGGGCGCTCGCCAGGATCGAACCCCCGTCATTTGTCGCGGTCACCGCTACGCCCATGCTGACGTCGCGGTCTCCTGCATCCCGGATGGTCCTTCTCCCGGAGGCTGTCGCGGAGGTGGACCGCCTGGCCAGGGACACCTGGGTGATAACGACGGCCGAGATGACCATCGGCCGGCTCGAACGGCTGAGCGCAGCCCTTATCGGGAAAGTTCAGGAACCGGCCATGGACCAGATCATTGCCCATTACCGGATTACCCCGTCGCTCCTCATGGAGCTCGCCGATATGGTCGAGGTGGCTCTCGCATCCGCAGGGGGAGCAGGAGAGAAGACAAAGGCGGAGAATGTGGACCCCAAGGAACTCGTCCTCGCCTTCCTCGCGGCGCGGCCGAAGGAGTTGGTTCCCTTCGAGATGGTCCTCGGGGAGCTGGGCAGGCACGGTATCGGTACTGAGGCAGGCACCCGGGCGTTGAACGAACTCCTCGCGGAAGGGGAGTGCTATATGCCCAGGAAGGGCTCCATCAGGCTGGTATAACCGGCATGGCGCTCAACTTCCTTCCCGAGGGGCCGGCTCTCGTCATCGAGCATACGGACCGGGTCCTCGTCATCGCAGACCTCCACATCGGGATCGAGTCAGACCTCGATGTGCACGGGGTCCACATCCCGAGCCAGACCGGGGGGAGGCTTGACCGTGTCCTTGCCTGCATCGACGAGGGAAAACCCGATCTCGTCATCCTCCTCGGAGACGTGAAGCACTCGGTCCCCCTCACCACGCGCCAGGAGTACCATGAGATCCCTGACCTGCTCGAAGCAATCCGATCACGCGTGTCCCTGAAAGTGGTGCCCGGCAACCACGACGGGGGTCTCGAACGATTCCTGGAAGAGGGGGAGCTGCTCCCCATGCGGGGCGCCCTCCTCGACGGCGTGGGCTACCTCCACGGCCACACCTACCCGGATCCCTCCCTCATCGGGCACCTCCTCGTCATCGGGCACCACCACCCTATGGTCACCCTTCGGGACGAGGTCGGGTGCGCCTTGCGCGACCGGGCCTACCTTCTCACCACGGTTGACGAGGGCTGCCTCGGGCTCGCGGGTGCTGCGGGGGGGGCCGGCACCACACGGGTTCTCGTCATGCCGGCCTTCAACGAGTTCACCGGCTTCGATCTCACCCGGATGAAGGAGAGCAACCTGGGCCCCCTCTCCAGGTGCATGGACTTCGGGAATGCGGAGGTGTTTCTCACCGATGGAACCTACCTCGGGCTCCTCGGTTCCCTCGGGGAGGAGTGACACCCTCTCCCTCCTCGACGGGAGGGTGAGGGACGCTGTGGGAAAGAGGGGCTGGAAGGACCTCTCCGAGCCCCAGGCCGAGGCCATCCCTCCCCTCCTCGCCGGAAAACATCTCGTCCTCATCGCTCCCACCGGCTCGGGGAAGACCGAGTCCGCCATGCTCCCGGTCTTCGACCGGCTCGTCCGCGAGGAAGGCCCGGGGTTCCGCGCCCTCTACATCACCCCGCTCCGTTCCCTGAACCGGGATATCCTTCAGAGGATGGAGTGGTGGTGCAGGGAGCTGGGCCTGACCGTCGGGGTCCGGCACGGGGACACCTCGGCATCCGAGCGGAGGAGGCAGGCCCTCCACCCGCCCCACCTCCTCATCACCACGCCGGAGACCCTCCAGGCCATCTTCATGGGAAAGAGGCTGCGCAAGCACCTCGCCTGCGTCCGCCACGTCATCGTGGACGAGATCCACGAGCTTGCCGGGTCGAAGCGGGGTGCCCAGCTCTCGGTCGCCCTGGAGCGGCTCGCTGTCTATGCCGGAGAGTTCCAGCGCATCGGCCTCTCCGCAACGGTAGGGAACCCAGGGGATGTCGCCGCATTCCTCTGCGGGAACCGCCCGTACCAGGTGGTGGAGATCCCGGTCACCCCCCACCTGGAGATCAGAGTCCGATACGCCGGTGAGGACTTCGCCGACCAGGCGAGGTACGTGGGGAGGTGCATCGGCGGGAAGGGATCGAGCCTCGTCTTCGTGAACACCCGGGTCACGGCCGAGGCGCTGGGCCACGAGCTGTACGAGACAGGCGACGTGGAGGTCCACCACGGGTCCCTCTCAAAGGAGGTGCGGGTCGATGCCGAGGAGCGTTTCAAGCGGGGCGAGATCCACACCCTCATCTGCACCTCATCGATGGAACTCGGGATAGACATCGGCCGGGTCGGGCATGTGATCCAGTTCGGATCCCCCAGGGAGGTCTCCCGCCTGGTCCAGCGGGTCGGGCGTGCGGGCCACCAGCTCCACACCATCTCCCGGGGCACCATCCTCACCACCGGTTTCGACGACACCCTCGAGTCCATGGTCATCGCGCGGATGGCAAAGGAGAACCAGGTGGAACCGGTGGTCCCCCACATCGGGGCGGCCGATACGCTCGCAAACCAGGTCGCGGCAATGGCCGTCGAATACGGCGAGATCTCCCGGGCGAAGGCCCTGGAAATCCTCTCCCGCTCGGGATGCTACCCGGACCCCGGCGCCCTCCTCGACCGGGTCTGCGAACAGATGGCCTCGCACCGGCTCATCCGAATCGACGGGGACCTCATCCGGAGAACAGGCCGGACCCGCAAGTACCTCTCTCTCAACCTCTCCATGATCCACGACGAGAAGAAAATCCGGGTCTTCGACATGGTCTCCCGCAGGACGGTTGCCACGCTGGACGAGTCCTTCGTCGTCGGGTGGGCCTACACAGGCGCGGTCTTCATCGCAAAAGGGCAGCTCTGGCGCATCCTCGACATGGACAGCGAGAGGATCACCGTCGAACCGGCGAAGAAGGCGAAGGGGGAGCTCCCCTCCTGGGAGGGCGAGCAGATACCCGTCCCCTTCGAGGTCGCCCGCGAGGTGGGGAGGCTCCGCCGCGAGCGGGACTTCTCCCGCTACCCTGTGGACGAAGTGGCGGTCCGGTTTGTCTCGGGATTCCTCGCGCGGATGGACCGGGTAAAGGACCGGATCCCTGATGACCGGCTCATAACCCTGGAGGCATCGGATGAGGGGGTGGTGGCGAACATCTGCGGAGGCCACAAGGCGAACGAGGCCCTGGCCCGGGTCCTCTCCATCCTCCTCTCCGCCCGGCACGGGACGACGGTGGGGATCGACGTGGGGGCCTACCGGTTCCTCCTGCGCCTGCCATCCACCGTCGGGCCTGAACAGGTGAAGGAGATCCTCCTCTCCACCGATCCCGCCCACCTTGACGGCATCCTCGCCCTCGCCCTGAAGCGGACCTCCCTCTTTCGCTGGAAGCTCGTGCAGGTAGCAAAGAAGTTCGGTGCGATCGACGTCGACGCGGACTACGAGCGGTTCAGCATCTACCGCCTCCTCGATCTCTTCGAGGGCACCATAATCCAGGAGGAGGCGTACCGCGAGCTCTTTACCCGGTACATGGATGTCCCGGGGGCCGCGAGCATTCTCACCGCTATCAGGAAAGGGGAGGTCACGGTCGCCACGGGGCCTCTCACCATCCTCGGCCGTGAGGGGATCTTCTCCTCCCGGGACATGATCCCCCCGCCCCTCGCCGACCAGGCAGTCCTTGCGACCCTCAAGCAGCGCCTCGACCGCGAGGAGGTGATCCTCTGCTGCCTTCACTGCCGGAAGTGGCATGCAAGGACACCGGTGGCCCGGGTGCCCGACCGGCCCCAGTGCCCGAACTGCAGCGCCCGGCTCATCGCCGCGGTGAAGCCGTACGAGGAGGATCTCTGCGCTCTCGTCCGGAGGAAGCCGGCGAACGAGGAGGAGAAGGCCATCCAGGTTAGGCTCCTCAGGAACGCAAACATCGTCCTCTCCTCGGGTAAGAAGGCGGTCATCGCCCTCGCCGGGCGGGGCGTCGGGCCCGAGATCGCCTCCCGGATCCTCGCCACGATGACCGAGGGGGACGCCTTCTACCGGGAGATCCTGAAGGCCGAGCGGAACTTCATCCGCACCCACCGGTTCTGGTAGAGGAAATGGGGTCCTACCAGGGACTGCGGGATCGTCACAGTCACCGTAAACCGCCCTTCATATACTCCGGTACACGACGGGGGATGCCCGCGGCGGGGGCGGTAGTCCCCCAAGAGCCCAACAATATGATGAATTTAAGCCATATTCTGCCGCCCCGGACGGAATCCATTGTGAACTTCTCCGACGACAAGGCCGGTATCACTATCTTTATGTCGTCTGATATTGTATTCTTCCGGTGCGCGAGGGTTGCCAAGCCAGGTCAAAGGCGATGGATTCAGGGTCCATTCTCGTAGGGGTTCGTGAGTTCAAATCTCACCCCTCGCATCATATATTCCTTTGAGTGCCCCCGTTCTTCATCCTCGTCTCCATCCCGTGAGATCGCAAGGAGACAGATTCCAAAAAAAATTACCCGGGTTCCTTCCCCCCCTCAGCCTCCTCGAGGAACCCCATGAGGACCGAATAGACGAAGACAAACGAAGGGGCCCCGCCGAAGTTGACGCCCACCGATGCGGCCTCGATGATCTCCTGCCGGCCAGCCCCGGCCGTAAAGGCATCACGGATGTGATGGGCGAGGCATGGTTCGCACCGGGTGATCACCGATCCCGCAACTCCGATCAGTTCCTTCTGCCTCCGGTCGAGTGCCCCGGGCTTCATGTTCGATGCTATCAATCCCGAGAAAGCGGTGAAGAGATCGGGTGCATCCCGCTGGATCCGTTCGCGATTCTTCTCGCGTTCCCCGAGGGTCTCGTGAAGTCCTGCCATGGAAAACCTCAGGGATTGTTTCGCACCCGGCCCATTTGAAACGTTCTGCGGGCGGGGCAGAATATCAACAAGACTGATAAACCCGTTTGCTGACCCTGTACCAACTCCAGTCTGGATGATTCCGCCGGAAACAAGGAGCGATGTAGGGAGTGGCATGAAGACCCAGCTCAAACAGGCAAAACTCGGAAGACTGACTCCGGAGATTCGATCGGTTGCCCGTGCTGAGGGGATGGACAGCACAGCCCTTCTTCATTCCGTCGCCCGCGGCGATGTTGTCGTCATGCGAAGAGGGAAGCGATCGGTCGGCATCGGGAAGAGCCTGAAAACCAAGGTGAATGTGAATATCGGGACATCCCCTATCAGGGTCGACCCTGATGAAGAGGTAAAGAAAGCGGTCCTTGCAGAGAGGTGCAGGGCCGATACCCTCACCGACCTCTCCATGGGCGGGGACATCCGGGCGATCCGCACCCGGATCTTCGAGAATACCACGATCCCCATCACCACGGTGCCCATCTACCAAGCCGCCGCAGAGATCGGCCTGCAAAACCTAGATGAGGACCAGCTGATTCGTATTATCAGGCAGCAGGCAGGAGAAGGGGTCAGTTCCTTTGTTCTGCACTTCACCAATAATGAAATATTCGCGAAGTACCGGAAGAAGGCGCGGATAATGGGTGTTGTATCCAAAGGGGGTTCCATGACCATCGCATGGATGAACCTTTCGGGGCGCGAGAATCCCTTCATTACCTGTCTCGATGAGATCCTTGCGATCCTGAAGAGGCATGACATCGTCCTCTCCCTGGGGAATACTATGCGGAGTGGGTGCATCCACGACGCGATGGATAAGGCGCAGAAGGAGGAGATGAAACTGAACGCGATGCTCGCGAAGCGTGCGTACGAAGAGGATGTCCAGGTGATCGTCGAAGGGATGGGGGGGCATGTCCGTGCCGATCTCATCGTGAGGTACGTGAAACGATACAAGAAGGCATCGAACGCTCCCCTGTTCGTCGCCGGACCGCTGCCCATTGATATTGCCGTGGGGCATGACCATATTGCCGGTTGCGTGGGTGCAAGTATTGCTGCCGGAGCAGGAGCGGACTATCTCTGCTACATCACGCCGGCAGAGCACCTCGGGCTCCCGGGTCCTGAGCAGGTGCGGGAGGGGCTGATCGCTTTCCGGATCGCGGCCCATATCGGGGATTCCATCAAGTACGGGCCGGATAGGCGCGACCGTGAGCTCGCCATGAGGAGGGCAGATCTGGACTGGGAGGGGCAGTTCTCCTACGCCCTCGACGGGGAACGGGCCAGGGAGATGGCGCCGACCGATGGGCCGTGCACCATGTGCGGGGAATTCTGCGCGATAAAAATGATGAGAGGCCTTTGAAACAGGCCCGTCTTACTCTGCCCTCAGCGCCTCTATCGGGTCGAGGTCGGCCGCCCGCCAGGCAGGATAGACTCCCGAGAGCACGCATGTCGCGATCCCGATGACCATGCCCTGCGGGATATAGATCATGCTTGCAGGTGTGAAGAAGTACGCCGTGTTCCCGACGATCGCGATCACGGTCAGGTAACCGGATACTATCGAGAGGACGGCCCCGATGAATGCCCCGATGAATCCAATGATGATGGCCTCGTAGAGGAACATCTTCCGGATCTCGCTCTTCCGTGTGCCTATGGACCGCAGGATCCCGATCTCCTTGACCCGCTCGGAGACCGACATGATCATCACGTTGAAGATGCTCACCGCCGCCACGACGAGGGATATGGCCCCGAGCATCGTGACAAAGGACGTGAGGCTCCCGATCGTCGTGGAGATGGTGTTGAGGAACTGCCCTGAATCGCTGATCCGGACCGCGGGGAGCTTCGCGTTCCTGTTCAGTGCCTTCGCCGTGTTATTCTCGATGGTCCCGATCTGGCTGATGTCGCTTGCGATGACATTGACCGACTGGTACTGGCCTGACTCGCCGTAGTTCGCGGTATACCATGTGTCGGTGACGACGATCGCCCTGTCGGTGGAAAGGCCGCCCCCGAACCCCGCACTCTGGAGGATGCCGACAACGCGGACGCTTTTCGTGGAGTTGCTATCGGTCCCGAGCTTGATCCTGCTCCCCACTTTCAGGCTGAAATCGGCGGCGAGGGTGGGTCCGACCAGGGCGCCGTCCCCTCCTTTGAGGAAGGTGCCGTCCGTGACGACCAGGATGTCCTGGACCGTGTCGGGCTTCAGGCCGAGGATGCTCGCCCTCCCGACGTTGGGACCCACCGTGATCCTGTCGGAGCTTGAATAGATTGGGATGACCTGATTCGCACCGACGACTCTCTCGATCTCCTGGAGCTGGCTCTGGGTGATATTCAGGTTGGTCCCTTCCGCTCCCCCGCCACCGCCAAACCCCCTGCCCCCGCCGGAATACGGGGAGATCATGATCACGTTGCCCGAACTGGAGAGCTGCGCGGTGATCGAGAGGGTCAGGTTTGCACCCATGATGCCCAGGGTGGTGATGGCGACCACCCCGATGACGATACCGAGTGCCGCGAGGAGGGAACGCAGGAGGTGGAGCCTGACGCTCCTGAATGCAAGGCTGACGAAGATGTCCCCTGCCATTATCTGATCCTCCCGTCCTGGATGGTGATGGTTCGCTGGGCATATCCCGCAATCCGGGTATCGTGGGTGACCATGATGATCGTCTTCCCCTGCTCGTTGAAGGTGCGGAGCATCTCCATGATCTGCGTGCCCGTCTTCGAGTCAAGGTTTCCGGTGGGTTCGTCGCAGAGGAGGATATCGGGGTTGTTGACAAGAGCGCGGGCGATGGCAATCCTCTGCTGCTGCCCACCCGAGAGTTCGCTCGGGGTATGGTGGGCGAGGGCCTCGTCGATCCCCACCGTCTGGAGGAGGCCGAGGATCTTCTCTCTCTCTGCGCGGGTCTTGTCCCTGAGAATGATGGGGTATTCCACGTTCTCGTAGGCCGTGAGGAGGGGGATGAGGTTGAAGGTCTGGAAGATGTAGCCGATGGTGTCACGCCGCATATCGGTGAGCTCGTTGTCATTCATCTGCCGGATGGACCTCCCGTTGATGAGGACATCGCCCGAGGTCGGCTTGTCGAGGCAGCCGATCTGGTTCAGGAGGGTCGATTTCCCTGAACCTGAGGGCCCCATGATGGCGATGAAGTCACCATGGGCTATGTCGAGGGAGACATGGTCGAGGGCCACCACATCCTCCGCGAGCATGTGGTAGACCTTCGTCACGTCGGCAAGGCTGATGACCGGGCCATCGCTCATGATTCCAGATCCCGCTTACCGCTTGGTCTGCTGGTTCCCCTGCTTTCCCTTCCCTCTCCTCAGGATCTTCGAGAACACCCCTTTGCGCCAAGCGACGATACCGATGATGGCCACGGCGATCACGATGACGATCTCGGTGATCGGGAGCTGCATACCCCTCCCGCCACCGAAGATACCGAAACCGCCTCCCCCTCCGCGGGCTGCGGCGGCGGCCTGCGCGCTCGTGCTCCCTGTGCTCCCGCTCACGGTGGCGGTTCGCAGATTGACATCGATCGTGTTCTGGTAGGAATTCCCGTCCGAATCCTTCCACTGGACGAGGATGGGAACCGACGTGAGGGCCTGTGAGGTGAAGGTGAGGGTGAAGCTGGAGAAGTCATCCACGGCGAGGGTGCCGATCACGTAGGACGGGTAGGGATCCACCGGCGTGGCCGGGCTCTGGACCGATACAACGACGGATTTTGCCTCGTCGAGACCGCCATTCGTGATGTCCCCGTCGAGCTGAGAACTCCCCCCGGATGCGGTGAGCTTCACGTTGTTGATGACGAGGTTCGCGCTCCGCCGGCTGTTGTCGACTAGGATGGGAACTTCTGTATCGGTCGTATGGACATTGATCCCGTTCCGGTAGGTCGTGTGGAAGGTGAGGTTCGTCTCCTGGGAGGGGATGACGTCAAAGACCACCTCGGTGGTTGCCCCGGGGCCGAGATCCCCGACAAAGTAGTTGCTCTGGATCGTCCTGATCCCCTGACCGTTCGGCGTGATGGTGATGCCCGTCAGGTTATCATCCCGGGGATTCCCGACCCGCAGGGTGACCTGGTCCTCCCTCCCCGTGGCAAAGAAATCGGGAACACTGTCCACCGATACCTGGAGCCCGGTGTCGTCTATCTGCAGCGGGATGTAGGAGCTCATGCTCCCTGCCCCCTGGAAATCGAGGTAAAACTTGGGTTGGTACAATCCCCCGATGCCCGTGGCCTGGACCTGGAAGGTGAAATCCTTCGAGTTCCCGGGACCCAGGTTCGTGAGCGCGTCGTATGCCCCGTTGTTCATCAGGACAATCCCGTCCGTATAGAGCGTAGCCCTGTCGATCGGCACGGTCTCGGTACCTGTATTCAACACCGTAACCGTGATTGTTCCCATATCGCCGACCATCAGTACCGCGGGGCTGACCGTGATCTTCGAGACCACGACCTGCGTGGATGTATCAGACGTTGACGTGGTCTGGGCTGAAACGGCACTCCCGGAGATCGCGACGAGGATAAGGAGGATCAAGTACACGTGAGGTTTCATTTTTCCACCGTAAGGTTCACTTCTTGCGCGTTCCCTTCTTCTTTCGTTCTCATAGAATTTTTCTCTGAAATTGTAATATATATTTTACATTTAGTTATTTAATATTAACTGGTACAGGGCTGATCCGGAGAACCGGTCCCTGAAGATCTCATCAGGAGGACTACCGAATGGGTCCCATTCTATTGGTTCTTGAACCGGACTATAAATAGCCATATATAACATAATGTAAAATATCATTTACAAAAGAGGCTGCTTCACGGCATGAAGAAGAACACGTTCTACCTCCTCATCGGTTGTATCGCCCTCGCCCTCATCGCCATACTCTGGTACTCGATCGAGACTCTCCAGCCCCTCCTGATCGAGGCTGCATTCATCGTCGGTATCGTGCTCGTCTACCTGGCGCGGAGACGGGTTGAGGATCTCATCGAGGATGAACGCAGCGTAAAGATCACCGAGAAGGCGGCGTTGCGGACATTCCAGGTCTTCTGGGTGATCTTCTTCGCCTTCTCCATCGGTGCAGTGATGGAGATACTCCATGTACCGGAATTCCCGAGGCTACTCCACCCTGAACGCCCTCCCGAGATCCTCCCGCCCAGGCTCATGGGATACATCCAGCTGGGCCTCCTCTGCCTGATGATCTTCCTCTACGTCGGCTTCCGGATCTATTACGCCCGGAAGTACGGGGAGTGGGAGACCGATGAAGAATAAGATCAAGGTCTACCGGGCGATGCATGACCTCACCCAGGAGGATCTCGCGATAAAGATCGGTGTCACCCGCCAGACCATCCTCGCCATCGAGAAGGGGAGGTACGTCCCGTCCCTCGACCTCGCCTTCAAGATCGCCCGGCACTTCGGGGTGAACATCGAGGAGATCTTCTTCTACGGGGAGGAGCCCATCCGTCCCCGGCCAGGTGACTGACGCCATCCATCCCGGTCCCCATTCGCGTTCGCCCTGGTAGAGGAAGGGTCCTTCATTCTTCTCTTCCAGCTCTCCTCCTGGATCCATGAACCGGTGCCGAGAGGAAAACCTGGAATAAATGAAAGAAAAGAGAATGGTATCCGAAGGTCAGAACTGCATGATATAGTAGATGGGGTTGTCCGGGGAAACCACATCCATGTCGGCTGAGGTGGTTCTACCAGTCACTTTCTGGACGACTCCATGGACAGTGACGTAGAGATAGGAGACATCGCCTGTATCCCCCATCGGGATACTGAAGGTATATGATTTTATGCAGGTCGAGGCGTCAAAGTCCTGGGAGGGATGGAAGGAGACGGCACCCCCGATCGCTGCATCGGCGCTCCTCAAACAGTATGCATCTGCCAGGGTATATGCCACAGATAGCGTATTCAGGTGCTCATCTGTCGCCTCGTTTACCGTCCAATCGTTCCTGACGGCAACGCATCCGGCTGTTTCTCCAGACCCGGTAACAAGGCTGTAGGAATCGCCGCAATCCATGGATACGGTGATGTAGTCCGCTTTCCCAAGGGTATCTGATCCATCCCCGTTCGAAGCGGTGAGCGTCACCGTATAGGTCCCGGCAGAGTAGGTATGGGACGGGCTCTGCAAGGTGCTGGTTGCACCGTCCCCGAAGTCCCAGGACCAGGAGGTGGGGGTGTTGGTGGACTGGTCGGTGAAGGTCACGGTGAGAGGTGCTTTTCCGGTGGTGACGTCAGCGGTGAAGCCTGCAACCGGCGGGGTCGCCATGTTTACGGTGATGTAGATCGCTTTCACCAGTGTATTGGATCCATCCCCGTTGGAGGCTGTGAGCTTCACCGTGTAGGTCCCGGCAGAGTACGTGTGGACCGGGTTCTGCAGGTTGCTGGTTGCGCCGTCTCCGAAGTCCCAGGACCAGGAAGTGGGAGTGTTGGTGGACTGGTCGGTGAAGGTCACGGTGAGAGGTGCTTTTCCGGTGGTGACGTCAGCGGTGAAGCCTGCAACCGGCGGTGTCGCCATGTTTACGGTGATGTAGGTCGATTTCACCAGTGTATTGGATCCATCCCCGTTGGAGGCTGTGAGCTTCACCGTATAGGTCCCGGCAGCGGTGTACGTGTGGACCGGGCTCTGCAAGGTGCTGGTTGCGCCGTCTCCGAAGTCCCAGGACCAGGAAGTGGGGGTGTTGGTGGACTGGTCGGTGAAGGTCACGGTGAGCGGGGCTTTTCCGGTGGTGACGTCAGCGGTGAAGCCTGCAACCGGCGGTGTCGCCATGTTTACGGTGATGTAGGTCGCTTTCACCAGTGTATTGGATCCATCCCCGTTCGAGGCTGTGAGCTTCACCGTGTAGGTCCCGGCAGCGGTGTACGTGTGGACCGGGTTCTGCAGGTTGCTGGTCGCGCCGTCTCCGAAGTCCCAGGACCAGGAGGTGGGGGTGTTGGTGGACTGGTCGGT
>JACTUA010000009.1 GCA_015660865.1 Methanomicrobiales archaeon | reverse complement strand
TGATTATGGAATGGATAAGTATATAAACCTCTTCTATACTTTCGATCCAGATCCGTCTGGTGGAGAGAGATCCCCGGCCTCAGGTTATGGACAACCGGGTGGGTGGTCTGGGACATGCCATCAGTTTGGCGCGTTGCCCTTCCTGATGAGGTCTGGTCCGGGAAGACACCTGGCTATGGGAGAGGGTGATGTTCTTCCGGTGGGTCCAGGAGCACTCGGGGTGGCAGCCGGTATAACGGTTGGGGTGGTGGTTGGAGGGGTGGTCGTGGTCGTCGTGGTGACCCCTAAGGGGAGAAACCCGGTTCATTCCGCCACTCGCGGGATATTCCGCCGGGGGAGTACTCCATCACGTAATCGGCCGAGACATTCACCTGGGTGAGGGTGAGCTGAACGTCGTAGATCTGCGGGTTTCCCGTGACGTTCAGGAAGGCGACGGTCCCCGTCCTCCCGCTCGTATAGGAGGTCACCGGCAGCCCCCCGCGGTTCGCGAGGTCCTGGAGGGTACGGTTCCACACCTCGGCTGTATTGTTGCTCGCCGCCATGATGGTCAGGTTCACCCACCTTGTATTGTTCCCGGACGGAAAGGGCGCACTATTGATATCGGTGACCGCGCTGGTGACGGTGATGGGGCCGCTCCCGCTTATATTGGCGGTCGCGACACCGCCCTGGAGGAGGATCTCCCCCACATTCACCACGGGTGCGCCGTTCACCATGGAGAAACTGATGGACGGGGGGACCTCGTTGCTGGAGCCATCGGACTGCTCCAGGAACACCCCTCCCAGCTGGTAGTAATAGGTCTGGGGGGTGTAGTAGAGGTTGTTTGACCGGTACTCGATGGCCCCCATGGACTGGGTTGGCCAGGTGAAGACCTTGGGGCTGAACCCATAGGTCACTTTGTACGAGGCCGTGATCTTACCTGAGTTATCGCTCGTTGATAGCAGGATGTTCTGGGGGCTCTGGAACTGGGTGGAGATGCCGTAGATCGGGTTCATCAGGTCCACCGTGTACACCGTGGAGGTGCCGATGTTCCGGTATACCGGCATGCTGTTTACGACGGGGCGGGCACCGGAGTTGGTACTGACCGTAATGTCGGTGCTGTTCCAGTCTGTTGTCCAATTCGTCCAGAAATTTGAGATATTGCCGTGCGTGTCAGTCTGCAAGGTGAACCGGTTATAATTGAAAAAATTCGGTGTGACATTCACCCAGACATCCCATGCCGGCCCATCGATCCAGACCCCCCGCTGGGTCGGGAGATCGGTCGAGGAGATACTGATGTAGAAGTGCTGGGGTGTCATGTTCACGTTGAGATTCAATGCCGGAGAAAAGGGGATGGTTCCGCTGTCGTTATACCCCCCGGAACTGACCAGGAAGTAGGAATCCGAGGTGATGGTGATGTTCTCGGTCCTCTGGTTGAGGGCCAGGACGGCGCCGGCTTTCGGGGGATTGAGGAAGGGGAAGAAACCCAGTATTCCCCCGGTTTGACCGCTCCCCAGGCTGAGGGCAGGGCCGAAGTCGCTGGTACACCGGCGGCTGGTCCAGAGGGTGTCGATATTGAGCTTGTACTCGGTGAACCGTTCCTTCACATCGGACATCTGGGCGATCTCGTTCTCCCGTCCCATGGTCGGCATCAGGTAGAGGAAGTAGAGGGAGAGGGTCATGATGATGACTGCGAGGATGAGGATGAACCCGATGGCCTCGGAGATCCCCCCCTCGCGATTGGGGTACGTCATTCTCTTCTTTAATATATCGAATGATTAATATATAAATCCTCTCCGGAGTCCGGGCCTGCGGTGGGGCAACCGGGCCCTGCATTGGTATACAAGGACCGGACGTCTGCTCCCTGTCGGTATTGGTGAAGAGCATGTTACACCCTGCGAGTGAGAGTTGGATACATCCCGGACTCTTTGATCCGGTGATTGGCCGATTGTCAGGGTTAAACACTATAAATGGAGAGGACACATCTTTGATGGAACGGTGAACAGCGTGAGCGAGAGGATCCACTGGGCGGACGTGGTTGCATCCTCGGTGAAAGGCGATACGCCCCACCGGGTTGCCACCGGGATCACCCCCTCCGGGCCCATCCACATCGGGAACATGCGGGAGGTACTCACGGGCGACCTGGTCTACAAGGCCATGGTTGAGCGCGGGCTCTCCGCGGAGCTCCTCTATATCGCGGATGACTTCGACCCGCTCCGCAAGGTGTACCCGTTCCTCCCTGAGTCCTATGCCGAATGGGTGGGAAAGCCGATCTCGGATATCCCCTGCCCCTGCGGGGAGCACAGGAGCTATGCAGACCATTTCCTCACCCCGTTCCTCTCGGCTCTTTCGGAACTGGATATCTCCCCCCGCGTGTACCTCTCGAGCGAACTGTACCGGTCAGGTGCCTACACGAAGGAGATCGCGACCGCCATCGGTCATACAGGGGAGATCCGGCATATCCTCGAGCGGGTCTCGGGCAGGACCCTCCCTCCGGACTGGGCACCCTTTTACCCCGTCTGCAGCGTCTGCGGGAAGCTCTCTGCTGCGCGGATCCTGGAACATGACGCCGCCCGCAGCACGGTCCGCTACCACTGCGCCTGCGGGAACGAGGGCACGGCCGACTACTCGCGGGGCGAAGGGAAGCTCGTCTGGCGGGTGGACTGGCCCATGCGCTGGGCCCACTTCGGGATCACCGTCGAGCCCTTCGGCAAGGACCATGCGACCGCGGGGGGGTCCTATGACACGGGGAAGGAGATCGCCCGCAGGGTCTTCCGCTGCGAGCCGCCCTATCCCGTCATCTACGAGTGGATCAGCCTGAAAGGGAAAGGGGCAATGCACTCATCGAAGGGGGTGGCGGTGACCATCACCGAGATGCTCGAGATCGTCCCGCCAGACGTCCTCCGTTACCTCATCGTCCGCGCGAGGCCGGAGAGGACCATCGACTTCGACCCCGGGATGGGGCTCATCACCCTCATCGACGAGTATGACCGGGTCTCCCACGAGGCCGCGGGCAGGGAGTACGAGCTCTCCCGGATCGCCTCCATCCCCACCCGGATCCCCTTCCGGCACATGGTGACCGTGGTCCAGATCGCCCACGACGACAGGGGGCTCTTCTCGTGCCTCTCCCGGAGCGGGTACGACGTCTCCAACGCGCCGAACATCCTGCGGCAGGCAGAGCGCGTGAGGGTATGGCTCCGGAAGTACGCCCCTGACACGGTGAAGTTCTCGGTTAAGGAGAAGCTCCCGCCCCATCTGAAGGATCTCTCCGAGGACGATACCCGGGCCCTCTCATCGTACCTCGAGTTCTTGAAGGCCCTTCCTGCATGGTCGGCAGAAGCGATCCACAACGGCGTCTACGAGGTGGCGCCCCGGTGCGGGACCGACGCAAAACGGCTCTTTGAGATCATCTACCTCGCCTTCCTGGGGCAGGTGCGGGGCCCGCGCCTGGGCTGGTTCCTCGAGGCCCTCGGGAAGGAGTTCGTGCTCGGGCGGCTCTCCGAGGCGGTGTCGCCCTGTGTACTCTAGGGGATGCGAACTCTGCCACCAGGGGGCCAAGATGGTCCTCTTTGTCACGGGCCTCTGCCACCGGAGGTGCTGGTATTGCCCCCTTTCGCCGGAACGCAGCGGCCAGGACCTCGCATACGCAAATGACAGGCCGGTAAACCAGCCGGAGGAGATCCTTCTCGAGGCACGGATGATGGGAGCCCTCGGCACGAGCATCACCGGCGGCGAGCCCTTCCTCGTCCCAGGCCGTGTCGCGGCGTTCTGCACGATCCTAAAGGAGGCCTTCGGCAAAGAACACCATATCCACCTCTACACGGGTATGGCGCCTACCCGGGAGATGCTCACCCCTCTCGTCGGCCTGGTTGACGAGATCCGGTTCCACCCGCCTCAGGACGCCTGGCCGGAGATCCTTGGATCGCCGTACGCCCGTTCCCTTGAGACAGCCAGGTCCCTCGGCTTCGCCGCGGGGATCGAGGTCCCTTCACTCAAGGGTCTCCCGGCGCTTGCCGGGATCCTCCCGCTGGTCGAATTCCTGAACATCAATGAGCTCGAGTGGGGCGGCATCAATGCCGATGAGATGAGGAGCCGGGGGTATATACCCGAAGACAGCGTCCACAACGCGGTCAGGGGCTCCCGCAGGTGGGCCAGGGATCTCCCCCACCGGGACAAGGTCCACTGGTGCTCCTCGAGATTCAAGGACGCAGTCCAGCTCCGTGAGCGCCTCAAGCGTATCGCCACCCGGACCGCCCGCCCTTTTGACGAGGTGACGGGGGACGGGACGATCCTTTACGGTGTCCTGGAGCCAGACGGGCAGCTCGCCCCCGATCACCTCGGCCTCCGGGAGGGGAGCTACGAGGAGTGCGACGGCCGAATCGAGCTCTCATGGAGGGCGCTCCAGAAAAGGGCAAAACGCCTCGCAGGGAAGAAGTACATCGTGGAGCGCTACCCCAACCGCGGCGTGGTGGTGGAGGTGACCCCCCTGTGAAGGTGCGTTCCGGCCTCGAGGGTCTCTACGAGCGCCTCCTCGTCTGGCAGATCCGGCATGTCCCGCTCCACATCGCCATCATCCAGGACGGGAACCGCCGGTTCGCGAGGTCCCTCGGCCTGGTGGCCGGCGAGGGGCATCGGGCCGGAGCCGACACCACCGACAGGGTGCTCGACTGGGCGCACGAGATGGGGGTGAAGTACATCACCCTCTACTCCTTCTCCACCGAGAACTTCCGGCGGGACAGCGTGGAGGTGGAGAGCCTCTTCTCCCTCTTCAAGGAGCGGTTCGAGAGGATACTCTCCGATGACCGCATTCACCGCCATCGTATCCGGGTCCGGGTCTTCGGGGACCGCACCCTCCTCCCGCCCGACCTCCTGGAGAGGGTGGAGGCTGCCGAGGAGGCCACCCGGGCCTACGGGAACTACTTCGTGAACATCGCCCTCGCATACGGCGGAAGGAACGAGATCGTCCATGCCGCCCGTTCCATACTCCGGGGGGTGAGGGACGGGGCGATCACCCCGGAAGAGATCGATGCAGCCCTCGTGGAGCACCACCTCTACGACGGGAAGTACCTCCCCCCCGTCGACCTCATCATCCGCACAGGGAACGAGCGCCGTACCTCCAACTTCCTCCCGTGGCTCGCGAATGGCAATGAGAGCGCGGTCTACTTCTGCGCCCCCAACTGGCCGGATTTCCGGAAGATCGATTTCTTCCGCGCTCTCCGCCTCTATGACCAGCGGATGCGCGGGAAGGGAATGCCCGCACGCGAGTAGGACAGGGTTCCGGTCAGCTCCCGAACCGCCGTTTCCGAAACTGGTAATCCCGGAGAGCCCGGAGGAAGTCCACCTTCCGGAAGAGCCTCCAGTTCACGTCTGAGAAGAAGAGCTCGGAGTACACGCTCTGCCAGATGAGGAAGTCGGTGAGGTGGGAGCCACCGGTCTTCACCACGAGATCGGGGGTGTAGCGGAAGGTGAGGTACGAGTCGATGAGTCCCTCGTCTACCGTGTCCGGGTCGATCCCGTCCCTGGCCATCCCCCGGATGCACCCGGTGATCTCCTCGCGGCCCGAGTGGCCGATGGCCACGAGGACCGGCATCCCCTCCCCCAGCACCTCGTCACGGTTCCCTCCGTGAAGCTCCAGGCGGGCAAAGTCCGCGATCCGGCAGATGAAGGGAAGGAAAGGCTCGATCCTCGCCGCATCCCGGGTGCTGATATGGAAGGTGACCCCCCGGATCCCCACCTCCCTGCACCACCCGCTCACCTCTGCGATCTTTTCGGGGGCATCGATCATGTCCTGCTCGGTGATCATGAAGCAGAGGTGCTCGGGGAAGAGGGTGAGCATGCGCAGGAGCAGCTTCTCATAGAGCCAGTAGATCATGAGGCCCACCTGAGGAGCGCATCCCTGTCCATCGTATTCAGGATATCCCCGGGGCTGCACCAGCCCCTCCTGGCGAGGGTGATGCCATGGCTGATATTCCCGAGATCTTCCCGCTCATGGGCATCCGTCCCGATGGAGAGCAAGAGCCCCCTGTCCCGTGCCTCCCTGATCTGGGGATCGTCGAGGTCCATCCGGTAGGGGGAGGCGTTGATCTCAAGGGCGGTCCTGTTTCCCTTTGCCACCTCCATGACCCGGTCCATGTCCAGGTCATAGGCTGCCCTGGAGGGGAAGAGCCGGCCGGTCGGGTGGCCCAGGATGTCCACGTGATCGTTTGCGAGCGCCGAGAGGATCCGGCGGGTCATGGTATCCTTCTCCTCGTGCAGCCCCGAGTGGACCGAGGCGATGACGATATCGAGGTCTCCAAGCACCCGGTCCGGTAGGCCAAGGCTCCCGTCGGCCATGATATCAACCTCGATACCGGCCAGGAGCTGGCAGACCGACGTGCGGTTCACCCTCTCGATCTCCTTTCCCTGGGCTGTCACCCCGTCCGCGTCCAGGCCATGGGTGATATGGAGCGTCGAGGAATGGTCAGAGATGAGAATGTACTCGTAACCGCGCTCCGCGCCGGCCCCTGCGAGCTCTTCAAGGGTCATCCGGCCGTCGGTTGCCGAGGTATGGACATGGAGATCGCCCCGGATCGCCCCGGGCCCGACGAGGACCGGAAGATCCCCTGCGAGAGCCCGCTCGATCTCACCGCGGTCTTCCCGGATCTCGGGGGGGATGAGGGGGAGGCCGAGGGTGGCGAAGAGAGACGCTTCGTCAGGAAAAGTATGGAAGGTACCTCCGGTCCGTTCCTCGAGGCCGTACTCGTTCAGCTTTAGCCCCCGCTCGATGGCAAGCGCCCTGAGCCGGATATTGAAGTCCTTGGACCCGGTGAGGTAGATGAGCATGGACCCGAAGGATCCAATATCCGTGAACCTGATATCTACCCGCTCACCCAGGCACCGGACGGAAGTGCGCTGTTCGCCCTCATTGATCATCTCGTCGGCGATCGGCCTGAGCCTCGCGTTCACCGCCCGGGGGGATTCCTTGCTGACGATATCGATATCCCCAACGGTTGACTTCCCCCGCCGGTAGCTGCCGGCGACCTCGAACGTCCCGGGGGTGAGGACCGATGCGACCTTCGCGACCACCGCGTCCGCCCTGTCCCGGGTCATCCGGGTGGCCGAGGCCCGGTACTGGGCAATGGACCTGAGGAACTCGGACTCCTTCTTCTCGCCGAAGCCCTTCACCGCCCGGATCCGCCGGGAACGGGCCGCCTTCTCGAGGTCTTCTATCGACTCGATGCCGAGCTTCATCCAGAGCCGGTGGACGGTCTTCGGGCCCACCCCGTCGAGTTTCAGGAGTTCGGGGAGGGAATCCGGGATCTTCGCCTTGAGCTCGGAAAGCTCCGGAAAGGTCCCGGTCCGGACGATGGATGCGATCTTCTTCGCGATGCCGCTCCCGATCCCCGGGATCGCGACGAGGGCCTTCTCATCGAGTTCTGAGACCGGGACGGGGCTCCCCTCCACCTGCTGGGCGGCCCGTTCGTAGGCGCGCACCTTGAAGACGTCCTCCTCCCCTGTCACCTCCAGGAGCTGGGCCATGAAGCGAAGGCGTTCCGCCACATCCCGGTTCGAACCGGCCATGGGTACAACTCATCCCCGCGGTATATGGTTCTCTCGCTTCCCGGGCCTCATCCCGATGGTGCTATCGCCCCATCCGTATGGGGTCCCTCTCCCCATCCGGATAGGTCCTGCCCCTTTTGGGGCCAGGCCCTCATCCGAAGTGGCCCCTTCGGGCCCCCTTCGCCCTCCGGATAGTGCCCCCTCCCCATCCGGATAGGCCATGTCCCCCAAGGCCATGGCAAGATGAGGCTATCGCCCCATCCGAAGTGGCCCCTTCGGGCCCCCTTCGCAGTCTGGAAGGGGCCCCCTCCCCTCCAGACAGACCCTGTCCCTGATGGGACACGGCCTAATCCAAATGGATATGACAGGCTGGTGAGAGATATGAAAGCATATGGAGCATGCCGCATGCGAGGACCTCTTGGAGGCCATCCTCATCCTCACCGAGCGGTGCGGATCCCCTCCCACGGCGGAGGACCTCGCGGCGCACCTGGGGAGGGATACAGCCTCCCTCGGGGCTCTTCTCACGGACCAGGAGAGGACCGGCAGGGTCAGCGTGGATTCCTCGGGAAAGGTAACCCTCCTTCCCGACGGGCAGGCGATCGCCTCCCGGGTGGTAAACCGGCACCGGATCCTCGAGTCCTTCCTCGCAGAGAAACTCGGCGTGGAACCGGGGAAGGCCTCCGGGGAGGCGTGCCTCATGGAGCACCAGGTCTCTGATGAGACCATCAGGAAGCTCTCGGACTTCCTCGGGAGGCAGGGAGGGGCCAGGCGCCGGTCCCGGACACGCAGCGGAGGGGCGGGGGACGGTGAGGGAGAAGTTGCCGGGACACCGATCCCCCTCTCGGAGTACCCCGAGGGGACCCGGCTCCGGGTGATGGCCATCGGGAACTTCTCCCGGGTCCGCAGGCTCGCCGACGTTGGGCTCCTCCCGGGGGAGTCCCTGGTCCTCAAACGGAAGCTCTCCAACGGCTCGGTTGTGGTGGAGGTGAAGGGGTGCGACATCGCCCTCTCCTCCGAGATCGCGGCCTGCATCCTCGTAGAGGAGGAGGGATGAGGTTTGCCCTCGTAGGGAACCCGAACGTCGGGAAGTCCCTCATCTTCAACCAGCTGACCGGCCTCGGCGTCGAGGTCTCCAACTACCCGGGCACGACCGTTGTGCTCCACCGCGGCTCCACCTGCGTGGACCGCGAGAAGGTCGAGATTCTGGATCTCCCCGGGGTCTACTCCATCGACGGGGACCAGGAAGAGGAGGCCCTCGCGCGGACCATCCTCACCGCCGGTGACCTGGACGGGGCTGTCATGGTCCTGAATGCCATGAACCTGGAGCGGAACCTCTACCTCCTCCTCCAGGTCGCCGAGACGGGCATCCCCCTCGTCGTCGCGGTGAACATGATGGACGAGGCCGAGGCTGCCGGCCTGGAGATCGATCTCGGGAAGCTCTCGGGTATCCTCGGTGTCGAGGTCCTCGGCACGGCTGCGACGAGCGGGAGGAACCTAGGCGGGATCATGCCCCTTGCCCTGGAGAGAGCGCGCACGGCGGGCGTGGCGGTGCCGTACGATGCGGATGTCGAGGCCGCGATACGGACGCTCGAAAAGACCCTCGGGGCCACGCGCCTCGCGGCAATCTGGTCGCTCGACGACATCGGTACAGACCCGCATATCGCCGAGGCTGCAGGGGATCTCGCAGGGGAGATCGAGCAGAGCCACCGGATGTCGGTCCACCAGATCATGGCGCTGAACCGGTTCACCCTCTCCCGGGAGATCGCGGGGAAGGTGGTGAGGAGAGGGGGATCGAGAGCCGGCATCGACCTGGACCAGCTCCTGTCCCGGGAGATCCCGGGCATCCCGATCCTGGCCTCGGTTCTCGTCGGTATGCTCCTCCTCGTCTTCGTCTTCGGTTCTCTCCTGGAAGGAGTCATAGTCAGGCTCTTCCAGGATTTTGCCGTTGCGCCCCTCACCTCCCTCGGGCTCCCGCCCTTGGCCGGGAAGGTCGCGGTATCGGCGGTCATCGGCCTCCAGGCGGGCTTCGGGATCGCATTCCCCTACATCCTCCTCTTCTTCCTCCTCCTCTCCATCCTCGAAGACTCCGGGTACATGACCCGGGCCGCCTTCCTTGCAGACCGGGCGATGCACCGGGTGGGGATGCACGGGGGTGCGATCATCCCGATGGTCGTTGCCTTCGGGTGCAATGTGCCGGCCATCATGGCGGCGAGGAACCTCGGGACGAAGAGGGAGCGGCTCATCGCGGCCTTCCTCATCACGATGATCCCCTGCTCGGCACGGACCGTGATCATCGCCGGTGTTGTCGCCGCCTTCGTCGGGATCCCCGCGGCGCTCTCCATCTACGGGATGGTCTTTCTCGTCATCTTCCTCACCGGAGTCCTTCTCTCCCGGGTCACCCCGGGCGGCCAGATCGGCATGATCCTGGAGATCTCTCCCCTCCGCTGGCCGAAGCCCGGCCTTGTCCTCGCGAAGTCCTTCCACCGGCTCAAGGATTTCCTGGTGGTGGCAATCCCCCTCCTCGTGGCAGGGAGCTGCATCCTCGGGGTCCTCGAGTTCTTCGGGATCCTCGCGGTCTTCCAGGACCTCGCGGCCCCGCTCTTCCAGGGGCTCCTGGGGCTCCCTCCCTATGCCATCACCGCCCTCCTCTTCGGGATCCTCAGGAAGGAGATGGCCGTCGAGACCCTGGCGGTTCTCGCCGGCTCCGCGAACCTTTCCATTGTCATGAGCACCCTCCAGATCTACATCTTCGCGGTCATATCCACCCTCTTTGTGCCCTGTATCTCGACGATGGCGGTCCTCTCCCGGGAGAATGGCTGGAAGGTCGCGGCCCTCGTCACCCTCTATACCGTGCTCCTCGGGATCGGGATCGGGGCAATGATTAACCTGGTCTTCGCATAGGGTACTGGAAGAACCCATGCTCAGCTTCATCGGCCTCGGCCTCTCCGACGAGCGCGACATCTCGGTGAAAGGCCTCGAGGCGGTCCGGTCGGCCGACCGGGTATACGTCGAGACCCATACATCGCGGCTCACAGGGACGACCCTTGCTGCCATGGAGGAGTTCTATGGAAGGCCCGTCATCCCTGTCACGAGGGAGGAGATGGAGATGCGCCCCGGGGAGATCCTTGCCCATGCAGGGGAAAGGGAGGTGGCCCTCCTCTGCGGCGGTGACCCCATGGTCTCCACGACCCATGCAGACCTCAGGCTGAGGGCTAAAGCCGCGGGGGTGGAGACCCGGATCATCCACGGGGCCTCCATCCAGAGCGCGATCTCCGGGCTCACGGGCCTCCAGAACTACCGGTTCGGGAAGCCCACCTCCATCCCTTTCCCCTCGGGAACCTGGTTCCCGACGACACCCCTTGAGACCGTCCTCTCGAACCTAGCACTCCACCTCCATACCCTCGTCTATCTCGATATCCAGGGCGGGAGGCTCATGTCCGTGAACGAGGGGATCGGGCTCCTCGGCGAGATGGCTGCGCGGACCTCCCGCCCGGCTCCGGACTTCTTTGTGGGCATCGCCCGTGCGGGATCGCCGGATTCGTTCGTCGCCGCAGGGAGTGCAGATTGGCTTCTCGGGCAGGAGTTCGGCCCGCCCCTCCATATCCTCGTCGTCCCTGCTGACCTGCACCCGGTGGAACAGGAGTACCTGGAGGCCTTCTCCCTCTATGAAGGTTCATGATTACGGCGAATCCCTGGGGAGGATCCTGGTGGGCATCTCCCCCTCACCTCCCCGGGGGACTGCCCTCCACGAGGTGGCGCGGCAGGCACACGAGATGGTGGATGCGTACCTGATGGACGGGAAGGCATTCCTCTCCTCCGGCGACCTGATGAACGGGCTCGCCGCGTTCACCTACGCTTCCGGGTGGCTGGATGCATCTTCCACCCTCGGCCTCTTCACGACAAGGGAAAACCTTGGCATCCCGGAATTTCCCGAGGAGGCGGCCTCCCTGGATGGTGACCGCCTGCGCGAGAAGAGGGAGAGGTACAGGAAGATGCTCTCGGGAGCCCTGGAGGCCCTCGAGTGCTCCCCCGACCCGGGAAGCCCCCTCTTCGGCTCGGCAACCCTCATCCTGGAGAGGGCCGGGGAGCTTCTCGGGGAAGGGGATCTCCGTGCAAAGGAGGGAAGGGGAGCAGATGCCCTTGCCTGCTACAGCCACGGGCATGGCTGGCTCGATGCAGGTGTGAGGGCCGGGCTCTTCCGGGTCCTCCACTCCCGGGAGCTCTTCACGGTGGGCCCCTTGTAGAAGGGGACCTTCTCTGGGCCCCTTGTAGAAGGGGACCTTCTCTGGGCCCCTGTAAAAGGTTATGAGCTTTCCCTGTAACCGGTACATCTGCGTACAGAGGGGCCTGACAGGCGTCCGGAGGGGAAGGGGGGAGGTTTTCGGTGGAGCGTTCGCAGTGGAAGTGGCTCATCATATCGGTGAGCTTCAGCCTGGTCGTCCTGGTCCTCGTCCTCCGCTTCACCGTGACCGAGCAGACCTTCGAGTACCTCCGCCGCCTGAACCCCCTCTTCCTCCTCCTTGCCATCGTCTTCCACTTCCTGGCCTACGGATTCTGGGCGATGCGGATCCGCACGATGGCCGCCTCCCTCGGGCATAAGGTGGAGTTCAGCTACTGCCTGAACCTGGTCATGGCGAACCTCCTCGCGGGCGCCATCACCCCTGCCCAGGCCGGCGGGGAACCGGTGCGGATCCACCAGCTCTACCGGCACAATGTTCCCCTTGGCGATGCCACGGCTATCGTGATCGTCGAGAGGGTCCTCGACGCCATCGTCCTCGGCGTTGCCGGGATCGGCGCCATCTTCCTCCTCGGGGAGATGGTCGAGGCGGTCCCGAGGAACCTGACGCTCGTCATCACCATCTCCTGGCTCATCATGATCCTCTTCATCGCGGCCTTCGTCTTCTCGGTGAGGAACCCCGACCTCCTGAAGAGGTTCCTCACGAAGGTCTCGCGTCTCTTCGTGAAGCTGTGGGATTTAAAGAGGATCGAGCATTTCATCGGATTCATCGATCGGGAGGTGGACAACTTCCATGACAGCCTCTCCCGGTTCGTGGCCCATGCAAAGGGCGGCCTGCTCTGGGGAACCCTCTACACCGCACTCTTCTGGTTCTCCGAGTTCATCATCGTCTCCCTCATCCTCATGGGCATCGGCGAGCAGCCCCACTACCTCCTCTCCCTCGTGGCCCAGATCGTGATTGCCATCATCATGATGATCCCCCTCACCCCCGGCTCCTCGGGGATAGCGGAGCTCTCAGCTACATCGGTGTATGGGCTCTTCATCAACACCTCCATCGTGGGTGTCCTCGTGGTGGTCTGGAGGGCCATCTTCTACTACCTGAACATCGCCGTGGGGATCCTCGCCTCCATCCCCCTCCTCCAGAGGGAGATGCTCCGCCGTGATGAGGGCCATCCCAAGGTGTAAAGTGACGGGGACTATCCCAAGTTTTAGCGTGACAGGGAGTACCCCAAGGTTTAACGTAAGGAAGGGCGATGTTTACCATCGCCATGGACGAGCAGCGGTGCAGGGTCCGGGGGGTCTTTCTCTCGCTGAGCGAGCAGGGGGCCGCTGCACCGACGGTGCTGCTCGAGCTTCCCGACGGTGACTGTATCCCGATCTACATCGGTCTCTGGGAGGCCATCTCCATCAGGAACGCCATCAAGGGGGAGGTCCTCCCGAGGCCTATCACCCATGACCTCTTTGTCGAGGTGTTGAAGAGGCTCCATGCCACCGTCACCGCCCTCTCCATCGATTCGCTGGAGGACGGGATCTTCTACGCAAAGCTCCACGTGAAGCTGGACGGGGTCATCGAGGTGGTGGACTGCAGGCCGAGCGACGGCATCGCGATCGCCCTTCGTACCGATGCCCCCATCACCGTGGAGGAGGGCGTGGCCTCCCAGGCATCGAAGAAGAAGGAGGACCTGCCGAACCTGCAGGACCTCGACTCCATGATGTGAGACCCTTCTTTCGTCCTTCTTTTCTTCAGCGTCGCCTCTTCCTGAGCTCCCTCCATACCTGGTCGGGATCGATCCCTGCGGCGGCGAGGGCGAGGAGGAGGTGGAACTGGAGATCGGCGGCCTCCGAGACGGTGGCCCCGGGTTCACCGTTCTTCACGGCGAGGATGAACTCCACCGCCTCCTCCCCGACCTTCTCGAGGATCCCGTCGATCCCCTTCTCTCCTGCGGCGAGGCGGCTCACGTAGGACCCTTCCCGCGGGTGGGCGAGCCGGTCCCTGATGACCTCCCAGATCTCCGGGATGACCCCGATCTCCTTCATGTGCCATCCCCCGAGGAGAGGATCTCCCCGAGCTCGGACCCGAAGAACCTCCGGAAGAGGAGCCGCGCCTTCTCCACGTTCGCGCCCCCCTTCCCGATTGCGAGGCCGAGGTCGCTCCTCTTCTGGAGGACGATGCTCACCCGCCCTGCGTCGTCCTTCTTCACCGTGGAGAGGAGTGCCGGCCGGAACATGTTGGCGATGAACTCGTCCGGGCTCTCCGAGTACTCCACCATCTCGATCTTCTTCCCCAGGACCTTCTGCATTCTCCTGATATTCTCCCCCTTCTTCCCGATGGCAAGGCCCATGTCGCCCGGGCGGATCACGTAGATGATGCGGTCGAACCGCTCGTCCATGAGGCAGTCGATGGCGGTGGATTTGGTGAGGATCCTGAGCTCCTCGATATATCTCCTCTCTTTAAAACCGATGGTCCGCTCCATTTCACGTGACTCTGTGCGCTCCCCGTATATATGATTAAAGAAATTGATCGTTGGACAGGATCGGGTATGGAATGCGGGGCGGGTGCCCCGGAAAGGAGTGGTGCGGGCATGCCCGGGGGACTGGTTCCCCCCCGGGCGCGCCCGGTGAAACCCGGTTTTATTCTCTCGGGTAAAAGAGGGTGTGAGAGGTCTTCAGGGTGCCAGGTGGTTGATAGCGGGAGTTCTCGTCACTGGTGTTGTGGGGAATTGCGATTGCCTCCTGGCCCTTCGGATCTCCCCAGATCTTCATGCACATGAGGTGGCTCCTTTCACAGTGGTCTTTCCTTGTAACCAGCGGAGTTCTGCAACCCCAGCCGGTTCACAAAATGTAATAATCACTAATAGTATATATATATTCCTGTTAATCAGCACATACTGATTATCATTTTATACAAAATCTAACTTATATATATGGATTAAAACGGGAACCGGGTCATAATGGAGCCGAGTTCAGACGGCAGATAACGCCGGAGGGCCATCGAAGAACCTGGAGGGGCCATGGGATCTGCCCCGCCTTGCCAGGCTGACCCTCACCTCCCCTTTCTTCGAGCGGGACCGGTTCCGGATTCTCAGGTCTTCTTTGAAGGGGCAGTGCCGGAGAGGTAGTCGAGATCGATCTGCTTGAGGAGGTCAGGGGCCATCGAGCGGAAGACACCCTCGATATTCTTGATGGCCTGGAGGTCATCCATGGACCGCTCGTCCTTGCCCCCGCGGGGCCGGAAGATGACCACCGCGCCTATGGACCTGCCCCGGGGATCCCGGATCGGCGAGACCCGGCCATCCATCGGCCACTTTGTCCCGTTTTTGGCGACAAGGAGCTCATCTCCCTCGCTGGTCACCAGGTTCTCCTCCGCAACCGCCCGCTTTGCCAGGTTCTCCACGATGGTCCCGCTCTCCTCGCGCACAAGCCGGAAGACCTCCGGGAGGGGGCGCAGGTACGACTCGGTGGACTGCCATCCGGTCATGAGCTCGGCTGCGGGATTCATGAAGGTGATCTGCCCCTCGGTGTTCGTGGTGATGATCCCGTCGCTGATGGCCATGAGGGTCTCAAGGAACCACTCCCCCTTCTCCCGCTCCCGCTTCTCCCTCCGGTGCTTGTAGATGGCCATCTCCAGGGTGGTCTTCAGCTCGGTATCGGTGAAGGGTTTGATCAGGTACCCGTAGGGCTCGGTGATCTTCGCCCGCTCGACCGTCCTCTCGTCTGAATATGCGGTGAGGTAGACGATGGGAATGTGGAGATCCCCCGATATCTTCTCACCCGCCTCGATCCCGTCCATCTCCCCTTTGAGGCGGATGTCCATTAAGACGAGGTCCGGGTGGACCTTCGCAGACCTCTCCACCGCCTCTTCACCGGTGGAGACGATGCCGGCTACCTGGTACCCGAGCTCCTGGAGGCTCTCGGCAAGGACCTTTGCGATGACAAAGTCGTCCTCAACAATCAGAATATTGGCTTTTGCCACGGAAACAAAACCCCTTTACTTCTTCATTTCTGGAAACCTGATGATAAAGCTTGTACCCTCTCCCTTCCCTGTCTCGATGGATCCCCCGAGCTGGCTCACGGCAAGGCCGTGGACGAGCCGGAGGCCCAGGGTCTCGGTTGTCTCCAGGTCAAGGTCGGCAGGAAGCCCGATGCCGTCGTCCCGTATCTCCAGGGTGTAGACGGGGCCCTCGTCTTTTGTCACCCTGATGGAGATCTTCCCTCCTTTCCCATCGGGGAAGGCATACTTCAGGGAGTTCGAGACGAGCTCGTTGATGATGAGACTGCACGGAAGCGCGGTATCGATGTCAAGGGAGATCTCCCGTACATCCAGATCGAGGGTGACCCCGGCCGAGCGCTCCTCGTAGGACCGGAAGAGGTACTGGATGAGCCGGGTCAGGTACTCGGCGAGGTCGATGGTGCCGAAGGACCTGGACTGGTAGAGCTTCTCATGGATGAGGGCCATGGTCTTGATCCGGTGCTCGCTGTCCCGGAACATCTCCAGGATCTTCCGGTCCTTCGTCTTCTTGGACTGGAGTACCAGGAGGGCAGAGACCACCTGCATGTTGTTCTTCACCCTGTGGTGGATCTCCCTGAGCAGGTTCTCCTTCTCAAGGAGGGATGCGCGGATCTGGGCCTCTGCCCTCTTCAGGATGGTGATGTCAATGCACACCGAGAGGGCCGCCCTCACCGTCCCCGACTCATCCCGGAGGGGATAGATGGTGAGGAGCGCAGGGAACTGCTCGCCGTTCTTACGTACAAGGGTGATCTCCCCCGAGAACTCCACCTCACGCCTCTTCATCTTGCGGTGGATCTCGGTGAGTCTCTCCCTGTCCTCGGGCAGGTGGAGGATCGCGAGCTTCTCTCCCACAACGTCGGCCTTCCAGTAGCCGAAGATCATCTCGGCCCCCGGGCTGAAGTCCATGATCCGGCTCTCCATGCCCCTGGGATCGGTCGTCACGAAGGCGACGTTATGGGCCGCTTCGAAGATGGCCGAGAGGCGCCGTTCACGCTCGGTGAGCTCCCGGTCCCGGGAGAGGCTCATCTTCATGGCCCGGAGAAAGATAGCAAGAAGGCGCTCTTCCCGTTCCCTGAGTGCCTGATCGGACCTCTTGAGCTTTGTTATGTCCCGATAGAGATCGATCCGGCCGCCCGTGTACGGCGCGTCATTGAGGGCCCTGCTCGTGTATGAAAACCACCGTTCCCCGCCCGGCGAAAACAGGGCGAACTCGGCCTCACGCCCTTCTCCGCCGAAGGAGAGGATGGCGGGAAGATCCGTTCCGTTCGTGCCCCCTGCCAGGTGGGGGGCGATGCTGGTAGCGATGAAATCCCGGATCGCCATCCCCAGGGCTTCCTCCTTCGGTATCCCGGAGAGCTGCTCCATCCTTGCGTTGAAGAGGACGATCTTCCCTGCCTCGTCGACGAGGACTATACCATCATCGAGGAGATCGAGGATCCGTCCGGAATCATCCTCCCGATGGGGCCCCTTCTCCCGGGGTGCAGCCTTCCTCAACCCAACCCCCCATTCTCATATGAGTTGATTACATGCATATAATCAGCACCCGGATGCCCCACCTCTTCCACCACATTCGGAACTGTTATCCCCCAGCCTGGAAACACGTAAAGGGCAGGCCCGGGGAGATGATCCATCTGGGGATATCCCCCTTCCCAGGGCTCGCCTCCAGGGAGGTTGCCTTAAAACCAATGAAAGGGGATCCCGCACCGGAACCATAACACCCGGACAGGGCGCGGAACCGGGTCCCCGAATGATAAATGTTAGCATATTTCTATTAACAGGGAGTGGACCGTATCAGACGATAATAATATCGGCAAATCCATTCAAACAGGAATTAATCAAAAATACGTAATTAGTAACCTTTATATACCAGCGTATTGATATAGATTGTCTTGCAGAGAACGATATCCGGGAGTCTCTCTCTCTGGTTATCGGGATGAAGATCAGGTATGATGTTCCCATACGAGATCGAAAACCTACTCAACATGGATGGATTGCAGGATATGAACGAGATCCTGGACCGGCTCTTGAAGGTCCGCGATATCTCCCGTGACAAGGTACGGGAAATCGGTTTTGACATACGTTCCGTCGACCTGGACAATCTCCCGGGCGAGATGGACAAGGAGAAGGTCTACTGGATCTCGTTTTACAAGAACCTCTTCAACTTTATCAGCATCCCCCTGTTCGTGAACGGGGTCATCGATCAACAGGAGATTGCAAGCATAAGGTTTGATGAGCACTGCAAGCATGATATCGCCGAGATCCTGACAAGTATCGAGATGGAGGCTTCCTGATCCGTCCCTCTATCTCTTCCTCCTTTCTTCACATACTCCTATTGGAGATCCATATCGTTTTTTTCGCGCTCAACTCCCGGGGGGAGATGCCGTCCGCCGAAGGTCAAAATGTTTAAGTCCGTTCCCCGGTAACGTTAGCATGCCCGCAGGGGAGATGGCGGTTCTCGATGCTCGACGTAGGGAATGTCACCAAGCTCATCGGCGGCATGACCATCCTCTCGGACGTGAGCCTCTCGGTCGGGAAGAACGAGATCGTCGGGGTTGTCGGGCCGAACGGGGCAGGAAAGACCACCCTCTTCAATATTATCACCGGCATCTCCCGCCCGACCCGGGGGGCTGTCTCCTTTGACGGGGAGGACATCACCGGCCTCCCGCCCGAGCGCATCTGCAGGAAGGGGATTGCAAAGACCTTCCAGATCGCCCACTCGTTCCCCGGCCTCACCGCCCGGGATTCCGTTATGGTGGGGGCGATCTTCGGCAGCGATGAGCCGATGACCATACGGGATGCAAAGGAGCTATCCGCCGAGACCCTGGGTTTCGTCGGGTTCCCGGGAGAGAAGATGGATACCCTTGTCAGAAACCTGAATGTCGTCGAGCTCAAGAGGGTGCAGCTCGCCCGGGCCCTCGCCTCGAAGCCGAGGCTCCTCCTCTTCGACGAACTGATGACCGGGCTCACCCCGGCGGAGAGCAATGACTCGGTGGAGCTCGTGAAGAAGATCCGGGCCCAGGGCATCTCGATCCTCATGATCGAGCATGTCATGAGTGTGATCATGGGGGTATCTGACCGGGTCATCGTGCTGGATCATGGCGAGAAGATAGCCGACGGCCATCCCTATGAAGTGATCAACGACCAGCGGGTCATCGATACCTACCTGGGCGACGTTGGCGTCTTCTGAGGAGGAGACGGGTGCTCGAGATCTCGAACCTGAACGTGTTCCACGGGAATCTCCAGGTGGTCTGGGATCTCACCGTGAAGGTGGACCCCGGCGAGCTCGTCACCCTGATCGGCCCAAACGGGGCGGGCAAGACCTCGACCGTAGAGACCATCATCGGCCTGAACCGCGAGGCCAGCGGGAGCATCTGTTTTCTGGGTGAGGAGATCCTGGGGATGCGCCCCAACCAGGTGTTCAGGAAGGGGCTCGCCCTCGTCCCGGAGCGGCGGGAGATCTTCCCCGGGATGCCGGTCATCGAGAACCTGCAGCTGGGGGCGATGGGCCGGCCCGGGTGGAGGAAGGAACTTGATCATGTGTACAGTCTCTTCCCGGTGCTTCGGGAACGTGAACGCCAGAGAGCGGGGACTCTCTCCGGCGGTGAGCAGCAGATGCTTGCCATCGGGAGGGCCCTCATGTCGGAGCCGAAGATGCTCGTTCTCGATGAACCCTCCACTGGCCTCTCGCCCCTTCTCGTGGTGCAGATGTTCCGGTCCCTCGAGCAGCTCGGGAGGGAAGGGATGACCGTCCTCCTCCTCGAGCAGAACGTGCGGCATGCCCTCGAGCTCTGCAACCGGGGGTACGTCCTCGAGAACGGGAGGATCGTCCTCGAGGGGAAGAGCAAGGAACTGCTCCACGACCCTCATATTGAAAGGGCATACCTGGGGATCTGAGCCCCCCACCCTTCCCAAAAGAGATTTGATCCTTCGTCGGAGGCTCCTGGGGGATTCGCTCCGCTCACCCCCGCCGCTTCGGCGTCCCCCGCGTGGGGATAGACCCTTCCCGGGGAATAAGGGTCCCGCGTGCCTGTATGTGAATAACCGTCCTTCACGTATCCCATTACACGGCGGGGGGTGCCCGCGGCGGGGGCGTTAGTCCCCCGAGAGCCCAATAGCAGGACGATATGAAACAAAGAAATTGAGCTTCACCAGAAGGTTCCCGGAAGGTCCCATCGTCTATTCTTTCTTCGTCTGTGAAACAACAGGGTTATCTCCGTGCCTCTTCCACCTCTTCCGGATCTCTTCCGGGAGGGAGACGAGGCCCCGGGGCAGGAAGATCACGACGAGGATGAGGATCAGGCCGATGATGATGAACCTCTCGAAGGTGAGGCCGAAGTTCATCAGCCCTTCCGAGACGATGGTAAGGATGACCGTACCGATCACCGGCCCGGCGAGGGTCCCAAGCCCCCCGAAGATGGTGTAGATCACCGGCAGGAAGGAGATGTCGATCCCGAAGATATCGGGAGTCACGTACCCGAAATGGTGGATCTCGAGAGCCCCTGCGACCCCTGCCAGGAACGCGCTTGCGGCAAACCCGAGGAGCCGGTACCTGACGGGGTCCACGCCAGAGGCGCGTGCTTCTGTCTCGTTCTCCCTGATGGCAGCAAATGCGAGCCCTATCTTTGATCCCATGAGCGCCCGGATCGCGAGGATCGAGAGGGCTGCAATGCCGAGGATGGAGTAGTACTCGATAAAAGAATTGCCCGGGATGGCTGCGGAGAGCAGGCGGGGCGAGGCGAGCCCGGACCAGCCGCCGGTGACCGGTGCGAGCACCGATACCACGAGGGTCTGGGTGATGATGGCGAACCCGAAGGTGACCATGGCAAGGAACCATTCCTTGAGCCGGACGCAGGTGAGGCCGATGAGGAGCCCGACACCGGCGGCCACCACTCCGCCGAGAGGGAGGGCGATGAACGGCGAGAGCCCCGTCTTCACCGCGATGAGCGTCGAGGCATAGGCCCCGATCCCGAAGAAGGCTGCATGCCCGAGGGAACCCTGCCCCGAGAGGGCGAGGAGGTTCCAGGACGATGCAAAGATGATGAAGATGAGCATGAGGACGAGCAGGTTCAGGAGGTAGATGTCTCCCGAGGCGGGGGCGATGACCGCAAGGGCGAGGCAAAGGAGAGTGGAGTACCTGAAAAGCCTCCCGCTGTCCGGCGCCTTCACTCCTCAGCCTCCCCGAAGAGCCCCCTGGGCCGGATAATGAGCACCACGATGAGCACGATGAAGGAGACGGCGTCCTTCCAGGGCCCACCGACGAGGAACGCGGTCGCGTTCTCGGCAAGCCCGTAGAGGAGGCCCCCGATGATGGCGCCCGGGATGGACCCCAGCCCCCCGAGGATGATGATGGCAAAGGCCTTGATCGCCGGGATGGACCCCATGTACGGGTTGAAGACCTGCCCGCTCACCACCCAGAGGGTCCCCGCCGCCGCCGCGAGGGCGGAGCCGATCCCGAAGGAGAGCATGTCCATCCTCTCGACATCGATCCCCACGAGCATCGCGCCCCTCCGGTTCTGGCTCGTGGCACGGATGGCCATGCCGACCTGCGTCCTCTCGAGGAAGAGGTAGAGCCCGGTAAGGATCGCGGTGGTCACCACCATGATGATCACGTAGTCGAGAGGGAGGGAGACCGGCCCGATGGGGATGGAGATCCCGCTGTACGGGCTCTGGATGCTCTGCCAGCGGTCGCTCCAGATCACGGCGGCAACGTTCTCGAAGACATAGATGAGCCCTATGGAGAGGAAGATCTCGTTCAGCTTCCCCGTACCGAGGATCGGGCGGAAGCAGAGGCGTTCGACGAATCCCCCGATGGATACAAGGACAAGCATGGTGAGGAGGATGATTGCATAGGGGTTGAGGCCCGAAAGAGCGAAGATGGCTGCCGTGACATAGGCCCCGAGCATCAGGAACTCCCCGTGGGCGAAGTTCACGATCTTCATGACCCCGAAGATCAGGTTGAGGCCCGTCGCGAGGAGGAGGTAGATACACCCTGCATAGAGCCCCCAGAAGACGATCTGCAACAGGATGCCCACATCGACCATGGCGCCTACCAAAGAATCTGTACAGTTGGAGCTGAAAAAAGGGTTGGATTTTACCCGCTTCCCGGGGTATACCAGTCAGGCACGACGAAGTCCGCGGCCTTCAGGTTTTCGGGCCAGACGATCTGGGGCCTCGTCTCGCCGGCTGTTGGGTTCCAGACGAGCTGCTCCATGTAGAGCTTGAACTGGGACTCATGGTAATTACTGGAGAAGGTGATGACGCCGTTCTGCATGGCCTCGATCATCTGGGGCATTCTCAGGTTCACGAGGGCCTGCTGGACAGATGCCTTGTCAACCGTTCCTGCATCCGAGATCGCCTGGGCGACAATCCGGACTCCCTCGTACGTGGAGGCACCCATCATATCAGGGGGGGAACCAAATCTCGCGGTGTAGGGGGTCTTGAATGCGGCCACGGCATCGGCGATGGTTCCCGTCGGAACGGTGTAGGGAGAGAACCTGCTCTCGATGACGGAGTAATTCCCGTACCCCCCGAGACCCTTGTAGTACGCGGGGGCATCATTGTTCTCCACGGCGAGGAAGAAGGTGTTGAGGCCGACATCCCTTCTCGCCTGGGTCACCATCGGGACCATCTCGTTCGTGAAGGCCGCGACGTAGACCGCATCGGGTTTCGCCGCCTTGATTGCGGTCAGCGTGGTGTGGAAGTCGCTCTCTGCCATCTTGAAGGACTGCGCTCCCACAATCTGGATGTTGAGATTCTCGGCATGGATGGTGTTATTCACGGCCGAGTACACTCCCTGGCCAAACTGGCTGTCCTGGTAGATGATGCCAAGCCTGAGGGGACGGCCTGCGTCAAAGTTGAACTTGGCGTTGATGGCAGGCCGGATCACCTGATCGATGAACTCGGTCGTGTACTTGCCATAGGTATCCGTTGTCGGGCAGTGGTGGAAGATGTAGCTTGTGTCAATATCGGTACGGTGGGTGATGGTGGGGCTCGAGGCGCCCGTCACGACATACGGCACCTTGTACTGGGCGACGATCTGCTCATGGGCATAGGTGACCGCACTCGAGTACCCGCCGACGAGGGCGTCCACCTTGTCCTCGGTGATGAGCTTGGTCACCGCCGTCTGCCCTCCCGCCGGGGTGGATTGATCGTCTCCGGGGATGAGGGTAATGTTGACCTTGCCCCCGTACTCCTTCACGTACACGCCGCCAGCGGCGTTTACCTCGTTGGCCGCGATGACCGCCGAGTCCCACATCCCGTTGCCAAGGTTGGAGACGGGGCCGGTGAGGGAAGCCACAACCCCGATCTTGATCTCGCCTGCAGGCTGGGTGGCCCCCTGGGTGCACCCTGCCGCGAGGATGACACCCATGAGAACGATCCCGAGAATAATGGTGTACTGTTTGTAGTTCACGGACACTCCTCCGTCATCCAGAAGCACGCTATGTCATGGCATGACGCAGAAAGGTGGGGATTTGAAAAATATAACCGTTGTCATTCGTTCTGGAGGTACAATATATCAGGAAAAGACCCGGTTCTTGGTTCCCTCGCTATGGGACTTCTTTTTTTATAATTTCACCTGCATATCTGCACCCGTATGGGTTATCAACCTATCTGCGAGACCCCATCCTGCAGGGATAAGGGAGTGAAGATGTGGCGATGCTACGTCCGTGAGAAAGATAGATATCGCCCAGTTGGGCACATTTGTCCTCTGTGTGGTGCGCAGAGGCTGGATAAATGAGAGACGACCGGCCCCAAGTCGATGCGCGATCTGGATCCTCTCGGGGCGAGGTGAGGAACGACCCGCAGGCTGGGCATCTATACCCCCCCATCCCTTTCCATGCGTGAAGAGTATCATTGACCGAGAAAGAACGCGTTCTATAAAAGACCTTTCCCTATCTTCTGCCGTGAACTGACTGGTTCCTTAAAACGGATGAAGGAGGGGTTTTATCATCATGGCAGGATGCTGATAGTACACCCTGAAAAAAAGGTTCTGGCACTGCCCTTCATGTTCCTATGTTGTCTTCTGAAGGGCATCGCTCTCTGCTGCCGGGCGGTTCCGCTCTCGACACATCCTGATGTGAGAGAACCGCCCGGCACCACATGCAAGAATCAACCGGCAATACGGGCACTTGCGCGAATCTGCCGGTGTCCGATACGAGTATGGTCTTTTCCCCATCAGTATCGCCTTCTGCGATATCACCCATGATATCAGAGATATTGGGGTTTGAGAGGCCTGAGAAAAAGAGGGGTCATGCTCGCCAGAACCACTCTTCTCCGAGTGGTGACATGGCTGATACCAGCATTACGGTCTTTCCTGTTGCCTTCTCCACGACCACAAGAAGACCCTGCACGAGCCCTGCTATGTTGAACTTCTCCCAGATGGCACGATAGCTTAAGATCTCCTCGTGCAACCGGGCCATCCTGAGGATCCACCGGTCCTCATCCTCGACAGGGGCCGGCTCCTGCAAGTTCACTCCTTCACCTCCTGCTGTATTTCAACGGTGCAATTGGCTTATGAGATGATGAGGATATCCTTTCTCTTCTGTTTAATTTTCGCCATTTTACTTTTAGACGGGTTATTTTTGAGAAAATGGAAAAAAGTTTAAGTATTGACTTACATAGTTTTGTTGGGTGAAATTAAATGGTTGATTTACCAATAGCAGCAGTGATTCGCATTGCCAAGAAGAGCGGGGCCGAGCGGGTTGGGAAGGATGGAGGTGCTGCCCTCCTCGCTAAGACCGAGGCCTATATCGCGAATCTAACGAAGGAGGCGAACCGCCTCGCCCAGCACGCCGGAAGGAAGACCATCAAGGAAGAGGATGTTGATCTCGCGGTGAAGTGGATAAAAACTTAAATCAACTCTTTTTCCCTTCGCTTTCCGGTGCCTCTTATCTTGAATACGAAGCCCCGCACTAGGAAGAGAGAGATTCAACCGGAAAGACAGCATAACAATACTGGCATTCCCAAATCTCCGGATCCTCCCGGGTCAAGGTGAGGGCCGACCCGCAGGCAGGGCAGTGGACCAATGGATCGGTTTCCATGAGGAGGGGGAGGAAGTCCAGGGCATGTCAGGGTTGGGAGAGCGTGAAAGTGGGATGCCTAGCCAGGTTAAAGGGGCGGGCTTGAGATCCAGCCCATCGAAACCCTCTTCTCATCTTCGGCAAGAGCTTTCACTACAGGAGCTTGGATGCCCAGAGAACCTAAAAAGATCGTCTACATGAATAACGCGGCCACAACGTGGCCGAAGCCTTCGGGGGTCATGGAAGAGGTCAACCGCGCCCTCTCCCTACCCTTTATTGAGGAAGGGAGGAGCACCCTCAGTGGGCAGAGGAATTATCCCGGGGAGACAAGGGAGCTCCTGGCAGATTTCTTTAACGCCGGTCCGGCGGACCACTTCGTCTTCACCCAGAACGCAACCGACTCCCTGAACATGGCCATCCATGGCTTTCTCCACCACATCGGCATACCATGCCATGTCATCACCACCTGGCTCGAGCATAACGCAGTTCTCCGCCCCCTCCGTACCCTGGAGCGGGAGGGGAGGATCTCCCTCTCCATTATCCCCTTTAACGAGAGGGGTTACATCAGCCCTGATACCGTGAAGGACGCGATCAGGGAAGATACCATGCTGGCGGTGATGACTCATGGGTCGAACGTCCTGGGGACTGTGCAGGACATCTCCCGTATCGGGGAAAACCTCAGGGCAAATGGGGTCTTCTTCATCGTGGACGGAGCCCAGACGGCGGGCCAAATGCCGATCGATCTCAACCCGGTGCCCCTCAACGTCTTCGCATTCACCGGCCACAAGGCCCTCTTCGGTATTCCCGGTATCGGGGGATTCTTCATCCGGGAGCCGTCACAGGTGGATCCCGTGCGTCAGGGAGGCTCCGGCGCGAATTCGGGATATCCCTACCAGGTGGAGGAGATGCCCTCTAGGTTCGAGGCTGGCACTCATAATTACCCGGGCATCGCCTCACTCTACGCCGGGATACGGTTCCTGGAGGAGCGGGGCATTCGAAACGTAGAGCGGGGGACGATGGAGATGGCACAGCTCCTAATATCAAAGCTTAAAACAATAGATTCCATTGCCATCGACAACGAGAGTCCGGATCTTCCCATCATCTCCTTCAATATTGCCGGGATGGAGCCGGACCAGGTCGGGTTCATCCTCGCGAGGATATACGGGATCATCTGCAGAACAGGTCTCCACTGCGCCCCTCTCGTACACCAGAGGATCAATGGCGGCAAGGGATCCGTCAGGCTCTCCCTCTCCTGCATGAATACATTTGAAGAATGCGAACAAGTCGCTGAGGCCCTCTCGGAGGTGGCGAGGGGTGCGGGTTGAGAGATCCCTCCAGAGGAAGCTCTGCGTGGACGGGACCCTGATGAAAGAGTTCGTCCTCGACGAACCCGTTACACCGGACTTCGCCGATTACCTGCGCAACTTCGGCGAAGTGAAGATCATAAACCTCCATGGGAAGCCGTTCCTCTCCTTCGAGAAGCAGTATTTCATCTCCGTGAAAGGGGTCCTGGGGGAGGACACAGTTGAGGTGCGCTACGCAGCTGGCGTCCATGACCTCACTGCAGATTTCTTTCACCTGTTCCTCTATCACTACAGCCACGGGAGAGAGGTCGGGAAGGTGAGAGAAATCGAGGGGGCGATGTGGAAGGCGATCCGGGTGAGGCTGGGAATTTGAGGACTTGGTTGGATATCGGTTGTTATTTGTGACGGACGAGTGAAACCGGCATGATTACCCATTCTTTCGCCGGATCTCAACCCCCACCTCGTTCCTGCGCAGGAATCCCGGGTGAAGGGTGCATTGTAACGCATCAGGAAGGGTTCGCCAACGGTTGTGATCCCCTTCTCCCGAAGGGCCCCAAGGAGCCGTGATTCCGTCTCCCCAACATCCTCCTGAGAAGCACGACCCCGGAACCTGATGACCGCAACTTCCCTCGATGGGATCTCCTGGATGGTGATCCGACTAAACCGAGCCATCGCTGTATAAAGATCCCTGTCCTGGGTAGTCGATTTTTTATAGTTGATGATATCAGGTGTTCATGTTCCCGTGGCCGGCCTCCCCTGGATGACGCGAGGCCTCGATGCCAGGTGAAAAGAGGAGAGCGAAGGTAAGGAATATTGAAAAGAAGGTGATGAAAAATGGCATTATCAGTAAATTGGGGTGCGCTGGGCCTCGTCTCGGTCATAGCATTCCTGGTCGGTTGGTATCTCTTCGGTCTGTTGGGTGCGGTCGTTATCGCCATCATTGTGATGGTGTTGATGGGGATCATCAGATTTAATTAGATATCGGCGGGCCGCTCGGTTCGGCCTCATCCACCTCTTTTACCAGGGGGTGATCTCCCTTCCTGCGATCGATTCCTCCTTTCTCACCAGATCCTATGCGAGCTCTTATTCCTCCCTGAGAACAGTGAAGGCGCGGAGGAGCTATCTCAACACATCGGTATCGGTGGTTACCGGGAAGCAGGTGTTATGAACGGAGCAGGTCTTAAGGATTCCGGAAACTGGTTCCGTTGGGTTGTTGGGACTTTATCTTGATCAATCGAGGGCCTCTCTCTTCAAAGTCCCTTGAAGGCAACAGAACCTCATAACCAAAAATCTAAATATGTATATCCATTACGTGTTGCTGTGTGATTTTATGCGGTTCGGTCCATCAGCATTGCTTGCGGTCAGTCTCCTTGCGATTATTCTGGTATGCGTCCCACCAGTTTCTGCCATTAACTTTACGTCTACGTCCACGTCTGTCTCGGTGTTAACCGTTAATCCAGGTGGATTAGGGAAGGCGATTTGCTGGTTCCAGGGTAAAATGAATTGTGGCGGGGGGTGGATTGTCGGTACTAACCCTCCCAAATATGCTCTCGGCAAATGCATAGACCCGACAAACGATCCGAATAACTGCGGATCATGTGGAAATAAATGTACTTATTGGCAATACTGCGCCAATGGTCTGTGCTGCCTTGGCGGGGGCACGGAAACAAACTGCAACGGGGCATGTACAAATCCGTACACGGATAAAAACAACTGCGGGACATGTGGAAATACCTGTCCTGATGGACAGATCTGTTACCTTGGTAAATGCAGCTGCAGCCAGGGGTTTAGTAACTGCAACGGGGTATGCACGGATACAAGGACGGATACTAACAACTGTGCATATTGTGGGAATACCTGTCCTGCCGGGCAATTTTGCGACTATGGTATGTGTAGTTGCAGCATACCATATTTAGTAAGCTGCAATGGGGTATGCACTGATACTTCGAAGGATAATAATAACTGTGGATATTGTGGATACCGGTGTCCCCCGGGCAAGTCCTGCAGCAACGGTGCGTGTGTCTGCCCAGTCGGATTATGGCCGTGTTCCGGCGTATGCTTGGATCTGATGAATGATAATAACAACTGTGGATATTGTGGACATACCTGTCCAGCCACGCAATCCTGCTCCAATGGCGGGTGCTGCCCTCCATATCAAACACGGTGCAGCGGGATTTGTACGAACATGCGGAGCGACGATAATAACTGCGGCTCCTGCGGGAACAAATGTACTGCCGGGCAATCCTGTACGAATGGCGCATGCTGCCCTCAGGGGAAGTACAACTGCAACGGGATGTGCAGAAATCTTATGTCAGATACGAATAATTGCGGGAATTGCGGATATGTCTGTCCCACGGCATACATGTGTGATAACGGGTATTGTTCACACGTACCCCCCGCCGGGTACGGGCAAAGTACTACTCCTGTTCCTGGTGGGACAACTCCGGGTGGCACGGGTGGATGCAGTACGTGTGGCAGTTATTGCATACCGACAGGCTGGTATTGCTGCCCACATATGGTGGGAACAACAACGGAAATTTGGGCGTGTCCACCCACTCCAGGCAGCACCACATGTCTTGATTGCCAAAATTGGGGACAATGCGGGGGCTGCACACCAGCATAAACATAGCTGACTTAAGTCGTACACCGGAATGCAAAAAATTCCGTGCTCACCCTTTTTTAGGGATACATGAGATTGAATTTTTATTCCCTCCCGCCCATTATTTTGGAAAAGTGACATCGCTTGGATGCAGAATATGAGGGGGTGGCAAAATCGCAGAAAACTATAATCCCATGGGATGGTTTTCGGCAAGGCATAGGATACTTTATAATTGGATCGCATCAGAGGGGTATTTTCGTGATTCTTGATTAAAATGATAAAATGAAAAAAGAAGCATGTAAACTTTCGTTCTTATGCTGCTATGGGGATTTGAACCCCAGTCGCGGACGTGAGAGGCCCGCATGATTGGCCGGTCTACACTATAGCAGCAACCCTCTAACATTGGGTAAAATTTTACTTAAACATATCCGTCCTGCCGGCAGGGATACCTCTCAGGAATCAGGGTCCCCGGCAGGGCATCACTTCCAGGCCCAAAATAAGATTTGGTGCCATACCAACATTTTTCTCCCGGGCCCTTCTATGATCTGCCATGGAAAGGCAGGAAGGCCTCGAGCTCTCACCGAGGAAGGTGGAGTACCTCAAGTACATCTACGAGACGGGAGGGAAGGTGAAGACGAACCGGATCGCATCCCGGTTCGGGGTCGACCCCTCGACGGTCACAAAGACCATCGACGAACTCGCGGGGAGCGGCCTCCTCGTCCACGAGCCTTACCACGGGGTGACCTTCTCCGAGAAAGGGAGGAGATATGCCGAGTTCCTGGTGAAAAGGCACAGGATCCTCGCCCTCGTCCTCACCCGGTTCGGCCTCTCTGGCGATGAGGCGTGCTGCGAGGTCTCGCGGTTCGAGAGCCTCGTGTCCCGGAAAGCCGTCGACAGGATATGCCGCGCCATGGGGCACCCCAGCCAGGGCATCTGCGGTGAGATCACCCACGCAACCTGCGGCCTGGAGGCCGCGGCGGGTGAATCCCGGGGGACGGCTTCGCAAAAGGAGAAGGTATGAGCGCCTTACCGGTATCATCGCATATCCCTGACCCCGACCTCATCACCTACTATGCAGAGAAGCAGGACTCGTTCTTCTCGGGGGTGAGCCCCTGGACCAAGCTCTTCTCCCTTGC